>NZ_CP014944.1:2400000-3600000 GCF_001767295.1 Colwellia sp. PAMC 20917
AGGTGTTGTTTTGCTGTTGTTGATAAAGGCAGAAGCCTTAGCGATGAGTTACCCAAAGCTCAAGCAAAAGTAGAAGGTAAAGATAAAGGACTTTTACAAGAACTTTGTTACGGCGTTTTACGGTATTTACCGGCACTTGAATATGACTTACGCCAGCTAATGGATAAGCCATTAAAAGGTAAACAACGGGTTGGCCACTTTCTTATTCTAGTGGGCATATATCAAGTAAAGCATACGCGCATTCCTGACCACGCGGCGGTAAGTGAAACAGTAGCAGCAACAAAACCTTTAAAGTGCGACTTTTTAAGAGGTTTAATTAATGGTGTCTTACGTAATGTTCAACGTAACCTAGCCAAAGACGATGCAGCAGAAATCGCAGCGAAGTTACCTGATCCAATAAAATATTCACACCCAAGCTGGTTTATCAAAAAGGTACAAAACGCTTACCCTGATCAATGGCAAGAAATTCTTAATGCTAATTTAGAGCGACCGCCGATGTGGTTAAGAGTCAATCAACGCCACCATAATGTGACTGAATATTTAGCTTTACTCGAGCAAGCAGAAATCCCTGTAGCACTCGTTGACGATAAATCATCAGCGATTAAACTCGTTGCTGCTGTAGATGTTAATAAGCTTCCTGGCTTTATTGATGGTTGGATCTCAGTTCAAGATGGTGCGGCTCAACAAGCCGCGATATTACTCGATACTCAAGCGGGTGACTTTGTACTTGATTGTTGTGCTGCCCCAGGTGGTAAAACTTGCCACATTCTAGAATTAACCCCTGACTTAGCAAAAATGACGGCCATTGATATTGAAGAAAGTCGTTTATTAAGAGTAGAAGAAAACTTATCGCGCCTTAACTTATCAGCCGAGGTCATTACTGCTGATGCTGCTTCACAAGAATGGTGGGATGGACAACTTTTCGACCGTATTTTACTCGACGCACCTTGCTCGGCTACCGGTGTAATTCGTCGCCACCCCGATATAAAATGGTTGAGAAAAGCAGAAGACATTGAAAAACTGGCAATATTGCAGCAACAAATATTAAAAAACATTTGGTCTTTACTTAAACCTGGCGGTATTTTGCTTTATGCAACCTGTAGTATTTTACCCGAAGAAAATATTCAACAGATAGAAGAGTTCTTATCTGAGAATAACAATGCTAAATTAGTACCAATAACAAATGAAAAAACCGACATAGGCTGGCAAATTTTGCCAAATGAGCAATCAATGGACGGTTTTTATTACGCTAAATTAGAAAAAAAAATATAGGCTCTGATGATCTTTCAACCTTGCCGCTTAAAGACTAAAAATGAAAGTTAACTTATGAAAATAATAATAATTGGCGCAGGGCAAGTGGGCGGAACATTAGCTGAAAATCTTGTTGGTGAGCGTAACGATATTACGCTCATTGATACCAATGCAGAAACCTTGCATGAATTACAAGATAAAATGGACTTGCAAGTTGTTATTGGTAATGGCTGTCACCCTGATGTATTAAAGCAAGCGGGTGCAGAGGATGCCGAGTTGGTTATCGCGGTAAGTAGTGATGATGCAACGAATATGCTCGCCTGCCAAATTTGTTATACTTTATTTAACACCGCAAATAAAATAGCCCGAATTCGTTCATCACAAATATTACGCTACCAAAAAGAACTCTTTCAATCAAAAAACATACCCGTAGACCATGTTATTGCTCCAGAACAATTAGTTACTCGTGATATTGCGCGTTTAATTGATTACCCTGGTGCACTACAAGTCTTAGAGTTTGCCCAAGGAAAAGTCAGTTTAGTTGCCGTAAAAGCTTATTACGGGGGGTTATTGGTTGGTCATGCCCTGTCAACTTTGCGCGAGCATATTCCTAATGTTGACACACGAGTAGCGGCTATTTATCGTAACGGAAAACCTATCCGTCCGCTGGGTACTACCGTTATTGAAGCAGATGATGAAGTGTTTTTTATTGCTGCCACTATCCATATTCGTGCGGTAATGAATGAACTGCAAAAACTTGAAGCCTCATATAAAAGAATTATGATCGCTGGCGGTGGTAATATAGGCGCCGGCTTAGCTAAAATCTTAGAAAAAAATCATCAAGTTAAACTTATTGAACGTTCACCAAAGCGTGCGGAATACTTAGCCTCTGAGCTCAATGATACCTTAGTTTTTATTGGTGACTCTTCCGACCAAGAACTGTTACTCGAAGAACATATTGATCAATTCGATGTGTTTATTGCGGTCACCAACGACGATGAAGCAAATATTATGTCATCTTTGTTAGCAAAACGCTTAGGTGTACGTAAAGCGATGGTGCTAATTCAGCGAAGTGCTTATATAGATTTAGTACATGGCAGCGATATCGATATTGCCGTATCACCGCAACACGCTACTATCTCGGCATTATTGACACATGTACGCCGTGGTAGTATTGATAACGTATATAGCTTACGTGGTGGTGCTGCAGAAGCGATTGAAATTATTGCTAAAGGTGATGAAAAATCTTCAAAAGTAGTCGGCAAAACCATCCAAGCAATAAAGTTGCCGCCGGGGACCACCATTGGCGCCATTGTTAGACAGGATGAAGTGTTGATTGCTCACTCTGACACTAAGATAATGTCAGAAGATCATGTTATTCTTTTCTTAGTCAATAAACGTTATATTTATGATGTAGAGAAACTTTTCCATGTTGATGCGCTAACATTTTATTAAGATAAAAAATGAATATCGAGACATAAAAAACCCCAGATTTATCTGGGGTTTTTCGTTTCTATTATTACACTATACCCTACATCTAAGAGCGCCAGAAACCTGGAGTAAAGAGTACTAATAAAGTAAATATTTCTAATCGCCCAAAGAGCATAGCAACAATTAATACCCATTTACTGAAATCGGTGATCTCAGCAAAATTTGCGGCTACAGCACCTAAGCCTGGACCTAAGTTATTCAGACAAGCAGCCACTGCTGTAAAAGCCGTAATGTCGTCCATACCTGTGGCAAGCAGTAACAACATACAAATAATAAATACCGCAGCATAAGCTGAGAAAAAGCCCCATATCGCTTCAACAACACGATCAGGTAAAGCTTTACGACCTAATTTTATCGTAAAAACGGCTTTAGGATGTACTAAACGGTTTAATTCTCGTAAGCCTTGTAGATATAAAAGTACCACTCGTACAACTTTCATTCCGCCACCGGTACTCCCCGCACAGCCACCAATAAAACTAGCAAAGATTAAGAGTATTGGCAGTAATGTTGGCCAATCGGCAAAGCTGGTTGTTGCAAAGCCAGCGGTGGTACTAATAGAGACTGACTGGAATAAGGCTTGGTCGAATGCTTCAAAACCATCTTCGTAAGTGCCTGTTGCTAACAGCACAATTAAACAAATGAGTGTTAAGACAAATTGGATAGCAATAAAGACTTTAAATTCTGGATCGAAAAAGTAATTTTTTAAGGAGCGACTGTGCAATACAGCAAAATGCAGTGCAAAATTTACCCCTGCGATCAGCAAGAAAAACACACAAACAAAATTTATCGCGGGGCTATTAAAATAGCCGATACTGTCGGTATGTGTAGAGTAACCCCCAATAGCAATTGTTGAGAAAGCATGACAAATGGCATCAAAAATAGACATGCCGGCTCCCCAATAACTAATCGCACAGGCAATAGTTAAAAATAAATATATATACCATAAATGTTTTGCTGTATCGGCAATGCGCGGCGTCATTTTTGAATCTTTAACCGGTCCCGGTGTTTCAGCACGGTAAAGCTGCATACCACCAATACCTAGCATAGGTAAAACGGCAACCGCTAAAACTATAATACCCATACCGCCAAGCCACTGTAATTGCTGGCGATACCAAAGTACTGCATGCGGTAAACCATCAATCTCTTTTAAGATGGTCGCCCCAGTTGTTGTTAAGCCAGAAAATGATTCAAAAAAAGCATCTGCAACAGATAAATTAGGCTTGTCTAAGAGCAAAAGCGGCACCGCAGAGAAACTCGCCAGTACTACCCAGAATAAAACGACAATTAAAAAGCCTTCACGTGCGCGCAAGTCACTTTTTTCATTTTTAAACGGATACCAAGCAAGTAAACCTGCAAATAAGCAAAACAGAAATGCAGTCAGAAAGGAGACACCACCACCATCACGGTATAATAGTGCAATTAAAGCAGGCGGTAACATGGTTACACTCAACAGAGCAACCAGTAAGCCAAGAATTCGAATGATATTTTTTATTTGCACGAGTTAATTTTTATTATTCAGTAAAGTCATCGACCACATGTTTTTTGATGATAAAGCATAAAGATAAACACTGCGACTTTAAATCACCTATTTCGTCTTTAATTTATTCAGCTGACACGTTTATTATAAGATTCACGTTCCATATCGACTATTTCGACGCTAATTGAAATTGATTTAATAGCAAAGGAATTTAGATGACTTAACACGAGTTTAGATAGCTCTTGCCTTTGTTCTAAATTGCGACCTGACAGGATTTTGCAACAAACATGAATAAACCTTTGTTGATTATTGCTAGTTTGACTTTCATTTCCCACAGTAAAATATGTAAAGGGTGTTGCTCTTACTTTAATATCAGTCGGAGAAAATAATAAAGACTCAACGGCTCCTGCAAAAACGGCAGACATAATTTCTTTCATATCTAGTTCTTGAGCCAGTTCTTGTGAATATTCGATAATACAATGTGGCATGAGGGTGTCCTTTTTTATCTGATATTATCTTATATTACGGTTCAGTAGACCTAAGGGTTAATAACCCGGCAGAAAGTGTTTGTACATAATTTATTTACTATTTAGTTCTTGAACCAGTTCTTGTGAATATTCGATAATACAATGTGGCATGAGGGTGTCCTTTTTTATCTGATATTATCTTATATTAGGGTCAGTAGACCTAAGGGTTAATAACCCGGCAGAAAGCGTTTGTAATTGTTGCTTAACTTTTGTTAGTTGTTCTTCAGGTAACGCTATAATCAATTCTACTTGAGCGGCAAAGTCTTGTTGAATAATTTCACCCTTAGCTTGTTCAACAAAATACAAGACATCGTTTATCTGTCCGTAATCGCACGTTAATTGCTTTTCTACCATAGGAACTTTTGTACTTGTTTCTACTAACAATAATGCTTGACGAACACTGCCACCATAAGCCCGTTGTAACCCACCCGTACCGAGCTTAGTACCGCCAAAATAACGAACAACTATTGCACATAACTCACCAACATCACCTCCTTGTAAAACAGCTAACATCGGTCGTCCTGCTGTACCCGAAGGTTCACCATCATCAGAAGAGCCATACCCTTGGCTATCATCTGGTTTTCCTGTGAGAAATGCATAGCAATGATGGCTTGCTTGAGGATGTAATTTTCGACAGTTAATTAATTGTTCTTTAGCATCTTCGTGGCTTGTACATGGGGAAATAAAACAAATAAAACGACTACGGCTAACGATTGTTTCATCAACAATACTGTTAGCCGCTACTTTGTAAGGTTTGTTCATAAAATATAAAGTCGTGAATATAGTCTTAAGGGTTATTTCAACTCTAATTCACGGGTCATATTTTCATTATGCAATTGATGAACAATAATATTATCTTCAATACGAATGCCACCAAATGGACGCATAGCCTCTATTTTTTCCCAATTTATCATTTTGCCATTTTTTGAAGCTTTAAGATCGGCCAATAATGATTCAATAAAATATAAGCCTGGTTCAATGGTAAACACCTGATTACTTTCAATAATACGTGAAGTACGTAAAAAGGGATGTTGTTCTGGTGTATTAGCATGAGTACCGCGTTCATCGGCCATAAAGCCGCCAACATCATGAGTTTGTAAGCCTAAATGATGACCTAAACCATGCGGAAAGAAGGTTGAAATAATACCCGTTTCAACTGCTGTATCAACATCAACATTAATAAAGCCGAATTCATGTAAGACATTACCAATATCACGATAGGTTTCAATATGTAAATCTACATAGCTTTTCCCGGGTTTTAAGCCATCAACAGCATTGAGCATCAATTTGTTCATGCGGGCAATCAATTCAGCAAACTTATCTCGTTTAAATGAATAAGTACGTGTTATATCAGAGGCATAACCATTAAAGCTTGCGCCTGCATCAATTAAAAATGAACGATGTGCTTGCGGTACACCACGGTCTAAAGCGGTGTAATGTAAAATTGAGGTATTCGTGTTCAGTGCAACAATATTGCCATAAGGTGTTTCGTCACCGGTATGATTGGTTGCTTTTAAATAGGCTTGCTGAATATCAAACTCTGACGAGCCTTGCAAGAAAGCGCTTTTTGCCGCTTTATGACCAGTAACAGCAATCGCGTTCGACTTACGTAAACACTCTTGTTCATATTGCGTTTTATAAGCGCGATGATAATGTATGTAATTGAGTAAAGGCTCAGGGTTTATATTTTTAAATCCTAGCGCTTTTGCTACTTCGATATGTTCGCCTATGTAGGCAAAATCGGTTTTATCATAGGGTAGCAATTTCTCAACATCAGTCGCTTTGGTCAGCACTTTAACATCAAAAAAATCATTCCAATAGTCATTAGCTAAAGGTGTGATTTTATGCCAAAAATCAACAGGTTGGTAATAGATAAGTGTTGGTTTATCTTCACCATTAATAATCAACCAGCAATTGGGAATATTCACTAATGGTAACCAAGCTTTAAAATGAGGATTTACTTTAAAGGGGTAACCATAATCATCGAGAAATACTTTAATTTCTTGACCAGAATGAATCACTAAACCTTGTAGATTCTCACGTTTTAAAACAGACTTCGACCGTTGCTGAAGTTCGCTAATATGGGCTGGGTAAAGTGTTGCTAATTTGATCATTGATCGCGCCTCTGAAAATTTTCCAATATCATATCATACTCTTCTAACGTTTGAATTTACTGAGCAATACTCATCGTAAATATCTGATCAAAGAGTGATACATCCTGCCCTACTTTTATTTGATATATTTCTTGATACGCCATAACACTTTTCACATACTCACGTGTTTCTTTATAAGGAATCGTCTCTATCCAAATATCCGCTGGCATAGGCTCCAAGCCTTTTAACCAACTCCGAACACGATACGGGCCGGCATTATAAGCTGCTGTAGCAAGCACTTGATTACCATCATGTCGGTCAAGTAAACGTTTTAAATACTTTGTACCTAGTTTTATATTGTCTTTCGCATTCATTAAACGCTTGTTAGTCACTTTACGCTTCTGTAAATGTTTAGCTGTTGCGGGCATAACTTGCATTAACCCCTTTGCGCCTGCGGGTGAGTTAGCATCGGCCATAAATGAGCTCTCTCTGCGCGCGATTGCAAATGCCCAGGCAGGATTTATTTTGTAAATTCCCGATGAATGCGTTATTTCATCTGCAAACGCTAATGGAAAACGTAAATCAACATCATTCAAATACCCCACTTTAGATAAGGTGAAAATGGCACGATCATACCATTGTGCTTCATAGGCTATTCTTGATGCGACCAGTTTTTCTCGATCACTTAACTGCGACAACCAATAATTCCACTCAAGCCGAGCTTGATGAAAACGTCCAATATGGAAAAATTCAAAAGCCCGCTTTGCTGCTGGGTTTTTTAATAAAGCGACTTTTTCAGCATTAGTAATCGCTAATGGATAATTTTGTAGGTTAACACTTTGCTTTATTGCACTTGCGGCAAGGAACCCATAGTAATGTTATCTAGAGTGATAAGTGTAACAACCACTTGCATTAACAAGCAACCCACCTATACTGTTTTTATGTACAGCTTGGGTGGGGTAGGTAATGATAATAATAAATAGCACTTCTGACTTTAAGATTAAGGGTTATCCAATACCTGATTTCCCTTTGTTAACTTGGTCTACGAACAATGATATTTTAGGTATTGAAGCAGGAATGCTCTTTGGGGAAGGTCTAGAGTTTTTAACTTATGAGTGTCTTAAACGAGGCAGAGTTAAAAGTAAGAAAACATGGAACACCTACGCAAAGCATCTAGTTAGCTTCTTTACCTTTTGTGAAGACAACGAGCAAGACTGGAGAGATATTGAAGATGACGACATACACGAGATGCTACTCGCCGTTTATCGAGACTCTTGCCAAGAAGATTTTGGCATATCATCCAACTCAACCAATCAGCACTTAAGAACCATAGTAAGGTTTTACAGACATGCTGTAGGACGTGGGTGGGTAAACTCACTTCCTTACTCATTAGAGGATGTAAAGGCCAATCACAATCAACACAGCTTCCTTGCTCATACAGTTACTGACGGCGGCATAACCGCTAGCGTTGATATCATGTTAACGACGAAGAAAACATCTATAAAGTTTTTACAAGTTGAAGAGATAAAAAAACTCCTTAGCAGTATTGAAAATCCAACCCTTAAGCTTATGACTAGGCTTTGTTTGCAAACAGGTATTCGTAAGAAAGAAGTGCTGTTATTCCCTCTAGATGTTATCCGTAAACCCAGAGTTGGTGAGCATCTGTGTCGAGTAGATATTAACCGCACCAAGGGTGAGCACGAACGAAGCGTAGATATACCTCCTCGATTAATGGAAGACCTCTGGCAATATGTTAACACCACGAGATTTCAGCAAAAAGAAGACTCTGGAGTTGAATCTGAACACCTGTTTTTAACCTCATCTGGTGAAGAATGGAAAGCTGACGGTGACGGCTTTAATAAGGCACTAAAGGTTTTGAAATTACCTTTTAAGGTTAACCCACATAAGCTGAGGCATACTTACGCAACCCATATGTTAAAAGGACTGCTAAAGGCAAAAAATATAAAGTTCAGCCCATTGATGTATATCCAAGCTAGGCTGGGTCACTCTAGCCTCACCACTACAATGAAATATCTACATTTAATTAATGACTTATTAGACGATGTTACTATCGAATATCAAGATGCTATCAATGAACTTGAAGCAGCATAAGGGCAAAGGGTATGACTAGAAAAAAAGACAGGAAAATTAGTGCTGACCGCTTCAAAAAGGTTCACGTCACCGAGCCAATGATAGAGGCTAACGCTGCCCAAGGGACTGTGCGCCCAATAGACCCTAAAATCAACTTCCCAGGTGTTGGCTCAAAAGGTGGTAATGGCGCTAACTATGATATGACCCAGCACTACGGCAAAGGCTTTGACGACATAACCAATCGAGCGTTCTACACCGTTAAAACACTACTAAAAAGTAAAAATGGAACAGAAAATACTAAACATGGTTATTTGAGCCGTGGCTTTAAATATCTATCAGATTACCTAGTAATCTGGCATCACACTTTATCTCGGGAGCTTACCCATAAAGACATCACACCTGAATTTATCGAAGGGTTTAAGGGGCATCAACTTGGGTCTGGTAAAGGTTACGTAAGCCAGAAGACGCTTTACGCAACAGCGAAAAGCTTATTGACTGCAATGCGTAATAACGGGTATTGGTCTATATCCAATGAGGCGTTCAGTGAAATATTCCCAAAAAACCCTTACCCCAATTCCAATAGGCGAGTAAAAGGAGTTAAACCTTTCAGTGAGCATGAGAAACGCCAACTTGTTGTTGCATTAAAACAAGCGTTAAGGCCTATTTACGCGCTTAATCGTAAAGAGCCATTAACAGGCTATGAACTAACTGTATGCCTCCTAGCAATAGCCATGCAAACAGGCATAAATACCACGCCTTTATTAAATATGACAACGGACTCTCTAAGTGACCATCCCCTTAAGTCAAACCGCAAGCTACTTACGGTCTATAAAGCCAGAGGTAATGCTACACAGTTGCACAACTTGCGTAACTCAGAGCAAGTAGAGTTAGTGCAAGGGGTGAAGCTTGATGTGGCGTATATTATTGAAAGAATAACGGCGTTAAACAATTCTTTGAGGGATGAGGTAGGCTCTGACATTCTGCTGCTTTATCGCCACGGGAGTAAAATCACTTCTCTTACCTCTGGAACCCTGGGAGTTAACATTGCCAAACTAGTAGAGACCTACGAACTTAAAGATGAAGATAATAAAACCATCAAAGTAAATCTAAGCAGAATTCGTAAAACATTTATAAACGGTATTTACGAGCTTTCGGGCGAGAACATACTCATAGCAGCAAAATCGGCTAAGCATAGCGGTACAGGTACAATAGACCATTATTTAGAAGCACCAGAGGAGTCTAAAAGAAACTTAGGATTGATGGGCGAAATTAGAGTGAAAGAGCTTACAAGTGATACTCAACTCACCCCAACAGGTCGATGTAAAGACCCGATAGATGGTGATAAAGCACCTAAAAATGGTACAACCTGCGCGGACTTCCTAGCGTGCTTTCGATGCAAAAGCTTTGTTATTACTGGGGATGATTTATACCGTCTATACAGCTTCTATTGGGCTATTGTGCGAAATAGAGACTCCTTTGGTCGTAAGGATTGGAAACGCTACTTACGAAATGTGATGAGTGTGATTGATAGTGAGGTTGAACCAGCGTTCATAGAAAAAGGCATGATAGGTCACCTTCAAACCGAGAAAGAGCGCGCAAGGTTATCACCACACCCTTATTGGGTTAACTTAGATATGCTTAGGGTAGGACAATGATACACGGACAAGCGGAACTCACTGAACGTGAATTTGAACAACAACGAGCGACAGTTCCAGTCAAAGATGGTATAGCGCTAAAAAGAGCGCAAAAAGGCTCTTTGACGGGTATTGCAACCTTCATCAAATTAGATAATGGCAACTACCATGTGCTTTCTCGATATGAAAACGATATATGGCAATATCCCGCAAGCGAATTCCCAAGCGGGAAGAAAAAATCCGAAGAAGCACTGAACTTCACTCGCATCACGAATGAATCAATAAGAGCAATGGTAAAGTGGATAATATGGAATAAAAGAAATGAAGGAAACTCTATCGGCAGCTTACAGAATAATTTGTATTCATTAATATCTTTCTTTGCATGGATTGATAAGACTGACACGCTTTCAGTTCAGGGGCTTAATGCTTTCACCGCACAAGCGTATGTAGCGCATGTGAATACGCTAACAATTAAACGCAAGGGTAAGGTAAGCCCTGTATCGAAAACAACAAAACTTAATAAGTTTGTTGCGCTCGAACAACTGTATTTGTATTGCAATTCGTTTGATTTTGTCAAAGAACAACCTTGGTTTGAAAGCAGTGCTAGTGAACAAGCAGGACATGTGGGTCCGGCTCTAAAAGATAACCGAAGCAAACCTAAAACCCTGTTAATTCCTGATAACGTATTACTCCCTCTATGTGGATTTACAAAAGATTTTCTTGACCGAGCTAATGAGATTTTAGACCTAAGAGATAAACTAGACGGATTTACTCCAACGAGAATATTTACTTCGAATCAAGTAACAACAAAGCGAACTTACCTTCTATCGCTCTCTACTTCCTTTGATAAGCTTAATGACTTTAATAATGCCTTACTATTACTGCGAGATAGCTGCCTGTTTTGGATATTACTGACAACAGGAATGCGCATTCATGAAGTGCTTGGCATTAAGCGTGGCGCGTACCGGACAGAAACCAAAGACGGCGAAACATATTATTATATCGAAACCGTCTCTAAGAAAACTTACACTGGGTTGGCGGAGTGGATTGCACCCAAAATAGCAGTTGATGCCATTAAAATACTAGAGCGCAGCTCAAGCACTTTACAAGCACTCTTAGAGGTTGAGTTAGCACAAGCAAAAACCAACAGTGACCATGCAGAAGTCAATCGCCTAACAGATATATCTGGAAAAGTGTGTATATCGTACAGCAAGACCAATTCAACGGTAAGTGTATTAAGTTCAAAGGCTGTTACCTCAAAGAGACTCCCTAACTTGTGCAAACAGGTTAATGCCGATTGGGACTTATCGTCGCATCAGTTCCGCCGCACGTTCGCTAACTACGTGGCACACAGTGAATTAGGTGATTTGCGTGCACTAAAATACCACTTTAAACACTGGTCTATTACTATGACTGCACTTTATGCGTACAACGATGCTCTTGATCTAGAGTTATTTGAAGAAATGCTTAAGGAGAAGTATTGGGTTGAAGAGCAAATCAAGTTCGACTGGTTTGACTTAGATTCCCCCATCACTGGGGGCGCCATTGCTGAGCGAATCATGCAAGTTAGAGGTGATGAAGAACGTATTAAAACCTTCAAGACAAAACGAGACATGATTAAAGCATACTCGGGTAACATTCCAATTCGTTCAACAGGGATTGCCTGGTGTACCAACGACGACGATGGTTGCATGGGTGGCAAGTGCGAAGAATGCGAATCAGGCATTGTTGACAAGAACAATCAAAAACACTGGGAAGGTATGCTTATTCAGCAATTCGAACTGTCTAAAGTGGATGATATAGGAGAAGCTGGACAAGCCTCGGTAGCCAAAGGAATGGTGAGATGCGAAAAGGTTTTAACGTCCCTTGGAGTCGATGTGGAAACAATGAAAGATGATATTCGTAACAACAATCATGCGGCCTAATTTCAGTAAGTCCAATTTAGCTTATTTGATTTGGGTAACAACAATCAAAAGGAAGTGTTTTTAGATGTCTAAAAAGCAAAAGAAAACAGATAAAGATGACCAAATTAGCATGTGTGATGAGTTTGGTTGGAAGCTAGCGCATGGTGGTAAAAGAGCTGGTTCTGGAAGACCAAAGGGCGCTATAGAAACTAAGGTTCTACGCGTACCTGTTGACCTTTTGCCCCAGGTTAAACAACTCATAGATGACTATAAAAAAGAGATTAATAATGACTAATCCAGTGAAAGAATCTAAAGCACATAAAGCAGTTCGAATGGCTATAATTAGGATTGAAAAAGGCAGACCTAACGTAGTAGATAAAAAACGTAAAATAAGTGTATCTTCTGTAGCTGAAGAAGCTGGAGTGACTCGTAATACCATTAATCGTGATTGCCCTGATTTACATACTAGAATTCAGGGGCTTATGAATAAAGAAGTTAGAGAGCAGCTTAAGCTTAAGCAAATAGAGCTAAACAAGTTCAAAGAGCGTAATAAGGATTTGAGACATGAGGTTGAAGAATTGAAAACAATGCTTTCGGTTAAACAGTCTAAGAACGCAACGTTGATGCAAAAAAACGGTAGATTAAACGCACAGAAAGCGAAAAACAGTAACGTAGTTACTCTGATGTAACGCTATGTTCTATTAACTCAAAGCCTTTAATATATGTGCTTAGAGTGTTTAATGTGGCGTGCAGAATAATTTTTATTATGAATAAACAACAGATGTTAATATTACAAGCTTTTACAATTTAATAAAAATAACCTATCCCCTTGATCTAACTAAATGGATTTATTCGACTTTTTTGTTATGATGCTATGCGGCTAATTAAGGAGAAGCATATGGATTTATGGAAAGAAATGTATTTACTAAAACATTCAGAACCACAGTTTGTTTTTGATAGCTTAGAAAAAAATCGTAGAAAAAAAATAAACATTATGGATGAAGATAGAAGCAAGTTAGAAGAAATGCTTCTTGAACGAAATGATCCAATTATAGATTTAGCTCTTGCACTTCATGGCTCAACTCCTGATATTGGTTATGAATTATTTAAAAGGCCAGACAAGGAACTACAATTAGCAACATTGTCAGGAACACAGGTACTTAAAGAATTTTTAGGGAAGGATGATTTTGCAGATAGAGTGCTTAATGACTTAATTGAAAAAGACGATACTGAATTATACCGAGCATATTTTTCTAATGATTTACTTCCTGATGAAATAATAATATCTCTTTATGAACGAGAAGAACCATTTGATAAGTTAGATGATCGTGATTGGGTTTTGTGCTGTAGTTATACAGATAAAAATAAAAGAATATCCACGCCTTATGATCGCACTTGGATTGATGGTTTCGATGAATACCTATATAACAGTCTATTTCATGCTGGTTGGAAGTTATTTGAAAAATTTCCTAAAACACCTTTGGCTGCAAATGTTCTTTCTCAACTAGCATGTAAATTGGTTACCCAGACGCCACATGATTTTAATATCATTGATGCCCTTAATCGCTGGCAAAAAGAGACTGATACTGACAGTGATGCATATGATATGGCTCGATCATATGGCGCCAATATGATTACTGATTCTAGAGAATTTCAAGAATTGAAAAAATCAGATGATTTTGCTTTAAGAAAAGCATATTACAGAAATCAAAAATGGGTTAAGCCTGAAGATGTGCTTGAAGGATTTGAAAAGGATTCTATCAATTACATTGATGAAGCATTGAATAACATGAATATATTTTCTAACGCTGAAGCAAGAGAAGCACTAAGAAAAGTATGCTGGGACGCTCCAGATCCTGGTAGCCGCATGGATCAAGTAAATTATTTTAACGGACGTTCTGAATACTGGCAAAGTCAGCACCCTGAATGGTTCAAAGATGAATGGACAGGTGAATTACCATTCGAAGAAATAGAAAATCAGAATGACAGAATAGAAAAGCGTATTGAGCATTTAAGTGACGGTCTAAACAAACTGAATAAAAAATTAAGTGTTGAGGATGACTCTGATTATGAAAATGAAAGAGAAGTTAGTATTACTCATTATTTAAAGTCTGAAATGGAAGCTATAGCTCAATTATTGGTGCAAATTCATAGAAAAGTTCATTCAGGCTTTATCTATGGTGTCATTGGAATAGCTATTGGATACTTTATAGCTCGTTATTAAAAGGATTAATCATGAATTGGCTTGCAGCATTCAGTCGATTATTTTCTATTTTAGATAAATCAGGAACAGAGGCATATCACAGTGGCCCTAGCTTTATAAAAGTTATTAAGCAGTTTGATCCTGGTCAACCTGACTATTCGTTGTATTTGGATGAAAGAAACAGAAAAGGATTAAGTAGCAGTCGCAAAGACTTTTACTGGGATATATTACAAGGATTGGATGAATCACTTCGCTATGATGTTTATAGAACATTCATTGAAATAGTTTTACCTTACTTCCCGAAAGAAACAGATGAACTAAAAAATTATTTGTTCAGCTCTGGTAATCCCGTTCCTCAGGTTAAGATCCCCAATAATAATTGGAACTCAGTAAAACTTAATGAAACAATTAACAAAATAGATAATGCTATAGACGTTTCTCAGTACAATCATGCAATGACTTTATCTTATACATGCTTGGAAGGTATGTATAAGGCTTATGTTATAAAAAACCTCCCCCAATGTACGAATGTCAGTGATTTAATGCCATTAGCTAAGTTAGTTCGTGGTGATATAGAGCAACAGCTCGCTAAAGCAGGACCGTATCCAGATATGGTGGTAAAGAGCATCTCTACGCTTACAAATGCAATAGCAAATTCGCGAAATGGGTTCAGTGATTCACACTTTGATCAGGATTCTTATAAATGGCTAGCAGGTTACACTCGTGATCTGGTTAATTCAATAGGAAGACTCATCTTACACTTTTTATAATTATCAGATAATAACTGAGATTAATATTATCAATTATGAGTTTTCACTCATAACATAATAAGATATAGGTCTAAAAACAAAGAGAATTTAATGAAAAACTGTAACAAATTTACATTTAACAATATCAACCACTTACAGAATGTTACACTGACTAGGTCTAGTTAAATTATGACGTTTATTCGCTAGTTCACTTAACACCTCATGCCCTAGTGCTGTTTCTCCTGTTTCAAGTAAGCTACGTCCATACCAGTAACGCCATTGATTTTTCTGGTGTAATGTTTCAGGTAGTGCCCTTAAATCAGCTTTAATTGCTGGCCAATCTTGATCTCTAAGTAGATCTGCCATTCTCCATTGCACAATGTTTGTCGACTGCAGTTTCTCATCCACTTTAGCTAGCCATATCGCTGAGCTTTTATGGTCTTTACTGGCTAACGCAATAGCGAATTTTAAAACAATTTGCTGTTGTTGTGCTTCTGAAAAAGGTAATACTTCGATAGCCTTACTATATGTCTTTAACGCTTTTTCAGGGTCACGCCAAATTAAACGTTTTAAACCATAAGCGGCAATAGAGGCTTCTTTAACGGATTTCTGTGGAAAGCGTTTCATATTGCTAATGTAGGCAGGATCACGTCGCACTTTATGCCATAAGCTGCCTAAATACTGATCTTTTTTTGGTAGTAGTTGAGTCAAATAAGGGATTAACGTGTGTTTACCGCCATCTGCAGCCAGAGCTATACGTTGCCATATACGTTCATCGGTTCTATAACCTGCTTTTTGCCAAAGCGTAAAAAGTGGATCACACACTTTCGGTTGAGACTTTCCTACCACCCAGAGCTTAGTGACTTTAGGTAAAATTTTTGACTCCGCCACACCTGATTGTAATTGATAACGATAATACTGACAGGTTAATTCCACATCAGAGGTCGGTTTAAAAAAGTCCTGAAATAATAATGCGTTGTCACGTTTAGCTAAATAGTTCAGCCATTTTTTACGCAGCGGCCAGTCGAGAGGTGATCCGCGATATGTTTCAAGAAACTGACTAATTTCACCTGTATATGACATATTCATGCCATGCATTAATCGTTGCTGATCTAAGTAAGGCTGTAATGGGTAATAGTGTAACTGCTGATATAAGGTTTGATAATGCAAAGCATTGGGTTGCCAAACGTATTTTTCCGCTTCTTGAAATGCATCACGAATACTGGTTTGACTTGTCGATGTTGTTGCACTAATTGTACTTGAGAGGACAAGTGAGAATATTATTAACACTGACGATGTTAAACGAAACATAGCGTTACCTTAATTATAAGAAAATTTACTTCTCTTGGTCGTTAATTGACCCGTTCTACCTGAAAAAATTTCTGTTTACATCTTTAACTCTACCCCTTAACAGACTAGCTAGCAGTTACCCTTAATTTTTCATGCATAGCCCAACAAAGCAAGTGAAATTAGCATTCTGTAATGCTTGATACTTATCATCAATAATTTAGCTTTTAAAGTCGTTACAAGGTAATGATAATTTAGTTTTTATAAATAAAATTTAGTCTTGATACCCTGCTTTCCTTTTTTTTGCTAACATTGCCTTATTAATTATCTCCTTTGTATATCACCATGAATAATAACCCTGAAGATGTTTTCAAAAATCCCGATCACTTTTTAGATGCTATTGGGTTACGTTGCCCTGAGCCCGTCATGATGGTAAGGAAATCGATTCGAAAAATTTCCGCCCAAGAGACTTTATTAATAACGGCAGACGACCCTTCCACAACTAGAGATATACCCAGTTTTTGTCGTTTTATGGAACATGAACTTATCGCCCAACAAACTCATGAAAAACCTTTCCTTTATTTGATCAAAAAAGGGAAAGCTTAACACTTTCCCTTTTTAACTCTTTAGCACTAATAAGTCAGTGTCTATACGACTACCACTTACCTATTGTAAAAGTGCAACATCAGCTATGGCAAAGAAACTATTCCTAATTTCATTTAATAACGTTAGACGATTAGTTTTTATAGCTTCATCGTCAGCCATCACCATAACATTATCAAAAAAGTTGTCTATCGGTGCTTTTAAACAAGCAAGCTCTGTTAATGCCGCCTGGTAATCTTTTGCCAACATCATCGGTGCAATCGTAGCTTTCACTTCATTAAATGCTTCAGCTAACGCTTTTTCTTGTGTTTCAGTGGCTAAATCAGCTTTAAACGTTGGGTAAAGTTCACCGCTAAATTTAGCTAAAATATTACCAACACGTTTATTAGCGGCAGCTAGTGTTGCGGCTTGTTCCAATGATTTAAAGTGACTTACCGCTTTAATACGTTTTTCAAAGTCTAAAGGTTCAGTTGGCGCATTGGCTAATACCGCTTGAATAACGTCAACTGATATACCTTGCTCTTGGTAATAGGCTCTGAATCTACCCAAAACAAAATCAACAACTTGAACATTAACGTTTTCATTTGAAAGTTTATCACCATATAAACCAACACTTTTTTTAATTAAAGTATTGATATCTAATGGTAATTTTTTCTCGATGATAATTCGTATCAAACCAATTGCCGCGCGACGTAAGGCAAAAGGGTCTTTATCACCTTTAGGAGCTTGGTTAATACCAAAAATGCCCACTAAGCTGTCAATTTTATCAGCTATAGCGACTGCACAACCAATATTACCTTCAGGTAAGGCATCACCCGCATATCGAGGTCTATATTGATCTTCTAAGGCTTGAGCAACTTCAGGTGCTTCGCCATCATTCTCAGCATAATATTTACCCATAGTACCTTGTACTTGAGGAAACTCTAAAACCATATCAGACATCAAATCAGTTTTGCTGAGTAAACCTGCTCGTTTTGCTTGTTCCGTGTTCTCGCCTATTTGTCCGGCGATAACTGCGCTTAATGAAGCAATACGTTCAGATTTCTCTTTTAATGTTCCTAACTGTTTCTGAAATAATACCGATGATAGACTTTCTAAACGTGACGCTAACGTTTTGCTCTTATCTGTTTTAAAGAAAAACTCCGCATCTGCCAAGCGCGGACGAATAACTTTTTCATTGCCCTTAATCACTTGAATAGGGTCTTTGCTTTCAATGTTGGTTACAAAAATAAACTTATTTAATAACTGACCATTTTTGTCATTTACCGGAAAGTATTTTTGGTGATCTTTCATTGAATAAATAAGTGGTTCAGCGGGAACATCTAAAAAGGCTTTATCAAAACTACCAATTAATATTACTGGCCATTCAACTAAACCAGTAACTTCTTCCAATAACTCATCGTCAATTAATGCAACACCATCTAATTGCTGAGCGGCTTTATTAATTTCTGACAAAATTAATGCTTGGCGCTCTTGGTAATTAACTTGAACAAATGCCGACGTTAATTTGTCTTCGTATTCATTTGCATGCGCTAAAGTAACGAAACCTTCATGATGAAAACGATGGCCCGTGACAACATTACTTGAAGTTACCTCTAAAGTTTCACCGGCAATGATTTCTGCGCCAAACATTATGGTCAAGGTATGGACTGGGCGAATAAATTGAGTACGAGTACTGCCCCAACGCATAGGTTTAGGAACAGGTAGTTTGCTTACCGCAATATTAACCATAGCAGGAATTAACTCTGCTATGGTTTTTCCTGTTTGTGTCGCACGATGTAATAACCATTCACCTTTGTCAGTCTTTAAGCGCTGAGCTTCCTCAACACTAATACCATTGGAACGTGCCCAACCTTGCGCGGCTTTGCTAGGATTGCCTTCAGCATCAAATGCTACATCTATGGCAGGACCCCGTTTCTCAATTGCTTTATCGGCCTGTTTTTCAACTAACTGACTGACCTTTACAGCTAAACGACGTGGTGTAGCAAACCATTGAATATCTTCGTAAGTTAAACCTGCGCTATCTAATTGATCTTTTATTTGCTGGTAAAATGTAACGGCAAGATTTTTTAATGACTTCGGTGGTAATTCTTCAGTACCTAGCTCTATTAGTAGTGTTTCTGTGTTCATTATGATTTCCCACCAGCAGTATTATTATTTTTACAAAGAGGAAAACCTAATTCTTCACGCTTATCGTAATAAGCCTGTGCACAAGCTTTTGATAATGTTCTGACTCTAAGTATATAACGTTGGCGTTCGGTCACTGAAATAGCGTGACGAGCGTCTAATAGGTTAAAGGCGTGTGAGGCTTTCATAACTTGCTCGTAGGCAGGTAATGCTAAACCTGCTGCAATTAACTTCTGGCTATCTTTTTCACATTGATCAAAGGTATTAAACAAAGCATCGACATCTGCATGCTCAAAATTATACGTTGACTGCTCAACCTCATTTTGATGAAACACATCACCATAAAGTACAGTACCCATAGGACCATCAGCCCACACTAGGTCATAGATACTATCCACATTTTGAATATACATAGCTAAGCGTTCTAAGCCATATGTTATCTCACCTGTGACTGGCGTACACTCTAAGCCACCTACTTGTTGGAAGTAAGTAAATTGTGATACTTCCATACCGTTTAACCAAATCTCCCATCCTAACCCCCAAGCGCCTAGCGTTGGTGATTCCCAGTTGTCTTCAACAAAGCGGATATCATGAACTAAAGGATCAATGCCCAGTTCTTTTAAAGAATTTAAGTATAATTCTTGAATATTTTTCGGCGAAGGTTTTAACATGACTTGGAATTGATAGTAATGTTGTAAACGATTAGGGTTTTCACCATAACGGCCATCAGTGGGACGGCGACAAGGTTGAACATAAGCACTGCTCATTGGCTCAGGACCAATAGAACGTAAAAATGTCATTGGGTGAAAAGTACCAGCGCCGACTTCAAGATCAAGCGGTTGTACGATGACACAACCTTGGCGTGACCAGTAGTCTTGCAACTGAAAGATTAATCCTTGAAATGTTTTTATATTGAACGTACTCATAATTTTCCGATTCATTATTCGTGTGAGTTTTACCGATAACGGCTAATGATATTAAGTATACCGATTGCATTATTATTAACCTAGTAACAAGTTAACAAACTTTGAGTTTTTACTCAGTAATCAATTTACTTTAGCTATTACCGTATTGCAGAATGTTAAAATGCCCAGATTTGATGTCCGGGCATTTATAATTTTAAAATAACGCGCTTAACTATATATCTAAGTTAGCTACATTTAACGCATTCGCTTCAATGAAGTTTCTACGTGGTTCAACATGATCACCCATTAATGTAGTGAACAATAAATCAGCGGCAATAGCATCTTCAATAGTAACTTGTAACATACGACGAGTTTCAGGATCCATGGTGGTTTCCCATAACTGGCTTGGGTTCATTTCACCCAATCCTTTATAACGTTGTATATACTGACCACGTTTTGATTCAGCCATTAACCATGTTAGTGCGTCTTCAAAAGTAGTAACCGTTTTAATTTTTTCACCACGTTTAACATAACCACCTTCTTCAATGAGACCATTGATAGCAGTATTTAAACCAAAAATAGTTTCAAATTCTTTTGAATGAATGAATTCATAACCACAATCATAAATATGATCAATACCATGTTGGCGAACGTTAAAACTTGGATAGTAGATATTTCTTTCTTGGTCATGCTTAATATCTGCAGAATAGATAGAACCATTACCATCTTGTTCGTCTAATTGTGCGACTAAGTCACCAACCCATGCTTCTACTAACGCTTTATCATGAAAATCAGTTTTAACAATTTCTCTGCTGTAGATCATTTTTTCTAGTATATCAGCAGGTATTTGACGTGAAACACGCTTAATAATGTCATGCGTTTTACGATACTGTTTCACTAACTGTTCTAAAGCTAAGCCTGAAATAGCTGGTGCTGATTCATTAACATAAATCTCGGCACTATCTAGAGCTAACGTTGTTAAGTACTCTGTTAAGCCGTCATCATCTTTAATGTAACGCTCTTGCTTACCTTTTTTCACTTTATAAAGTGGTGGTTGAGCAATAAAGATATGACCACGTTCCATTATTTCTGGCATTTGACGATAGAAAAACGTCAGTAATAATGTACGTATGTGAGAACCATCGACATCGGCATCGGTCATAATGATGATACTGTGATAACGAAGTTTTTCTGGATTATATTCATCACGACCAATACCACAACCTAAGGCGGTGATTAATGTTCCAACTTCTTGTGATGAAATCATTTTATCAAAACGTGCTTTCTCAACGTTAAGAATTTTACCTTTCAATGGTAATATTGCTTGGTTTCTACGATTTCGCCCCTGCTTGGCAGAGCCGCCAGCAGAGTCTCCTTCGACAATATATAGTTCAGAAAGAGCAGGATCTTTTTCCTGACAATCAGCTAATTTACCCGGTAAGCCAGCAATATCTAATGCACCTTTACGGCGCGTCATTTCACGGGCTTTACGAGCAGCTTCTCGCGCTCTAGCTGCATCAACAATCTTCATGATAATAGTACGAGCAACAGAAGGTTTTTCTAAAAGGTATTCACCAAGTTTTTCGCCCATCGCTTGTTCAACAGCTGTTTTTACTTCTGAAGATACCAATTTATCTTTGGTCTGCGATGAGAACTTAGGATCCGGAACTTTAACCGATATTACCGCGGTTAATCCTTCACGAGCGTCATCACCCGAAGCACTTGTTTCTGTGCTACCACCTTTCTTCGTTTTATTAAGGCCTTCTTTAACCATGTAACTATTTAGTGTACGTGTTAAAGCAGTACGGAAACCGCTTAAGTGAGTACCACCATCACGTTGAGGAATATTGTTAGTAAAACAATGAATACTCTCTTGGAAACCATCATTCCATTGCATAGCAACTTCAACAATAATGCCGTCTTCACGCGCTAAATCAAAATAGAATATTTCTTCATTGACGGGTGTTTTATTGGTATTAAGGTAATCGACGAAAGCTTGAATACCACCATCAAATTTAAAATGGTCTTCTTTGCCTTTTTCACGTTCATCAATTAAACGAATTGAAATACCAGAGTTTAAGAAAGATAACTCACGGATACGTTTAACTAATAAGTCATAGTGAAATAAAATATCTGTGAAGGTATTTTCACTTGGCCAAAAACGTACTTCAGTACCTGTTTTATCACTAACACCAACTTCAGCTAAAGGAGCTTCAGCAACACCTTCGTGATATATCTGCTCAAATAATTTACCTGCTCGGCGAATATTCAGTTTTAGCTTACTACTTAAAGCATTTACTACAGAAATACCAACACCATGAAGACCACCTGAAACTTTATAGCCAGAGTCTTCACCACCGAATTTACCACCAGCATGAAGTACTGTCATGATAACTTCAGCAGCAGAAATACCTTCTTCAGGGTGAATGTCAGTTGGAATACCACGACCATCATCTCTAACCGATACAGAGCCGTCTATGTGTATTTTAACAACAATTTCAGTACAATGACCTGCTAAGGCTTCATCGATAGAATTATCTAAAACTTCAAATACCATATGATGCAAGCCACTGCCATCATCCGTGTCACCAATGTACATTCCTGGTCTTTTACGTACAGCATCAAGTCCTTTTAGAACTTTGATACTGTCTGAGCCGTATTCATTTTCTACTGTCATAGCGTATAGCCTATTTACCTATTGCTGAGATTTGTCCATGTTTCACGTGAAACATCTTATAATTATTATCAGTAGGAACCAAGGGTTCTACTGCGATTTTATCAATTGCCGTGATGATAACTTGGCAGTCTAATTTATTTATCGCGTTGTTTAATAAGGTTCTAGAATTTAAATCTAGTTCCGCACCAACATCGTCAATTAATAAAATTGGTTTTACTCGCTTAACTTTTTCTATTAACTTAGCTTGCGCAAAAGTTAACGCCAGTAAAAACAACTTTTGTTGGCCACGTGATAACTGATTGTCGATCACCACATTACCCGTTAAAAATTTCACATCAAACTTTTGTGCGCCGTATAAACTAAAGCCTGCTTTTTTTTCTCTCTCTCTATTTTGTAATAACACATCACTCAATGTTTTTTTACTATTCCAACCTTGGCTATAAGATATCGATATACCTTCAGCTAAACTAGGCAACATCAACTCTAACCAAGGTTGAAGCTCTAAAGAAAGCTCCTTAATATATTCGTCACGTAATTTTGCAACCCTTACCGATGCCTCGCAGAATACTTGGCTCCAATAATCTAAGGTATCAACATCAGACCTATTACGTAAACAAGCATTTCTTTGTTTTAGTATTCTTGAAAATTCTTTCCAACAATCTGAAAATGAATGTTTCACGTGAAACAATCCTAAATCAATGAAACGTCTTCTTTGTTTCGGTCCACCAAAAAATAATTTAAAACTTTCTGGTGTAATAACTTGTACCGCAATATTTATTGCTAATTGAGAAAGCTGTCTATGCTTTTCTCCAGCAATTTTAATTTCTGTTAAGCCGGTAGCAAAATCTTTGGCAACACCTAACTGTAATCCTTTATCGTCTTTAGCACTAACAATGAATTTACTTTTATTGTGAGTAACTAAATTTTCAACTTGCGACGTTCTAAAAGACTTACCATGACCCAAGTAAAAAATAGCTTCAAGTAAACTGCTTTTACCACTGCCGTTATCACCGATAATAAAATTAATATTATCGTTTAATTCAATAGTATCTGCTGCTAAATTTCTAAAATCATAAGCGGTAAGTTTTTCTATACTCATTAAAGTCGCATTGGCATAACAACATAAATAGCTTCGTTACTTTCAGCACCTTCGATAACTACACTACTATTTGCATCGGCTAAAGTAAATTTAACCTCAGGCTCTTTTATTGCGTTTAGAACATCTAGAACATAATTTACGTTGAAACCTATTTCAACTTCCTCGTAAGGAAAATCAATTTCTAATATTTCTTCGGCTTGTTCTTGTTCAGGGTTATTAGCGGTAATTTTTAATTCGTGTTTAGAAAAATTAAGACGGACACCTTTAAACTTATCATTAGATAATATCGAAGCGCGGGATAATAATTGTCGTAAATTTTCTTTACTGGTGTTGAGTACTTTATCACCATTGCGTGGTAAAACACGACGATAGTCAGGAAAACGACCATCAACTAATTTACTGGTAAATGAAAAGCCACTATCAATAATACGAATATGATTTGAGCCTAAAAAGACTTGAACGTTTTCTTCGACCGGGTCAAGTAAACGAATAATTTCTAAGATACCTTTACGAGGCACAATAACTTGTCTAGACGGCAGTGTTAATTCATTAGACGAAATTTTACATATCGCTAAACGGTGACCGTCAGTGGCTACAGAGCGAATTTCGTTACCTTCTGTTTCTATAGACATACCGTTAAGGTAGTACCTAACATCTTGATTTGCCATAGAAAAATGAGTGCTTTCTATTAATCGCAGTAAGTCAGATTTAAATATTTGAAATTCAACATCACCTTTCCACTCTTCTATATTAGGAAAGTCAGCAGCAGGTAGCGTTGCTAAAGAATATTTACTTCTACCGGTACTGATAATGATTGCTTCATTATTCGATTCAAAAGATAACATTGAATCTTCGGGTAAACTTTTACAGATATCGAGAAGCTTGCGGGCGGGAATAGTAATTTTTCCATCCTCACCTTGGTTATCTATTTGCGTACTAGATACCATTTCAAGCTCTAAATCAGTGGCTGTTAACGTAAGTGACTGCCCACTTATATCTAAAAGAATATTACCAAGGATAGGTAATGTACTTTTACGTTCTACGGCACCAGAAACCAATAAAAGTGGTTTCAGTAATAATTCCCTATTTAATGAAAACTTCATTTATCTACCTATCTTTTTATGTACTTATTATTATAACGAAAGCTATGACGAAAGTGTTCTAGTTAAATTAGAATAATCTTCCTTAATGTCATGCGACTCTTCGCGTAACGCTTTAACTTTTCGACATGCATGGAGAACAGTCGTATGATCTCGCCCACCGTAGGCATCTCCTATCTCAGGTAAACTATGATTAGTTAACTCTTTAGATAATGCCATTGCAATTTGTCTAGGTCTAGCAACAGATCTATTTCTACGTTTTGAAAGTAGATCTGCCACTTTAATTTTATAATATTCTGCAACAGTTCGTTGGATATTATCGATAGTAACTAACTTGTCTTGTAAGGCAAGCAAATCTCGTAATGCTTCGCGGACAAAATCTATAGTAATTGGCCGGCCGGTAAAATTAGCATTAGCAATAACGCGGTTCAATGCGCCTTCTAATTCACGAACATTAGAACGTAAACGCTTAGCTATAAAAAATGCAACTTCATCAGCCAAATTAATATGACTTTCTTGTGCTTTACGCTTAAGAATGGCGACACGTGTTTCTAGTTCGGGTGGTTCTATTGCTATCGTTAATCCCCAACCGAAGCGAGATTTAAGCCTGTCTTCAACATCGACTTCTTTAGGATAACGGTCGCTGGTTAAAATAATTTGTTGATTGCCTTCAAGCAAGGCATTAAAAGTATGGAAAAATTCTTCTTGGGTACGATCTTTACCGGCAAAGAATTGAATATCATCTATCAGTAATGCATCGACACTACGGTAGTAATGCTTAAATTTTTCCATCGCATTATTTTGTAAAGCGCGCACCATGTCTTGAACAAAACGTTCAGAGTGCATGTAGGCGATCTTTGCATTGGGTTTATTAAGTAAAATACCATTACCTACAGCATGTAATAAATGGGTTTTACCTAACCCTGTACCGCCGTAAATAAATAAAGGATTGTAAGCAGAACCAGGATTATCAGCAACTTGAGAAGCGGCAGCACGTGCTAATTGGTTAGACTTACCTTCAACGAAATTGTCAAAGGTATATTTAACTCTAACATTGGTCGTTTTAGGTAAGTTACTTTGTGGCTCTTCTCGTTTTTTATTCGAGGTAACAAGTTGAGGAATAGTATTAATAATATTCTGAGAGCTACTTTGGTTTGGAATACTGCCAACATCAAACCTGAGTAAAGGAGGATTTGTACTTTCTTGCAAAGTGACCAATTCATTTATACGACTTACATACTTATCTCGAACCCAATCAAGTACAAAACGATTAGGTGCATATAAAGTCATGATATTGTCAGCAACAACACACTGTAATGGACGTATCCACATACTAAATTGCTGTGCAGGCAATTCTTCTTGTAGAACTGAAAGGCATCGCTGCCAAAGTGAATGATCCAACCAAATGCTCCTGAAATTACGCTATCTTTTGTTAAATCATCTTTTAACTAATATGACAAATAAAACAAAAGTCGGTAAATATGGTATTTTGTAATGTGTCTATTATCACCATAGTTATCCACAACATCAATATTGACTTTTAAATAGTTGCCCTTTTAGAGAAAATAAATAAAAAAAACCACACATAAGCAATTAAAACGGTCTTCTTAGACTAATTTACTGCTAAAATATCATTTACATATTATTTAGCTATTAGTGGTAATTGCTTATATTTTTATGAAAATTATTTGATCAAATGTTATAAAACTGTGGATATAAATAATTAACCTAAAGATCTATTAGGATCTTTTTAAAATAGATTACTATAAGCATTGACAACACCTGCTACAAACTATAAAATTCGGCCTCTTTTTTTAGAACCAGTGTGCTCAATACGGCTGTTTGCCAGGGCAACAACAACAGACGGATGAGCGTAATGAAAAGAACATTTCAACCTAGTGTATTAAAGCGTAAACGCAACCACGGTTTCCGTGCACGTATGGCTACAAAAAACGGTCGTGCAGTAATTTCACGTCGTCGTGCGAAAGGCCGTAAAAGCCTTAGCGCATAATCTCTTCTTTAATCTTTAATTAAGAGATATTTTAACCATCATGGTTAATTATGAATTTAATCGGGAGTCACGCTTGTTGACTCCCGGTCACTTTCAATCTGTATTTTCTAAACCTCTTCGTTTCGGCTCTAGCCACATAACCATTCTTGTTAGTCCAAATATTGATGAACGTAATCGTTTAGGCTTAGCTATTGCTAAAAAACGCGTTAAATTAGCTGTTCAGCGAAATCGTATTAAACGTCAAATCAGAGAAAGCTTTCGACTCAATCAGCACGACTTACCTAACATCGATATGGTTGTAATGGTAAAGTCTGGTACTGATCAGTTAGAAAATGCCGAAATAAGAAAACAATTAGAAAAAATATGGCGAAAGATAATTCAGCGGCACAACAGCTAGCCATAGCTCTTGTAAAAGCTTACCAGCGCTGGCTTAGTCCACTACTGGGTAATAACTGCCGATTCCATCCAACTTGCTCTTTTTATGCTGTTGAAGCGATAAATCGCTTCGGTGTGATAAAAGGTTGTTGGTTAGCAGCCAAACGTATACTAAAATGCCACCCATTAAACGCGGGTGGATTAGATCCCGTGCCACCATCAAAAGAAGAGAAATAATAAATTATGGAATCTCAACGCAGTTTTCTTTTTATTGCGCTTATGGTTGTTACTTATTTGCTATTCACTGAATACCAAAAAGATAATGCACCCGTAGAAGCTCAAACAACAATGACTCAAACATCTGATCAAATTGCTACCGGCAATGGAGATTTTGTTCCTGAATCATCAAGCTCAGCAATGCCAATGTCAGCGCCTACTAAAGCAAAAGAACAAGTCATTACAATTAATACTGACGTGTTAATAGTAAAAATTGCGACTAGCGGTGGTGATATCATTGATGCGAAATTAGTCAAATTTAATACCGAACAAGGAAACGATATTCCTTTTACCGTTTTGCAAAACGGTAGCCGTAAATACATCGCACAAAGTGGTTTAATAGGCGCGCAAGGCATAGATAAAGTGTCCGGACGTCCTATTTACCAAACGAGTAGCAAAAACTACCAGTTAGAAGGCGATGATCCATTAATCGTTGATTTACAATATACTGCTGAAAATGGCTTAAACGTAACAAAGCGTTTTACATTTACAAAATCAGATTACAGCGTAAATGTTGAATATATTATAAACAACACAGCAACTACCGCTGCTACTGTTCAAATGTACGGACAACTAAAACAGTCTACTTTAGTAGAAAGTGGCAGTTCATTAATGCCTACGTATCGTGGTGCAGCCTATTCGACAACGGAAGATCGCTATGAAAAATACGATTTTGGTGACATTGAAGAAAAAAGATTAAATGTAGCTACTGCGGGTGGATGGGTTGCAATGCTTGAACATTATTTTGTTTCCGCATGGGTACCGAGTCTAACTGCCGATAACAATATTTATTCAAGTTATTCTGCTAACAATGAAGCAGTTATTGGGTTTAAGTCACCATCAGTGACTATTCAACCAAATAGCCAAGCGACAACCTCAGCTATTTTTTATGTTGGTCCTAAGGATCAATATAAGCTTGATGAGATAGCGCCAAACTTAGGGTTAACTATAGATTACGGCTTTTTATTCATGATCAGTAAGCCACTATTTTGGTTATTACTTCAAATTCAGTCTTTAGTTACTAACTGGGGTATTGCGATTATTGTAATTACCTTAGTCGTTAAAGGTGCTATGTATCCATTGACAAAAGCACAATACACCTCAATGGCTAAGATGCGTGAGCTTGCGCCTAAAATGGCACAGTTAAAAGAACGCTTTGGTGATGACCGTCAGAAAATGTCACAAGCTACCATGGAAATGTACAAAAAAGAAAAAGTGAACCCAGCCGGTGGTTGTTTACCAATGATCATTCAAATGCCAATATTCTTAGCATTGTATTGGGTATTTTTAGAAAGTGTTGAACTACGACATGCACCGTTCTTTTTCTGGATAGAAGATCTTTCTACTATGGACCCTTACTTTATATTACCGGTATTTATGGGTGTAAGTATGTTCGTTATGCAAAAAATGCAACCGATGACGATACAAGATCCGATGCAACAGAAAATAATGCAATACATGCCAGTGGCATTCTCTGTATTTATGGCTTGGTTCCCATCAGGTTTAGTACTTTACTGGTTTGTCAGTAACATGATTTCAATTGCTCAAATGAAAATTATTTTCAGTGGTATTGAAAAAGCTAAACTAGCCAAAGCTAAAGATTAATTTCTACAGCGTAAAATTATTAAAGGCGGCCTATTAGGTCGCCTTTTTTATTTCCAGTAAAAAATGTTTATAATAGCTAAGCTATTATCTAGGAAATGATTATGACCGAAATTTTATATCAAAAAGAAACCATTGCCGCACAAGCTACTGCACCTGGTAGAGGTGGCGTTGGTATTATCAGAATATCTGGACCTGAAGTTAAGAGTGTTGCACAGGCTATTTTAGGCAAGATACCGGAAATTAGAAAAGCTGAGTATTTACCCTTTAACGATGCTAACCAGCAAACGCTCGATCAAGGCATTGCCTTATATTTTAAAGCGCCCCACTCGTTTACTGGTGAAGATGTCCTTGAATTGCAAGGACATGGTGGACCCGTGATTTTAGATATGCTGTTAAAAGAAATTTTAGCACTACCTAAAGTACGTATGGCAAAACCCGGTGAATTTAGTGAGCAGGCATTTATTAATGACAAATTAGATTTAACACAAGCTGAGGCCATCGCTGATTTAATCAACTCGAGTTCAGAGCAAGCGGCTCGTTGTGCATTACATTCACTACAGGGTGATTTTTCTAAGCTTGTTAATCAACTTGTCGAAAGTACTATTCATTTAAGAATGTATGTTGAAGCCGCAATTGATTTTCCTGAAGAAGAAATAGACTTTCTTGCTGATGAAAAAGTTGTTGGTGATCTGAAAAAAATCATAAGTCAGGTAGAAAAGGTTCAAAGCCAAGCCCATCAGGGCAGTATTATTCGTGAAGGAATGCGCGTAGTTATCGCTGGACGACCTAATGCCGGTAAATCAAGCTTGTTAAATGCATTAAGCGGACGTGAAGCAGCTATTGTCACAGATATAGCAGGAACAACACGAGACGTCCTTACAGAGCAGATACACATCGATGGTATGCCACTGCATATTATTGATACGGCCGGCCTACGTGAAAGTAACGATCAAGTAGAGCAAATTGGTATTGAACGCGCTTGGCAGGAAATAAATCAAGCAGATAGAGTGCTTCTTATGGTCGATGCTTGTGATGATAATAATGATGATCCACAGAAGTTATGGCCAGAATTTTTTGCCAAACTTCCCAAAAATATTGGTTTAAGCATTATTAAAAACAAAGCAGATATTAAGGGCATAGCGACCGGTTTATCGGCGACTAATGATATTCCTACGGTAACCTTATCGGCAAAAAATGGTGATGGCATAGCAGAGCTCAAAGACCATTTAAAAAGTATTATGGGCTATCAGGGCAGTACCGAAGGAGGATTTATGGCAAGGAGACGACATTTAGCCGCATTAGAACAAGCTCACCATCATTTAATTATTGGCTTAGAACAGCTTGAATCTTATGTCGCAGGAGAAATTCTTGCTGAAGAGTTACGTTTATGTCAGATAGAACTCAATAAAATAACCGGTGAATTTACCAATGACGACTTATTAACAGAGATATTTTCGTCTTTTTGTATCGGAAAATAACGCTAAATACCACTTTAAATTTAAGAAAAAAGGAACAAAATGAGCTCATTTCAAATCATTGTTGGCAGTATGTTAGGTGGATCTGAGTATGTTGCTGAAGCCTGTGAAGAGACATTATTGGCACTAAATCACCAAACAACTCTTCACTTGCAGCCCAATTTTGAACAAATAATAGCCGATAATCAAACTTGGCTAATTTGTACATCGACTCATGGTGCTGGAGACTTTCCTGACAACATTCAAAAATTTGTTGAAGATCTTAAAAATAGCACTATAGATCTATCCCCAGTTAAATTTATGATCATAGGTTTGGGTGATTCAAATTATGATACCTTTTGTAAAGCCGCTAAAGATTTTCAAAAGCTATTATTATCAAAGGGTTGTGATGAAATAGTCGTGATCAAAACGTTAGATGTGAGTGAAGAAATAGATCCAGAGGATCTTGCTCAACGTTGGTTAGAAAATAATAAAGATCTTTTATAAAGATCTTACTCATAAGTTATCAACAAAACTGTCCCCTACAACAACCATCTGTGGATAAGTCTGGGTAAAAGCTATTAATTTCTTATTATTATTCAGTGTATAGAATTCTAATTTATTTAGCTTGTGGATAACTAGCCATTTTGATCATAGGTTTAAAACCCTTTGATCAAAGTTTGATCACAGTGTTATGATCGTACTAATGAACTGTTATCTATAAGGAAAAAGGACTTATCAACAGAAAATGGCTTTACTAATAAGTAATAGTAATAAGATCTCTTTAAAGATCTTATATATTATAAGAAGGATCACACTCAGATCTTTTTAGTCATTTGATCATTCCCCTCATCGCAAAAAAGCGCTAAAATACGTTCCCTAATTTTTGAATAACAAATTATTCATAAAAATATTTTTAACGTTTAATCAAGGCCTGAAATTTATGTGGTACCAAGAATCTTATGACGTAATCGTAGTGGGTGGTGGTCATGCCGGAACTGAAGCATGTCTTGCAGCAGCACGTATGGGTTGTAAAACATTATTGTTAACGCATAACATCGACACCTTAGGTCAAATGTCATGTAATCCAGCCATTGGCGGAATTGGCAAAGGACATCTTGTTAAAGAAATTGATGCCTTAGGCGGATTAATGGCAACGGCTACAGACCATGCTGCAATTCAATTTAGAACATTAAATGCCAGTAAAGGTCCTGCCGTTCGTGCTACACGAGCACAGGCGGATCGAATTTTATATCGCTCGTATGTTAGAAGTCATTTAGAAAATCAAGAAAATCTTACTATTTTTCAACAACCTTGTGACGATCTTATTCTAGAAAACAATAGAATTGTCGGTGTATCTACACAAATGGGATTGAAATTTAAAGCGAAGTCCGTTGTTTTAACCGTTGGCACATTTTTAGCAGGACAAATTCATATCGGTTTGAATAATTACCAAGGTGGTCGAGCAGGAGATCCTGCAAGTGTAAATTTAGCAAAAAATCTACGTGATATGCCATTTCGAATGGATCGTTTAAAAACAGGTACCCCACCTCGTTTAGATGCACGCAGCTTAGATTTTTCTAAAATGGAGCAACAACCAGGCGATGATCCTCGACCGGTATTTTCATTTATGGGATCAAGAGATGATCATCCAGCTCAAGTACCTTGTTACATTACCCATACCAACAGTAATACCCATGATATTATTAGAAATGGTCTCGATAGATCGCCAATGTACACTGGCGTTATTGAAGGCGTTGGACCAAGATATTGTCCTTCAATAGAAGATAAAATAACTCGCTTTGCAGATAAAGATTCGCATCAAATATTTGTTGAACCTGAAGGGTTAACAACCCATGAAATATATCCTAACGGTATATCAACAAGTTTGCCTTTCGATGTTCAAATGGCATTAGTACGTTCAATCAAAGGTTTTGAAGACGCTCATATCACTCGACCGGGCTACGCTATTGAATATGATTACTTTGATCCTCGCGATTTGAAACAAACCCTTGAAAGTAAATTTGTTGAAAATTTATATTTTGCTGGACAAATTAACGGTACGACTGGTTATGAAGAAGCTGGAGCTCAAGGGCTATTAGCGGCGACGAATGCTGCAGCTCGAGTACAAGGAAAAGAAGAACTTATTTTAGGCCGCGATGAAGCTTACATGGGCGTATTGGTTGACGACTTAGCGACGCTAGGCACTAAAGAACCTTACCGTATGTTTACTTCACGTGCTGAATACCGATTATTGTTACGCGAAGATAACGCTGATATTAGATTGACAGAAAAAGGTTATAAACTGGGCTTAGTTGATGAAGCTCGCTGGAAAGCCTTTAACGAAAAAATAGAGATGGTTGAACTAGAGCGTCAACGATTAAAAACAACCTGGATCCAAAAAGATCACTCTGGCGTAGATCAAATCAATGAGCTACTTAAAGCCGATATCAGTCGAGAAAATAGTTTAGAAGATCTGATCAGACGCCCTGAAGTTCGTTATGATGATTTAATGAAAATAGAAGGTTTAGGACCGGCAATTACTAATAAACAAGCTGCAGAGCAAGTTGAAATCCAAATTAAATATGCAGGTTATATTGATAGACAACTTGATGAAATATCAAAAAAGAAACGACACGAAAATACGCTGATCCCACTAGATTTTGATTTTACCCAAATATCGGGTTTATCAAATGAAGTTGTGGCAAAATTAAGTGATTCACGACCTGAAACAATTGGCAAAGCATCACGTATATCCGGTATTACACCAGCAGCGATATCGTTATTATTGGTTTATCTTAAAAAGCATGGTTTGTTACGTAAGATTGCCTAATTAAAATTATTAAAACGCGAAAAAAAAATGACACTTAAAACTGAACTAACATTACTCATTGATAAAAGCGAATTAACACTCGATGAAGCACAAATAGATTTATTAATTCAATATGTTGAATTGTTAGATAAATGGAATAAGGCTTATAACCTAACATCTGTCCGTAATACCAGTGATATGCTGGTTAAACATATAATGGATAGCCTAATGGTAGGCAAAGAGTTAAAAGGTCAATCATTTATTGATGTAGGTACAGGACCAGGTTTACCAGGTATACCGCTAGCTATTTTATTCCCTGAAAGAAATTTTGTTTTATTGGACAGTTTAGGTAAAAGAATCACTTTCTTACGACAAGTGGTTTTTCAACTAAAGCTCAAGAATGTCACACCAGTTTTATCCAGGGTTGAAAAATATCAACCTGATGAACTCTTTGATGGTGTGTTAAGTCGAGCATTTGCATCACTTGAAGATATGGTCAATTGGTGTCAACATCTGATTGCGGATGAAACGGGGCGATTTTATGCACTAAAAGGTCAATTTCCCCGCGAAGAAATAGAACAATTACCAGAACATATAAAGTTTGTAGACAGTAGCGAAATAATCGTGCCTAATTTACAAGGCGAACGCCATGTTATTAAACTAAAAAAAATAATAATATAATAAAATACTTTCGAGGTCATTGTGGGAAAAATCATTGCGGTTGCTAACCAAAAAGGTGGGGTTGGTAAAACAACAACATCTGTTAATTTAGCTGCCTCACTAGCAGCAACCAAACGAAAAATATTATTAATTGATTTAGACCCTCAAGGCAATGCCACTATGGGCAGTGGAATCGATAAGTATGAAGTGCACGCAACATGCTATGAATTACTTGTCGAACAAAAGTCTTTCGAAGAAGTGGTATGTCGAGAAACGTCAGGTTTATATGATTTAATTGCCGCCAACACTGATGTTACTGCCGCTGAAATCAAGTTAATGCAGGTGTATTCTCGAGAACATCGCCTAAAGAATGCCTTAGCCCCTATTCGCGATCAATATGATTATATTATAATTGACTGCCCTCCTTCATTGAATATGCTGACAGTGAACGCCATGACTGCTGCTGATTCTGTTTTGGTGCCCATGCAATGTGAATACTATGCATTAGAAGGCTTAACAGCGCTTATGGACACAGTTTCGCAATTAACATCGGTAGTGAATGCTGACTTACACATAGAAGGCATTTTGCGAACGATGTACGACCCCCGTAACCGATTAGCTAATGATGTCTCAGAACAATTGAAACGTCATTTTGGTGATAAAGTTTACCGAACCGTTATTCCACGTAATGTCCGTTTAGCTGAAGCACCTAGTTTTGGCTCACCAGTAATGTATTACGATAAGTCATCAACTGGTGCAAAAGCGTATTTAGCACTTGCCGGTGAAATATTACGTAAAGCAGAACAAAAAAAACAAAAACCTGAAAAAACAATTGATTAACTATTTAGATAAACCCGAAGGAAAATTATGAGTCCAGCAAAACGTAGAGGCCTAGGTCGTGGCCTTGATGCATTATTAACATCAAATAAAGAAACTGATGATGCGACTCAACGTAATTTATCTTCTAATCAAGACAGTGAATTACAATATTTACCCATAGAGCAATTACAACAGGGTAAATACCAACCTCGCAAAGATATGTCGGCTGAGGCTTTAGAAGATTTATCAAATTCTATTCTTTCTCAAGGAATTATACAGCCAATTGTTGTTCGAAATATTAGTGAAAACAATTATGAAATAATTGCTGGCGAGCGTCGATGGCGAGCCGCGCAATTAGCTAAAATGGATAAGGTTCCTTGTTTAATTAAAAATGTACCCGATGAAGCTGCAATCGCTATTGCCTTAATTGAAAACATTCAGCGTGAAGATCTTAATGCCATGGAAGAAGCTATTGCATTAGAGCGTTTATTAACAGAATTTGAGTTAACGCACCAAGAAGTAGCCAATGCGGTGGGTAAATCTCGAACGACTGTTTCTAATCTACTGCGTTTAAATAATCTCAATGAAGACGTTAAGACATTGCTAGAACACGGTGATATCGAAATGGGACATGCACGTGCGTTACTAGCATTAGAAAAAGATATTCAAAGTAATGCGGCTAGAACTGTTGTTGCTAAAGACTTAACCGTGCGTGAAACAGAAGCGTTAATTAAAAAGATTCAAGCACCAGAAAAGATAATTGAAGAAAAAGAAAAAGACCCAGATACTAAAAGTTTAGAGCAAAATTTATCAGAAAGGTTTGGTTCGCAGGTGACAATTGCTCATAACAAAAAAGGTAAAGGAAAGTTGGTTATCTCCTACAGCGACCTATCTGAGCTTGATAGTATTATTTCTCGCTTCAACTCTTATTAATCTACGGACATATTATATTTAAGGTAGTTAAGCGGTAATAATGCAAAATATTCTTTATGACCCATTAACCACTATAAAAAATAAGTTTTATTTAACTATTTTATCATTCGTTATGTCATTCAAAGGTAACGTTTTCATTTTAGATTAAAGCTTTCTAAATTTAGTGTTAAATTTTGTACATATTGGGGCAATGAGCGCCCTATTTTGTTGCATTAGTGCTGTAATTAAGTATACTTGCGACGACTTTTTTAAAGTTAAAGTTTTAACTTTAAAAAATACTATGACTACGAAGCATTACGTTGGAGACCGCAGTGGCGAAAGGTTATCAAAATTTATTAACTACGCCTGGTCGAAAATTAGCGTCGAGACAAATCGGTATAATGACAATGTTGGTCGTTATATGCGCTGTAATAACATATTTCAATTGGGGACTATTATACGCTTACTCTTTACTAGTAGGTGGAGTAGTGGTGATAGTTCCTAATATTATTTTCGCTTATAAAGCATTTAAGTATGCAGGTGCAAGTGCCTCAAGAAAGGTTATGGAATCTTTCTATAGTGGCGTAAAATTAAAAATGCTATATACCGCGTTATTATTCGCGCTAGTATTTAAATTTTTAGTGATTTCACCCTTAATATTTTTAAGCACATATTGTGTGGTGGTGTTTTTAACATTACTACTGCCAGTTTTTTTAACGGAACGTTAATTAACTGGCGATAAAGATTTATAAACTTTAACTTTTGGGATAATAAAATGGCAGAAGAAGTCACCTTATCAAGCCATATCCAACACCATTTAACTAATGCAAAAATGTGTACAACCGATACTGGTTTAGCATTTAATAAAGCATGTAGTGACAGTGGATTTTGGACATGGCATATAGATACACTAGCATGGTCAATTGGCCTAGGTATGTTGTTTTTGTGGACTTTTCGCAAAGCTGCTAAAGGAGCTACTGTAGGTGTTCCTGATAAATTTCAATGTTTTATTGAAATGGTTGTCGAGTTTGTCGGTGACAACGTTAATAAAACTTTCCAAGGAAAAAGTTCATTAATTGCACCATTAGCCTTAACGATATTTGTTTGGGTCTTTTTAATGAACTTAATGGACTTAATTCCAGTTGATTTCTTACCTGCATTTGCTGGTTTTGTCGGTGAAACTGCTTTCGGTATGGACAGTCATGATGTCTACATGAAAGTTGTACCAACAACAGATATTAATTTAACAGCAGCACTAGCACTTGGTGTGTTTTTATTGATGATTTTTTATTCAATAAAAATAAAAGGTCTTGGCGGCTTTGTTAAAGAATTAACCTTGCATCCGTTTAACACCAAAAACAAGTTAGCTATGGTATTTTTGATCCCTTGTAATTTATTACTTGAAACCATTGCTCTTGTTGCTAAGCCATTTTCGTTAGCACTACGTTTGTTTGGTAACTTATATGCAGGTGAATTAATATTCATCTTAATTGGCGCTGTTGGTTTGATGCAGCTTCCATTGCACTTTGTCTGGGCGGTATTCCATATATTAGTTATCGTATTGCAAGCATTCGTCTTTATGATGCTAACAATCGTTTACTTAAGTATGGCGAGTTCTGATAATCATTAATTTTTAACCTTTAACCTTAACTTTAACTTTAACTTTAACTTTAACTTTACAATTAAAACTTTGGAGAAAAAAATGGAACAAATATTAACAATGCCTGAAGCGATTAAGTTTATCGCAGTTGCTTTACTAATCGGTTTTGGTGCTATTGGTACTGCAATTGGCTTTGGTAACATGGGTGGTAAATTCTTGGAAGCGTGTGCACGTCAACCAGAACTAGCTCCTTCACTACAAGTGAAAATGTTTATTTTAGCTGGTTTAATCGATGCCGTTGCTATGATCGGTGTTGGTATCGCGATGGTATTATTGTTTGTACTTTAATTTCATTATTTGAACAGCTTACTATTAAGGAGGAGCGGTTGTGAATTTAAACGCCACTCTAATTGGTGAATTAATAGCATTCGTTGTTTTTGTTTGGTTCTGCATGAAATATGTATGGCCACCATTGAACGATGCTATTGAAGCTCGCCAGAAAAAGATCGCTGATGGACTTGCTGCTTCAGACCGTGCTGCAAATGATCTTGAGCTTGCTCAAGAAAAAGCTACTGCTCAACTTAGAGAAGCTAAGTCACAAGCTGCCGAAATTATTGAAGCAGCGAAAAAACGTGAAACGCAAATAGTTGAAGAAGCTGCAGTAAAAGCTCAAGCTGAGAAAGAAAAAATCTTAGCTACAGGTCACACAGAAATCGAAACTGAACGTAACCGTGTTAAAGAAGAATTGCGCAAACAATTTGCTATTCTTGCTGTAGCCGGTGCCGAGAAGATTCTTGAACGTTCTATTGATGCCGCCACACATAGTGACATCTTAGATAAATTCGTCGCTGAACTTTAAGAGGGAATAGAGCTATGTCTGAATTGACAACTGTCGCTCGTCCTTACGCTAAAGCAGCGTTCGATTTTGCTGTTGAAGCAAAGGCTATTGATAGCTGGTTATCACAGCTAACCTTTGCTGCTGAAGTTGCCAAAGATGAAACCATTAAAGGGGTTCTTTCTGGTGGTGCTTCAGTCGAGCAGGCACAAGCACTTTTTTTAAGTGTTTGTGGCGAGCAAATAGACAGTCAAGGCCAAAATTTCTTGAAAATAATGGCAGAAAACGAACGCTTGTTGGTGCTACCACATGTTTTGACGCAATTTTTAGCACTTAAAGCTGAATTTGAGCAAGAAGTTACTGTGGATGTAACCTCAGCTGTAGAAATTACAGCAGAGCAAAAAACAACACTTAGCGCCGCGCTTGTAAAGCGTCTGGCTCGAAAAGTAAAGCTTAATTGTATTGTCGATGCGACTATTATTTCAGGTTTAATTATTAAAGCTGATGACATGGTAATTGATGGCTCTATACAAGGTAAATTGAGCCGTTTAGCAACAATTTTACAATCCTAGAATAAGGGAAAAGAGCATGCAACTGAATTCCACTGAAATCGCCGAACTGATCAAAAATCGTATTGAACAGTTTGACGTTGTCAGCGAAGCTCGCAACGAAGGTACTATCGTTTCTGTAACTGACGGTATTATTCGTATACATGGCCTTGCTGATGTAATGCAAGGTGAAATGATCGAACTTCCTGGTAGCCGTTTTGCTATCGCGTTAAACCTTGACCGTGATTCGGTCGGTGCGGTAGTTATGGGTCCATACGCTGACTTAGCTGAAGGCGTAAAAGTTAAAAGTACTGGTCGTATTTTAGAAGTACCAGTAGGTCGTGGTTTATTAGGTCGAGTGGTTAACACTTTGGGTGAGCCTATTGACGGTAAAGGACCTATTGAAAATGATGGTTTTTCTCCTGTTGAAGTTTTAGCACCAGGTGTTATCGAACGTAAATCTGTTGATCAACCTGTACAAACAGGTATTAAATCAATTGATTCAATGATTCCAATTGGCCGTGGCCAACGTGAACTTATCATTGGTGACCGTCAAATTGGTAAGTCTGCCATCGCTTTAGATGCCATTATTAACCAAAAAGATACTGGTATTAAGTGTGTATACGTAGCAATAGGCCAAAAGGCTTCTACAGTTGCTAACTTAGTACGTTCTTTAGAAGAGCACGGCGCGTTAGATAATACTATCGTTGTTGTTGCTGGTGCTTCTGAAGCTGCCGCACTACAGTACTTGTCAGCATATTCTGGCTGTACTATGGGTGAATACTTCCGAGATCGTGGTGAAGATGCATTAATCGTATATGATGATTTGTCGAAACAAGCTGTTGCTTACCGTCAAATTTCATTACTTTTACGTCGTCCACCAGGTCGTGAAGCTTACCCAGGTGACGTTTTCTATCTTCATAGTCGTTTACTTGAACGTGCTGCTCGTGTAAACGAAGCATACGTAGAAAAGTTCACCAATGGTGCAGTTAAAGGTAAAACGGGTTCATTAACGGCTTTACCTATCATTGAAACGCAAGCGGGTGATGTATCTGCTTTCGTACCAACTAACGTAATATCAATTACTGATGGTCAGATTTTCTTAGAGTCTAACCTATTTAACTCAGGTATTCGTCCTGCTGTTAACGCTGGTATTTCTGTTTCTCGTGTTGGTGGTGCTGCGCAAACTAAGATCATCAAGAAGTTAGGTGGTGGTATACGTTTAGCCTTAGCACAATATGCTGAATTGGCTGCATTTGCTCAGTTTGCTTCAGATTTAGATGACGCGACTCGTGCTCAATTAGAGCATGGACAACGTGTTACTGAACTGATGAAGCAAAAGCAATACAGTCCATTGTCAATTGCTGAAACAGCCGTATCGTTATTTGCTGCAGAAAAAGGTTACTTGAACGATGTTGAAATCGCTAAAGTGGTTGATTTTGAAGATGCATTACGCACTTACGTAAACAATGATCACGCTGAGTTGATGGCTACTATCAATGAAAAAGGCGACTATAACAAAGATATCGAGTCTGGTTTAGCGAAAGCGATTGAAGCTTTTAAAGCTACTCAAACTTGGTAATTTAGTTCACCTTTTTGGAGAATAGTCATGGCTGGTGGTAAAGAGATTAAATCAAAGATCGGAAGTGTAAAAAATACACAGAAGATCACCAGCGCAATGGAAATGGTTGCAGCTAGTAAAATGCGCAAAGCGCAAGATAACATGGCTGCATCTCGTCCATACGCTGAGAATATGCGAGATGTGATCGGTCGCGTCGCACTTGGTAATTTAGAATTTCGTCATCCATATATGGTTGAACGTGAAGTCAAGCGTGTAGGTTATATCGTTGTCTCAACAGACCGTGGTTTGTGTGGTGGTTTAAATATTAATTTATTTAAAAAGGTACTTGTTGATGCGGGTACACACCAAACAGCGGGCGCCGATGTTGAATTTGCCATAGTGGGTTCTAAAGCTACGTCATTTTTTAACAATATCGGTGCTAAAATAGTGTCGCAAAAGTCTGGATTAGGTGACAATCCTTCACTAACTGATTTAATTGGTAGTGTTAAGGTGATGTTGAATGCCTATGATAGTGGTGAGATAGATAGATTGTTCATTGTATATAACAAGTTTGTTAATACCATGACGCAAAAACCAACAATCGATCAACTTTTACCTTTGCCTAAGTCAGATGATGACGCATTTAAGCATAGCTGGGATTATTTATACGAACCTGATGCTCAAGTTTTACTTGAAAAACTGCTCGTTCGTTATACGGAATCGCAAGTATATCAAGGTGTGGTTGAAAATCTCGCCTGTGAACAAGCTGCTCGTATGGTTGCAATGAAAGCTGCAACAGATAATGCGGGTGACTTAATTGATGATTTACAATTGGTATATAACAAAGCGCGTCAAGCAAGTATTACTCAAGAATTGGGTGAAATCTGTGCTGGTGCAGCAGCGGTATAAACAAAAGTTCTTTGTTTATTTTATTAGTAAATAAGAGCACAAGATTAGAGGATTAAACATGAGTACAGGTAAAGTCGTCCAAATCATTGGCGCAGTTGTGGATGTAGAATTTCCACAAAATGCTGTACCTCAGGTATATGACGCGTTAAAAATAACTGAAGGTAACCTTAGTGGCTTAGTACTTGAAGTACAACAGCAACTTGGTGGTGGCGTAGTTCGTACTATCGCCATGGGTTCATCTGACGGTTTACGTCGTGGTCTGAATGTAGAAAACACAGGTGAGAACATCCAAGTTCCAGTAGGTACTGCAACTTTGGGTCGCATCATGAACGTATTGGGTGAGCCTATCGATGAAGCTGGCCCAATCGGCGAAGAAGAAAAGTGGTCAATTCACCGCCAAGCGCCAGCCTATGCTGACCAAGCGATGTCAAATGAGCTACTTGAAACTGGTATCAAAGTAATCGATTTAGTTTGTCCATTCGCTAAGGGTGGTAAAGTAGGTTTGTTCGGTGGTGCTGGTGTTGGTAAAACCGTTAACATGATGGAACTTATTCGTAACATCGCGATTGAGCATAGCGGCTACTCAGTATTTGCTGGTGTAGGTGAGCGTACTCGTGAAGGTAACGATTTCTATCATGAAATGAACGATTCAAATGTACTTGATAAAGTATCACTTGTTTACGGTCAAATGAACGAGCCTCCAGGAAACCGTTTACGTGTTGCCTTTACAGGTTTAACAATGGCAGAGAAATTCCGTGACGAAGGTCGTGACGTATTATTCTTTGTTGATAACATTTACCGTTATACATTAGCCGGTACTGAAGTATCTGCACTTCTTGGTCGTATGCCATCAGCGGTTGGTTATCAACCAACTCTTGCTGAAGAAATGGGTGTACTTCAAGAGCGTATTACTTCAACTAAGAAAGGTTCAATCACTTCAATCCAAGCGGTATACGTACCAGCAGATGATTTGACTGATCCCTCTCCAGCTACTACTTTTGCTCACTTAGATGCAACGGTTGTATTGAGTCGTGATATCGCTTCGCAAGGTATTTACCCTGCAATTGACCCACTAGATTCTACTTCTCGTCAACTTGATCCATTAGTTGTTGGCGCTGAGCATTATGAAACTGCCCGTGGTGTTCAATCAACATTACAACGTTACAAAGAACTTAAAGATATTATCGCCATCTTAGGTATGGATGAATTATCTGAAGAAGACAAATTAGCTGTGAATCGTGCACGTAAGATTCAACGCTTTTTATCTCAACCGTTCTTTGTTGCTGAAGTATTCACCGGTTCTCCTGGTAAGTATGTGTCACTTAAAAACACTATCAGTGGTTTTAAAGGCTTACTTGCAGGTGAATACGATGATTTACCTGAGCAAGCTTTTTATATGGTTGGTTCTATCGAAGAAGCAGTTGAAAAAGCTAAAAACATGTAATTTGCTTGGGCGTGTTAGGTTAACGTAAGTCATCGACTTATTGACTATCTAACCGCCTACTTTAGGAGGTCAAAATGTCAGCAATGACGGTAAATCTAAATGTAGTAAGTGCAGAAGAGAATCTATTCTCTGGACGTATTGAATCATTACAGATCACAGGTTCAGAAGGTGAACTAGGTATTATGCCTGGTCACGCACCTTTATTGACCTCGCTAAAACCTGGTATGGCTCGTATTGTTAAATATGGTGGCTCAGTAGATGTTATATATCTTTCTGGCGGCATGTTAGAAGTTCAACCAAATAACGTAACCGTATTAGCTGATATAGCGATACGTGCAGATGATTTGGATGAAAAAGAAGTATTAGAAGCTAAGCAACGTGCAGAAAAACACATGAACGCCCATGGCGGAGATGTTGGTTTTGCTGAAGTTGCGGCTGAATTAGCGCGAGTAACTGCGCAATTACGCGTAATACAAGCGTCTAATAAGAAAGTCTAACTTTACAGACAACACACTAAGTTTTAGTGACAGAAAAGCGATATTTACTTAAGGTATATATCGCTTTTTTTTGTCTTTAATATAGTGGCTAATTAAGTCTTACTACACGGCCACTCGGTTAAATTTACTGAACCTTGTTAAACGATTAATCTTGATGATGTAAAAATATATCAGATACTTATAGCGCTACATGGCTATAGTTTATCTGTTAAAACAAGGTTACAATATTTGTTATTACCATCAAAAACATAAATAACGGATATACTATGTCTCTTTCAGTTGTCATTCTTGCCGCGGGTAAAGGTACTCGCATGCGTTCATCACTTCCTAAAGTACTTCACGCAATTGCTGACAAACCTATGGTTAGCCATGTCATTAATGCTGCACGCCAATTAAACGCCGATAATATCTATATTGTCTATGGCTTTGGTGGTGAAGTATTAAAAGCGACAATAGCGAATAGTAGTGCAAATGATGATTTAACCTTTATTGAACAAAAAGAACAACTAGGTACCGGACATGCCGTAGATATGGCATCACCTTTCATTAAAGATAATGAAAATGTTTTAGTGCTTTATGGTGATGTACCACTGACCAAAGTTAGTACATTAGAAAAATTATTAGCGGTTAAACCAGACCATGGTATGGGGTTACTAACGGTAAATTTAGCTGATCCTACTGGCTACGGTCGTATTATGCGTAAAGATAATGCAGTGGTTGGCATCATAGAGCAAAAAGATGCTTCGGCCGAACAGTTATTAATTACTGAAGCTAATACCGGCATTTTATTAGCAAATGGTGGAGATTTAAAGCGTTGGTTAGCAAATCTGTCAAGTGACAATGCCCAAGGTGAATATTATTTAACTGATATTATTGCCGCATGTCATCATGAAGGTAAAACTATTGCTACTGCTCATCCCGATACCGAGATTGAAGTTGAAGGTGCCAATAATCGAGTGCAACTTGCTTCATTAGAACGAGCTTTCCAACTACGTGAAGCCGAAGCGTTAATGATAGCGGGGGCAAGCCTACGTGATCCTAATCGTATCGATATTCGCGGTAATGTAATCATTGGAGAAGAAGTGCATATCGACATTAATTGTATTTTTGAAGGTGATGTTTCTTTAGCGAATGGTGTGCAAATCGGTTCCAATTGTATTTTAAAGAATTGTACAATCGGCGAAAATAGCATAGTTAAAGCAAATAGTATTATCGAAGACGCCGTTGTTGGTAAAGACTGTTCTGTCGGCCCATTTGCTCGACTGCGCCCTGGCTCTGTAATGGATAAAGATTCTCATGTTGGTAATTTTGTTGAAATGAAAAAAACAACCTTAGGAGCTGGTAGTAAAGTGGGACACTTAACTTATTTGGGCGATACGATTATTGGTCAGAATGTAAATATTGGTGCTGGAACCATCACTTGTAACTATGATGGGGTTAATAAGTTTAAAACCACTATAGATGACGGTGCTTTCGTCGGTTCAAATAGTTCGTTAGTGGCCCCGGTTACTATTGGTGCTAATGCTACCGTAGGTGCAGGCTCTGTTATTGCTAAAGATGTAGCAGCCAATGAACTTGCGGTTGCTAGAGGTAAACAAAGAAATATAGCCGGCTGGCAAAGACCAACCAAAAAAAGCTAGGTTAATTGATATTTAAAATGAAAGAGGCGCAATATGCGCCTCTTTTTTATGTTCACTGATATGAATTAGGATTAATATCAGTCAAATAAATATTTATTGCCATAAAAGCATACTTTTGTTCTAATAGCTTAAGTTACTAAACGAAACTTATTCTGTAAGATAAGTGACGAAACAAAAGATAAACTTAATCGCATGTCAAAAAGAAACACCCAGCAGCGTCGCCACAGCATTATCTCTGAGCTTAATGAGCACGGAGAAGTAAGTGTCGATAGTCTTGCAAAAAAATTCGTTACTTCAGAAGTAACCATCAGAAAAGATTTAGCTGCGCTAGAAAATAGCGGATTATTGCTAAGACGCTACGGTGGAGCTGTGCCTTTGCCTAGAGATATTATTGAGCATAAGTCTGATAAAGTTTCGAAACGAAAGGTTTCAATCGCCAGTAAAGCGGCGACACTTATTCGTGATCATAACCGCATCACAATCGACAGCGGTAGTACGACTTCAGCCTTAGTGAAAGAGCTTAATAGTAAACAAGGTTTAATCGTAATGACCAACTCTTTAGCAATAGCTTCTGATTTGCATGCGCTTGAAAATGAACCGACATTACTGATGACCGGGGGCACTTGGGATACACATTCTGAGTCTTTTCAAGGTCAAGTAGCAGAAAGTGTCTTGAGATCTTATGATTTTGACCAACTTTTTATTGGTGCCGATGGTATCGATATAGAGCGTGGCACGACTACTTTTAATGAGCTATTAGGGCTTAGCCGCGTGATGGCAGATGTCTCTCGTGAAGTTATTGTACTTGTTGAATCTGAAAAAATTAATCGTAAAATACCTAACGTTGAAATTCCTTGGCAAAATATAGACATACTGATCACTGATGCAGATCTGTCTGATGAACTCAAAGCCAAACTCTTAGAACAAGACGTTAAATTACTCATTGCAAAATAAAAGGAAAAAACTATGTGTGGGATCGTAGGTGCTGTAGCACAACGTGATGTAGCAGATATATTAGTTGAAGGGTTAAAACGCCTAGAATACCGTGGATATGACTCAGCCGGTGTTGCTATTATCGATAATAACAACCAATTAAACAGAGTACGCCGCTTAGGCAAAGTACAAGAGTTAGCAGACGCTTTAATAACAAACCCTTTATCAGGTGGAACAGGTATTGCTCATACGCGCTGGGCTACTCATGGTGCGCCAAGTGAAGTGAATGCTCACCCACATGTATCTAGTGAAAATATCGCTGTTGTTCATAATGGTATCATCGAAAATCATCAAAGTTTAAGAATACGTTTGCAGGGCATGGGCTACGAATTTGTCTCAGAAACAGATACTGAAGTTATTGCTCATTTAGTTCATCTTGAATTGAAAACATCAGCGACCTTACTTGAAGCAGTACAAAAAACAGTTAAGCAGCTTGATGGCGCCTATGGCACCGTTGTACTTGATACGACCGATAAGAGCCGTGTAGTTGTTGCACGCTCTGGCAGCCCTTTAGTGATAGGTTATGGTGTAGGTGAAAATTTTATAGCCTCAGATATGATGGCGCTATTACCGGTCACCCGAAAGTTTGCTTTTCTTGAAGAAGGTGACGTTGCTGAAGTCACTCGTTTTGAAGTTAACGTCTTTGATACTAACGGCGTACCCGTAAAGCGTGAAGCAAAAGAACAAGATATCAGTCAAGACAGTGGTGATAAAGGTGAATACCGTCACTACATGCTAAAAGAAACTTACGAACAACCTACGGCTATCCGAAATACTTTAGAGGGTCGCTTGTCTGGTAATGTGCTCGATATGAATACTTTTGGTGAAGGCGCTGATGAAATATTTAAGGGTATCGAACACGTACAGATTATTGCCTGTGGTACTAGCTACCATTCAGGTATGGTTGCTCGGTATTGGTTAGAGTCGCTAGCGGGTGTTTCTTGTAATATAGAGATTGCTAGTGAGTTTAGATACCGAAAGTCTCATGTTCCTAAAAATGCCTTAATTGTAACTATCTCTCAGTCGGGTGAAACAGCTGATACTTTAGCGGCACTTCGCTTAGCCAAAGAGCTTGGCTATAAAGCCAGCTTAGTTATTTGTAACGTAGCTGGTTCATCTTTAGTACGTGAATCTGATCTTGCTTTCATGACCAAAGCCGGTGCAGAAATTGGCGTCGCTTCTACCAAAGCATTTACCACACAGTTAGTCGGCTTGTTAATGATGACTTGGGCTATAGGTAAACATCACGGTATGAGTGAAGCGGTTCAAAATGAAATCGCTAGTTCATTAATGGCTTTACCTAGTAAACTAGAAGAAGTCTTAGCACTAGCAAGTTCTATCGAAGATTTAGCAGAAGACTTTGCTGACAAACATAACGCTTTATTTTTAGGTCGTGGCGACCAATATCCTATCGCTATGGAAGGGGCTTTAAAGTTAAAAGAAATCTCTTATATCCACGCTGAAGCATACGCCGCTGGTGAATTAAAGCATGGACCATTAGCGTTAATCGATGCTGATATGCCTGTAATCGTTGTTGCGCCTAAAAATGATTTAATTGAAAAGCTTAAATCAAATGTCGAAGAAGTCCGCGCGCGCGGTGGCTTAATGTATGTGTTCGCTGACAGTGAAGCAAATTTTGCCAGTGATGATACGATGAAAGTTATTAATGTGCCGGTATGTGACGATTTAATCGCACCCATTGTTTATACGTTACCACTGCAATTGCTTTCATATTATGTCGCAATAATTAAAGGCACAGATGTTGATCAACCTCGTAACTTAGCAAAATCAGTTACCGTTGAGTAATAAGTCTTATACTAAAGAAAATTGTTGTTATCGATAAATAGGTTTGAGATCTAATCAATAGATATGAAATCTTAATTATAAAGCGACCTACTCTTTTGAGTGGTCGCTTTTTTATTGGTCATAGATTTATTGTTAGGGTCTTTCATCTAATCTAGTCGAGTAATGACTTAAAATGAAATGCTTAAGGGGTTAATCTCGTCGAGAAAGGAAGTTTTTGAGTCTACTCATCACTAAATGAGATCGGCTCTAAGGATGACTAATGCCACATAGCCAAGCTAATGTAGACATTAATTTTTCTTAATAAATAGTCCGCTTAGCCCCCATTACACTTTATAATTTTAGAAAAATTACTTTTAATTTTCTACAATAATCTTGGTTGTTATCACGGCACTATTTTTATTTAAAAAAAAGTCATTAATGAGAACTTACTCATTAATGACTTAGTTGATGCTTTACCTACAGCGCTTATATCCAAATAAATATAACTATAGGACGGGATAAGCGCTTTTTATTTCTTAGAACTTGTAGCTAATACCAAAGGTAATACGACGGTCTGTTATACCTTGAGCACATAACATAGCCCCTTCATTAACACATGACTGTGTAATGTCTGACTCTGTTAAGTTGACAGCTTCAAAACCAAGGTTTAAATTTTCATCGACGTCATAACTTACACTAGTATTAAGTTGTCCTCTGTCATGCGTTACGACAGATGATATGATATTTTTCTCTGGAATTTCGTTAGCGGTAATTTTGCCAAAGGATCGTCCAAAATTTTGGCAACTACTACGCTCACTAAAGAAATCGGGCTTAACAATCGTTTTCGATCCAAACTATCGTGCTCGTAAGTGGGACACCCCAGAACAAGCAAAAGAACAATTTGAACAAGCATTTACACTTGCTGATATCCTTTTGCCAGGTGTAGATGACTTTGAACAGCTATATGGTATCTCAACTTCTGAAGCTGTTTATGACTTTTGCAAGCCTTATATATTTGAAGAGTTAGTTATTAAAAATGGTGAGGCAGGTATATTTTGTTATACCGCACAGCAAGCTTATCATTTTCCAATTACACCAGTAGAAAATGTTGTAGATACTACTTCCGCAGGCGATTCCTTTAACGGGGTTTATCTTGGGGCTAGATCTAAAGGATTAAACATTAGCCACGCGGTAGAACTTGCTTCTAAAGCGGCAGGTTTTGTCATTCAGCACTATGGGGCTATTGTCGAGCCAATCACTTATCAACAATTTATTGAGCAACAGCACATTTAGTTGCTTTTTATTTGATAATCTAATTTAGGAATATTCATGAAATCATTTTCCCATTTGATGAGGAAGCAAACTTTGCTACCCATAATTCAGGCTACTTCAGTCTCTCAAGGTGTAGAAATTGCGAAAGCAATGTCAGCTGCAGGGATAAACTTAGTTGAAGTTGTACTAAGAACAGAGGCTTCAATTGATATTATTAAAGCAATAAAACAGCAGTTGCCCGAATTAAAAGTAGGTGCTGGTAAGGTGCTTGACGCTAATGTTTTAAAGCAAGCACTCGACGCGGGTAGTGATTTTATTATTACGCCAGCAGTATCAAGTCAATTACTGACTGTTTTAGCTAAATGCACGGTTCCGGTACTTCCTGGAGTATCTAATACGGCAGATATACTTTTAGCAAAGGAATTTGGTTACCAAGAACTCAAGTTATTTCCTGCTTCATTATCTGGAGGTGCTCCTTTTTTAAAAGCTATGGGGTCAGTATTTAAAGATATATCTTTTTGCCCAACTGGGGGAATTAAGCAGAGTAATCAAGATGAATATTTAGCATTAAGCAATGTATTTGCTGTCGGTGGCACTTGGATTGCTGATGCTAAATGGGTAGAATCGCGGCAATGGTCTAAGATCACAGCTGCTTGTTTAACTGCCCAAGGAATTAATTAATATGAAGAGTTTATCAGATCTAGTCAAAAGTGGTTTTGTCTTCGGTGAAGATGTTAGCGTGCTTTTTGATTATGCTAAAAAAAATAGTTTTGCTTACCCTGCGGTTAACGTCATTGGTACTAACTCTATTAATGCAGCACTCGAAGCGGCCAGTGAAATAAACTCACCTATTATTATTCAACTATCATATTCGGGTGCGGCTTTTTTTATTGGTAAAGGGCATAAGCTTTCGCCTATGGATGCCGCTATTGAAGGTGGTGTTATCGCGGCAAAATATATTAAAGCCGTGGCTAAGTTTTATGATATTCCTGTCATCATTAATACCGACCATGCCTCTAAAAAGCTCTTACCTTGGATTGATGGCTTATTAGCGCACAGCGAGGCACATTTTAAAGCAACGGGTCAGCCATTATTTAGCTCGCATATGATTGATTTATCAGAGCAAACATTAGTCGAAAACATTGATATTTGTGCTCGTTATCTTAAACGCATGACAGCAATGGGTATGACCTTAGAAATTGAACTCGGTTGTACAGGTGGCGAAGAAGATGGTGTCGATAATACTGGCCTTGATGCTTCATTACTTTATACCCAACCCGAAGACGTTGCTTATGCTTATGAGCACTTAAGTCGTGTCAGTGATTCATTCACCATTGCGGCTTCTTTTGGTAATGTACATGGCGTTTATAAGCCGGGTAACGTGCAATTAACGCCTAAGATATTGAAAAACTCTCAAGCCTTTGTCGCCGAGAAATATAGTTTGGGACATAACGCGCTGAACTTTGTTTTTCACGGTGGCTCAGGGTCTGCGCCAGCAGAAATCACTGAGGCTATTGGTTATGGTGTCATAAAAATGAATATAGATACCGACACACAGTGGGCAAGCTGGAAAGGGGTTGCTGACTATTATCAAGACAATAAAGCTTATCTGCAAAGCCAAATAGGTAACCCTAAGGGCGACGATAGTCCTAACAAAAAATATTACGACCCACGTGTCTGGTTACGTAAAGTCGAATTGTCGATGGCTGAACGTTTAATCCTTTCATTTAAAGAACTTAATTGCCTTAATCGGTATAAGGGAGACTTATGAAACGCTTAGTTCACTGTTTAGAAAACGATAAGGTTGATATTGAACTTATTCAGTTAATTGATACTATTTTAACAGCCTGTAAAGAAATTTCTTTTAGAGTGGGACAAGGCGCATTGTCAAATGTGCTGGGCTCTACCTTAGATGAGAATATTCAGGGTGAAACGCAAAAAAAATTAGACATCATCAGTAATCAGTTACTTAAAGATATGTTGTTAGAGAGTGGTCGCGTTAGAACCATTGCGTCTGAAGAAGAAGACTCGGTGGTTGCGGCAACTGAAGGTGCCCCTTACATTGTCGCCTTTGACCCACTTGATGGCTCTTCTAATATCGATATCAATGGTCAAATAGGCACGATATTTACCATCTATCGGGCCAAGGACGAAGTTCCGGCAACCAGCGAATTACAATTTGCTCAACAAGGAACCGAACAAGTATGTGCGGGCTATGTGTTATATGGTCCCTCGACCATGTTGGCGCTGACCACGGGCGGTCCGTCGCGTTTATATACCTTAGATAGAACACAGGGCTGTTATTTACTGACCACAGCACAACTGGAAATACCGACACAGACAGCAGAATTTGCGGTTAATATGTCAAACTTTACTCAGTGGTCATCAGGCTTTACCGATTACATTAATGCTTTACTGTTAGGCAATGAAGGCCCGCGCGCTAAAAAATATAACATGCGTTGGAATGGCGCTATGGTGGGTGATGTTCATCGTGTTTTGTCTCGTGGTGGTATTTTTTGCTATCCCAGTGACACGAAAAATGCTCAGCAACCGGCTAAATTACGTTTGTTGTATGAAGCCAATCCCTTAGCCATGCTGGTTGAAAATGCTCAGGGGAAAGCTTTTACTGAACACGAGCGTATCTTAACAATTACACCATCGCATATTCATCAACGTGTTGCGGTGATTATGGGCTCAACGGAAGAAGTTGATGCATGTTTAGGATATTTAAAGCCAACGCGCTAATCACTTGTAATAATTTGTTCGTATAAATATGACCGATAGCTAAAGGTTGCGCTATCATGTGACTTTGTAGTCAGTCTCATCTTTTTAATTAGGATATAACGGGTATGTTACCAAGCACCCCTGAGTGGAAGTCACTCGTCAATCATTATAATAAAAACGTACCGGTACAAATGCGCGATTTATTTACGCAAGATGCGGAACGTTTTAATAATTTTTCACTTTCTGGCGCGGGAATAATGCTCGATTATTCGAAAAACCGTGTTACTGATGAAACCATGCATTTACTCATGAATTTGGCACAGTCATCTGGCTTAGTCGATAAGCGTGCTCAAATGTTTAATGGCTCGGCGATTAATACCACTGAAAATCGTCCGGTATTACATACCGCGTTACGTAACTTTTCAGGGAACGCTGTCTATGTTGATGGTGTCGATGTGATGCCACAAATACAAACAACGCTGGCTAAGCTCGAGATTTTTGTTAATGATATTTCATCAGGTAAAAAAGTAGGCTATACCGGCAAAGCATTTACGGATGTGATTAGTATTGGCATTGGCGGGTCTTTTCTTGGACCTAAAATAATGTCAGAGGCACTAAAACCTTATCAGCAAAGCCAGTTAAACGTCCATTTTATTGCGAACGTTGACGGTTGTCATATTCATGATGTGCTTGCAAAAGTTAATCCTGAAACGACGCTCTTTATTACGTCATCTAAAACCTTAACTACCCAAGAAACACTGCGTAATACCCTAACAGCACGTGATTGGTTTGTTGCGACTGCTACCACCGAAAACGTTAAACATCACTTTGCCTGTGTGTCGTCTAATGTTGAGGCCGCGCAAGCATTAGGTATAGACAAAGATAATATTTTTCCGATGTGGGATTGGGTGGGAGGACGTTATTCGGTCTGGTCTGCGATTGGCTTACCCTTAGCTTTAGCGATAGGCTTTGATCATTACCGTGACTTTTTACAAGGTGCGTTTGAAATGGATGAACATTTCACCCAGGCGCCACTTGAAAAAAATCTCCCGGTTATTTTGGCGTTATTAGGTATTTGGTACCGAAATTTTCATGGCGCGCAATCACAGGTTTTATTACCTTATTACCATTATTTACGGGGTTTACCAGCTTATATCCAACAACTGGATATGGAGAGTAACGGAAAATCTATTTCACTTGATAATAAATCGATGTCTTATGATACGGGGCCTATCATTTGGGGAAGCGAAGGGACCAACGGTCAGCACTCGTTTCATCAACTTATACATCAAAGCAAAACTCCTATTCCTGTTGATTTCTTGATGCCATTATTTCCTTTTCATGAGATGGGTAATCATCATGACATGTTGGCGTCTAACTGTTTTGGTCAAAGTCAGGCCTTAATGGCGGGGCAAAGTCTCGAAGAAGTGAAAGCGGCAATGAAAAAAGCGAACTGTGATGTATCAGAGATTCAAAAGCTGTCTACACATAAGGTTATGGAGGGTAATAAACCCAGTAACACGCTTTTATTTGAAAAGTTAACGCCTAAGGTGCTTGGCAGTTTAATTGCGATGTATGAGCATAAAGTGTTTGTGCAGGGGGTTATTTGGAAAGTGAACTCTTTTGACCAATGGGGGGTTGAATTAGGCAAGTCGCTGGGTAATAAAGTACTGACAAAAATAACTGACCCCAGTGAAACGCTAGATATGGATGGCTCAACGAATGCCCTTATTAAGCTTTACAGAGCTCGATAAATGATAAAACCTAGCCAATAGTCACCTAATAGCGCTAATTTTTTTAGCGCTATTTTTTTGGTCTATTTAAGTGGAATTTATATATTTTGTTATTTGCATCTATCAATAATTAGAAGGTTTGATATTTTAAATACTCGGGGTATAAAGTTAAATAGTCGCACCAAGAACTAAAGCTACGATATTGGAAACGTTTATCTGTGGCGGTGTACCATTTCGATTCACGAAGTGCCTGTAATCGAAATTTAATTTTATACCCGTTGATTGCAACATAACAGGCAAGGCTTTCAGTTGTGTTGTTTTTTATTTTAACCTGTGCAAATCCGTCGAAGTTACGGCCATAAATAGTTTTTGTTTTTGGCTTCGCATGGACAATACTTGTTAATAACAATATTAATAGAGCAAAAAATAGGGTGATGAGTAAGTTTTTCATTAAATTTACATTATTTTCTTTAGATAATAAGGAAGTATTAGCTATTTGATATTCTTTACAAAAGTATAGCTGACTTATTGTGTAGAGTGAAAAAGTGATTTAATATTTAAATAAAAATAACATTTTTTTTTATATACCATTGAAAGCTCTCCCTATTGGCACCATAACTATTTATAACATTATATAAGCGCTAAAATTTTTTAAATGAAAAGCGCATGCATTAAAGAGAAGAATATTATTATGGCTAACGTCGTTCCAGTAAGAAAAGATCAACACCAGAATTTAAAAGTTACTACTAAACGTGGCTTAGAACATATTGAGAAGCAACACATTGCTCCAATTACTGCAGCAGAATATACCAAAGCCGCTAACAGCTTTCCTATCTTCTTAGTTAAACAGCCTGAGGGCTCAAGCTTCCGCAGTATCGTTATGCTAGGACTAGAAGCTGGCGAAAACTTATACTATAAAGATGAACGTTGGAATGGTACTTACTTACCACATGGTGCATCTATGATGCCGTTTGGTTTAGGTATAGACCCAGATAAAGAAAAAACGTTAACGACTTATATCGATTTAGACAGTGCCTATGTAGGCGATGATAAAGATAATGCCTTGTTTGACGCTGAAGGTTTGGTTACTGATTTTTATAAAAACGTTCAAGAATCATTAGGCCGTCTATATGAAAATGAAACCATGACTGAAAGATTCATGGTTGAATTAGCTGAAAATGATTTATTGCAAGAATTAGAATTGCACATTAGTTTCAGTACCGGCGAAAATAAAAAACTGGTTGGTTTATTTAGTATTAACGAGAAAAAACTTCAGGAACTTAGCGAAGCTAAAGTTTTAGATTTCCATAAACGAGGTCTATTTATTCCTATTCATGCGATGTTAGGATCGATTGGTCAAATAAATCGTTTAGCTCAATTACGCAATCTATCTGATAGTGAGCAAAAAGTAACGGCTATTCAAGTACAGCTTGCTAAAGAAACTGCTGAAGCGTAATCGCTTAAGAGTTTTAAAAAGAAGAGCCTTATGGCTCTTTTTTTATATCTAAATAAACGTGATGTTATATTCTGGGATATACTCATTTTTTAAATCTTTTCATGGAGAGTACAGTGGCTATTCAACTTCCTTTTTCCCATTTAAGTCAATGGCAACAGATCGCTTTTTCTGCTGCATTATTAGAGCGAATGATACCCAATTATAAAATTTTTTCTGAACATGCAGATTTTGGTGAATTTTCAGTATTACGTAATCAATTAGAGCTTATCTGGCAGTGGCTTGATAAAAATAATCGTTGTAAAATAAATTATGAAGCACAAATAAATAAACTGGAGCCACAAATACCCGATCCAGAAGGTTTTGATTTTTTTGGGGTATTTCCAGCCATTGATGCGACTATGGCAACGATGTCACTTTTACAGGCGATGCAAGATAAAGAGGTGCAAGGCGCTGAAATTGTCTCACGATTATCAGAGAATAGCGTAACTTATTATGTTGAACTGATGATCGCTGATCAAAGAGACGCTAATGACGACAGTGACATTACGACTAAAGAAATTGAACAACACCCATTAATGGAGTGGGAGTTTGATACGCAAAATGAACTCTATTACGCACTAAAAGATTCTGCTGAAAATAAAGAAACCTGTATTAAAATTAAAGCGATGGTTCTTGAAGAAGGATTATCCAATTTAGGCATTGAAATTACTTAGGATGCACAACCTACTTATTAGAATAACTAAACAATTAGGATAAAAGATGAAATTATTCCACACTATTTTGATGACGGTAGCCTATCTATTTGCCTCATTAGCTTTTGGTAATCCTGCAAGTACGCTTGAACAAAAAAATCAAAATATCGAAAAATCGATTAATAAGGCAATGAATACTTTTCAAGTGCCAGGTGTTGCTGTTGCTATTATCAAAGATAATAAAGTGGTGATGAGTAAAGGTTTCGGTTTAACGGAATATGGTAAAAATAATAAGGTTAATGGCGATACTCTTTTTGGTATTGCCTCTAACACTAAGGCGATGACTGCGGCGTTACTAGCCAATTTGGTGGATCAAGGGAAATTGACATGGCAAACAAAAGTTATTGATATACTCCCTGAATTTCAAATGCCAAACGCTTACGTGACTCGCGAGTTTACTTTACTCGATTTATTATCACACAACAGTGGTTTAGGTCTAGGTGCAGGCGACCTGATGATTTGGCCTGGTACAACGTTAACCAATAAAGATATTATTAAAGGCTTAAAGCATTTACCCGAGGTTTCAAGTTTTCGCAGTGAGTTCGCTTACGATAATTTAATGTATGTTATTGCTGGCGAGATCATCGCAAAAGTTACCGGTAAAACTTGGCAAGAAAATATTAAAGAAACTATTTTTAAGCCGTTAGGGATGAAGAATACTAAAGCAAAGTTTTCACTGATTTCAACAAACAACAAAAATGTTGCTCGTGCTCATGTTCCGTTAGATGGCAAGTTAAATGTGGTTGGCGGTAACTTCTTAGAACAGTTTTCTTCAGCGGGATCTGTTGCCTCAAGTGTTAATGATATGTCTTTATGGCTCAAAGCGCAGTTAAACGAAGGCGGTTATGGTGATAACAAAAAACTTTTTAGTGAACGTCAAAGCCAAAAAATGTGGCAAATGCGAACAATATTACCGGTATCAGCTACCGCGACAAAAAATGATAAAACTCATTTTTCAGGTTATGGTCTAGGTTGGTTTTTAAATGATTACCACGGTGTAAAGTTAGTTCATCACAGTGGTGGCATTCTAGGTATGGTCTCTAAAGTTGTCTTAGTTCCAGAAGAAAACTTAGCGATGGTTATTTTAACGAATCAGCAATCCGGATATGCTTTTAATGCGATTTATCATCAAATATTAAATGAATATTTAGACTTGCCTGAAAAAGACTGGGTGGATTTTTATGCGACGATGAGTGAGCAACGAAAAAGCGTAGAAAAAAATCGTTTAGCAGAAGCCGCCAGTAATGTTGATAAAAATTCACGTCATTCTTTACCTTTAAAAGCTTATGCACAAACCTATCAAGATAATTGGTACGGTGATATTGCGATTAACTATGCAAATAATGCTTTAAGCATGCAGTTTGGTCATACACCCGCATTGCGCGGTGTATTAGAGCATTATCAACATAATACTTTTATTGTGCGCTGGGATGATAGAACCTTGGAAGCCGATGCTTTTGTTAATTTTAATCTGAATCCGGATGGTTCAATTAACGAGGTAACAATGCAAGCTGTGTCTCGCGCAACCGATTTTAGCTTTGATTTTCATGACTTAAAGCTTAAACCTAAGCAGTAAGCGTTTTATTGATAATGTTAAGCTGGGGGCGTTTAAGGTTAACTCCCAGCGATAAACGAAGCTTACATTTTTTGATATAAACGATAAGCGACTTGTCCGGCTATTTTTTCTTTTAATAGTGTCCAGTTCATGGGCAGCTGTTGGTTATTCTGTTCACTTTCCATTTCTATATAAATCAATGCGTTGTCAGCCAAACTATGTTGGTCTAATCGTTTGGCCGTTTGCTCCACTAAATTTTTGCGAAAAGGCGGATCAATAAAGACAATATCAAATTTGCTGATATTTTTTTCAATGAAACTCAGCGCATCACTATTTACTATCGAGATATTAGCTGATTTCAGTAAACGTTGGTTTTCAAGTAATTGCTGAGCCGCCGCTTTGTTTAATTCTACGAAGCTAACATGGCTTGCCCCTCGTGATAATGCCTCAAAACCCAAACCACCAGAGCCAGCAAAGCAATCTAAACAGAGACTGTCTTGAATAAAAGGCATTAACCAATTAAAGACGGTTTCTTTTACCCTATCTGTGGTGGGTCTTAAACCTTCTGCCATTAAAACAGGCAGCTTTCGGCCACGGTGTGATCCGCCAATAATACGAATACTGCCTTTATTGTTAGGTTTTGCTGATTGTTTACGTTGTTTGTTCATATCTTACTCAGCTTTTGTTTTTTGTATTGTTTTTAGGTGCTACTATAGCGAGGATTTTATCCTTGTTTAGTGAACTATTGCCATCAAAATGATGGTGCAGAGAAGAATTTATTGTTATGTCAAAGAAAAAAGGTCTATTTTCCTGGTTAGGTTTGGGACGTCAGCAAGAAGAAGCTGTTGAAGAAGTTACAGATGTTGTTGAAACATCAGTAGAAACATCTGATGTTTCTGAAGAAAAAATCGCAGAGAATGTTGAAGAAATTCAAGGTGAAAGCCTTGTAATCGATGACATTGTTGTCGACAATATTCTTGCAGAGCCAGAGCCAGAGCCAGAGCCAGAGCCAGAGCCAGAGCCAGAGCCAGAGCCAGAGCCAGAGCCAGAGCCAGAGCCAGAGCCAGAGCCAGAGCCAGAGCCAGAGCCAGAGCCAGAGCCAGAGCCAGAGCCAGAGCCAGAGCCAGAGCCAGAGCCAGAGCCAGAGCCAGAGCCAGCAGCTAAGGCAGGTTTTTTTGCTCGATTAAAGCAAGGACTCACTAAAACACGCCAAAATATTGGTGGTGGAATATTTACGTTATTCAGTGGTAAAAAAATTGATGACGAGTTATTTGAAGAACTCGAAACACATTTACTGTTAGCGGATGTGGGTATTGAAACGACCACAAAAATTATAAAATCACTTACAGAAAGTGCATCACGTAAACAACTTAAAAATGCTGAAGCTTTGTATGATTTACTCAAAGAAGAGTTAAAGAAAATTATTGAGCCTGCAAGTGTACCGTTAGAGATTAATAATGATTCAGGTCCTTTCGTTATCTTAATGGTTGGTGTTAATGGGGTTGGAAAAACCACCACTATTGGTAAATTAGCGAAAAAATTTCAAGCTGAAGGTAAATCGGTCATGCTAGCGGCTGGTGACACGTTTAGAGCCGCGGCGGTTGAGCAATTACAAGTGTGGGGCGAGCGCAACGATATTCCTGTTATTGCCCAGCATACTGGCGCAGACAGTGCTTCTGTTATTTTTGATGCGATTAGTGCCGCAAAAGCCCGTGGTGTTGATGTACTCATTGCTGATACCGCTGGCCGGCTGCAGAACAAAAGTCACTTAATGGATGAATTGAAAAAAGTTGTCCGTGTCATGAAAAAGATCGATGATAAAGCACCTCATGAAGTGATGTTAACTTTAGATGCTGGTACTGGACAGAATGCGTTAAGCCAAACAAAATTATTTAATGAAGCGGTTGGTTTGACGGGACTAACATTAACCAAGCTTGATGGTACGGCTAAAGGTGGTGTTGTCTTTGCTATTGCCGATAAAAATGCGATTCCTATCCGCTATTTAGGCGTCGGTGAAGGCATTGATGATTTACGTCCGTTTAACGGCGATGATTTTATTGATGCATTATTTACCCAAGATAGCTAAGATTTACGGTATGTTTTTGATGCCCGACTACCCGATGTGAAGAATAATAAAAATAAGAGTATGGCCATTTTATGATCCACTTTAACAATGTCAGTAAAACCTATCCCGGTGGCTTTTTAGCACTTAAAAATGTTAGTTTTGAATTGGCTGCGGGTGAAATGGCATTTTTAACCGGACATTCAGGAGCGGGGAAAAGTACACTCTTAAAGCTAATGAGCTTAATGGAAAAGCCGACCAGTGGTAAAATCCAGATTAACGGTAGTGAAATATCAAATATAAAGTATAAAGATATTCCTTATGCTCGTCGAAAAATAGGAATGATTTTTCAAAACCATAATCTATTAATGGACAGAACTATTTTCGATAATGTCGCATTACCTTTAGTTATTGAAGGGTATAGCCACAAGGAAACGCGAAAACGCGTGGAAGCAGCGCTAGATAAAGTCCATTTGAGCGATAAGTTACGTTGTTTTCCTAATATGTTGTCAGGTGGAGAGCAGCAGCGAGTTGGCATTGCCAGAGCATTAGTGAATAAGCCATTAATATTGCTTGCTGATGAGCCAACCGGAAACTTAGATCCTAAACTTTCCTTAGATATTATTCGCTTGTTTGAAGAATTTAATGATTTTGGCGTTACCGTACTCATAGCTACACACGATCTGGGGCTAATTGCTAGAATGAAATATAGAACGCTGACGCTTAAACAAGGTTCAATGATCACCGATGGTATCGTTGAAGGTTTACAAGTTAGGCATGAAAACAATGAATAAACCTGCCCGTTTTGGCCAACCGTCGCAGAAATTAAATTTTGCAGCAAAAATAACAGATAGATTAATTCGACATGTTCAACAAGCCGTAGGTAGTTTAGGCGATTTATGGCGTACCCCTTTCACCTCAATAATGACGGTTTTGGTTTTAGGTATCAGTTTGACCTTACCCGCTACGTTACATTTATTTGTCAAAAATGCTAAAGCCATCAGTGAACAGTGGGACACCGCCTCAGAAATTAGTTTATTTTTGAAATTGTCAGTGACTGACAAAGCGGCACAAAACTTAGTTCACCGAATTGAACTTTATCCTGAAGTTGCCAAAGTTACTTACATTTCAGCAGAGCAGGCTTTACAAGAGTTTAAAACCTTATCTGGTTTTGGACAGGCGCTAGAATATCTAGATAAAAACCCCTTACCAGCAACACTGTTAGTGACGCCAACAACGCGTGCTAGTCAAACACAGGCTGCTGGAGAGTTATTATTGAAGCTAGAAAAAGAACGAGAGGTTCAGCAAGGAAAATTAGACCTTGAATGGCTTTCTCGATTAGAAGCTATTGCTAAACTTATTGAAGATATCGTGGTAGGTATCGGTGCATTACTGTGCCTGTCTGTGGTGCTCATTATTGGCAACACCATACGCTTGGCTATTTTAAATCAAAAAGATGCGATTGCTGTGATGAAACTTGTTGGCGCAACCGATAGCTTTATTCAGCGTCCTTTTTTATATGCGGGCCTTTGGTATGGTATTTTGGGGGGTGTGGTCTCTTGGTTATGTGTGGCCCTGCTCGCTAAATATTTATCGGGAGCTCTCTCTGAATTAACCCACTTATATCAGAGTAACTTTATTATTAGTGGTTTAAGCTTTTCAGAAGCGATGACACTGATATTATTTGCCGTTATACTCGGCTTATCAGGAAGTTATATTTCAGTACGTAAGCATATTCGTGCCATAGAGCCTACCGCTGATTAATAAAGCCTATTAAGTGTCGGTTTAAGTTCCACAGGCGATCATTTCGTCTGCCCATGACAGTGAGTCTTTATAAGCTTGAAAACAAAGCTCACTCTCTAAGGTAATTCTCTTGGCAATTTTTTCACCCTCTGCCCATAAGCCTTGTTCAATGTTTCTTACTAAGGACAAGTAATCTCCAAGGTCACACTGCTCGCCTCTTAATGCCGATTTTATCTCTTGATGAATAGGTAATACACCTAATACGTATTCTAATTCATGGTCTAAAATACCATCGATTAACGATAATATACCGGTGAGAAAAGCTTTAGGCGGATTTTCACTTTCAAAACGGCAAAGGGCTATTTTTTCACAAAACTTAGCTCGAGCTAAAGAAAGGCGCATAATTTCAGGATTTTTATCTGAGCTTAAATCTGACAGCGCAAGCAATGCGATAAATTTTTTCAGTTCAACTTGTCCGATATAAGCAAGAGCATGTTTTAACGATGTTATCTCTTGGCTACTACCATAAGTGGGACTATTGATAAAACGTAGTAATTTATAGGTTAAGCCGGGGTCAACGGCAAAAATTTCACTGATTTTATTAATGTTTAACTCTACTTGGCTTGCTTGGCTGATCAGTTCGAGGATGTTTTGTTTTGCCGTGGTGATTTTTCGCTGTTTTAGCATTTCTGGTTTTGCAAAAAAATAACCTTGAAAAAGTGTGAATCCCAGCATTTTTAATCGTTCAAATTGTTGTGAAGTTTCTACTTTTTCAGCTAATAGTGTTACGTTTAGCCCGGCAAGCTTTCTGACCAGCTTACTAATTTCTAGAATGGAAAACTGTAGGACATCAATTTTGATAATGTCTACGATAGGGTAAAATGGAGCCCACTTTTCATCAAAGTCAAAATCGTCTAAGGCTAATTTATAACCTTTCTCATGAAGTGACTGGCAAGCAGCTAATAGCTCAGGGGTTACCGGAACGTCTTCTAAAATTTCTAATACCACATTTTTGGGATCAAGGAAGCTTGGAAAGTGAAAAATCAAGGTATCAGCATGAAAGTTAATATAAGCGGGTAGATCACCAGTGACTTGCTCTATACCTAAGCTTAAATGGTTATTAGTTAGTATGTTAGATGTTGCTTGGTTAGGATCAATATCAGGAAAACTGTTACTTTTACCATCACGAAAAAGCAATTCATAGGCAACAACATTTTGTTTAATATCTAAGATGGGTTGACGAGCAACATATGAGTACAAATTATGACCCTCTAAAATTCATTTATAAGTTACTTAAATACAATTTATAAGTTACTTAAATACATAAAGTAATAGCCACATCCTTGTTAAATTACATCTTAATAAAAAAGCTAAGTTATTGTTTTGTAAACTTTAAGTGCTTTCTGATGCTTTTATGTTAACAAATGTACACAAAAAAAGCAGATAAATTTACGGGACTGAGTTGTTTCGTCTTGTGTTGTAAGGTAATGTGTGATGCGTTGCTCGCCTACACGGTCGATGTATGCTATTATAGCGAGCTAGAAAGTTAAAAATTATTTAAGAGTTATTAAAGAGCGATAAAGAGGGGTTTTTAAAATGAGTAAACCGATACAATCAATGGCGCTAACAGTTCCACGTAGCGGTAGTATTGAATCTTACATGCAGTCTGCTTACGGCATTCCTATGCTTACGGCAAAGCGTGAGAATGAACTCGCCACTCGTTTATATTCAGAAAATGATTTACAAGCGGCACAAGAGCTTATTATGTCGCATTTACGTTTTGTTATTCATGTAGCAAAAGGTTATGCAGGTTATGGTTTACCTCAAGCAGATTTAATTCAAGAAGGTAACGTTGGTTTAATGAAAGCTGTTAAGCGTTTTAACCCGGAAGTGGGTGTACGTTTAGTGTCGTTTGCTGTTCATTGGATAAAAGCTGAGATTCATGAGTTTGTGTTACGTAATTGGCGTATTGTTAAAGTGGCAACGACCAAGGCACAACGTAAATTGTTTTTTAACCTTCGTAAAAACAAAAAACGTTTAGGTTGGTTCAGCAACGACGAAATTAATAATGTTGCAGAGACTCTAGGTGTTACACCTAAAGATGTTTTAGAGATGGAATCTAGAATGAGTAATCAAGATCAGGCTTTTGAGCTGTCATCTGACGATGTTGATAATTCCGCTGGTGGAGGTTACTCCCCCGCATTATATCTTGAAGATCATCAGTCAGATCTCGCAGTTCAGGTTGAAGATGAAGATCACTCTTCTCATGCTAATAAGCGTTTATCTAATGCCTTAGTTATTCTTGATGAACGCAGCCAAGATATTATAAGAACCCGTTGGTTAACTGAAGATAAAACGACGTTACAAGATTTAGCTAATAAGTATCATATTTCTGCAGAGCGTGTCAGACAGTTAGAAAAAAATGCCCTCAATAAACTTAAAGGCTCAATGGCTGCTTAGTTATTGGATAATGTCTGTACCAACAAAAAAACCGATTTACGTCGGTTTTTTTATGCCTGCTTTTTGTCGACTTTATCTTTTGCGCTGATATTAACTTGCTTATGTTAATGATTAACGTTCATTCGTCCCTTTTCGGTAAACGTTGCGCAACCCGTCAATTATAGTGTACAAAAAATAGACATATACTGTATTGATCTTATCAATTCAAATAAGGTACTAGCCAAGTGATATTAATTTGGTAGACTGACTGCTTAAAAATAATACTAATAACTAACTATGGAATCGCCTTGACGGAATTAAAGGCAAAGGAAGACATTCTGGCATTACGTCAGCTTCCCAAATTAAAGTCTCTACTTAAAAAGTATCGGCAGGTTAAAACCATGCAGTCGGGTTTGTTGCAGTTGTCTGAATTGGCAAGCACAGTAACCGATATGGCAACCTTTTATGCTGAGCTTAAATCGGTGATTAAAACATTATTAATTACCGATAGTTTTCATATCACCCTGATCAATTCAAAAGATAATCTTGAGCTTGCTCATTGCCACAACCCTGAAGAAATTCGTTTACATGATCATTTAAAAGTTGCTGACTGGCGAAAGTGCTTAACAGGTATGGTTTTTGAAAGTGAAAAGCCGATGCATTGCTCTGCTAAAGAACGCCTCGCATTAGCAAAATCAGGCGATATTTTTCTTTATGGTTCATCCTGTGTTGATTGGCTTGGTGTTCCCCTTAGACGTGGCAGTCAGGTTATTGGTGTTCTGGCATTACAAAGTTACGATGATAAGCTTTACTTTGATGAATATGATTGTCAGTTGCTTGAATTTATTGCCTTGCATTTAGTGACCGCTATTGATCGTGTACGTAGTCGTGAATTATTAGAAGAAAGTATTTTACAGCGTACTGAAACGCTAACCGAAATGAATAAGCAGCTACAAGTTGAAATTGCTGAGCGTAAGAAAGCGGTAAAAATGCATAAAGCCTTACTATCAATTTCAGAAATCACGGCTAATTCACAAGATATTGATTGCTTTTATCGAGCTATCCATCAAGAAATCAATACTTTATTACCCGCAAAGAACTTATATATTGCTCTGTTAGACACGGGTGATAACAAAGATAGTTCTATCGTGACTTTTCCCTATTATGACGATGAAAAAGTGCATACACCTCTGCCTCGAATGCTAGGCTTTGGGCTGACAGAATTAGCGATAAATGCTGTTGCACCGACATTAATTACCGAAAATGAAGTCTTTTATTTATCTGAGCAAGGCGAAATAACGAGTGAACCGCTGACGATAGATTATCCTAAAAATAAAATGCCACGAGCATGGCTTGCTGCACCACTAATGGAAGACGGCAAGATATTTGGCATTTTAGCTATTCAGCATTACCAAGATTCGCAAGCCTATCAACAAAGTGACCTAACCTTAATACGTTTTATTAGCCAGCACGTTGATACCGCTATTTTACGTAAGCGTTCGCAAGCTGAAATTAAAAAGCACCATGAAAAATTAGAAAATACGGTTAATCAACGTACCCAAGAGCTACAAGCGAGTAATTTAAATTTGCGTATGCAAATTGATGAGAGACGAAAAGCAGAAGCACAACTTTACTATGAAGCACATCACGATGGTCTAACAAAATTGCCCAATAGAGCGATGTTTTCAGACCGTTTGAGCTATGCATTACGACATTTAAAGCGTCATCCCGATCAACGCTTTGCCGTGTTATTTATCGATTTAGATCGCTTTAAAATGATTAATGATACATTAGGACACCATGCTGGAGATGAGTTTCTTATTGAGATAGCACTAAGATTACAAGACTGTGTCAGAGATAATGATATTTTAGCGCGTCTAGGGGGAGATGAATTTGTTATTTTGCTTGATTCACTACAATGTCAAGATGATATTGAAGAAGTTGCCTCACGTATTATTACCGCTATTGCCAAACCGTTCAGTTTAGGTGGTCATACACTTTACTCTAATGCCAGTATAGGTATTGCGCAATGTAGCAGTCATTATAAGGATTCTCATGAAATTTTACGTGATGCTGATGCTGCTATGTACCAAGCGAAAAACTTAGGTCGTGGTCGTTATGTCTTTTTTGATGAAAGCATGCGAGAAAAACTTATAGCAAGTATGACTTTAGAGCAAGAATTACGCGTTGCTATTACCAAGAGTCAATTTGAACTGCATTATCAGCAAATATCTAACTTAACGTTAACGAATACCATTGGTTTTGAAGCTTTATTACGTTGGCAGCATCCAACTAAAGGCTTATTAACGCCAAGTGAATTTTTATATATGGCCGAAGAAACCGGCATGATATTAGACATCGAAGCTTGGGTTATTAAAGAAGTTAGTCAACAATTAAAAAGCTGGCAACAAAATACCGAGTATTTTGATGCTTTTATTGGTATTAATTTATCAGGACGTCACTTAGTTCAAGCGAATCAGCTCAATAAGTTGATCAAGCAAATTAAAGACGCAGGCATAGAGCCTCACCGTTTAATTCTTGAATTTAATGAATCTGCATTTGCTCAACAAAGTGAATTAGCCCTGAAGAACTTACGTCGATTAAAAGATTTTGGGGTTAAACTCGCTTTAGATGATTACGGCGCGGGTTCATCGTCATTAAATTTCTTACACAGCTACCCGTTTGAATTTATCAAATTAGACAGAAGTTTTGTTCGTACGCTGAATACTAATAATAAAAATCTGTCGTTAGTCAAGGCCTTGCATGATTTGGGCAGTAACTTTGGCTACCATTTAGTCGCTGAAGGAATCGAGTCAGAAGAAATGTTGAAAAAGTTACAGAACGCCGGTTGTGAATTTGGTCAGGGTTTTCATATTAGTCGACCGATAAAAATGCCACGAATAATAACCGAAAGTGAGGGTATCGTTAAAGTTAGCGCCTAATTTTTCGTTAACAATTAATTATATTTTACTAAAAAAACCTTCGATGCGTAGCGCAATTCCTGGTGTGGTGGTGTAGTTATCCTCTTTTGACCACTCTAAAAATGGTTCCACTTCAAAAAACAACCATTTTTCTAGTGCATTGAATCGATAACGATAACTCAGCGTATATTTGTCGGTAAAAAAACCATATTGACCATTACGCTCACCTTCAACTTGCAAACCAACAACGGAGGCCGTTGTTGAATCTAGTTGATTTAATTGATAAAAACCGTGTTTCCATCGGATGCCACTAAATGATTCAGAGCCGCGAATAGTATAATTGATCCTGTATTGTGATCTTTCATTATATTGATAATTATATTCAAGAAATAACTTGGCTCCAAGACCATCACCTAAAAAGTAATAGGTTGAAGGTTCAACTTTAAAACCATGCTTTTCATTGAAGGTATACAACTTGCGCTTACGTATTTTTATAAAAATATCACCGCCTGAAATTCCTAATCGAGTATCGACTAAGCTATCGCTCTTCTTTTTAACCACATAACGTAAGGCAGCGGCGAAGCTTTCTTCATTTATTTCTGGCCGAGTACCAATGCCATCGAGGGGTAACTGGCCGTCTTCAACGTCATCCTCATCGGAAAGAATCAAGCTCATCTTATCTTTAAAGTGAGGTAACTTTACTTTTAATCGAAAACGAGAGTCAAGCTCCGCCAAATGACGTGCTTTGGGTATCCAGCCAAAACGTATTTTGGCTGTTGCTTTAGGTTCAATTTGTTGGCTATCAATATCGGTAAAAAAACTATCGAACCAAGTCGCCGATTGATAAACGGAATTAGCGATGGTGTCGTGTACGTCTTGACCCCAGTCATCGGGCACAAGTGTGGGCACAACATGCCTTTGTGGATGTTTGATAGGTTTTACTATTTGCTTTTCAGTGTCACTGTCCATGTTTTGATCTTGTCTAGCATTACTCTGAAAAGTAGTGAAGGTAATGCTGATCATCAACAAGCAACTCAGATAAATAAGGTGCTTTTTCTGCAAAGTTTGTCCTATCGCATTATTTTGTCTATCAAAGGATGATTTTTCATTTTAAAACTTTATAATGAATCCATTGTAAATAATAGGGGTTTATCATGGGAAATATGGGTATTTGGCAATTATTAATTGTTGCGGTCATTATAGTGTTGTTATTTGGTACAAAAAAATTACGTAATCTAGGTGGAGATTTAGGCTCTGCGGTTAAAGGTTTTAAAAATGCTATGACAGATAGTAACGCTAAAAAGGAAGAAGAAAGTGCAGAAAATATTGCTGATAAGTCTGTTACTACCGACACCGAAGATAAAGTAAAAACAAAAGAAAAAGATCAGGCGTAAGCGATGTTTGATATTGGCTTTTGGGAGTTGTCGCTGATTGCGATAATAGGTATGATCGTTTTAGGTCCAGAACGTTTACCTGTTGCGATTAGAACGGTGCGCGGTTGGATAAGTGGTGTTCGTAAATTTAGTGATAGTGTAAAAACCGAGCTTACCGAAGAATTACGCATACAAGAATTACATGCTAATTTGAAAAAAGCTGAACAAGCGGATATGAAAAATCTATCACCTGAGATTGCTGAATCATTAAAAACATTACAAGAAGCTGCTGAGATGGTCAATCGTCCTTATCAATTAGATAATGAGCCTGAAAAAGTTGACTCACAAAGTAGTGTCTCAGAAAACATTGAAAAAAATGATAAGGTGACTGAAGAAGAAGCAGTCACTGCTAACCTTTCATCTTCACAAGAAAATAAAAAGTAACACCATGAATCCATCTCCAGCAAGTAGTTATACTTTATTTGATCATTTACTCGAATTACGCAGCCGATTGTTGAACGTTGTGGTGGGCGTTTTGGTTGTCTTTTTAGGCTTATTCTATTTCGCTAATGAAATTTATGAATATGTTTCCAAACCCTTAATGGAAACCTTACCTGAAGGGGGACAAATGATCGCAACCGATGTTGCCTCTTCTTTCTTTGCTCCTTTTAAATTAACCATGGTACTTTCTATTTTTATTGCCATGCCCTTTATTCTTTATCAAATTTGGGCTTTTGTCGCGCCTGGCTTATATAAGAATGAAAAACGCTTGGTTATTCCACTGATGTTCGGCAGCACCTTGCTATTTTATGGTGGTATTGCTTTTGTCTATTATGTGGTTTTCCCAATAATTTTTGCTTTTTTTACTTCTGTAGCCCCTGAAGGGGTAAATATTGCCACCGACATTACCAGTTATTTAGATTTTGTTCTAAAGTTATTCTTTGCCTTTGGGATTGTTTTCGAAATACCCATTGTTATTATTTTACTGTGTTGGACCGGTTTTACGGATCCCGACAGTTTGCGTGCAAAAAGACCTTATGTTGTCGTTGGTGCGTTTGTGGTTGGCATGTTATTAACACCGCCTGATATTATTTCACAAACATTATTGGCAGTACCCATGCTGTTATTATTTGAATTAGGCGTTTTTATAGCTGCGTTATACCAGAAAAAACAAACTGATCATCAATACAAGGAAACTGAATAATGCTAAAAAAAGTCGGTCTATTAATTAGCATATTGCTTGTTTTTTCAACCAGTAGCTACGCTGAATCATTAAGTAATAAATTAGAGCAATGTGTTAAAGTTCAAGACGATTTATCGCGTCTAAGTTGTTTTGATAGATTATCACTTGCCTCTAAAAATACAGACGAAATAAAAGAACCTCTTACACAAGCTCAAAAAGAATCACGTTTTGGTGGCTCTAAAATAGAGAAGAAAAAACGACAAGAAAGTGGGGACAATTTAGAAAAAGTCATTTATACCGTTGCAAAAATTAATAAAAGCATCAGAAAAAAATTAACAATATATTTCGAGAATGGCCAAGTGTGGAAACAAAATGACACTATTACATTGCGACTGAAAAAAGAAGATAAAGTCGAAATATCTGCAGGCATGTTAGGTTCATTTTTTTTGAAAAAAATCAATACCAATAGAGCTATCCGTGTAAAGCGAATTAAATAATATAATATGATAGACGTTGGCGTAAATTTAACGAATGCTCGTTTTGATAAAGACCGCGATGAACTCATCGCGCGGGCTAAATCTGCCGGTATTAGGGCTATGTTAGTTACCGGAACTAATATCGCTGAAAGTCATAAAGCTTTAGGATTATCTGCACAATATCCAGATTATCTTTATACCACAGCGGGTATACATCCCCATGATGCCGATAATGTCAGTGATAACTATTTAGATGACATTCGATTATTAGCTAAAAATAAAGCGGTAAAAGCGATTGGTGAATGTGGCTTAGACTTTAATCGTAATTTTTCTGCTCCCAAGCAACAAGAAAAAGTATTTGCTGAGCAAATTTCTTTAGCAGCAGAGCTTCAGCTTCCCCTTTTTCTTCATCAGCGCGATGCTTTTTCTGCATGGTTTCAATTACTCTCACCTTATCTAAACTCTGTTCCTGCCATGGTTTCTCATTGCTTTACCGGTAATGCTAATGAGTTAAATCAATGCTTATCAGCCGGTATGTATATTGGTATTACCGGATGGGTGTGTGACGAACGTCGTGGAAAACCATTACAAGCGCTTATTCCATCAATTCCATTAGATAGGTTAATGATTGAAACAGATGCGCCATATTTAACACCTAGAAACATTAAGCCTAAACCAAAAAGCAGTCGCAATGAACCAAGCTATTTACCTTACGTCATAGAAAAGCTTGCCCAATTGTATCAATGCCATAGCGACGACATTATTAATGCCACCAGTGCAAATGCGCGAAAAGTTTTCAACTTAGGTGAATGTTAATGATTTCACTCTTTAATCGGTCAATTTCTTACCTTTTGATCGTTGCAATATTAGTGGTGATGTTATCGATAATTCAGTTAGTTGTGCAATTTTCATCGCTGACCTTATTGTTATTAATAATGGCTCTATTTATGGCGTTGTTAGTATTTTTACAAGAAAAAAACACTAAAAACTCTCTTGCTAGCAATGCAACAGATCAGCACGTTGAAAACGAAGCTCGAGATAACGATGAGCTTGAAAGTAAAGTACAAGAGCGTACTTTAGAGCTCAATATTGCTTTGCAAGAACTCGAAGAAGTTAATAAAGAGTTAGAAGAAAAGAATACGTTAGACGACCTTACTGGTTTGTATAACCGTAGATTTTATGATCAAAAAATACTCGCTGAATATCGACGTAGTCGCCGTAACTTAACGCCCTTGAGCATAGTGGTTATTGACATCGATCATTTCAAAAAAGTGAATGATACCTATGGTCACTTAGCCGGTGATGAATGTTTAATCGCAGTTGCTGCTTGCATTAAAAGTTGCTTGCGACGAAGTGCAGACATCAGTTGTCGTTATGGCGGTGAAGAATTTTGTTTAATTTTACCTGAAACTGATAGCCAAGGGGCATTAGCACTGGCTGAAGAATTAAGGGAGAGTATTGCTAGCTGTCAGGTTAGCTACAATGACACTATCATAAGTCTAACCATTAGCTGTGGTATTAGCACTTATTTACAACAAAAAGATGTTCAAGCCGAGCATCTTTTTGCCGCAGCAGATCAAGCCTTATATCAAGCAAAACATAATGGTCGCAATCAAGTGATACAACAAGACTTTGTCAAAGCTAGTGATATTAACCGCTAACTTATCAACTTTATTTATATAGGAAGATTTTTATGAGTAACGCTTTTGGGCAATTTCCTGCCCGCAGAATGCGCCGTATGCGCCGTGATGATTTTTCGCGTCGCTTAATGTCAGAAAATCAATTAACCGTTAATGATTTAATTTACCCGGTTTTTGTTCTTGATGGCGAAAATCAGCGCGAAGCTATAGCTTCTATGCCAGGTGTTGAGCGTAAAAGTATTGATTTATTATTAGAAGAAGCGCAAGAACTGGTTGATTTAGGTATTCCTGCGATTGCTATATTTCCTGTCACTCCTGCAAATAAAAAGTCATTAATGGCTGAAGAAGCTTATAACCCTGAAGGATTAGCTCAACGTACTGTTCGTGCACTTAAAGCAAAGTTTCCTGAATTAGGGGTAATAACCGATGTTGCTCTTGACCCTTTTACGACCCATGGACAAGACGGCATTCTTGGCATAAAGGGTAAAGATGAAGGTTACGTATTAAATGACATTACCAAAGAGATTTTAGTTAAGCAGGCGTTGTCTCATGCTCAAGCGGGTGCTGATGTGGTTGCCCCTTCAGATATGATGGATGGTCGTGTTGGGGCAATTCGTCAAGAATTAGAAAAACATGGCTTTGTAAATACGCGAATTTTAGCTTATTCAGCAAAATATGCTTCTAATTATTATGGTCCTTTTCGTGATGCTGTTGGCTCTGCAAGTAACATTAAAGGCGGTAATAAATTCTCATATCAAATGGACCCAGCAAACAGTGATGAAGCATTACATGAAGTTGCTCAAGACATTGCTGAAGGTGCAGATATGGTCATGGTAAAACCGGGTATGCCTTATTTAGATATTGTGCGCCGAGTAAAAGATACCTTTCAAGTACCAACATATGCTTATCAGGTGAGTGGCGAATATGCAATGCACATGGCAGCCATTCAAAATGGCTGGTTAGCTGAAAAACCCTGTGTTATGGAAGGTTTACTGGCTTTTAAACGTGCGGGCGCCGATGGTATTTTAACTTACTTTGCTAAAAAAGTGGCTTACTGGTTAAAAGAACAATAATGTTATCGCCCGATCTTAAGGGTGCCGATTGTAAAAATCTTACTTTGCAATGCTATAAGTAGATAGTAAAAATATATAGGCAAACGACTTATTCTATTAGCTGAGCTATTTTAGCTGGTAGAATAGCTTGTTTAATTTTACTAAGTCGAGCATTAATGCCCAGTCACAAACAGTCATTATTTTCACTGCATAGTGCGGTGTTACTTTTCGCTATATCGGGTCTTTTTGCTAAGTGGCTAAATATGCCAGCCAGCCATATTGTTTTTGGCCGTGCTGCTTTTGCGGCGGCAACTATTGCGCTTTTTGTTTTACTGATAAGAAAGCAGTCTCTAAGGGTTGAAAAGTCACTACTATTGCCCCTTGCTTTTACCGGTTTGGTTTTAGCTTTTCATTGGGGTAGTTTCTTTTATGCTATTCAGGTATCAAGTGTCGCAATTGGCTTGATCACTTTTGCAACTTTCCCAGTCTTTGTTAGTTTTCTCGAACCCATGCTGTTTAAAGAAAAATTCCATTATAAGGCGTTATTGCAAGCCTTACTCACGGTTGTTGGTATCTTGTTTATTCTACCACTTGACCATTTAAGTGCAGGGGATATCGATGGTGTTATATGGGGAATGACATCGGCAATGAGTTTTGCTTTGTTAACACTGTTAAATCGAAAGTTTGTTGCCAAAACATCGGCTAAAAAAGTGGCCTTCTATCAAAACGCTTGTGCCACGGTATGTTTATTACCCTTAATGTTTTTATATCCGATCACCATATCTTACCAACAGTTGTCGGTATTAATTATTTTAGGTGTTCTTTTCACGGCAGTTGCTCATACCTTATTTAATCATTCCCTAAAGGTGGTTAAAGCGCAAACAGCGAGTATTGCAGTAAGTTTAGAGCCTATCTACGGTTCTATAGCTGCGTATTTTCTTTTAGGTGAACAAATAACGCTCATGATGGTGATTGGTGGCAGTATTGTTATTTTTACCAATCTTTGGGCATCTAAAACCAATAGTTAATGATCGCTAAATATTGATATGTAAGTGTGTTATTGGGCTTCCCAGAGCAGATATCAAACAAACAATAAATGAATGGTTATTTAAGGTCTTCTTGAGTCTCACAAAAGATGTTAAATGATAAATGAAGCTGTGTTAAGTGAGCACTTTCTTGGAGCAGTTCGTCAGCGATAAGTGGGTGTGCAGCAAGCCAAGTCGTTGGTAAACATAAATTGATAATGTCATCACGGGTACTTTTAATAATAGCGGTTTGATAATCGGGTAAAGCATCATCTTTGCGGCGTCGACATAAAATGATGGCTAAACGTAAAATAACTAACAGGTAGCTGGCTTGCTGAAAATTTACTGCCGTTTGGTTTTCTAGCAAATCGACATCAATATCACCTTTGTGTAACCTGACCAAGGTGACGAGTAATTGTCGTTCAATTTGATTAAACCCAGGTAAGTCAGCGTGTTGTAATATGTAGGCACCATGCTGCTGATGTTGCTTAAACTCTAATAACAAACCAATTTCATGTAATTCACAGGCAGCATTTAATAATGCTAAGCTGTTTTCTTCATCTAATGACCAAGTTTCTTTATAGGTGTGAAATAAACTTGTCGCTTGTTTTTGAATTCGTGCAGAATGTTGATTATCAATATGAAATTTTTCAGTGAGAGAATTAATCGTACTTTGGCGGATACTCATATCTACCTTTTTAGGCAGCATGCTGTAAAGTAAACCTTCACGCAAAGCACCACTTGATAACTGAATGTTCTCAATGTTGAAGCTTTCAATAACGGCAATTAAAATAGCGACGCCACTGGCTATAACGGGCGATCTTTCCTGGCTAAGCCCAGCAATCTTAATTTCACTGATCGTTTTACATTGTATTAGCTGTTGTTGAACCGTCTGTAAAAAAAGCAGGTTAACACCAGTGCTCTTATGGTTAAATTGTTGCATTTCGGTCAGGGCTTGCATGGTGCCAGAGCCACTTAACACTAACTTCCAACCTGTTTCTTTAAAACGGCCAACCAAAGGAAAGATTACTTTTTTTGCTGCCGCTATAGCAAGAGCAAAATTTTCAGTCGTTAATTTATTATCAGAGAAATAAAGGCTATTAAAAGTGACACAGCCAATATTTAAGCTTTCGACTTGCTTAGTCACAAAACCATCACCTAAAATAAGCTCAGTACTGGCACCGCCAATATCAATAACAAAGCGTTGTTTAGCACCACAACTGGTATGTGCTACCCCTAAATAAATATTTTTGGCTTCTTGTTTACCACTGAGTAGCTTTATTTTTTGTCCCAAAATTTTATTAGCTTGTGTTAAAAATTCTTCACTATTTTTAGCAAGACGCAGGGTTGCTGTCGCGACAATACGGACGTTTTTTTGAGGAATATCTTGCAGCCGTTCAGCGAAAAAGCTTAAACATTCAAGGCCTCGAGCAATCGCGGCTTGGCTTAGTTGGTTGTCTGAATTTAAACCGGAGGCTAAACGAACTTTACGTTTAACTTTATCAACCACCTGGACGCTATTAGCTAGCTGTCGGGTGATCAACATATGAAAGCTGTTTGAACCTAAATCGATCACCGCATAAAGAGGTGTGGAAATCTCAGTATGGGTGATCGTCATAGTCGTCTAGTGGCGACGCTGGTTGTTGCCACCCGTTCTGCCACGATTTTGTCCACCATTTTGAGGCTTATGGCGACGAGGACGAGGCTTAGGAGTAGGAAAATCAGTTAATAATGCATCTTGATTATATTTACTTACCGGCAAGGCATGTTCAATATAGGTTTCGATAGGAGGTAAGTTAAAAACATAGCCTTCACATGCGAAACTAATGGCATGACCTGTTGCACCAGCACGGCCAGTACGGCCTATACGATGTACATAATCTTCACAATCATCAGGTAAATCATAATTAAATACATGACTTACGCTAGGAATATGCAAACCGCGCGCGGCTACATCAGTGGCAACTAAGATATCTAGTTCACCGGCACTAAATTGCTCAAGAATTTTTAAACGTTTCTTCTGAGGTACATCGCCAGTTAATAAACCAACGCGGATGTTATCAATTTCTAAATGTGAATAAACTTTTTCACAAACATGCTTAGTATTGGCAAAGATGATCGCTTTTTCAGGCCATTCTTCTTCAATTAATGTTTGTAACAAAGCCATTTTATCTTCGTTAGAAGGATAAAATAACTCTTCAGAAATTCGAGTATTTGTTTTTTGTTCTGGTGCGATTTCAACACTTTCTGGCTCATTCATGTGTTCAAATGCAAGTTCTTTTACACGAAAAGATAAGGTTGCTGAAAATAACATGCTTAAACGTGCTGTGGCGGCAGGCATACGATTAAACATATATCTGATATCTTTAATGAAACCTAGATCAAACATACGATCGGCTTCATCAAGCACAACAACTTCAATATTGTTAAGGTTATAAATACCTTGTTTCATATAATCGAGCAAACGACCACAGGTACCAATAAGAATATCTACACCAGCTTCAAGCTCTAAGCGTTGGCTTTCATAGCCTTCACCACCATAAACTACGCCTAAGCGTAAGCCAGTGCTTTTTGCCATTTCTTTAGCATCACGGTGAATTTGTACCGCTAATTCACGTGTTGGTGCCATGATTAAGGCACGCGGTTGATTATGCTTTGGATCTGGCTTTTGTAATAAGTGATGAAAGGTTGCAGCTAAAAAGGCGATTGTTTTTCCTTCGCCTGTTTGTGCTTGGCCTGCAATATCAGTACCTTTCAATAAAATGGGTAAAGATTGCTCTTGAATTGAAGTGCAATACTCAAAGCCCATAGCGTCAAGACCTGCGACAACTTTAGTGTCGAGGTTAAGTTCTGAGAACTTAGTTTCAGTTAAGTGTGTTTTATTCATGCGCACAGCTTAACAGGTTATATAGTTAATAAAAAACGGTATCGAGTAAATGTATTCATAAATACTCAATTAATGTTAGAAATAGCCAACAGTTATAAGATCAAAGTTGGTAATTCATAATGATGGCGTTATAATCCCCACCAATTGGCAAAATGCCACCATTTAACGGAGATAGAAATGAGCGATAGAATTGTTCAGTTAACAGACGACAGTTTTGATACTGACGTAATTACCGCCTCAGGCCTTATATTAGTCGATTTTTGGGCTGAATGGTGTGGTCCTTGTAAAATGATTGCACCTTTATTAAATGACATTGCAGAAGAATATGCAGGTCAAGTAACTGTTGGTAAATTAAATATCGATCAAAATTCAATTACTCCACCTAAATACGGTATTCGTGGTATTCCTACGTTATTGTTATTTAAAGATGGCGCAGTCGCTGATACTAAGGTCGGCGCATTATCTAAAACTCAATTAAAAGAGTTTATTGATAATAATTTATAAGTTTTCAAAAAAAGGTTCGTATTTACGAGCCTTTTTTGTATATATTAGCTTATTAATTAAAGAAGAAAGCCATAGATCAAATTTTGATCCTTTACCTGATTAAATTTTAGTGCTAAATTTAGCTTTCTAATGAACCACATTTCAAACCAAACTCCAATTTCAATGATGCCAACAGGCAAACTCACTTCAATATAAATAGTTAAAGAACCCCACTATGAACCTGATCGAACTTAAAGAAAAACCAATAAGCGAACTTGTCGAGCTTGCCGCATCTATGAAGCTTGATAATTTAGGCCGCAATCGTAAACAAGACATAATTTTTGCTATATTAAATGCCCATGCCGAAAACGATAATGATATTTTTGGTGGCGGTGTTCTAGAAATTTTACAAGACGGCTTTGGTTTTTTGCGTTCTTCAGACTCCTCATATTTAGCAGGACCTGATGATATTTATGTTTCACCGAGTCAAATTCGCCGTTTCAGTATGCGTACGGGTGATACTATTCACGGAAAAATTCGTCCACCTAAAAAAGGTGAACGCTATTTCGCGTTATTAAAAGTAGCAGAAGTTAATTTCGACAAGCCAGAAAATGTTCGCAACAAAATACTCTTTGAAAATTTAACCCCAATTCATCCTGATGAACGTTTAATCATGGAACGTGGTAATGGTTCAACTGAAGATATTACCGCACGTGTTTTAGATTTAGCTTCTCCAATTGGTAAAGGGCAACGTGGTTTAATTGTTGCTCCACCAAAAGCGGGTAAAACATTATTACTACAAAACATTGCGCAAAGTATTGCTCATAACCATCCTGATGCCGAGTTAATGGTATTGCTTATCGATGAACGTCCGGAAGAAGTGACAGAGATGCAGCGCTTGGTAAAAGGCGAAGTCATTGCATCAACGTTCGATGAGCCAGCAAACCGCCATGTACAAGTAGCTGAAATGGTTATTGAAAAGGCTAAGCGTTTAGTTGAACATAAAAAAGATGTTGTTATTCTACTTGACTCAATTACACGTTTAGCTCGAGCTTATAACACGGTTATTCCATCATCAGGTAAAATTCTTACCGGTGGTGTTGACGCCAATGCTTTACACCGTCCAAAACGCTTTTTTGGTGCCGCGCGTAATATTGAGCACGGTGGTAGTTTAACGATTATCGCGACAGCTCTAGTAGAAACCGGCTCTAAAATGGACGAAGTTATTTACGAAGAGTTTAAAGGTACCGGTAACATGGAATTACACCTTTCTCGTAAAGTGTCTGAAAAGCGCGTTTTCCCAGCGATTAATATTAATCGTAGTGGTACTCGTCGTGAAGAATTGATCACTAAACCTGCAGAATTACAGAAAATGTGGATTTTACGTAAAATTGTTCATGAAATGGACGAAGTTGGTGCAATTGAATTCCTCATCGACAAACTAGCAATGACTAAAACGAATAACGAATTTTTTGATTCTATGAAACGTAAATAGTTTATTGGTCGCTTATTCACATCCGTGTGATTGCGACATACCGTACATCCTGTACATAAACGCCAGTGTTAGCAATAACAGCTGGCGTTTTTGCTTAAAACACTGTCAAACTATTAAGCGGATGAGTGATTTAAATTTATGAAATATAGTGACTTAAGAGACTTTATAAAACAGTTGGAAAAAATAGGCCAGCTCAAGCGTATTTCCCAACCTATTTCTACAGATTTAACGATGACCGAAATCAGTGACCGTACGCTACGTGCTGAGGGGCCAGCGTTATTATTTGAAAACCCCGTCGACAAAAATGGTGTACCACATGGCATGCCAGTACTAACTAATTTGTTTGGTACGCCTGATCGTGTTGCCTTGGCTATGGGACAACCTGATGTGCGTGCTTTACGTGATGTTGGTAAATTACTTGCCATGTTAAAAGAGCCTGAACCTCCTAAAGGTTTTCGTGACGCGATAAGTAAAATCCCGGTTTATAAGCAAGTCTTAAATATGCCGGTAAAAATGATTAAAAAGCCGTTGTGTCAGCAAGTTATTATTGAGGGTGCCGATGTAGATTTAAATAAACTACCTATTCAAAAATGTTGGCCAGGTGATGTTGCTCCTTTAATTACTTGGGGGTTAACGGTTACACGAGGTCCTCATAAAGAACGTCAAAATTTAGGTATTTATCGACAGCAATTAATCAGTAAAAATAAAATTATTATGCGTTGGTTATCACATCGTGGTGGTGCATTAGATTTTCAAGAATTTAAGCAAACCAATCCAGGTGAAAAATACCCTATTTCTGTTGCTTTAGGTGCAGATCCTGCCACTATTTTAGGCGCGGTAACGCCTGTTCCTGATACCTTATCAGAATACGCTTTTGCTGGCTTACTACGTGGTGCTAAAACAGAAGTGGCAAAATGTATTAGTAACGATTTAGAAGTACCGGCGACGGCTGAGATTATTTTAGAAGGTTATCTAGACCCAGCTGAAGTTGCTCCAGAAGGACCATACGGCGATCATACCGGTTACTATAATGAAGTTGATAACTTCCCTGTGATGACGGTAACCCATATTACTCATCGTAAAGACCCTATTTATCACAGTACTTATACTGGCCGTCCACCAGATGAACCCGCCATTTTAGGTGTGGCATTAAATGAAGTGTTTGTGCCTATTTTACAGAAACAATTTCCTGAAATTCAGGACTTCTATCTACCACCCGAAGGTTGTTCATATCGTTTGGCGATTGTTACTATTAAAAAGCAATATGCTGGACATGCAAAACGCGTAATGATGGGTGTTTGGTCTTTTTTACGGCAATTTATGTATACTAAGTTTGTTATTGTTTGTGACGATGATATTAATGCTCGTGATTGGAAAGATGTAATTTGGGCAATGACCACGCGGATGGATCCAAGTCGAGATACAGTATTAATTGAAAACACACCGATTGATTATTTAGACTTTGCATCTCCTGTGTCTGGTTTAGGTTCAAAAATGGGTATGGATGCAACAAATAAGTGGCCAGGTGAAACAAATCGCGAATGGGGTGAACCTATTGTGATGACCGAAGAAGTTAAAACAGATGTTGATAATATTTGGGATGAACTTAATATATTTCCAACAACTGATAAAAAGAATTAGTAACTGTTATCCTGAACATGTTTTAGGATCTGAATAATGAAAGGTTTAAATAAATGAATAAAATTAAGTGTCAGGTAGAATCATTAACATCTCTGACAGAGTTTGTTTATAAAGTGCTATTAAAGCCAAGTGAGCAAATCGATTTTCAAGCCGGCCAATACTTAAATTTTGTGATGAGTGAGGATGATAAACGTCCATTCTCTATTGCCAGTGCACCCAATGCTGAATTAATTGAACTACAAATTGGTGCTTCAGGTGCTGACAGTTACCCAATGCAAGTTATTGAACATATTAAAGCCAACAATACCGTTACTGTTGAAATGCCACTAGGCAATGCGCAGCTGCGCAGTGAAAGTGAACGTCCGCTTTTACTTTTAGCGGGAGGTACAGGGTTTTCTTATATAAAATCTATGTATGAATTGTTAGCGTCACAAAGGTCATCGCGAAAGATTACTGTTTATTGGGGTTTGCGTGATCAAAGTGCTTGTTATGAACTAGAAAAAACAGCTAAAATTATTGCAGGTCTAGAGAATGGTACTTTTCACCCGGTGGTAGAGAACCCAGATGACAATTGGCAAGGTCAAGTTGGCATGGTTCACCACGTTGTGATGAAAGATATTAAAAATTTAGCCGATTATGATATTTATTTGGCCGGACGTTTTGATATGGTAGGCGCAGTTCGCACCGACTTTTTAGCGCAAGGCGCCTTAGTTGAACATATGTTTGCTGATGCTTTTGCCTATATTTAATATCAGATAAAGTTTTTAAATGAATGACCGATAAAGCCATCATACCGATGGCTTTTATTATTGAAGAGAAAAATTAATGAGTAAAAACAAGCAGGGTCAAGTATTGCAAAATACTTTAGCAACAGACTTAGGTCGAGGGAAAATCAAAGATAATTTTTTCGCGGCTCTTGTCACATCGAAAGTTTACAAACTGCAGGTGGTGCAGGCTAAAAAAGGTAAAGGTTCATTCAAACGTAGCAACAAACATCAAGGTAGAGAACCTTATTTAATGAATGCTTAGTACGTTAGTATTTATTAAATAGGGCTTTGTGAAGATAGTCATCATGGCGTGGGTGCTGATGACTATGTTATTTTTTATAATGACTGACTAGCTTAAGTGGCTATTGATTCGCGATTCGATTGATACTTAAACCATCAATTAAAAAGCCATGACTCGCTAACCAAGTTGATGCATCTTCAGCATTGGTAAACACTTGCCGTTCATAAGACGCATCGGTATGCGGTATTAGCCTTTCTAATTGCATTTCTTTAGCAGCGCTCTCTGTGTAAATATGACAATCTTTGCTGCAACCATTGTTCTTGAACCACTGGCAATGTTCTTCAATATGTTTATCAATTGCAGGAACACCGAATTCCCAATCCTCAAAAGAAGAAACAATAGCCCAAGGACTACCTTTAAGCGGGCTTGTTTTAGCACGAAACTCTTTAACATAGGCAATAATAGCCTCTTCGTTCCAAGTGCCAGAAAACCATTGCACAACAACATTGCCACAAACTTCAATTTTCCATTCTCCGTGAATGCTAAACATAGTGGGCCTCTTTTATTTGCTTTCGATATAAGGTGTTTAAGCTCAAAATATTTTTAGACTGAGTCTTTTAATATACTTTGTGGGCTAGCAACAAAGATTTGATAGGGTAAAGGCTCAGCCAGTAAATTTTCGTCGACAGCAAACTCAACGAAGCCACTTTCAGTAAAAAAGTGAGTAAGATCATCTATCGCCACTTTTTCAGTTTGTAAATCAGCCGCTTGATAATAAGCTTTAATACCTTCATCCTCACATTCATCGGCATCAACAAAGAGATGCATAGGCATGCTTAATACCGTAATAGATTGAGCTTTTTGATGATGTTTAACAATCTCTCTAAGTAGGTATTGCCCAATCGCTTGTCTACGATATTGTGGCAGAACACTGATCGCTTCTAGTAAAATATGTGTTTTAGCTTTTTTGGTTTCAGCAGTAATGCTTAATTGTTCACATAAGCCCTGCTCGAGGTTTTGGCCTTTAAAATAAAGGTTAAGTGGAATTTCCCAGTCAGTATCTTCGTTGGCTAATAAAGTATAAGAGCCAACAGCATCACGGTGTTTATTAAGGGTGATTAGCTCAATTTCAGCTTTAGCAATAATATCGCCTTGCTCGTTTTTTATATTGATTTCTTGGCATAATTGCCAATCAAAAGCACCAGCAATTTCAGGTTTTTTAAAGTCGACTGTTAAATTCATTTTTGTTCGTTTCCGTTATTTATAGCTAAGGTATTATTCTTAAAATTGTCAATTTGACCTACAGCTTTATTTAATACTTGATTGGCTTTTTTATATTCGCCTTGCTGCTCTAATACTTGAGAGAAATTCAGTAAATCAATAACATCGTATTGTGTACCTGCTAAATTAACCAGGCTATTAAAGGCTTTTTCTGCCATCGGCAGTTGTCGAGATTTTGCGGCTAAATTAGCTAAACAACTTAACCACTTTCCGCTGTGAGGATCATTATGTAACTGTTTTTGAACGGCACTGATTAATTCATCAGTAGCCGAAATAGGTAGCTGGCGAATATTCTTTAAAAAAGTATCGTCTGCGCCTTTTTTAATCACAGGTAATAATATTTTATTGAGTGGCTCAGTAATTTTGTGCTCGGCTAATACTCGACAGTAAGCCCAGAGAATAACTTCATTATGTTTTAATTTGCGAGTAAGTTTGTGCCACCGTTGTGCCAATGAATCGTTATTTTCTTTGCGTATTGTTTCATTAAAAGCACCGTAGAAAGCGCTTGCTTCCCATAGTGCTATTTTTTCATTTGTAATGGCTTTTTGTTTACGGGCTGAAACAAGTTGCTCTATCACATAATCAAAACGTTTTTCTTGCAAGCTTAAGATGATCTCTAAGCTTAATAACCTTGCATCATGACCAATTTGTTTGTGATGCTTATCAATAATACTCCGTGCCTGTGCAAAGTCTTCCTGAGAAATTAATAACTTAATCGTCACGAGTACTGATTCTAAACCCGAGTCTTTAACGCCATTGTCTTCTTGCGCTAATAAAGCTAAGTAGTGATTCGTGTTTGATCGCAGCGATTGTTTTGACGATGCTGCAGCAGCCAATAGATAAGACGTATGAGTAAATCTTGAGGGTTCAGCCGCTTTAGCAAACAAATGCTCTGCCTGTTGGTTGTCCTCAAGAATAAAAGCAGCAATGCCGCGATTAAAGTCCCTTAAACCTCGACGGCGATTAGCAAAAGCAATTTTGTTCCAGCCGCCAAAACCTAAACGTAGACTGCCACGCACAAGTGTCATCGATAACCCTAAGGCGATAAATAATAGCGTTAACATAATACATGCCATTACTACGGTTGATTCTATGGTTAAATCGCCCATCGCAATTAAGATATAACCTTTTTCATTTATTAGCAGTGGGCTAATAGCAACCGCAGCAAAAAATATTAATATCCACAGTATTAATTTTTTCATTATAAGGCCTCATTCGTGCTGTTAGGCTGCACTTTTGACTCTTGTGGTGCAACTTCTTCAGGTAGTGTCTTAGATGAGCCATTAAGTGCTTTTTCTTTGTCTTCGGGTAATTTATCAGGCATTACTTGAGGCGTTAATGAATCAAGTGTTGGTTTTAAGGGCGTTTCTGCTAGCACTTTACTCATCGCTTTTAGCGATAAAAGCGTACTGGGGTAATCATAAGTGATTATCTTACCTTTTAGTTTTTGAATAGCTTGATAAAAGCTTTGATTTTCAACTTTTTGCATATCAAAGTATTCTGTTAACCATAGTTGAATGTCATTTAAGGTTTGATTATAAATTTTCTGTTTTTTCTCTGTCACTGCCCACTGAGCTAATTGTAACTTTAAGCTAAGGTTTTCAATAAGATTTTGTTGATGTTGTGGCGACATTAATGGCTTTACATTACCGCTACTTCTGCGGACAGTAATAAAATCAGCAAGAATTTTTTGCCATGTTTTTGCAAGATTTTCTCGCCAATCATTGGTGCTTTCAGATAATGTGAAATCACTGTTCTTGTTGTCATTATCTGGAATTTTAACCATAGCCAAGGGTAAGTTTGCCAGTTGATGACTCATCGCCATTAAGGTCATAACGGTATCTTCGTTGTCTACAACAGGTATTAATGTTAACTGTGCGATGTCTTGACGAATTAATTGACGAATAGGTAAAAACTGCGGATCTTTAAGTTCTTTGAGGCGCATATCAGCATCTTTTAGCAAGCCAATTGCTGCTCTTGTATCTTGCTCTAGCCACATCGTGCGAGTGGCAATACGAATAAGGTACTCTGCTTCGTGTAATAACCAATCACTGGGTTGATTTTGTGATAATCGTTCAACAGCCTTTTCAAGTTGAGCGATTTTAACTTGGCTGTCTGTTGTTATTGTTGCAATCTCACGGTTTAAACGTTGTGAAAACATGGTTTGTTGCTGAGCAAATAACTGCTTAACTTTTTGCTCACTACTGGCCAAACTTTGTTGGGTTTTTTGCTCACTAGTAGCTAAAATTTGCTGAGTTTGTTGTAATAATTCTGCCTTGCTCTGTGCTTGTTGCTGCATATCCCAGTAATATAAACCGCCGACACCAACACTTGCTGCTAAAGCTATGATTAAGGAAACTACGGCAGTCTTAGATAATTTTTGTTTATGCATCTTTGTATCATTCGCCACCGATGGTTTAGCTTTTTTTTCTGAGGTTTTAATGGCTGGTTTTTTCTCGTTAACCACAGCTGAGTCTTTATTTTTTTCCGGGGACTTCTGCTCTTCACTCGAGGATGCTAGTGAAATAGAAGTTGAAAAACCTTGCTCTGACTTTTCGTCAGTCGCTTTTGTTTCTGAAGTATTTGACTCGTTTAGCTTTTTATCAGTCATTATTTTTTCCATATGAAGTGATTGCACTAAGCATGGCTTGATCATTAGCACCGTTAGCATTAATGATATTGAGTAATCCTAGTTGTTTCGCTTGTTCGGCAATGCGCTCACTAGCGACAATCCATAAACAAGTAGTTTGCCAATAACTCTCTGAATGCTTTATTAAGTGTACTATGCTTTCTAGCAAAGCGTTACTGGTTATGACAATACAATTTATTCGCTGATTTCGCCATTGTTGAACCTGTTTTTGCGTGACGGGAAGCCAGACTTTTTTATAGCTTTCTAAATAGTGAACCTCGGCGCCTCGCAAGGTGAGTTGCTGGGCAATATGCTCTCGACCACCGTCACCACGAACAATAATAATGGTTTCGCCACTGATTATTTTTTCATCGAGTATATTAAGTGCTAATAAACCTTCGCTGGTATGAAGTTCAGGGGAAACAGCACTAAGCCCTTTTGCTTTTAAAGCGTTTAGTGTTGCGCTACCGATAGCAATAACGCGTTTTTGTTGCCATTGAGAAAAATCAACAGCGCAATGAGCAAACTCAACCGCAGCGACACTGACAAAAATAACAATGGCTTGCGGATATTGTTTGATGAGCTTTTTAGTGGTGATTTTACAAGCAAGTGATTGATAATCAAAGAACGGTTGGCAGTGACTGTCAATGCCGATACTTTTTAACTGTTGCGCTAAAGCACGTCCTGCTTTTTCAGGACGTGTGATTAAAACGTGTGTGTTACTGTTGTGCATAAACCTGACGCAATATTTTATCAGCGCCTTTTTCAAGGAGTTGCTCAGCCAGTGTATTACCTAGTTGTTCCGCATCTTTGCTCTCACCGGTTATTTCACTGGTCAGTATTTCACTACCGTCAGTTGCGCCCACTAAACCACGTAAAAAAACTTGACCATTGTTTTGAATGACAGCGTAGCTCCCAATAGGGACCTGGCAACCACCTTCTAAAGCGCGGTTCATCGCTCGTTCTGCTAACACCCGAATACGGGTAGTTTCACAACCCAATGGCGCCAGTAAAGCTTTAAGGGCTTCATCGTTGGTTCTACATTCAATTCCGACAGCACCTTGTCCGTTTGCGGGCAACATGACCTCGGGTTCAATAAACTCTTGAATTCGTTCAGGCATCGCCAAACGTATTAATCCGGCTGCGGCAAGTATAATGGCATCATATTCGCCATTATCTAATTTTTTTAAACGGGTATTTACGTTACCGCGCAAATCACGAATGTCTAAATCTGGGCGCATGGCTTTAATTTGGCATTGACGACGTAAACTTGAGGTACCAACAACAGCACCCTGTGGCAGTTCGGCTAAACTGTTAATGGTGTTGGAGACGAAGGCATCACGAGGGTCTTCACGAGGACAAATTACTTCTAAGCCTAGCCCTTCAGGAAATTCTACCGGGACATCTTTCATTGAATGAACCGCGATGTCAGCACGGTCTTCTAACATGGCAACTTCGAGTTCTTTAACAAATAAACCTTTACCACCGACTTTAGCTAAAGGTGTATCTAAAATAATATCGCCTTTGGTGGTCATGGGAACAAGTTCAACAATAATGCCAGCGTGGAAATGCTCTAATTGTGCTTTTACATATTCGGCTTGCCATAAAGCGAGTGCACTTTTACGTGTGGCAATGCGTACGGTTGTTGTGCTCATTAAATTATCCTGCGCTAATAGTTATTTCGGTGTCGGCCTGAATACTGATCGCTTTTGATAAGAATTGCCAAAGTTCGCCACCACCACGTTTGTCTGTCCATTGGCCATCTTCACACTGAAAATGATGACCATTAAATTTAGTTGCTACCCATATTTCCTGCAAGGGTGCTTGTTTATTAATGATGACTTTGCTGCCACTTTTAAAGGTCAGTGTTAACATGCCACCCACACCCTCATAATCAATGTCGGTACCACAATCTTCAATGGCTTCTTCTATTTGAAGAATAATTTCATCGGCAAGTAAATTGTATTGGCTGTCGTTCATTAATGCTTCCTTTTCTAGCGCAATGAAATTTATTCATCTTTGCTAGCTATTTGTTGGTCATGAGATTATAAAACGTCTATCATGAGAAAAAAATCGAATAAATCAAGTATGCGTAAACAAAATTCAATTATTTTAGCGTTTTTTATTATATCAGTGCTTTTAAGTGGATGTGGAATTAAAGGTCCACTAACGCAAAAATCTGTGCAAGTAAAAGTACAGCAACAAACTGAACACGCTAATACACAGCCAAAACAAAACTCACCAGCACCAAAATCGCAGGAAAATTAATCGTGGATTTTTTTAATTACAAAAACACTTCTCTGTATGCTGAAGATTGTGCCGTTACTCAACTTGTTAAGCAACATGGTACGCCGTTATATATATATTCACGAGCGACTATTGAGCGCCACTGGCATGCGTTTGACCAAGCCGCTGGTGATAAACCACATTTAGTGTGTTATGCGGTGAAAGCCAACAGTAACCTTGCCGTACTCAATGTGATGGCACGTTTAGGTAGTGGTTTTGATATTGTTTCAAAAGGCGAACTTGCTCGTGTATTACAAGCCGGCGGTGATGCCCGTAAAGTGGTATTTTCGGGCGTTGGCAAAAAGTCAGATGAAATTGCTTTTGCCTTAGAAAAGGGTATTTATTGCTTCAATGTTGAATCAGCAGCAGAGCTAACGCGTATTCAGCAGGTAGCCGAGCGCATGAAAATGACTGCACCGGTCTCTTTAAGAGTAAACCCTGATGTAGATGCTGGTACGCATCCTTATATATCGACAGGCTTAAAAGAAAATAAATTTGGTATTAGCATTGATGATGCCTTTGAGCTTTACCAACACGCCAATAGTTTATCAAATATTGCTGTAAAGGGCATTGATTGCCATATTGGTTCGCAGTTAACTGAAGTACAACCCTTTTTAGACGCACTTGATCGAGTACTCGCACTCGTTGACCGCCTCGCAGAGGTAAATATTAGCTTATCGCATATCGATGTTGGCGGTGGTTTAGGCGTATGTTATAACGACGAAACGCCACCTCATCCTAACGAATACGCGAAAGCGATTGCGGATAAGTTAGCCGATCGTGATATTACGCTGATTTATGAGCCCGGTCGTGCCATTATGGCTAATGCTGGAATTTTAGTGACCGAAGTTGAATTACTAAAAACGAATCAAGACAGACATTTTGCGATTGTTGATGCCGCGATGAATGATTTAATTCGTCCATCGCTTTATCAAGCATGGCAAGCGATTATCGAAGTTGAAAAAAATGAACTCACCAGTAAAAAAACTTACGACATTGTTGGTCCTATTTGTGAAACCGGTGATTTTCTGGGTAAAGCTCGAGAACTAAGTATCGTGGCTGGTGATCTCTTAGCGATCCGTTCATCGGGTGCCTATGGTTTTTCGATGAGTTCAAATTATAATAGTCGCCCAAAAGCGGCTGAAATTATGGTCGATGGTGAAAAAAATCATTTGATCCGTGCTCGGGAAACACTTGAGCAATTATGGCAAGGCGAGTCTTTGTTACCAAAATAAGTATTAAATTGAATATGGGAAGTAAATGTTAGTTAATTTTTCAAAAATGCACGGTTTAGGTAACGACTTCCTAGTACTAGACAATGTTACCCAGAATGTTTATTTGTCTAATGAGCAAATAAAGCAGTTATCCGATCGTAATTTCGGTGTCGGTTTTGATCAAGTGTTAGTGGTTGAACCACCGTACGATCCCGATTTAGATTTTCATTATCGCATCTTTAATGCCGACGGTAGTGAAGTTGGGCAGTGTGGCAATGGTGCTCGTTGTTTTGCTAAATTTGTGCGTTTAAAAGGCTTAACGAATAAAAATAAAATTAAGGTGTCGACACAGTCAGGCAAGATGACCTTATTTGTTGAACGCGATGGTAACGTTTCAGTGAATATGCCAACACCTAAGTTTGAACCAAGCCAAATTCCATTTACTGCCCAAAAAGTAGAAGGTACTTACATTCTTCGCAGTGATGAAGACACCGTGTTGTGTGGTGTGGTTTCTTTAGGTAATCCGCATTGTGTGCTGACAGTTGACTCGGTTGATGAGGCTCCCGTTGAGACGTTAGGTAAGGCTTTGTCACATCACGAACGCTTTCCCCAGCAAGTGAATGTTGGCTTTATGGAAATTGTTGCCCCTGACTACATTAAACTTCGTGTTTATGAACGTGGTTCCGCTGAAACGTTAGCTTGTGGTAGTGGTGCTTGTGCAGCGGTAGTTATTGGCCAAATACAAAATAAATTAGGTCGAGATGTTACGGTGGAATTACCGGGCGGTAAGTTAAAGGTTTATTGGAAAGGACCAGGTAATTCAGTCAAAATGACCGGCCCAGCCGTACATGTATTTGACGGGCAATTAAATTTATAATCAGCATAAAGTTAGCTTATTAACTATTCAAGATATAGAGAATTAATTTGAACGACTCAACCCCAATACAATTAGATGAAGTAAGTTTAACCGATGATCTCATTGTTGATTACTTACATGATAACCCTGAATTTTTTAATCGTAATCCTGAGCTGATCACTAGCCTTCGTTTATCCGATGTTCATCGTGGCACAGTCTCGTTAGTGCAAAGACAACAAAGCCAGCAACGTCAAAAAATTCATGGTCTAGAAGAAGAAATTACTCAACTTATGGCGATAGCTAACCATAATGAACAGCTTTTTGTTTTGTATAGCGACTTATATTTACGCTTATTAGATTGCAGCTCCGCGCCTGAGTTGCTTGATTGTTTGTATCAAGCCACCACAGAATTATTGTCATTATCGGGTTTAAAAGTCTGGTTAAAAGAAAATACTGAGGTTGACCATGCTAGCATCGTTAAAAACGATTGTGCAGGGGTGATGAATAATCGTTTATCCAAAGATGATTATTACTTTGGGCGCTTACAAAAAAGTGAGCAAGAACTTATATTTTCGCAACATCAAGAAGGCTCTGTGGTCTTAATTAAGCTAAATCATATTAATGATGACATTGGTTTTATAGCAATAAGTAGTGCCGACGCCGACCACTTTGATCCACGCATGGATACTTTATTGCTTAGTCAATTTAGAAAGCTGGTGGCAAAATTACTTTTTCAACAACTGTATAAATAACACAAACAATGAAATTTTATCGTCGCTTAGCCCCTTTCCAAGCCATTAGTTTTGACCTTGATGATACCCTGTATAGTAATTATCCGGTAATGATGGCAACAGATGCCAAAATGGTTGCTTATTTTTCGGCACTTTTCTCATTACAGACAATTGCCACTCATGCGACAAAAAATACTCTTTTTGATTACCAGTTTTGGTCACCTTTTCGCGAGCAAGCTATAGCCGCGAATCCACAATTAATACACCATGTGGGTGATATACGTTTAGCCACTTACACCCTAGGCATGAAAGCATTGGGTTTAGCTGATGACATTGCGAGTGACCAAGCACAAAAAGCGTTAGATTATTTTGTTCAACAACGCAGTGATTTTGTTGTGCCAGAAGCTGTGCATCAATTATTGCAAAGCTTACAAAAAAAATATCCCTTGGTGGCCATCAGTAACGGCAATGTTGATACTGATAAAATAGGTATTTCAGCTTACTTTAGCTATCGATTTCATGCCGGGGATTTATCAACGACAGCTTTAAATAAAAATCAACGACTACGGCAAAAGCCCGCAGCAGATATGTTTGTTGAAGCTTGCGAAAAATTAATAATAGAACCGTCACAACTATTACATGTTGGTGATTGTGGTCGCTCTGATATTTTAGGTGCTATCGACGCTGGCTGCCAAACCGCATGGATTTCTTGCTATGATGTTGGCAAACCACTAACTGTTTTACCTAATATTGAGCTAGCAGATATTAGCGAATTGTGTCACTTGTTATAATTTCATCTATACTTACTTTCTACTTTTCTAAGGTTATTTTTCCGTTATGGACGTTTCTGAACTACTTGAGTCACTCAATGAAAAACAACGAGATGTTGTCGCCGCTCCACTACAAAATATGTTGGTATTAGCTGGCGCAGGAAGTGGTAAAACTCGGGTGTTAGTGCAACGTATTGCCTGGTTAATGCAAGTTGAAAACGCCTCTTCTCATAGTATTTTAGCCGTTACTTTTACCAATAAAGCCGCAGCAGAAATGCGAGTGCGTGTTGAAAAAACAGTTGAGGGTAATGTTCATGGTATGTGGGTCGGTACTTTCCATGGTTTAGCCCATCGCTTACTCCGTATGCATTTTCAAGAAGCTAAATTACCACAGAATTTTCAAGTGCTTGATTCAGATGATCAACTGCGCTTAGTTAAGCGCATCGTACGTTCGTTAGGTATTGACGAAAAACGTTGGCCACCCAAGCAGATGCAGTGGTATATCAATGGAAAAAAAGATGAAGGCATTCGTCCACAGCACATAGAGGTTTACGATGATCCCACTGAGCAAACATTTGTTAAAGTTTATCAAGGATATCAAGAAGCTTGTGATCGAGCCGGTTTAGTCGATTTTGCCGAGTTATTATTGCGTGCCCATGAACTTTGGTTGAATAACCCCGTTTTGCTTGCCCATTATCAGCAACGCTTTAAACATATTTTAGTCGACGAATTTCAAGACACCAATGCCATTCAATACGCCTGGTTAAATATTCTGGGTAACGCATCGAGTAAGGTGATGATTGTTGGTGATGACGACCAATCAATTTACGGCTGGCGTGGCGCAAAAATTGAAAATATTCAGCGTTTTCTTAATGAATTTGACGACACGAAAACTATACGTTTAGAACAGAATTACCGCTCCACAGCTAATATTCTTAATGCGGCTAATAAACTTATCGCCAATAATAATAACCGCTTAGGTAAAAAGTTGTGGACCGAAGATGAAGCGGGCGAAAAAATATCTATTTATACGGCATTCAACGAAATAGACGAAGCTCGCTTTATTGCCGGTCGAATTACGGATTGGCGTAAAGAAGGCAGCTTAGATGATGTCGCTATTTTATATCGCAGTAATGCGCAATCTCGTTTACTCGAAGAAGCGCTCTTGCAGAGTCGTTTACCTTATCGTATTTACGGTGGTCAACGTTTCTTTGAACGTTTAGAGATTAAGGATGCACTTGCTTACTTACGCTTATTAAATAATCGCGATGATGATGCGGCTTTTGAACGTATTATTAATACCCCAACACGTGGCGTTGGTAATACTAGCCTATCGTTAATACGTGACGCTGCGCGCAGTTTAGAAATGACATTATGGCAAGCGTGTCAATTTATGCTAAAAAATGATGAATTGAAAGGACGAAGTGCGAAAGTCATTCAAAATTTTATTAATATTATCAACACTCTCGAAGATGACTCTAGCCACCTTGACCTCGACCAACAGGCCAACTATGTTATTCAGCACAGTGGTTTAAAAGCCATGTATCAAGCTGAAAAAGGTGAACGTGCCGAGGCAAGAATAGAAAACTTAAATGAGCTTGTTACCGCTTGTCAGACCTTCGAAGCGGACCCAGAGTTAATAGAAGAACAAACAAAGCTCACCTCATTTTTAACCCATGCTGCCCTTGAGGCTGGCGAGTCACAAGCCGATGATTATGAACCCGCTGTGCAGTTAATGACTATGCACTCTGCGAAAGGTTTAGAGTTTCCATTAGTGTTTATTGCCGGCTTAGAGGAGGGAATGTTTCCCTCACAAAAATCAGTAGAAGAAATAGGACGTTTAGAAGAGGAAAGGCGTTTATGTTACGTCGGCATGACACGTGCTATGAATAAGCTATACTTGTGTCATGCAGAAAGCCGCCGACTTTATGGACAAGAAAAATTTCATAAAGCCAGTCGTTTTTTACGGGAATTACCTCCTGAGTGTACCGAAGAAATAAGATTACAAAATCAAGTGACTCGTCCATCAACTAAAGGTAAGTTTTCATCGACCTTTACTCTGGAAACGTTTGAGAACAGCGGCTTTAGTTTAGGACAGTCAGTTGTTCATGCTAAATTTGGTGAAGGCGTTGTCTTAAATTATGAAGGTTCAGGAGCTCAAAGCCGTATTCAAGTTAATTTTGCTGGTGTAGGTAGTAAATGGCTGGTGGTCGCCTATGCTAACTTACAAGCCATCGTTTAATATCACATGAAAATAATTGCTTCTTTCATGTGATGCCATTATAAAAATAAGGTAAGAAATTATATGTCAATGCAGTTGCTCGTAGTAGAAGACAGTAAGCCTATTGCTCGTGTTATTAAGCAAATTGGCGAGGCATTAAATTATCAGGTAACTATTGCTACCACACTTGCTGAAGTAGAAGATATTTTACAGGGCAAAAATGACTTTTTTGCTGCCACTATAGATTATGCCTTACCAGATGCTCCCAATGGCGAAGCAATAGCCTGTGTGCTCTCTCATGGTATTCCAAGTGTCGTTATGACAGGTAAAATGGATGAAACTACTCGACAGCAAATACTTGCTCAGCCCGTTGTTGACTATATTCCTAAAGAGAATAGCCAAGCTTTCCTTTATTTAAAACGTATTTTACATTGGCAAATAACCAACAGCAGCACAGGTATTCTTGTTGTTGATGATTCTTTAGCGGCACGAAATTATGTTTCTCAGCTCTTAAAACGCCGCAACTTTAATGTTTATTTAGCCAATGATGGTGTGCAAGCGCTAGAACGCTTAAAGCAGCACAAAGACATTAAATTGGTGATCACCGATCTGGAAATGCCTATCATGGACGGTATCGAATTAACCAATGAAATCCGTAAAATTTATAGTCGTGATCAACTCGCTATTATTGGTATATCTGGAGCTGACAATGGTATGCATTCGGCACGTTTTATTAAAAACGGTGCGGATGACTTTTTACGTAAACCTTTTTGCCCAGAAGAGTTTTATTGTCGAATTACCCAAAACATTGAAAATTTAAACAATATTGAACAAATCCAAAAAGCAGCAAACGTAGACTATTTAACCGACTTACCTAACAGACGGGCTTTTTTCTCTAAAGCAGAACAACTGGTGCCTCAATATATTAAAAGAGACATGCCTTATTGTGTTGCTATGCTCGACATTGATTTTTTCAAAAAAATCAATGATAACTACGGAAATGATGCTGGCGATCAGGTCTTAAAAGTACTGGCATTATATATGCGTAAACATCTAGGATCAGGTTTGCTGGCCCGCTTAGGGGGTGAAGAGTTTGCTGTCTTAATGTACGGTACCGATGAGGATCAACTTTACACTAAATTAGATGATCTTCGTCGAGATATTTCTGTTTCTCAGCTAACTTTTGAAGAGCACCATATTGCCTTTAACATCAGCATAGGCTTAGTTTGTAATAGTACAGAGAAGTTTGCTAAACAACTTAATCAAGCGGAAAGTGCGCTTTATAATGCTAAAGAAAATGGCCGCAATCAATTGAGTCTTTTTGGCGTAGATGATTAACGCTTTAGTTAAAATTTATATATTAAAGTAATGCGAGCTTGAATTAACTTATAGGTGCTTTTTTTTATAAAAAAAAGTAAAGTGGTTAAACAATTTTAACAACAAGGTGCACTAAATGAAGAAAAAAATAATGCTCATGAGCAAACCTTTGCTGATGTTGTTTTGTTTTTTTATTAGCACCTCAAGCTCAATTTTTGCACAGAAAATTGATAGTGAGCAAGTTAAAGCCGCTTTTATTTACAATTTTATTAAACATGTTAGCTGGCCAAATGAAAATAACAAACAGCAATTTGTTATTGGTGTTTATGGTGATGATATTTTTGCTGCTTTGCTTAATAACACCTTAGCTAAGCGTGTCGTTAGAAACAAGCCAATCAAAGTTATTGTCATAAAAAATATCACAGCGGGTAAACAAACCGACTTGTTTTTTTCTGCTGCCAATAGCAATACTGAAATAGCCGATATTGCTGCCATTCTTCGCAGTAGCAGCACACTTCTTATTACGGATAACAGTATTGATAAGCATAATGTGATGATCAACCTAGTTAACGATGCTGAAAATTCTGCGATAGATTTTGAAGTGAATAAATCAAATATTGTCTTTGAAGGTTTGGTGATGTCTGCTGAATTATTATTGTCAGGCGGGACTGAACTTGATGTGGCTACCTTGTATAGAGAAACAGAGTTGGCATTACAAGCCATTAGGGCGCGTGAAGCAAGATTGAACCAAAAGTTAACCGATCAAGAAAATCAAATATCCTCAGCAAAAGAAAAGCTCAATACCTTAAATAAGAACTTAGCACAGCAAGAAAAAATGGCGGGTAAGCATCAGCAAGAGCTAAATATCCTACAGATAAATACTGAACAACAGCAACGTTCAATAAAAACTAAAGAGCTACAATTACAGCAAGTAGCTACCCAGTTAAAAGCAGCAAAAACGAACTTAGAGAACCAGCAAAGCTCGGTTGACAATAAAGAACAAGAAAATAGGGCTATGGCTGACAAAATACTGACTAATAAAGATATTTTGCAACAGCAACAGCAACAAATAAGTTTTCAAGGCACGCAATTGAATAAAAAAAATGAGGAGTTAGAAAATCGCGAAGAACGCATTGATAAACAGCGACTTTATTTGATTGTAATGGCTTCCTTTCTTACCCTGTTAGTATTGATTTCAGGATTGGTGGTTGTACTTTTTGTTAAAAATAGGCAAACAACACGAACATTAACTCGTACGCTCGAAAATTTACAAAAGATGCAAAAGCAATTAATTCAATCTGAAAAAATGGCGTCGTTAGGCACCTTAACTGCAGGGGTTGCCCATGAAATTAATACCCCACTTGGTATTGCGGTAACATCAACAAGTTCAGCTTTAGAAAGTACCCTAAAGATTCGTAAAAACTTTGAAACAGGCAACTTAACCCGCACGGCAATGCAACATTACTTTAACGGTATGGAGAAGGCTTCTAACTTGAATACTAACGCTTTAGAGCGTGTTATTGAGTTGTTGAATAACTTCAAGCAAGTCGCAGCAGATCAAATGGTGGGTGAAGAGCGAGAAATTGATTTAGTCAGTTATATTGAAGAGGTCATGTCTACGTTATCGGCAGAAATGAAGCGCTTTAGGGTGAGTTATCAATATAGCGGTGAAAGTGAATTGAAAATAACCACCATTCCTGGAGCGTTAGCGCAGGTGCTAACAAATTTAGTCACGAATGCGTTAAAGCACGCTTTTGAAAATACAGCACAGGGCAATATTGCTATCGACTTAACAAAAACCCAAGACGGTCATGTTGTTATCGTCTTTAAAGATGATGGCCATGGCATGACTCAACATGTGCTAGATAATATTTTTGAACCTTTCTTCACCACCAAAAGAAATTCCGGCGGTACAGGCTTAGGAATGAACATTGTTTATAATATTATATGTCAAAAACTACAAGGCAATATCAAAATTAAAAGTAAGCTAGCAGCAGGCTCTAGTTTTCATATTACCCTGCCAATAAAGCTTAAAGCCAATACTTAACTAAATTACATGGTTTTTAAATAGTCTCTACAGCATTACTAACAGTTAAAAACTACAAAGTAAGGTCAAAATTAAAAGTAAGCTAACACTAGGGTCTAGTTTTCATATTACCCTGCCAATAAAGCTTAAAGCCAATACTTAACTTAACTAAATTACATCGTCTTTTTAAATAGTGTCTACAGCATTACTAACAGTTAAAAACTACAGAGTAAGATCAAAATTAAAAGTAAGCTAGCACAAGGGTCTAGTTTTCATATTACCCTGCCAATAAAGCTTAAAGCCAATACTTAACTTAACTAAATGACATCGTCTTTTTAAATAGTGTCTACAGCATTACTAACAGCTAAAAACTACAGAGTAAGATCAAAATTAAAAGTAAGCTAGCACAAGGGTCTAGTTTTCATATTACCCTGCCAATAAAGCTTAAGGCCAATACTTAACTTAACTAAATGACATCGTCTTTTTAAATAGTGTCTACAGCATTACTAACAGCTAAAAACTACAGAGTAAGATCAAAATTAAAAGTAAGCTAGCACAAGGCTCTAGTTTTCAGATTACCCTACCAATAAAGCTTAAAGCCAATACTTAACTAAATGACATCGTCTTTCTAAATAGTGTCTACAGCATTACTAATTGTCAAAAACTACAAGGTAATATCAAGATTAAAAGTAAACTCGCAAAAGTTTCTAGTGTTCAGCTTACTCTGGCAAAAAAGCTTAAGGCCAGTACTTAACCAACCTTAGATATAATCCCAGTAATAAAATTAACGGCTTAATTGTTCATTTAATGCTAATTTACGTTTTTCATTTCTGGCTTTTAGTGAGTCAAGGCTATAAATAACCAAAGCTAACCAAATAGCAGCAAAGGTGACTAATTTAGCGGGCTGCAATGTTTCTTGATAATAGAAGGTTGCTAAAAAAAACATAATACTGGGTCCAATGTATTGAAAAAAACCTAGCGTTGATAATGTTAACCTCTTTGCTGCAGCAGTAAAACATAGCAGTGGCGCTGTAGTAACTACGCCTGCAGCGATCAATAGCAGGTTTAAATTTGAACTGTTTTCAAACATGTTAGCGGTACTAGTATTAACAAATAACAACCAATAAACAATCGCGAGCGGTAGCATCATGCTTGATTCAATTAATAAACCAACAAAAGAGTCAAGGTGCATTTTTTTACGTAACAAACCATAAATACCGAACGTTCCAGCAAGTGCTAATGAAATTACCGGTAATGAACCTAATGCAACCAGTTGAATTAACACGCCACATAATGCCAGTGCAACGGCAAACTTCTGCATTTTTCGCAAACGCTCACCTAAAAAAATAACACCGAGTGCGACACTAAATAAAGGATTGATAAAATAACCTAAGCTCGCGTCTAGCAGATGATCATTATTTATCGCCCAGATGAATAAAAACCAATTTACTAATAGAAAAGTAGCGGATAAGGCGAGTTTAGCCAATAACCTAGGCTGTTTGAGTGTATCGATTAATACGCGAGATCTTTTACTGATGATAACGATTAAAAATAACAGCAGGCTCGACCAAATAATACGATGAACCATAATTTCATCAGGGCTGATAGAAGAAATTAATTTGAAATAAATGGGCGCTAAACCCCAAAGCAGATAAGCACTAATCGCGTTAATTACGCCATTACGGTCTTTGTTATCAGTTACAGTCATGATTTTCAGTAAACTTTAGCAGCAAAAATAAAGAGCCGAATTATAGCACAATGATTTTAATTTCAGCGCTTTACTTGTTTGATAATCACAAACTGTCGGCTGTATATTGAGAATACTTTTGCTAACGTTATTCACTTTAATTAGCTAATAACTACTCATTTATAATGAATACCTGTTGCATGTTTTTAACTAGACCTGAAACTAGCTATGGTATGAACACAAAGCCAGCACTTTAAAAACTAACCGGTGAAGATTAACCAACTAAATAAGTGCCGGTGCCAAAAGCAATGTGGTCACCTTTTTCGTTATGTAATTCCATGCGAGCAACAGCGACTTTATTGCCACTACGAATAATATGGGCTGTGGCGATAAACTCCTCACCACGACCTGGTCGTAAATAATCGGTACGCAGATCTATCGTTCCTAAGCAGCTTAAACTTTGTTGAATCGTTGTTGGTGTTTTGTGCTCAAGTTGTTCAATCATATTTGCTGCCACGACAACACCACCGGCAAAATCAAGGGCTGATGCAGTGACACCACCATGTAGCGTTTTCTGTAATGGATTGCCCATTAACTTATCTTGCCATAAAAAACGTACTTCAGAGGTATTACAATCAAATTTACTAACGGTTAAGCCCAGTAGTTTGTTAAAGGGAAGGTTGTGCGACCAAAAATGAGTAAGTTGCTCAATCATTTGTTTTTCATCTAAATTATTTGTCATAACTCTTCCAATTTAGCCAGCAGATTTTTCTAACTGGTCTAATGTCTTCATTGTAGCTTAGCACTTATCTTTCTACGCATTCAAGAAATACTAAAATAGTGCTCTCGACTTTTTTTGTGGCTGGGGTAAAATAACAATAATTGTCGTTTAATAAAGTTTACTCCGTTGCTAAAAGCTCCCCCTACAGTCTCACAAGCTCAGCTTGAAGATGCGTTAAAGCATCATTTTGGTTATCAAACTTTTCGAAGCGGACAATTAGAAATTATTCAGCAATTATTTCAGGGTCGAGACAGTTTAGTACTTATGCCAACGGGTGGTGGAAAATCGATGTGTTATCAACTGCCTGCCGTATTATTACCAGGAATAACCATAGTTGTTTCACCCTTAATAGCTTTAATGAAAGATCAAGTTGATGGTTTGACTCGACAAGGTATTTCAGCAGCTTTTGTAAATTCGAGTTTAGATCAAGAAACAATCAATGATATTTTTGAGCGTTTATCTCGTGGTGAGCTTAAGTTGTTATATATAGCTCCAGAGCGTTTAAAAAATTATTATTTTATGCAACGCTTGGCGAGCATACAGATAAGTTTATTTGCTATTGACGAAGCGCATTGTATTTCACAATGGGGACATGATTTTCGGCCGGCATACACACAACTTCATACAATTAAACAACGGTTTCCATCGGTACCGGTTATGGCGTTAACAGCAACTGCCGACGTTACAACCCGTAGAGATATTCTTCTTCAACTCGCATTGACTGATCCTTATATTCATCTTGATAGCTTTGATCGGCCTAATATTCGTTTTACCTTAGCTGATAAATATAAGGGCGATCACCAGGTGTTACGCTACATTAAAAAGCGTGGTGATGATTGTGGCATTGTTTACTGTAGTAGCCGCTGGCAAGTTGAAAAATTATCTAAAATGTTAGCAAGTGCGGGTATAAATTGTTCTGCCTATCATGCTGGTATGGAAACAGAGATGCGCAATATTGTCCAAGATGGTTTTGCCAAAGATAATATTCAAGTGGTTATTGCCACCGTAGCTTTTGGACTGGGCATCAATAAATCAAATATCCGCTTTGTGATTCATTTTGAACCTCCGAGAACACTTGAGTCATATTATCAAGAAATTGGCCGTGCTGGCCGAGACGGTTTAGCGGCAGAAGCGTTATTTTTGTATGATGAAAAAGATGTAGAACGCATTACCAAGTATATAGCGGATGGCGATAATGAAGAAAGGGTGAGTGTTGAACAACAGCGTTTTCAAGCGTTAAAAGGCTTTATTGAAGCTCAAACCTGTCGTCGACAAGTTGTACTTAATTACTTTGCAGAATTTACCACTAAAAAATGTGGTAACTGTGATATTTGTTTAGATCCACCCACTCAATTTGACGCTACTGAAGCGGCACAAAAAGTATTATCTTGTGTGTTTCGTATCCAGCAACAAGGTGATATTGAACATGTTGTGCAAGTGCTCAGAGGGGAGTTAACCGAAAAAGTTAAGCAACTGCAGCATGAAAAAGTGTCAACTTTCGCTATCGGTAAAAGTAAAACTCCGGGATATTGGTTTGCTATTATTAGACAATTGATTCATTTGGGATTTTTACAACAAGATATTTCTCAACAATCTGCGTTATTTTTAACACAAGCATCGCGCTCGGTGTTGAAAGGCGATGAACCCTTAATGTTAGCTTCACCAAGGTTGCAAAAAGCGAGCTATTGGCAGCAAGATAAAACCGATAAACGTTATGACCGTGTCTTATTTGTTAAATTAAGAAGTTTGCGTAAAACGATTGCAGATGCAGAGGATATTGCGCCATTTATTGTTTTTAATGATGCAACGTTGTCAGAGCTTGCGCGTATAAAGCCAAAAACATCACAGCAAATGCTAAATATTAATGGCATTGGAGATACAAAACTTGCCCGTTATGGACATGACTTTTTGCAAGTTATTCAACAGCATCATGCTTAAAACAAAAAACGCTCAATTGAGCGTTTTTTAATAGTATTTTTTGATGAACCAGGTTCAACAATAATTATTGAGTTTATTTTAAACTAGCGTAATAAGCTGAAATATTTGCGATATCTTCATCACTTAAACCCATAGACATAGGTCCCATAACAGGATCTTTACGTTTACCCGCTTTAAAGTCTTTCAACTGCTTAGCAAGATAAGCTTCTTTTTGACCAGCAAGGTTTGGGTACATAGGTACCGCAGAGATACCAGCAGCACCATGACAAGCAGCACACATACCCGTTTTTGCTTTACCAGCAGCAGCATCACCAGCAAAAACAGGAGACGCCATCATTAAAGTAGCAGCAACAGCTAAAGTAATTTTTTTCATAAATTATTTCTCTCTTAGTCGTTAGGAATTTTACACTGCATTCAGTATATGAGAAAACAAGGAGGCTGTCGTCGACTTTTTTTAGCTAAGCACTAGCAATGTAATCTTCTTTGATTTACCACTGACTATATTAGGATTATTACCGATTATATTGAGTAAAGGTGGGGCATACTATCACTGATGTTATTTATTGAAGTGAAAATATCAGCGATAGAACAAATGCAATCTAGCAAAAAGTATCTTGTTGAGCGATTAAGAACTTAATGTATTATTTTTTTTGTATAAATCGGGCAGCAACAGACGTGATTTTTTTAAGATACTGTTGGCATTTTCAGCAACATTAAAGGTGTCTACACCAGTAGATAATGTCATTTGAGGTAATCTAATACCAGACTTACTACTAACAAAGCGCAGCTTTTCAACACCATGTGTTATTTTATCGGCAATCTCTTGAGCACTTCCTTTGTCAATACCAGGTAACAGAATTAAAAATTCATCGCCACCAGAACGTATTGGTAGGCCGCTGCCATCAACATAACTACTTACTTTACTGGCTATTTTTGATAAGAGAACATCACTAATTAAATGACCGAATTGCAGATTAACTTCTGAAATTTGATCAACACAGACGACAATTGCAGCAACTTGCCGACTTGGATCTTCTGTTAGCCATAAATCTAAATGCTTAGACATGGCTTTACGATTATATAGACCGGTAAGTGGATCCATGTAAATTTCTTCACGTACTTCTTTTAATTCAACTTTCAACGCTTGTGTCTTTTTACGGGTAAAAGAAATATGTTCAGCAAATTTTTGTTGGTGTAGTTTAAAGGCTTTAGATGCATGGCGAATACTATTTACCGCAACGATTATTTTTTCTTTATCGGTAGATTGTAAATCAGAAATATTGCTGTCTAGCGTGGTAATAAGTTTATTAATACTCTGCGATGATTTTTGGCTGTTTTTTTCAACATGGGTGACAACATCATCAAGATCGTCAATGAGTTCATCTCTGAATTTACTTTGGCCTAAAATGAATTGACGATAGTTTTCTTCAATGAAAAAATCATCAAGCTTTTTACCCGTGGCAAGTTTATTTTCAATGGCAGTATTAAGCAGAATGTTTTTTTTATTAATATATTCGTAGCTAACTGAATAATTAATTGGGCTGACAGGTAAAAACCACCGCTGTAATTGTTTTACGGCCATGTTCATTTTTAGTTCAGCTTGTTTTATGGAATCATGATATTTCATTGTTCCATCTCAATTTGTACACCCAATTAACAATATCAATAGACCATTTTCTAGTAAAAACAAGTAAAGTACCACATATATTTTTTGTCTATAAAAAACATACATTTAGTTATATAGTGTTTTAAATGAAGGAAATATATGGCAGAAGATAATTAAAAAGAAGGGAAGGACCGCAAAGTATACCGAAAGCAAACTGTTCAAAATAAAGACAAGCCCCCACTATATCTATACTTGGCAGTTCCGCTATCCTAGGTTTCCCCTTAGACCGGTAACTTTGCGTCTCTAGCTTTCACTAGATTTGCCCTTTTCGAGTTTTAGAAACTCTAAATTCATTATAAGCGTTGAACTATGCTTGTAAACCTTTATTATGAATAATTTGTTGAGCCGTAACGAAAACCTATAAGTAATAGTTAAATTTATAGGTTATGGCTAATCACTCTATTGATCATTAGATAAAGGATTTTAGTTAATAATGCCCTGTAAACTGTTGTTGATCCTTTGTTTTTTTATAGCCACTTCATTTTGTTTTGCCAATGATGCTTTAAACGTTGAGCAAAACATTAAAGATATTGAACGCTATTATTTACAAGACGCTGAAAACCTTCCCTACGAAGAGATCATTACGCTTTCAAAAAAAATTTTGGGATCTCAAGAAAATTATACCGTCCAAATTCGCGGAAAAACCTTCATCCTTCTTGCTGATGTTGCCAATAATAAGGGCGAAAATAGTGAGGCATTTCATTTTGCGCAAGATGGAATTTCTCTGCAAGGACTTGAACCAGCCATAAAGTTTAATTTATTGCTGAAAGTTGCAGATGGTTATTATTTACAGGAGAATTATGAGCAAACTCAAAATATGGCAACCAATGTCATTTTAATGGCGGATTCTCCACAAGTGCTAAAATATCGCTTAATTGCTTTGAGTTATCGAGCTGTTACCTATGCGTTGCAAAATAAAAACGATTTATCGATGAATGATCTTAATCAAGTTAAGGTGCTGATTTCGGTAAATCCTCAGTATGAGGATCACCTTTGTCTTTTAGACATTTTAGCAACGGCACATTATTATTTAGGCGATTATCAAGCATCGCTAACCATGCAAAATAAGTTATTAACGTTAAAATTTGATTTAGATAAATTAGCTAATATCGACCAAACATATTTACACTTAGGCCGTGCTTATTTTCAGTTAAATTTATTTGATGATGCTTACAATGCTTTTTGGGAAGCACAAAAACACGGTAAAAATAAAAATGCGCCAATTAGTGCTGCCTATGCTGAATTAGGATTGGCTGAGGTGTTATTAAAACAGGGAGAGTTTAGGGACTCACATAATTGGCTATTATCAGCCAGCGCTACATTTAATGAAAAGAGCTTAAGTAAGCCTTATTTAACCTCGTTAATTTTATTAGCAGAGACCTCAAGTCTATTAAACAATAAAGCTTTATATCAACATTATCTTCAATTAGCTGAATTAAATGCTAAACACATAAAGCTATCAAAAAAGCAGGCTAGATTATTACTTTTATTAAGTAATATGTATCAGCAAAACGGGGATTATAAAAATGCGTTAATGGCCCATGAAAATTATCTTGAATTACTTCAACAGTTTCAGAAAAAGGCTGAGCCCTCATTAGTTATTGACTCCAGTCAAATGTTAAGTGCAAATGATAAAAGTCGAAATTTAATCCTGAATCTCGCTGAACAGAGTAAGTTACAAACTCAATTCAGTGCAAAATTTATCGCGCAAAAAGAGGTCATATATTTATTGATTGTGATCGTTGTTTTATTATTCATTACGTTGGTTTTTTTGGGATTAAGACAAAGAACGTTGCGCTTAAATCAAGTATATGATGAAGTGGAACAGCCATTATCTTATTTGGTAACGCCCTCTCAAACTAAAAGAAATTATCAACTAAATTATAAAATGGCGAGGAAATACGACTATCCCTTAGCGATTGGCTACTTATCAGTCGTTAACTGGCAAGAGCTTACCTTTCACTTTAATCATAAAATTATGCTCGAAGTCTCAAAGACATTAGCGATCTTACTTAATGAGTCAAAAGGTGAATTTGATGAAGCGGGTACGATTAATGATGGTGAATATTTACTGATAGGTCCTCACCAAACACAAGCTGAAATAGCGATTAAGTTAAATAGTTTAGCTAACGCAATTAAACTTAGATTCTTCGCTAATTTAGGTGATTATTCACTTAAAATTCGCTACGCCTATGGCTCACCCACAGCACAAGATATTGACCCTTACATATTTTTATCGCGTTTAAGTGAAACCACTAAAGCGTAGTCAATATTACTTTTTATTTTAATAGGCTTAATATGATTTTTGTATTGTCCATTGCTGCTATTTTTGTAGCTTTGAGTATTTATTTTTATTTTCGAGCGGAAGGTCTACAGCGCGCATTATTTAGTGTTAAAAAAGAGTTCAGTAGTAGTCAGAAAGAAAATAAGTTTTATATAGACTCTATGGCAATAATTGCCAAGCGACACGAAGATTTTGTTAAAAATCGATTACAAATAATTAAAAATTGTCAGGCATTAGAACCTGAGACGATTGAAATTATTTCACCACTGATTAATAACTATGCAGCAATTTTTATTGAGTGTTTAAAAGGAAAAGGCAAACTGCAGTCAATCACTAAAAAGTGTTATGAAAATTTTGACGATGACGCTTTTAGAAGGTTCGTGGCGCATATCGCTAAGCAAGATGCGAGCGTAAGGCGTATGTGGTCAAGTAATAATTTGACGGGGTATATTTCTTTAATTGAAGCTTTATTACTGACTAAAACTCAAAAAGATGCCTAACAGGGGCATCTTTTCATGTATCTCTGAAAGTAGGCTAGGTATTTGCCTTTAATCAAGGATGAACGACTAAGGACGAATAATTATACTTGGTGTTGAGTCTACTTCACCTTCACCGTTAATGGTTGCTGTTTTACCATTGCATTGTAATATGGCTAAGCTGCCGTTATTGCTGTTTCTAATAAAAGATAAGTCGTAACCAAACTGAGTCATGCTACTGGCGGCAAATTTTTGTGCAAGAGAAAGCCTGTCCCATAGCGACTGCTCCTCATTACTACCTTGCCTTCTTTCTAACAATACTTCTCTTTCTAATAGCGCTTCCATTGAGATCTCTTCGTATTTTTAGTCAATAATTTTCTTATTGCCTAGATACTACCTTGCAGCGTATGAATTTTCAACAATTTTAAAATGTCGCTAAAGATATAAATTATAAATATGCTATAGTCAAAATTTCATATCAGTGAGTGCTAAATATTATGAGTCAAGTGTTGGATGATTTATCTTCATTATTAGAATTAGAGGTAATCGAACAAGGAATTTATCGTGGTCAAAGTCAAGATTTAGGCTTTCGTGCGCTGTTTGGTGGTCAAGTAATGGGACAAGCTGTTTCTGCCGCTCAAGAAACAGTAGATTCAGCACGTAATGTTCACTCTCTTCATTCTTATTTTCTACGTCCAGGCGATGCGAGTAAGCCGGTTGTTTATGAAGTCGAAAGTATCCGTGATGGAAAAAGTTTTAGCACTCGCCGTGTTAAAGCAATTCAAAACGGTAAAGATATATTCTATATGACGGCCTCTTTTCAACAATATGAAAAAGGCATTGAGCATCAAGATCTCATGCCTGATGTACCCGCACCTGAAGATTTAGCGTCTTACACCGATTTTATTTTCGATAACCAAGATAAAATACCTGAAGAAATTAGAGGTAAATTTTTAGCTGAAAAGCCCATCGAAATGCGTCCTGTTGAACCTTATAATTGGCTGCAACCCGAAAAGACAGCACCTAAGTCTCAGATGTGGATAAAAGCAAACGGCACCTTATCTGATGATTTACGTATTCATACCTATATGCTGGCTTATACCTCTGACTTCTTGTTTTTACCAACGGCTTTATTTCCGCACGGCTTGAGTCATTGGCAACCCAATTTACAGATTGCCACTATTGACCATGCAATGTGGTTTCATCGCCCATTTCGTTTTGATGATTGGCTGCTTTACGTTATGGATAGTCCGTCAGCAAGTGGCGGCCGCGGCTTAGTTAAAGGGCAAATTTTTAATCGTCAAGGACAGCTTGTTGCCTCAACGATGCAAGAAGGCGTGATTCGTCAACGTTAAAATTTTCGACTCGAGCGACTTTTTTGCCAGTCATAGCCGGTAGGATGTTGAAAAACACGTAAACTGAATACCGGTGCCATAGCGAATAAATGGTCAAAAATATCGGCTTGTATACCCTCATAATTCTTCCAGTTTTGGTCATTACTGAAACAATATATCTCCAGCGGTAAGCCTGAGTCAGTTGCCGCTAATTGCCTGACCATACAAGTCATCTCATCATGTATTTTTTCATGTTTAGCCAAATAAGCGGTAATATAAGCGCGAAAAGTTCCGACATTGGTTAACTGCCGGCTATTAACATTATCGTTAGATAAATTAGCCGTTTTTAAACTCGTGGTGATTTCATCAGATTTTTGCTGTAAATAATCTTTTAATAAACTAATTTCTTTGAGTTTTTCAATCTCTGCATTTTGATAAAATGAAATACTGTTAATATCAATAATAATGCTACGCTTAATGCGTCGACCACCTGAATTGAGCATGCCTCGCCAATTCTTAAATGAGCCGTTTATTAAGGCGTATGTAGGAACGGTTGTCACGGTATTATCAAAGTTTTTTACTTTAACCGTATTTAAACCAATCTCAATCACATCACCATCAGCACCATAATTAGGAATTTCAATCCAGTCACCAGGCGCGACCATTTTGTTCGCTGATATTTGAATACTAGCGACTAAGCCTTTAATCGTGTCCTGAAATACTAATAATAAAACAGCAGTTAATGCACCTAAACCACTGAGTAAATAAATAGGTGACTTATCTAAAATAAATGAAATAGATAAAATAGTGGCAACCAAATAAATAGCCAGTTTTATCACTTGTATCGTTGAGCTTAAGGGTAAGTAACGGTCACGCGCCGTATTTTGATAGAGACTTCTAATGACGTTTAAAACAGCACTGATAGAACGTGCAATTTGAAAGCTGAGAGCTATTTTTACAAAAACTACTAAAACGGCGCCAAGTAATGCCTGTTCGGGCAGTAAAATAGGCGTTAAAAACAGTAGTACGAATAACGGGATTAAAAAAGCGAAGCGAGAAAAAACATTATGCTCTAATAAAACATCATCCCAAGTGTTTTTTGTTCTGCTGACCATTTTGTTAACAAAAGCTAATACCTGATATTTTGCGAGGTAGTAACCCAATGCCGAAATGACAAAAATGAGCATGCAACCAACAAAAATGGTGGTCATCGCTAAATACGCTTCGGCGATACCTTGGTCAGTTAACCATGTGCTAATGAGTTCACTCATTTAAGTTTCCTTTTTCAATTTCAATGTTATTTAGCGGTATTATCATTATTAAACTCGATAAGTTTTTGGTCTTTATCAAGCCATAATTGATTAACCCACTTTTGAAATTTTATTTTAAAATTTCGATCGCGCACATAGTCTCCAAGAAGCTCATCGCCAATATTTGAAACCTCTACATTGACATTTACCTGTTTAATTTTCCCCGCTAAAAAATCACTAAAAGTAGGGATGCCCTCTGGGTAATGAATGGTAATATTGACTATTTTATGCAAGTTGCCACCCATGGCTTCTAGCACAAAACCTATGCCACCCGCTTTAGGTTTAAGTAGATGTTTAAACGTGGAATTTTGCTTATCGTGCTTTTCGTTAGTGAAGCGTGTTCCTTCTATAAAGTTCATTATACTGACGGGTTTATGCTTGAATTTAGCACAAGCTTTACGTGTGGTTTCAACGTCTTTACCTTTTAAATGGGGATTCTTTTTAATGAAAGATTGGCTATAACGCTTCATAAATGGAAAGTCGAGAGCCCACCAAGCCAAGCCTAAAAAAGGCACAAAAATAAGTTCTTTTTTTAAGAAAAATTTCAAAAAAGGAATTTTGCGATGCATGACTCGCTGCAAGATAACAATATCAACCCAGCTTTGGTGATTACAGATGACCAAATACCATTCTTTCATGGTTAGTTGATCTAAGCCGGTTACCTTAATTTCTGTTTTATTAAAGAGTTTTTGAATGAAGGTGTTAACACCCACCCAATTGCTTGCCATTTGATCTAATAAATAGCTGAACATTTTTTTAGCAAAGGTTAAGGGAATAATAGCCTTACAAAATGAAAATATAATAATAGGTATTAACCAGAAAAGCGTATTAACGGTATAAATTGTTAGCGAAATAATATGAATAAGTAGCGGAGGTAAAAAATTCAACATGGAATACTTGCTCAATATAACAAAAATAAATAGATGTTAGATCATAATCTGATTTGAAGTAATTTTCAGCAAAAACAGTGAAATAAATTAATCCCGATTAACAACCGTTTGAAATCGATTAATCATCAAGCTGTTGAAATGAGTGAAAGTTAACAAGGCTTAATGTTAATAATTAGCAGAAATAGGCGTTTTAGGCGTCTATTATTGATATTTTAGAATGAGGTAAAAACCACCATCTTGTTATTTCAAGTTAAGTAACTCGCCATTTCTTAAGTTTTAAAGGATATAAATACCGAATTAATTCGATATAACAAGTCAACAGCCTAAAAATGACAAACTCATCTATATTATGGCAAAAAGTTGATTGCAAATTACCTGCATATCGAGGCATGCTAGGGGCTGGATCATAGGGGAACAACAATGAATTTTAATCGTGCGGTAATTAAAGTAGGCAGTGCTTTGGTTGCACCAGACAATAACGGCTGTAGTGGTAAGTATATTCTTGCTATTGCTCGTTTTATTACCGAATGCCAACAGGCAGGTAAAGAAATTATTATCGTTTCATCGGGCAGTGTTGCTGCAGGACGACAATTGATTAAGCACGGCTCTCCCGTTCCCTCTATTCCCACTAAACAAGCGATGGCATCCGTTGGGCAAATGAAAATGATGGCGAATTGGCAGCGCTTTTTTGATGTTCCTTGTAGCCAGTTACTCATTACCCATGGAGATTTAAAAGATCGCCAGCGCTACATCAATATTAAAAACACCCTACGTATTTTATTAGAAAATGGTGTTATCCCTATTGTTAATGAAAATGACACGGTCGCGACTGATGAATTGAAAGTCGGTGATAACGATAATTTAGCCGCCTTAGTCGCTTTAGTGAGTGAGGCTGACTGCTTATTCATCTTAAGCGATATCGATGGTGTTTATGACCAAGACCCGCGTGAAAACCCTAAAGCAAGGTTACTCCCTGAAATTCATGAAATTACCGCTGAAATTCATGCCATGGCTGGAACAACAAATAACGTTATTGCCACCGGTGGTATGAAAACAAAAATTCAGGCCGCGGAAAAAGCGGTTGAAAATGGCATAGAGACTTATATTTTAAATGGCAGTCGTAGTGAAGTTTTTCAACAGATATTAAAAGGTGAAAACCCTGGTACACATTTTAGTGCCAAACAAGCGGCGACCAAAGCACGCAAACACTGGTTAAAACATACCTTAAAAAGCAGTGGAAAAGTACATCTTGATGCGGGTGCAGTGCATGCTGTGGTTAATGAAGGTGCTTCGCTATTACCCTCAGGTGTCAGTCAAGTTGACGGTGATTTTGTCGCTGGAGAGTCTGTTGATATTATTGACGCGCATTCTAAAAAGCCGATTGCCAAAGGTATTTGCCAATACAGTCAACGAGATTTGTTGCGTATTATGGGCTGTAATAGTGAACAGATAATCACTTTATTAGGTTGTTGTCCCAGTAAAGTGATTATTCATCGTGATGATATGGTTGTTTTATAAGGCTAGGAAACGGGGTAACTACCTGAGGCTCTAGCGACCAAACTGTTTACTTTGTGTTGGCTTTTGCTTAGTCACTCTTAATTTTAGACGTTCAGGCCATTGACCACTATGGTCACGTAAGCAAGATTCCTCACTATCTAAATGCACATTGTGGCGAACGTTTTTTAAGACAATACCCACTTTGAGTAACTGCTTTTGAATGACATCACGCAAGTGGTCATCAACTTTTTGTTCTTTGGCTGCAATCACTTCTGCATCGATATTGAAAATACAGGTCACCACTAAACTCGCGGGAAAATTAGTGTAATTAGCGCGATGGGTTAACCAACAGAAACCATCAACCTCGCTAGTGAAGTCTTCGCAGGCTAATTTAAGTGCTTTACAAACATTATTATCGATTTTTTGCGTGGTTTTATTGAGTTTCATTATTTATATTCAGCAATGGCTATTAAAGATGATTTTTTCATTAAATGAATATGATTGATAGTAAATCAGCAATGTTTTTAGTGGCGAGGTGTTAAATAAGGTTTAGCGGTTATCGGCAAGGACGAGGTCAATTACAATGATAACTTAACGTTAAATGTCGGTGCTTGTTTTAAGGAGGTGTCACTTTTAAGGTATCAGTGATTTTTTGTCGGTAAGGGTGACTTAAGTTAATGATAAGCACCTCCATTATTCACGGAGGTACGGTTAAAGCCTATAGATGTGGCTTTATGCTGCTATGTAAGAACAACAATAATCAGCTAACGTTTTTACTTTGATATCAAATTTAGCATCGGCGTCGACATAAAAGTGTCCACCTGCAGAAATGCTTTGCCATTGCGTCTCATTAGGTAATAATATTTCAACCTCACCAGCGATAATTTCCATCAATTCTTTTTCCGCTGTAGCAAAGGTATACTCACCAGGCATCATAATGCCTAAGGTTACTACTGAGCCATCTGCTAACGTTACTTTTCTGCTAGTTACGTTGCCGTCAAAATAAACATTAGCGGCCTTGGTCAGTGTTACATTCTTTAATTCTGTCATGATAATTTTCCTCTTTGATATAAAATAAAGCGCTGCAGTTTAACACTTGCTGGCCAGAAAATAATACCACTAGATTATCTGGCTTAAGTGTTTACCTTTCGTGATCTACAACGCTCGTTTTATTTTATTTTATTGATTTGACTCTACAATGCGTTTCATATCGGTCATGTAACCACGTAATTTTTTACCTACGCTTTCGACACCATGGCTGCGAATTGCTTCGTTAACCTCAATCAAGCGCACGTTATCAACGCCATTTGAGCTTTCCTTTAAGCCTTCACCTAATTCTTCAAGTGACAATTTACTGGCGAAATCACTAAGTAAAGGTTGTGCAGCATGGGTAAATAAATAGTTACCGTATTCAGCGGTATCTGAAATGACTACGTTCATTTCGTACAATTTGTTACGGGCAATACAGTTAGCAATTAACGGTGTTTCGTGTAATGACTCGTAATACGCTGATTCTTCAATGATACCCGCAGCAACCATAGCTTCAAAGGCTAGTTCAACACCGGCTTTTACCATAGCAACCACAAAGATGCCTTTGTCGTAGTATTCTTGTTCGGTAATTTCAATGTCGCAATCAGCTGCTTTTTCAAAAGAAGACTCAGCTGTTTCTTCACGCCATTTTAATAAGTTCACATCATCATTTGCCCAATCTTCCATCATAGTGGCAGAGAAGCGACCTTCGATAATGTCGTCCATATGTTTTTCAAATAACGGACGTAAGATGACTTTTAATGCTTCAGACATATCAAACGCTTTAACTTTAGCAGGGTTTGATAAACGGTCCATCATATTGGTGATACCGCCATGCTTTAAGCCTTCTGTTGTTGTTTCAATGCCGTATTGTAATAGCTTACGTGCATACGCAGCATCCATACCTTGCGCAACTAACTGCTTATGGCCAAGTACTGCTGCGGTTTGCAACATGCCACATAAAATAGTTTGCTCGCCCATTAAGTCAGACTTCACTTCAGCAATAAATGATGATTCAAGTACGCCGGCACGATCGCCACCAGTAGCTGATGCGTAAGCCTTAGCTATTGCTAAGCCGTTACCTTGTGGATCATTCTCAGGGTGAACAGCAATTAAAGTAGGTACACCAAAACCACGTTTGTATTCTTCACGTACTTCAGTACCCGGACATTTAGGGGCAACCATGACTACAGTGATATCTTCACGAATTTTCATACCTTCTTCAACGATATTAAAACCGTGTGAGTAGGCTAAAGTTGAACCCTGTTTCATATGAGGCATAACAGCAGTAACAGCAGAGGTATGTTGCTTGTCTGGTGTTAAATTAAGCACTAAGTCAGCTTGTGGTATTAATTCTGCGTATGTACCTACGGTAAAACCGTTCTCTGTCGCCCATTGCCAAGATTGACGTTTTGATGAAATGGCAGCTTCACGTAATGCGTAAGAGATATTTAAACCCGAATCACGCATGTTCAAACCTTGGTTTAGCCCTTGCGCGCCACAACCGACAATGACAATATTCCAGTCTTTAATAAAATTACAGCCATCGCTGAATTCTTCACGCTGCATAAAACGACATTTGCCTAACTGACCTAATTTTTCGCGTAAACTTAAGGTGTTAAAATAATTGCTCATTGGGTTATCCTTTTGTCTCAAATCGACTCAACGTAATGCTGGCGATGTGATTATTTAATGGCTTTATCGGTCTTTCCGACGATGGAGTTATCATAGCGCAAGATTAATGTTGCTTAAAATGATATATTCGCAAGGTGGTGTTGCATAAAGTGCAACGATTGGTGGGTAAAATGTTGTCAATGAATGGTAAGAGTAAATAATGGATCTTAAATCGTTAAAAATGTTTGTGCATTTAACCCACAGTCTTCATTTTGGGAAAACCGCTGAAGCCCACCATGTCAGTACTTCTACCTTAAGTCGAATTATCCAAAGGCTGGAAGATCAGTTAGGTTGTTTGCTATTACATCGTGATAATCGTTCAGTCGTGTTAACTGAAGCAGGCATGTTATTTTATAAATATGCCGAACAGCAACTTGAACAATGGCAATTATTGCAATTGTCGCTCGACCAAAAGCAGGCTGAACTACAGGGTAAACTTCACATTTATTGTTCTGTTACTGCCGCTTATAGTCATTTACCACCGCTATTGGAACGCTTTCGCCAACAACACCCGCTAGTTGAAATTGTATTAACGACCGGTGATGCTGCTGATGCCTTTGACCAAGTACAGCAAAAGTTGGTAGATTTTGCTTTTGGTGTAAAACCTGAAAGCTTATCAAGAATGTTTTATTTTCAGCATATTGCTACTGTGCCGTTGGCCGTAATTGCACCGACGATGGCTTGTCGAGTTCAGCAACAATTACAAGACGAAACGATTATTTGGTCTGAAGTACCGATTATTTTAGCTGAGCATGGTGCGGCGCGTAAGCGTTTTGAGCTTTGGTATCGTAAAAAACAACAAGGTAAACCCAATATTTATGCAACAGTTTCGGGTCATGAAGCGCTTGTTAGCATGGTTGCTTTAGGTTGTGGTGTCGGCATGGCCCCAAAAGTTGTTGTTGAAAATAGCCCGGTAAAAGACCGGGTGCAATATTTACAAAATGTTGGTGATATTGAGCCGTTCGACCTCGGCATTTGTTGTTTAAACCAAAGTCGAGAACAAACCTTAGTCAAAGCCTTCTTTGAGGCAATTAAATAGTCTCAGCAACCGCTTTATCACTAGAGAATAGCCATTGTTATTGGCTAGAAGGCTTTTTGATAAGATGCTAATGCCAGATATATTCAATATGACGACTTTAATCTTATTAATTGTGATGTCCGGTTAAAAAGAAACAGCATCGGTTAGGTGTCTCAGTAATCGGTCCATTGCGCGATAAGACAGCGCTTCAATGATATGTTCATGTTGAATATCTTCAATACTATTCATGTCTGCCAAGGTGCGCGCTATCTTTAATATTTTATGGTGGGCGCGGGTAGACAAACCAAGTTTTTCAACGGCAAGCTCTAAAAACTCATGCTCATCAGTACTCAGTTTGCAAAATATCCGTGTTTCAGCACTCCCTAAGTGAGCATTTGCTTTCCCTTGCCGCTCTAATTGTAATTCTCTACACAGCGCAACCCTTTTCTGTATTTGCGCAGAACTTTCATTGTTATGATCATCCTTTGCCCACATACCCTTGGGTAAACGGGTCACCTCAATTTGAATATCAATTCGGTCAAGAAAAGGCCCCGATAGGCGATTTAAATAACGTAGCACTTGTTCGGGTGTGCTGCGGTTATCATTGTAAAATCCGGTTGGGCTAGGATTCATCGCAGCTACTAATTGAAATTTTGCTGGAAAGGTTTGTTTGTACATTGCTCTAGAAATGGTAACTTCTGCTGATTCCATGGGCTCACGTAAAACATCGAGCACTTTACGAGCAAATTCAGGTAATTCATCCAGAAATAATACGCCATTATGCGCTAATGAAATCTCTCCCGCTTGTGGTTGGCTGCCACCACCAACCAGTGCCGCAGAAGAAGCCGTATGATGGGGAGCGCGAAAGGGGCGAGTTAACCAAGATTTATGATTGATTTTTTGATGGCTAATCGAAGCGATAGCTGCTGCCTCTAACGCTTCACTTTCGCTCATTGGTGGTAATATTCCAGGTAAACGGCTCGCTAGCATGGTTTTGCCCGTACCAGGTGGCCCAATAAAAAGTAGGTTGTGCGCGCCACAAGCGGAGATTTCTAGAGCTCTTTTTGCCAGTGGTTGGCCAATAACATCAGCAATGTCTTTGCTGGTAGGCACTTGATAATACTCTACTGCTTTTGCAGACACCAAAGGTAGCGAGCGTTGCTTTAAAAAGTGTGGATATAATTGACTTAAATGTTCTATTGATAAAATATTGGCCTGCTTAACCCAACTCGCTTGTTCAGCATTTTGTTTAGGAATAACTAAGGTTCTTTTAGCGTTAGCGCAAGCAATTGCCATTGGAATTTCACCAATAATTTCACGCAATTCACCAGAAAGCGCAAGTTCGCCAGCAAACTCATATTGGCTTAAATCTGTATTAGGCAGTTGCTTACTCGCAACCAAAATACCAAGCGCTATCGGTAAGTCGAAGCGACCTCCTTCTTTAGGTAAATCAGCGGGGGCTAGATTTATGGTAATTCGCTTTGCTGGGAACTGATAACCACAATTGATGATAGCGCTGCGCACCCGATCTTTTGATTCACGTACCGAGGTTTCTGGTAAACCGACAATATTAAATACCGGCAGTCCATTGGCTAAATGCACTTCGACAGTGACAAGGGGAGACTCAAGCCCAACCCGGGCTCTGCTATAAATACAAGCTAAGCTCATAAAAATCCATTTAGTTAGCATCCTGTAAGTTAAGTTTAGGCAGGATTTATCTAAAGTGCTAACGCATCATATAACTAAATTATTTATTTCAATTAAAAAACGCTAGTAAAAAAACTTGCACTTAATATTAGAGCTATGGTACTAATTTAAATAGGCAGTGCAATAGCCAACAAATTTAAAAGTTTTTCATTTTGTTTTTATAAAGAATCAAGGTAATTGAATAAACATGCAAAAATTTAGTTCAGTGATTATTAACATTCTCGTCGTGGTGATTATTAAATCATCGCGAGGTTGTTTGTTGAGCTAAGAAAAACTAAAGCAAAAAACAAACCCTCGCTCCGAAAGGAACGGGGGTTTTTTTATAGATAAAGATGAAAATAATGATGGTCAGTTTTAATATCAATATTTTATATCAATAAATCATACCAACTCAGCGCAAAGGAGAAAGCTCAAACTAACGGTTATGCAAAATGTATTCAGTTGGGTGGGTTAAAAAAAAGATGACAAGTGAAAAGAAACAAACAGGCGGTTCATTACTTTTTGACGTACTTCAGCAGCACGGTGTTGAGCATGTTTTTGGTTATCCTGGTGGCGCTATAATGCCAATTTATGATGCACTTACCGACAGTGACATCCAACACTTCTTGTGTCGCCATGAGCAAGGTGCGGCATTTTCAGCAGTAGGTTATGCAAGAGCATCCGGTAAAGTAGGGGTTTGTTTTGCGACTTCTGGACCGGGGGCAACTAATTTAATTACTGGCCTTGCTGACGCCCTTGCCGATTCAATTCCTATTGTTGCCATAACTGGACAAGTTGCTACTTCGGTGATGGGCTCTGATGCTTTTCAGGAAATCGATATTTTTGGTTTATCACTCGCCTGTACTAAGCATTCTTTTCAGGTAACAGATATTAATGATCTTGAAAAAGTTTTACATCAAGCCTTTGCTATAGCATTGGAAGGGAGACAAGGTCCTGTTCTTGTCGATATCCCAAAAGACATTCAAATTGCGCATGTGGTTAGCCAAGGCAGTGTAGTTTCAACCTTGAAAAATAAAGTTAATTTACCACCGGCTAATGTTGGTTCTGCAATCGCTATGCTTTGTCATGCAAAACAGCCTGTTTTGTATGTGGGTGGCGGTGTAGGTATGGCAAACGCGGTCGATGAATTACGCGATTTTATTGATATTACCCATATACCGAGTGTTTCAACATTAAAAGGTTTAGGTGCTATTTCGCCTAATAATGAAAACTATCTTGGCATGTTAGGCATGCACGGCACTAAAGCGGCAAACTTAGCGGTACAAGAAAGTGATTTATTGGTGGTTGTTGGTGCACGTTTTGATGACCGAGTTACTGGGAAATTAACTGAGTTTGCGCCCCATGCGAAAGTTATTCATTTTGATATAGATACAGCCGAGATTAATAAACGCCGAGCCGCTGATTCAGCGATCTTAGGTGATTTAAAAACTAATCTACCTGCCTTATCGATTCCTTTAGAAATCAAAAGTTGGCAACAAAAATGTCAGCAAATGAAAGCTGATTTTTCTTGGGATTATAATCATCCTGGCAGCACTATTTTTGCACCAGCGGTACTTAAAGAGTTGAGCGATAAAATGCCGCTAAACAGTTGTGTTACCACTGATGTTGGTCAACATCAAATGTGGGCGGCACAGCATATGTCATTTGATCACCCTAGTAACTTTTTAACCAGTGCTGGAATGGGCACCATGGGCTTTGGCTTACCGGCCGCGATCGGTGCACAAGTTAGCCGACCAACAGATTGTATTATTACTGTTTCAGGCGATGGCTCTATCATGATGAATGTGCAAGAACTCTCAACAATAAAGCGTTTTCAGTTACCGGTAAAAATTGTCCTCATTGATAATGCCAAATTAGGTATGGTCCGCCAATGGCAAGATTTATTTTTTGATGGACGTTTAAGTGAAACAGATCTTTCTGATAACCCTGATTTTGTCATGCTTGCAAATGCATTTGACATTAAAGCTAAACAGATAAGCTCTAAGGCAGAGGTTTCTGAGGCGATTGAAGAGATGTTAGCGCATAACGGGCCTTATCTTTTACAAGTTAAAATAGATGCCGCAGATAATGTTTGGCCACTAGTTCCACCCAATACAGCCAATGATAAAATGATGGAGAGTACTTAAGATGAACCATTATCAATTACGTATAAAGGCTGATGATAAGCAAGTGGTGTTAGAGCGTATTTTACAAGTCACCCGCTACCGAGGCTTCCTAATCGAAGGCATTAAGGCGCGAGTTAATACCGGTACAAATATCGGCACTATAGAATTAATGGTGCGAAGTGAGCGACCTATTTCACTTTTAGTTGATCAAATTAATAAACTGATTGATATCAAAGACGTCAAGGTAGACAAAAATACCACGAAGTAATGTCGCTCATAACCAGTTATAATAATTGCGCAACAAGCACCCATAAAAATTCAGAGTTGGTTGGGTAATTAAACTACAGCTAACTCGTTAAAAATATTATAAATTAGGAAGAAAAATGGCTAAAGTAAATGCAGAACTAATTTGGTTTAATGGTGAACTCATGCCTTGGAAAAATGCTACCGTGCATGTAATGAGTCACGCTTTGCATTATGGTTCCTCGGTATTTGAAGGTATCCGTGCTTATGATACTCATAAAGGTACGTGTATTTTTCGTTTAGAAGAACATATTAAACGTTTATTTGATTCAGCAAAAATCTATCGAATGAATATCCCTTTTACCCAAGAAGAAATTGTTCAAGCCTGTAAAGATGCCGTTGCTGAAAATGGTTTAGCTTCTGCTTACTTACGTCCGTTGGCTTTTTTAGGTGATATCGGTATGGGGTTACGTCCACCTATTGATGCAAAAGCTGATGTAATGATTGCTGCATTTAGTTGGGAAGCTTACCTAGGCGCTGATGCTATTGAGAATGGTGTAGAAGTTGGAGTGTCAAGTTGGAATCGATTAGCACCTAACACTATGCCAACAGCAGCAAAAGCCGGTGGTAATTACCTTTCATCACAACTGATTTCAGCTGAAGCTGCTCGTCATGGTTATGCTGAAGGTGTCGCACTTGATATCAATAATATGGTTAGTGAAGGAGCCGGTCAAAACTTATTTTTGATCCGCAAAGGTATTCTTTATACCCCTCCTGGAACGGCTTCGATTTTACAAGGTTTAACCCGCGATACTGTATTTTTTCTTGCAGAACAATTGGGTTATGAAGTACGTGAAGAGCCAATTTCTCGTGAGTCATTGTACTTAGTTGATGAGTTCTTTATGTGTGGCACAGCAACGGAAGTTGTACCAGTAAAATCAGTGGACGGAATGCTTGTCGGTAATGGTACCCGTGGACCGATCACTAAAGCTATTCAAGAAGCATTTTTTGGTATTTTCAACGGAACGACTACTGTTCCTGATAATTGGTTAGATCCCGTTAAATAACGGTAATAAAAGCAACTCGTTGTCATTACCACTTTACCGGCATCGGCAATACTCGCTTCTCGCGATAAGCCCGTTACGCCTTCTTTGCTAAAGTGGCAAATGTTGAAGAGTTGCTATCACCGTAAACTATAAATAAAACCGATAAGGTTTTATTTTAAGAGCTTCTTGGAACAGTAGCTTTCAAAATAAAATTTTTCACAATATTAATTCACATTATCAATTGGAATGTAAATATCATGCCTAAATTAAGATCTGCAACTTCTACTCAAGGCCGTAATATGGCTGGGGCTCGTGCTTTATGGCGCGCAACAGGAATGACGGATAATGATTTTGGCAAACCAATTATTGCGGTTGTTAACTCCTTTACTCAGTTTGTACCCGGTCATGTACATTTAAAAGATATGGGGCAGCTTGTTGCTGGCGCTATTGAAAAAGCGGGTGGTGTCGCTAAAGAATTTAATACCATTGCGGTTGATGATGGCATTGCCATGGGTCACAGCGGTATGCTTTACAGTTTACCTTCGCGTGATTTAATTGCCGACTCGGTTGAATATATGGTTAATGCGCATTGTGCCGATGCTATGGTCTGTATTTCAAACTGTGACAAAATCACGCCGGGTATGTTAATGGCGGCTATGCGCTTAAATATTCCAGTGATTTTTGTTTCCGGTGGCCCAATGGAAGCTGGTAAAACTAAGCTTTCTAACCAAATTATCAAACTTGACCTTGTTGATGCGATGATCCAAGGTGCTGACCCAAAAGTCTCTGACGCGCAAAGTGACCAAGTTGAACGTTCGGCTTGTCCTACTTGTGGCTCTTGTTCGGGTATGTTCACTGCTAATTCAATGAACTGTTTAGCAGAAGCGTTAGGTTTAGCACAACCGGGGAACGGTTCAATGCTTGCAACCCATGCTGACCGTGAACAACTGTTCTTAAACGCGGGTAAAGAAATTGTTAAATTAACTAAGCGCTACTATCAAGAAAATGACGAGTCGGCGTTGCCACGTAATATTGCTAACAAAGCGGCGTTCGAAAATGCCACTTGTTTAGATATTGCTATGGGTGGTTCAACAAATACCGTGTTGCATTTAATCGCCGCTGCGCAAGAAGCTGATATTGATTTCACCATGAAAGATATGGATCGCTTATCAAGAGTTGTCCCGCAGTTATGTAAAGTTGCTCCTTCTACACCTAAATACCATATGGAAGACGTACATCGCGCTGGTGGTGTCATTGCAATTTTAGGTGAATTAGCTCGCGCTAATTTATTAACCATGGACATCAAAAACGTACTGGGTTTAACACTTGATGAAATGCTTGAAAAATACGATATAACGTTAACTAAAGACCAAAGCGTAATCGACTTTTTCCGTGCAGGCCCTGCAGGCATTCGCACCACTAAAGCTTTTAGTCAAGATTGTCGTTGGGATACTGTTGATGACGATCGTGAAAACGGCTGTATACGTTCACTTGAACACGCGTATTCATTAGAGGGTGGCTTAGCGGTATTAGCCGGTAATATTGCCCCTGATGGTTGTGTTGTTAAAACGGCGGGTGTATCAGATGATAATTTAGTCTTTACCGGTCCAGCTCATGTTTTTGAAAGCCAAGATGATGCGGTTTCAGGTATTTTAGCGGGCAAGGTTGTTGCTGGCGAAGTGGTTGTTATTCGTTACGAAGGCCCTAAAGGGGGTCCTGGTATGCAAGAAATGCTTTACCCAACCACTTACTTAAAATCTATGGGGTTAGGTAAAGAATGTGCCTTATTAACCGATGGCCGTTTCTCTGGTGGCACTTCTGGTTTATCTATTGGCCATGTTTCTCCTGAAGCTGGCAGTGGCGGTATGATTGCCTTAGTTGAACAAGGTGACATTATTCATATCGATATTCCTAATCGCGATATTACATTAAACGTCAGCGAAGCAGTTTTAGCTGAACGTCGCACTAACATGGAAGCAAAAGGCAAGGATGCTTGGAAACCACTTAACCGTGTACGCCCAATTAGCTATGCCTTGAAAAATTACGCGATGTTAGCAACAAGTGCTGACAAAGGTGCTGTACGTAACCGTGATTTACTTGACGGTTTAGTTGGGGCGTAAGGTGAATTTCTTGATGACCTTTTGGAATAAATATAATGACTGAAGCTGAACAGCAAGCTTTAGTGCTTGCGAAAGAAACTCAAGAACAAGGGCTCGACTATTTACGAAGAATTCTATTGGCACCCGTTTATGATGTTGCTATAGAAAGTGAATTAACATCATTAACTAAGTTGTCATCACGTTTAGGCAATCAAATTTTCCTTAAACGTGAAGACCAGCAACCGGTTCATTCTTTTAAGATCCGTGGTGCTTATAATAAGCTTGTTAATTTAACTGAAGAGCAGTGTATTCATGGGGTGATTGCCGCTTCTGCCGGTAATCATGCTCAGGGCTTGGCACTTGCAGCAAATAAGCTCGGTATTAAAGCCACGATTGTTATGCCAATAACAACACCTGATATAAAAGTTGATAATGTACGTCGTTTTGGCGCCGAAGTGCGTTTAGTCGGTAAAAGTTTCAATGAAGCGCAAGTTGCTTCATTAGATTTTGCCCGAGATGAAAATAAAACAATAGTTCCTCCTTTTGATGATATCGATATTATCGCTGGACAAGGCACGGTTGCCAAAGAACTTTTACAGCAGCACCCAAAAATTGACGTTGTTTTTGTTCCAGTCGGTGGTGGCGGTTTACTAGCAGGTATGTCGGTTTATTTAAAGCAACTACGACCCAATATAAAAGTTATCGGTGTTGAAGCAGAAGACTCTGCTTGCTTGAAAGCCGCTATGGAAGCCGGTAAACCGGTCGACTTAGAACAAGTGGGACTGTTTGCTGATGGGGTTGCCGTAAAGAGGATTGGTGAAAACACCTTCAATGTCATTAAACATTATTGCGATGACGTCATCACGGTAACAACCGATGAAATTTGTACTTCTATCAAAGACATCTTTGAACAGACGCGCGTGATTTCAGAACCTGCTGGCGCATTGTCACTGGCGGGCTTACAGAAGTATTGTAAAACCAGTGCTGGAGATGAAGCATTAGTTGCTATTCTGTCTGGCGCTAATATGAATTTTCACACGTTACGATATATTTCAGAGCGATGTGAATTAGGTGAGCAAAAAGAAGCGGTGCTCGCAGTAAAAATTCCAGAAAAGAAAGGTAGTTTTAGAACCTTCTGTCATGCCTTAGATGGACGAGTGATCACTGAGTTTAATTACCGTTATGCAACAAAAGCCGATGGCAGCCATAAAAGTGCTAATATTTTTGTAGGTGTTAGAACCAGTGGTGAAGATGATCGAAATCACTTACTGTCACAGTTAACTAAAAGAGATTATCGAGCAACAGATCTTACTGATAACGAATTAGCTAAACTTCATGTCCGCTATATGATTGGTGGCCAAAACTCTTCACCAACGCCAGAGCGTATTTTTCGTTTTCAGTTTCCTGAATATCCAGGTGCATTGGAAAAGTTCTTAGATACCTTAGGTGAGCATTGGAATATTACTTTATTTCATTACCGTAATCATGGTGCGGCTTTCGGTCAAGTATTAGCTGGCTTTGAAGTGAAGAATGATGATCAGCTTGCCTTTTTTAATCATCTAAAAGATTTAGGTTATGAGTGGCAAGAAGAAACCGAAAATAAAGCCTATCAAGCATTTTTAAATTAAATCGAGAGATTATTTAAATAACCTTTACTGATCATATACTAAAGCCACTTTAATTGAAGTGGCTTCTTATATTTTATACTTTTCAATTACAGAAAAATTAGTTTATTCTATATCCATAAAAACTATATGGACAATTCATGATGCAAGTAAGCCAAGAAGATGAATCGGTAATACCCCCCCCTAAGTTAAAACCCTTGGATAAACATAAACGTGTTGATGCCTTAGATATTTTACGCGGCCTAGCTCTCGTTGGTATTTTATTGATGAATATTGAATGGTTTAACCGTGCAATTATTTCTTTAGGCGGACACGATACAACCTTAACGGGTATTGACCATGCAATTGGTTGGTTAATTCGTTGTTTTGTTGAAGGTAAATTTTATAAATTATTTGCCCTTATCTTTGGAATGGGCTTTGCTGTTATGTTGTTACGTGCCAAAGATGCAGGTCGACCCTTTGGTGCTTGGTTTGTTCGTCGTATGTTGGTGTTGCTGCTCATCGGTATAGCCCATATGATTTTTTTATGGGGCGGTGATATTTTACACCAGTACGCTATCGCGGGTTTAATCCTATTAGCTTGGGTTACCTATAAAAAAACAGAAGACCCAAAAGCTTATTTAAAATTAGCCTTAATGTGGCTAATGATCCCTCTTTTTTTGGTGAGTTTTTTGGGTTCTATATTGGGCATGGTTTTTAACGAGTCTAAGTATCAAGAAATATGGCAAAACGAACTTGATATATATACAGCAGTTGAACAGCAATTACTGATAAATACTGATGTTATATTAGAAAAGAACAATGCTATTGATAGTGAAGAGTCTAGTCCTGAAGAAGTTATACTTACCGATGAAGAACTGAGAGAAATCACTATTGCTGAAACTATTGAGCAACGTAAAGTATTACAGGCGGATATTGCTGAAGAAGATAGTGCCTTTATGCAAAATAGTTATTGGCAAGCTACAGAATACCGGCTTGGCTTTCTGGGATTTATGTTGATGTTCACGCCTATTATGTCGTTGGTCGTTTTAATACCAATATTTATCTTAGGTTTTTGGCTGGTGGTGACAGAAAAAATAACCAAACACCAAGAGCATCATAAATTTTTTAGTCTCTTGGCTAAAGTTGGTTTATGCGTTGGTATTCCATTAAATGTTGCTAGCATCTTAATTATTCAACACCCTGCCGCAGCTATTTCAGTCATGCTGCAAGGTGTTGGGCAAACACTTTTTTATATCGGCCAATATTTACTCTCGGCAGGATATTTAGGTCTCGTTGTTTGTGCGTTAAACAAACAAAAGTGGCAGCAGTTTTTTGTCGCATTTTCACCCATGGGGCAAATGGCATTAACCAATTATTTAATGCACTCAGTTATTTTAACGAGTATCTTTTATGGTTATGCGGGAGGGCAATACGGTGAGATATCAAGAGCACCGCAAATGCTTATTGTTATAGCCATTATAGTGATTCAAATAATATTATCTAAATGGTGGTTAAACCGCTACCGCTTTGGTCCCATGGAATGGTTATGGCGTAGCCTAACCTATAAACAAATGCAGCCAATGAAGTTGTAACCTGTGGTAAATTGAAGCGAGTTTACCTTTAAAAGTTAACAAGCAGCCATTGGCTGCTTGTTACATAAAGAAGATAGATTAACTTGTTTTATTGTTTACTTTAATGACGACAATTCTCTTTGTTTAGCAGAAGCAGTTAAGCAAAGAAGAGCCACCGGGTAATATAAGTTTACTTAGTGAAACTCTCAGGTATAGTAATTTATAATTAAGTTTTACTAATGCGAGTGAGTTTTATATGACCCAAAAAAGATTGCTCGTTGTTGAGGACAGTAAGTCAATTGCGCTAGTTATTGAAAAAATTGCTGTTTCCTTAGGATATTCCGTGACCATCGCTCACACCTTTGCTCATGTTAAAGTGTTGCTCGCCCAAGAGCATAGTTTTTTCTTAGCGACGCTTGATTATGGTTTACCTGATGCGCCTAATGGTGAAGTTGTTCCCTATATTGTTCAACACAATATTCCCAGTATTATCATGACGGGCCGAATTGATGACGCTACACATAAGAAATTACTTAACCAACCCATTATTGATTACATTACAAAAACGAATGCTCAGGCTTATCATTACTTACTTCGAATCCTTCATGGTCAACTTCATAACCCAAAAATTGGTGTTTTAGTCGTTGATGATTCTTTAGCCTCAAGAAATCATGTTTGTCAGTTACTTAAACGAAGAAACTTTACAGTTTATGATGTTGAAGATGGTACCAAAGCAATTAAAAAGCTTGAGGAGCAACCAGATATAAAAATTGTGATCCTTGAGCAAGATTTAACCGGGGTGAGTGGCTTAGAATTAGTGCATAAAATTAGAGCCAAACACCCAATTAATGAGTTAATCATTATAGCGGTAGCGAGTTCAGAAAAGAGTTTTCAATCAGCACGATTCATTAAAAATGGTGCCGATGATTTTCTACGAAAACCTTTTTGTCCCGAAGAATTCTATTGCCGCGTTATGCTAAATATTGAGAAGCTACAATATATTGAGAAACTAAAAGATATCAATTAAATTAAGTTTATCCTTAAAATAAAAAAGCAGCCGGTGGCTGCTTTTTTATGGGTAAGCAATGACAATAAACATTTATGTCAAATAACCCTAACAACATTTCTATATTCAACAATATTCTTAAATATTCACCTTTATATTATTGCAGGAATAACCAAGAATAAGTCTGCTGTCGACGGCATTTTAATACTTAATCTAAAAAGGAAAAGCAAATGACGCTTGGTGAACAGTTAAAAAAACTTAGAAATGAAAAAGCATTAAGTCAGCCTGATTTAGCTGATTTAACGGGAATAGAGCAATCTTATTTATCAAAGTTAGAAAATGATAAGTCAATGCCATCAAATGATATTTTTAGAAGGTTATTAGCCGCTTATGAGTTATCTTTAGCTGATTTTATAGCTGCATTCGACAGACGCTACGCTGAGACTCAGCTTAAGCAGATACCTGATATAGAGCATTGGTTAAAGCAGCAACAGCAATCACAAATGTTAAATCAAAGGCGTTATCTTTATATATGCAGTGCACTGATTGTCCTTGCGCTTACTGTATTCTATGTTGGGCAAAGTAAAATATTGTTTCCAGAGGTACAGTTTGGATACTATTCTCAAGGCGTTGTTTTAGCGGGAGAGCCAAAAGATATATTTGATGATTGGGAGAAGATGATCCCGCGAGAAGATGTAAAAAATCAGCTTTACTATAAAAAGAAGATGGAGATGACACAACGTAAGGATGAAAAATTCATATTGTCTGAGAAATTCTTAGGGAAAAACTATGTCGTAACATTACCAGAAGGGCTTCGGCTTTATCGTGCTGATAGTGAAAAAATCATTGCTCAGCCAATAAATGCATGGCTACGAATAGCGGGTGTATTCTTGTTTTTCATGGGAGTTATGGGCTTTATTTTAGAGCGGCGTGTCTATAAAATAGTCACTTAGTCATACTCTTCGAAGCGATAAGTTAGTTGTACCAATAATAACTTATCGCTATTTGTGACTTTATTCAGCTAACTTAGTTTCGATTTCAGCGAGCTTATTTTCTAACTCAGCCAGTTTCTGACGTGTTTTTAATAATACTTGTGTTTGAACATCAAACTCTTCACGAGAAACTACGTCAAGCTGTGTTAATTTTCGTTGTAACACCACTTTGGTTTTTTCTTCAATATCTGCAGCTATATCTTTGAATTTAGGTGGAATTGCATCAGAAACTTGTTTGGCGATTTCTTCAATCTTTTTAGCGTTAAACATAATCATTATCCTTAGTTCATCAATGAGCTCATTGTAATGTATTTAATGGTTTTGCCAATGGCTAATTTATTAACTACAAGATATTTAACAATGTAGAGTTTGACCTGTGCGCGGGTATATACGATATAGAGCAAACAAGGTAAAATCATCGCCCTGAAAATCTAATTATCTGAAAAACTGAACACTATGAAACTTAACCCCGGACAAAATGAAGCGGTAAAATATGTTACTGGCCCCTGCTTAGTATTAGCCGGCGCGGGTAGTGGTAAAACAGGGGTTATCTGTAAGAAAATTGCTTATCTTATTGAAAAATGTGATTACAAAGCTCGTAATATTGCGGCAGTAACCTTTACCAATAAAGCCGCACGAGAAATGAAAGAACGTGTGATTAAGATGATGGACAAAAGTTTAACGCGAGGTCTCACCGTTTCGACTTTTCACTCGCTGGGTCTTGATATTATTCGTAAAGAAATTAAAACCTTAGGTTATAAACCCGGTTTTACCTTATTTGACGACCAAGACACGTTGTCTTTATTAAAAGAATTAACACATGATGAGCTTGATGGTGATAAAGATTTACTGAGTAAATTACAGAGCATGATTTCCAATTGGAAAAATGACTTAATGTTACCTGACTCCGCGATAAAAATGGCTGGTGATGCAGATACCACGATGTTTGCTGAATTTTACCAGCTCTATCAAAAACATATGAAGGCCTATAACGCGCTTGATTTCGATGACTTAATTTTAATCCCTACCTTGTTATTAAAAAACTTTCCTGACGTTAAAGCACGCTGGCAGAAAAAAATTCAATACTTACTGGTTGATGAATATCAAGATACCAATGCTAGCCAATATGAGTTAGTAAAATTAATCGCCGGTGAACGGGCTTTGTTAACGGTTGTTGGCGATGACGATCAATCTATATATTCATGGCGTGGTGCAAAACCGCAAAATCTTGTTTTACTCGGAGAAGATTTTCCGCAACTTAAGTTGATTAAGTTAGAACAAAATTACCGATCAAGTGGTCGTATTCTTAAGTGTGCCAATACATTAATCGCGAACAATCCTCATGTTTACGACAAAGCGTTGTTTAGTGAGTTGGCTTACGGCGTTGAACTGCGCGTTATTCAAGCGAAAAATGAAGAGCATGAAATTGAGCGAGTGGTCGGTGAATTAATTGGTCATAAGTTCTTAAACAAAAGTAAATTTAAAAATTATGCGATCTTGTATCGTGGTAATCATCAATCACGCTTATTAGAAAAAGCATTAATGCTTAACCGTATTCCTTATAAGATCAGCGGCGGGACTTCATTCTTCTCACGCAGCGAAATTAAAGACATGATGGCATTTTTACGTGTTTTGGTGAACCCGGATGATGACAATGCATTTCTAAGAATAGTTAATGTACCACGCAGAGAAATTGGACCCACGACACTAGAAAAACTGGGTAATTACGCCAATATGCGGCAAATAAGTATGTTCGCCGCTAGTTTTGAGTTGGGGCTTGAACAGCATTTAACCGGTCGTGGTTTAGTACATGTGCAAAGGTTTACTCGTTGGTTAGTTGAAACTGGCGATCACGCGGAGCGAGGTGATACGCCTGCAGTGCTTAGAGCGATGATCCGTGAAATAAATTATGAAGATTGGCTGTACGACACTTCGCCTAGCCCAAAAGCAGCAGAAATGCGCATGAAAAACGTTACGCAACTTTTTAGTTGGGTAACTAATATGCTTGAAGGGGATGATGAAGAAGAGCCTATGTTATTGCCAGCCATTGTAACCCGCTTAACCTTGCGCGATATGATGGAACGTGGCGAAGATGAAGACGATGCTGACCAAGTACAATTAATGACACTACACGCTTCTAAGGGGCTAGAATTTCCTTATGTCTTCTTGATTGGCATGGAAGAAGGTTTATTGCCACACCAAACAAGTATGGACGAAGGTAACGTTGAAGAAGAGCGTCGATTGGCTTATGTGGGAATTACCCGTGCGCAACGTGAATTAATTTTTACTTATGCCAAAGAGCGCCGACAATATGGTGAAGTTTCTCGCACCGAAGCGAGTCGATTTTTACACGAATTACCGCAAGACGATTTAAGTTGGGAGCTAACAGAAACTAAAAAAAGCCAAGAGCACAAAGACAAAACCACTAAAATGGGTGTGGCGAATTTGCGTGATATGCTCAAGAATAAAAATAAATAAGTACTTTTTTATGTTTTGGCTAAAGATAACTAAAACAAAAAATTTCAATTAAGCCCGCCATTAATGATTATAAAAATAACGCCTCTTTGCTTCAATGAGGCGTTATTTTTTATTAACAATTAGCCATGAAAATTAAAATAATCTTACAAAGTTAAACAAATGAAATACAAAAACTGAACAGTTAATGTTTTGTATTTCATTATAATTAATCTACACAAAGTTCGACCTCTAACTTAATAAAAGCTGATAAGTCTTTTATTGGTCAAACTTTTAATGAAAAATTAATTATATGGATATCGCAGTTGATGAGTTTAAAGAAAGTGCTGTTGAGTTGTTTTATTTGTATTTCCGTCAGTTCATGTGCATTCGTTCCTTCTTCTTCACCTGACCAGCCTTACTATTATGACTGCGATATGGTGACAAAAAAACTAACCTTAAAATCCACTCAAATGGGGGAGCTAGGAGATTGTGACGATGGCGGTATAGCGGAATGTATCATTATGACGGGTATTTTGAGTACAGCAATCTTGATTGTTTCTGGCAGTGTCGTTTTGTTAGGTAATACTTTGCATTGGTCAGAATATAAGTTGAAATGTTAGACATACAATAAGGTCATCTAAAATTAAAACAGCCCAACAGATATAATTTATTGTTGGTGGATTTCCTATTCATTATTTTACGGGCTTGTAAAAATAACTTACGCGCTTTATGAAAGCGAGTAACGCACAAATTACAACGTTCACTTCAAGTTCATTGCTGTCTTTGGTATTTCGCCTCTTAACGCTAACTAAAGCCACAAACCTGACCTAATGCAGAAATAAAAAAGCAGCCATTAAAGACTGCTTAGTACCCAGCCTGTGTGAAAACTAATTATTGTAAGTTTTCATTATTGAGGGTTTATATCAGCTATTTAGAAGGCTTCGCGTAGCGAAGCCGATATTTATGAATATCCATGCTTTATATTTTTTATTCGTTCAAAATTGCTGATATTGGCTCCTATTTGAAACATATTTGGGTCTTTTAAGGAAAGAGTTACCTCTTACGGCAACATCACTTCCTTCATCAACTTTTCTATTCCAAATATATTGAGCATTCTTTTTAAATTATACGCCAATACATGCAGGTTCAATTCTGTACTGACATTTTTAAACCCTCTTGTTAAAAGGTGCGTGGCTCCTGCCCACAACTTAATCGTACCAAAGGGATGTTCAACCGTTTGTTTTCGTTGAAGCATCGCATCAGGCGTTGCTTTGAGCAAGGCTTCCATTTTTTCCATATCAGCTTCATGGATCCAACGTCTCATTCTTCTTGGGTCTTTTTTAGAACGGGTACATTGGCTTCGGATAGTGCAATTTTTACAAGCCATACCATTGAAGTAAATTTTGATATCTAACCCTCCTTCTATCGCATTGAATCGATGTTGAAGCTCATTGCCCGCAGGGCAAATATAAACATCATTATCTTGATTATATTCAAACAGTGACTTGTTAAAAATTCCCTTCTTTTCTGAGCCTGATGTATCGGTTTTTGGTACAAGCGTCGATACACCTAAATCTTGAGTATCTTTAATATCTTGTCGGCTGTAATAACCCTTATCTGCCAATATTGTTGTAACACTTTTCCCTAACGCTTTAAGTGTCAGTTTGGTCATATTGCACAACTGCCCCCTATCTGTTGTATTGGTGACTTCGTGAGCAACAATTAAATGATGTTTAGTATCGACAGCGCTTTGTATGTTATAGCAAATCGCTCGTGTCATGCCCTGTGTTTTCATCAAGCGAGAATCAGGATCGACTGTTGATACTTGTTTATCAGGATGATTATTGACGGCTAATTCCATCTCTTTTAGTTCAACGAGGTGTTGTTTTAAGAAATCTAATTTAGATTCAATATTAGCAATGTATTGTGATGTGTTCTCTTGTGAATCTGACTGTTCAAGCTTCAAAAAATAATTATTAATATGCTTTTCTACTCGCTCAATATGAGACTTCATTTTACTTGGAGTGTAGTTTTTATCTTTGTTGTTGGATGCCTTAAACTTACTACCATCTATAGCAACAGTCGCTTCACTAAACATATTGAATTTATGGCACATTTGAACGAAGGTTTTACAGGTGTTTTTAATTCCACTGTGGTTATCTTTTCTAAAGTCAGCAATCGTTTTAAAGTCTGGGGATAAACGCTCCGTGAGCCACATAAGTTCAACATTACGTTGTGTTTCTCGCTCTAGACAGCGTGATGACTGAATTCGGTTTAAATAACCATAGATATAAATTTTGAGTAATATGGCGGGGTGATAACCAGGTCGGCCAGTTGCTTTAGATTGAACACCTTTGAAACCAAGGTTTTCTAAATCTAAACCATCGACAAATACATCAATTACTCTAACAGGATTTTCTTTAGCGACAAAATCTTCAAGCATTTCTGGAAAGAGGGTTGCTTGGGAGCGAGATAAACCTTTAATATGACGTGACATACAGCCAACATATAATCAATTAACCTAATGAATATTATAGCAAATATTGAGTGATATATTATCTTGTTTTGAGATTGATTGATCATAAGTATCCGGTGCTTATTCGAAAAAGTGATCAAAACGTTTTCACACAGGCTGTACCAATTGCGGACATTAAGCCTTTGTAAAACCATAAACACATTAGGGGGCAATTTAAGCCAGAAATTACTATATGTTTGAGGGATAGGCGTAAGCTCAATATAGTCTGGAGAGTTTAAGTTTTAGATGCCAACTATAAGGCTAAATTTTCGTTCACAGAATGATTAGTGACAGTTCGCTTTGCCTATTATCTGGCTTTCACTAACAACGGAGAATAATCCGCTAGTATGCATATATTGATTTTTATCCTCTGGTTTTATTCTAACTTCACGAATATAGAAATTGATAACTTATTTTATAAAATCTACTTGTTGATTTTATAACAATACCAACGGATGACATATCAAGACAAGTGATTACAAGTCAGTTGCTAGGTCGTAGTGTTGTGTTGAATATACTGGCCTGTAATTATGCTTTGGTAATTCATTACAACAATTAACACTACTCAGCTCTAATCAATTACACTACTAAAATACGTGTTTTAGGAAGTTTAACATGATTCTTTTGATGATTTATATTTGGTTTTAGCTGAAATTCAATCACCTTATGACGTTTTTATACTAAAGTTAACTTAAATTATTGTTCCTTAAAATCAAGCTGTAAATTCAAACAGTTGATGAATGTTTATGTGTCAGTTTTTTTTACAGTATTATTATATATAAATTTTATCGAACTTCCATAATATTGAAATAATTAAGTTTTATAAGTTTGGCGTATTTTTTGTATTAAAATAAAGATATCAATAAATTACTATTACCTACCAAAGTTTATGGAAAGGGATTAAAAGGAAGATTAAATGAAGTTTAAATTTTTAAAAATCGCAATAGCAGCCTTAGTCGTACTATCAACGACAGTCACTCATGCGAACTTGATTGTAGATGGTGGATTTGAATTTGGACAAGCCACAGGTACTGCTAGCACATCAAGCGGTTATGGTGCGTGGTCAACTATAAGCGGTCAAACGTACCTGCTAGGTATGCCTTATGCGGGGATGTCGACTCTTGAAGGATTAAATGCAATGCATGTTGGGAATGGCTATGGCTTTGGCTATGTCGAACAATCCTTCGCAACCAACATCGGGTCCTTATACGAGCTCACGTATTCAATGATAGGTTGGAGCGGAGGAGCCGGTCGTGTTAGTGCTCATCTCTACAACACAGGGACTACAGATCTAATTACCGGTCTATCGACGGGCGGGGGATGGGTTACTGGGAGTTTCACTTTTACGGCTAGCAATACTTTAACTACATTAAAGCTCCAAAATGTTAGTGGTGCATCAACTGTCGATGATGTCAGTTTGATAAGTGTCGCAGTACCAGAGCCATCAACAATTGCTATTTTTGCATTAGGAATGATTGGTTTAGTATCACGTCGATTTAAGAAACAAGCTTAATAATTTAAAATTGTTTTACTACGGAAAACATCAATTGTCATGACTGATGTTTTTTTGTTTCTGGTGATTGGTAACTGTAAAAAATATCGACACCTAATGGTTTCTTAATAGTTAATTCATTAAAAACCACTACCGTAGGATTAAGTATCCTTTGTTATATCATACGTGTAAAAGCCTTCAGGCACTTTAACTGATTATTCAGCACGACTTGTGTGATTTTTATAGTTTTTGACAAAAAGCCATCCATATATAACCAATCCTTTTTACGAATAATTGTCGAAATGGTAGCAGTTAAATAAGCAAAGGCTTATGTCAGCTATCGTATCTAAGAAGACATTAAGCTTTTCAGAACATTAGATCAACTAAGCGCACTTTTTTGACGTTAGCTTTTGGTGAGGGCAAAGCTACCAGTGATCATTGTTCTAAGGTCACTAGCTGCCACATTCGAGACCTTTTCTAACACCCTAAATCAGCACTAAAATGGTCTTCTCTGATACGAAAGAAGACCTTAACCTTGGCTTATCTATCGACATTTGAACCGATGAAAATCAGTCCTGCGTTAGATAATAGAATTGTTCTAAATTTCATCAGGAATCTATAAAGTCAAAAATTATAATTTGATTAGAAAATACCAAAGCGGACATTAGGTTAATATGATTTTAGGTATTAAATTTTTGTGATTCTATGGCGCTTCGGGTCGGATAGACGACACCTGTCACCTAATTTTATTAACATTGCATTAAGTGCCACTTAGACCCAACGCCCTGTAAAATATGGAGTTATAAAAATAAAAATAAAAACAAAATATAACTGTTCATAACTAAATTTTTGTCCCGTATTTGACCCAACAAAAAAAGTACAATTTAAGTATAAGTGCGCGTAGTCTAGCTGTTTTAATCTCGGAAAATATTCTGATCACTATTTACTAGCTAATCATCTTATTCAACAAAGTTATTTATTTTAAAATTAATATGTTAGGGCAAACTGTCAGTAAATTTTACACTTTTAAGAAAACACAAGAAACCAAAATTAAAAAACCATAAGCATCAATGAATTACAAATTAGGCATACATTTTGCCTGCACCTGTCAAGTTGGATTTTTTACATACTTATCATAATCATATAAATAAAAATAAAGAAAAGGATTTTCAATGAAAGTTACATTTCTCCCCCTTGCCTTAGTGTGCTTTACAAGTTTTAATGCGGTTTCAAGCTTAATTGAACCCAAAGTTTCTTACTGGAAAGTTACCACCAAATCAACCGCAATTAACGCTGATGCTCATACATCAGGAGCTGAAGGCGACAGTTACAACGGACACACCATACAAGATGGTACTTACCAATATGATTCTCAGGCAAATTATGGAGTTTCTCAGGCAAATAGTAGCGTTGAGCTGAAAGTTAATGATGGGACGACAACAATGTCTGGAGCAGTTTCAGGTAGTAAAGGAACTCAAACTAGAGAAGTTCCTACATGCCCAACAAATGATTGCGTTTATCTAACAGATGATCCAAATGGATACCCTGATCCATATACAACTGTTATTGAAGAAGTAGATGGAGGCGCACATAGTATGGGTAATTCTAGGATTACTTATAATAATATAGATTCCAAAACTGGTGACTATGCAAGGACGTCAAAAGAAAAATTTGTCGCTACAATACAGTTTCAGGCTGATGGAGATAACGGAGATCTAGGGTGTGGTCTAAACTGTGATGGCTCCTATGATATAACTTCATGGGCCGATTATTGGCGACTAGGCGGACTGGGAGTAGAAGATTTATCTATTTCAGTAATAAATGAGTTTGGTAAAGCCACTAGTTACTACGAGGAGTTAGGAGGTTCTATGCTTAGTAGCGGGATACTATCAAGTAAGAACATTGAAAGCCAAAACTCCACAATAGTAATAGAAGGTACTTATGAGGGAGCTATAGATCTTACAGTAGGTTCTCGTGGGAATTTATGGCTAGACGGTTGGTCTAACGATAGTGGTAAAAGAGCATACCAAGATTCATATACTGCTTCAATAATTACGGGTGAAGGGGCAACTCAAGAAACCCCTTTCATGCCTGATGATATTGGTGAAGATGGAACATTCTTTTTCACTGATGCTGTCTCTGGCGGTTGGTATGACCCAGATCCATGGGAATCATTTTTATTCGAAACAACTGATGGTGGTTTGTTTAGCGATATTTTAGGTTTCCCCGCTGGTTTTGGTGATATGTTTGATATTTTCTACCAGCAAGGCGATGAGTGGAACTTGCTTGGTGATTTTGACTTAACTGAAAATGTTGATTTCAGTAGTTTAATAGGCTTTGACGTAGATAAGTTTATTGTATCAGGAATTGATAGTAATGATGATCAACATCAATTTCCAATACAGCTTGGCTTTGCACAAAGTTCTACAGATTTTTCAATGAAAGGCGTAAAGATAAGTGACTATTACTCTCAAAATTCATCAGGTAATTCAACTGAAGTACCAGAGCCAAGCTCTTTAGCAATCTTTGCTTTATCACTACTAGGTCTTATGCGCTTAAGAAGAAAAGTTTAATATTCATTCAAGCGTTATGATGAACCAAGTTAATGGCACCTAAGTGGTGCCATTTTTAATTAGGTGATGGTTTATATCGCATCGGTTTAAGTTGTCTTTTCGAAGCAGAGCCAGAGCTACACTCCCCACTCCCTTGCTCCGAATCACTATTTTTTTTCATCAACATTTCCTGATAAACACTGGTATAGTTGATGTTCCATGCAATTTTTTGTTCATTATTGTAACGATGATCGAAGCAATAATTGAGCGACTGATTAAGGTTCTGAACTGTCGTTAGTAACTCAAAAGCTAACTTCCGCTTTTGGCTAATTATCGACCTAAAGAACAACCACTAGCTAACGTCAGCAAAGCGCATAGAGTGATCGTTAATAATTCAAAATTGACTGGCAGCAATGGTGGTAAAAAGGACTGTTTTTAGGGTTAATTAAGGCCAAAACAGGTAGGTTTTGGCATTAGTCGTCGTTAAAGTAGTTACGTTAGCGATTATATTGTCGGTTAGTAGCCTTTATAACACTAGTAGTTATGACCTCAAATAGGCACAAAATAATAATTTTTTTCTGTCTCAAAAAATTTATTGCGTCTCAAGCTGATAACGTCAACTTAGATTTAGTCCTCGAACGGATAACTCCTGCAGTAATTATCTCAGCTTAGGTTAATGTGAGATAACTCCATTACTGATATTTACTCAGACAGTTGAAGCTGGTATTAGTGAAATATAATAGCTGCACAAATACATAAGGTACTAAAAAGCAAAGTACCAATAATAACTTTATGATTTTTGTGTTGCTGCGTTTTTAATTCAGTGAATAAGTGCATTTGCTTTTGACGGCTTACTTGGGTCGTTTTTAAATAATCATAAAGCAGGTCTGGCATTTCAGGCAGTTTTTCATTCCAAAAAGGTAGATTCTCTTTTATCTTTTTGAATACGGCTTTAACACCCATTTGCTGTTTTACCCAATTCTCTAAGAAAGGTTTAGCGGTTTGCCATAAGTCGAGTTGTGGGTATAGTTGTCGGCCTAAGCCTTCGATATAGAGTAAGGTTTTCTGTAATAAAACTAATTGTGGTTGCACTTCCATATTGAATCGTCTGGCGGTGTTAAAAAGGCTTACCAGCACTTGCCCGAAAGATATTTCTGATAAGGGTTTGTTGAATATCGGTTCGCAAACGGTGCGAATAGCAAATTCAAACTCATCAACACTAGTCTCGCTTGGTACCCAGCCAGAGTCGACATGGAGCTCGGCAACTTTCCGATAATCTCTATTAAAAAACGCGACAAAATTTTCGGCCAAGTAGCGTTTATCTTCACGGTTTAACGTACCACAGATACCACAATCTATTGCTATCCATGTTGGATCGGCAGGGTTTGTTGCATCGACAAAAACATTGCCTGGATGCATATCAGCATGAAAAAAACTGTCACGAAATACTTGGGTAAAAAACACTTCAACACCACGTTCAGCAAGTAATTTCATGTCTACGCCAAGCCCTTGAAGTGTCGCTATCTCTCCAACGCCAATACCATAAATACGTTCCATAACCATTACGTTTTCATGGCTAAAATCACTATAAACCTTGGGTACATATAATACGCTATCGCTGGCATTACCCTGGGAAAAATTGTGCTTTAATAAGGTTGCATTCGCGGCTTCACGGTTGAGATCTAGTTCGTCAACAATCGTTTTTCGGTATTCATTAACGACCTCTTTTGGACGTAGTCGTTTACCATCAGGTAAAAATTTAGCAACAACACCCGCAAATAGCGACATGACTTTTACGTCAGCTAAAATTGTCTCAGTAATGTTGGGGCGTAAAACTTTAAGGACTACTTCAAAAGGTTGTCCGTCTTGCAGCAAGGTGGCTGTATGCACTTGGGCAATTGACGCCGAAGCAAGAGGTTTACTATTAAAATCACTAAAATGCTGATTAAATGTTTCTTCACCTATGGCTTCTAAAACAATAGCTTTGGCTAATTCACCATCAAAAGCAGGTACTTGATCTTGCAGCAATGCTAGTTCGTTGGCAAAATCTTCAGGAAGTAAGTCACGACGGGTTGACAACATCTGGCCAAACTTTACAAACACCGGACCTAAAGATTCAATCGCTAGGCGAAGTCGCAAGGCTGAAGGCTTATCTTGGTGTTTATTACGTAACCAGAATAATGTGAAGCGAATGAATTTTGCATACCAAGGTATCATATGGCTTGGGATCAGTTCATCAAGACCAAATTGAAGAAATGTTTTAATGATGCGATAAAGTCGTAAACTGCTCACAATGTTCCTTGAGAATTAAGTTAAGGGAGTTATTTTTTCAGCAAGTCGCTGAATACGTTCCGCTACTGTATTTGTTTGCTTAGTTATTTCAGTAACCTGTTCACTAAAACTACCGAGTTGACTGGCTGTTACCACTAATCGTTTTTCATGCACTAGCCATTCGCTGGCGTCTGCTTGTATCTGTTGTGTGGCAAAATTAATTTTCTTCGCCCAGCGCTTACCTAACTGTGACAACTTATAAGTAGGAATATCACCAATATGCTGAGCAATTTCGCTTTGCCAATCGATTTCTAATGATTGGGCAATATTAGCAAACTGTTGAGCAACTTTAATGTCACCTTGAACATCGAGTTTCTCTTGCTTGATTAACTCCGTAATTTGTTGCTCTTTCTTTAGTTCACGTAAGGTTTTTATACTCGTATTTATTGTACAGTCGCTACGTTCAGTTAGACCAGTCACTAACACTTTGTTGTTATTAATAGAGAAACTTAGCGGAAAACCTAACTCAGATAATAAAATGGTCAATGTTTTTTCTTCTAAGGTCTGCAAAACACTGGCACCCTTAACATTGATTGCGAGTGCTTGATTAAAGGCAAACTCTACGGTTGAACAAAGCGTTTGTTGAAACATTAACTGACTACTGAAGTTTGTCACGATTAAAATTTATACCCTTTGTGCAGAGCAACAACACCACCGGTAAGGTTTTTGAAGCTTGTCTGTTCAAAACCCGCCGAATCCATCATCTCTTTTAATGTTTCTTGATCAGGGTGCATGCGAATAGACTCGGCTAAATATTGATAGCTATCACCATCTTTAGCCACTAATTCGCCCATTTTAGGAAGAATATTAAAAGAATAAAAGTCGTAAGCCTTACTGATTAACTGATGTTCTGGTTTTGAAAATTCTAGCACCAATAAACGACCACCGGGTTTTAATACACGGTAAATAGACCTTAGCGCCATATCTTTGTCAGTAACGTTACGTAAACCAAAAGCTATGGTGACAATATCAAAGGTATTGTCTTCAAAGGGTAAGTATTGTGCATTGGCTTGTACGTATTCAATATTTTGTACTAAACCTTTGTCACGTAACTTATCTCGACCAACATTGAGCATAGAGCTATTAATATCAGCAAGAATAACCTTGCCTTCACGACCAACTAGCTGTGAAAATTTTGCGGTTAAATCGCCAGTACCACCGGCTAAATCTAGTACTTTGTTACCAGGACGTACGCCACTAGCATCTATGGTGAAGCGTTTCCAAAGGCGATGAATACCAAAAGACATTAGGTCATTCATCACATCATATTGGGCGGCGACAGAGTGAAATACACTGGCAACCTTTGACTCTTTCTCGTTTTTATCTACCGTTTGAAAGCCAAAATGTGTGGTGTTGTCACTTGAAGAATTTGATCCATTTTCTTGATGATTATCTTGTTGAGCGGCCATCTAACATTCACTTATCACTAAAATTACTGACAGTTTACCGTATTTTTTAGCAATTATTAACACTTGAAATCAAGTGGTGGGGTTTTTTATTAAATGGACTGTGTTGGTTAAACTTTATCCACTAATTAATATGCTGTATTATGGTTATTATTATTGTTATATACGGCGATGTTATGAAATTTTATTTAGGGGTCGTGATGACTTTATTACTGGGGTGTCAGCAAGCAGTAGCACCACTAACCACTAAAAATAGCAGCGAACAAGTTATTATAAAAAAAGTTGTTTGTCGTCAGTCAACGATACCACCACTTAAAAACACGCAAAAGTTAAAAGAGCGGTTAATTGCCAATGGTAAAATTGATGGTTCATTATCTAATGAAGAAATAGAGCATGCAGTTAATAACTATATTCGTAAGAAAAACGCGGCTTTGAAAAACTGTGCTAAATAACAAGTGACACGAGGAAAACTCATGAAGATACCCTATCTATTAGCTTTGTTGGTCTTGATAAGTCAGCTGCCTTTACGAGCAGAAAATACTGATGATATAAAACGTTTTTCAAAAAGTTCACCAGCAGATGCTGGTGTTATTAACAAAGAGCGTATTCTCTATTGGTTAGAAAAAAGAGGTGAATTGTCAATAAACGCCACTGACCAACAAAAAAAACAAGCACTGTCTAATTATCTGATAAAAAAATCATTTCAACCTAAAGTTTTGCCTCAGGCCTTATCAAAAAAAGTGGTAGCCGCTGAACGTTTTAGTAGTGGAGAACGCCGTGAAAAGATGGGCTTCAATAGTCAATTGAAAAAAACTCAAATAGCCCATTATTTATTACAAGAAACAGCGGATGCTGACGTTGAAACCACGGTTAATATTTTAGCGATACTGATCGATTTTAATGATTTAAAGCATAACGATAATGGTTTGTCAGCGAATGATACCGATATGTTTTATGCGAATTATTCGCCTGCTCATTATAATGAGCTCTTATTTTCTACGAGTGGATTTGATGGTCCATCAGGACAAAATATTGAATCGGCTTATCAATATTATCAACATGAGTCTGGTCAGAAATTCTTTTTTACCGGCCAAGTTAAGGGCTGGGTGACTGCAGAGAATAATGCCAGTTATTATGGTAGTAACGACGAAGAAACCGAAAATGATCAAAATGTTAAGGCGCTTGTTGTTGAAGCAGTTACACAACTTGTTGCTAATGGTTTAGATTTATCCCCTTACGACAAAACTGATTTATTTGATTTTGACGGAGACGGAAATGTTAATGAACCTGACGGTATTATTGATCATATTATGCTTTTCCATGCCAGTATCGGTGAGGAAGCCGGTGGTGGTAATTTAGCCGAAGATGCTATTTGGTCACATCGAAGTTTTGTGCTCAATGATGCGGGTGATCAACCAGCCACTATTCCTGGCTCTGAGATAAAAGCGTTTGGTTATACTATTAATCCGATTGATGCGGCTCCGGGCGTTGTTGTCCATGAATTTGGTCATGATTTAGGTTTACTTGACGAATATGATATCGATAGTAGTGATATTGGGGCGCCCGTTTCAGAATGGTCAGTCATGGCTTCTGGTACTTGGCTAGGCTCTCCAGCAGGAACTCGCCCGTCAGCCTTTAGTCCTCTGGCCCGTGATTATCTACAGGAGCGTTATCAAGGCAACTGGATAACTCAACGGCAAGTTGATTTTGCGACATTAAACAATGAGAGTATCTCCTTGGTTAGTACGGTTGATCATACTGCGGTTAACCAGATTAAGGTGAACTTACCGCCCTCTGTATTAGATTTTCCAGCTGCTTACGCGGGAGAATATCAATTTTATTCGAATAAGGGTGATATGTTGGAAAACAGTATGTCGTTCTCAGTCGACCTGCCAGCAGGTACCCCGACATTGTCGATGAAAGCGCGCTGGGAAATAGAACAAGACTATGATTACCTGCAGGTATTAGTAAACGACACCGTGATTAAGGGAAATCACAGCCAAAATAGCAATCCATATTACCCCAGCATAGGTGAATATATCAGCGGAAATTCAGCGGATATTGCCAATGCAGAAGGTGATTTAAAATGGACTGATTTAACCTTTGATCTTGCTAGCTTTGCTGGACAAAGTGTTGTCATTAAAATTAATTATGTTACCGATCAAGCGGAAGGTGGTTATGGCTTTGTCGCAGATGAAATAAAAGTATTCAATGGTGCGAGTGAGATCTTTGCTATCGATGGCGAAGTAGAAAATCAAGCTACACTTGCGGGCTTTAGCCGTTTAGCTGATAAAATTGCCGGTTTACCCCATTACTATTATGTTCAATTACGCAGTCATACCAGTGTTGATAGCCGCTTAAAAAATATCGGCTACGATGCGGGCGTTTTACTTTGGTATCGTAATGACAATATTGCTGACAATAAGGTAGATGAACATGCTGGCCAGTTATTTATCGGTGTGATTGATGCCGATCAAAACTTAGTAAAAGCGTCTAATGGCAGTAACAGAAATTCGGCATATCAGATACACGACGCTGCATTTAGTTTATACGACCAACAACCTTTTAACGGTGATGTGCATAATGTTGCAAAGAGTTTCTTTAGCGATTCCAATGATTACTCTTCGCCAAGTCAACCTGAGTCTGGTGTTATCCTACCCAAACTCGACTTTAGCATGAAGGTCGACTTGCAAAGCTCTGATAGTACTTCGGCAACCGTAACACTTTCAAGCTCCTCGGAAGCGTCCGATTTAAGGGTTTCATTTTCTCATTCAGCTAATGATTTAGTGGTGACCTTTACTTCAAGTCCAGTCGGGGGGATTCACAATATAGTTATGCTTGGGATTTTGATGATAATAGTACCAGTAACATACAAAACCCTAGTTACACTTTTTCTCAGGCTGGTACCTATAGTGTTGAATTAACGGTAATGGATAGCACAGGCCTTAGCGTTAAAACGACCAGAAGCATCACGGTTAGTAAAGCACTTGCTGTTGTTGTTACCGCACCAGCAAAAGTGAAAACCTCAGGTGGAGGAGCAATAAGCTTTGGTTTATTGTTGAGCTTGTATTTATTGAGAATAATAAGAAAGTAATTTGCGCTTTCGTCTTGGCTTAGCTGTTTTATTTCTATATAAAGCAGCTTAAGCATTGGTAAAGTATTCGCGGTCTCCCATCCAACGCTGAATAATCGCTTGGGCATTTTGTGGGTGTTTTTTCCAAATAAGATAAGCATGTTGCTGTACTTCTGGAATTAAATGCGCATCTCTGAGCAAGTCTGCTATTTTTAGATCGGCGAGACCCGTTTGCTTGGTACCTAAAAATTCACCTGGTCCTCGTATTTCTAAGTCTTTTTGTGCGATAACAAAGCCGTCATTACTTTCACGTAATACCGCTAAGCGTTTGGTTGCGGTTTTAGAGAGTGGGCTTTTATACATTAATACACAATGTGAAGCGACTGTACCTCTTCCTACACGACCACGTAGCTGATGGAGTTGCGCTAAGCCTAACCGTTCAGGGTTTTCAATGACCATTAAGCTGGAATTGGGGACATCAACACCGACCTCAATAACGGTTGTCGCCACTAACAAGTCTAGTTCGCCTTTTTTAAACGTTTCCATTACTGACTGTTTTTCAACGGCTTTCATTCTTCCGTGTATCAAACCAATTTTTAATTCTGTTAGTTGCTCTTGTAAATACACCGCCGTATCTTCTGCTGCTTGGCATTGTAATACTTCAGACTCTTCAATTAATGTACACACCCAATAAGCTTGTCGGTTGTCTTCTACACAGCCTTTTCGAATGCGTTCAACTACATCTTCACGGCGTGTGTCAGGTAAGGCGATGGTATTTATCGGGGTTCTTCCTGGGGGAAGTTCATCAATAATAGAGGTGTCTAAATCGGCATAGGCAGTCATGGCTAACGTGCGAGGGATCGGAGTTGCTGTCATAATCAATTGATGCGGATAATTACCCTCAAAAGCGCCTTTCTCGCGCAGTGATAAACGCTGATGTACACCAAAGCGATGTTGTTCATCAATAATAATCAGTGTTAAATTATGAAAGATAACTTTATCTTGAAATAAAGCATGGGTACCAACAATCATCTGCATACTACCATTTTCGATATGCTCTAGTGCGCTACGTCTTGCTTTTGCCTTCGTTTTTCCAGCTAGCCAGCCGACGCTAATATCAAGCGGTTCAAACCAGTTTTTAAAATTAAGGGCATGTTGTTCTGCTAATATTTCTGTTGGCGCCATTAAGGCAACCTGAAAGCCTTTACTGATAGCGGTGAGTGCTGCAAGTGCTGCTACTAAGGTTTTTCCTGAACCCACATCACCTTGTACTAGGCGCATCATTGGCTGAGTTTTCATCAGGTCCTGACGAATTTCTTTTACCACTCTCACCTGGGCATTGGTGGGTGAAAAAGGTAATGAGGCTAAAAATTTATCACTGAGTACTTGATCATCGATTAAAGAGATTGAACGATGAGCATCACTAGACTGGCGTAATTTCAGCATACTTAAATTATGCGCCAATAATTCTTCTTTTATTAATCGCAACTGTGCTGGATGCTTACCCTCTTCCAGTTGTATCACTGAAGTTTCAGGGGGTGGACGATGAATAAGCGCCAAAGCTTGTGCAAGAGAATAATTTTGCAAATTAAACTCATCAGGTAATAACTCTTCAACTTGGCCTCGTTCTAATCTAATTAACGCTTGCTCGGTTAAGTTACGTAAAGTTATTTGCCGTAAGCCTTCAGTTGTTGGGTAAACGGGGGTTAGTGTTTCTTCTACCTCGGTTAAATGCTGGTCTTCATCAAGGGATTTATACTCAGGATGAATTATTTCAAAACCACGAGCGCCACGTTTAATTTCACCATAACAGCGAATGTTCAGCCCTAATGCTAAGCTATTTTTTTGTGCAGCGCTAAAGCGAAAAAAACGTAAGGTTACTGTTCCTGAAGCATCTTGAACGGTAACCAGTAACATACGTCCCTTGCCATTAATGATTTGGCTACCGGTGATTTCACCAATAATATTAGTGAAAACACCAGGAAAACAGTCTCGTATTGCGGTAACACGAGTCCGGTCTTCATAACGATTGGGTAAATGAAAAAGTAAATCTTGTAGTGAGCGCAAGCCAACTTTTTCAAGTTTTTCTGCCATGCTTGGACCAACACCTTTTAAGCTGGTGATGGCTATTTGTGCGAGTTTGGCTAGCCCTTTTGACACTAAGTTATTGTCCTTTTATCATATAGTCAAATCACCTAAATGGCATATTTAAGGGCTTAGCTATAAAATTTCAGCAATGCTGTCGATTAATTATCTAATGCTTTCCAAGCCGCTTGAGTCATTTGCATCTGTTCCCACCATGGTTCAGAGGCAATGATTTGTCCTTCTTCATCAATTACAGGATAAGGTAAGCCCTTACGTTTACATGCTTCAGCAAAAATAGGATGCCCACCTTCAAATAAGAAACGCTGACGGCGATTATCATCAATTCGAGCAGTGTCATACATTCCAGCTAATTGACGCTGACGTTGCGCTTCATACAAAACCACAGAAGAGGCGACAGAAACGTTTAACGATTGCACCATGCCAACCATAGGAATAACAATATCTTGATCGGCCATTGCAAGTGCAATATCTGAAGCACCAAACTTTTCTTGGCCTAAAATAATAGCCGTTGGTTTGGTGTAATCGATCTCACGAAAATCTACAGCGCTATCAGAAAGGTTGGTCACCAATATTTGCATGCCTTGCTTTTTTAATTCATCAATAGCATCTTTAGTTGTCGTGTAGTTGTGCACATCAATCCAGTTTTGACTACCCGCAGCACTGCCGCCACGTACTTCCATTTCATCACTTTTCCAGATGGCATGAACATCACTAACGCCAACGGCATCGGCGGTGCGAACAACCGCGGCAAGGTTATGTGACTTATGAACACCTTCCATACAAACAGTTAAATCTGGTTGGCGTTTATCGAGCATCGCGTTTATTCTTTTTAATCTTTCAGGAGTCATTACACTTCACATCTACACTTTATGGTTCATCATCTAAAAATAGCTAAACAAATTTTTTATACGAGATTTTTACATATTTTTGACAACTTGCTCTTAAATTTAATGGTTAGGTGCAACCATTAAATTTAAGGAGGGAGAATATACTTTACAGTTAACAGCGGAAATTAGCCGACGTTAGGTAATTCCATCACGCCATCTATTTCAATTAATACGTCTTTGGGTAAACGAGAAACTTGTACCGCAGCGCGTGCTGGGTAGGGTTGCTGAAAATATTGGCTCATTACTTCGTTTACTGTTGCAAAGTTGGCGAGATCCATCATGAAGATATTTACCTTCACCATATCGTTAATATTACCGCCTGCAGCTTCACATACCGCAACTAAGTTCTTAAATACCTGATTAGTTTGTTCGGTAAAGTCTTCAGAAACAACAGTCATTGTCTCTGGAATAAGAGGGATCTGGCCTGAAAGGTAAACGGTATTATTAACTTTTACCGCTTGGCTGTATGTGCCGATTGCACTGGGTGCGTTATCTGTACTGATAATTGTTTTCATAGTATTTCCTACATAGTAATTTTGTTAAAGATGATTGACTACTTATTACGCACAACACGCTGAACATCAATCATCACTTTTATTTTTCGAATAATATCGGCTAAATGAACGCGGTCTCGACAGGTTATTTCCATGTCAATCGCATATAGTCCCGAGTCTTTTTCACCAGAATTTAACGCATGAACATTGGATTCACACTTAGCAATAACATTGGTCAATGCGGCGAGTGCACCTTGATGATTCATTATTTCAATACGTAATTTTGCAATGAAGTCTCGGTTAATGTCACTGTCCCATTTTACTGGAAATAAGCTACCTTGTTCATGGTTTTTAATGTTACGACAACCTTGTTGATGCACCATTAAACCTTTACCAGGACTCAAGTAAGCTAATATAGCGTCTCCTGGAATAGGACGGCAACATTTTCCGTAACTGACCAACATACCTTCGCTGCCTTTTATTGGCATTTTGGTTTTACTGTTTGGATCAGCGAAGCCACTTTCTGCACTATCTATAGTAAATTCATCGGTTAATCGTCTAGCAATACCTATGCTTAACGCATTACCTAAGCCAATATTGACGAGTAGGCCATCAAGACTGGTATTACCGGTCTCCTTAACAACCTGATCAATTTTTGCTTGGTCAATGTCTTCGATATGGACTTTACCTAAGGCATGACTTAATAAACGTCGTCCTAAACCATAAGATTCTGTTTGCTCTTGTGAACGTAAATAAGTACGAATTTGTAAGCGTGCTTTAGCAGTAACAACAAAGTTTAACCAAGTGGCATTCGGTCGAGCGGCAGAAGAAGTTATAACTTCAATGGTTTGCCCTGAATCAATAGCTCGACTTAGTGGATAAGGTTTACGATCGACCTTAACCCCGACACATGAATTACCAACATCAGTGTGAACAGCATAAGCAAAATCGACAGCAGTTGCGCCCATCGGCAATTCAATAATACGTCCGTCTGGGGTAAAGACATAAATTTCTTCAGGAAATAAGTCTGACTTTACGTTCTCAATAAATTCAAATGAACTACCAGCACTTTGTTGTAATTCTAATAAACTTTGCATCCAACGACGAGCTTTCATTTGAGCTGTGGTGCCACTCTTATCGCCGTCTTGTTTGTACAACCAGTGAGCGGCTACTCCTTTGTCTGCCATTTGGTCCATATCTTGCGTACGAATTTGAATTTCAACAGGGATGCCATGTGGACCAATCAGTGAAGTATGCAGCGATTGATAACCATTTGTTTTGGGAATAGCGATATAATCTTTAAAGCGGCTTTCAATCGGTTTGAATAAGTTATGCACGGCGCCAAGTGTTCGGTAACAATTATCGATCTTATTCTCTACGATGACACGAAAAGCGTAAATATCCATAACTTCATTGAACATTAATTCTTTATTGAGCATTTTACGATAGATAGAATAAAGGTGCTTTTCTCGGCCAATAACTTGTGCTTCAATCCCACTTTCTTTAAGACGAGCCGCAATTTCTTCTTGAATGTTATTAATAATTTCTTTGCGATTACCACGGGCTTTTTTTACCGCTGACTTTAACGCACGTGCGCGCATCGGGTAAAGGGCTTCAAAACCTAAAACTTCTAATTCACTTTTAATATCGTGAATACCCAAACGGTTAGCAATGGGGGCGTAAATTTCTAATGTTTCACGGGCAATACGTCGACGTTTATCTGGACGTAAAGATTCGAGCGTGCGCATGTTGTGTGTGCGGTCGGCAAGTTTAATCAGAATTACGCGTATGTCTTGCACCATGGCAAGTATCATTTTACGGAAGTTTTCCGCTTGCATCTCTTCTTTGTTATCAAACTTTAATTTATCAAGCTTACTGACACCTTCAACTAATTCAGCTACGGTATAGCCAAATAATTCGGCTAATTCGTCTTTAGTTACCGGAGTATCCTCAATAACATCATGGAGTAATGCCGCCATTAAGGTTTCATGGTCAAGGTGCATTTTTGCTAGGTTTAAAGCAACGGCTACCGGATGAGTAATATAAGGCTCACCGCTTGAACGCATTTGTCCTTCATGCGCTTCACGCGCAACAAGGTAAGCTTGCTTTAATAAGTCAATTTGTACTTTAGAAAGATAGCTTGAAACAAGTTCTTTTAATGGTTCAAAAAGGTACACGCATTGAATCCTTGATGATTAAGCTGAACGGTCTTATTACCGCCAGTCAAAGCTTTGAGTCAGCATAACACAATACGTTATTCGTTAAATACTGACAATAAAAAACGCGTATCATTAACAATGATTACGCGTTTAGTTTATATCTCGTCGCTATAAGGCGACAAAAGATTTTATAGCTGTGGCTGAGCGCCACCAACAATGGCTGCAACAGCAGCAAGTTCTGCAGAGTCTTGCTGAACTTGTTCATGACGGTCGCTATTGTTCATTACTTCAGTAGTGATTAAACCGGCTTCAATTTCACGTAAAGCTATAACGGTAGGCTTGTCATTTTCAGGGTCAACTAAAGGATCTTTACCACCTGTGGCAATTTGACGAGCACGACGTGATGCGATTAACACCAAGTCAAAACGATTGCCTACTTTTTCTACAGCACCTTCAACAGTTACGCGAGCCATTTGGTCACTCCAACTTAAAATTTATAAAATAGTGCCGTAGTTTACTGAGCTACAGGCGATTAAGCAAGGTATATACCTATACTAGGTGAAAATACAGTAGAAATATTAGTCTTTTAATAATTCATCGAACATTAACTGATGCGTTATCGCTTGTTGCTGACATTTTAGGCGTTGGTTATTAACGATGGTGGTTAAGTCGCTCAGCGCCTGAGTAAAGTCGTTATTAACAATAATGTAGTCAAACTCAGTGTAGTGCGAGCATTCTGCTTTTGCTTGTGCCATACGAGATTTAATGGTGGCATCGCTATCTTGTCCGCGCTTTTTCAAACGGTCTTCGAGTTCTGCTTTTGAAGGCGGACTAATAAAAATTGTGGTGACACTGGGTTGTTTTATCCGTACTTGCTTGGCGCCTTGCCAGTCGATATCCAGAAAAACATCAATACCTTGTGCAAGTTGTTTATCTATCGCCGATGCTGAAGTGCCATAATAGTTACCAAAAACTTCAGCATACTCATAAAATTCATTTTGTTTAATCTGCTTTTGAAATTGCTCAACATTAATAAAATGGTAATGTTCAGCGTTATTTTCACCCGGACGAGGTGCTCGTGTGGTGTGAGAAACCGACACTTGCATCGGTCTTGCCGACTCTTGAGATAATAAGGCTTTAATTAAACTAGATTTTCCTGCGCCGCTAGGTGCGGAAAGAATAAATAAATTACCGGGAGTTGTCACAATATTGCCTTATAAAAGAGGTGAAAAATAAATAATGTTTATTATAACGAATTGATGGGGTATTTCATCTCTAAACTTGCTTACCGATGGCAAGAGCAGCTTGGTTAATAAAAAAAGCCAGCTTTATATTTTCATTAACAGGTCAGTTGATTAAACCAAAAGGTTTAACTTTCCCAGTTTAAGATAACTTTACCAGAAAGGCCTGAACGCATGGTATCAAAGCCTTTTTGAAAATCATCAATATCAAAATGATGAGTAATAATCGGTGATAAGTCTAAACCTGACTGAATTAAGCTCGCCATTTTGTACCAAGTCTCAAACATTTCACGACCGTAAATACCTTTAATTGTTAAGCCTTTAAAAATAACTTGGCTCCAATCAATGGCCATATCTTGACCAGGAATACCGAGCATAGCGATTTTGCCGCCGTTATTCATGTTTTCTAACATAGCTTTAAAGGCCATAGGTACGCCCGACATTTCCATGCCAACGTCAAAGCCTTCAGTCATCCCTAGTTCGGTCATCACATCAGTTAAACTTTCTTTACTGACATTAACCGCTCGAGTGGCGCCCATTTTTCGGGCCAAATCTAAGCGATATTCATTAATGTCAGTAATAACAACATGGCGCGCACCGACATGTTTAGCGACGGCTGCTGCCATAATGCCAATAGGACCTGCGCCAGTAATAAGTACATCTTCACCGACCAAATCAAAAGACAAAGCCGTATGAACAGCATTGCCAAAAGGGTCGAATATCGCGGCTAAATCGTCAGATATTTCATCGGGTAATTTAAACGCATTATAAGCAGGGATCACTAAATATTCAGCAAATGAGCCTTCTCGGTTAACACCGACACCGACAGTATTTCGGCATAAATGTGTACGACCACCGCGACAATTTCGGCAATGACCACAGGTAATATGCCCTTCGCCAGACACCCGGTCACCTAAAGCAAAACCTTTGACTTCTTGACCAATACCGACCACTTCGCCGGCATACTCATGCCCGACTACCATAGGAACGGGAATGGTTTTTTGTGCCCATTCGTCCCAGTTGTAAATATGAATGTCGGTGCCACAAATAGCGGTTTTTTTAATTTTAATTAATAAATCATTATGACCAAGTTGTGGTTTTTCACTCTCAGTCATCCAAATGCCGGGTTCGGCTTTTAACTTTGCTAATGCTTTCATGGTATTTCCTTTAATCCTAACCTTAACCAATAATGTTCATTGCTTTGCCAATACGAATAAAGGCAGAAATGGCTTTATCAAGTTGCTCTTGGGTATGAGCGGCTGAGATTTGAGTTCGAATACGTGCTTGCCCTTTAGGAACTACTGGGAATGAAAAGCCAATCACGTAGATACCTTCCGCTAATAAGCGGCTCGCCATTTCGCTGGCTACTTTTGCGTCGCCTAACATCACTGGGATAATCGCGTGGTCAGCGCCCGCACAGGTAAAACCAGCAGCTTCCATATTCGTGCGAAAGTAACGGGCATTATCTTTTAATGTTTTACGTAATTTGCCACCCTCAGCTAATAAATCAATCACGGTAATTGACGCATTAACAATAGCGGGTGCTAACGAATTAGAAAATAAGTAAGGGCGTGAACGTTGACGTAACCATTCAATCGTTTCTTTTTTACCTGAGGTGTAACCACCTGAAGCGCCACCCATAGCTTTACCTAGTGTGCCGGTTATAATATCAACACGGCCCATTACATCACAATATTCGTGGCTACCTCGGCCTTCTTCACCAACAAATCCGACAGCGTGCGAGTCATCAACCATCACTAAAGCATTATATTTATCAGCTAAATCACACACTGCTTTTAAGTTAGCGATAACGCCGTCCATCGAAAATACGCCATCGGTAGCAATTAATTTAAAACGTGCACCTGCGGCATCAGCTGCAATGAGTTGTTGCTCTAAATCGCTGGCGTCATTGTTAGCGTAACGGTAACGTTTTGCTTTACATAAACGCACACCATCAATAATTGAAGCATGGTTTAATGAGTCACTGATAATCGCATCTTCGGCGCCCAATAAGGTTTCAAATAATCCGGCATTAGCATCAAAACATGAAGAATAAAGAATAGTATCTTCCATGCCTAAAAATTGACTTAATTTTGCTTCTAGTGTTTTGTGAATATCTTGGGTACCACAAATAAATCGTACCGATGCCATACCAAAACCATGCTCGTCTAAGCCTGCTTTTGCTGCGGCGATAAGCTCAGGATGATTGGCCAAACCTAAGTAATTGTTAGCACAAAAGTTGACTACCGCTTCACCACTAGCTACGGCAATGTTTGGTTGTTGTGCTGTGGTAATAACACGTTCGGCTTTATATAAACCATCTTCTTTAACTTGCTCAATTTGATCATTTAAATGTGCATAAAAACTTGCGTTGTTTGAAGAGTCGTTCACAACAATTCCTTATTAATAGGTTTGGATAATAATAGTATTATTATCCTAGACGAAGATTGAAAAAAGTGACACTAGTTAATTTTATGGTTATTTGATTAGTTAAATTGACATGTGACACTATCAAAATGACTATTGTTAGTGTCTAATTGGTTTTATTAACGGTTGACGGGTATAAATGATGATTACAGAAAAAGATGAAGAGCTACTCGCTATTTTACGATGCAACGCCCGAGCAAGTGTTTCTGACATTGCTAGAGCGACTGGCGTATCTCGCACAGCGATACAAAATCGTCTAACTAAGTTAGAAAATAGTGGTGTAATAAAAGCCTACAGTATTGTTTTAGGTAGTGAATATAGTAATCAGTTAATTTCGGCAAATGTATCACTAAAAGTAAATCCTAATCTTAGGCGAAATATTTGTATCGCGTTAAGAAAAATACACAATATTAGTCATATCTACTCTATTAGCGGTCAATATGATTTGTTAGCGACCATTCAGGCACAAACATTAAAAAAGTTAAATGAAATTCTTAATATAGTTTGTTCGCTAGAAGGGGTCGAACGGACAAACTCTTCTATTATCCTAGATACTGTTTTTGAAAAATAAAGCGTATTTACTGATCAGTTCAAAGTGGTGTTTAGCCATGAAGTCAGGTTGATTGCTAGGTACTTATTGCGGCGTAATAAGTTATGCCCTTGGTCAACGCCTTGAAAAATTTGGCTGGTAGAGTGACGGTCGCCATTCCATGAAAATAGCTCTTGGGCGGTTAAAAAACTATCGGCATGATGCGCTGAACTGACGAAATAAGCAGGAATATCAATTAAGTTTTTATAATGCTCTTTTTCCATATGATCCATAATCGGCGAAAGTATAACAAAGCTATTAATGCGAATTTTTTCTGCTAAGCGTACCGCTTCATTGACTGAGCAACCGCTGGCAACCAGTGAGATAGGTTGTTGCTCGCCAATTTTACTGCGCAAATAATTATAAGCCGCCAGAACATCTTTTTCCCAATACGAGGTCAGCATGGCAACTTCAGCTTGGTAGCTAACAATATCTTTTACTTGGTATTTTATCGTTTGGTGAGAAAAATCTTCAGATTCGCTTGCGCCATAGCCTCTAAAGTCAATGGCTAGTGCATTAATACCTTGCTCGGCTAGTAATTCACCCAGTACATTATAGCTTTCGCTACTGTGGGAGCAGTCATGGAGTAATAATACGCCGCCACCAAGCGCGTCTCCGAGATAATAATTAGCCGATAAGACAAAATCGTCGTCAGCGAGAAACGTTATTTTTTGCGGCGTATCTTTTTTATTTACTTGGCTAACATCTACTTGATTATATGTTGGTTCTTCATATTCTTGTGCGGATAATAAAGGCGCTAGTAGTATAAAGCTGACCATGGCGAACCCATGGTTGAATATGTTCTTGATGAAATGAAATTTGCTCATTTGCCTGCACTACTATTTTAGTTCCTTTAATATCACGACGATAACAAACTCCATCGGCTTTGGGTATTTTTATTGTTTGCTTAAGTCGCTATACTGCGTTTATCAACAACTAAAGAGTTTTTTCTGTGCGTTATCAATTATCTTTAATGTTATATCGACTTGTTTTTCTTTGCTTACTCCCGATCGTTTGGTTGTTACTTCAGTTTCGCTCAGTAAAACAAAAAGCTTATCGACAACGAATCAGCGAACGTTTGGGTTTTTTACCTCGAGAATTTAAAGCGGGTGGCATTATCGTTCATGCGGCGAGTGTCGGTGAAGTTATTGCTCTAAAGAGTTTTATCAGCCAACTGCTAGAAACAAAACCTCATCGTGTTGTCACTGTCACTACTTTTACTCCAACGGGTTCAGAGCAAGTTAAAAAATTGTTTGGGGAACGTGTTCAACATTGTTATTTACCCCTAGACAGTACCTTTTGTGTGGCAGCATTTTTAAATAAATTGAAACCACAGGCGATGGTTTTTATGGAAACTGAGTTGTGGCCAAACTTAATCGCGCAAAGTGCAGATCAAGGAATAAAATTGTTATTGATTAATGGCCGCTTATCACAAAAATCAATGAACAATTATCGCAAGCTAGCTTGGTTAATCACACCGACAATTAACCGTTTTGATAAAGTGTTATGTCAAAGCCAAGTGAACTATGAGCACTTTTTAGCCTTAGGTGCCGATGCTGCTCGCTGCAAGGTTTCTGGAAATGTGAAGTTTGACATCAGTGTTAATCAAACAATAAAAGATAAGCAGCAAGAGCTGGCTGAATTTGTGGTCACCGAACGATTAATCTGGGTTGTTGCTAGTACTCATAAAGGGGATGAAAGTCTTGCGTTAAATGCGTTTGCTGAATTACTAAAAAGCTTGCCACAATTACTACTCATTATTGTACCGCGCCATCCAGAGCGCTTTAATGATGTCGCATCATTATGTTTAGCGCAAGGTTATAATATTGCCCGTCGCAGCACTCAAGAAAAAGTAACTCGTGATAAACAAGTTTGGTTACTCGATAGTTTAGGGGAGCTCTTACCGACGTGTGCTTTAGCTAGCGTTGTAACTATGGGGGGCAGTTTTTCGGATATCGGTGGGCATAATCCCCTTGAACCTGCGCTATTTAAAAAACCGATTGTCGTTGGCCCTAATATGAGTAATTTTGTTGAGGTTATGCAGCAACTCGTTGCTGAAAAAGGCATTATTGAGCTCACTGACCAAGACAGTGCGAAGATGACTGATGAGCTAAGTAAAATCATTGCGGATATTTTGTTATCAGAAAAAACGCAGCAAACATTGGGAGAAAATGCTTACCGCGTGGTAACACAAAACCAAGGAGCTAGTGCCCGAAGTGTAAAACAATTATTGACGTTACTTTAGTTTAATTAAGTTGTGCTTCAAATGTTAAAAAGACACTGCCCATTTGCTGGTCCGCCAAAGGAGAGTTTGGTGTGTCTTCTTTGTGCTCAGCAACTAATAAATATCGACCTGCAGCGTTCGGTGTGAAGGTGATTTCACCTTTTTCATTTGAGAGCAATGTTAATGTTTGCGGGTTATTGCGGTAACGTGCGCCGTCGGCGGTAATTTCTACGGCAACATCTTTTTGTGCCTTACCATTAAATAAAAATTTGAAAGTCACCTTTTCATTTTCAGCAATATCTGATGGATGAGTAACCGGTAGCAATTCTAATAATTTACCTTCGGTTTTAAAGTTATCACTCGGTGCATTTAAAGTGACATAACTCTCTATTCTTGCATAACGATAAGTGGTTTTGATCGCTGTAGCTTCGATTGGTAATTTGCCAGCTAGTTCTGTCTTATTAGCTGATAGTCTTTTATGGTCGCCGTCGATAGTATAAGAGGTGATAAAGCTAGCCTCACTGTTATTGGTGATTTTATAGGTCCCAGGATCTTTTAAGAAGTAATCAATGACACTTTTTCTATGACCTTTATAGCTTGACGACGCTCTTGATGGCTTGCCATTAGGGGTAATAATTCTCACTAAATCTGCCCCCATAGCTTTATCAACATTAAAGGTTTCATTTGATGCAGTTATATCAACCATGATCCATTCGCCTTGTTCAGCAGACAAATTAAAGTGGCTTGGTAAAACCCAGCGAGAATGAGCGAAAGCTTGTGTACTAATGGCACAGGTTAAGGTGAACGCGATTATTTTTTTTAAAGTCATTTTATATTCCAAGTCTAGTGTTTACGTTTTTGAGTTAAGGGGATGAATACGTTTATTTCGGTAGCACAGTGAATTGTATTTCATCAGTTTCATGGCTTGCCGCTAAAGTAAATGTTGATTTTATGTTATTTAATACAAATGGTTGGCGCAAAATGGCTCGTCCACCGTTTTCTCTGACTACTTCAATAAATAAAGTATATTGTCCTTTTATTAGTGACTTTTTCTGATCATCTTCGGCCAAGAAAGTCAGAGGATATTTGCCTGCTGCGCGAGTCGCAGAAGTTATACCATCAACAAAGTCAGCATCTTTTTTACCGACCTTACGCCACCAGCGTCGAATGTCCTTCAACCATTTCGTTTTTTCTCGCCAAAGTAATAAGGTACGTACTGGTTTTCCTTGTGAGTTTTCAATCCAGCTCGCAACATAGGGCGGATGATACTCGCCGAGTTGCTGTTTTAAAGTCAGTTCAAGCTCTAATTGTGCTGGCGCTGAGTTGCTCGGATTGGCAACGGCATTAAAATTTATCAAGCTTAATAAAGTAAGTGATAACCCGATTTTGTTTATCTTCATATAAGTTCCTTTTGTGCTCACTCAAGTAGAGAGCGTTGTTCATGCTAATTGATTTAAATCCACCAGATAGCGGTAGAAATCATGGCGACAGTCACGGTTAAACTTACCGTTAAGGTACGATTAAATCGTCTTTGTGGCATGGCTAAAATAAAGCCACTTAGGGCAAATAGGATGCAAAGTAAACTGGTTATATCAATAATCCACCCCCAAAAAACACTGGTATTTCTTCCCTTATGTAAATCGTTCATTAGCGCCCACCAACCGTAGTCAGTTTCTTCAAAAAACAACTCTCCACTGACTAAATCGAGGGTAATAGCGGTATTTTTTCCTGCCCGTTTTATACTGAAAAACAATTCGTCCTGGCTACTTTCGAGGATCGTGTTGTTTAACGATACCGACAATTTTTGCTCAATAGCTGTCGAAACATTAACAATTTGTAGTGGTGTTAACGGCGGATTTTTAATCATAGACAAATCAATCATTAATGCTCTTTCTACAACGTCAGCTTTGCTGTCACGAAACCATTCAGGATGATTGAGGGTAATTCCGGTTACTGAAAAAAAGAGCAGTAAGCTCAACAATGCCATCGACACATAGACATGAATCAGACGAGAAAAACTTAAGGTACTTTTATTTATTTGCATAGCAGGTGTCAGGGTCTTTAATTTATTAATGGGTAACAAATAACTATTTGTTCCCCATTATTTTTAGTCAATTTAGAATGATATCTGTGCGGCTAATCGGTAGCTAATTCCGTCGCCTGCGGTAACGCTAGATATACCACCACCAGCAAGGTAATCAGTATCGAGCAAGTTTTGTATGTTGAAGCGGAAATCAACACCTTGGCCACTTATTGTGGTCTTATAGGTTGCTCCAACATCGATACGGGTATAAGCATCTTTGGATATAGTGTTATCGCTATCGGCAAAACGTTCACCTTGATAAAATGCACCCGCATTAAGAGCAAGTTGGTCCGTTAATTCATAACGAGACCAAATTGATGCTGACCACTCGGGAGCATCAACAGGGGTTTTTCCTTGATAATTTTCATCTTTGTCGTATTTTGCGGCTAAGTTCATTAACGATGCCATAACAAAGAGCTTATCGTTTATTGCGCCTTGTGCCGCAACTTCGAAACCTTTGTGACGCTGCTCACCTGCCTGTTCAGTTTGCGTATCAAAATTAGGATCGCCGTTGATTGTTTCAGTGATTAACTTGCCTGTTTTGGTAATATCAAAAATAGCGGTCGTTACTAATAAACGTTCATCAAATAATTGCCACTTAGATCCGATTTCAAGTTGTTTAGATGTCATGGCCTCGAGCTTCATGCCGTGATTAATATCTCGATCGTTTTCGAGTGTTTCGCTGCTCTGGGGTTCAAACCCTTCTGAATAACTCGCGTAGAAAGTGGTTTGGGCATCAGGATGAAATAAAAGCCCAGCTTTAGGCAAGAACGATTCATTGTTCGCGCCTTCTTTACTTTGTTTGTCGTAACGTCCACCGACGGATATTTGCCATTGATCATTTAAGGTGATTAAGTCTTGTAAATAAATGCCATAGTAATCATAGGCACTGGTGTAAAGTGAATCGTCAGTTGTGTAGCTGATATCAGGTCGTGCTGGCTCTTCTTGGTCGCTAGAGTAGTTAATTGACTCGCCATTTACTTTACGTTGTCCGTAGTAATAGTCTAAAGAATTAGCGCCAATTAATAATTGATGATCGAGACCGGCGAGGGTAAATTCTCCAGTAAAATCGATAAAAGCAGTTTTAAACTGCCAGTCATCAAAACGGTCGTAGGGTTTAGAGGTATAGCTATCACCCTCTAAAAAAGTTGTGGGTTTTTTAGGAGACGATTCAAATCGTTGGCGTTTAAAGCTTTGTTCATTGTAGCCGAGTGCAACTTGCCACTGATTATTTAATGCATAGTTGATATCAACACCGATGTTTTCAACGGTAATGTCAGTAAATGCCCAAGACATATCACGAATGGTTTTATCATGACCAATAACATCGCCTTTTTCATCTAACCAAGAACCTGTATCTAACCCTGCTTCATCGACCGTTCGGTCATAATGAAGGCGTACCATAGCATCGTCTGAAATATCATAGTCAATGACTAACGCACCTAGAAAACGATCGCGCTGACGTTGTTCATTGTTTTGGTACTCATGCTGATATTTAGCATCTTGTTTAACCAGTACACCTCTGTAACGTAATGACTCATCATCAGTTAACGAGCCACCAGCATCTAACGATAATCGGCTTGAACCTTCTTGGTCAACATCAACACCTAGCGTAAATAATGTTTTAGCTGTTGGCTTTTTTGTCACCATATTCACTAATCCACCAGGCCCTGATTGACCATATAAAATACTTGAAGGACCTTTAATCACTTCGATATTTTCTAAGATTTCGATAGGTTGTTGGTAGTGTGACCAATGCTGGTGGCCATCTCTAAGGTAGCCATTGGAAGAACTTAGTTCAAAGCCGCGTAGATTGAATACTTCACGATTACGTTGTTTAGAGCCGGCAGTTAAACTTGCGTCATTGGTTAATACTTCGCCTAATGTTGTCGCTAGTTGTTCTGCTATTACCGAGTTGGGAATAACGGTGACCGACTGAGAAGTTTCTAATAAAGAAACATTGGTCCGCATTGCGCCATGTGCTTGGTCAACTTTATAGTTATTAAAATAACTACCTTTAACTTCAATAACTTCAACAGAGCTATTATTGGTAGCGCTTTCATTGGCAATGGATGAAAAAGGCGTTAAGCCAACGAAAATTGCTAAGCAGACAGGTGAATACTTCATTGTTATTCCTAAGAGAAAAATTGAGAGATAAATTTACTTGGTGCGAATACTAATGATAGTGATTATCATTTGCAACAAGTAAATTTACTTTATTGTCTTTTTCCCGATAACTGTTATTCGGTTGTTGTAGCTTGTTAAGTTAAATGTGGCGCAAGGATCCCTGGTCTCGCTAAAATAATGCAAGACCTTGTTTTGAATTTATAGCTGATGTGAGGCAGTTTAACCGTCACTATTATTTAAGGAGAAACTCAGGGTAGTGTTCATCAAGAAGTAGGTGCAGTTTTTCTTTAACTTGGCTGAAAGTAATACCATTCATTAAATCACTACCTTTGGCGCGAATCCCCCAAGGTAGCTGTTCAATAGGTTGTCTATATTGTTCTTGGGCAGTATGTTGGTAGCAACTTACTACATAGTTTTGATATAAATATGGCCCGGTACGGCAAGGATTGCTGTGCGCGTACAAGCCAATAACGGGTGTGCCAACAGTGACTGCCATGTGCGCTGGCCCAGTGTCAGGAGCTATCACCAAATGAGCTATTTTAAGCACACCAAGTAGCTGTTTCAAATTGGTTTGGCCAACAAGGTTAACAAGATTGGATTGGCTTAAACTGATAATCTCAGTGGCTAGTAATGTTTCTAATGTGGTCGGTCCGCCACAAATAACCACTTGAAAACCTAACCCTGTTAAATAATCGGCTATTTTTGCATAACCTTCGGCATGCCAATTTCTCTCAGCTTTACTTGCCGCTGGCGAAATAACAGCAATAGGTTTATCAGATGCTAACGATAGCCGCTCACTTGCCCAAAGTTCGTTTTCGTCACCAATGGGCATTTGCCAGCTAGGACTTTCGCTGGGAACACCGATAGCTTCTGCAAAACCAATAAAACCATCAAGTACATGTGGTTGATGTTGTGGCGCTATCTGATGATTAGTGAAAAGCCACTGGCCTTCTTTAGCTCGTTTACGGTCGAAACCTATTTTTATTTTTGCTTTAATACAGCAACTCGCTAAACTGGCACGCAAGGCTACTTGCATATGTAATAGCACATCAAATTTTTGACCGGCTAACTCTGCACGTAAATCCCGATAGCCTTTTAAGCCTGCTTTCTTATCAAATATGACAAATTTTACCTGTGGCAATCCTTTTAATAAGTTCGCCTCTACTTTGCCTATCACCCAAGTAATTTTTGTTTGAGGATAAAAACGTTGAATTTGTTGCACCATAGCTACGGCGTGACAAACGTCTCCGATAGCAGATAAGCGTAATAAACATAAATTTTTTGGCGCTGTTAATTGACCCAGCATAAAGGAATCACCACAATAGAGCATATAAAGTATTTGAATTGAGTCTATTATCTTGAAACAGTCAGCAATTGTAAAACCTTACCAAGAAAAAATTTACCAACAAGCTAATATTTATTGTTGCTATAACGCCAATGCAATCGATGACTTTTCTCCTGAAATGCTTAATAGTGATTTTTGGCATGAAAATAATGCCATTACCGGCAGTGCCCAAGGGCGTGGTACTACTTGGTTTGTTCAGTACGACTCTCCAGAAGTAAACACCATGGAAAAACAACAGTGGGTGTTACGTCATTATTTTCGTGGTGGTTTAATTGGCAAAATAATTAATGATAAATATTTTTTTACCGGACAAAATAGTACTCGAGCCGCCCAAGAATACCATTTATTAAATACGCTACAGGGGTTAGCACTGCCAGCACCAAAGCCGGTTGCTTTTCGAGTGATTAAACAGGGGCTTTTTTATCAAGCTGATTTGTTATCTTCTCGAATTGAACATGCTCAAGATTTAGTCGCGGTTTTATCAAAAGCACCATTAGTCGAGCACATTTGGCGAGAAGTGGGCAAGGTGATCCGTCGTTTTCATGATGCTGGCATTTATCATCATGATTTAAATAGTCACAATATTCTGCTCGATGAAGAGAACAATGTTTGGTTGATTGATTTTGATCGCGGCGAACAACGAGCGGTTGCTCAATCATGGCAGCAAGCTAATATGGCAAGATTATTACGTTCTTTTGAAAAAGAAAAAGCAAAATTGCCAAACTTTAATTGGCAAAAATCAGACTGGCAACTTCTATTAGCAGGATACCTGCAGTCAAATGAGTGATTAACGGCATTAAAAATGCAAAATTTAATTGAATAATATTTTGATTTTCAACTGATCAGGCGGTTGGTGATTAAGCGATTTCAGCGACTTCCATACAACGTTTACGGTACATGGTACGCGCTTCTAAAAACTCAGGCATTGCAGATTCAGTGATATAAGGTTGAATAATCACTAATATTTTTAAGACGCCTTCATAAAAAACAGCATCAGTAATTTCAATATTTTTATTTTGGGTTTGATAAAAGCTTAACCAGAAGGTGTTCACTAAACGCAAGATACTGACAATATCAGGTAAGTCTTCATCAGCAAACTTCATCATATGAGTACTACGTAATGACAACAGCATCTCACTGACACGGGTAGCTATTGATGATTGTACATCAACATATTTTTCATGTAATAAAGGGTTTTTTGCTAATAATACCGGCAGGTTACTGTAGAAAAATCTAAACTTCATCAGTGCTTGAAAAACAGCATCCATATATAAAATGATAGTATCGAGGGGCTTTACTTCGGGCGTTACAAAAGGGACTGTATCTAGTAATAGGTTACGTGCATATTCTTCGTAGATGGAAAGAATAATGTCTTCTTTATTGCGAAAATGATAATAGAGGTTACCCGGACTAATGCTTAAATGCGCTGCAATATGATTGGTTGTTACGTTGCGCTCGCCTTGTTCATTGAAAAGCTCAATGCTGGCTTGAATAATTTTATCACGGGTTTTCATGTCAGTTACTTCTGTTTTTATCATTGTATTATTTTCCATCATACTATCAAAATTGAACTGACGGAAAGGCTTTTCGAGTAAATACTTTAACAAATTCGTCTTTGTAAGTTTCCATTCACTAAAAATAGCCTTTACAATGTTTTTAAGTTTATAAAGAAGATACAACTAATGACGATAAAAGCGATTTACCCAGGAACCTTTGATCCGGTCACTAACGGCCACACAGATTTAATTGAACGTGCGAGTGCTTTGTTTTCTGAAGTTATTGTTGGTGTTGCTGCCAGCCCAAGTAAAAAGCCTCGTTTTGATTTAGCGCAGCGTGTTGCTATGATTGAAGAAGTGAGTCGACATCTGCCCAATATCACCGTAGTTGGTTTTAGTGGCTTGCTAGTCGATTTTGCTAAAAAAAATCAAGCCAAAGTACTGATCCGCGGCTTGCGCGCTGTGTCTGATTTTGATTATGAATTTCAATTAGCCAATATGAATAGACGTTTAGCCCCTGAGCTCGAAAGTGTATTTTTGACACCATCAGAAGGAAATTCTTTTATCTCGTCAACCTTAGTAAAAGAAGTATCCTTGCATAATGGTGATGTGAGTCAATTTGTTCATCCTATTGTAAAAGCCGCACTCGACGATACTTAATCAGTTTGGCAGTTCGGACAGAACACCGAGCTGCGATTCGATTGTCTAACTTCTTCAAGAATAGTTTGGCAGCTATTACATTGCTTGCCTGCTCGACCGTAAACTAATAATTCTTGTGCAAAATATCCTGGGCGACCATCTGCTTGAGTAAAATCTTTTAAGGTTGTGCCGCCTTGGGCAATGGCTGCAGTTAATACTTGTTTGATAATATCGGTAAGCTGATCAAAACGTGCTGCAGAAATTGTTCCGGCTAAGGCCGTTGGTAGAATACCGGCTTTAAACAATGCTTCATTTGCGTAAATATTACCGACACCGACCACAACAGGATTTGACATTAAAAAGGTTTTTATTGGTACTTTGCGATTCTGTGCCTTAGTAAATAAATAACCGTAAGTGAAGTCATCACTCAATGGCTCGGGTCCTAATTTACTTAATAAACCTCGCTCGTCAATATTGTCTTTAAACCATAATACCGCGCCAAAACGTCGAGGGTCATTTAAACGTAACGCTTTGCCGTGTGCGAAGACTAAATCAAAATGGTCATGCTTTGCGATAGGTGTATCGGCTTCAATAACTCTAATGGTTCCTGACATGCCTAAATGCAAAACTAAGGTGCCATGTGAAAACTTAATTAATAAATATTTTGAGCGGCGTTCAACAGCATGAACACTATGACCAATCATACTTTGTACTGTTTCAGGAATAGGCCAACGTAATTTTGCATTACGTACAACGACTTGCGAAACGGTTTGCTTTAAAATATGGGGACTAATGCCTTGTCGGCAAACTTCTACTTCAGGTAATTCGGGCATAGTAGCTCTATATCGGGTTTATGGTAAATTACAGTGTTAATGCTTGCATGCGATGAACAAAAGCATCGGCAAAGCGTGTTGCTGATTGTTCATCCATATTAAAATATAATGAAGGCTCAATTAGCTCAGCTTCCATAAGGGCAAAACCCTGCTCACAGCGTACAAAATCAACGCGAGCGTACAGTGGCATGCCTATTTGCGTTTTTATCGCTTTAAGGGCTTGCTCTGCATGCTTTGTTAAGCTTGCTTCGGGTGTTATTGACCTTAAACGACCGCCATGTTCTTCCTGAACGCGAAAGTCATCGTCTTTTGGTGTTTTTAAAATGGCGTGACTGTAGTGGCCATTAAAATAAAACAGTGAAAACTCACCTTCATCAATAACATTTTTCATAAAGGGCTGAACTAAAAACTCACTGGCTGAAAACGCTTGGGCAAGTTGCGGATAAAATGTTTGATGATTTTCTTTTGTTAGCCAAAAGGTATTATCAGCATTTGCACTTATACGAGGCTTAATGACTAATTGATCAACATTTAATTCAGTAAAATATTGATCTAGCTGTTGCGGCGTTAAATTTTTCCGCCACAATGTTTTAACAATATTTACATCAAGGCTAACTAATTCACGTAAATATTTTTTATCAATATTCCACTCAACCGTTAGTAAACTATTTTCAAGGTGAGCACTAGATTGCTCAATATCAGTTAACACCTTTAAAAATTCAGCCGCATCGTCTTGATAATCCCATGGCGAACGAATAATAACGGCGGCATAGTCGTTCCAATTAACACTTTTATCATGCCATGACACCATATGCATTTGCCAGCCTAACGCGAGTAGTGGCTGTGCAAGTAAATGGTCGTAAGCCTCAAAATTTTCAAGGTTGTCCATGGTCAGTATCGCGCAGTCTTGTATTTTATGATGAGTCATCGACATGATCTTCTTTATAGGTTTAGTGAAAGGGGGAAGTTAACTGGCTAATATTTCATTGGGAATGAGCTGTGAAAATATTGCCAACGGAAAAGCTAACCATCTTTTTTGCTGAGGATTAAAGACCAGCAATTCATTATCAGTAATAAACAAATTAAGTAATTGAGCTTGCGCTTCACCGGCTAATTCAACCGTAACAACTAACGCCATTTGGTGGTCAAGCTCGGGTGGAACAGTAACTATGTCACCTGTTATCTCATGCCATGTGAGCATCATTTGCTCTAATGCTTGTCCTGATATTTTTGCTGGTGTTGCTCGCCAAGTGCGTCCGATGCGTTCTATCGCCACTTGCTGGTTAACCGCTAGCGATAGAATAACAGCATGTTTGGCAAATAAGGTCTGTTGTTTATTATCTTGTTGCTCAGTTGATGAATATAATTTTTTATTGGTCACGTTAATCACCAGAATAAAAATCATCACTGAAAAAATGATAACGTTGTTCCAACCAGTACGAGAGAGCTTCATAAAAGACTCATTATTAAATACGATAATAGTGATGATACTAAATTTTAGGCAATAAAAAACCCAGCAATTGCTGGGTTTTTAAAAACTTGAATTAAATTACTTAATTTTAGCTTCTTTGTACATTACGTGCTGACGGATGCGTGGATCAAATTTCTTGATCTCCATCTTTTCAGGCATAGTCTTTTTATTCTTATCAGTAGTATAAAAATGACCAGTACCGGCACTAGAAACTAAACGAATTTTATCGCGCATAATAATTTCCTCTAAAAGTAGTTGTTAAACTTTTCCGCCACGGGCACGGATGTCAGTTAATACTACATCAATACCTTTCTTATCGATAATACGCATTCCTTTCGGAGTTAAACGTAATTTAACGAAACGATTTTCACTCTCCACCCAAAAACGGTGAGATTGAAGGTTTGGTAAAAAACGACGACGAGTCGCGTTTCTTGCATGTGAACGGTTGTTTCCAACCATTGGCACTTTGCCTGTTACTTGGCAAACTTTAGACATTCTGAGTACTCCAAAAATTAATTCCAGGTCGAACTATTATTCCCCAAGACCGTCGCCTCGGGATCCTGAAAAAGGTGGCATATTATAGTGAAACTGAAAAATGAAAGCCACCTTTAATAAGAAAAAACTATATTAACTTAATATTGTATTACTTTACAATGGTTTATCTGTTTTTTGTGGCAGTATAATGCAAGGTTTGAGTGATAATTGCACAGATAAATATCAAATTGTTGTTAATTTATGCCTGAGTCGAGCAATTTTTTCAGTTTATTATGCTGTTCTTCGTCACAAAGTTCGTTAATTAAAATACGAATAATATGTGATTTGGCTAATTTAGTTTCTTTGGCGAGATCTTGTAATTGGATAATCGCTTGTTCACTGAGAGTGAAAGTGGCATGACGAAAGGGCTTATTTCCTTTCATATTCTTACTCGCCAATTGCTGTTTTGCAGCAAGAATGGCTTGTTCAATAGAGACATTTTTGGTGTTGTCGCTATTAACAATTTCAGGGTGCCCTAACGCGTAATTTTCTGCGTCAGCAATAAATTCGTCAACAGTAAATTCCCTTTTCTTTTTATTTCCTTGTGTGGTTTTCTTTAGGTCAGTTAAACTCATGTGAGTTGTCCGGTTTCATTGCTAATAATTCTTCAGCTATAGCAGTCATTTCTATTGCTGCTTTACCCTGAGGTTCTATTTCGAGTACTGAAGAGCCTTGTTCTTCGCTGTCATCATAAACATTACGACTAAAGGTTACCGCGTTTAATACGTTAATACCATATGAGCGGCAAACATCTTTTGCTTCTAATATTCGTTTACCTTGGTTGGGCAACGATGGGCATTGGGTGATAACAAAAGAGGCGAGCATTTTTGGGTTAACCATTTTACAGGTACTGAGCATATCTTCCATGTGCGGCACGGTTTTTAGATCTCGACGTTTAGGGCGCAGCGGAATAATAACATGGTCAGCAACCGACATTGCAGCACGAAGCGCTAAGTTATCTTGGCCACCACAGTCAACAATTACATAATCATAATGCTGTACTAAACTGAGTAAATCGTTACGAATTTTACCGTATAATTGAATACAGTTTATCGCGGGTAACGACGGATCAGAATTTCTTGCTTGTATCCAGTCAGAGGTTGTTCTTTGTGGATCACAGTCAACCATCAACACGATAGCTTTTTTATCTCGGGCAAAATAAACGGCTAAATTCTGTGCTAAACAGCTTTTACCACTACCCCCTTTTTCGCCACCTACTAAAATCATCATAATATAAAATGTCCTTACCTCTTGTTGTAACATTTGCTGTTGTAACATTCGCGTCGAGAATTAATTATAGTGCAACTATTTTATTTTGCATTTTCATTTTCTAAGCGTAGTGCTAATTCAAAATAACCATTCGGTTGCTTAATACAGCGGATCACTGTGCCATATAAATTTTGGCTATTGGGGTTGGCTACCTTAAAAACGACGGTCACTTTAGTTTGTAGTGGAATGACATGGTCGCAATCGAGCTTTAAGCCGCCACGCGAAAAGTCCAAACAAGTAATTTTTCGTTGCACGGTTTGTTGCTGGTCATTTACCCAACGTATATCAACTAACTCTTTTTCCATATCTAAACGAAAAGATTGTCGTCGCTCGTCGTCGCTGCTCTGATTGGGTTCAGGTTCGTTCATCTAAAGCTCCTTCTGTTATTTATTATTTATAATTCACCGTGTTCAGCAAACGAGTAACACTGATTACCGGCAACAATAATGTGATCGAGTACTTGTATATCAATTAAGCTTAGTGCCTGTTCTAGTCTTTTGGTAATTTGTTTATCAGCAATGCTCGCTTCGGCAATACCCGAAGGATGATTATGCGCTAAAATTACCGCGACGGCTTTTTGTTTTAACGCCTGCTCAACCACTATTCTCGGGTAGACTGCCGCCGCATTAATGGTGCCAAAAAATAATCGTTCAAAGGTTAATACTTGATGCTGGCTGTCGAGAAACATTACCGCAAAGACTTCTCTGCTTTCACCACGTAATTCACTGATCAAATAATCTCGTGTCACCTGTGAAGAGGTTAACGCAGTACCTTTTTGCAATTGCTCGCTAAGATAACGCTTTGACATCTCCAAACAAGCTTGTAACTGTACATATTTCGCCACACCTAAACCATGATGTTGACAAAACTCTTGCTCAGTTGCGCGATAGATGGCGGCAATGCTGCCAAAACTTTTTAAAAGCTGCTGAGCTAGCTCAACTACATGGCATCCCTTTACTCCCGTGCGTAAAAATATAGCCAATAATTCCGCATCACTCAAACTGCTAGGTCCTTTGTGTAGTAGCTTTTCCCTGGGTTTTTCATTTTCTAACCAATCTTTTAACATCACCGCATCCTTGCAAAGCAAATTTGTAAATGGGCAAATTAATGGTATCTTATCGCCACTTATCGTTATTAAGACTAGCAGTTTATGCAAATTTTACAGGGTAAAAAAATAGTTCTGGGTATTACTGGCGGTATCGCTGCCTATAAAACGCCAGAATTAGTGCGTCGTTTAAAAGATAATGGCGCAGATGTTCGTGTAGTGATGACAACAGCGGCAAAAGCTTTTATCACTCCACTAACATTACAGGCCGTTTCTGCCAATGGCGTTTCAGACAGTTTGCTTGATAGCCAAGCAGAATTAGCTATGGGGCATATAGAATTAGCAAAATGGGCAGACTTTATCCTAATTGCACCAGCGACTGCCGACGCAATTGCTCGTATTACCTGCGGTATGGCGAATGATTTATTAACTACATTATGTTTGGCAACAAGTGCGCCAATTGCTATCGCTCCAGCGATGAATCAACAAATGTGGCATGCGGCAATTACTCAAGAAAATATTGCTAAACTTATTTCACGAAAAGTTGCCGTATTTGGTCCTGGCTCAGGAGCACAAGCTTGTGGTGATGTTGGTTTAGGGCGAATGTTAGATGTTGACCCTTTAGTCAGCCATGTCTGTCAATTTTTTCAACCAGCGTCGAAGATTGATCAGGTAGATTTATCGGGCCAACGTTGGGTGATCACAGCAGGGCCAACGCGTGAAGCTATAGACCCAGTGCGCTATATTTCAAATCATAGCTCAGGAAAAATGGGTTATGCCATAGCACAAGCAGCACAATTAGCGGGCGCAGAAGTCCAAATAATATCGGGTCCCGTCAGTATTGCCGTTCCCCATGGTTGTAAAAAAATAGCGGTGGAAAGTGCATTGCAAATGCACCAGCAAGCGCTTGAACTTGCCAAAAAAGCCGATGTTTTTGTTGCCTGTGCCGCGGTTGCTGATTATCGAGTCAGTGAGGTAGCAACGCAAAAAATTAAAAAATCAGCTGATGAAATGCAACTTATTTTAGTGAAAAATCCTGATATTGTTGCCGATGTTGCTGCTTTATCCGTAAAACCTTTTACCGTCGGTTTTGCGGCTGAAACACAAGATGTAGCACATTATGCGCTTGATAAATTAAAAAGAAAAAATCTTGATATGATTGCTGCCAACAATGTTGCGCTGTCAGGACAAGGCTTTAATAGTGATGATAATGCCTTAACGGTTTTCTCCAATAAAAATAAAACGGAACTACCGTTAGCATCAAAAAAAATACTTGCCGAGCAATTAGTACAACTAATTTCGCAACATTATGTTGAAAAAAAATAAGAGAACGATTTATGACCGTAGCGCAAAAACCTAATCGCAAACAACAAATTTTAGAGTGTTTAGCAAAAATGCTAGAAACTTGTCCTGGCCAGAGAATAACGACCGCCAAACTTGCTGCTGAAGTGGGTGTATCAGAAGCTGCGCTTTATCGCCATTTTCCTTCTAAAGCGCGTATGTTCGAAGGTTTAATTGATTTTATTGAAGAATCAACGTTTTCACGGGTGAATTTAATCCTCAGTGATCACAAAGAAGCTTTGGTGCGTTGTCATCATATTTTGCATGTATTGTTGGTTTTTTCAGAGCGTAATCCTGGCATGTGTCGTATCTTGGCTGGTGATGCGTTAATGGGCGAAAATGAAAGATTACGAACACGTGTTAATCAGTATTTTGAAAAATTAGAAACGCAATTTAAACAAGTCTTACGTGAGCGAAAATTACGTGAAGGTAAGAGCTTTAGCATTTCAGAGCAAGCATTAGCAAATATCTTAGGCGCTTATGTTGAAGGAAAAATTAGCCAATATGTTCGTTCAGGTTTTACCAAGAAGCCTAGCGAAGATTTTAACGATCAATGGCAATTTTTAATGGCGGGTAAGTAAGTTTCGGGTAAAAATGCGACGACATAACCCTTAGCAATACAGATTTCAGTAAGTTGATAAACTAATAAGTATTAAAATAAAATTAAGGAAAACATGTGAGTAATTTATCACAGCTTCATCCCATGCATTTATGGCAGTTATTTGAAAAAATATGCAGTATTCCACACCCTTCAAAGCATGAGCAAAAAATATCAGCTTGGATCCAAGCTTGGGCAAAAGAGCAAGGTTTATCGGTAAAAGAAGACGCCGTTGGTAATATCTTTATTAAGAAGCCAGCAACAGCGGGTATGGAAAACTGCCAAGGCGTCATTCTACAAGCGCATATGGACATGGTTCCACAAAAAAATGCTGATACCGTTCATGATTTTTTAACCGATGCTATCAAACCTTATACGGTTGAAGAAGCCGATGGACAATGGGTTACAGCAGAAGGTACCACCTTAGGCGCTGATAATGGTATTGGCTTATGCTCAGCTTTAGCCGTTTTGGCAAGCGATGATATCGCTCATGGTCCTTTAGAAGTTTTAGTAACCATAGATGAAGAAGCTGGCATGACGGGCGCTTTTGGCTTGGAGGCAGGCTGGTTAGAGGGTGATATTCTAATTAATACCGATTCTGAACAAGAAGGTGAAATCTATATGGGGTGCGCCGGTGGTATTGACGCCGAAGCTACCTTTAAATTGATTTTTGAAGATGTTACCCAAGATTTTACTTCATTTACCTTATCTCTTTCAGGTTTAAAAGGTGGACATTCTGGGGTAGACATTGATACGGGTCGTGCCAATGCAAATAAACTTTTAGTGCGATTTTTACTCGACGCAAGCCAAAATTTTGATTTGCGTTTAGTTGATTTAAATGGCGGGAGCTTGCGTAACGCTATTCCTCGTGAAGCTGATGCCAGTTTTGTTATTGCAGCAAAAGATGTGAGCGCTTTTAAACTTAGCCTAGACGATTATTTAGACAGGTTACGCGCAACATTAGGCAGTATTGAAACCGATATTGAGATGTTACTTATTTCACCAGAGGTTTTCGACCAGTGTTGGAGTCTTAAAACACAGTCGTTAATTTTAAACGCCCTTAACGCTTGCCCCAATGGTGTTATTCGCATGAGTGACGATATTGAAGGTATTGTAGAAACATCGCTTAACTTAGGGGTTGTTCGCTGTAAAGGGCGTAATTTTATCGCTATGTCTCTTATTCGTAGTTTACATGACGATGGCCGATTACTGGCCGAGTCTATGGTGAAATCAGTCTTTACATTAGCAGGAGCAAAGGTTGAGTTTTCTGGTGCTTATCCCGGCTGGAAGCCGAATACAGATTCAAGAATTATGAAAACTGTCCGTGATACTTACCAGTCACTTTTTAATAAAGTGCCTGAGATTATGGTTATCCATGCCGGTTTAGAATGTGGTTTATTTAAAAACGCTTATCCAAACTGGGATATGGTTTCGTTTGGCCCCACCATTAAATTTCCTCATTCACCTGATGAAAAAGTGAATGTCGAAGCCGTTGGGCTTTATTGGCAGTTACTGGTTGAAGTATTGAAGAATATTCCAGCAAAAGCTTAGTTTTTCTGTTGTTATGCTAAAGGTATTGCCTTACTTTTAATCAAGTAAGGCGCATAATTTCAACATAATGCGGTTTAAATCAAAACAAGTGTTGTTAGGCTAAGGTCTAATAAACTTTTTCTGGTAAAACCGTATACTTGAAGAAGAAAGTTTTAAGGATTAAATTATGTTCCAGCCAGAAAAAATAATAGTTGCTGACGATCACCCTTTATTTAGACAAGCGTTATTAGCTGCGCTCGATGTTAAGTTTAATAAAACTCAGTGGTTAGAAGCACAGACAATCGAGCAACTTGAACAACAACTCGCTAATAATACCGACAGTGATTTAGTTTTGTTAGACTTAAATATTCCTGGCGCTCATGGTTTTAACACTTTAATTCATGTGCGTAATCATTTTCCGCAAATACCGGTAGTGATGATCTCGGCTCATGAAGATAACGATACTATTCGTAAAGCGATGGAATATGGCGCAGCGGGTTTTGTACCTAAATCGACGCCCGTTGAAACTATTATTTACGCGATTCAACAAATCTTAGCGGGAGAAGTATGGGTGCCAGAAAGCTTTGCTCAAGCGAGTAAAGGTGATGGAGAAAGTAATATTGCCGAACGTGTGGCGAGTTTAACTCAGCAGCAATACCGCATTTTAATGATGTTTGCCCAAGGCTTATTAAACAAACAAATTGCTTACGACCTTAATGTCTCAGAAGCGACTATTAAGGCGCATGCTACCGCTATCTTTCGTAAACTCAATGTTCGTAACAGAACGCAAGCCGTTATTGCTATTGCGCCACTGAATGTTGCTGAGCCAAATATTAATCACTAACCGCAACTATTAACAATTACCAGTAATAGCAATGGGCTATTGCTTGCCAATTGCTTGTTAGTGCCCAACCCTCTAATTAATCACTCACAGCGGTTTGTAAAATCAATCATCAACAACCGTTGGTGATAACGATTACTCAGAATAATTATCTTGTAACTTCTTCGCTAGCAGTGCACTCATCATTGCGCGCAGCGCTGCTGGCTTAACCAGTTTTCTCATAAAGCCAACATCGGCTTTCTGGGTTTTTTCTTCAATGTCACTATCGGTAGTCGCTGTAATTAATATTGCCGGAATATAATGATTACTGCTTGCACGTAGCGCTTTAATAAGGGTTAAGCCGTCTTGATTGTTATTAAGCTGGTAGTCGACTAATAAAATTTCAACTTCATTTTGATGCTGTGCAAATATTGCTATTGCCTGCTCAAAAGACTCAGCCGATAGCACGTTACACTGCCAAGCACTGAGCAGTTCTGTCATGCCATTAAGTACATCAGGGTCGTTATCAATACACATTACCGTGACGTCTTTTAGACCTATTTTAGTGACTGGCTGCTCAATTTTAATATTAAATTGTCGATGTGCTTTGGTGATAGCGAGTGAGAACTTACACCCTTGCTGTTCTTTTGATGTTAACGACAGCGGGTGTCCTAATAATTGTGCAAAGCTTTGGGTAATATTCAGACCCAATCCTAAACCTCTGCTGGCATGACTTGGATTGTTTTCTAGTTGAGTAAATTGCTCGAAAACAATCTTTTGTTTTTCAAGCGGAATGCCTGGGCCGTTGTCCAATACTTGTAGAATAACTTGCTGACCAACAGTTCGCGATCCTAATAAAATTTTCCCCGGACTGGCGTAGCGAAAGGCATTGCCAATTAAGTTCTGTAAAATACGGCGTAATAAATTACGGTCTGAAGTAATCCAAGCTTTACAAGAGACCACTTTAAATTCAACTTGATATTCAGCCGCCGCCGCAGAGAATTCTTGCGCCAAATCTTTAAATAAATCATTCACTGAAAATGTGGTGAGGTGGGTGGTGATATTGCCGCTTTCAATACGTGCTATTTCAGCTAAGTCGGCCAGTAAGTCGTTAGCAACCTTTAAAGAATGATCGATGTTTTTGACTTGTCTTAATTGGCTTTCGCTTAAACTGCCTTGGCTACTCAAGGCTGAGGTAAATAACCTTGCAGCTTCCAATGGCTGCATTAAATCATGGCTGCAGGCTTTCAGATAGAGGCTTTTTTTAATATGTGCTTGTTCAGCCTTTTCACGAGCAGCATCTAAATCTTCATTGGTTTTTTCTAATTTTTTAGTGCGTTCGGTAATAATGGTTTCTAAATCAATATTGGTATCTTTTAAGACTCTTTCAGCATTTTTATAGGCGGTAACGTCAGAAAACAACATGACAAAGCCACCACCGGGTAAAGGGTTACCTTGAATTCTGACCACTTGGCCGTCAGGGTGTTCACGTTCAGAGCTGTGAGGACTTCCGTTTCGTAAATACTCTAAACGTTTTTCAACTTGTCGACTAATTTCACCTTCGCCGCAAAGACCCCGCGAGGCGTTGTAACGAATAAGGTGTTTTATCGGACAACCTTTGTAAATTAACTCTTTAGGGTAAGAGAATAGATCAATATATTTATTGTTCCAAGCGACTAATTTTAGCTCATTATCGACAATTGAAATACCATCACTGGCGTTTTCTATAGCGCTTTGTAATAAATTTTGACTGAATTTACGCTGCTGGCTCGAAGCATCTTCAACTAATACCGCAATTTCGTCGAGGGCAATATCGCGTCCATCTAAAGCAGAAGATAAGACTAAACGTGCTGAAGATGCCCCCATAACACTTGCCAGCGTATTTTCAGTATGCAGTAATAATTGTTGATTATAGTCTTGATGAGTAACCTCTTTTTTCACGACACCTTGCTTAAAGTGTTTAAAACTAATTTTTGCTTTTCCCTCGCCAACAAAACGCGAGACAAGCACTTCTAAATCACGTTCATCAATATGACGTTTTTTCTGTGAATTGAGTAGTTTAGGTGCTTGCCACTCTAAAAATAGCGATGCCTGTACCCGCTCTTGCACACTTTGGCGACTGACTTGTGATAATGCCCACATTACAAACATATTAACCGTTAAGCTAAGTAGGCTAACGGTGGTATTAGCCGATAATAAGCCGCCGGTAAAAGGCTGCTCGTATAAGCCAAATTGTGGAATGAAATTAAGTAATAACCACATTGAAAAACCAATTAAAATACCCGCATATACTCCAGTTAAGCTTGCTCTTCGCCAGTAAAATGCCGCAACAAGTGCTGGGGTCAATTGCGCAAAAGCTCCAAAAGCAATTTCACCTAACGAGCTTAGCGTATCGGGTGAAGTCATCAAAAATACTCCGTAGCCCAGCAAAATAACTAGAAAAACGAGTGCTTTACGAATGTTAAGCAAGCGAATTCTAAATTCATCAAAATCGGTGTTTTTAGCTTTGCTAGCACGAAAAATATAAGGGAAAACTATTTCATTACTCAGCATCGTACTCAGTGCAATCGAAGAAATAATCACCATAGAGCTGGCAGCAGAAATAGCACCTAGAAAAGCAAACAGTGTTAACCAGGTTTGTTGTTGATGCCAAGGTAAAAATAAAACATAAGCATCTGAAGGGACACTATCACCCAAGAGCATTTGGCCCGCGATACCCAGTGGCGCAGCGAAAACCGCAAAAACTAATAAATAAAGCGGAAATATTTTTCGACTGAGTTTAGTGTCTTTTGGGTCTTTAAGTTCAACGACCATGACTTGAAATTGTCGAGGTAACGATAAAAATGCCGCCATAACAATAACTAACATCGCTAACATCGACATCATATTAGGAAAGTTAAGTTGCTGCTCTAGCTGTAAACTTGCTCCTGACTTGTACCAAATGTCCATGGGCGAGTCGAAGACAAAAAAAGTCACAAAAATACCGACAGCAAGAAAGGCAAAAAGTTTGACTAACGATTCAAAAGCAATGGCAAGCATTACACCTGGGTGGCGCTCGGTAACATCGATGTGACGAATACCAAATATTACGGTGAAGCCAGCAAGTACTACGCTTGAAATAAGTCCAAAGCGCCAAGTCACTAACGTTTGTTCAGCTTGAAGTTGTTGAAAAGAATAAACAATAGCTTTTAATTGTAGAGCGATATAGGGCATGGTGCCGATTAAAGCGACGATGGTCACCATAATCGCTAGCTTGTGTGACTTGCCATAACGTGAGGCGAGTAAATCAGCGAGAGAAGTTAAGTTTAACTTTAAGCTAACACGCACAATACGTTGGATAAAAGGCCAAGCAAAAACAAATAATAAAATGGGTCCTAAATAGATAGGGATATGAGAAAGAAAGTTCGTTGAGGCCTGGCCTGTAGTGCCTAAAAAGCTCCACGACGTACAGTAAACCCCTAGTGTTAGCGCATAAATAATACCCTGACTTTTACGAACAATTTTATGGCGGTATTTGTTTCCTAAATAGGCAATAAGAAAAAGCAGGCCAATATAACCAATACTCAATACCGACAATTGCCAATTAGGAAACATAATAAATCTCAATTTTTATTTTTATACTTCTACAATACCAAGCCTTTAAGTTAATTTATACAAAACTTGGTGGGTAATTAAGCGAAGTTTGTTAAGCCATTAACTTCAGGACATTGCATTTCAACAACATTGCTATATAATCGCGTTCGAATATCATTCGAACGAATAAGTTAAAGAGGTTGCTATGGCACCCGCACCAAAATTTAGCCTTGAAGAACAAGAGAAGTTAATTCTGTTTGCCGCGGTTACCGCAATAGAAAAAAGTAACTTATTAGATTTTTCAATGTCATCAATCGCCAAGTCTGCTGGCCTATCTATGGGGTCGGTCTATAAATTTGTGCAATGTAAAGAAGACTTGCTGATTGTCTTAGCAACAAAAATGTATCAAGAAAAATATCGGGTTGTAAGTCAAGTGCTTGCATTGCCACTAACTACGCCAGAACGAATTATTGCTTTGAGCTTACTCGATTTTTCTAAAGTACAAATGTTTAGTTTTGATGATCAACTAGAAAGTATTGTTAATACGCGCTCTATTATAAAGCGATGCTCGCAACGCTGGCTTGATTATATGATTAATTGTAGTCGTGTTTGCGAGGATTCATTTAAAGCATTGTTGCAAACGGCAGTCGATACTAATGAACTACAGTCGGGCGTTAATGACATGGAGCAGATAAGTATTGGTGCATGGTCTTTAAATGTTGGTTATTTTCAAACGGTAAGATTACATCACAATAGAAACAGTAAACAAGATAGTGAAGCTCAAGAGGGTATCACTTCTTTATCAACAGACAATGTGCACATTCTTAATTTACAACGCTTTATCAACACCTTTGATTGGCGACAAAAAGTCAGTAAAGACGATATTGAAAAAGTAGCTATACAGCTAACTACGTCAGAGCTTAGATAACAACATGAGAAATAATAAAGGAAATACTATGAAAATCCGTCAATGGATTCTGATTATTCTAATTTTAGTTGCAGTGGTCAGTAGCTTGTATTTTTATAAGTCATCATTACAAGCCCAAGCATCGCAGGGAGTCAATATGCCTGAGCCTTCAGCAACGGTTAATGCGACTAAAGCGGTTCGTGTCGATTATCAAGAAATGCTGAAAGTCAGTGGTGAAGTACAAGCCTTTAAATCATTATCATTAAATAATGAATTCGCTGGGCAAATTACCCTGTTAAATGCACAGTCAGGACGCCTGGTGAAAAAAGATCAGGTACTTATTGAAATTGACCATCGAGATGAAGACTCGAAGTTAATTGCCGCTCAAGCACAGCTTACCTTAGCGAAAAAGACCTATAGTCGCTATCTTGTCTTAAAGAAAAACAATGAAATTAGTGCTGAACTTGTTGATCAAGCTGAAGCTGAAGTTGCATTGGCTAAGTCTGATGTTGCCTTATTAGAAACGATGATCGCCAAGAAAAAACTGACCGCGCCTTTTGATGCAAAAGTGGCCATTCACAATCTTGAAATAGGACAATATTTAGATAAAAACAGTCAAGTATTGACCTTGATTGGTATTAACGAATTTACCTGGATTGATTTTTACTTACCACAAGTTTATCAAGAACTCGTGGTGGGATCTGTTGTTAACGTTCAACCGATGAATCAGCTTAAGTCATATCAAGCGATGATCATTGCCATTGATCCACAATTAAAACGGACTTCACGTAGCTTGAAGTATCGCGCACAAATAAAATCTTCATTATTAGCATTGAAGCCTAATACCTTAGTCAGTGTTTATTCACCCATTGCCGCCGAGGCTTCGCTAATATCAGTACCTGATATCGCCATAACACGAGATCCACTAGGAAGTTATGTTTTTATACTTGAAGCAGAGGGTGAAGGTGCTTATCGGGCTAAAAAAGTTAAAGTGACTTTGGGTGATCGCAATGATGACCGGGTAATGGTGTTGTCAGGCCTCAATGAAGGACAATTAATTGCTACAAAAGGTGCATTTAAATTGTTCCCACAAATGAAAGTTTACCTCGCTGAGTCTTTGTCAGCGAGCACTGCTGATAAGAAATAGCGAGTTATGATGAAAAAAACTTCAAATCCAATTTCACACAGTAAAGCATCGGTAATGGATATTTTTGTTCGCCGTCCTGTTGTCGCGTTAGTTTTGTCTATTATTATTTGTTTAGCGGGACTTTGGTCAATCAGTAAGATATCTATCTTGCAGTTTCCAAAGATAGAGAGTGCTTCGTTAGTTATTGATACCTATTACATTGGCGCTTCAGCTGAAGTGGTGCAAGGTTTTGTTACTGAACCGATAGAGCGAGCTGCCGCAACGGTCCCTGGTGTTGAGTATGTTGAGTCTAAAACGACTTCAGGCAGCAGTAAAGTTACCGCGTGGCTCAACTTAAATGAAAATAGTACCTTAGCATTAGCAGAGTTAACCGCACGTTTAAGCCAAATTCGCTATGAATTACCCACAGGTGCGCAAGACCCCATAGTCTCGGTGAGTCGTGCAGACCGTCCTTTTGCTGTCTTCTATCTGAATGTTAATGCTAATGGTAATGACTTATCAAAAGTCACTGATTACTTAACCCGACAAGTTAATCCGGTTTTAAACGCCATAGAAGGTGTGCAACGTGTTGGTATTGAAGGGGCAAGAACGCCAGCAATGCGCATCTGGTTGAATACCCAAGCGCTTGCAGTGTTTAACTTAAGTTCGACAGAGGTTTACCAAGCATTAGCAACCAATAACAGTATTGCAACTATGGGCTATGCTGAAAATAGCCGACAGCGCATTGATATTGTTGCTAACAGTCAATTAACGTCAGTGACTGAGTTTGAGCAATTAGTGGTGGCAAATATCGACGGTGCTACCATTCATTTAATTGATATTGCTCGTGTTGAAATAGCGGCAGAAGATGCTAGCGTTACGGCAAGGCTAAATGATAGTGACACGGTTTATATCTCAATTTGGCCCTTACCTGGCGCTAATGAAATTGATATTGGCGATAGTCTTTATAGTAAAATTGCCGAATTAAATAAAACATTACCTTTAGGTATATCGATAGATTTTGCCTTCGACGGTACACTTTATATGCGTGATGCGTTAAGTGAAATTTTCATTACTTTAATGGAGACTGTTATTTTAGTCGGCTTGGTCGTTGTCTTATTAATGGGGTCATTTAGAAGTGCGATGGTACCACTTATTACTATACCTATATCTATACTTGGCGCGGTAGCAGCGATGTCATTTATGGGTTTCTCGCTTAACTTATTAACCGTGTTAGCGATTGTATTATCGGTAGGTTTGGTGGTTGATGATGCGATTGTGGTGGTGGAAAACGTTGCCCGTTTAATGCGTAAAGGTTATTCAAAATTTGACGCTGCTTTAGAAAGTTCACGTCAACTACTTGTTCCCATTATTTCGATGACCTTAACGTTAGCTGCGGTCTATGCTCCTATTGGATTTTTATCAGGGTTAACCGGGGTTTTATTTAAAGAATTTGCTTTTACCTTGGCTATTGCGGTCATTATTTCAGGGATTGTCGCGATTACTTTATCATCGGTGATGAGCGCACATATCTTGCCTAAAGGGGGTGAAGAGGGGTGGTTAACACGAAAGGTGAATAAACTCTTTGATAATATTCAACAGGCTTATGGCAAATTACTGCAACGTATTTTTAAGTGGCAAGGGCAGGTTTTTTTAATTGCGGCTGTGGTTTCTTTGCTTTCAGTGCCTTTTTATTTGCAATCAAAGAAAGAGCTAGCGCCTGTTGAAGATCAAGCGAGTGTTATGTTTGTCGTTATGTCACCACCTGACTCTTCATTAGCGTACAACGTTGCTCAAATGGGACCTGTGGTGGAGACCTTACAAGAGATTGAAGGTGGTTTGAAAGTTTGGCAATTACTCTTCACTTCTGGTGGCTTTGGCGGCTTAGAGTTGGTTGGTGCTGACGATCGTAATTACTCTACACAAGAACTTATTCCAGAAATGTATGGCAAATTGGCACAAATACCCGGTTTGAATATGTTACCTATATTACCCGGTTCATTACCAACCGCGGGACAATTTGAAATTGAAATGGTAGTTAAATCTTCGGCATCCTACGCGGAAATGAAAAACTATGCTGATCAATTGGTGGGAGCAGCATTTGCCAGCGGTGATTTTCTTTTTGCAGACAGTGATTTAAAAATAGATTTACCCCAAGTTGAGTTACAACTAGATCGCGAAAAAATTGCTGATTTGGGGCTTAATGTTGCTGATATTAGTCAACAAATGGGCATTCTATTGTCGAGTAACTTCGTTAACCGTTTCGATGCTAACGGTAAGGCATATCGTGTTATTCCAATGGTTGATAATAATATTCGGGGTAAAACTGAAGAGATCTTAGCGTTAAATATTAAGATACCTTCGGGAGAATTAATCCCCGTTTCGGCTGTTGCTGATTTAACATGGAAAACCGTACCGCGTGAATTATCAACTTTTGCTCAGCAGGCTTCATTTAAAGTTTATGGTGGCGTTGCGCCAGGCGTTAATAAAGAACAAGCGCTGTCAACACTAGAAAATGCGGCGAGAAATATGCTACCTACAGGTTACAGTATTGACTATGCCGGAGAATCACGTCAGCTTCGCAAAGAAGGCAGTACCCTAGTGATGGTATTAGGTGTTTCATTATTGATTGTATTTTTAGTTTTAGCGGTACAATTTAATAGCTTTAGAGACCCGCTTGTGGTGCTTTTAGGTTGTGTACCCTTAGCGTTGTCGGGAGCATTACTTTTACCTTATATTGAGTTAACCACCATTAATATTTATTCACAAATTGGTTTGATCACCTTAATTGGTTTAATCGCTAAAAATGGTATTCTTATTGTCGAATTTGCGAATCATGCTCAAATAGCTGGCGCCGATAAATTAGCGGCGGTTACAGAGGCGGCAACGACACGTTTGCGACCAATATTAATGACGACCGCGGCAACTATTTTAGGACATTTTCCTTTAGTATTGGTGACGGGAGCTGGAGCAGAAGCGCGAAACAGTATAGGTATTATTTTAGTAGCGGGTATGTTTATTGGTACACTATTCACGCTGTTTGTTTTACCGAGTTTCTATTTGTTATTCGCCGAGCGTAGACAAGCTTCAGTCGAAAATAGACCCGAGATGGCTATCGCTAAAAGCGAAGCTTAGTCAGGGCTGTTGTTGCTAGGTAAAAAGGGCGTTACTTTAACAAGTAGCGCCATTTTTTACGCAACAAACACAGTTAATACTTTAAGGGGATCACTCGTCGCCACTGTTTCGTTGTTGAGGAATATCACTAAAGTACTGGACAAACTCTACTTCAAAGCCATTGGGGTCAAGAAAATATAAATTAGCTCGGTGTGTATGCTCAACGCCTTCTTTATGCACGCCAAAGCCTGCCTTTACTAGTCTATTTTTTATTGCTGTTAAATTATCAGTCACAAAAGCAAAATGGGCTAACCCTACTTGATGTCCCAATAAATCTCGATTTTCTCCAATACCGTTATCGTTGAAAGTAAGGTATTGATAGTCGTCACCAAAGTGTACCCAATTGCGATCTACGCCAGACCATTGTGAAATGCCCTCAGCTCTTATTTTCCAATGAGGAAAGGCTGCTTGGTAAAATGTCAGTGTTTGTGGAATGTCGTTAACGACTAAATTTAAGTGTTCAATGTGCAGCATAAGTATCCTTGTTTACTAACAGTGAAGAAACGATGAAAACTCAGCTAAGCTGAAGTAAAAAGTTATTTCTAATAAACTTGAAATTATATTATGCCAATTAAGTCCTAATGGACAGGGTGAACACTGAAGAAGTGAATTTAATCATAGACAACGTTGCTAAGCGTGATTAATTTGGGGGCGTAATAAGATGTCGTGGCGAATGAATGTTCAGATAATGAGTTGGCTTGGTGTTAGTCATTTTATCAGTGTTTTTTTTATCAATGAATCGTTGTCATAAATACCATGACAACGATAAATTAACGACCTGCCACTTGTGGGTTTATCGGTGGTATTAGTTAAGTGTTTGCGTATAAAACTCAGAAAAATATTTGCCACCCTTAATTTCAAGGATTAAACGTAATTTGTAGCTTTGGCCTTTATCTGCAACCAAACGACCAAGTGGTGTTTCGCGCTTCCAGTAATAAGGCGAGTCTTTCATGCCAAGTCGAAAGGACGTTGCTTGGTTTTCTTTATCGACGAGAAATAAAGTCGCGGTGTCGATAGGAAAAGTAGAATTAACGGTCGTTATACCCTTATTATCCATAACATTTACTTCAAATTCTCCTGATTTTAAAATACATTTTTGCTGACTAACGTCACAATGTCCAAAGGGAACCAATTCAAAAGCGCGCGCTTGACTAGCACTATTCTCTTCCCATAAATCAGCTAAGGCAAAGCCTAAAATGGTCAGGATAGGGGCAACGATAATAGCTGTTTTAGTGTGTTTGTTCATAAAGCTTCCTATGAGTATATGTTACTTCGTCATGCTGAATTTATTTCAGTTGTTTAACTTGAGATCTTGAAATGAATTTAGGATGACGCCGACTTAGCTAGTTAGGTTTTAGTTCTGCCGCCCACTGAGTCAGTTTAGTTTTAATCATAACGGCCATTTAGCCCGTTCGGTGTTAAGTATTATGTCTGCTTAAGCAGAAGAATTTACTCATTATATCGTAATAAGTAAATATAAAGCCCTATTTATACAAGTTAAATAGGGCTTTAGTATTATTAATCAAAAAGTTGTCGTAAGACTAATTAGTGATCATGTGCTGCTGAAACACCACCGTGCGGTGTACGGAAGTTTTCAACCATTTGTTGGATATGAGCGGGTGCTGGACCTGTTACTCTTAATACAGCGAAAGCAACTGCAAAGTTAACAGCAGCGCCGACTGCACCAAAGGCATTAGGAGAAATACCAAAGAACCAGTTAGGACCCATGTCACCTAGGAAAGAAGTGCCTGGGATAAACATAAAACCTTTGTGTTGGAACACGTATAACATAGTTACACCGATACCCGAACACATGCCCCAAACTGCTGCTGGACCACTCATCTTCTTAGCAAATATACCCATCATTAGTGCAGGGAATATTGACGATGCGGCTAAACCAAAGGCTAGCGCCACCGTTCCTGCGGCAAAGCCAGGCGGATTTAAACCAAGCCAACCAGCAACCATCACTGATATTGTCATCACAATTCGACCTGCGAGTAACTCATCTTTCTCTGACATGTCAGGTGTTAAAATACCTTTCAATAAATCGTGGGAGATAGAGGAGGATATCGCTAATAACAAACCAGCGGCAGTAGATAACGCAGCAGCTAAACCACCAGCGGCAACTAAAGCAATCACCCAGTTTGGTAAGTTTGCGATTGCTGGGTTAGCAAGTACCATAATGTCACGGTCAACTTTAACCATTTCATTCGTCGCTTTATCAGCAGTATATTGTATTTTACCATCGCCATTCTTGTCTTCGTATTGTAAAAGACCAGTTTTTTCCCAATCTTTAAACCATTGTGGACGTTCAGCATACTCAAGGTTCTGACCGGCTACGGGTTCAATAGTGTTCATTAGGTTTAAACGAGCCATTGCGCCAACTGCCGGAGCAACTGTGTATAACAAGGCGATAAAGACTAATGCGTAACCTGCAGATTGACGTGCAGCTTTAACTGAAGGAACGGTAAAAAAGCGCATAATAACGTGAGGTAAACCGGCAGTACCTATCATTAGAGATAGAGTATATGCGAACATATTTACTGAACCGCCCATGTTATCAGTGGTGTACTCTTTAAAGCCTAATTCAGTAACAACTAAGTCTAATTTATCAAGTAAATAAACACCGCTACCGTCAGCCAACGTTGAGCCTAAGCCTAACTGTGGAATAGGGTTACCCGTTAACTGTAGTGAAATAAAGACTGCAGGAATGGTATAAGCAAAAATCAATACTATGTACTGAGCAATTTGCGTGTAAGTAATACCTTTCATACCACCCAATACGGCATAAACCCAAACAACGAACATACCGATGTAAAGACCTAAATCGTAATCAACTTCTAGGAAGCGAGAGAAAGCAACACCCACACCTTTCATTTGACCAATGATGTAAGTTAATGACGCGATGATTAAACAAACAACGGCAACAACACGTGCTGTTTTTGAGTAATAACGGTCAAAAATAAATTCAGGTACAGTGAACTTGCCGTGCTTACGTAAGTAAGGAGCAAGTAGCATGGCCAGTAGTACATAACCACCAGTCCAACCCATTAAGAAAACTGAGCCACCATAGCCAAGGAAAGAAATCATCCCTGCCATTGAAATAAATGACGCGGCACTCATCCAATCGGCACCAATTGCCATACCATTTTGTAATGGGGTAACACCACCACCAGCAACGTAAAAGTCACTAGTTGAACCGGCACGAGCCCACCAAGCAATACCAAAGTAAACGGCGAAAGAACCGAACACAGCAATGTATGTATAGAGTTTTAACTCATCCATTATGATTCCTCGACGTTATATTTTTTATCAAGATCGTTCATTTTTTTGGTGTACCAAAAAACTAAACCGACAAAAGTGTAAATTGAACCTTGCTGTGCAAACCAGAAACCTAGTTTGTAGCCACCGATACGTATTTCATTTAAAGGTTCTACTAATAGCAAACCGAACCCAAATGAAACGACGAACCAGATAACAAGACTTATAAATATTAGGCGCAGATTTTCTGACCAATATGTCTGTTTCTCTTCCATTATCCTCTCCTAGCAACTTAACTTATCTGGGTTTTAGCCCAGTTATTATGTGAAGCGTTTATTATTTTTTTACGCTTGATTTATCACCTGTTTTACCAATTAAGGCAGTAGTTACGTTTACTATTAATTCGGATCGCGATAAAACCAAAATCAAAATTCATAGTGAAATTTAACTATTATTGACACTAACAAGGTTTTTCGAATTGAGGTATTACACTTTAGTCTAGATTTTATACTTTAGGGTTGACGTAAGCGGGCTAAATACACTAAAAATAGCTATCTACTAAGTATGTTTTGTTAAAGGCTGAAAGAATATGGATCATGAACTCGCCGAGATTAGTGCTTTCCTTCAAGCGATTCCGCCATTCGACACCCTACCCGAATCGGTGACGTTACAATTAGTCAAAGAAATAAATATTTGCTACGTAAGGGCCAAACAACCGTTGCCACCTAATGGTATCGAGGAGGCGCGTCTTTACATCTTACGCAAAGGTGCTTTGGTTTATACCGACCATAATGGCCAGTTAGTGGGAAAATATACCGAAGGTGAAATTTGCAGTGTTTTTTGTCGACCCGCACAACGCAATGAAGTGGAGGTAAATACTGAAGAAGACACTTTACTGTACAGTCTTGATTATCAAATTTTGCTGTCTTTAGTTGCAGACTACCCACAAATAGACGCTTTTTTCATGCAAACAGCTGCAGAGCGTTTAAAAGGGAAAATGAGCAAGGTTAATGAAGACGCGATTATTAATTCTTCACTGATTAATAACCCCATTAGTCAATTTTATCATCAACCAGTATTAACCATTAACAGTCATCAAAGCATACAAGAAGCGGCGCTAAAAATGACTGAAAAAGATATTTCTTGCTTAGTCGTAATTGATGATAAAGAAAGTGGTGTCGGTGCACCGGTTGGTATAGTAACCGATAAAGATATTCGTCGACGTTGTGTCGCTGAAGGGTTAAGTTTTACCCTGCCAGTCAGCGAGATTATGACCACAGATATGGCAACGTTACCCGAGCAAAGTAGCGCTTATGATGCGCTTATGTTGATGACTAGCAAGCGTATTCACCACCTTCCTATTACTGGCTTTAGTGATTCTGGAGAGTATGGCGAACTAGTGGCGATGGTAACTATCACTGACTTAATGAATAATGAAGGCCACAATGCCGTCAATATCACCAGTATTATTCGTAAAGCGGCGACCATTAACGATTTGATCCGTATCAGTAAATTAATACCAAAATTACAAATTCGTATGGCTAAACTCGGTACCAGTGCTGATCATATTGGTAAAAGTATTAGTGCAATAACGATGGCATTTACGATTCGAATTATTGAAATGTCAGAAAAAATCAATGGCAAAGCGCCAGTTCCCTATGCATGGGTAGCTTGTGGTTCTCAAGCAAGACAAGAGCAGCTTGCCCATTCTGACCAAGACAATGCTTTAATTATTTCTGATCAGGTACAACCTGAGCATGAAGCTTGGTTTGAAAACCTCGCCTCGTTTGTTTGTGATGGTCTTGCTGCCTGCGGTTTTATCTTGTGTCCTGGCGATATCATGGCTTCAAACCCTAAATGGCGACAACCACAAAAAATGTGGCATCAATATTTTGAGCAATGGGTCAATACTCCAAGCCCACAGGCGTTACTTAATGGTAGTGTCTTCTTTGATTTTGCTACAGTACATGGCGACGATTCTTTACTTAACGAAGTACGTAGCAAGCTGCTGGCAAAAACCAAAGGTAATAGCTTATTTCTCGCACACCTGTCTAGAAATGCTTTGATGCTGAGGCCACCACTGGGGTTTTTTCGGGATTTTGTGTTAATTTCTGATGGCGAGCATAAATCGAGTCTAGATATTAAGCACAATGGTATAGCGCCGATTGTTGATCTGGCAAGAATTTATGCGCTAGCCGAAGGGATCGCATCAGTGAACACTATAGAGCGCCTTAGAAAAGCAGCCGGAAGCCCTTCTATTTCTAAAGAGTCGGCGGCTAACTTAATTGATGCTTATGAATTTTTAGGCATATTGCGTTTAGAGCACCAAGCCAATTTACTTCAAGCAGGTAAAGAGCCAAATAATTACTTGTCACCGAAAAAATTGTCTAAGCTCGAACGTGAACATTTAAAGGATGCTTTTAAAGTCATTAAAGCATTACAAGATAGCAGACAGTCAACGTACTAAGGTTAAATATGCTCAGCAATCAACCCTTGTTTTATTGGTTACTCGGTTATGAAGCTAAACGAAAACGTGCTTGGGCGCGAGCGCCAGAAGGAGCCTTAAAAGACTTTCTTGCTGTCAGTTTTCCTGAACCTGATACGCCATTAAATGAGATTGAAATTTTGTCGGTTGATTTTGAAACCACTGGCCTTCATGCCATTAACGATAAGTTACTGAGTGTTGGCTTTATTGGCATAAAACAGCAGCAAATATCATTAAAAGACAGCTACCATCAAATCATCAAAACGAAGGATGATCTTAGCGCAGATAACGTTATTATTCATCAAATAACTGATCAGCAAAAAGAACAAGGCGCGCCATTAAAAGAGGTGGTTGAAGCCTTACTCAAAGCTTTGGCTGGAAAAGTAATGTTGGTACATTTTGCTCGTATTGAAAGACAATTCTTGCAGCAAGCTTGTTTGGAACTTTATGGCGTAGCGCCACCTTTTCCGATGATAGATACCCTAATGATAGCAAAGCGTCAACTTGATAAAAAGGATGTCGCTTACGACCCTTCAGAATTAAGATTGTCAACTTTGCGCCACGCTCATGGCTTGCCAAATCATTTTGCCCATAACGCTTTAAATGACGCTATAGCTACGGCTGAACTGTTAATGGTACAAGTCAGTGAAATGTCTGATAACAACTCACTTAAATTGCACGATTTATTATTGTAATTTTGGCTCAATGAACCCATAAAAACTAACGGCAAGTAAATCTGTTGAAGGCAACCGTGATATTTTCAAGTTGAATATTACTTTTGAACAATACCCCTGACAACTTACTACCGCTCTTTTTTTAAATGGCTTATGGTGACCGTTTAGGCTTTATCAACTGAAGTTGATGTAGACTTAGCATTGGCCTTTATTATTTCAATATCTACTTTATCAATAAGTAATAAAACGTCTGCTAATTTTTTTCTTAAATCAGCAGAGAGCTTGTTAGGGAAGCTACATTTTTTGGCGACAGAAAGTGATTCTCTGCGGATAACGATGTTAAGTAAATTCTGAATAGAGTCGGTATTTGATAGTGCTAATGCGGGGAGTGGTTTTTCAACTGCTTGATTGAAGGTATCGTACGCTTCTTGTAATGCTACTTTTGCTTGTTTTAGTCTAGCCATGTAACCACCTATTTTATTGTTATTAAGGGCCTATTGGTGTTTATCACGATTAATTAAAACACCTATGGCCCCTTCTACAATAAATAGATTTGAAACTTTGTCTAGTGTTATTCGTTAGTAATTAAACGATTGCAGTAGTGTTAACGTTATCACCTTGCCTTGAACCTATAGCTAACCTTAGTTTCATGCTCTTACTTGACGATAAAATTTTAGGTGGTTAATTTCGCTTTTTTGATGATGGTAAATAATTCATCTTTTAAATGTAAGCGCTGCTTTTTTTGTTGATCGAGATATTCATCCGAAGTATTTTCAGCCCCTTGTTCAATGTGATGTACTTCTTGATCGAGCTCGTGATATTTTTTGAATAAGCGAGCAAAATGAGCATCATTCATTTTTAGGCTGCGTATTTCATCAGCAAATTCTGGAAACTCGTGGTGTAAATCATGTTTTTCTATTATCATTTTTTATCCCTTATGTTGCGCAATTAATACAAGTTGTTGTGTAAGGTAAAGCGTGTAATCTTTCGATGTTTATTAGGGTGTTACAGCTTGAACAAAAGCCATATTTTTTATTTTCTAGACGATTTAATGCGGCAATAACATACTTTAGTTCAGCTTTTGCTTGGTGATGAATTTCATCTAGCACTTCATCATTTTCGGTTTCGGTTGCTTGTTCAGCAAAGTCCTGTGAGCGACCTTGGTGTAAATCAGCTTCAATAGCACTTATGCGATGCTCTAGCTGAGCTTTTTTCTCTGTTAAGGAGGTTAATATTTCTTGATGAGTCATGTCATTTTCCTTTAAACGATAAGGGCTATGACTTTATTTTATGGCAACGTTGGCTAATTGTTTTGATCTAGCGCAAGTGTAAGCGAATAATTGGCAAGCTAGGGCTGATAAAAATAATGTAATGCCAATAAAAAAGACGCAGTAAGCGTCTTTTTTATTGGGTTATAAAGCTGTTTTATTTAGAAAACTGAAACTCTTTGGGTGGCGTTGCTCCCATTAAATGTTCAACAAAATAATCCCAACGTTTGCGCATCATGTAAGGTTCACGCGCAAAACCGTGGCCGCGATTAGGTAACATCAACATATCAAAATCTTTGTTAGCCTTAATTAAAGCTTCAACGACAATCAAAGTATTGTAAGGTGGTACATTGGTATCGGTTGTACCGTGAGCGATCAATAATTTACCTTGTAAACTGTCAACCGATAACTGGTTTGCTTGGCTGTCGTAATTGCTAATGCCTTCTTCATCTATAACTTCAAGACCATGGTATTTTTCGCCCCATTCATCAGCATAGTTACGGTTATCATGATTACCTGCCTGTGATACAGCTACTTTGTAGAAATTTGGAAAAGTTAATAACGCGCGAGTTGATGCGAAACCACCGCCAGAATGACCCCAAATACCAACGCGTGTTATATCAATCCAATTATGACGCTTAGCTAACTGTTCAATGGCAGAAACTTGATCAGGAATACCACTGTCGCCCATGTTGCCATAATAAAATTCATGGAAAGCTTTTGAGCGACCCGGTGTACCCAAAGCATCAATTTCTATAACAATAAAACCTAACTCAGCAATTGCTTGGTTATCGCCACGAGAGCTACGAAAATGACGGCCACGAATACTACCTACTTGTGGACCTGGATATAAATAATTAACTACAGGGTAAGATTGGCTGGCGTCAAAATTTGTTGGCTTGTACATTAAACCATAAATATCATTTTCACCGTTTCTGTCTTTAACAATAAATTCAACCGGTGCTTGCCAGCCAGACGCTTTTAATTGGCTAATATCCATGGTTTCTATGGTCAATTCTTTGTTATTACTAACGGCACGTACTCGGCTTATTTCAGCGGTTGTTGGTGTTGCCGCGCGGTCTAAAAAGTGTGTGCCGGCTTTGTTTAACGTAATGCGATGGTGCTTTTTCTCGGGTGTTAATAAGGTTAACTCAGAGCCATCTTTGTTAACGCTGTAAAGATAATGGTAATAAGGGTCACTGCCTTCTTTGCCTGCGCCAGTGAAAATAAGCTTACCCGTTTGTTGATCAACATGGAGTAATTCGATAACCGTCCAGTCACCTTGGGTAATTTGTTGTTTAACTTTCCCCGTTGCTAAATCTATTAGGTATAAATGTCCCCAGTTGCTGCGCTGAGAAAACCAAATAGCTTCATTACTTTTTTCTAAATACTGCCAACTAATGCCATCGACACCTGATTCAAAAAAGCTTTTTTGTGTTTCTGACATAACAAGCTTAACTTTACCGGTTTTAGCATCAGCAATTTTCAACGTGGCAGTTTTGTGATCGCGCGTAGAAGAAACAAAGGCAAATGTTTTACTATCGTCAGCCCAATCTATGTCTAATAGTTCGCCGTTACGTCCAGCGACATGGTCAGTGATTGTTGAACGGTGAGCATCGGGTGCCATATCAAGTGGCGTGACCTTTTTACTTTCAACGTCGATAACGACACGATGAATAGCAAATATATGTTCATCACCCGGTAAAGGATACTTCCAAACGTCAATTGTTGGATGGCCAACTGCGGTTGACACTATGCCCATGTCACCTACGTTGCGGCCATCATGCTTAAAGGTGGTTAATTTTTTTGAGTCAGGCGCCCAAGTCACTACGGGAGAATCACGACGAACCCAGCCAGCATTATTGGTTGCATAGCCAAAGTCTTTAATACCGTCAGTGGTGAGTTGGCTTTCTTTATCTGTTATTAAATCACGTAACCATAGATTATGATCGCGAATAAATACGGCACGTTTACCATCAGGTGATAAGTTTTCCGCACTTTTTTGGCTTAGTTCATCAAGCTGGCATAAATAATGAGTTAAATCACATTGGTAACTCTTTGCCTTTACTGAAAATTTGATGTTGTTTGCAGATATAAACTCTACTTGAGTGAAAGGGAACTTATCGTGATTTACTTCGCTATCAGTAATGCGAGCAAGTGATTCTGCTAATTTTTTATGATCGAATGCGAGAGATTTTTTCTGGCTATTAATATCAACTTTAAAAAATTTATCGCCGTCTTCTGTATGGCTGCGGTATACCAAAGTGTCATTGCTTGACCATAACGGATAGTCAACAGTACCTGTTACTAACTTACTGGTATAGCTTGATAATTGTTGTTCAGCTTTTTTATAGTCGTCAACGCTTAGTTGTTTTGCCGACAACAGGGTTGGTGTCAGTGCAGAAATAATTGCAACGCCACTGGCAAGAATAAGAGATTTTCTCATCTAAATTTACCTTTTTTCATTATTAGTTATTCACTCGAGGATAATACAAGCAAAGCTATGACCAGCCTAACATTTCCTAACCGCTTCAAGTGTAATTATCGTTAAATATACAATTTTATAAGATGAAAGAATCGTTATTAACAGGCAAAAAACATCCCCTTTAGACTTATGTCTAATTTCTAAATAGCGATTAACGTTTTAAGTTATATCCATAAAATAAAAATAAAACGATAAAAAGTAGCCAAAAGATCGTATCTGCAGTTTTTCTGAGGCTAATACACAACAAACGGGGATAGCAAAATGTTTAACAAGAAAAAGCTTCTATTAGCAACAGGATTATTCGCACTGGCTGGCACAGCAAATGCGGCTTACGAAATTAAATTAGACAACGACGATAGTATTACTTTCGGTGGTTACATCAAAGCCGACGCACGTTACATCGATGGTACTGTTGCAGCAACTGATTATTGGTATGGTAGTGGCACGGCACTAGACAATAGTATTTCTAATTTTGGTATTGCGGTAAATGAATCACGCATTAATACTAAATATAAACATGGTGATTTAACCGGTTTTATTGAAATGGATTTCTATGGAGACGCTGTTAGAGGAGGGGGTAATGAAATTATCTCAAATTCGTCAAACCCACGTATTCGTCATGCATTTATTAAATATAAAGATCTATTAATTGGTGACACTTGGTCAACTTTTGTTAACACCAGTGCACTTGCAGAAGCCGCTGATTTTGGTGGTCCATTGTTATCAGCAGCTTTTATTCGTCAAGGACAAGTTCGTTACACTATGGGTAACTTTCAGGTCTCTGTTGAAAATCCAGAATCATATGGCGGTGTCAGTGGCAATGATTCTATGCCTGATGTTATTGCTCGTTATAATTTTAAAGGCGATTGGGGTAATGTCGCTATTGCCGCGGTAGCCAAACGATTACAAACCGTTGGTGGTAATGAAGAATCAGCACTAGGTTATGGTATTTCAGGTCGCATTAATACTTTTGGCAAAGATGACTTTCGTTTTCAATTTCATGGTGGTGAAGTAGGTCGCTATATTGGCGTAACCGCATCAAAAGATTTAATTGGCGAAGAAGTTGAAGAAACAACCTCAATCAGCGTTGCATACCGCCATTTCTGGACCGAAGATTTACGAAGCACGGCCTTTTATGGTAACACCACTACAGAAGTTGCAGATTATGACCGTACACATTGGGGCGTAAATTTATTTAAAAATGTTACTCAGCAATTATCCTTTGGTGTTGAAGTGGGTAATTTTGAAATGGCAGATAAAAATGTTGATTCTGACTACTTACAATTTTCAGCAAAATACGTTTTATAAGTATACCGTTACATAAAAGCAAAGAATTCACACGTTTTGCGTTAGTTGACCTCCTATTCTGAGGTTTTTTGGGGAAGCTTTTGCTTCCCCTTTTTTATGTACAGTATAGCGAGGTGGCATGGATGCCAAAGAACGCATATGTCATCCTAATACAAAAACAACCGTCCCAAAAACCGTCATCCTGAATTTATTTCAGGATCTAGTGTTATGAATATAGCAAGAAGCACAGATACTGAAACAAGTTCAGCATGACGGAGTCTTTAGCATAAACTCAACATGAAGCAGTCTTTAGAATAAATTCAGCATGACGAAGTCTTTAGCATAAATTGAACATGACCAAGCCTTTAAAATAAAAAACCGTCATCCTGAATTTATTTCAGGATCTAGTGTTATGAATATGGCAAAAAGCACAGATACTGAAACAAGTTCAGCATGACGGAGTATTTAGCATAAATTGAACATGACGCAGTCTTTAGAATAAATTCAGTATGACGAAGTCTTTAGCATAAATTGAACATAACCAAGCCTTTAGAATAAAAAACCGTCATCCTGAATTTATTTCAGGATCTAGTGTTATGAATATGGAAAGAAGCACAGATACTGAAACAAGTTCAGCATGACGAGGTATTTATTTCAGGATTTAGTCGTTAATACTGATAACTTCAGTACCAACATCACCCCTCTACTACTTTTTAAACTTTGCAAAGGCATCAGCAAAAGCGTTACCCATAGCGGCATTTTCACTCTTTTTAGCGGGTGGCTTCGTATTACGTTGCGGGTTTGGCTTAGCCGTTTTGGGTGTGGTATTTTGTGAGCGAGGCTGAGGCTTATTCGTCTGCTGGTTTTGTTCTGGCTTGGTGGTCACTGTTTCATCTAAACGCATAGATAAGCTAATGCGTTTTCTAGCCGCATCAACTTCCATCACTTTTACTTTAACAATATCACCTGCTTTAACAATTTCACGTGGGTCGCTAACAAATTTGTCAGTGAGTGATGAAATATGTACTAAGCCATCTTGATGAACACCTAAATCGACAAAGGCACCAAAATTGGCAACGTTTGAAATAACACCTTCAAGTACCATGCCGACAGTTAAGTCATTAATGGTATTTACACCTTCTTTAAACTGTGCGGCTTTAAAAACAGGTCGAGGATCTCGGCCGGGCTTTTCTAGCTCACTAATAATATCTTTAAGCGTTAATTCGCCAATATTAATATCGTTGAGATCTGTGATATTAATTTTACTTAATTGTTCACTATTACCGATTAAATCACTAATGTTGCTATTAAGATGGGCAATGATCTTTTCAATAACTGGGTAGCTTTCTGGATGAACACCTGAATTGTCTAGTGGATTTTTACCACCTGAAATACGTAAAAATCCCGCTGCCTGTTCAAAGGCTTTAGGACCCAAACGCGCTACTTTCTTGAGTTCTTTTCTGTCATCAAAACGACCATGTTCGTCGCGATAAGCAACGACGTTATCAGCCATCGTTTTATTTAATCCTGAAACTCGTGTTAATAACGCAGCCGAAGCACTATTTAAATCAACACCGACATTATTTACACAATCTTCTATAACATTGTCGAGGGTTTTACTTAGCTGGCTCTGACTTACGTCATGTTGATATTGACCAACGCCAATCGCTTTAGGGTCAATTTTCACTAGTTCAGCTAATGGGTCTTGTAAACGCCGTGCAATAGAAACCGCGCCACGAATGGAGACGTCTAAATCTGGAAATTCTTTTGCGGCAAATTCTGAAGCAGAATAAACAGAAGCACCGGCCTCACTGACCATCACTTTTTGTGGTTTATTTGCTTCTAATGCCTGAATAACCTCTGCCGCGAGTTTGTCACTTTCACGTGAGCCAGTACCATTACCTATCGCGAGTAATTCAACTTTGTGTTGTTGGCATAAATTGACTAAGGTTCGTACTGATTTTTCCCAATGATTCTGTGGTGCGTGTGGGAAAATTGTCGCGGTTTGTAATAATTTACCGGTAGCATCAACAATCGCTAATTTACAACCCGTTCGCATACCTGGGTCTAAGCCTAGTGTCGTTTTTGCACCAGCGGGCGCGGCCATTAATAAATCACTTAAATTGGTGGCAAAAACTTTTATCGCGCCATTTTCTGCTTGTTCACGTAAATTACCCAATAATTCAGTTTCTAAGCTTAGGCTTAATTTTATTTTCCATGCCCAGCGTACCACTTTAGTGATAAATTCTGCACCAGCTTGTCCGGTTAAACGCAGATTGTAGTGCTCACAAATAATTTGTTCGGCACTTGAGTACTGACTATCTTCTTGGTTTGGATCTACGTTAATACTGAGTTGTAATATTTTTTCATTGCGACCACGCAACATCGCTAAAGCCCGATGTGAGGGAACATTTTTTAATAATTCTGAGTGCTCGAAATAGTCGCGATATTTAGCGCCTTCTTGCTGCTTGCCCTTAGCGACAACACTGGTTAAATGCGCTTGCTTTAATAAATGCTTACGCAGCTTTTGTAATAAATTGGCGTCTTGAGCAAAACGTTCAATGAGGATATAAATAGCGCCCTCAAGGACTGATTTTTCATCGCTAAAACCGGCATCATTATTGATAAAAGCTTTTGCTTCAACTTCTGGCGTTAACGCCCAGTTATTATAAAGGTTATTGGCAAGCGGTTCTAAACCCGACTCTATGGCTATTTGGCCTTTAGTGCGACGCTTAGGTTTAAACGGTAAATATAAATCTTCTAAACGGGTTTTGTTGTCTGCGGCTTGTAATTCTTTTTCTAATGCTGGTGTTAATTTATCTTGTTGGGTGATGCTGGTAATAATGACTTTTCGACGATCTTCAAGCTCACGTAAATAACTTAAACGTTGATCAATGTGGCGCAGATGATTATCGTCTAACCCTTGAGTAACCTCTTTACGGTAACGCGCAATAAAAGGTACGGTTGCGCCGTCATCAAGCAAGTTAATTGCTGAAGTTATCTGAGCGGTTTTAACGTTAAGTTCTGTTGCGATGAGTTCAGCAATGGTAGCCATTAATTGACGAGCCTTTTTGAAAGAATAAGTTTTAAAGCACTATGTTGCCATGGTTTGATAGCAGCATCAATTTGCTTGTTAGGTTTGTGGGTGAAGATTAATGATTGAAAAACGAATGTTTTGTTTATCGCGTTTTTCGTATGAAAAACATTAGCCAAGTTAGACCTCAGTAAGGTCACTTGGCATTAAATTGCGATGCTAAAACTCTTCACTTTCGGGAAGGTCTGTTGGTAAATCGGCAGATAACCACTTACAAATTAGGTCATTTGCTGTTTCTAACCCCGTATATTTTAATGATGAAAAAGCTTGTACGGTAATATCTGCATTTAACGATGCTAAGGCTTTTTTAACCTGAAGCACTTCAGCACTTCTTTTACCTTGTGAAAGCTTGTCGCATTTTGTTAATAACGCCAATATCGGTAAATCACTGTCCGCGGCCCATTGGATCAAGTCCATATCAAGATCTTTTAACGGATGACGAATATCCATTAAAATAACTAGGCCTTTTAAACAATCACGTTTTTCTAAATATTCGCCAAGTGCTTTTTGCCATTTTTTCTTCATTTCAATCGGCACTTTGGCAAAGCCGTAACCGGGTAAGTCAACCAAACGTCTGTTAGGTGCGACTTCAAAAATGTTAATAAGCTGCGTTCGACCCGGTGTTTTACTGACACGAGCTAAACCACGTTGGTTAGTTAAGGTATTTAGTGCGCTTGATTTACCCGCATTTGAACGTCCCGCAAAGGCCACTTCTATACCGTTGTCTTCAGGCAAGCGACGAATATCCGGCGCACTTAAAGTGAAAGTGGCTTTACTTAAATGAATAACAGGTGATGACAAAATGGTGTCCAATAACAAATAAAAAAAGCATTATATCTTTTTTTTCTCGTGAAACAGTAAAAAGTGTCATTTTTTAAGCTTAATTTTTACTATGCTTATTACACCGTGATGATATTAGTGTAAAATATGACTAGTTTTTTATATTCATCCGTTTATTTTTTAGTGAATACTTAATCAATAGTAATAGAGCAGAGAGCCATTCAATGAATAAAATTATTTTTTCGTTAATTCTTGCCGTAACGAGTATTAATGTCGCGTTTGCAGCAACCGGAAGTGTTGATGCAGGTAAAAGTAAAGCAGCTATGTGTAGTGCTTGTCATGGTGCTAATGGGATTGGCGCAAGTGATGCGTTTCCTAACTTAGCGGGTCAGCATGCTGCCTATATTGTTAAACAACTACAAGCCTTTAAAAGTGGAACACGTGTCAACGCTATGATGGGACCAATGGCTGCAGGCTTATCCGATCAAGATATGGTTGATATCGGTGCTTACTTCTCAAGTTTAGATAGAAGTGGCGCAACCGTTTCAGTTGAACTTGCTAGCATGCATTCAGCTCCGGCTGCTGTAGTAGAAACTGTTGCTTATGTTGGCAATGCTAGTGCAGGTAAGAGCCTTTACGAATTAGGTGATGCTTCACGTAATATTGCTAGCTGTATCGGCTGCCATGGTAAAGAGGGCAATAGTCAGGTACTAATCAACCCTAATTTAGCCAACCAACATGCCCAGTATATCGAAAAGCAATTATATGCTTTTAAAGATAAAACGCGCATTAACTATGCAATGAATCAATTTGCTGGTGCGATGACCGATGAAGATATTGCCGATATGGGCGCCTATTTTGCTGATACCAAGGCCGTTGCTCATGTAAAACCTAAGCGTGTTACTAAGGTTGCGATTATTACCGAAGAAGCGATTGCCGGAAAAGCAAAGTCAGCAATGTGTAGTGCTTGTCACGGTGCGGACGGTAATAGTTTAGTGCCTATGTATCCAAAATTAGCAGGACAACATGCGGAATATACAGCTAAACAACTAAAAGAGTTTAAATCTGGTGTGCGTGAAAATGCGGTAATGGCAGGTATGGCTGCAGCCTTGTCTGAACAAGACATGGCTGAATTAGGCGCATATTTTGCTAGTCAAAAACCGACGCCAGGTAATGGTAAGGGCTCTGAACTAGGGCGCAAATTATACTTTGGTGGAGACCCAGCTCGTGGTATTACCGCTTGTATCGCTTGTCATGGCGCAACGGGTAAAGGTGTTGCAAAAGCTGGCTTCCCTGTTGTTGCTAATCAAAGTGTTGAATACTTAACTGCACAGTTAATGAGTTTTAAAACCGGTGAACGCAATAATGATCGTAATGGCATGATGGGAAATATAGCTAAACGTTTGAAGAAAAATGACATTGACGCATTAGCGCAATACATGTCTTCAATGAAATAAAGCACGGTTAAAAGAATATTTTTAAAAAAGCAGCTTAATAAGCTGCTTTTTTATGCCTGCTAAGTGATCAATAAATTAGTCCGATGGGTATAACTTGTGTAAACTGTTTGATATTGAAGACTGCAGTGCCTAAGGTAATAACCTTACCAATCATTGCTAGCCACATTTAATTATCTACATATATAGAGAGCTCATTGATGAAAAGAATACTACTAAGCTTGGTTTTATTAGGAACAAGTGCACTAAATATCAGCTATGCTGCCCAAGGTAATGTTGATGCCGGTAAAACAAAATCTGCAATGTGTGGAGCATGTCACGGTGTTGATGGTAATAGCTTAGTACCTATGTATCCTAGTCTGGCTGGACAAGGTAGTAGCTATATCGCGAAACAATTAGCTGACTTTAAAACGGGGCTAACTTCGGGCGGAAAAGAAGGTCGTGTTAATGCAATTATGGGTGGTATGGCCATGGCATTGAGCGAACAAGATATGCTTGATTTAGGCGCTTATTATAGTGCACAACCTGCAAAATATGCGGGTGGAGCAACCAGTGACGTTGGCAAAAAGCTATATTTTGGTGGTGATATAGAGCGTGGAATTACCGCTTGTATTGCTTGCCATGGCGCTGATGCAAAAGGCATGTCACAAGCTGGTTTCCCAGCTCTGGGCGGACAAAATGCAATGTACTTAACTGCTCAGTTGGAAAGTTTTCGTTCGGGAGCTCGCAACAATGACAAAAATGGCATGATGCGAAATATTGCTATGAAGCTAGAAGATGCAGATATTGCCGCCTTAGTGCAATACATGTCGACGATAAAATAGTCGCTTATAGCTACATGTAGTTCTGAACATCGTCTTTATTTGCCATCCATGGCACCAAGACATACCGTTCATCCTGAACATCGTCTTTATTTGCCATCCATGGCACCAAGACATACCGTTCATCCTGAACATAAAGCAGCTTAATAAGCTGCTTTTTTATTGGCTATGATAGGTTAATGTCGTACACTAAAATAGATATTATTAGTTGGTAATTTGTTGATTTTAAAGGTAAGGGTAATTATCTTGATGGAACTGGGTCTTTAGTGAAAAATCATTCAGTTGTTAATAATATGATTGCTTGTCATCAATGCGATTCGTTATTACCTATGCCGTATTTATTAGAAGGACAAAATGCTTTATGTGGTTGTTGTGGCGCGATGTTGTTTTCAAAGAAGAGGGATGCGATTAATCGAACCCTTGCTGTCGCCATTGCAGGGTTATTGTTTTTTTTACCCGCGGCATTATTACCTATTATTGGCATCGGCGCCGCAGGTCTTTACAACGATGCCTCTCTGGTTGACTGTATTACGCTTTTAATCGATAGTCGCAATTACGTACTCGCCTTTGCTGTTTTTATGTTTACCATTGCTATCCCTGTAGTGAGGCTGATCACGGCCTTATATATTTCATGGTGCATAAAGTTCCAGAAAATTAAACCTTCGTTGCTAGTGTTTTTTCGCTCTTATCATCTTTTAGATACTTGGACGATGCTTCACGTATTTTTACTGGGTGTTGTTGTCTCTATGTATAAACTTTCTTCAATGGCTGATATGACGATTGATGGTGGGTTAGTTAGCCTAATATTGCTGTTGTTATGTTCAACATTGGTGTCGGTCACAATAGATCAGCACAATATATGGCATGAGCTGGAGAAATCTCTTGAGCAATAAAGCCCTTGCCGCAGGTTTAGGCAGTTGCCCAAAGTGTCATAAGCTCAATGTTATGCATAGCGAGCGACAAGTCTGTTCACGTTGTTTAACGCTATTTTCTGCTCGAAAACCTAAAAGTGTTGAATACACGTTAGCTTGGACCATTGCCGCGTTAGTGATGTTTATTCCGGCCAATATCTATCCTATGATGGTGTTTTATACTTTCGGCAAACCCGAAGCCTCAACCATTTTGGAGGGTATCGCCATTTTTATTCAAATGGGGATGTTGCCAGTAGCGGTCATCATTTTTATTGCTAGCTTTGTTATACCCTTAGGGAAAATTATTGGCTTATTTACCTTGATGTACAACACCAAAAGAAAAACACAATTGTCGTTAAAACAACAAGGAAAGTTATATCATATTGTCGAATTTTTAGGGCCATGGTCAATGCTTGATGTATTTGTGGTGACGGTCATGGCTGCGGTCGTTAACTTAGGCTTTTTATCTAGTATTGAACCAAAAGTTGGTATTACCTACTTTACCTTAATGGTGGTTTTTACCATTTTTGCCGCGGAAAGCTTTGATCCTCGACTATTATGGGATAACTATCAGAAGCATAATCATCAGTCACTTTCTGAAAAAACATATAACAATACGGATGTCTCTCATCATGACGAATAAAACTATTCTTGCCGAATCAAAATCCATTATTAAAAGTCGAGAAGGTATTTCTGCTGTCTGGTTAGTGCCTATTATTGCGTTGATGTTTGGTGCTTGGTTAATTATAAAAGCTGTTTCTGACCGAGGCACATTTATCACTGTTCAGTTTGAAAGTGCTAGTGGCATTGTGGTTGGTAAAACACAAGTTCGCTATAAAGGACTTACCACAGGTATTGTTCGTCACGTTGAAGTATCTGAAGACTTACAGAGTGTTATTGTAGAAATTGAAATGATTTCAAGCTCGAAAAAAATGTTGACTGATAAAACACGTTTTTGGTACGTGACTGCCGACGTTTCATTTCAAGGAATTACCGGATTAGACACTTTGTTATCAGGGAGTTATATAAATGTGATACCTGATATTGAAGAAGAAGGTAAAGCAAAGAGTCATTTTATTGCCTTAAGTGAAGAACCGGTATTAGATCAAGCAACGCCAGGTTTACATGTATCATTAACAACAAAAACCTTGGGTTCATTAGGCAAAAAATCACCGGTTTTATTTAAACAAATTACCGTCGGTTATGTCGCTGGATTTAACTATGTAGCAACTTCTGATCTGATCAATATTAACCTTTTTATTGAACCTGAGTATGCTAACTTAGTAAAAGAAAACTCGCGTTTCTGGAATACCAGTGGCGTAACAGTATCGGGCTCATTAACTAGTGGCGTTACTGTTCATACCGATTCATTGGCTTCTGTTGTTGCTGGAGGAGTGGCTTTTGGAAACTCTGATTATGAAGCGGTTATGGGACCGGCTATCAATGGCCAAAATTTCACCTTATATTCTGATTATGAAACCGCCAATATGGGTCATGAAATTCAGTTAATGTTAAACTGGAATTCAGGTATAGATCGCGATGCAGCGATTATGTATCAAGGGTTAACATTAGGAAAAATTACCGACTTTACTCGTATTGATCCCGAAGAAAGGATCATCGAAGCCAGTGCTATTATCAATCCTCGTATCATTCCCTATTTAACCAGTGGTTCGCAGTTTTTTGTTATAGCGCCCAACTTGGACTTAGGCGGCGTTACAAACTTACATACATTAATGTTAGGCGCGCACATTGGTATTCGTCCATCAGTTGATGGTAAACCGTTAAATAAATTTAACGTCTATAATCAAGAACCTGCCTACCAATATAGCGAACCTGGGTTACATTTAGTGTTAAAAGCACAAGATGTTGGTTCTTTAACCACAAGCTCTAATATTTATTATAAACAGCAAAAAGTAGGTACTATTCAGGCAATTGAAAATATTGGCCCGAGTGAGTTTTTAGTACACATCTTCATTGAACCTAAATACAAAAGCTTTGTTTCTAATGATAGTCACTTTTGGAACGCCAGTGGTTTGCATATTTCAGGTGGCTTACAAAATTTTGATATACAAGCGCAATCTATTCAGTCGATGTTAGCGGGTGGTATTGCTTTTGACTTAGGAGATAATAATGAAAAATTAGCACCTAAGAATGGTGACAACTTTCAGCTATTTATTGATAAAAATGTGGCAAAACAACGCTCAACATTTAACCTGTATACGAATAGTGCCCATGGTTTAAGTACCAAAACTCGTATTATGCTAAGGGGTGAAGAAATTGGTTCTGTTCATAAAGTCATTCGCCAGCAAGACCAAGTTACCCTTCAGGTTGGGGTCTTAGCCGATTACGAATATATTCTACGAGAAAACAGTCAGTTTTGGCTCGTTAATGCCGACTTGTCTTTGTCAGGAATGACAAATACCGATGCTTTATTTGGCGGGGCGTATATCAGCGTTAACGTTGGAGAGGGTGAAAAAGCCCATGATTTTATTGTCACTGACTTACCACCGGCAAAACACTTATCATCAAAAGGACTACAACTTTCGCTAAAATCAGAGCAAGGGAATGTCGTTAATCCTGGCAGTCCGATCAGCTTTAGAGGCATAGCTGTAGGACAAGTGGATAATGTTTCTCTCGATACCACAGGTAATAACGTTGAAATAAATATTACCGTTGATGAAGAATACCGACATTTAATTTCAAATTTTACCCGTTTCTATAACGCCAGTGGTGTAACAATAAGTGGTGGTCTAGGGAGTTTTATTGTTAAAACAGAATCTGCTGATGCAATATTAAAGGGGGGGATCAGTTTTATAAACCCAGAAATAAAGCCTGAGCAAGACACTGTTGAAGAGGGAGAGAAATTTACGTTATTTGATAATGTTGAGTATGCAAAATTAGCGGGTGTTGCCATAGAAATTCATTTTAGTGATGTTGAGGGCTTGAAAAATAATTTAAAAATAAAATATCAAGATCAACAAGTTGGCTTAGTTTCTCGGATCAAATTTGATCAGCAAGGATTTGGCGCGACCGTTTATGCTTTTTTAAATGACAGTGGTCGAAAGTTTGCTGTTGCAGACTCAAAATTTTGGTTTGCTAAACCAGAGCTTGCTCTTGTGGGATCAGTAAATGTTGGCGCTATTCTAGAGGGTGGCTTTATTGGATTAATGCCAGGTAAAGGAGAAATAAGTCATCGCTTTGAAGCCAAAGCCATTATGCCTGTAACAACGACGCTTCCTACAGGGTTAAATCTTTCATTAAGTGCAAAAAACTTAGGTTCAGTAAGAACTGGTAATCCTGTGCTCTATCGACAAGTTAAAGTTGGTCGGGTAATTGGTGTCGACTTATCACCTACCGCCGACACCGTTAATATCTATATTAATATTTATCCGCGTTATGCGCCTTTAGTAAGCCAAAGCAGTCGGTTTTGGAATACCAGTGGTATTCGTATTGATGCGGGGCTTTTTTCAGGGATCAATATAGACTCAGAATCTATAGAAACACTGCTTGCCGGTGGAATAGCTTTTGCGACACCTGAGGTTGACGTTAATGAAACTTTTCAGCCAGCAGAGCAAGGACAACTATTTAAGTTAGCACGAGATGTTGATGACGATTGGCATAAGTGGCAACCTAAAATTGAATTGTCGCAATAAGAACAAGAGATACCATCATTAACTTTGTTCAATACACTGTCGGCGATAGCGTTAAGGAAAAGCCGTAAATTTGGTCTAAAGTTACAATTTATTGTCTATTTGTTAATAATTATAATATTAAAATTCATATAATTCGTTACAAAACAGCAGGTAACGAATTGGCATGACTCATGCTTTCAAGCGTGAAGACAATATTAACTCATTATAATAATACAGTGGAAAAACCTATGGAAAATGAATTCCCCGGCGCTAATAAAGAGCTAACACCGCTAACAAACTCAAATCGTATTCAAGTGATGGACTTACTTCGTGGTTTTGCCTTAATCGGCATTATTATGATGAATATCGAATGGTTTAATCGTCCTGTTAGCGCATTACTGAGCTTCGATTATAGTCTTACCGGCTTCGATTGGGCATCAAGTTGGTTAGTTAAAGTGTTTGTTGAAGGTAAATTTTATAAGTTGTTTTCAATACTTTTTGGTATGGGCTTTGCCATCATGCTCGTTAGGGCGCAAGAGGCAGACCGTAAATTTGGTGCATGGTTTACCCGACGCATGTTGGCATTATTTGTTTTTGGTATGGCGCATTTAATTTTTCTTTGGGGGGCGATATTATTCATGACTATGCGGTAGGAGGTTTGCTTTTACTGGGTTTTGTTTTACTTTTACGCACTAAAAAATTAGCACAATTTAATACCCCCGCTACGTTTGCAAAAGTGGGTTTTTCGCTATTACTGATGCCGTTATTCGTTTCAATGTTTGCCGCTCTTTATTTTGGTGTTACCCGTGACAACACCGTTATAACCAACGATTGGCAACAGGAAATCAGCATTAATCAGCAGCTTGATGTGTTACTGCAACAAGAAAAAGATAATCCAAAAGAAATATGGGTTAGTAAAGATACAGAGATTGAAGACGAAAGTACCTTAATAGCAGCGAGTGCGGCAGTCATCGATAGTGATGTTGAAGCATTAGAAGAAAAAGAAGAAACTGTAGAAGAAGTCGATGAAGATAGCATGACCGACGAAGAGCTTATTATTTATAAAGCTCAACAGCGTTTTGAACGAAAACAAAGCCGTGCGCAAGATGAAGCAAAAGAAACAGCAGCTTTTACGCAAACTAGCTATATTGAAGCGACTAAGTACCGAGCTAAAAGCGCCGTTGAAGCTTTAGGTAACACGCCAACCTTTGCCTTCTTTGTTTGTTTACCTCTTTTCATGGTGGGCTATTGGTTAGTCGCTAGTGGCAGAATGAAAAACCCACAACAACACCAAAGTTTCTTCGGTGTTATGTGCTGGGGCGGATTGAGCATTGGCCTACTGTTAAGTATTGCTGGAACTTTTATTAGTCTACACCCAGTGACAAAAAGTGCTATCGAAGTGAGAGCGGGCGGACAAACTATTTTTTACTATGGGCAGTTTGTTCTCTGTGCCGGTTATATTGGGTTATTTGTAAAATTAGCCAGCAAAGCTTGGTTTATCAAAGGTTTTTCATGGTTGGCACCGTTAGGAAAAATGGCGCTTACTAATTACATCGGTCATTCTATTATCTTAACGACAATATTTTATGGCTATGCTGGTGGTATGTTTGGCCAAATAGCCCGCGGACAACAAATGCTTATTGTCGTCGCGGTGATTTTTGCCCAAGTTGTTTTTTGCACGCTCTGGTTGAAATTCTTTAGGTTTGGCCCGTTAGAATGGTTATGGCGCTCAATAACGTACCTGAAATGGCAACCACTACGCTTAGAAAAAAAGCTTGATACAAGTATCGCCTCTTAGGTTTTACTGGAAAAATTACTGCATAATATGCTGGAATTGTTTAACTGCGATTTCAGCATTTTCACTTTCAGTGATCGCAGTAACAACCGCTATGCTGTCAACACCTGTCTGCCAAACACGCTCTGCTCGTTGAAGATTAATGCCGCCAATGGCTACAACTGGAATATTGCTGGCTAATTTCAATAGCTGTTGTAAGTTTTCTACCCCTTGAATTTGTCCGCTCATATTTTTAGTTTTAGTTGGAAATATAGCGCCAATCGCTAAATAAGAGGGTTGTAATTGTTGTGCTAATAAAAATTCATAACAACCATGAGTACTAATACCTAAGTGTAAACCTGACTGTTGAATTTTAGTTAAATTAGCGTTTTGTAAATCTTCTTGGCCGATATGCACACCGTAAGCACGATGCTTTATTGCTAATTGCCAATAATCATTAATAAACAAGCGCGTTTTATATGGCTGACTAATCGCTATGGCTGCAATGATTAGCGCTTCAAGCTCGATGTCAGTCTTATTTTTCAGCCGCAGTTGAATAATGTTTAAGCCTAATGGCAATAAACGTTTTAACCAATAAAGTGAGTCAACCACAGGGTAAAGCCCAAGCTTATTATCCAATAGTGCCAACGATGGAAAAGGTGGTAACGCCTGATATTTCTTGACTAGGTTGGATGATATTCTGGGGAAAAAGTCAGCATTATTAGGCCAATGAGTTTGTTCAAATGCGCCATAATAATCGGGTTTTTTCATGCTAGCAGTTACCGATTTAGCTAAACCTTGATTAATAAATGCTTTTGTTAAGGTAAAGGCATCACGTAATAAATAGCCGTGTGCTAAAAAAGCCGTTACTGCGCTAGCGAAGGAGCATCCCCCACCATGACTGTAAGAGGTATTTATTCGCGGTGAAGAGAGTTGATAGCTTATCGATGATTGTTCAACGTGATGTAAACAATAGTCATCACTGATTTGTAAACCAGCATTGTCTAACACCGCACTGTGCCCACCTTTTACGATGACGCTGGCGACGCCTAATTCGGCAACTTTTATTGCCAGCTCAACGGGGTCAAGTGTCAATAAGTTTGATAATTGTTGCGCTTCCAACAAGTTGGGAGTAATAACATCAACATAGTGGAACAATAGGGTTAAATCTTCACGCTCTAGTGTCGAAAAACTACCACCGACGCTCGCTTGGCCAACGGGGTCAAAAACGACTATTATTTGGGGGTAGTTAGCTTTAAAATCCGCTAATAATTCGGTTAACCATGTGACTTGTTCAAGATTGGCTATTAAGCCAATCTTAATGACACTGGGTGGTTTATCATCAATTAATACCTTGGCTTGTTGTTGTAATGTCTCGCTAGCGACCGGATTTATCGAGACAAGGCGGTTAGCGTTTTGTACGGTATTCGCGGTGATCAAATGACAAACTTCAACACCCAAGGCATGACCTGTTTTTATATCGGCGGCAATGCCCGCACCACCAGAGCAATCGCTGCCAGAAATCGTCCATACAATTGGTTTTTCTTTAACACTTTCTGTCATAGCTTTATCCTTGTTGCCTTATTGATGCCAAAAAGGTGTATCTAAGGTTGGCGTTGATCGTCCAGATAGTCGGTTTTTGTTTAACACTTTCTGTCATAGCTTTATCCTTATTGGCTTATTGGCTTATTGGCTTATTGATGCCAAAAAGGTGTATCTAGGGTTGGCGTTGATGGGTGAGCGGTTTGTCGTTGCTGCATTACACCCGCCATGTATCCTTGCTCGCCAGCGACAATGGCTTGTGCGAAGGCTTTTGCCATTAGCACCGGACTATCTGCCAAGGCAATTGCTGAATTTAATAATACGGCGTCGTAACCCATTTCCATGGCTAGACAAGCATCTGAGGGTTTGCCAATACCCGCATCTAAAATGAGAGTTGCATCTGGAAGCCGCGAACGAATTGTTGCTAAATTATAAGGGTTCATTAGACCCTTACCTGTGCCTATTGGCGATGCCCAAGGCATGATCACCTGACAACCTAAGTCATATAAACGCTGACACACCACTAGATCGTCGGTGCAATAAGGTAGCACTTTAAAACCCTCATTTAACAACTGTTCACTGGCCTTTAATAGCTCGATAGGGTCTGGTTGTAAATTATAGTCATCACCGATAACTTCTAATTTTATCCAATCCGTTTGAAAAATTTCACGGCTCATTTTTGCCAGGGTTACCGCTTCTTTAGCTGTTTTACAGCCCGCTGTATTGGGTAATAAAAAACCCTGAGTCTCTTTAACAACCTCTTGAATATATTGCCAAATTTTTGTACCTGACTGTTGCGCAGGGTTCTGGCGTTTTAACGACAAGGTGACAATTTTTGAGCCACTGGCTAATATCGCTTGTTTCATGATCTGTGGCGAAGGATAAAGTGCGCTACCAATTAATAAACGACTATTAACCGCTTGTCCGTATATCATTAGCTCGGTTGAAAAGGCCATCATTAACCACCCTGAATAGGAAACAGTATATCGATACTATCCCCTTGATTAATTATGGTTTTTTGATAATCAGCTTTACCAACAAAGTCACCATTAAGAGCCACAGCAAAACTTTGTTTTTGTTGCTCTGGCGTTAAATAATGCAGTAATGCTATTGATATATTGGGGGTTAGACTGACAATGGTGATTGCTTGTCCATTGATAAAATAGGTTGTTATAGCTGCTTTAGTATTCATTGATGGCTAACCACTTATGATAAGGAGATTCTGTTAATGAGCGACGCTCGAAAAAATGCGCAACGGTAAACTCTAACTGCTTTAACACAACCGGCGCAATAAGGTAGCCGTGGCGAAACAATCCATTGACCTGGATAAGCCGATTTTGCAGTGAGATTTTAGCTTGGTTATCACTAAAAGCTGGTCTTAACTGGCTAATATGTTGACGAATATTGGCTTCAGCAAATCCAGCATGGACACTATAAGCCGCGCTGAGTAATTCCATTGAAGAACGTACCGTCATTGGCGCGCAGTCTTCACTTTCGATTTCAGTTGCTCCCACGACATAAAAGCCGTTAGTTTTAGGGGCAATATATAATTGATAGCGAGGGTGCATTAAACGAATAGGCCGGGTAATATTGACTTCAGGGGCAAATAATTGAAATATCTCACCTCGTACTCCTCGTAAATCTTTTAAGGGGGCTGCGGTGTTTTCGCCTGCACTGTTGCGTGCGCCTGCACCACGACAGTCAATTGCTAAATCAGCAGCAATAATATGCTTTGACGTGTTAGTTTGCTTATTGCCTTTGTCGCCTAGTGGGCTATCCTCATGGTATGTTACTAAACAGCTCGATTTTTGCTGTTCAATGTTAACGACAGGTGCACTTTCTAACCAAGTAACGTTACTTTTTTCTAGCTGCTTTTGCAGGGCTTTTAGTAATTTACGATTACCTATTTGCCCTTCTTCAGGTAAAAACAACCCGTGATTAAAGCGATGAGCTAATTCGGGCTCAAGGGCAAGTATTTGTTGGCGATTCAGTTGCTGTAGCTGATGTTGCGGATAATGATTTTTGATATAAGCCATGAAACGCTGATAATCGCCTTGGTCTTGCTCATGGCTAACCATTAAGGTGCCTGCTTGTTGAAAATAAGTGTAACTGTCTAATTTAGCGAGAATATCAGGCCAAAGCGCTAATGACTCAAAGCCCATTTCAACAATATTACGATCGCTATGCATAGCTTCACCTAGCGGCGTTAATAAACCGGCAGCAGCATAAGCGGCACTTTGGTGGCCTTGTTTATTATCTTTATCAATCAAGGTCACTTGATGACCTTGATTAACCAAAGACAATGCCATTAAACGACCCACTAACCCTGCGCCAATAACAACGATATTGGCACAGATTTGAGTAGGTTTAGGGAACTGTTGAGAAATAGTCATCGGCTGACTACTTCACCTGATGGTAAATTTCACTACCGGTCGCTTTAAATTCCGCTGACTTTTCAGCCATGCCTTGTGCTATATCGGTTGGCGTTGCATCTAAAACAATGACTTCGTCAAGTAACTGTATTTCTATTTTATTGCTGGCTTCAAGACCCGCGGCATAATCACGTACTTCCTGAGATATTTTCATCGAACAGAATTTTGGCCCACACATAGAGCAGAAATGGGCAACTTTACCCGATTCTTGTGGCAAGGTTTCATCGTGATAAGCCTTGGCTCTTTCAGGGTCTAAACCGATATTAAATTGATCGTACCAACGAAATTCAAAGCGTGCTTTGCTCATCGCATTATCGCGAATTTGCGCCCCCGGATGACCTTTTGCTAAATCGCCGGCATGGGCTGCAATTTTATAGGTCATTAAACCTTCTTTAACATCTTCTTTATTGGGTAAGCCTAAATGTTCTTTAGGAGTGACATAACAGAGCATGGCACAACCGTACCAACCAATATTAGCGGCGCCAATACCCGAAGTAATATGGTCATAACCCGGTGCAATATCAGTCGTTAACGGACCTAAGGTATAAAAAGGAGCTTCACCACAATGTTTAAGTTGCTCGTCCATATTTGCTTTGATCATATGCAGTGGCACATGCCCAGGACCTTCAATTATCGTTTGAACATCATGTTGCCAAGCAATTTTAGTTAATTCGCCTAAGGTATGTAATTCGGCAAATTGTGCTTCATCGTTGGCATCAGCAACCGAGCCAGGGCGTAAACCGTCGCCGAGTGAAAACGAGACATCGTATTGCTTTAATATTTCACAGATATCTTCAAAGTGGGTGTATAAAAAATTTTCTTTATGATGCGCTAAGCACCACTTCGCCATAATTGAACCACCACGTGAGACAATACCGGTAACACGCTTAGCGGTCATTGGAACATAGCGTAATAGTACACCGGCATGAATGGTAAAATAATCAACACCTTGCTCGGCTTGTTCGATAAGGGTATCGCGGAAAATTTCCCAGGTTAAGTCTTCTGCCACGCCATTTACTTTTTCTAGCGCTTGATAGATAGGTACCGTACCAATGGGCACTGGCGAATTGCGCATGATCCATTCGCGGGTTTCATGAATATTACGGCCCGTTGATAAATCCATTACCGTGTCTGCACCCCACTTGGTTGACCAAACCAGTTTTTCTACTTCTTCTTCAATGGAAGAGGTCACCGCCGAATTACCAATATTGGCATTTACTTTAATTAAAAAATTACGGCCAATAATCATCGGCTCACATTCTGGGTGGTTAATGTTTACCGGAATAATTGCTCGGCCACGCGCGACTTCATCTCGGACAAACTCTGCGGTAATTTGCGTTGGAATACTGGCACCAAATGACTGACCTTTATGTTGTAGTAGTAAGGTTTTATCTTTGACCTCCTCACGTTTTAAATTTTCACGAATGGCAATATATTCCATTTCAGGGGTAATGATCCCTTGGCGAGCATAGTGCATTTGGGTAACGTTTCGACCTTTTTTAGCGACACGCATTTTAGGTAAGTGTTCAAAGCGTATTGCGTCAACACCATCGTCAGCTAAACGTTGTTGAGCATAAGTAGAGCTATTTGATGTTAATAGCTCAACATCACCACGACTATCAATCCAACTTTCACGCAGGCGAGGGATACCTTTGTGTACGTCTATCTCGACACTTTCATCGGTATAAAAACCTGAGGTATCGTAGACGCAAAGTGGTTCATTTTTTTCGTAGGTTGGCTTATCTTTGTTACCCGCTAATAAAGTATCAGACAAGGTAATTTCGCGCATACCTACCTTGATATCGTGAATTTTACCTTGCACATAAACTTTTTTAGAATTTGGGAATGATTGATCTGAAACGTTTTTTAAAAATGTTTCAGCTTGTTCGCGACGTTCTCTGCGAGTGAGTTTGTTAGCTGGTTTGGTCATTATGTTGCCTTTTAATAAGTTGCATTTTGTTATAAATGCAGTAAAAAAAAGACGAAGTGTAGAGTGAGGAAAAAATAAAACGGATTAAATATTAATGCTTTAACCGCTATATTTTACCTTGTTCCCTTACGCAGATATTAATCTGATCAGGTTCTACGGATCCCGCTTTCGCGATCTCAGCTTTGAATATTTCTTTAGAAATAATCTCAGCACTCCGACAAGTAATTATGGTGATTCTATCGTATTAGTTTCAAAATACGCAATCATAATGTTGTATTTGGTTATAATTAATTTTTTAGATAACAATGTGAGTCGTTGATAGACCTTACCCTTTTTAGGGTTCACAATTTATATTACACAATGCTAGTATATTGTATACGAGAGAGTGTTAGGACAATAACAATGATAAAAAAACGGATAACGACTTCACTTGCTGGCTTAGTTTGCGCTATGGTTTTTGCTGGGCATGTTAGCGCGAGTAATTGGCAACAAGAAAGTGGCAAAATAACGCATCAAGAACAATTACGTGGCTCAATAACACCAGAAAGAATGTGGTGGGATCTAATTCATTATCATCTTAATGTAAAAGTTGACCCTGAAACTAAGCTATTTTCAGGTAAAAACATCATGACTTATAAGGTGCTAGCTAAAGGTGAACGTTTACAAATAGAGCTACAAGCGCCAATGAAGCTTGAGAAAGTGCACCAAAATGGTAAAGCGCTTGAAGTAGAGCAAGATGGCTATTCTTATTTTATCACCCCAGCCAGTAAGCAAGAAATAGGCTCAGAGCAGAAGATAACTATGTACTTCTCTGGACAGCCCGTTACCGCAAAAAACGCCCCATGGGATGGCGGTATTACTTGGAAGAAAGACAGTAATGGTCTCGACTTTATTGCCACTTCAAATCAAGGCATTGGCTCTAGTATTTGGTGGCCAAATAAAGATCATCCTGCCGACGAGCCCAACAACGGCGTGTTAATCAGTGTTGAGGTGCCAGAACATTTAATGGATGTGTCTAATGGCCGATTAATTAAAGTTGAAGACAATAAAATTGATAAAACAAAAATTTATCATTGGCAAGTTGTCAATCCTATCAATAATTATGGGGTCAATATTAACATTGGTGACTATGTTCATTTTGGTGAAAAGTATCAAGGTGAAAAAGGTCAGCTTGATATGGACTACTATGTTTTACGAGAAAACTTAGCGAAAGCAAGAAAACAGTTTAAAGAAGCAAAACGAACCATTGAAGCGTTCGAGCATTGGTTTGGTCCTTATCCGTTTTATGAAGACAGTTATAAACTGGTGGAGGCACCATATTTGGGGATGGAACATCAAAGTTCGGTAACTTATGGTAATGGTTATCAAAATGGTTATTTAGGACGTGATAGAAGTAGTACTGGCCCAGGATTATTATTTGATTTTATTATTGTCCATGAATCAGGCCATGAGTGGTTTGCCAATAACATCACCAATAAAGATGTTGCCGATATGTGGATCCATGAGAGCTTTACCAACTATTCAGAAAGTCTATTTTTAGAGTATCATTTTACCAAAGAGCAAGCCTTTGAATACGTTCGTGGTCAACGGATGAATATTGGTAATCAATCCCCTATTATTGGCGAATATAATGCTAATCGCGGTGGTTCTGGTGATATGTACGATAAGGGTGGCAATTTGTTGCATACCATTCGCCAAGTGATTAATAATGATGAAAAATGGCGAGAAATACTCCGTGGATTAGGTAAGGTTTTTTATCATCAAACAGTGACTACCCAAGATATTGAAAACTACATTAGCACACAATCAGGTATCGACTTAAGTAAGGTCTTTGATCAATATTTACGTGATATACGTATTCCCACTTTCGAATATTTTATCAAAGATAAAGTGATGAAAATTCGTTGGGGTAACGTGGTTAAGGGGTTTGATATGCCGTTACGCGTCACTATTGCCGGTAAAACACAGTGGCTAGCACCAACAGCAACTTGGACTACTGTTGAACTTGAGCAGGAAAACCCAAATATAGCCGTTGATGCTAACTTTTATATTTCGACGCTTAGTGTTTTAGGTCATTAGTTTTAAAAATTAACGATATAAAATTAAAAAGGAGAGCTTATTGCTCTCCTTACACGTCAACGGTCAGTTAAATATTGCGCTTAAAAAGCGTATTTAAAACCAACAGAAAGTAATTTAGTACCGTCATACGTTTCATAAGAGGCTTCAACGCTCACTTTTTTATTGAGGCTATAACCAACACCAGCACCGATGCCAAATTCCCATGAATCATCAGACGCTGATTCGCCACGATAGCTTGCTTTGAGGTCTAAGTTTGCATAAGACGGCATTACATAAACATATGCGCGATTGTTGAAGTCATATTGACCACGCAAAGATAAAGCGAGTAAGCTTTCTACTTCAATTTTAGCACCGTAAAGCGAGTCGTCACCAACACCAGTACCGAGACGAAGTTCAGGCATCAAGTAAAAATTTTTCGCTGAATTTTCAATTTTATATGCCACTGAGCCATAGATAAAGTTCAAAGAGATATCGTCGCCATCAGAGCTATCAGATAACTGACCGAATCCACCGCCCACTTGCCAATCAGCTGCTACGGCTGTTAGAGATAGACTGAAAAGAGTGAGTGCGATAGCGGTTTTCTTAAACATAATAAATCCTTTATTTTATTTGGGTTAACTTTAGGTTAAATTAAGGTGAAAATTTCGCGGCAGAGCTTAACACCAAGATATTTTTTGTTCAATAATCTTTAATCAATTATGGTCTGGTACTTGGCAACTAATAAAATCAGTGGCAATATTTAACGATGAATAAACATTTTTTTATCTCTTCAAAGCCTTATTCACTTGGACTCACAGCACTATTATTGTGGGTGTTTTGTTTACCGGTTGCAAAAAGTTATGCAATGAAAAGTGAGAGCACAGCAAAGCTATGTCAGCGCTCGCCATCATCATGCCTAGAAAAAGTTAATATTGAATTAACCCAAGTACAGCCGAAAAGCCGTATTTGGTTTAGCTTAATGCAATTTAAATTGTCCTCACTATTTATTTTGCAACACAGTGATGAGCTTTACCAAGAAACAAAACGTTGGATAGACGAGGAAGATCTACCGATCCCTTTTCAAGTCACACTTTACATGTATTATGCTAAATCTCTACTTAGTCATGGCGACTTAGTAGAAGGTAAGCGTTATATTTATAAAGCAAAAGCACAATTAGCAATAATGAATGAAGTCTATCCATCTCCAATTAAACTTATTGAAATTGCCAACTTACAAATGTTTATTGGTGAGCTACCTGAAGCCTATGAGTCACTTAATGCTTTAAAAGAAAAATATAAAAACAGCCGTAATCCGCAGTTTATGATGGAACTTTTCGGTCATTTAGGTCATGTTGCTAGGCAACTTGAATTGCATGATGAAGCACTTGCCCACTGGTATGCAACCGTTCCTTGGAGTTATAAATATGGTAATGAACAACAAATAGCGACAGTACATTTTAATTTAGCGCAAGCACAGCAACACGCTGAACAATTATCATTAGCTGAAAAAAGTTATTTAGCCGCAATTAAGCATGCTGAAATTGCTTTAGATGTTGTTAAAGTCTCTCATGCAAAATTGTACTTAGCCGAAATAAAGTTGCAGGGCGGTGATAAAGAACAAGCCGAAGAGTTATTACTGGCCATTAACGAAGAACTCTTAGCACCCAACCTGCTATTAAAGCTCAATGACCTTAAAGGTGAATTATAAAAACCTTTAAGGGGGAATAGATAAAAAGCACGCTGTAAAAAGGTTTGTAAATCCTTATGGTGAATATCTCGCCTTCATAGTACAGCCCAATTTATTAATCGGGCTAAAATAATTTTATCCATTTCAATAGGCTGTTATTCCTGATATTTATCCACTATCATTGTCTTTAAGAATGTAATCAGGTAATTCATATGTCAGCAGTTACGCAAAAAACAAACACCATCAAATCTAAAGCCGCAATTGCTTGGGGGCCAAATAAACCCTTAACAATTGAAGAAATTGATGTAGAACTTCCCAAAAAAGGTGAAGTTCTCGTTAAAATTATCGCTTCAGGCGTTTGTCATACCGATGCTTTCACGCTTTCAGGTGAAGATCCTGAAGGAATATTTCCAGTGATTTTAGGGCATGAAGGTGGCGGGATTGTTGAACAAATAGGTGAGGGTGTCACCAGTGTTGCGGTTGGCGATCATGTTATTCCTTTATACACACCCGAATGTGGTGAGTGTAAATTCTGTAAATCAGGTAAAACCAACCTGTGTCAAAAAATTCGCGAAACCCAAGGTAAAGGCTTAATGCCTGATGGCACCTCGAGATTTTCATTAAACGGTAAAGCTATATTTCATTATATGGGCTGTTCTACTTTCTCTGAATATACCGTTTTACCTGAAATATCTTTAGCCAAAGTGAACCCTAAAGCACCGCTTGAAGAAGTGTGCTTATTGGGTTGTGGGGTAACTACGGGCATGGGCGCAGTCATGAATACGGCGAAAGTTGAAGTAGGCGATACCGTGGCTATTTTTGGTTTAGGTGGTATTGGCTTGTCGGCTATTATTGGCGCTGCTATGGCGAAAGCAAGCCGCATTATTGCGATTGATATCAACGAAAGTAAATTTGAGTTAGCCAAAAAACTGGGTGCAACAGACTGTATTAATCCCAAAGATTACGACAAACCTATTCAAGACGTTATTGTTGAATTAACCGATGGCGGTGTTGATTACTCTTTTGAATGTATCGGTAATGTTAATGTGATGCGTTCGGCCTTAGAGTGTTGTCATAAAGGCTGGGGTGAGTCTATTATTATTGGTGTTGCTGGCGCAGGGCAAGAGATTTCAACCCGCCCATTTCAACTGGTTACCGGTCGAGTATGGCGTGGTACTGCCTTTGGTGGTGTAAAAGGTCGTAGCGAGTTACCTGAATATGTTGAACGCTATCTTGCCGGTGAATTTGCTTTAAACGACTTTATTACCCATACCATGTCGTTAGAAAAAATTAATGAGGCCTTTGAATTAATGCATGAAGGTAAGAGCATTCGTAGTGTTATTCATTTTTAAACATCCATAAATATCTAAAAGTTGAACCATAATGTTAGAGAAAATTAGCAGTAATAAAATGTTTGGTGGCGTTCAAGAGCATTTTCAACACCATGCTGAAAGTCTAAAATGTCCGATGCGTTTCGCTATTTATTTACCTGAAGGTGCCAGTAAGCATTCACCAGTGCCGGTTTTATATTGGCTTTCAGGACTGACCTGTACCGATGAAAACTTTGTACACAAATCAGGGGGGCAGCGTATGGCATCGGCACTCGGTATAGCCATTGTTTGCCCAGATACCAGCCCGCGTGGAGTCGGTGTTGCCGACGATGAAAACCAGTCTTACGATCTAGGATTAGGTGCGGGCTTCTATATAAATGCCACCGAGAAACCTTGGTCGACTCATTATAAAATGTATGATTATATTGTTAATGAATTGCCAGCGTTAATTGCAGAAAACTTCCCTGTATCGAGTAAAAAATCAATCAGTGGTCATTCAATGGGTGGGCATGGCGCGTTAACTATAGCGCTAAAAAATCCTGATAAATATTGTTCGGTATCTGCCTTTAGCCCCATCGCTAATCCAATTAATAGCCCTTGGGGACAAAAAGCGTTTAGTGCTTATTTAGGGAATGATAAAGCTTTATGGCAGCAACATGATGCAAGCGTGTTGATGAAAGCAAGTACACAGCATATACCGGCATTGGTTGATCAAGGTTTAGCCGATGACTTTTTGCAAGAGCAACTTCAGCCAGAATCATTGATTTCAGCGGCGCTGAGTAATAACTACCCGCTAATACTTAACCAACATCAGGGATATGATCACAGTTACTTTTTTATCGCCAGTTTTATTGAAAGTCACTTATGTTTTCATGCGAAACATTTGGGGCAATCTTAATGTTTACGGTTATTTCACCTGAACATTTTAAGACTATCCCATGGAAAAATGGCCAAGGTGAAACTATTGAATTAGCGATTAATGACGGTGGTACTTTAGCTGACTTTATTTGGCGCTTGAGTATGGCGAATGTTGTTGAAGATGGGGGCTTTTCTGATTTTTCAGGTTATCAGCGTAATCTCATTCTCATTGCCGGTAAGGGTATTAATTTACAACACGATAATCGTAAAACTGATCAGTTGAATAATATCCTTGATGTCGCCAATTTTGATGGGGGTTGTCGAACCGTTGGACGTTTACCTGCTGGCGAAATTACCGATTTTAATATTATTACAGATAAAGAAAAGTGCTCGGCCGTTGTGAAAACCTTGCTAGCTCGACAAACAGTTGAACTTAAAGCTGCAGACTTATGCTTTGTTTACAGTTTGTCGGGTGCATTCCAGTTAACGTCATACCAAAATCACCAAATAATAAAGGCAGGGCATTTATTGAAATTGAATACCCTTAAAGCAGGGGAGATGACGATTACCGGTCAAAAGCTGATCGTGGTTTACTTAACGCTAAATACCTAGGCAAAATTTAGTGACAGCAGGTGTTTATCGCTGAAAAGAGTCATTTAAACTTTTATTTCAGCGATAATATTTTTTCTGTTTTAGAGTATGGACATATTAATAAAAATCCACTGCACAGGACGTTAAAATGAAAGCACACCATTTAGTCAAAATATTCGCCTTGTTGCTGATATTCTCACCGTTTGCTAATGCTGAGAATACTGCTGACAATAGCCGTAAGTTACCTATCGACGAAAGCTCAACCACAAAACATAGTACCAAGGTTAATGGTAAAAAATTCGACTACACTGCCACTACAGGTACTCAACCCGTATGGGACAGTGAGGGTAATCCAACCGCTAGTTTATTTTATACTTACTACCAGCGCAGTAATGTTAAGAATAAAGGCGCCCGACCTTTATTAATTTCTTTTAACGGTGGCCCAGGTTCAGCATCGGTTTGGATGCATGTTGCCTACACCGGACCACGTGTTTTAAATGTTGATGACGAAGGATATCCATTGCAGCCTTACGGTGTTAAGACCAATGACTATTCAATTTTAGATGTTGCCGATATAGTTTTTGTTAATCCAGTTAATACGGGTTATTCACGAGTTTTACCCGACAAAGAGGGCAAGATGCCTTCGAAAGAGCAACAAAAATCGATGTTTTTTGGTGTCAATGCCGACATCAAATATCTAGCAGACTGGGTAAATACTTTTGTGACCCGGAATGAGCGCTGGCGTTCACCAAAATATTTAATCGGTGAAAGTTACGGTACTACCCGTGTTTCAGGCTTAGCGTTAGAACTACAATCACGTCAGTGGATGTATCTAAATGGCGTGATTCTTGTGTCGCCAACCGATATTGGCATTAAGCGCGACGGACCGGTAAAGGCCGCAAATCGCCTACCTTATTTTGCAGCTGCTGCCTGGTATCACCAAGCACTAAAGAGCGATTTACAGCAAAAAGACTTATTAGATATTTTGCCTGAAGTTGAAAAGTTTACTATTGAGCAATACATACCCGCACTCGCTAAAGGTGGCTTTATTAGCAAAGCAGAAAAACAGGCGATAGCTGAAAAGGTCTCTTATTATTCAGGACTTTCGGTCACTGAAGTATTACGCAGTAATTTAGATATTAGCGCTTCCTATTTTTGGAAAGAACTATTACGTGACCGTGAGCAAACAATTGGTCGTTTAGATTCACGCTACTTAGGTATTGACGAGAAAACAACCGGTTCACGTCCTGACTACAATGCGGAATTAACGTCATGGTTACACAGTTTCACGCCCGCCATTAATTACTATTTACGTGAAGAGTTAAACTATAAAACAGACATTAAATATAATATGTTTGGTGATGTACATCCGTGGGATCGCACTAACAATAATACCGGTAAAAACTTACGTTTAGCGATGGCACAAAACCCTTATTTAAATGTCATGTTCCAAGCAGGTTACTACGATGGTGCGACTAACTATTTTGATGCTAAGTACACTATGTGGCAGTTAGATCAAAGTGGTAAAATGCAAGACCGTTTGTCTTTTAAAGGCTACCGCAGTGGTCATATGATGTACCTTCGCTATGAAGATTTAAAAGCGGCGAATGATGATATCCGTCAATTTATTAAAGCGTCTTTACCTGATAATAAACAAGCCGCTAAATACAAAGCTGCTTCGCCACGATAAATTATCTTAGCACTTAAAAGCAAGCCGATTAAGTTATCATTTATAACTTAATCGGCTAATATGTTATTCCTCTTCATCTACTTCTTTAAATCTTTTTGCCGCATCATTTTTCTTATAAACCTGCTCCATAATAGGTTCAAAAGAGTTAGGGTGGATATTACCAATAATATTGACAAATACCGCCTCATTATCTGAAAGTGACAGTACAACTAAACCATCAATTACTTCACCGTTTGACTTGATGAACATCAGTGAGTAATCAGTTGATTCATCATCATTCATTCTCACTACATGTTGCCAACCATCGGCACGTAAATTAGCTTGAGTTTCAATGAAATTATCTTTAAACAACTCACTGTTTTTTTCAACATTATAAACACTTATACGAACACCATCTACGTCATCCAATAAAGCATCAATTTCTGGGTCTTCATCAGCATCAATAACCCAACGTGCTGTGCCAATAGCTAATGGACCTAAAGACAAGTTTATTTCGCTGTCAGCTTGCCACCAATAAGGTGATTCAATATCGGCATAGCCAGCATGACTGTGAAGTCCCCCTGCGGTAATGCCACAACCGGTTAAGAAAAAGCTTGCTGCAACTGCTAATAGCAAGGTCACTTTCTTTAAAAAATAGTGAGATAGTTTCATGGTTTACTCGTTATTTTAAGTCAATATCAATGTTAAGTGATTTGGTTACTTTATTAATTTGTGCCGGGTCTATTTCACCAACAATGTTAATAAATACCGCTTCACGACCGTCTTTATCACTTTTATTGTTAATAACCATAACGACTAAACCATCCATAAGGTCATCTGTGATTTTGGTGAATACTCGTACCTTTTCATCTTCTTCATTGACCGAGACAATAGGTAACCAGTTTTTAGATTGAATATCTTTGCTGACTTTTGCGATTAAATCTATTGCCGGTTGATCGCTACCTTTCATATTATAGATTTGTACACGAACGGCTTTTAATTTGCTGATTAATTCTGATGCTTCTGGATCAGACAGATTAATTTTGCTAATAAAACCTAACATGGTTTTATTTAAATTAACCATCACTTTAGGTTCACCATAAACTGAGTTAAGACTGGCAAAGTCTACATAACCTCGCTCTTTGGTAATGTCGTCGGCAAAAGCTGAACTGCTCATTAATAATGATGAACTAAAGAAAATAAGTGCTGATAATAATTTTTTCATGATGTTTCCTTAAAATGATTAAGTGGTTTAAATAAACCTTGGTTCAATGGTTGTTGTATATTTTCGTCAAATGTTTGCTTTATTTGCTCTGTTGATATTTTTTTAGCGAATGATATATATTGCAAAGCGATTGCTAACTCTTGCTCAGCATGTTGTATTTCTGCCAGTGATGGATGTTTATTTATAGGATCACTTAGTATATTGGTGTTGAGTAAAGCGATAGCGGTAACGGTTGCGGCTAGCGCACTAAGTTTTTTCCAGCTAGGTGTAAAGTAACCAAAAATCACATGACTGCTTTTTTCAGTTTTGCTAATGCCCTGTAACTTGTTTTTCAAATCGGCTGATAAAGGCTGCAAACCTATGTCATTTAAATGTTTTTCAATATGTAACGCTGTTTCCAACTCAGCAATTTGTTGGTTACTAAGTTGTTCATTAGTTGATTCACTGCTCTCGGACAATACTCTTGCTAGCACACGGGTGTCAGCTGAAAGGTCATTGTTCGCTAAAAAATCATCTAATGGTTTCTGCCATGATTCTTTATTATTCATGGGTATACCCCTTTAAATTATTTCGCAATTCACGTCGTGCACGATGTAAATAGACTTTTACTTGGCTGGTGGTTAAGTTAAGTGATTTCGCCGCAATACTTTGGCTGTTTTGTTGTACATCACATAACATAATCAACGAACTATAGGGTTCTTTTAAACAAGCAATCGCCTCACTTAACCAACGACTTAATTGTTGGTGCTGTAAATTCCCTGCCGGTTCTTCATGTTTTTGTGTCACTTGATGCTCTTCTTCAACTTGGCTGAATTCCTTACGCTTACGCAATTTATCAATACAAGCATTACGGGTTACCGTAGATAGCCAAGCCGATACTTTTTCAACATCTACTTGTTGGATGTTATTCCATAAACGCGTAAAAACATCTTGTGTAATATCTTCCGCTTCATGTTTATCACGTAAAATATACAAAGCTAACGAATAGATTCGTTGCTGATGTTGTTCGAGTATTTTATTAAATTTATTTCCTTTCATAGTTATAATTACGCACTACTTTGCGAAAGGTTACAAATTAAGTATCTTATTTTTAATTTATTATTAAAAAGAGTCGCCAAAGTGATTGGTATGATAAGGAGATTCAATATAACTAATAGGGTAGGGTTTCTTGAAATAAATTGGTTAATCAATGTGTTATCGTTAAAAAATGAATCTGTGGATAAAGTGATATTAAGTTAAAAAATTTTTATGAATAAGCTTAATTGAGACGATTAAAGACAATTTTTAGTGATGGCCATTATAATTGCGACAGGTGATTTTTATATTTTATTGAATTTTAGGCATAAAAAAACCGATGAAAACAAGTTCATCGGCTGGATAGCTTTGGGGAAGCTAAAATATAAAATTATTACAACAGGTGCTCACTAAAAGAGAACAGAAACATTATAGAGTAACAACTCTATAAGTGTAAAGTAAAAAGTGAAGTAATTACTCAGTTTTTTGTTTTTTTCGGTTTTTGTTGCTTTTAGTGGTTAATCATCACCACCGAATTTAGAATACAATTTCATGGTGCTATCGGTCACGAAGATGTGCTGAGTGATTATTGCGATCATCAGCAATTAAAGCGACGACATAATTTAAGCCATTGCAATAAACTCTTTGCTTGAAGACATTAAAAACAGGTGTAAATTATTAATCCATGATTTTGGAGAAATAGCCTTGCCAAAAAATTGTTATTTTGGGAGCAAATTGACAACATCTTCCTTTAACACACGAATATATTGTCAAATATCTCTTATAGCTGAGGACTCCATAAATGTTGAAGTTTATTTGTCATCTATTTAGCTTTTTAACATGAGTGTCATATTAATTGCTTTTTGATTTTTAAAGTGAGTGTCTTTAAATTACTTTTAAATTAATGGTTTAATGCCTCACGAGTGGGGCTGTATTTCTTGTAATTTTTGCTTCATAAAATCGATAAAAATGCGGTTCTTATTGGGTAAATATTTACTTTGTACATACTGCAAACAAATATCACCTTGGTAATTGCCTTGTAACCGCCAATCTTCCAAAAGTGGAATGAGCTTGCCACTGCTAATGCCCTGTTGTGCGATATAATCAGGCAGAGAGCCAATACCAAAGCCTTGTTCAATAGCGTCTCGACGCATTTCACTGTGGTTAAGTAAATATGAACCAGTGACTTGTACGCTTGTTTGTTGATTTTTTTGACTAAATCGCCACCGGCTATCTGACATGTTTTCACCTAAGCAAAGGCAGGGTAAATTTTTTAAATCGTCGGGGTGTGTTGGTAGCGGATGGTTAGCTAGAAAATCAGGACTGGCACATAACACTTGTTCACTGCGAGCAATTTTAACGTTGACCAAAGCTTCAATCGGGTTGTCATTGATATGAATTAAGAAATCAACACCGTCATGAATAGGATCTAAAATCCGGTCAGTTACTTTTAAATGCAATTGAATATCAGGGTAGCACTTTAAAAACTCGACAAAGAGTGGCCGCAATACTCGATTGGCAAGTGATTTTGGTGCCGCCACCCTCAACAATCCACTAACCGTTGATGTTGTCGAGCTACTGGCATTAACGGCTTGCTCTGCTGACTCCATCATTTGTTTACAATAATTAAAGGTTAATGTTCCTGGCTCTGTTAACGCTAGTTGCCGTGTAGTGCGTTGTAATAGTTTTATGCCTAAAGCATCTTCTAATCGGCTAATTTGGCGACTTACCGCTGAGGGGGTTACCCCAAGTTTGATTGCCGCTTTACTAAAGTTGCCCTGCTCAACGACAGTTACCAAAATAGCCATATCAGACAATAAGGGGATTAGTTTATTTGTGTCCATCAAGCACAAGTCCTTTTACAAATAGGTGTATTGTTTTAAATTTCTCATATATTAACATAGCTGCACAGTAACAAGTGAGTTGCTATGAGACTATTTTAAATGATGAGAGAGAAATATGGAGTTGTTAATAAGTACTTACATGACAGAAATTATTGCGGTAAGCACCATCGCTATTTTTATGGCTATGTTGCCTGGTGCTGATTTTGTCATGGTGACTCGCACGAGTATCTATAATGGCCGTTTATCGGGGTTATATATGAGTTTAGGTATGTGTTTATCAGTTTGTATACATGCTAGCTATTCGATTGCAGGATTAGCGGTTGTGATTGCAAACTCCGCCTGGTTATTTGCGACAATCAAATATTTAGGAGCGGCTTACCTTATTTATATTGCCTGGCAGTTATTAACAACACGTGATCTGTTAAATAATGATCACAACAATCAAACAGCAGCAATGTCGCCTTTTAACGCGATGCGTCGAGGCTTTACCTGCAACATCTTAAATCCGAAAACATCTATCTTCTTCTTAAGTATTTTTACGCAAGTTGTTTCTGTAGATACTCCGCTAATAATGCAAGTAAGTTATGGGATAATTATTATGTTGGCTCATTTTATTTGGTACAGCGGTGTGGCGTTATTGTTATCACACCCTAATATAATGCCTCGTTTCAATCGTCACAAACACAAAATAGATAAAGTCGCAGGATTCATATTGATGATAATTGCTATAAAGCTCATTTTAATGAACGCTGTTTAAGTAAAAATTTCTCAGGCGTTTATTTAGGTCTGCCAACTTATATCAGCTTTTCAGTGATTTACCCTCGCAGTAATTTCGCTGGCAACCATAGGTTTGGTCATGCCGTAATCTTGAGCTAAATTACATCGCTTTTCTATAAGAGCTGCGCGATGTTCTATCGTTTCTTTGGCCTCACTTTACGTTTGAATGATTTAGCTAAGCCATCATCGTGATGAACTTTTTTATTGCTAAATGAAGCTTAATGACTGTTATTTTAAATAATACAATGAATTCAACTGGTTGATGAGATGGGTGTGTCAGATTTATTTACATATTTACTCTAATGTTATTTTTTGTTTTATATAACCAATTGAAATATATCCTATTTAATTTGTTGGCCTGTTATTTGCTTTGCTGGGGTATGATTATTGTTTTAATAATTATCTCCCAGATTTAATTGAAATAAATTTAAAGGCACAAAAAATGAAAATGAATTTTTTACCATTAGTACTATTAACAACTGCTCTTACTTTACTTACGACTACCGCCAGCGCAAGTTTAATTCTTGGCACAGGAACTGAGGCATTAGTGGGTGGTGATTTAACTGATCCAGAGAATGACGGTCTTGCTAATTCGAATGTAAACTATAATGCAATGTTTCGTTCTAGTATAGAACCTGCCTTTGGCAATGGAGAGAGTGCATTTAATGTATTTGATAACATTTTATCATCTGGTAACGCCAAGTGGTGTTGCGATGGTGGTAATGTATGGGTAGAAGCTGATTTTGGTACAAATCGTTACATTCTTGATAAATTCACACTTTCTTCTGCAAATGATGTTCCTAACAGAGATTCCGATCAGTGGAGTATCTTAGGCTCAAATGACGGAATCAACTATACGTCTATTTATTCTTATGACGTAGCAGGAAGCTCTATTTGGGGGGCAACACGCTTTGAAGTTATTCAGTTTTCAAATGCTGATGATTATAACGTTAATACGGCATATAGTATTTTCCGTTACCAATCAACTTCGGTTGTAAGCGGCAATAATCACCAATTAGGTGAAATTGAGTTTTTTGGTACTGCTGCTGTTAATGATTCTGCTGTTAATGTTCCTGAACCAACTACCCTGGCAATTTTTGCGTTAGGTCTAATTGGCTTAGCGTCGCGTCGCTTTAAGAGCTAACTATAATAGTGTAAACGTTCTTAGTTATATAAAAACATCAATTGTAATGATTGGTGTTTTTTTGCTTTTGTAGGTTCAGTTAAGTTTGTTCTAACTTAACTAATGTCTTTTTATTATTACAATTATAGTTACTGATAACTATTTACACTTTGCAGGCGTTCTTTTTGTGTAATATTTTATATTAAGCAAATTGGCTTATTAAACCTCTCAAGTTTGATTTAAGTCATTAATAGCATTACATTGATTATACATGGCTAAAAAATAAACATATTTATGGATTAAATGTGGCTGAATCTTTGATATCAGAACTGAAAAGGCGAAATGTTTTCAAGGTTGGGATTGCCTACCTTGTACTTGCTTGGGTTGTTGTTCAAATCACGTCAATTGCTGTTCCGGCATTACACTTGCCTAATTGGATAAATACTGCGGTATTTTTTTTTGGTCTTATTGGTTTTCCTTTTGCCCTTTTTTTTGCTTGGGCGTTTGAAATAACTCCCGACGGTATCAAGCTTGAATCCGCCATATCATCTGGAGATTCTACTGCTGCTCTTACAGGTCGTAAATTAGATTTTATCATTATTGGCCTTATGGCAATTGCCTTGATTTACTTTATTTATGAGAGTCGTTTTCAATCACCAACGGCTTTAGTCTTGCCAACAGAACAAGCTGAAGTTATTGCCCAAGTTTCCATCAAAGTTAATGCAAATAATCCATTAATATCAGAGCCAAAGGGTACCTCGATTGCTGTACTTCCTTTTGTAAATATGTCTTCTGATAAAGAACAAGAATACTTTTCAGATGGTATTTCAGAAGAAATATTAAATGTATTAGCAAAAATACCGAAACTACAAGTAACCTCTCGTTCATCGGCGTTTGCCTATAAAGATACTAAGATTAATATTTCGGAAGTTGCTAAAATCTTAGGTGTAAAAAACGTACTCGAAGGCAGCGTGAGAAAGTCAGGTGTAAGAGTGCGCATAACTGCTCAGCTCATCAATGCTGAAACAGATAAGCACTTGTGGTCTGAGTCATATGATCGCGAGCTTGATGACATCTTTCAAGTACAAGATGAAATATCAGCAGAAATTGTCGATGCACTGAAGGAAACCTTAGGCATATCATTAGTTAAGACAGTATCTTCTGCGCAAACGATCAACCCTAAAGCTTATGATTTATATCTGCAAGGCCTAAGGGGACTTCATACCTATACCTTTGAAAGTTTAGATAATGCCGCTGCTGCTCTTGAGTTAGCAACAGACATTGCCCCCGAATTTTTGATGGCGCGCATTAAGCTGGCAGAAACATATGCTCGTCAAATTATTACGGGTAGTCGCTTTGATTGGCTAATGCTTGATAAGGCAGAAGCGCTAATTAAAGAAGTTCTTAGCATTAATCCAAACTCTGCTGAAGCTTATTTTGTTCGGTCATTAATTATAAAAACAGATCGTAAGTTACGTAATCAGTATGCAAAAGAAGCTTATCGGCTAAATCCTAATAATGTCGATATCATCATAAGGCACGCACAATCAAATGGTGCTGAAATGGGAGAAGATAACGCCAGGGCTTTATTTAAGAGGGCTCAAAAAGTTGACCCACTTAATGCTGATTTACCGTATTTTTTTGCAGTATATTTAGTACAAACATTACAAAAATATTCAGAAGCGGAACAAACGCTTAAGCAAGCTATTAAGGTTAACCCGAAGAATACCTTTTATCCTTTTTATTTAGGACAAATATATGCACAGCATATGGGGCAAATTGTTGATGCTATTAAGCTCGCTGAAAATGGTGCAAGGTTAGACCCTAACGACCCTTATTTTCCTCAAGCACTTTCGATCTACTATTTATCTTTGGGATCTGCTCTTAAGTCTCTTGAATATGCAGAAAAGGCAATGTCAATTAATGCCAATAACGCTGAAATTATCAATCAAAAAGTGAACAGTCTTATTTACCTTGGGCAAACCGCTAAAGCATTAATACTCATTAACGATACCGTAGCCGATGCTAATACGGTATATCCCAGTAAACAACTGAAAGAGCGCTTCATTACTGGTGCCGTATACTTATTACTCAAGCAGAAAAAGTTTGCCGATGCAGAGGCATTGATTAATCTACATATCCCGGGGATAAATGAATGGGTTAATCAACCACCCCCCGCAACATTGAATGCTATAGAAAATGTAAATGGCATTTTGCTACTTGCCTGTGTTTATAAAGCACAAGGTCAGTTAGCCAAAGTTGAAAAGCTTGTTGAGAGAGTAAAGGGACGAGATGAGTCTTTTTATCTTACAGGTCAAGCACGCTTGTTGGGTATTGAATACATGAACCTTGCTATTAGTAGCTCACTCGAAAATAACGATGAGCAGACCATTAAGTACCTCGAAGCTGCCATTGATAATGGTTATTTATATAATTGGCGTGCTAACTTATTACAATCACCTTATTTTATCGATCTAGCGCAACAGCCAAGGTTTACGGCATTAATAGGACGATTAGAAACTGAAATGCTAAAACAAATAGCGGTACTTAAGCAATAGTTAAGATTTTGATATAACGATATTTATACTCTTGTCTGTATAGCGTGCAGTATTTCTATAGTTAAATCATAAGTTTTGTGGCAGAACGTTTGGTTTATGGCTGATATCACTAAGGCGAAATCAGCCATATAATCGCCATGTGATTTTTACAGTGCGAATAATGCGATTTTTTATTCTTCTTGCAAAGCAATAGCAGCCATTTTCATAGTACTTTCAAAAGTCTCTGCTCCGGCTATAAACAGGCTATTTAAGCTACAAAACATTTGGTTTTTCTATTCTTCTTCTTCTTCTTCTTCTTCTTCTTGCAATGCAATAGCGGCCATTTTCATAGTACTTTCAAAAGTTTCTGCTCCGGCTATAAACAGGCTATTTAAGCTACAAAACATTTGGTTTTTCTATTATTCTTCTTGCAATGCAATAGCAGCCATTTTCATAGTACTTTCAAAAGTCTCTGCTCCGGCTATAAACAGGCTATTTACGCTACAAAACATTTGGTTTTTCTATTGTTGTTATTCTTCTTGCAATGCGATAGCAGCCATTTTCATAGTACTTTCAAAAGTCTCTGCTCCGGCTATGAACAGGCTATTTAAGCTACAAAACATTTGGTTTTTCTATTGTTATTCTTCTTGCAATGCAATAGCAGCCATTTTCATAGTACTTTCAAAAGTCTCAGCTCCGGCTATGAACAGGCTATTTAAGCTACAAAACATTTGGTTTTTCTATTGTTATTCTTCTTGCAATGCAATAGCAGCCATTTTCATAGTACTTTCAAAAGTCTCAGCTCCGGCTATGAACAGGCCATTATGACAGAACATTGCATCGTCAATACCGGTTACGGCTTTTAGCGCATCATCAGATAAGCCAGCCCATGCTTGAGGTAGTGATTTTCTATCTTCGAATGAACCCGGTTCAACAGGCACTGTTTGAATTCTCCAAGGACCAGAGCCAGAAGGATAAACCATATATAAAGCTTGTGCAGACAGAGCATGAACGGTTCTTTTCCATGGCGTATATTTATCTAAAACAATCACTCTTGGGTCTTCTGCATTCTCAATCGCTTTAGCGACAATTTCTTTTGCACTAATTCCGCCATTTGCAGAGGCAATAAACCGTGTCAAAATACGTGTCGCAAACTCAACCGCCTCATCAAAACAGCTATCAAAGTGATTATCTTCTTGCCAAGTAGGGTTGAACATTGAAATCGTTTGGCTAAGGCTAATACCTTGGTTTATACCTTTAGAAGCGCCTTCTGTATAGCCACAATCAATAGCGTCAATTGTTGAAACTAGCCCTGCATCAACAGCGTTTGCAACGTCTTGGTTACCCTGACATATTTCTAAGCCATATTTCTGCCAAACCAAGCCAAATGAAGAATAAGGAATTCCATTTTCGCGCTCACCGGCACCACCACGCTGATGGTGATCGAATCGACCTGCATCTGCGTTATATTCACCACCAACATCAATAACAAGATCTGCTTTACCGATAACCTCTAAATTGCGCGTGCGTATGAGGTTAAAGTTAGGAAAAATGTGTTTAAGAGCAGCGATACTAAATACGTCATCTGCATGAAAATTACCGTTGTGAGTTGCTATAGTTATATCATTCATTTTTTATATCATTTTAGAAAGGAATAAGAAGATGTTGCTAGTTAACTTCACTATTTTGACTGGCCGACTTGGGACAACGTCAAGGTGTAGAAATTATAAGGCAGATTCTATACGAAGATAGCTCACAAAAATAGTGGGCTTTTAATAATGCTAGTTTTCAATAGCTGTGCAAAAATCAATAAAGAACAATAAAATCTTTGTTAATAATGTTGATTGAATCTGCGTTTAGCTAAGGGGCAAACGGTAGGGGGATTTTCTAAATTGGGATTAAAACGCATCATCTTCGCTGTAAACATTAACATCAAGATCACCGTCCATGCTTTCTGAAACTAAAAAAATTATCGGTTTACAGCAAACTTGGCAATCTTCAATATACTGCTGGTCTACGTCGGCTGAATCGATGAGTACTTTAATTGTTTCGCCACAATAAGGACATCCTATGCGCTTTTTAGTCAATTGATTCAATTGTTACGTTTTCCTATAATTGTCAGCAATATAATCATTTATTATCGAGAATTATTTTAAATGATAGGTGGGAAAGGTGTCATGATAAAGTCATATTCAAGCATAACGCAAGGCTATGCCTGAATACTGGTAATTAACCAAAATGATTAAAAACGATTTTGTTACCATCTAAATCACGAAAGTAAGCACCATAAAATACGTCGGGTATACGCTGCCCTGGTTCTCCATCACAAGTCGCACCTAAGGCAATGGCTTTATGATACATTTCATCACACTGCTCTTTTGAGCCCGGTGCAATAGCAAGCATATTGCCGTTGCCACAGTTTTGAGGCGCTTCGTTATAAGGTACACAAATAGCGAGCATAGGCTCTTTCATACTTTTACCAATAAATATAATGCGCTCCATTTTTATTAACGTTTTAGCGCCTATAGGTGCCAAGAGTTCATTATAAAAGGCTTCTGATTTTTCTAAATCGGTTACACCGATGGTGGCATAGCTAAGCATATCTATTCCTTTTTAATTATGATTAAGGTGATTCATTTTAAGTAGAATGTTAACTACAACAGGTTAGCCAAATCATGTCAATAACGCTTGTTTATTCAGATATTACGCTATGGATTTATAACTCGTACAATATGATGAATATTAGCTGTTTTTAACAATGTGACTAACTATTTATTGGTATTTAGCAATAATTTTATCAATGCTTTTATTATCAATCATTTGTTGTAATGCTTTATTTAATCTTGGTAAAAGTTCAAGTTTTGTTGGGTGTACACGCATCATAACTTCTACCGAGCTCACCACGTCTCCAACGACAATATCACTTAAAGTTGGAAGGTGTCTTTTCATATATTGTATTGAGGATTTACTGATAAAAATTTGGTCAATGCGTTCAGCCAACAATTGCTTAATGAGTAAACTTTCTGATTTATTTAATACCTTGTTGATGTCATTATTGGTAAAGGATGCCTCAAACCTAGGATAAGTGAAGCCTCTAACTATGCCTACTTTGTGTCCAAATAAATCTCTTGGTCCTTTTACTTCAAATTGATCACCAGAGCGAAAAACAATCACTTCCTCAACACGTTCATAGGCAATGGAATACAAACCTATTTCTTTTGAATTACTGCGCCAAATAGGGTTAATTCCGGGTTCAATATCAACACGGCCAAGGTCAAATTCAAGCATAGCTCTAGCGGCCGGCATTTTAACCATTACAAAGGTATCGCCGGTAATTTCTCCTATTTGGTGAAACATGTCGGCAAATATGCCTGATATTGTAGCCTTGCCTTGTTGATCTATTGTAGAGATATTGTGTGGAGGATTGGCAGGATCGTAAGAAATTACCTTATAGGTATCAGCGATGAGTGGCCATGATGTGATAAGAAGGATATTAATAAAGCATAACTTTATTTTACAACGTAGAGTCATTTTACTTTCTTTTCAATCGGTGATCTTACAATAAACATAGCAGAATATAGGTGGTTAAGGGAATAAATCTCATAGTGAAATTATAAATATTTAATGGGTTTGAATCCTGCTAAGTTTGTGGTGCTATGGCAGACAGCTTAATCGTTATAAGGTGAACTGATTGAACTGTATCGCCAAAGTGATACTGCGAAATAATAGTAATCTTCGCTAAAGCTTAGCTAATATAGCCATATTTTCAAGTTGTCGTTTTTTAAGTGATTGAAATAATGATAAAATATATAAGGAATAAACTTTGCAAGATAGCATTTTTATTTAATGAATAATGAGACAACCTAACCATGAATATAAACCTTTGGGTATTTTTAAGTATCGCTGTGATTTTTTTAGTGAGTTTTTTAATTATTTTGGTATTAAGTACCAATAAAAAGAAAATAAAAGAATTAGAAGTAGAAGCGTTGAAATTAGAAAAAGCTAATTTAGAAACAGAAGTCGCGGCAGCGGTTAATAAAACACTGGGTGACCAATTAAGTCGAATAGAGGTATTGGAAGCTATCGTTACCGATAAAAACTACAACCTAAACGAAAAAATAACTCGATTATAAATAGTAATCCTATTAATTTTTTCTAATACATTAATAGTATGAAATATTGATGTATTAGCGGTTAATACAGACTACCAGCAGATAAAAATAGGCGATCAGCTAATCGCCATAGAAGGATGCAAAATTTCTGGCTGTCGGCACACTAAACTAAAGCATTAATGAATAAGTCCAAAGGGCAGTGATTACACTTTATACTCCTTAATACCGATGGTTCAGAATATTCGACGAGTTTGTTGCTAGAATAAAGTGTTTGGTTAATCTTTTAGGCCTATTTTTTTTAATAAGACCATCATTGGGCACCATTTAGTAAATGATGACTGTATTAAGTTGACCGCAATAAAAGCAGTAAACCATAACCAGTTTATTGATAATGTTACGGTTAAAATAAGTGAAATAAGTATCATCGTGCCCGCTATTAGTCTTAATGCATCGTTCTTAGTCATAGTAACTCCGTGATATTGGTATGGTTAAATTAGTATTACAGTAGATTATATTAGGTTTTATTAAATTAGCAAATACTAATGTATGTTGTTGGCGCAAGTTATGGTGGTTATGCGGCGGCCATGGCAGCGGTAAAAACACCTGACTTATTTAGGTGCGCCGTCAGTTTTGCCGGAGTGAGCGACCTTCGAAATATTGTTTTTAAGAGTCGTTACTACACTAATAAGAAATTTGTAGAACACCAAATGGGTAAAGATGTTGACAACTTAATTGCCCGTTCACCCTTTTATCAGGCCAAGCGAATTAATATACCTATGTTATTACTCCATGGTGCCAGCGATACCGTGGTTAATGTTCGTCAAAGCCAAAGATTTTACCAAAAGCTATTAGACTTAAATAAGCCAGTTGAATATATTGAATTGGCAGACGGCGACCACTATTTGTCTATTCAGCGTAATCGACACAAAGCTTTTACAGCCATTGACGAATTTTTTAAACAACATTTAGTCAGCCCAAAGTGATGATGTATTCTTAATATAAAATAGGCAAAAGAGCTTAATTATGAAAATTTTATTTTTGGCTAATAAAGATTTAGCGAGTAATTTTGCACTGAATAAACTGCTACCAGAGGTCTGTAAACACCATGACGTTCATCTGTGGTTATCAGAAAAAGTAGGCAAAAGCAGTGTGATACCAACGCCATTAAAGACGCTGAAGTTTTTCGAGCAAGACTTGTTTAACCAATTGCTAAGTCCGCTAATTCCTAATACTAAAAGTAATAACAATACCTATAAAAATTTTGATGGCTTTAGTGTCTTTTTAAATTCAGCGATTCGAGACGTCAAGCAAATTAATTCGCCTGAGATAATTAATGATTTGAAAGAGTTAGCGCCTGAACTTATTGTTTCGATACGCTTTGGTGGCATTCTAAAAGAAAAGGTTATTAATATTCCTACCAAAGGCATTATTAATCTGCATTCTGGCATATTACCTAAGTATAAAGGCGTGATGGCGACGTTTTGGGCAATGAAAAATAACGACAATAAAGTAGGTACTACACTGCACACCATTGACGATGGTTCGATAGATACAGGAAAAATAATCAAGACTTCTACCGCACTAGTTAATAGAGAGAAATCTTATTTATGGCATGTGCTTGAGCTTTATAAGCAAGGTGCAACCGATATATTAGCGGCTATTGAAACACTTGAAAATGACGAATTACTTTGTTCTCAGCCACAAGAAAAGAGTGCTAGCTATTTTACCTTTCCAAATGAAAATGAATGTCTAGACTTTGAACGAAGTGGTTTTAAAATCATTGATGAACAAGAGTACATTGAATTTATGCAACAATATTACTTGTAAGTATAAATTTTAGTTTGACTAATATGTTGTTGTAAATAAAAAGGGGGGAGCATTAATAATGCTCCCCCCTTTAGTCTTTACCATTAATATAATCGCTAATTTATGACGTTCTAAGGATTATAAACAACATCCAAGCTTACGCCACTAGCAGCTGAATAGCCGTAAATACCGATATGCCAAGTGTCTGCTACAGGGCTGGTAAATGAACAGGCTTCATTATTGCCACCTTTATACGGGCGACAATCATAAGTTGATGATGTTGGCTGTGCGCCACGTCGAATATATAAATCAGCATCACCAGTACCACCACTCATTGTGAAGTCTAATGTTGCCATGCCAGCTGGTACGTCAATGGTGTAATAAGTCCATGCTTGACGAGCGACACTAATATCCGTTAAAGATGCACTGCCACCGGTTGCTCCGCCACCTGTTGTAGGTTCGGTAAAGCTACCTGTTAAATTAACACCAGAGAAAGCAGAGTAGGCAACAACCTTCACATAATAAGTGCCCGCTTGTGCCGTACTAATAGGACAACTTTCACTATTACCACCAGCATAAGGACGACAGTCATAGCTACTACTTGTAGGTGCTGAACCAAATTTAACGTATAAATCAGCATCACCTGTTCCACCAGCCATATTAAATGTTAGGTCTGTTGCACCCGCTGGAACTTCCATTGTAAAGCTAAGTTCAGTACTTGAAGCTAAGCCAGATTTGGTCGTGCCATTACTTAATACATCATCACCAGTTGGTGGCGGTGGTGGTGTTACGCTACCACCACAAGTTGCAGCTAATGCATCAGACGCTGCTTTTGCTTGTACTAAGCCAAAACCTGTCTTGTCATCGCGGCCAGCAACATTAAGATCAATAGCCGTTGATTTTAATGCACTTCGAACTTCGTCAGCGCTACAATCAATATTATTACTCCAAACAATCGCTGCAACACCTGTTACATGAGGCGTAGCCATTGAAGTACCGTTGTAATAAGCATAGTTTTGAGAGCCGTTAACCGTTAACGTCGCTGCACTGCCTAACTGCGTCAATAATTGCTGACCCAACGCACGACTAACCGAAACACTGGGCACTGAAACAGCGTTAGTAGAATCAACTAAGAATGGATTTTGTAAACCAGGACGAGTACTGTCACTATAAACAATAACACCAGAGGCACCTGCATCAGCACAAGCTTTAGCTGGGTTTATTTCAGGGTAATTACTGCCTTTTTGGTTGTCATTACGTTCTGCTAAACAAATATTACCAGCAACATTACTACAGCTGTAGCTACTTCCTGAAAGTGTACAACTTGCTAAAACACCGTTTGCACTGCTATTAACATTACTTACGACGAAGCTACCACCACTTTCAATGTAATGAGTTTGTGGCACAATATCATTAGCATAAGTTGCTGAACCTAAGTTAATAAAACCTAAGCGACCATCGCCAGCAACGGTTGATAAAACCGCTTCACCAGGCGCAGAAATTTCAACTTGCGGTGTGTATTGAGAAAACTCAGCATGTTGATTGTTGCTATCAAGTGCGCCAACAGCCATAACAGCGTCATAAGAAGCAGGGTAAGATAATGTGGTATTGCCATCATTACCTGAAGCGGCAACTAATAATACGCCAGAATCAGCAGCGGCTTGTAATGCGTTTTTCTCAGTAACACTTGAACCTGCACCACCTAAACTCATGTTAATAACTTTTGCGCCATTATTTACACAAGTATCAACTGCATCACTTAACTCGCCAACATAACCCCAACCCGCTTCATTAAATACTTTAACAATATGCAGATTTACATTGGTGTTTGGCATAATACCAACAACACCTTCACTGTTATTAACACCAGCAATAGTACCTGCTACGTGAGTACCGTGAGACCCCCCGTTTTGATACCAATTTCCAGTACCTGAGTTATTGGTACCTGAAGCATTGTTAGCATTTAAATCAGGATTTGCCTGTTCATAACCAGAATCAATAATACATACGGTCATATTTGCGCCGTCGTTATCAGTTAATTGGTCTGATTGTGTTTGTGCTATACCCCAAGGTTGATTTTGCGCCATTAAAAAGCGTTTGTAATCAGGCTCAATGAACTCAATTGATGAGTCCTTTTTCATGCGGTTGATCATGGTTTTCACATCTTTAATGTTCTTTTCTTTACCAAAAGAAATAATGTGATGACCATTTTTCAAAATCTTTTCGTGTTTTAACGATAAGCCTGCTTTTTTCGCTAATCCTGGAGGGATTGCTTTTCCGTTTTTCTTGTTTTTATATTTAACAATTAAACGATCAGTAAAATCCTGCTTTTCGAGCATTTGTTGTGCACGCCAATCAGCAAAACTTAATGTTGTTGATTGGGCAGATTCCATTCCGCTTTTATTTACTTTATTAATTTTAGCTTGGCTCGCATAACTTGCCGCGCTAGTTACGGTTAGAATAGATAAGGCTACTGCACTGAGTGCAAGGCGTTTGTTATTTCTCATCTGATATAAACTCCATCGTTTATTTTTACGTTTAATTTGAACGTTTGCCTAGGCTACCTTCAACGTATTTTATTATGTATTGCTTTAATGGGTGAAAACCCACTCCAAAAATAATGGCTTGTTTGCGATTTTTTAACTAGCAAATCACAGACTTTTTTTCATAGTAAAGCGACAGATTGGTTTTTATTTTTTAGTTATCTATATGAAAAAATAGATTTTGTTTTTATTTTGTCGTGCGTGTTCGAAAAGCTGTCGCTATTTTGCTAGGGAATATTTTCTGACTTGATATTATCGAATTATGCAAGATGCACGATACTGATTTAACAAAGATAAATAAGTCATCATCAAGATAGTAAGGACTGCTCAATAAAATAAAACATAACGTTGATAATAAAAATAATATAAACAACGTCCCTATATAAGAGAGAGTAGAACATATGAAAGCTTCTAAATTTACAACATCAATTATTGCCTTAGCCGTTACCGCAGCATTTTCAGCACAAGCTGCCGATGATCGATACATTATAAAAGTAGACGAAAGTAAAAAAGGCCTTGTTAAAGCACTCGCTAAAAAATTAGGCGGCGAATTAAAAGTTGACGGCAAAGGTTTTATCGCTGCTTCATTCGCTGGTAAAGACTTAAGCCAAGTTAAAGGTTTATTAAATAATCCACATATTCAAATGATCGAAGAAGATCAGCGCCGTGTACCACTTTCTATATATAGTGATACTGCAGGTAACCCTGTCACAACTCAACTTACCCCTTATGCGGTTGTTCAATCTCAAGCTGACCAAGTTAACTTTAACGCTGGCGCAGGTATGAAGGTATGTGTTATCGATTCAGGTTTAGATCGCTCTAACGAAGATTTTATTTGGAACAATATCACAGGTACTAATGATTCAGGCACAGGTAACTGGGATGAAAACGGTGGTCCACACGGAACTCACGTAGCCGGTACCATTGGTGCTGCAGATAACGGTTTTGGTGTTGTTGGTATGGCACCTGGCGTTGATATGCACATTGTTAAAGTATTTAACGAAGCAGGTTGGGGATATTCTTCTGACTTAGCTTATGCAGCAAACGTTTGTTCTGGGGCTGGCGCGAACATCATCAGCATGAGTTTGGGTGGTGGTGGTGCAAACAGCACTGAAGAGAACGCCTTTAAAGCATTTACAGAATCTGGCGGTTTGGTTGTAGCGGCAGCAGGTAACGATGGTAACAATGTTCGTTCATTCCCAGCAGGTTACTCTTCAGTAATGATGGTCGGTGCTAACGATAATAATAACGCTATAGCTGATTTCTCGCAATTTCCGAGCTGTACGTCGACAACGACAACAGGTAAAGGTAAAAATCGCACAACGACGACAACGACGAACGAAACTATTTGTGTTGAAGTAACGGCTGGTGGTGTTGATACATTATCTACTTACCCTGCAGGCATGGCGACCAGTGCTTCAATGAGTGCTGATGGCGTTGCTTTTGCTTCATCTGCAATGGAGAACTCAGGGGTAGTTTCAGGTAACACTTACAACATGGGTACTGCAGAGTCTACTGACTCGGGCGCAAACGGTATGGTTTGTGTTATAGAGCGTGGCGTTATTTCTTTCCATGATAAAGTGAATAACTGTGAACTTTCAGGCGGTATTGGTGCGGTTCTATATAATAACGAACCTGGTATGCTATATGGTACTTTGGGAGATACTAACGCAACTAGCATTCCTGCAGTAGGGGCTTCTCAAGAAGACGGCGCAGCCTTATTAGCAGCCAATACAGTTGATATTACTATTGGTACTAGCGATTACGGTTTCATGAGCGGAACTTCAATGGCTACCCCGGCAGTATCAGGTATCGCTGCGCTAGTTTGGTCTAACCATAACGGTTGTACGGGTACACAGATTCGTGATGCACTAAAATCAACAGCTGAAGATAACGGCGCAGCAGGTCACGATGACTACTTTGGCCACGGTATCGTTAAAGCAAAAGCGGCTAGCGATTACTTAACCGCTAATGGTTGTGGTGGTGGCGTTGTTACTCCTCCTCCAGTAGAAGGTGGTGATATTACTGCCGACGCATCAGGATACAAGGCTAAAGGTAAAAACAAAGTTGACGTAACTTGGTCAGGTGCAGCTACTGCAAGTGTCGATATTATCCGTAATGGTTCTTTAAGAATAACAACGGCAAACGATGGTGCTTATACCGACAGCTTTAGAACTTCTGGTTCGTTTACATATAAAGTATGTGATCAAGGAACTAGTAATTGTTCTACGGAAACCACAGTTAATTTCTAGATTTATACGTTATTAGTACAAGGAAGTAGTCATATTAACTAGTTGATATCCAGTTCATTATTTGAGCTGGATATTTTTATTTTAGCAACATGTAATAATTTATAGTTATATGTATATACTCATAAGTTATTACAGGTTGGGTCAAGTTTAGTTTATGTTCACAATCAATGTGTATTTTGTAACTGATTATTAAAAATTGTTTAAATGTACAATTGGCTAAATTTAAATTACAAACATTAAGTTAAATTACCCTGACGTTTTTAAAAGATGTAACGGGAAAAGGGGATAAAAATTTTGAATATTTCTGTAAAAAACATTATAAAACCACTCTCACTTTTAGGTCTTATCAGCGTAACTGTTTGGCTGATCCATACAACCATTAATAAAAATGTAGACGCACAAAAGCAATCGTACATTATTTCTTCAAATAACTATCAATTATTGCAAACAGAATTAGCAACGCTAAACGTTCAACCAACGCATCAATTAGCTATTATCAATGCTGTTGCCGTTTCCCTTAATATTGAACAGTTAGCTCAGTTACATGCACAGTTAGACATTAAGGTTACGCAAAATCATCACGTAGAAATGTCTGGTGGTAATGCCTGGGGTAAGCGTAAATGGCAGCCTAAGTCTGTAGTCAATGACTTGATTAATGCTAATTCAGCACATTATGCTCGTAATTTTGGCGATGGTGTAACTATTGGCTTTCTAGATACAGGTCTTGATCAATTACAAGGAACATCTTCAGGTTTATCTACTGATTTATATGGTCGGGATAAGTTCTGGGGAACTTATGATGCGATTAATAACAATATCAGTAATTATAGTAATGAAGAAAATGGCCACGGTACGCATGTTGCGAGTATTGCTGGCAATGCAGATTATGATGTCTACGGAAAAGTTTATGGTGTTGCGCCGAATGCTTCGTTAGTCGGTATTAAAGCCTTTGATTCGGAAGGCAAGGCAACCTATGCAGACGTTATTCGTGGCATTGATTGGGCACTACAAGTTAAAGACCAAATTAATTTAAGAGTATTGAACATGTCGTTCAGTGGGCCAGCTCGTTCATACTATTGGGAAGACCCATTAAACCAAGCAGTAATGAAAGCATGGCAAGCAGGTATTGTTGTTGTTGCTTCTGCCGGTAACAGTGGTCCAGACCCTATGACAATCGGCGTTCCAGGTAATGTACCTTATATTATTACCGTTGGTGCGATGACAGATAATTATACTGCTGATTATGCAGCTGACGACAAAGTAGCTACTTTTAGCGCGGCAGGCCCGACAGCTGAAGGTTTTGTTAAACCAGAAATTATCGCGCCAGGCGGACACTTAACAGGTTTAATGGCTTTTGATACTCAAATCGTTCAGGAGCATCCAGAATTTCATGACGGCGGAAGTTATTTTGAAATGTCAGGTACATCGCAAGCTGCTGGCGTAGTTTCTGGTGTAGTGGCTTTGATGTTGACACAAGATCCAACGTTAACTCCTGACGAAGTGAAGTGTCGCTTAATGGACAGTGCGCATACCGCATTCGATAATAACGATGAGCTCGCTTATAGCGTATTTCAACAAGGTTCAGGCATGGTTAATGCTGCTGACGCATTAGCGAGTAACGCTTCAGCATGTGCTAATCAAGCATTAGATATTGCACAAGACATCGCGGGTAATGAGCATTTCTTTGGTCCTGCAAACATCAATGAAGATGGAAACTTCTATGTTGAAGGTTTAGGTGATGAATATATCTGGAAATTAGATGAAAGTAACCTTGATGGAGACACGGTTATCTGGAGAATGAATTTTACTGAAAATGCTTTAGATTGGAGAAATACCGCGTCTACGGATACGGTGATCTGGCGAATGAATATCGAAACTGACACGGTTATCTGGAGAATGAATGTCGAAATGGATACTGTTATTTGGAGGATGAGCGTCGCTAATAGTTCTACTAATATCGGTGTTAATAATTGGGTTGAACAACAATAACTTAATTACCCTCAAGCCACTGTTTATAGAGTGGCTTTTTTAATACCTTTATTTCATCCTTTAAATTTATTTCATCACTATATAAGAGCTGTTTTGTGAAAAATATACTACTCTTTTTAATCTCTATTATCCTTAGTTTCAGTGTTATCGCGCAAGAAACCAAACTGTTTAAAAACTTTGGTATTGATAACCCAATGTCCTACAACTTTGTTAGAACCATCGCTCAAGATGCAGATGGTTTTATGTGGTTTGGTTCATCGGAAGGTTTAGATCGTTTTGATGGTCACCAAACACTTAGCTTTCATCATGATAGTTCTCTGCCTAACTCACTAAGCTCTAATGTAATAAGTCGTATTCTTATAGATAAACAGCAAAAACTTTGGGTCGGTACTTTTGGTGGGGGCTTAAATTTATATAGACCAGAAAGCCAAGATTTTATTCATTTTACTACAAAAACAAAAAATGTCACGCTGACCAATGATACTGTAAATGCTTTATTTGAAGACAGTGAAGGTAAAATTTGGATTGCTACAGAAAATGGTTTGAATGTTCTCAGTACAGATAAAGGTAAATGGTCAACTCAGCACATACTTCAAGAATTAGGCAACCCAAATAGTCTTACCCATAATGGTGTACTCTCGATTATTGAAACTCGTAATCGAGAAATTTGGGTTGGAACAAATGGTGGTGGAATTTCTGTATTTAATCTCCAAGGTGAATTCATTAAATCCATCAAATACGGAAATCCAAATAGTGCGACTTACGTTAATAAATTCGTCAGCAGTATGTATCTAGATAGTAAAGGGGATATTTGGATAGGTACAGTTGATAGTGGTTTATTAAGATACTCCCTTAACACCGAGCAGTTTATACACTATCAAGTTAATGCTGATGGCCAGTCAACAATTAGCAGTAACGCAATAAGTAAAATCTATCAGGACTCAGAAAAAAATATGTGGATCGCCACGGACAATGGTTTATCTATTTATAATTATACAACCAAGAATTTCAGTCGATACAATAACTCGCCCAATAACCCCTATAGTATCAGTAGTGATTTTGTTCTTACATTTTTTGAAGATAATAATAAAATGATGTGGGTAGGTACCTTTTCAGGAGTTAATCGTTGGGATCCTCGTATGGCAACCTTTCGTCAATACAGCAACCAAACTAATCCTATTTTAAAAAATAACAATATCACTAGCTTTACTCAGTTTGGTAAAGACAATTTGTTTTTTAGTACCTACAGTGGGGGAATTTATAAGTTGTCTAAACATGATAATTCAATTGCCCCCGTCGTTTTTAACGATTCGTTTTCAGAATATAAAATTATGACTCTGTTTGCCGATGGCAACACGTTATGGGTAGGAACACGAGGTTCAGGGCTATACTCAGTAGATTTAGCAACAAATAATGTTACTGGATATAGGCATGACGCTGAAAATTTCAACTCGATTTCGGCCAATAGTATTACTGATATAATTAAAGATGTTAATGGTAACCTTTGGGTATCTACATTCCATCAAGGAATTAATTTATTAAATAAAAATGGGACGTTTAAACGTTTTATAAAAAATGAGTCAAATTTAGAGAAAGGACCGAGCGGTAATCATATTTTACAGTTACTAGAAGATGAACAAGGCTTTATTTGGTTAGGAACTTTTGGTGGTGGGCTTAGTCGCTTTGATCCTAAGCTCGAAATATTTACTCATTTATTACATAAAGAGAGTAACCCCGAAGGGATCTCAGATGACTTCACATGGTTCATGTTACTCGACAATAACAAAAATCTTTGGTTCGGAACTCAATCTTCTGGCTTAAGTATGTTAAGTCGTGAAAATCGTTACAGAAACAACTTTTCATTTTCCCATCTTAATACTAAAGATGGTATGAAAAGTTTGACCGTATATGGCATCACCCAAGATGCTAATGAAGATATTTGGTTTAGTACCAATAAAGGGATATCTCGTTACTCAATAAATGATAAAAGTTTTAAGCATTTCAATTTAACTCATGGCTTAGTTGATCTCGAATATACACATTCTGCTGTATTTCGTTCAATAGACAACACAATATATTTTGGTGCAGGCAAAGGGATGAGTAGTATTAATCCTGAAAAAATTAATAGGAGTCTTTCTGTACCGGAAGTTCGGTTAACGAGTGTGTTAAAGTTGAATGAACCTATGCCTCTAGGGAGCTCATTATCTAATTTAACCGAATTAGAGTTTGATTACAGTGATCAAATAATTTCATTTGAGTATGTAGGCTTAAATTACTCAGATCCAGAATCAACCCGATATAAATATAGGTTACAGGGCTTTGATGAGGAATGGATAGCTGCAGGTAAATCACGACGTGCCACTTATACAAATTTACCTGCAGGTAGTTATACATTGCAAATTATTGCTGGAAATAACGACAATGTTTGGAGTGAACCGGGTTATTCATTAGCTATTACAGTTAAACCAGCACCTTGGAATACTTGGTGGGCTTATTTATTGTATGCCATGGCGGTTGCTTTAACGTTATTAGTCTACTCACGCTTTTTGAATCGAAAACTATTGGTTGAACAACAACAAAAATCTTACCTTAAAGAGCAAGTCAAAGAGAAAACGCAAAAGTTACAATCGCAAAATAGCGAACTTGAACATGCTAATATTCTACTTGAAAAGTCGGCAACGGTAGATAAAGTAACAGGAGTACGAAGTCGCCGCTATCTTGATATTTATATTGAGCAAACTAGCCAGTTGATGAATCAAATTCATCAGAATATTCTACCAGTACAGCGGAGCACCTTACCCCGTCTTTACGTCTTAATGGTTCAGGTCAATGAGCTGACCAATATCAGTAATAGCCAGTTGATTAACATTACTGATTTATTACTGTTTAGCAGAAATACCGATGACCTAGTTGTTCGTTGGTCCGATGATACCTTTGCTGTTATTGGTTATGAAAAAGATAACAATGCTGGTGAATTAGCAGCGCGGTTAGCAAGTAAATTTGAAAAACAATTCGACGATAATATTTCCATGAATATTGCTTACTCTTTTTATCCGTTTAATAGAGAGCAACCTATGGAAATATCGTGGGATCAAGTCAGCGTGATGATTGAACTTGGCTTAACATTAACAAGTAAAGAGCCAGCGATTGCTTGGCTTGGCTTATGTGAACCTAAGATACAACCTTTCAGCTACTTAGCAGTGATTCAAGGCGCTGATCTAGCGACACTTAAGCATAACATCCAAGTTAAGCAAGGTTAGCCTGAGTAGCTTTGCAGTTAGCTTTTAGTGAACTGTTGTTGATATTGTTTTGGGGTGCAGTTAAACGACTCTTTAAAGCATCGACCAAAATACGTTTGTGAAGAGAAACCAACATCTAAGGCTATTCTGCCAATTTTAGAGCCATTTTGTAGTAATATCTGTGCTTTTGCTAGACGGAACTCTTTAATGAAGTTATTAGGTGTTGTGCCCAGTGTAACTTTCATTTTTCGCTGAAGCTGGCGTTCACTCATCGCCATATTACTGGCTAGATCTTGAATACCTAGATCAGTTTCCAAGTACATCTTAGCAACAATGGTTTCTAGTTTTTCTATAAATTTTTCATCAACAGATAAAATAGCACTTTCACTTGGGGTTAACTGAGACACTTTTTTTACGCTACTTTCTTTTTGTTGTTCTTTTTGATGATCGCGAAATTTATGTAAATAGTTCTGCTGGAGCAATTTACGATTTTCAATCAAATTTTCAATACGTATTAATAATTCCTGCTGATTAAAAGGTTTACTTAAATACTCATCCGCTTGTAAATTAAGGCCGTGAAGACGACTATCTAGGTCTGAACGGGCGGTAAGCAAAATAACGGGAATATGAGAAGTGAGTTCATTTTCTTTTAATTGCTTAAGAACTTCGAAGCCGTCAATACCCGTTAACATAATATCGCACACGATAAGGTCTGGTATATATTCCTCGGCAATGAGCAGTCCTTGTTCTCCGCTCATTGCTAATAAACAATGATGCTGCTGTTCAACCACACGTTTTATGTGATTTTGCATATCGAGATTATCTTCAATAACCAACACGACATTATGTAAATGATTCTTTGTTTTAGTTTTATTATTATTTTGTTCTAGCAGCAGTGATGATACTTCGCTTTGAGATACACTCATTGGCACTTGAGTTTCAATTTCGACAGCGGTAGCTAAAGGTATTGATAGAGAAAACTTACTGCCTTTATTGTATTCACTGACTAAATTGATACGCCAATTATGCGCTTTTACCAATTCATTAACTAAAGATAAACCAATACCTACACCAAAAACAGCATGGTTTTTTTCGTCGTCAGCTCTTTGAAAGCGTTCAAAAATTTTACTTTGTGAATCTTGATTAATACCTATGCCGGTATCTGTAACTTCTAAAATAACATTATCTTGATCAACATAAGCACTGACCTTGATGCTACCGCCAGCAGGGGTATATTTAATTGCATTAGCTAGTAAATTGAAGATGATTTTTTCAAAACCCTGAGCGTCACATTCTAGCCAAAGATCATCTGATATTTCAGCATCAAAACTTAAATCATTTTGTTTAGCTAAGCGTGAAAATGAATCAATTGGCATAGCCATTAACTGACTTAATCGATAAGTAGACAATGAAAGCTTAGGGTTGTCAGTAAGGCGTGAGAGTTCTAATAGTTGTTCAACCATACGAACTAAACGTAAACCATTACGCTTAGCGGTAGTAAGTTCCAGCCCCTCTTCTTTACTGTGAGCTTTGAGTAGGTATTGGTCTAAAATGCCATTAATAATTGTCAATGGTGTCCTAAACTCATGGGAAATGTTCGCAATAAACTTATCTTTTAAATCTAACATCTGCTTTTCAGCTAACTTTCGTGAAGTTAAATTAATAAAGGTAATAACAATAAGGGGTTGTTCTTCGCGGTCTGCCCACTGCAATTCAACCTGAACTGGGAATTCAGTACCATCGGCACGTCGAGCGGCACACTCTACTGAAATACCGATATCTTTACGTTGTAAGGCGTATACATTACTTTTGAAGCCAAAAAAGTAATGCATAGTATCTTCCACAGAAAAAAGCGCACTGACATTCGTGCCTTTTAATTCATGTTCTAAACTTTGGAACAATTGAACCGCGGCAGGGTTTGACGATAATATTTCGCCGCCCGTTGATGTCGTCAAAATAGCGTTGTTAGATGCTCGGACAATGGCTTTGTCTTCACTATTAATAATTGAGCTGAGTAATTTATGGTTTGTCTGTATTAACGCTTTTTGTTCTTGTTGCTGAGTAAAAGCGTTTTCCTTGAATTCAAGCGTGTTTTTCCTTTTATTGTAAGCAATAATAATGACTAAAATAAAAGCAATAACGCCCCAAATACCAATAACAAAAGACTGCCAGAAAGAATTTGTAATATAGTGCGCCCCAATTTCTAAACCAACGATATGAATGCTAAAAATAATACTCACCAGCAATAAAATATAAAATTCGGGAAAGGTATCTTTTGAAATAGGTTTGGTTGGTTTTTGAATGTTTAATGATGCACTTGCGGCAAAAATAAGACCACAGTATGGGATTAACGCTATTAAGCTGTTCGTATAATTGTCTTTATAAAGGGCTTGCTCTTCAAGAAGAAAATAACTATTAATGTTATCAACTAACAAAGCTAATGAGGCAATGGTTAGTGGCCAATAAATAGCGCGCCAAAACTTTTCACGACAAAAAATAATACAGCCCATTAGTCTAATAAAAATGAGGCCAGAAATGGTGATATGAAATAATAACGACGGTAATAACCTGTGCTCTAACGCTTTAGAAAACTCTTCTGGCAGTAATACGAAATAACAAAAACAAGTGACTGTAAAAAATAGTGCTGGTACTCGACCCGCAATGTATTTATTGAGTGGCGTTTCGCTGAGATGCGGGTTGGTTTCTATTGCCAGTAAGATAAAAAAGTAACTGAACAAAGAGAAAAAATCTTGCAGGATCGGGGTGGTGTTTATGTAGTCACCGGCAAAGATAACACCCGAAATAAGATCAATAATAATAGCGAGAGAGAAAAACTGCCAGAATAATTTTAATGAACGTGATCTGGTCTGTAAATAGCTATGAACAACAAAGAATACTGCGGTAGCCTGTAATAATATAGTAGGAAGCGATAGCAAAAGAGCAGAGGAAATATCAAGCGTGCTGGTGATCGTTGCATAGGGTAATAAGGTTAAAATTATTGTAATAAATAAAAGAGTTTTTTTATTAAAATATAGCAATGATGTGATCCAATAATAAAGTGACGTTTAGTATGTTGCCTAATCATGAGGCTTATTATTTTCTCCTTTAACGAATATAGTATACATTAATTTAACACTATATAAATGAATGAAAAGCTTTCACTGGTTATTTATATCGCTGAGTAAAAAGGCTAATTTTTCAATATTAACATTCGACAATTGTCGATAATCAAAATAGGGGCACACAATTAAATTTTTAGCTTTATCAATAGCAAATTGCTCATCTAACCAAGTGAAATTAGCGGTTAGCTGATTTGTCGCTAACAAATGCTTGGCGTAGGTTTTCCCACAAATAATATGCAAAGTGTGCTTAGTGGTTGTTAACTGAGGCGGAGAAAATAATAAAGCCGTTTGAGAGCCTTGCTGCAGCAAAAATCGCTCTCGATATTTTTGCCAAGTTGGCGCAAGTGTTGAGTAAGCGAATTTTTCTTTATCGAGTGCGTAAAGCAGCTTTGCATAAACATTGAAAACTTTCCGCCAACCATTGCCGCAAGCTTGATTAACCATCTCTATTTCGCCCAAGGTTAGCGGCGATAGACAAGACAATTGCTGATATTCAAGCATACTCGGTTTATTACCAATATAAACGGCGATGCTAAAGTTTGAGCAACCTAAACCAATATTGCTCACGTGATATGACAGTACAGCTGTCTATTCATCAGGTAAGGCATTATCTAAGGTTTTTAAAGAACGTAAAAATAAACCTAGGCCGCCGATGGCTAATATAAGTATTACGATTAAATCAAAAGAACTCATGGTCTTAAAGGTAAACCTTATTGAAGATATTACCCCAAAGATTAATCCTGATATCGAGCCAATAGCTAACACCCAACCTAAAATATTTTTACTGTTATAAAAAATAAGCCCAACACCAAATATGAAAGGGATCATTATCATGCCACTAGTTACATTATAGTTGCCACCCATAGCTGAAAAAGCATACAGGCGAACGCCCATGCCAAAAGTAGATGTTACTGTGATCGAATTTAGTAGCATATAAAAACCACTACACATCATAATGATGCCAATAAAAAAGTGACTTAAGCCACCCGAAGTTCCACCTGCTCCTTTCATGGGTATTCCTTATTATCTTTGTTATTTTTCGGCTGAGTAGGGCTCTTCAGCAAGAAGATAAGCTCTTAAATCGGCTTTGTTCGGTTGCTGATATAGCCATTCTCTGAGGGCTTTAACTTTCGCATAGTTTTCTTCACCAAATTTATCTTGGTATATTTCTGCAAAGTTTTCTTTTGTACTATTAATACGAATGTTGCGTTGCCAATGTGCGGTTAGTACCGTATTTAAGGAGCCGGCTAAATTTTCTTTTTTTAGTAACTCCCATTCACCTTTATCTAACCAAACACCACCGACATTGACACTGTAGTCAAGACGGTGATCTGTTGAGGAAGAAAGTCGAAATTTACGCATAATAGTGCCTGTTACTGGGCATAACATGGCTTGTTTCGTTTCAACAACGTCACATTGAATATTGTTATCAAAAGAAAACTGTGGATTACGTTCTTTCCAAGCGACATAATCTTCAATTAAGATCCAATGCCCACCACAATTCGAACAAGTATGTGCTCTAAAAAGCCCTTCGATAAAACTAGGGGTTAACTCACCCTGCTTACAACTAGTACATTTCATTATTATGTCCCTGTTAAATGTTATCTTTGTAAAATTTACGTAAACCATCATATAATCATTGATTGATATAAGTCACGAGTAAAATGAATAAAATCAAAATACTGTAGGCTTTTATTTTTATGATTTTATGTAAACAATATGCTAATTTGTTTTATCTGAATTTTATAAAAATTGTATTTATTGACATATTATGTCACGGGTGTATGGTACATATAAAGAATAAACACCACAATGATTAGTTGGTGTTCGCTATGTGCTTTAAGGATAAACAATGGAACAGCTACTAGAAGTCGCTTCAAAATTTCCCACTGTAATATATTCGACACTGCTAGGTGTCGTGGTTGTTTATTGGCTTATTGGCATGTTAGGTCTGGTCGATTTAGGATTAGCTGGAGATGCAGACCTTGACGTAGAAGTAGACACCGAACTTGATACTTCTATTGGTGGCCTGACCGGTTTTATGCTGACTTTTGGTTTAACGGGGGTGCCGTTCACCTTAGTTTTTAGCATTATTATCCTTATTTGCTGGCTAATCAGCTTTTACCTGCAATTATATATTCTAGCTTGGCTACCCGATGGCTGGTTATATTATCTATGCGGCGTTGTTAGTAGCTTTATTGTTTTTCTAATTTCCCTGCCATTAACTGCCATTGTTATTCGTCCCTTAAAAGGAATGTTTAAAAGTGTTGAAACCTCTAAGAGTATTCAGCTGGTCGGTAAAAGTGCGACAATTGCAACGCAAACGGTTAGTGAAACCTTTGGTCAAGTACGAATATATAATAAGGGCGCAGAAATTTTACTTGATGTGCGCTGTGACCCAGAACACCACTTAAAAAAGGGCGACAATGTGCTACTGATAGAATATTTAAAAGAAAAGCATATCTACATTGTCGCGCCGTATAACGAATAAATCATAATCACATTATAAGAGACTTGGTCACGCAGTTGTGACCATTGCATTTACATAAAAGGAAAAAACACATGGTAATGGAACCACTTTATCTAGCGATTGGCATTGGCGTACTTCTAGTCTTTTCTCTGTTAATCATGATGGCTAAATTTTATCATAAAGTAGAGCAGGGCCAAGCATTAATCATTAACAAGCTCGGCGCTGAACCAGAAATAAGTACTAATGGCGGTATGGTTATTCCTATTATCCATAAAAAAGAAATTATGGATATTTCTACTAAGCGAATGATGTTAGAACGAAAAGGGCGATCTGGGCTTATTTGCCAGGATAACATTCGTGCTGATATCACTATTACCTTTTATATCCGGGTCAATGAAACCAAAGAAGACATTCTACGTGTGGCAAAACAAGTTGGTTGTGAGCGGTCTTCTTTCCCTGAAACCCTACAAGAACTTTTTGAAGCGAAGTTTTCTGAAGCACTTAAAACTGTTGGTAAACAATTAAACTTTACTGATCTTTTTACTCAACGAGATATTTTTCGTGACAAGATTAAAGAAGTTATTGGCCAAGACTTATCAGGTTATGTACTTGAAGATGTCGCGATTGATTTTCTTGAACAAACATCGATTAACGATTTAGATCCTAATAATATTATGGATGCTGAAGGTATTAGGCGCATTACCGAGTTAACCGCTCAACAAAGTGTTGAAACTAATGACTTGAAACGCCAAGAAGAAATACGCATTAAACGACAAGATATTGATGCTAAAGAAAAAGGTTTAGAGCTTGATCGCCAATTAGCAGATGCCCAAGCTAAACAGACGCGAGAAATTTCTACTGTAGAAGCTCGAGAAGAAGCGGAAACAGCTAAAATTGTGCAAGAAGAGTTTTGTAAGTCTGAACAGGCAAGAATAGCGACTGAACAGACAGTCGCTGTAGCTGAAGAAAATAAGCAGCGTGAAGCTGATATCGCGCAACAAAATCGTTTTAGAGCCGTGGCTATCGAAGAAGAAAAAGTGAAACGTGCCCGTCAAGTCGAAGAAATAGATCGTGAAAAAGAAGTTGAAACACTAAGAATCGATAAAGAAAAGGCCCTAGAAATAGAGCGTAAAAATATTGCTGAAGTACAGCGTGAACGCATCATGGTTGAAAAAGGCGTCGCTGAAGAAGAAGAGCTTATTAAAGATTTGCGTGTGGTTTCAGAAGCTAATCGCCAGAAAGATGAATTGGTTATTAAAGCCAAAGGTGAGGCTGAGCAAGCATTGGTTAAAGATATTGAATCAGCTAAAGCGCAAGAACAAGCGGCTGAGCACATAGCAAGAAAAATGCAAACCATTGCCGACGCTGAATTAAAAGCGGCGAGTAAACAGGCTGAGTCGAAGAAAATATTGGCTGAGGGTAATCAAGCAGAAGCTGCATCACAAGGGCTTGCTGAAGCTCAAATTACCTTAGCACAAGCCGATGCACACGAAAGGCAAGGCGAGGCTGAAGCTAAAACACTCGAACTTAAATTGACCGCTGAAGCTAAAGGTATACAAGAAAAAGCCTTAGCAGAAGCAACGGGTTTACGTGAAAAACAAGATGTACTTAACGCTATGTCTGAACAAGCCAGAGAGTTTGAAACCTTTGGTTTACGTTTAAATCAAGAGCGTGAATTAACCTTAGCGAAGCTAGAAAATAGTGTTGCGTTAGCTGAGAAGCAAGCAGGTGTATTAGCAACGGCATTAAGTGAAGCCAATATTAATATTATGGGCGGCGATGGCGAGTTCTTACGTCAGTTTATGAACTCTATCACGGTTGGTAAGTCTATCGATGGCTTAGTTAATGAAAGTGAAACAGTAAAAACCTTGTTTAAAGATCACTTAAATGGCGACCGCAATATTATGGACGATTTAGGTGGGGTGCTAGCTGGTGCTGCTCAAACGAGTGAAACCATGAAAAATTTCAATATGTCTAAGTTATTATCAACATTAAATAATGCCGACGACACTCAAAAAGGCGCATTGGCTAGTTTGTTAAACTTAGCGAACAAAAACTCGTCAGACGAAAAATAGTCATCAAGTATTAATTAAGCAATGCACAGTGTTCCATTCAAGGATAACTGTGCATTAGCTCATGGAGTCTCATATGTCAGATAAGGATAGCGTCACTAATCAGGCTGTTGCGGAAGGGGGTTCATATGAACTTATTCAGCGCAGATTGTCAGCCTTAGGCAGTGATCTTAATACACAAATTAAGCAGCTAAATGACAAGCGCATTGTTACGTTTGGCTCCACCGAGATGAAAGTTGATGCTCGTGTGCGGGTTAGAACTGAGCATAATTGTGTTGCTAGAGATATTGCCGCCATTGGAGATACCTTACTTTTTGGCTATAACGTCTTTCTCGGTTTAAAGCGCAATATTACCGTCTCAGATGTTTTTAGTTTACACCAAATAAAAGGTGATAAAGATGACATTGAGATTATTGATCTTCCGGTACAAGATAGCTTTCTTGACGATGCTGAATTTGTCCGTGATTTTGATGAGTTATATACCTATTACAAAAAAACATTTCTAGCTCATGTTTATCGACAAGGCAGTAAAGTATTTGCCATCTTTCGTATTGGTGAACGCCTTGATGATATTAGAGTATTTCGTTGGGGTATCGACGCTGATCACCAAGTTAGCTATATCGATAATCGTGGTGAAAGAGATATAAAGCAGCCAGAAAATTTTGACTTTGAATGGCATAAAGTATCTCGAGAGCAACAAGAGCAAGGTAAACACCCACATTATAATTTATATGACATCTTGTTTGTCGAAGCTATTGGTGGCTCAATTACTTTAAAAGTTGAGAATAATACCACCGCTGGTCAAGGTATATATTCTGAGCCAGTCGAAGATGAACATCAGTCTATAGATGATGCTGAAATCCATTACGCCAGAGTGGGTGAGCTTATTTTATTGAAAATAAAGCCGTATCGTGAAACTGACACTCGCCATTTAATTTTTAATGCTAAAACTCAGCAAGTGATCAGGCAAGATGCTATTGCTCATGCTTGTATTCAGTTACCAGAAGACCACGGTATTATTTTTCCTGGTGGATACTATTTGCAAAATGGTGAACACAAAAGCTTTGAAGATAATGCCGAAGATTTACAGTTACACCGAGTGGTAAAGTCGCCAAACGGTGAAGACTTTCTCTATATATTTTATGAGCCAAATGAAGGGCAGTACGCTTTGTTTGGTTATAATTTAATTACGAGAACATTGCAAAACCCTATTTATGGTCATGGGCAAAGTTTATACAATAACGGCAGAGCCGTGGTTTTTAATGCCGAGTCCGAGCCATCACGTGTTCATGCCATGCAAATATGGCAAACGCCTTTTTGTAGTGAAGAGTTTGCTAGTAACCAACCGGTTGATAATAGCTTCTTTGGCAAAATAGGTAATCCTGAACTGGTCCGCGGTATTTCTGATTTATACAGTGTTGCTAAATTGATCTCGGTGCAAACACCAAGCGCGCAGCATTTTAATGATTTAGTGAAAGAGTCTAAACAAATATTTGATAAATATCATTGGCTTAATGATGAAGAGCTGATTTTGCTGCATGATCTTATCAAGCAAATCGCGATCACCTCTGAATTGGTTATAGATGAATTTGAAAAAGTCACCAGCATTAAAGAAAACTCTGATCGGGCCTTAATTCAAGCAAAAGAAAAGCTAGCCGAGCTAGTAACACAAGTTCAAATTTCGGGTTTTGAGCATGCGTCACAATTCGTTGACTGCTTATCGGCGTTAGCCCAATTTAAAGGTGAATTGATTTCTCATAAAGACTTACGTTATATCGATGTTGACGCAATTAATGCCATGGAAACTCACTTAGATACGTTAACGAAAGAACTTAGCCAAGCAACCGCTGATTTTCTCCAACAAGACGATGCTTTAACGCCTTATCAAAAGACCATAGTCACATTAGAAAAGGCGATAGAAAAAAGTGAATCAGTTAGCTCATTAAAGCCGATTCGTACGGAAATTGAAGAGCTTGTGCAAGGATTAGAATTACTTAATCGCACAATGTTGTCACTAAAAATTGAAGATAGCCGACAAAGAACACGTATTCTAGAAGATATTTCAGCAGTTTTTAGTCAAATAAACCGCGTTAAAGCTAATGCTGATTTGGCGGCTAAAAGTGTCGGTAGTGAAGAAGCACGAGCAGAATTTGGTGCTCGATTTAAACTATTAAGTCAAAGTGTCACCAGTGCTTTAAATGCGAGTGATTCACCGCAAGCATGTGATGAGCAACTTTCTCAAATTCTAATTCAGTTAGAAGACTTAGAAAGCCAGTTTAGTGATTATGATGAATTTTATAATGAAATCATCACTAAAAGAGATGAGATATACGATAACTTTGAACAACATAAGCAGCAGCTAATGGATGCACAGCAGCGTCGTTGTTTGAATTTGATGACGGCAGCCGAGCGCATTATTGAAGGTGTGATCAGACGGAGTCAATCGTTTAGTGAGCAAGACAAATTAAACAGCTATTTTGCTGGCGATCCTATGGTTGCCAAGCTTAGACAACTAATTTCACAGCTTAGAGAGCTTGAGGACAATGTTAGAGCTGATGACATTGACGCTCAATTAAAAAATGCTAAAGAGCAAGGCATAAGAGCACTGAGAGATAAAACAGATATTTACTCTGCTGACGGTAGTTTAGTTAAAATAGGCGACCACCAATTTTCGGTGAATCGTCAAAAATTAGAACTGACCTTATTACCTCGTGATGGTGACATGGTCTTGCATATCAGTGGTAGTGAATACTTTGAAACGCTACCCGCTGAATTATTTGTTGGTACTGAATACCTTTGGCAGCAAGCGCTGGTCTCTGAATCTGACAAGGTCTACCGAGGAGAGTATTTAGCGGCAACACTATTATTTGAGGCTGAATTTGCTGGCCAAGCGCAACTTGAGTGTTTAAAAGCGGCGGTAAAAAACAATGAATTAGGTGAGGTGGTTAGAAAAGCGGCTGAGCCACGTTATCAAGAAGGTTATGATAAGGGCGTGCATGATGCCGATGCGGCATTAATTCTAAAGCAATTACTTGCTTTAAGAGAATCTATTGGCTTGTTAGCTTATCCGGTCTTGGAAAGAAGACTCGCGCTACTTTTTTTCACCACAGAATTAGCTGATAACAGTAGAAAAGATTTATTACAGCGCAGTCATAATCTCTATATCATGGAAGAAACTTTTGGTGATAGTCAATTACGCCATCAGCTTATTAAAGAATTGGCTACGCTATTAGATAGCTATATTGAAAGTCAGCCTTGGCTGAAATGTGATACGTTATTGTCAGCAACCTACCTATTAAAAGAGTTAGCTTTAGCCGAACAGAAATTTGTTATTAAAGAAAGTAGCGTTGAGTTAGCTAATCAACTGGAGAGTCAGTTAAAGCATAAGAGCTTAGAAAAACAACTCAGTGGCGCATTATTGGGTTGTTCGACACTAGAGCAAAAATATCAACTTTACTGGGCGTGGTTGCAGGCTTTTTCTTCGCACCAGAGTATGAATATCCATCAAGATATTATTGCTGAAGCCGCAATTTTTATGCTGATGCAAGAGCAATGTGAATTCTATACTTCATTGGCTGACACCGAAGGTGTTGTTGATGGTTTATTGGGGCAGCATGGGCAAATATCGGACAGAAAAATTGCGATAAATTATCAAGAATTTATCACTCGACTTCGCCAATTTAAAAATGAACATGAACCGGCATTCAAAGGCTTCCATATTCAAAAACAAAAGGTATTAGCGGCACAACGTAAACGCTTACGATTAGAAGAGTTTAAACCAAGAGCGCTGTCTTCGTTTGTGCGTAATAAATTAATTAATGATGTTTACTTCCCGATTATTGGTATTAATTTAGCTAAACAAATTGGCGCAGCGGGTAATAATAAACGTTCTGATTTAATGGGATTATTACTGCTTATTTCTCCCCCAGGTTATGGTAAAACAACGCTTATTGAATACGTTGCCAGTAAGCTAGGTATGACCTTTGTTAAAATAAACTGTCCGTCGATAGGACACGATCAGTTGTCACTAGATCCCGCTCAGGCAAATAACTCAACAGCTAAAAATGAAGTTGAAAAGATTAACTTAGCCTTTGAAATGGGTAACAATGTTATGTTGTACCTTGATGATATTCAACATACTAATCCTGAGTTTTTACAAAAGTTTATTTCCTTGTGTGATGGCTCAAGAAAAGTGGATGGTGTTTGGAATGGAGACAGTAAAACCTATGATATGCGCGGCAAAAAATTTGCAGTTGTCATGGCTGGTAACCCTTATACCGAATCAGGAGAAGCATTTAGCATTCCTGATATGTTGGCTAACCGAGCCGATATTTATAACTTAGGTGATACCTTAAGTGGTCGAGAAGAAGAGTTCTCTTTAAGCTTTATTGAAAATAGCTTAACCAGTAATCGCTATATCGCACCACTAGCGACCCGAGATATGGGCGATCTCTATAACCTAGTTAAAATTGCCGATGGTCAACAAATCGCGACAACTGAGCTAAAACATAATTACTCGCAAGCAGAGGTCAATGAAATAGTCGCGGTTATTCAACGTATTCGTAAAATTCAAGCGACGGTATTAAAAGCTAATCAACAGTACATTGCCTCTGCCGCTCAAGACGATAAGTACCGCACTGAACCTTCGTTCAAGTTACAAGGCAGCTATCGAAATATGAATAAGATGGCGGAAAAAGTAGTACCGGTTATGACCGAAGAGGAAGTTGAGCAGCTTATCGTTGATCATTATCGCGGTGAAGCGCAAACACTCACCATAGGCGCTGAAGAAAATTTACTTAAATTAGCCGAGCTGCGCAACAATCAAACCAGTGAAGAAAAAGTGCGTTGGCAACAAATTAAGGCAGATTTTGTTCGTCATCAAAACTTGGGTGATAGTGATAATCCGATTGCGGCTGTTGCTAGCCAGATATCGTTATTGCAAAAAGGGCTCAATCAAATAGGAGAAGCCTTGTTAGAGCCTAAATCTGCAGCGTTAGATACCTTAAATGAAACGCTTGCCAGTCTTAAACTGCAAGTGAATATTGAAAAACCAGATGATTCAGCGTTAGCCGAAACGTTGGCGTTATTTAGTGAAAATATGGCGTCTTTTTTAACGCCGCTGGTGAATGCGTTACAAAGTAATAAAAATGTCGATTTGGCGATGATTGATACTTTAAAAACACTGAACCTGACTACTGAAAAATCAGTAAAAAGTTCTGAGACCCATATTCAAAAAATTAGTCGAGAACTCGCTTCAGAAAAACAAAGTAGCGATGAGCTTTCTGCGGACGAGACCTAGCTAACATCGGCTATGCTAAACGAGAAAATAGTTGCCAGTAGTAAAGATAAACTAAGAAGATGCCTTGTTAGCTTTAGACAAACGAAAACATGTTGGTTTGTTAATAACGATGTGTTCTTGGGAGTTATCTCAGTTTGAAGCACTGCGCAGAAATTAATATTTATTGCCAAACCGAGAGCACATAACGTTATACTCCCTATACACGTATGACTGAATGCTAATGGTAGATGTTTAAAGTTATTAGCCCTTTTTAAATGATACTAAAACCGTGCTTTAAAAAATATTATCTCACTTGTTTTCAATAGTGAATAAAGCGTCAATAATGAACGTTCAACATAAAAATGATGGAGCGCAGCTATGAATGAAAAAATTACAGCACTTAAGTCAGAATTAGCACTCCTTAAGGAACAATTTGCTAGAAAAATTACTGATGCAGAAATTCGTTTAAAAAATATGATTGAACAAGAAAGCCTAGATACTTCGGTTGAACGTGGCTATAAAATTCAAGCTTCTTTTGAAGAGCCCGTAGATTCTTTAGCTAATGGTGAATGTGTAATTTTACTGCATGGGCTTGCACGTTCGGCTAACTCGATGAAAGCTATTGAAAAACGATTGTTAGCAGAAGGTTATTTTGTGATAAATATCAACTACCCTTCTAGAGATTATTCGATAGAAGAGTTGGCTGAAAAAGTAATTTCTAAAGCGCTATTAATTTGTGAAAATCGTCAAGTTAACTTTGTTACCCATTCAATGGGCGGTATATTAGTTCGCCAATATTTAAGTATGCACAAAATACCTAATTTACATAAAGTCGTGATGCTGGGTCCACCAAACAAAGGCAGTGAAGTTGTTGATAAACTTAAAAATACACCTGGTTTTAGTTTCATCAATGGTGATGCGGGTATGCAATTAGGTACCGGCGAATTCAGTGTCCCTAGTAACCTTGGCAATGCTAATTTTGATTTGGGTGTTATTGCCGGTAATCAAAGTATTAATTGGATATTATCAACACTTATTCCTGATAAAGATGATGGTAAAGTTTCGGTTGCTAGTACCAAACTTGATGGTATGAATGATCACATTGAAATGGAAACGACCCATCCATTTATGATGAAAAACGAAAAAGTTATCGAACAAGTTATCCATTACTTAAAATCGGGGAGTTTTCAAAAATAATTTGGCTAGAAAACTTGCCTTTACTAACGACCTGTATATACTCACAGTAACAACTGTGTAAATTTACAGGCTCCCTATGCTAAATGAAATCAGCGAATTACGCCCTCTAACGAACCGACAACAACAAGTTTTTGATCTGATCAAAGACAATATAAGCGATACGGGCATGCCACCAACGCGTGCTGAAATAGCCAAGTTTTTTGGCTTTAAATCAGCAAATGCAGCAGAGGAACATTTAAAAGCTTTGGCTAAAAAAGGCTATATAGAAATGTTGCCAGGTACTTCTCGCGGCATTCGTTTGACTGAGAAGTTAATGGAAGAAGCCGGTTTACCTTTAATCGGCAGAGTTGCTGCAGGTGAACCTATTTTAGCTGCAGAGCATGTTGAAGATCATTATAAAGTTGATGGTAATTTGTTCCATCCAGCCGCTGATTACTTATTGAGAGTTAATGGCGAAAGCATGAAAAATATCGGCATACTTGATGGTGACTTGTTAGCGGTTCATCAAACGACCGATGTACAGAATGGCCAAGTAATTGTTGCTCGTGTCGAAGAAAATGTTACGGTTAAACGTTATAAACGAGAAGGTAACATCGTTTACTTACATGCTGAAAATGATGACTTCTCTCCTATCAAAGTTGATTTGTCTGATCAAGAGTTTAATATTGAAGGGTTGGCTGTTGGCGTTATTCGCTCGGCAGACTGGATGTAATTAACCTATCCTATCCAATAAACTTGTGGTAACGAACTAAGTCAATTTATCTAACAAAAATGGTATTAATTAAATCAAACTGCTCCGCAAAATTTAGCCTATAAAATAGGCTAAAGTTTGCTTTTCTAACCTTTCGTATTCTTTTCATGCAAACCTTTCTCTTTACTAAGAATAATTTTCATTTTAAACCCCATTCAAACAACTTTATCTTTTTCTGATTAAAAAACAACCAAGATCAATTTTTGTAATACGCGTATCTATACACAGCTGTTTATTTTTAATACTACGGCTACAGCCCTTTGTTATTAGGGCCTCACCTGTATTAGAGTTGATACTCTATTGTTTTTATTAGTTTTTATTTTAAAATAGCTCGATTTTTAAATTGACCCAGATCAACTTTTAAGTAATTCTAGTTTGGAATGTGTACAAATATAAATATAAGGCGATGTTGTCGACGCTAACTGGTTGATAACAAAATTGCTAAGAAAATAATAAAAATCCGTACTAAAGGATGTGTTTTGTCCTAGGTATCAAGTTTTAAACTTTTATAGGGTGAAGGAGATGTCGTGTGAAAAGACGTAACCTAGGTTGGCTGTTGTTGGGGAGTGTTCTTTCCAGTTCAGCTTGGGCAGATATGCAATTAAATCTGACCAAGGGTGTAACAGAAGTAAGTAGAGATGTTTACGATCTACATATGCTCGCAATGTATATATGTGTAGCAATTGGTGTGGTCGTTTTTGGTGCTATGTTTTGGTCAATGGTTTTCCATCGAAAATCCAAAGGGGCTAAATCAGCAGATTTTCATGAAAGTACAAAAGTAGAAATTCTCTGGACAGCAATTCCCATTGTCATTCTTATCGCTATGGCTGTACCAGCAACAAAAACACTGATCGAAATGGAAAATAACGACGATTCTGACGTTACCATTCAAGTTACCGCCTCTCAGTGGAAATGGCATTACAAATATTTTGATCAAGATATTGAATTCTACTCCGTTTTATCGACGCCAAGATCACAGTATGAAACACAAGAAGGTAAACACCTTGATGTTGATGCTGGCGACAAAGTCAAAGGTGAAAATTACTTACTCGAAGTTGATAAACACCTTGTCATTCCAGTTAATAAGAAAGTACGATTTTTAATCACTTCTGACGACGTTATTCATGCTTGGTGGGTACCTGCTTTTGCAGTAAAGCAAGATGCTAACCCAGGATTTATTAATGAAGCATGGACAAAAGTTGACAAGCCTGGGATATACAGAGGTCAGTGTGCTGAGCTCTGTGGCAAAGACCACGGTTTTATGCCCATTGTTGTCGAAGTAAAATCTGAAGCTGACTATGCCAAATGGCTTGATGAACAACATCAGCTCAATGCTCAAGCCGCTGCTGCTGAGAAAGCATCTCTTAACGCTTCTGCATCAATGGACGAACTGATGACCTTGGGTGAAACTACCTATGTTGCCCACTGTGCTGCCTGTCATCAAGTTTCTGGTGCTGGTCTACCTCCCGCATTTCCTGCACTTAAAGGAAGTCCAATTGCTACGGGTAGTATTGCCGCGCATATTGATATTGTACTCAATGGTAAAGCGGGTACAGGTATGCAAGCTTATGGTAAGCAGCTAAGTATGAAGCAAATTGCTGCAGTTGTGACCTACGAGCGTAATGCTTGGGGTAACAATACCGGTGATGCCGTACAAGCCGCTGATGTTAAAGGCACTGCTAAGGGATCAGGTAATGACACAGAAGCACCGGTAAAAGTGACTGAAAGTGTTGCCGAAGAAGCTCCAGCAGAAGATCTAACTAAAGTGTACAGCGAAGATGAATTGATGGTTATGGGTGAGCAAGTTTACATGAAAGCTTGTGCTGCTTGTCATCAAGTTTCTGGTGCGGGTTTACCTCCGGCATTTCCAGCACTAAAAGATAGTGCTATTGCACTGGGTGATATTGCTGCGCATATAGATATGGTTATTAATGGCAGTAAGAAAAACCCTGCTATGGCTGCTTTTGGTAGCCAGTTAACTAAAACCGAAATAGCGGCTGTTGTTACTTATGAGCGTAATGCTTGGGGCAATAACACCGGTGATTTAGTACAACCTGCAGCCGTTGATGCTGCTAGTGCGAAGTAGGGGGATATAAAATGACTACAGACGTTATAGAACAAGAATCGCACGACGATCATCATGATGACCATAAAATGAAAGGCATCAAACGTTGGTTGTACACGACAAATCATAAAGATATAGGTACGTTATATCTATGGTTTTCTTTTATTATGCTATTAACCGGTGGCGCTTTAGCTATGGTTATTCGAGCCGAGTTATTCCAACCCGGTTTACAAATAGTGGAGCCTGATTTTTTCAATCAGCTAACTACCGTACATGGTTTGATCATGGTGTTTGGTGCAATTATGCCGGCCTTTACCGGGTTTGCAAACTGGATGATACCTATGATGATTGGTGCTCCAGATATGGCTTTACCACGTATGAATAACTGGAGCTTCTGGATTCTACCTTTTGCTTTTGGGATTCTTTTGTCTACATTCTTTATGGAGTCAGGTGCGCCTAACTTTGGTTGGACATTCTACGCACCACTTTCTACAACCTATTCAAATGGTAGTACGGCATTTTTTGTTTTTGCTGTTCATATTATGGGTATCTCATCAATAATGGGCGCAATTAATATTGTTGTTACTATTATGAATATGCGTGCGCCGGGTATGACTTACATGAAAATGCCATTGTTTGTTTGGACATTTTTTATTACCGCCTACTTATTGATTGCGGTAATGCCCGTGCTCGCCGGTGTGGTAACTATGTTGTTAACCGACACTTATTTTGGCACGAGTTTCTTTGATGCCGCTGGTGGTGGTGATCCGGTATTGTTCCAGCATCTTTTCTGGTTCTTCGGACATCCTGAAGTTTACATCATGATCTTACCTGCTTTTGGTATTGTTTCGACGATTATCCCAGCATTTGCTCGTAAGAAGTTATTTGGCTACAGCTCAATGGTTTATGCAACGGCATCGATTGCTGTGTTGTCATTTATTGTTTGGGCGCATCACATGTTCACGACAGGTATGCCGTTATTTGGTGAACTGTTCTTCATGTATTGCACGATGTTAATTGCCGTGCCTACGGGTGTTAAAGTGTTCAACTGGGTCGCAACTATGTGGCGTGGTTCAATGAGTTTTGAAACGCCGATGCTATTTTCTATCGCGTTTGTCATCTTATTTACTATAGGCGGATTTTCTGGTTTGATGTTGGCATTAACACCTGTTGATTTCCAATACCATGATACCTACTTTGTTGTTGCTCATTTTCATTATGTGTTGGTCACAGGTTCATTATTCTCGATTTATGCTGGTGCATACTTCTGGTTGCCAAAATGGACAGGTCATATGTATAACGAGTCGTTAGCTAAATGGCATTTTTGGTGTTCACTGGTGTCAGTTAATTTACTATTCTTCCCAATGCACTTTTTAGGATTAGCGGGCATGCCTCGTCGTATCCCAGATTATGCGCTGCAGTTTGCTGATTTCAACAAATGGGTCAGTATTGGTGGTTTTGCCTTTGGTCTTTCCCAATTAATATTCTTAGCGGTAGTTATTAAGTGTATTAGAGGTGGAGAGAAAGCATCGGCTAAACCTTGGGATGGCGCTGAAGGTTTAGAGTGGACTGTTGCAAGTCCTGCTCCGTACCATACATTTTCAACACCACCAAAAATTGATTAAGTTAATAAAATATGAATAAAGGTGACGAATTGCAAAATTCAAATAACAAAGATAGCGCTGCTATAACGAAAAACAATCAAGTGATAAAAAAGCTGGTTATGATTGTTTTTGGTATGTTTGCTTTTGGTTTTGCACTTGTCCCTTTATATGATGTGTTTTGTGATATTACTGGTTTGAATGGAAAAACGTCAACCACTGCCGCCGCTGTCTATAATGTTGATCAGATTGACACAAAAAGAATTGTTACGGTGCAGTTTATTAGTCGAACCGCTCAAGGTATACCTTGGCAGTTTGAACCTATGGTCCGTGAAATAAAAGTTCATCCCGGTGAAATGAAACTTGTTAAATTTTATGCAAAAAATGAATCCACCCGCGATATTATTGGCCAAGCAGTTCCGTCAGTATCGCCCGGTTTAGCGGCAGCGTATTTTCAAAAGATTGAATGTTTTTGCTTTACGCAGCAACCGCTAAAAGCGAATGAAGAGGTAGAGATGGCGTTACAGTTTTATGTTGACCCAGAATTACCTGAAGATATTTCAACGCTAACTTTGTCTTACACTTTGTATGACGTGACCGGAAAAGTGGAATCGTAGCAATTTATACTGAGCACTTAACGTGTAACAGTATTTGTTTAGGGGAATAATAATGACAACAAAAGAATATGAAAGTTATTACGTACCATCACAAAGTCATTGGCCAATTGTTGGCGCAGTGGCATTGTTTTTAATTGCTATCGGCGCCGGAAACTATGTTTCTACGTTAAATAGTGGCGAAGGTGGCATTGGTGGTTATATATTGCTTGCCGGCGTTTGTTTAGTTATATACATGCTCTATGGTTGGTTCAGTAATGTTATAAACGAATCGATGGCGGGTAAGTATAGCCATCAAATGGATAACTCATTTCGTCAAGGGATGAGCTGGTTTATCTTTTCTGAAGTGATGTTTTTTGCAGCATTCTTTGGTGCCTTATTTTATGCTCGCACGTTATCGGTACCTTGGTTGGGCGGCGCAGATAATAATGCCATGACCGGTGCTGTTTTATGGCCTGAGTTTGTCGCAAGTTGGCCGTTATTAGTCACACCAGATGGAACCGAAACAACGCAAATGGGCTGGTATGGCCTACCGTTAATTAATACTATTTTGTTATTAACTTCTTCAATTACGGCACATTTAGCACACTCAGCCTTAGAAAAAGATAATCGTAAAATGCTGAAAATATGGTTAGGTTTTACCATATTGTTAGGTGTTGTCTTTTTATTCTTGCAAGTTGTTGAGTACATGCACGGCTATTCAGAAGAAATGAAATTGTACTTAACCAGTGGTATCTATGGTTCAACTTTCTACTTACTGACCGGTTTTCATGGCATGCACGTTACCTTAGGTACCATCATGCTTATTGTGGTGTTTTTAAGAGTGTTGAAAGGCCACTTTACCCCAACCAATGCTTTTGCTTTTGAAGCGACAAGCTGGTATTGGCATTTTGTTGATGTGGTTTGGGTGATACTGTTTGTTTTTGTTTATATCGTATAAACAATTACTAATATAAACGTTTAAGAAATAGTGTAGGTGAAGCTAGCTTCACCTACTTTTTATTTTTAAGCGAGTCGATTAGAATGGTCGTGGGTGTGGCGTAATAACGCCAGTTAAAATAGCGACTAGCATAAGTATAATAATGAAGGCTGAAATCATCACGCGTCGGCCAATAAATTTTGACATTGACGGTTTACTTGGGTCATTTTTGTTTAAGACAAAGAGTGCTTGAAACAGGCTAAATACCATGAAGACTAAGCAGCCTATAATAATTATTTTTATCGCAAATGCCATTTAAAAATTTCCTATGTTGTTATGTTCGCTTTAAGCATATTTAAGGAATTAATTGTTTGAAAAATTTTATATCAAACATTCGCCTACCTTGGTTGATATTTACCCTACTTGTTTTTTCCGGATTAGTAAAACTCGGATTATGGCAAAGTGATCGTGCTTTACAAAAAGAGCAACGCATCGCAACCATTACACAATTGAGTCAAACACAAGCCTTGTCACTTTCTCAAGTGCTCTCAGAAAAAAATGAAATTAATGATCTACCGATCACTATGTTTGGGGAATTTGATAATAATACTATTTTTTTATTAGACAACCAAACGAATAAAGGACAATTAGGTTATCGTGTTTATCAAGTGTTTAATAGTGGTGAGCAGGCGGTCTTAGTTAATTTAGGTTGGGTAGTAGGTTCTATAAATCGTCAAGAAATTCCCGATGTACAGGCTATTATTGGAAAGTATCAATTATCAGGTCACGTACGTAAAATAGAGCAAGGCATAATGTTAATGGAACAAGTCTTGGTTAAAGATGAGTGGCCATTACGTGTTCAGCAGATAGAATTAGATAAATTTTCAACATTAATTTCACGTCAACTCTTGCCCTTTGTCGTCTACTTAGATAAAACAGAGAGTGTGGGTTATGAAAAAAATTGGCAACCAATTGTTATGCCACCTGAAAAACATCGTGCTTATGCCTTTCAATGGTTCAGTTTAGCGATAGCATGGTTATTGTTGATGATATGGGCGTCAATTAAGTTGGGTAGAAATAGTGAAGAAGCGTTAAATCACTAATAAAAAAAATAATAAGGTGTAAGTGTATGAATGATGTATCACAGAAAAAATCTCGTCGTAGTATGGTCATGGTGCTGGGCGCTTTTATCCTCCCTATCGTGTTAGCAAAACTTGCCTTAACTCAAAATTGGCTTGATTATGGTGTGACGAACAAGGGTACTTTAGTTGAGAATGAACTGACTTTAGAAAAGTTAGGCTTGAGTCAACCCGCTTTACAAAAAACTTGGTCAATTATTTATAGCTTGCCACAGCATTGTGATGATCACTGTGAACAAACGTTACTCAGTGTTAATAACTCATACATAGCCTTGGGTAGAGAAATGCCCAGAGTAAAGCGCGTCGCACTTTCTCCTAATCCACTCTCACCTCAGCAAACGGAAAGGTTAACTGAAAACAGTTGGGTTATTATTCCTACTCCAAGCCTAGTTGATGACTTTTTATCAGATACAAAAGTTTTAGTTGTTGACCCTTTAGGTAATGTGGTTTTATCCCATAAACCACCAACAAATGATGATGCTCAAGCAATGTTCGGTAAAGAAATTTTAGCAGATATGAAGAAATTACTTAAGTATTCAAGGGTGGGTTAAGATGAAAAATCGTGTTAATCATCGTGTTCGTACCTTAGTCTTAATTAGTATTCTATTAGCACTAATCGTGGTTAGCTTAGGTGCTTATACGCGCTTAACGCATGCGGGTTTAGGCTGTCCAGATTGGCCAGGTTGTTATGGATTAATTGATGTACCAGCAACCGCAGAACAAATTATTAAAGCAGAGCAAGCATTTCCAGAAAGAAAAGTTGAAGTTCATAAAGCATGGAATGAAATGATCCATCGATATTTTGCTGGTGCATTGGGTTTATTAATTCTAGCGATAGCATTCATGTCTTACCGACGACGTGATCAAGGTACGCCATTAAGGTTGCCGATGTTAATACTCGCGGTGGTTATTTTTCAAGCGGCCTTGGGCATGTGGACCGTAACCATGAAACTAATGCCGATTGTCGTTATGGGTCATTTACTTGGTGGTTTTACAACCTTGAGTTTATTATTTTTATTATACTTACGCTTGGCTGATTTTAGGGTACCAGGTGGTGATTTCGCCATTAAGAAATATGGTAGATACGGCTTAATTGGTATTGTACTGTTAACCGCACAAATAGGTTTAGGGGGCTGGACATCGTCAAACTATGCTGCCCTGGTTTGTACTGAATTACCTATTTGCCAGTCAGGCTGGCAAGAGCAATTGACCTTCGAAGATTCATTTGATTTGATCCCACCAGAAAAAGACAGTTACGAATTTGGTCATTTATCTCATGCTTCACGTGTAACGATTCATGTTGTTCATCGATTAGGAGCCATTGTCACTGGGCTTTATCTTTTTTGGTTAGCGTTAATGGTATTTCGAAAATCTCAATCTGCATTTTTTAAGAATGCAGCGATTAGCTTAGCGTTTATTCTTAGCTGCCAAATATTATTGGGTATAAGCAATATCTGGTTCTCATTACCGTTAGCAGTTGCGGTGAGTCATAACGTGGTAGCAGCATGTCTAATGTTGTCTTTGATCACGTTAACCTACAGTTTACGACGGAAATTATAAGGAATACTTATGAGCGAATCAGTATCAACAGAAAGCCCCAACGGGCCAGTAACTACCCCTGAAGTTATAGAGACTAAAACCGCTATTTGGCGAGATTATTATGAAATCACTAAGCCTCGTGTAGTGGCACTCTTAGTGTTAACCGCTTTGGTGGGTATGTGCCTTTCTGTTCCGGGTACCATTCCATGGCAAGTGCTTATTCCTTCAATGGTGGGTATTGGATTTTTATCATCAGCCGCCGCCGCGATAAATCACATTGTTGATGAACGAATTGACAGTATCATGGGGCGAACTTATAACCGGCCCGTTGCTACGGGACGTTTAACGCCGAGAAATGCGACTTTGTTTGCTATGTTTTTAGCAGTCAGTGGTTTTGCCATTTTATATAGCTTGGTTAATCCCTTAACGGCATGGCTTACTTTTGCAGGTTTGGTAGGGTACAGTTTTGTTTATACTATGTATTTGAAACGAGCTACGCCTCAAAATATCACGATAGGTGGCTTAGCTGGAGCCATTCCACCATTGTTAGGTTGGACAGCAATGACCAATGAAATACATCCTAATGCTTTGTTATTAGTGTTATTGATTTTTACTTGGACACCTCCTCATTTTTGGGCATTAGCGATACACCGTAAAGATGAATATGCAAAAGTAAATATTCCCATGTTACCGGTAACCCATGGGGTAAATTTTACAAAAACCCAAATTTTACTTTATACCGTGTTACTTTTTGTTGTTGGCTTGTTACCTTATTTAGTGGGAATGAGTAATTGGTTATATTTAATTGGTGCAGTAACATTGAATTTAATGTTTTTTGCTTACGCCTGGAAACTTAAGTTTAATGCCGATGAGAATACGGCAATGGACACCTTTAAATTTTCAATCGTACATTTAATGGGCTTGTTTATTATGCTATTGCTTGACCATTATTTATTACCTATGATACCAAGCTGATCAATTATCTGCTCATTGTTAAGGGTTAAAGACAAAGCTACTTCGATACAATATTTAGTAGTAGGATAACGACTTACTAAATTTTATAGCGGGTATTTATCTATTTTTGACTGATGAAAAGTAGATCATTTAATCTGTCAAATGGCTATTGGATAAGACAAACGGAAATAATTAAATATGAACAAGTTGTTGTATGTCATTGTCGCCCTTGTTGCTGGTGCAGTAGGTTTTTTTGTCTTTCAAAAAGCGACAGTATTACCACAGCCCGAACATGCTTTATATTATCAGCAGGTTCGGGAAGTTAAGCCGTTTCAATTAACGGATCATCATAACCAAGCCTTTACCAAAGAACAATTAGCCAATAAATGGTCGTGGGTATTTCTAGGGTATACTTCTTGCCCTGATGTTTGCCCGACTACATTACAAGAACTAAACTTTGTTTATGATGATTTAAAAGCGATCAGTAAAGATACACAAATTTTATTGGTTTCGGTTGATCCTATTAGAGATACGCCAGAAAAATTAGCTCAGTATATAGCTTACTTTAATGAGGAGTTTATTGCGCTTACGGCTGACCATGGTGTGTTATTTCCGTTTGCTCGTAACCTAGGCATGATGTACGCGATTAACGAGCCTGAAGGCGACAATAATGGTTACTTGGTCGATCACAGTGCTTCTTTAGTGTTAATTAATCCACAGGGAGATATCGCGGCTATATTTAAGCCAAGACAAGCCTTGGGTGTATTACCTACCATTGATGGCGAGAAGCTGGTCAGTGATTTTGCAAAGATTGTAAAATTAGCTGAATAAAGGAAACTTGTCATCCTTAACTTTACTGGCTGACAAGTTTTTTAAATCGTTATATTTGTTAAAGCGGATACCACTGCATACCTTCTTTTAAGACAAACCATGGCTTTGAGTACCAATAATAACGTCCTGGCTCACTAATGCTTGGCGCGGTACAGTTACAGCGAACACGGCCAATGGGCAAGGGCGCGCTATAATTAATGGTAAAGCTATTTCCTTCTTGCCATTCTATCTTTTGTCGACCTAAACCCGAAATATAACAGTTCAATTGTGCGGGAAGAAAATCTTCAACAACAACATCAAAAGTCACTGATTTTGATTGGTTATACTCGACAATGGTACTTGCATTTTCATTACGTAAAGTCATGTTGAAAGGTAAAGATTTTAATTTATCACGCAGACTAGATATTTGATCATAGGGTTTTGACGCAGGAAAACGTGGCACGCTTGTTAAATCTGTCGCTAAGCCTACGGCTCCTGATTGTTGTGAAAAAGCAATAAAATCGTTTTGTGCGACCCATTCTTGTACTGCCGGTGTGTACTCACCATAAGGGTAAGCAAAATAGCGCCAACTTTGTCCAGTTTTTTCTTTAATAATACTTTCAGCCTCTAATAACAGTTCAGTATGTTTTATTAGCCACTGTTGTTCGGTTAAACCCTCACTAATACGGGCCATAGAATCATGTTCCATGCCATGGTTAGCTATAATAACGCCTTGATCAGCCATTGTTTTAAGTTGTTGCCAAGTAAGATAGTTACTAGAACCACGCTCAACAATGGCAGGGTTGATAAAAATCGTAAAAGGATAATTAAACTTGTCGAGAATGGGCTTACCATTGAGTAGAATATCAAGGTAAGCATCATCAAATGTTATTGCCACTGTTTTGTCAGTAATAGGTTGCTGTTTCTTGATAGAATTCATTAAATCTGAGAGCGCGATGACATTGAAATTGTTATCAGATAAATACTGCATATGAATTTTAAACTGTTCCGGTGAAATACTAGTACTTGCCGGTGTTTTGTCACTAACATGGTGATATTGTAAAATTACAGCGGCAAAGCTAGAAAAGTGAAAGCAAGATAGCAATAGTGCAGGTAATAAAAATTTCATGAGTGAAGCCCTTGTTTAGTCAGTCATAAAAATAGCGCGTTTTGCTTTCTTTTTATAGTAAATTTTCAGGTAATTTTTATATGGAATACTTTTTTGAACGTTAATACTATCAATCATCATAAACAACTATTCCTCATCGCCTTACCGATGATCTTTTCAAATATCACCATACCTCTTCTAGGCTTAGTTGATACTGCTGTTTTAGGACATTTAGACCAAGCCTATTATTTAGGTGGCAGTACAGTCGGGGCAATGATTATTACCTTTGTTACTTGGTTGTGCGGCTTTTTACGTATGTCGACTACAGGTCTTACCGCTCAAGCATTAGGTGAAGAAAACGCACAAAAAAGTTTATTGGTTCTGCTACGGGGTTTGTTAGTGGCTTGCTTAATTGGTGGTGCACTGATTTTGTTACAGTCATTTTATCTTGATCTGAGCTTGGGGTTAGCCGGGGGATCTGAACAAATACAATTTTATGCTAAACAATATTGCGATATCCGTATTTGGGGTTTACCTGCTGCGTTATCAAATCTTGTTATATTAGGATGGTTGTTGGGCAATCATAAAGCCAAGGCGGTAATGTGGATATTGATCGTCACTAACTTAATTAACTTGTCGCTAGATCTATTGTTTGTTTTAGTGTTTGACTGGCAAGTACAAGGGGTGGCGTCAGCAACGTTAATCGCTGAATATTCGGGTGTTATTATAGGGTTGGCTTATATTATCTTTGCGCAACAGACAGGTAATCGACAATCTCTAAAAAGTATATTAATAAAAATGATGGGGAAATTTACTGATATCAGAGATCAGTTATTTGAGAAGTCAGCGTTGATCAATTACTTTCAACTTAATCGAGATATTCTTATTCGAACACTGTGCTTAGAGATTTGTTTTGTCTTTATTACTTTTCAAGGGGCTAGGTTAGGGGACGATGTTATAGCAACTAATGCCATTTTAATGAACTTTGTTTTGTTAATTTCATTTGGATTAGACGGCATTGCCAATGCAGCAGAAGTGTTAGTGGGTAAAGCACAAGGGCAAAAGAATCTTAAACAGCGTAATTTTGTCGTCAAAATCGCTTTATTTTGGACGGGACTCTTTGCGCTAACTTATAGTGCACTCTTTGCCATAGCAGGTGATTTCTTGATTAGTTTACTAACCGACATTCCAGAGGTTGTTTTCTCGACCGAACAATATGTACATTGGATGATTATCTTACCTATATTAGGCTGTTGGTGTTATTTATTTGATGGTGTTTTTGTTGGTCTAATGAAAGCCAAAGTGATGCGAAATAGCATGATAATTGCGACCTTTGGTTGCTTTTTTCCAATGTGGTGGCTATTACAAGGGTTTGGTAATCATGGTTTATGGGCTGCATTTAGTGTGTTTTTGCTGGTACGAGGATTAAGCTTAGCTTGGCATTATTATCGCGTTATAGAAAAACAAGCCATTAGTCTTTAATTTTTTTATTTGCTCGTCGATCAAAAATATTGAGTAAACGATTAGCAAATATCCCACTGTAACCCCAAGCAGAGGTTAACAGACCAAGGGCTAAAAAAACAATGCCGGCGATTTGCCAATAATAATGGTAATAGTAACCGATAAAAATTAAGCATGCGCCAATAGCAAAAAGACCAAGTCCGCGAGTAAAAAGCACTAAGCTTCTTTGCGGGTCTTGGCCTAATTTTTCAAGTATTGTTATCATTTTAAATTAATGAATAACTCAGCAGTCAGTATAGTTGTCGGGTTAACGAACAAATAACTTAATAGTAAGAATGATCACCACGTTCGTGTTCAGTCATATCACGAACACCTTTTATCTCGCCTGCCATTGTTTCGAGAAGTTGTTTTTCGATACCATCTTTTACAGTGACATCAATTTGACTACAACCATTACAGCCACCACCAAATTGTAGAATAGCGAAACCGTCGTCAGTAATTTCCATTAACGTACACTCACCACCATGGCCAGCTAACTGTGGATTAACTTCTGCTTTTAAGAAGTAGTCAACACGTTCGAATAATGGCGCATCGTCATTTACTTTTCTTAATTTAGCATTTGGCGCTTTTAAGGTTAATTGTGAACCCATTTGATCTGTAGTGAAATCAATTTCAGCATCTTCTAAGTACAGCTTACTGTCACCGTCGATATAAGCAGAGAAGTGTTCGAATTTCATTTCAATATCTTCAGGTTCTATCGCGTCAGCTGGGCAGTAAGATACGCCACACTCTGCACTAGCAGTACCTGGGTTAACAACAAATACACGGATACTTGTGCCTTCTGCTTGTTGTTCTAATAATTTAGCGAAATGCGATTGTGCTGTTTCGGAAATATTGATCATCACGGTTATTACTCTCTTACACTTGTTACCAAAATTTCTCTAAAGTTTCTCACGGACCTTAGAGATTGAAAATATTAATACCTGACTAATTTAGTCAGGTATTAATATTTTACGCTGTTATCCACCTATACGCTAGTGAAATTATAGTTAATTGAAATAACAATATGATAAAAAGAGACAGTTATTCTGGTGTGTTTCGATAGATTTTGGTATTTTATTGTTATTGAATTCAAGGATATATTTTATGTTACTACGATTGTTTTTAGCCGTACTGGTCGGTTTTTTTATTTTGTCACCATTGAGTTATGCGGCAAAAGTTACCGACTATTTACCAACCGAACATACTTACAATCAAGCTATTCCTACCCCAGAAAGCTCATTAGGCTTTGGCATTGGCGAGCGACATATTCGTCATGATCAACTTCTCAACTACGTCAAAGTATTAGCAAGCAGCTCAGAGCGGATCACACTAACTGATATTGGACAGACCCAAGAACTACGCCAGCAAGTGTTATTGACGATTTCTTCTAAAGATAATTTAGCTAATTTGAGTGAGATTTTGGCAAAAAGATCAGCCACGGGTAGTACCGATGACATCAGTTCACCGCTAGTCATTTGGCTTGGCTACAGTGTACACGGTGATGAGATTAGTGGCGCTAATGCGGCGATGGCCGTGGCGTATCATTTGGCGGCAAGTGAAAATACTGATATAAAACAAATGCTAGAAAATACCCTGATTGTTATTGAACCAAGTATAAACCCCGATGGCATGGATAGATTTGTGCAATGGGCGAATATGCACCGTGGCAGCACACCTAATGCGGATCCTAATCATATCGAGCATCACCAAGGTTGGCTTACCGGTCGTACCAACCATTTTGGTTTTGATCTTAACCGTGACTGGTTATTACTTGCACAAAAAGAAAGTCAACATAGATTAGCGTATTTTCACCAATATCAGCCTCATGTATTAGGGGATTTTCATGAGATGAGTGCCAATGGCAGTTATTTTTTTCAACCGGGCATCCCAACGCGAACTCACCCATTAACGCCAAGTGCCAATACAGAAATGACACAACTTTTAGCAAGCTATCATGCGAAGGCACTTGATAAAGATAATCGCCTTTATTACAGCCAAGAAAATTTCGATGACTTTTATTACGGTAAAGGATCTACTTACCCAGACATTAACGGTGGAGTCGGTATTTTATTCGAACAAGCAAGTAGCCGAGGCATGCAACAAAACAGTGATAATGGCTTATTAACCTTTGAGTTTGGTATTCAAAATCACGTATTAACTTCACTCTCTACCATTGAGGGGGCATGGAAAAATAAGACCAAGCTACTGATTTATCAGAAAAACTTTTATAAAGAGTCAGAAAAATTGGCTGATCAAGAGAGCTTTAGTGGCTACTTATTACATGAAACACATGATTCTTATCGCCTCAACGTCTTACTTGATAAATTAAAACAACATCAGATCAAGGCCTATCCGCTGACTGACGATTTTCGTTTAGCCGGTGTTGTTTATGCTAAAGAGCATAGCTTTTATGTGCCATTAGACCAGCGTCAGTATCGAGTTATTCAAGCGTTGTTTTCGCAGCAAACTCAGTTCGAAGACAATACCTTTTATGATGTCTCCGGTTGGACAATGCCACTGGCAATGGACATAGACTTTTATCGGGTTGGTCGTACTTGGGGATTAAAACTGGCAGATAATGCTTGGGAGAAGCCAACAAATATAGCGGATAACAGTGGTATTGAGCAACAGGCGTATGCCTACGCATTTGAGTGGCATCATTTTTTAGCCCCAAAATTACTCAATGACTTGCTTAATAAAGGTATTAAAACAAAGGTTGCCACAAAAACTTTTTCTTCACGATTTAAAATTGATGGAAAAATGGTTAATAAAGATTTTGCGCGTGGCAGTATTATTATTCCTGCGGGCATACAAACGCAATTAAATTGGCGTGATATTGTCAGGCAAAGTAGTCAAAAAATTGATATACCTATTAATAGCTTGTCGACGGGATTAACCGTTAAAGGTATAGATATAGGTAGTGGCTCTTTCCAGTTATTATCGCCAGTAAAGGTTTTAATGCTCGGTGGTAAAGGCGTTTCTCAATACGAGAGTGCAGAGATGTTATTTTATCTTGACGATACCCTGTCAATCCCTGTGACGGTTGTAGAGCAGCAGCGTTTAGAAAAAATTGAGTTAAGTGGTTATAGCCATATTATTATGGTTGATGGCAAATACGATTCTCTTGGCCAAGATGGTGTCGATAAAATAGCGGCATGGATAAAAAGTGGCGGTGTTATTTTTGGGCAGAAACGAGCAGCTAAATTTTTATCAGAATATGAATTACTGGCGATGAATTTTGTTACTACTAATGAAATCAACCAGCTATTTGATACGGATAATGTCCGCTACCAAGACAAAGAAGAACTTGCTGGACGTAAACGTATTGCTGGCGCGATTTTTGAGTCAACACTCGATACCTCGCATCCGTTAGCTTATGGTTATACGGATAACCGTTTACCGTTATTTCGCAACAGTACATTAATTTTGCAACATAGTTCAAAGCCCTTTATCTCAGTGGCGAAGTATAATGCACGGCCATTATTGAGCGGTTATGCTGATAAAAATATGGTCAATCGAGTGGCAAATTCTTCAGCTATAGTCGCCCATAATTATGGTAATGGGCGAGTGATTGCCAGTACTGACAATTTAGCTTTTAGAGGCTATTGGTTAGGCAGTTCAAAGTTAATAGCGAACAGCTTATTTTTTGCTAAAGCATTTAACGTTTCTACGACTCATTAATGATTTTTTGAGAGATGAAAAGATTTAAATTGTGTAAAGCTAACACCGTATAAGTTAATTGTTATTGAATTTTTTTATTAGGTAAAGATAAACAAAGGCTTAATACGGTAACTTTTTTAACGCCATTAGCTTTCAATAAACGACAAATTTCATTACACGTAGAGCCTGTTGTGACCACATCATCAAGGAGCAATACGTGTTCAGGTAAACGAGAGTGTTGATCACTTTTATTGACTAAATATTCGCTTGACAGTTTAAAGGCATGACGTAAATTTTTACGGCGGATAACACCGGTTTGACCCGCTTGGCTTTTATCGTGACTAATACGCTGCAATGCATCTGGGCAATAGGGTATTTGTGCAAGGCGGGCAAATTTTTCTGCCAATAAATGCGCTTGATTAAAACCTCGCGTTTGCCATTTTTTCAAATGTATTGGTACGGACAATAGTATGGGTTGATTGGGAAAATTTTTATTTTCATACGGTAAGGCGTTTTTCCATTGTTTAAATAATAAAATACTCAGTAAAGGGACTAATTCAAAACGGCCGTGATACTTTAGTTGCCTGACCCATAAGTCTATGGGCCATTGGTAAGCTGATACTGAGATTAACTGATCAAAAATTCTTTTAGGTAATATAGTATTTATCGCTGGCCAGGTTAATAAATCACCGTGTAATTTTTTTAAATCAAAAAGTGGTAAATCAGCCAAGCAAAAATCACAAATAAGCGCTTGGCTTTGACAGCGACCACCACATAAGTCACAACAACTTAATTGTGTTGTAAACAACTTTAAACGATCAATAAAGTTAAATGAATTTTGTTTTAAATATTGAATAAATTTTACCTGGTTAAATTCCATTTAATACCTTCTTTAAGTAAACTGTCGTTAACTTCGTGTAATAAAAATTAACGGTAATACCCTCTATTATGAGCATGGCAGAAACTTTAAAAATATCGAGTCAAGGGTGCGGACTTCCGCTAGTTTTTATTCATGGCTGGGGATTAAACTCGGGCGTTTGGCAACCGAGTGTCGAGGTATTAAAAGAGCACTTTGAAGTGATCACTGTCGATTTACCTGGTTTTGGTGCCAATTTAGAACACTCAATATCTCCTTATACTTTAGCTGAAGTTGCATCATTAATAGCGCAATCTGTAGCAAAACCTGCGGTATATATAGGTTGGTCGTTAGGTGGTTTGATTGCCAGTGAAATAGCATTAAATTTTCCAAAGCAAGTGAAAGCATTAATCACGGTCGCTAGCTCGCCTTGTTTTGTTGAGCAAGAGAACTGGTTTGGCATTAAGCCGGATGTTTTAGCGATATTTCATCGACAATTAGCAGAAGATACCGCCAAGACGATTAATAACTTTTTAAAAGTTCAGGCGATGGGCAGCCCTCATTTACGTCATGATATTAAATTGCTACGAGAACTCGTTATGCAGTTTCCAATGCCAACCAAATCAACTTTAGATGAGTCGCTGCAATTATTGACAACCGTTGATCAGCGCGAAAGTCTCGCCCAAATATCGATACCCTACTTGCGGTTATACGGAAAGCTTGACGGCTTAGTGCCGCGCAAGGCAATTACAGCTATTACTGCATTATCACCTAACAGTGATGTTGTTATTTTTGAGCAGGCATCACATGCACCTTTTATTTCTCACCCAGAGGCGTTTATCGAAACACTAACGACTTGGCTAGCCCCTTTAGTTGAACGTACTTATCGATAAATCGATCCTTTACTTTTTAGTCGTATTGTATGATAATTGAACAAAGATGTTGCAGGGTTAAATAGCAAAAACTGAGTACTTAGGCCGATTACTTAAGCTAAGTATTTAAATTAAATATGTAAATTAAGTCTGTAAATTTAGTATTTACTTATTTGTACATTGTTATTCTGTTAATAGGTATAGAGGAGTTTGTTATGGAAATACAATCAGCATTAGCAAGTGGTCTACAAGGCTTTCAAAAAGCGCAAGGCGATGTCACAGAAGCTGCAGCAGATATTGCGGCTAACTTAGCTGTTAGTCCTGAAGATTTTGGTATTGGTCAAGAAAACAATACTGATAATGCACCTAGCCCAGATACAGCTAGTAAGAATGCTAATTCAGCAGAATTACCAGACCTTACCAAAGCCGTTGTCGATTTAAAAGTTGCAGAATTTCAAGCGAAAGCGTCCGCAGATGTTATTCAAACAGCTGATGAAACTTTAGGTACGCTATTAGACGTTCGAGCATAACCGATGAACATCACGCCGCAAACGCCTACTCTGTCTATTCCTACTGCGGTTAATCCGCAAACGGATAGCTTGCGTCGTGAAAATAATATCCGCGAAGTTATTGCAAAACCAGCGGCCTCAAACCAGTCTGCAGCAGAAAAAGGGGTAGCTTCTGACAGAGAAAGAGGCAGAACCCCCGCACAGAATAATGAAAATGTTGATTTTGAAAGCATCCGCAAGCAAGCGGAATCAGCAACAAAAACGATTAGCGGTGATAGTAATCGCGAAAGTGGTTCATCGGAGCAACAATCTGCAGCTGAGACTTTTTTAGCAAACGAAAATGCTATTGAAGATGATAGTGAAAATGGTCAAAATTCAGCAAGCTCCCCTGATGGCAAACCGGCTCCTAACAGTCGAGAAGCTTTTACCGAACAAAGAATTATTAATGAGCTACAACTAAGAGATCAAGAAGTACGTGCTCATGAATTGGCACATGCTTCTGTCGGTGGCGCATCAACGGGCTCACCTTCATATACTTTTGAAATGGGTCCTGACGGAAAGAAATATGCTGTTGGTGGTGAAGTTTCAGTAGACCTTTCTACGGTTAATGGCGATCCAAGAGCAACCATAACGAAAATGCAAAAGGTCTATGCCGCCGCACTAGCACCTGCAGATCCATCAATTCAAGACACCCGTGTCGCAGCTTCAGCGTCGAGAGCTATTTTACAAGCGCAAACAGAGCTGGCCGCGATTAGTTCAGCAGAGACCAGTAAAGCAAAAAATGTAACGGTCCAAGGTAAGTCTAGTGATGTCTTTTCAGCAGAAGAAAATCAAGAAACAGAAGATTTTGATACGCTAGTTAATCGCACATTAGCGTCTCAGGACGAAATTATAGCTAACCGTGATAGCTCTGTTGATGAGCGAGCTTTAAGAATTGAAAGCCTCTATGCTGGCATTACTCAAGCTTATGAAAAAGAGCCCAGTTTTCATTTCCAATTAACGGCCTAAAACCTCTTAAGCCTAAACCTCTTAAGTTATTGCGCTATAAAGAAAAAGCCTCATTATTAATAAATAATGAGGCTTTTTATTGTGCTTGTATCATTAAGCTAAAGTGATAGTAATGATTGTCAGCTAAATACCGTAATTCTCACGGTATTTATTAATACTCGCTAAACTTTTCGCTAATGTAGGTTGCAAAGCAAGGTTCTCTTCAAGGTAAGTGACCACGTCAGCTAGGGTAACAATGGCAATAACTTGTGTACCAAAGTCACGTTCAACTTCTTGAATAGCAGATAATTCACCTTGGCCTTTTTCTTGGCGGTCAAGAGCAATTAATACACCTGACAATTGAGCGCCATGGGCCTTAATAATTTCCATTGATTCACGAATAGCAGTACCCGCAGTAATAACGTCGTCCACTAACATTATTTTACCTTGTAAAGGAGAGCCAACTAAGCTTCCACCTTCACCGTGAGTTTTTGCTTCCTTACGGTTAAAGCAATAAGGTATGTCCATACCGTGATGATCGGCTAATGCTACCGCAGTGGTGGTTGCAATTGGAATGCCCTTATAAGCTGGACCGAAAAGCAAATCAAACGCGATAGTAGAATCAACCAGTGCTTGTGCGTAAAAACGACCCAAGCGTGCTAAATCACCGCCGGTATTAAATAAACCCGCATTAAAAAAGTATGGACTTGTACGGCCTGACTTCAAAGTGAATTCACCAAAGCGTAGTACTTCTTTCGCTAGAGCAAATTCAATAAATTCACGTTGATAATCTTTCATCTTTATTCCCACTTTAATCAGAGTGTTTAGCTAAGCGCTAACTTTTGTAAATCAAATAATTCGTTAATACTGTCTTTTGCTAACGCTAGCATATTGTGCATTTCATCAAAACTAAACGGCGCTTCTTCTGCTGTGCCTTGAATTTCAATCAATTTACCTGTGTCTGTCATAACGACATTCATATCGGTATCGGCAGCAGAATCTTCTGGGTAATCAAGATCCGAAACGGCTTCACCTTTATAAATACCAACAGAAACTGCTGCTATCATGTGCTTTAATGGATTAGTTTTAATAATATCTTTAGCGCGCATATAATTTAAAGCATCGACTAATGCGACACAAGCACCGGTAATTGAAGCAGTACGTGTACCGCCATCAGCTTGTATAACATCGCAATCGACGCTAATGGTATTTTCACCTAGGGCTTTCAAATCGACAGCTGCGCGCAATGCACGAGCGATTAAACGAGATATTTCCAACGTACGACCACTTTGTTTACCGTTAGCTGCTTCTCTGCGCATACGAGTGTGTGTAGAGCGAGGTAACATGCCATACTCTGCTGTGATCCAACCTTTACCTTGTCCTTTTAAAAAACGTGGTACACCGACTTCTACTGAGGCAGTACAAATAACTTTGGTGTCGCCAAATTCAATTAATACTGAACCTTCAGCATGAGTAGTAAATTGACGAGTAATGGTTACAGGACGTATTTGACCTGGAGTTCTGCCGCTTGGACGCATGTTAATATACCTATGGTGAAATAATTGTTGCGCATTATAATCGTTCAGCAACAAATTTGACATAATGACGTGAAAACAATTTGAAATATAGTTAGTCTAATTAGGGTCTAGTTAGCAGTACTTTACAATATCCTAATTTATATTGAGTCTATTTATGAAAAGCTTTGTTGTGTTAATGCTTGTTACTTTCGCCTCTTTTTTGTTAATAACACCCGCCTCAGCCATTAACGCTGATGATTTACCTAAATACAGTAAAGTCTATGATGAAAAAAGCGATCCCTTTAAAGATGCGAATGCGGCAATAAAGCTTGCTCAAAAAACTCAGCGTAATGTGCTAATCGAAATTGGTGGTAACTGGTGCAGTTGGTGTAAAAAAATGGATGTTTTTTTGGCTGAAAACCCTGAGGTTTATCAGAAGCTCCATAGTGAGTTTGTCTTGTTAAAAATAAGCGTCAGTGACAGTAATGAAAATGAAGCGTTTATGAAATCTTTACCACCCGTTTTAGGCTATCCTCATATGTACGTATCAACAAGTAGCGGTAAAATGCTTTTATCAAAAGATACTGCCGAATTACTCGTTGGTGAACAATATTCTAAAGAACAGTGGTTAGCCTTTCTTAATAAATGGCAAAGCAGTGAGACAAAAGGATAAATCAATGTCAGGTACAGCATTAAATAAAATCAACAGCTTCTTTGATAAAAATTATCAAACACCATCTTGGTTATCACATAAGTTTTCTCGTCGTAAATTATTGAAATCAGCGGCGGGAGCAACGGCAATCTCTGCACTTCCTGCGGTAGCGTTCAGTCAACATGAAAAAGATAAAGTGTTTGAGACTTTGCAGGCAGAGCCTTGGTTAACCTTGAATGCCGTGGTTGATCATCTCTTACCAGAATCAAGTAGTGGTCCAAGCGCCAAAGAGTTACAAGTCGTTGTTTATTTATATAACGTTGTTTATCAGCAACCCACTGAAAAAAGTGAAATTGACTTTATTTTTAAAGGTGTCGGTTGGTTAAATGGTTATACAAAAAACCAATTACAAAAAACCTTTACTGAGTTAAGCAAAGTCGAAAAAGAAACCATGTTACGAGGGATAAGTGGCTCGAGAGCTGGCGAAAACTGGCTCAATAATCTACTGGGTTATATTTTTGAAGCTATGTTATCGCCACCCGCTTATGGCGGTAATCCAAAAGGCACAGGTTGGCAATGGCTAGAGCATCAAGCGGGCTTTCCATTACCTGAAGCGGGTCAACGTTATTTCGAGTTACCCAAACGTTCGGTGACCGGTGATAAAAGTGCCAACAACATTATTCAATCAAAAGACTTATTAGCAAATAAAAAGTGGTCGACAGTTAAAGGAAGTAACAAAGCATGAGTTTTGATATTTGCATAGTTGGTAGTGGTGCAGGGGCCTCACCTGTCGCTTATACATTAGCTAAAGCGGGCGCTAAAGTATTAATACTGGAAAAAGGTCCGTGGTTAACCGAGAAAGAATTTTTCAAAGATGAATTAGCGATTAGTTTACGTGATGCTTATAATCCCAAACTGGCTGATGAACAGCATGTTATTGAAGAAGAATATCAAACCGCTGACGGAGAAAACTATTGGCAAGGCGAGCCAACAAGTGAGTCGGGCTGGAGCTTCTGGAACGGTAATGTTGTCGGTGGTTCATCTAACTTTATGAGTGGTTATTTTCATCGATTAAAGCCGGTAGATTTTAAGTTAAAGTCAACCTTTGGTGATATTGAAGGCGCTAATATTGTCGATTGGCCGATCAGTTATCACGAGCTTGAACCTTTTTATGCGCAAGTAGAACGAGATGTTGGTGTCTCGGGGAAAGTTGTTTCACACCCTCATCAAGAACCACGCTCAACCGATTTCCCATACCCGCCATTAGTTGATCATCAAGTATCAGACTGGATTGACAAAGCAGCAAAAAATATTGGCTATCACTCAATGCCAGTACCTCGTGCCATCTTATCGACTCCAGCCATGGGACGAAAAAGTTGCGAGTATTCAGGGTATTGTAGTAGCTATGGTTGTTCAACCGGTGCCAAAGGTAGTGGTCGAGCTGCTTTGTTAAACCATGCTGTGGCAACGGGAAATTTAACCATTAAAGCGAATGCTAAGGTTTATCATATAGCGAGTGATGATGAAGGTAAAATATCTGCCATCCATTATTACGACTCACAAGGTCGAGAACAAAAAGCCACAGCAAAAATTTATGTTGTTGCTTGTCAAGCGGTTGAAACATCACGTTTATTGCTGGCTTCCAAAGGGAAAAAATTCCCACAAGGGCTTGCGAACAATAGCGGTCAAGTGGGTAAAAATTTAGTGTTTAGTGGTGGAGGTACCGGTAAGGGAGACTTTTTGTTTGCTGATTTAACAACGCAAAAGCAAGCTCAATTAAAGCAAGTGGGCCCTTTTATAAATCGTGCTTTGCAAGACTGGTATCAAATTGACGATAAAAGTTTCTCTGGTGCTAATCAACAAGGTCAAGCGAAAGGCGGCACCATAGACTTTCTTTTTTATCAAAACCCTATTGCTCGTGCACAAGGGCAACAATTTAATGATGCAAATGAGTTAGTGTGGGGCGAGCAATTACAGAAAAACTTAAAAGAAGAATTTACCACTTATAAAACCTTACGTTTTGAAGTCTTTAATGACTGGTTACCCACCGACGATTGTTTTGTTAGTTTAGACACGGAAGTCACTGATAAATGGGGACAAGCAGTCGCCAAGGTAAGAATTGGTGCACACCAACATGATAGGGTGGTTGGAGAGTATCTAGCGGAGAAAGGCAAGAAGTTGCTGGAAAGTATGGGTGCAAAAAATATTACTAGCTCTGTCAGCAGCTACCCGCCAACAAACTTAATGGCAGGAGGTTGCCGGTTCGGTAACGACCCCAAAACATCGGTATTGAATAAATACTGTCAAGCCCATGAAGTCAATAATTTATATGTTACCGATGGCTCATTTATGCCCACAGGCGGTAGTGTTCCCTACACGTTTACCATTTATGCCAATGCATTTCGAGTTGCAGAGCATATTAAACACCGTTGGCAAGAGTCTATCATTTAGCCATTGTTATTGGGGGGGTGTTGTGAGGAGATAGAAGCATTCCCTCACAACAGTTTATTGATTAGGTTTTAACGAGACATCAATTTTCTAAGGCTAATCGACGAGTCTGATCTGAATTCGCTATAGCCACGTATTACTGCACAGTTTAATTATAACTTGGTGTAATAAATTGCTAATCAAAGCGAATGTTATTATTACACTTAATTCGTTTGTCCGATAACGAGGAGTAATACAGTATTGTTAGCACATAAACCATTAGGGGTGATATTTGATCTCGACAACACCTTGGTCTCTTCATCTTTAGATTTTGACAGTATAAGAGCTTCCTTGGGGTGTCCAAAAGGCATAGATTTATTAGATTTTATTGATGCTTTACCCGAACATCATCAAGTTGAAGCTCATGAGGTGATAGTAGAATATGAAATAAATGATGCTATGACAGCAAATAAGTTGGCGGGAACCGACCAAATTTTAACTTTATTAGCTGAGTTGTCTTTACCTTGTGCGATTGTTACCAGAAATTGTCGACAAGCAGCGACGATAAAAGTAAAAAACAATAATATCGATATTGAGATATTACTGACCCGAGAAGATCACAAAGCTAAACCAGCCCCTGATGCGTTACTACATTTAGCTGAGCTTTGGCAGATAGCCCCTGAAAACTTATTGTATGTTGGTGATTATTTATATGACTTGCAAGCGGCGCGAAATGCTAACACCATGTCTTGTCTTATCAATTATGGTATAACAGCAAGCTATGAAAATTTGGCAGATGTTGTCGTTCACGACCTTAATGAATTAAGCGAGACAATTAAGCAAGTATCGATTGTAGAACATGCATAATGGAACTATCTGCATGTTCTTTACTTAAGACCTGCATGCGCAGTAAATCGTTAATTACTTATTTTCAAGTAATGCTGTTAGACATGATACTTGTTCGCTCAATACGGTAACTTGCCTTTCTAGATCTGCTACTCTTTGCTCCAGACGAGGCTGATTTTCAGATGAACTATCGTCTATATCGACAATGTTAGTATCAGCTAATTGATTTTCATGGGTATCAGAAAGTAAATGAACGTAGCGAGAATCACGTTTGCCAGGCTCTCGCGCTAGCTTTTTGACTAATATCTTACTGTTTAAATTTTGCAATTGATGCAAAGTCGTTTCAACTTCACTGACATCGGTAAAGTCAGCTAAACGATTGGTACGAGTTCTTAACTCTCCCGGGGTTTGCGGCCCTCTTAGTAATAACACACAAATAATGGCTTTTTGCTGGCGTGTAAATTTTAAATGACCAAACTCAGTATCACAAAAACGATGAAAATATTTATTTACCCTTACCGAAGCTTTTCTATCTACCATTAATTGATTCATTTCTACCAATTCATCAACTAAGTTTTGCACATCACTTTCAGAAAAGTTCGTTACCGGCTCACGGTTACTTTTTTGATTACAGCCTAGGGTAATACCATTTAATGAGAGTGGGTATTGCTCAGGTGTTGTGATTTCTTTCTCAAGCATTACACCAATAATGCGGCATTGGTTGGCGGATAGTGTGATCATTTTTAAAGTTTCCTGACAAAAGTCTTTGCTGATGTTATACCAAGCTATGTCTATATTTACTATGTTAAGTTGTTTTATCAGCCATAAAAAAAGCCATAGTTTGCTATGGCTTTTAAAAGAATAAGACCTACTTAATATCTATTCTATATTCGCGATCTGCTCACGCATTTGCTCGATAAGTACTTTTAGTTCTACGGCTGCATTGGTGGTATCAACATTAATCGATTTAGATCCTAAGGTATTCGCTTCACGATTAAATTCTTGCATCATAAAATCTAGGCGACGACCTTGTGCACCGCCTTTTGTCAGGATGCTTCTTGTCTCTTTTACATGGCTAAATAGGCGATCAAGTTCTTCGTCAACATCCATTTTTTGCGCAAGTAATACTAGCTCTTGTTCAACTCGGCTTGAATCTAGCTCAATTTTGGCGTCAGTGAATTTATCGGTGATCCGCTTACGCTGCCATGCAATGATTTCAGGCATAAATGCTTTTACTTTGTCTGACTGCTCAATAATACCTTCAAGACGTTGTTCAATTAATACTTTTAAGTTTTCTCCTTCACTTGCCCGAGCATCAATAAAGTCTTTTAGCGCTTGTTCAAATCCTTCCAAAATTTCCTTTTGAATGTTGGTCATATCGGCTTCTTCAGCTTCCATGACACCAGGCCATCGCATGATTTCTAAAGGATTTAATTGACTATTAAGTGTTTGTTCGTTTATCCAACCTGCGTGCTGCAGCAGTTGTTCAGCTAAGCCTTTATTAAGTGATAAATTGTTTTTTGCTGATGGGTTAGCATTGAAACGCAAACTGCACTCTACTTTGCCACGATTTAATTGTTTACGAAATCGCTCGCGCAATGCCGGTTCAATGCTACGAAATTGTTCTGGTAAACGGAAGTAAGTTTCCAAAAATCGTTGATTTACAGATCGAATTTCCCAAACTGCATTACCCCAATCACCTTTCACTTCAAAGCGAGAAAAAGCCGTCATACTATGGATCATATTGTTGTCCGTTTACTGAATCTAAAAATTAAGGTAATTATGCCAAACGCGTAATCAGGTAGCTACTATATTTTATACGCTTAAAGAATGAATTTCTATTTATACGAGGGTTAATCTAATTTCCATTTTTCTTTAATTTTTGCAAGTTGACCTGTGGTTACTAGTTGTTGAAATGCCGTTTGGTATTTTTTTATCAATGTCGGTGACGTATCAAGACTAAAGGCAATACTGAGTTTGTTATTTAAAGCGGCTACTTCGTTTAACCTTTGTAATTCATTAAAATCATAGCCCAGATTTTTAGCTCTGGTTTCTATGGTGATTTGTGTGGCAAGTATTAGGTCAACTCTATCAATAAATAGCATATTCATGGTTTGTCGCTCGTTAGCAAGTTGGTAAATATTGGAGAAGTCTTGAGCGAGTAAATATTGTGCTGAATTAGAATTTCTAGAAACAGCGATCTTACGGTTTTTTAATGCGGAAACTTTATAGTTAGTTTTAGCGTAATGTTTTTTTAATCCCCAAAAATATAAGCGCTCTTCTTTAAGGGCACCGATCCAATGAAATTTTTTATTTCTAAGCTTTGTATGTGCAATAGAGTAAATTAAAACATTAGGGGTATGAAGTGCAACGTCGTATGCCCTTGCCCAAGGCATTATCTGAATCTTAGGATGGTCTTCAGTTATTTTAAATAAAGCTTCAACGACTTCAGTAGAAAAACCACCTAAGCTACTATCAGGATTTTTAATTTGATAAGGCTCTAGAAGCTCGGTAACAACTTCAATGACTTCAGTTTTACCATTAAATGGTAGCAATAAAAGGAAAAAAGTTATTGTTAAAATGGTGAGGTAATTGTTAGATAATTTGATCATATATATTTTAAGTATCCGTAATATACTCAGTAGCAATACTATTTATAAACTTTAACTAAGATTTCTATTTTATTTTTATTAATATAGCTCACTTTGTTTGAATGGGTGGTTATATTATTAAATTTAGACATAAAAAAAAGCAGCCCAGGCTGCTTTTTAAAATAAACGCTAGAAATAGCTTAACTTAGCACAAAGTCTAAAATACCTATTGCTGCTTTTCGGCCCTGATCAACAGCTGTAACAACAAGGTCTGAACCTAGCACCATATCACCACCGGCAAAAATATTTTGTTTAGTGGTTTGTAAAGCAAATTCACTATTATCAGCGGCTAACACCAGTCCACGTTTATCTATTTCAACGCCGGCATCTTTCATCCATTGTGGTGGGCTAGGTAAGAAACCAAAAGCAATAACGACGGCGTCAGCTTCCATAATAAACTCACTACCCGCTATCGGTTCAGGGCTTCTTCTGCCTTTCGCATCCGCAGCACCTAGTTGAGTTTTTACAAATTTAACACCACAGGCGTTACCTTCTTTATCAACAGCAATATCAAGAGGCTGGATGTTAAATTGAAAGTTAACACCTTCTTCTTTAGCATTTTGAACCTCACGTGGTGAACCCGGCATATTGGCTTCGTCACGACGATAAGCACAGGTTACTTCGGTAGCACTTTGACGAATTGAGGTACGTACACAATCCATTGCCGTATCACCACCACCGAGTACAATGACTTTCTTATTTTCAAAACTGATAAAAGGTTTAGCATTTTCAGTAATTTTCATTAAGTTTTGTGTATTACCGATTAAGAAATCGAGTGCGGTATAAACACCCGCAGCGTCTTCGTGTTCAAAGCCTCCTGTCATATCTGTGTAGGTGCCGAGTGCTAAAAATACCGCGTCGTACTCTTCACTTAATGAATCAATGGTAATATCAACACCGACATTAACATTTAATCTAAATTCAATGCCCATGCCTTCAAAGATTTCACGACGCGTTTGAATAACATCTTTTTCTAGTTTGAATGACGGAATACCAAAAGTGAGCAAGCCACCTATTTGAGCATGTTTGTCGTAAACAACAGCGTCGATACCATTACGTGTTAGTACGTCAGCACAAGATAAACCTGCAGGGCCAGCACCAATAACAGCAACACGTTTGTTCACTTTTACTACGTCTGATAAGTCGGGTTTCCACCCTTGTGCAAACGCAGTGTCGGTAATATATTTTTCGATATTACCAATAGTAACCGCACCAAAATCTTCATTTAATGTACAGGCAGACTCACAGAGTCTGTCTTGTGGACAAACACGGCCACACATTTCAGGTAAGCTATTTGTTTGATGACATAAGTCAGCCGCTTCAAAAATCTTACCTTCGGTAACCAACTCTAACCATTGTGGAATATAATTGTGAACAGGGCATTGCCACTCACAATAAGGATTACCACAATCTAAACAACGGTCTGCTTGGCCAGCACTTTGGTCAGTACTCAATGGCTGATAGATTTCAACAAAATTTATTTTACGTTGTTCAATCGCTTTTTTAGGCGGATCGATGCGTTTAACATCGATAAATTGATAAACATTTTTACTCATACTGTTTTCCCTTAATTCGCATTCTCGACACGACTACTGTGCTTGAACGCGAAGTTCAGCAGATGAACGACTACGATGACCTAATAAGGTTTTAACATCGGTTGCCGTAGGTTTAACTAATTTAAATCGTGGTGCGTAAGCATCAAAGTTAGCTAATATTTCTTGAGCGCGTGCACTACCTGTTTCATCAAAATGTTGGTTAATAATACCGCGTAAATGTTCTTGATGAATAGTCAGATCACTTATTGGTAATAACTCGATGGATTCGCTATTTAAGCGGATATCTAAATCACCTAATTCATCAAACACATAAGCAAAACCACCTGTCATACCGGCACCAAAGTTTACACCAACTTGCCCAAGAATGGTCACTATGCCACCCGTCATGTATTCACAAGCATGATCGCCAGTGCCTTCAATTACAGCATGAGCACCCGAGTTACGCACCGCAAAGCGCTCACCCGCACGGCCACAGCCATAAAGTCTGCCACCGGTTGCGCCATATAAACAAGTATTACCCATGATCATGGTTTTATGACTTAAATACTCAACACCTTTAGGTGGCTTGATGGTTAGCTTACCGCCAGTCATTCCTTTACCAACGTAATCATTGGCATCACCGGTCAGGGTCATTTCTAAGCCACCGGCATTCCAAACACCAAAACTTTGGCCAGCGGTGCCATTAAGATAAATTTTAATAGGAGATGACGCCATACCTTGGTCACCATGATGACGAGCAATTTCACCCGATAATGATGCGCCGACAGAGCGATCAGTGTTTTGTATAGAAAAACGGAACTCGCCGCCTGCGCTGTGTGAAACAGCATCAGTACAAGCCGCCAATATTTCTTTATTTAGTACGCCTTTGTCAAAGGGATTATTTCCTTCTGTTTGATAAAGAGCCGTATCAGCACCCGCTACAACAGGCGCAATAATTGGTGATAAATCTAACTTTTGCTGCTTAGCGGTTAAACCTGTCAGTTGAACGAGTAGGTCGGTTCGACCAATTATCGCTGTTAAGCTTTCGACCCCTAAACGGGCTAAAATTTCACGCACCTCTTGGGCAATAAACTTAAAGTAGTTCATGACTTGCTCAGGTAAACCTTTAAAGAATTTTTCACGTAAAACATCGTCTTGTGTTGCAACACCTGTAGCACAATTATTTAAATGACAAATACGTAAGAATTTACAGCCCAGAGTGACCATAGGCGCGGTACCAAAACCAAAGCTTTCTGCGCCTAAAATTGCCGCTTTAACAATGTCGATACCAGTTTTTAATCCGCCGTCAACTTGTAAACGTACTTTATGACGCAAACCGTTAGTCACTAATGACTGGTGTGCTTCGGCTAAACCTAATTCCCATGGACAACCGGCATACTTAACCGAACTCAATGGACTAGCTGCAGTACCACCGTCGTAACCGGAAATGGTAATAAAATCGGCGTAAGCTTTAGCAACACCAGAAGCGATAGTGCCAACACCAGGTCCTGACACCAGTTTTACTGAAATAACCGCTTTAGGGTTAACTTGTTTTAAATCAAAAATAAGCTGAGCTAAATCTTCAATTGAATAAATATCATGATGTGGTGGTGGAGAAATCAAGGTCACACCGGGTACTGAAAAGCGCAACTTAGCAATTAACGGTGAAACCTTATCACCGGGTAATTGACCACCTTCGCCGGGTTTTGCACCTTGAGCGACTTTTATTTGTAGTACATCGGCATTAACTAAGTAATGCGGTGTCACCCCAAATCTGCCAGAAGCAATTTGTTTGATACGTGAATTTTTTACGGTACCAAAGCGGCGTTCGTCTTCACCCCCTTCACCTGAATTTGAATAACCGCCTAAACGGTTCATGGCAATTGCCAATGCTTCATGAGCTTCAGGGCTTAATGCACCAATAGACATAGCGGCACTATCAAAGCGTTTAAACATTTCAGTATCAGGTTCTACTTTGCTGATATCTATGGCTTGGGTATCTTCTTTAAAGCCCAATAAATCACGTAACGTTGCCACAGGGCGATTATTTACTTGATCGGCAAACAGGCGGTAATCCGCATAATCGCCAGATTGAACTGCTTTTTGTAGGTAAGTCACGACATCAGGGTTATAAGCGTGGTATTCACCGCCATGTACATACTTAAGTAAGCCGCCGTGATTGACTTTTTGATGTGCTAAAAAGGCTTTGCGAGCAAGGTTAATGTTGTCTTGTTCTATGTCTGAAAAATCAGCGCCTTGAATACGACTTGGTAAATCAGGGAAGCATATTTTCATGATATTTTGATGCAAACCAATCACTTCAAACAAACCTGCACAACGGTAGCTGGCGATTGTTGAAATACCCATCTTAGATAATATTTTCAACAAGCCTTTATTAATGCCATCACGATAGTTCATTACAGCTTGACGCGCCGTTAACTCAATTTGTCCTTGTTCAACTAATTGCTCAATTGTCTCAAAAGCAAGGTAAGGATAAACAGCGGTAGCGCCTAAACCTAGTAACACAGCAAAGTGATGTGAATCTCTTGCCGATGCCGTTTCAACAATTATATTTGAGTCACAACGTAATTGTGTTTCAACTAAGCGTTGTTGTACTGCGCCAACTGCCATCGCTGCAGGTATAGGTAAAAACCCTTTATCAATTTGACGGTCTGAAAGTATTAAAATAACGGTGTTTTTATCACGAACTAATGTCTCGGCTTCATCACATAAACGGATAATCGCCGCTTGTAAACCTTCTTCTGTGCGGTAATTTAAGTTCAGTGTGTCGCTGCGGTAATGCTCAGGGGCAAGTTCACGTAGCTGCTTTAATCCGGTATACATTAATATAGGTGTTGCAAACAAAATTCTGTCGGCATGGCCTGTTGTTTCGTTAAAAACATTATGTTCACGACCAATGCAGGTACCCAGCGACATAACATAGCGTTCACGTAATGGATCTATGGGTGGATTTGTTACTTGAGCAAATTGCTGGCGGAAATAATCATAAATTGTTCGAGGTTGACTTGAAAGTACTGCCATAGGGGTGTCATCGCCCATAGAACCCGTTGCTTCCATGCCATTTTCAGCCAATGTTTTCACAATTTGATGAATTTCTTCGTAACTGTAATTAAACATTTTATGGTATTGCGATAGGCCTTTATCATCAAAAATACGCTTACCAATAAGTTCGGCATCGAGTTGATGAAAGGGCACTAAACGGCGGATGTTTTTATCCAACCATTCACGGTAAGGATGGCGAACTTTTAGTTCTTCATCAATATCGGTAGAAGTGAATATTTTGCCGGTGTAAGTATCAATGGCAAGCATTTCACCTGGGCCGACACGACCTTTTTCGACCACTTCATCTTCACCGTAATCCCAAATACCTACTTCAGAGGCAAGGGTGATAAAACCATCACGAGTAATAACATAACGAGCAGGACGCAAGCCGTTTCTGTCTAAATTACAGGCAACATGGCGACCATTGGTAACCACAACGCCGGCTGGGCCGTCCCATGGTTCCATATGCATAGAATTAAATTCGTAAAACGCTTTTAAGTCTTCATCCATTAACGGACTATTTTGCCAAGCAGGTGGCATTAATAAACGCATACCTCGGTATAAATCCATACCGCCAGCAAGGAATAATTCAAGCATGTTATCTAGTGATGATGAGTCAGAACCACTTTCATTAACAAAGGGCGCAGCATCTTGAAGATCGGGTAATAAAGGTGATTTAAAGATGTGGGTACGAGCACGACTCCACTGTCGGTTACCTTTAATTGTATTAATTTCACCGTTATGAGCCAAATAACGAAAAGGCTGTGCTAAATGCCATTGTGGAGAAGTATTGGTTGAAAAACGTTGATGAAAAACACAAATGGCCGTTTGCATGCGAATATCAGCAAGGTCTAAATAAAAGTTAGGTAAGTCTACCGGCATCATTAAGCCTTTATAGATAGTTACCAAGCACGACAAAATTGCCACATAAAAAACGCTATCTTCAATGCGTTTTTCTGCACGACGACGTGCCATAAATAAACGGCGTTCTAAATCTCGATTTCTCCAGCCCGGAGGAGCATCAACAAAAACCTGCTCTATTTGCGGCATGTTATTGACAGCCGTTTCACCTAGCATAGAAGTATCAGTAGGCACTATGCGCCAGCCAATAAGTGTTAAGGTTTCACGCGCTAACTCTTCTTCAAGAATCTTTTTACTTAAAGCGGCTTGAATAGGGTCAGGATTGAGGAAAATCATACCTACAGCGTATTTTTTGCCAAGCTTCCAGTTGTTTTCTTCGGCAATAGCTCGAAAGAAGGTATCAGGTTTTTGCATCAACAAGCCACAACCGTCACCTGTTTTACCATCAGCAGCAATACCGCCACGATGTTGCATGCGATCAAGGGCATGAATTGCCGTTTTTACTAGTTTATGACTTGCTTCACCTTGTTGGTGAGCAATTAAGCCGAATCCGCAGTTGTCTTTTTGAACGCTGTGATCGTAAAGCATGATGTTATTTTCTCCTCAGGAAATAACCACTTGAGCACAGAGAACATGTTAAAGGAATAAAGTTATACAAATAATGCATAAATACTCTGTTTTCACTCAGGTGGAACCCTTCACATTAAACACTTATCGATAAAAGGTCAATCAAAATAGAGTATTTGCTCGTAGTTTTTGTACATTAGTGTAACTATATGTTTTTATTGGTTATTGCTTGTGTAGGTTGGTTTTGTTGATTTAATCGCCTATTTTTTAAGCTGTTATCAATAGCTTTTAGCGAGTTGAGAATGATTTTTGTTTACTTTGTTGTAATTTAATTACATTTTTATTTTTATGACGAGATATGACGAGATATGCTAATTTTAGCTGTTATTCATCTTTTATTCATTGATGTATGTACAAGATGGTGGAGAATACGGTGAAAATTCATCAATAAAAAAGCCAGTAATTACTGGCTTTAATATTAGCTTACTTTTTGTAATTGAATATCAATAGCTTAGGGTTGGTAGCCACCCTCAATGCCTTTAGTCGTAATACTTACCGCATCGTGGGCATGTAAAGATTCAAGGTGGTTGATACGTAGCCAAAAGTCGTCATATCCAGCAGTATTATTCATTGCGTGTTGTAAACGACGAGCGGCGTCTTCACAAAACATTAAGTTTTGACCATTCAGTAGCGCAAATTCTTGTTCATCTTCTCTTTTTACTGCGGCTTGAACGGGTGTCTTTAAACAGCCTTCAATAATATCGACTAATGCAGTAATAGGGAATTCACTAATGTTGGCATTTAACTTTACTTTTAATTCAGCAACTGAGCGTTGACTATGAGGTGTAGCAACAATACCTTCAGTTGTACCCAGCCACTCATGAATTGAGTCTAAATCGGCTTCTTGGCCATTAAACTTCTCTTTAAAAGCTTTTTGGATTAACTGTCGAGCAAGGGCGGCAGAACAAGGACAAGTTGATGAATATCTAACATCAACGGCTAGCTCTATATCGAGTTTACCTTTATTTAAACGACCGGTTAATGTTACTGGGTATGCTTTCCAGCCTTGCTTACCACTAATTAATGATTTTCTTCTTAAGTGATAGTCGAAGCGGAACTGCACTTTAGCATTATCGCTAAGATCGTGGTGACTACTAATAAAACCACTGAGTAAAGTGACCAAGCTTTGAAAGTCTAAAGTATTACTGGTTGAAAGTTCATCAAGCAGTAAATACAAGCGAGACATATGAATGCCTTTTGCTTGTGGTTCTTTTAAGTTTACAAACGCGTCAATAAAAGTAGAAACCATTCGCTCATTCTCACCTTGCGAAGCAACCATCATCGGCATTTCTATATTACTCATTCCAACCCAATCGAGGGTACCTTCGGTTTGAGCTGTGGTGTGGTTGGCGATATCAGGCATTAATGTGGACATTTCTACTCCAGTATTTCTAACACGCTATGTAAAGGGCTTTTTGAAACTTCAGTACATAACAAACTTATTAAGGGCGCGTATTCTAACGTATATTTCCTTGTAGATATAGCGACAGTTCTTTTTTAAGTTACTGAGCAAGATAACTTATTGAAACGCTCTGTATTCATATGGTTTTATGTTTTTCAAATGACTTTGAAGTAATCTAGATGAAAGGCATTTGTTTAATGACATCGGCGTTGATATTGTTACAATGAAGAAAATTACGCCACGATAATTATAATTTAAGGTAGGTTTTGTGAATTATACCGAACAGTTAGATGTTAATTTATTAGATGGATACTTGGATAGCTTAGGACAAGATATTGTGCAACAGATGTTGGACTTATATATTGAGCAATCAAAGACCTATATTGAAGACATTATCGATTCGATTGCACAAGAGTCACAAGTATTATGGCAAGAACGTTGCCATAAAATGAAAGGTGCAACTGGCAGTGTTGGTTTGTTAACCGCTCATGCTAAGTTGGTGGCAATTGAAAAATTACCCGGGCAATGGCCAGAAAAATCAGCCTTTATCTCTGAGTTGAATGAGATAAATAAAAATGCCGTTACTGCTTTTAAAGTATGGTTAGACTCAAAATAACCATGATTTAAGACAATTAAAAAAGGGGAAGCAATTATTGCTTCCCCTTTTTTAATTGTTTATTGATAAAGCGCGCTAATCTACAGAGCCAATAAAACGATATCCTTCACCGTGAATGGTATTAATTAATTCAGCAGCGTCAGGTACCGATTCAAAATGTTTGCGTAAACGCCTAATCGTTACATCAACGGTACGGTCATTTGAGCGAAGGTCACGCCCGGTCATTTCTTTAATCAATTGCTGGCGAGTAACAATTTGGCCCGTGTTTTCAATTAATAAACGTAGAGCGCGATATTCGCCGCGAGGTATAGATAAAACTTGCCCGTCAGGTGCGGTCATTTTTCTTGAATTACCATCGAGTGACCATTTATTGAAAGTGATGACTGCTTTTTCAATTTCATTCTTTGTCTGACCAATTCGGTTAAGAATGTTTCGAGCTCGAATTGTTAATTCACGTGGATTAAATGGTTTTGTTAAATAGTCATCAGCACCAATTTCTAAACCAAGTATCTTATCTATATCACTATCACGACCGGTAAGAAATATTAACCCTAGCTCGTTGTTGCTGGTTAATTCTCTTGCCAATAATAAGCCATTTTTACCCGGAAGGTTAATATCCATGATGACTAAATTAATGGTGTTTTTTTGTAATTGAGTATCCATGCTCTCACCGTCTGTAGCCTCTGATACTTGATAGCCTTCTGCTTCAAACAAGTTACGTAGGTTAAAGCGTGTAACATCTTCGTCTTCTACGATAAGTATGTGAGGTTTTTGCATGTTTTTTTTTCCATTCTTTATGTATTTAGCAATAATGTTTACGGTATGTTAGTTATAGCTGAAAATTATATTAACGCTATGTTACTAATGCTTATTTTGTTAATTATTTATACAATTATTAGTATGGTATAGAACCACTAACTAAAAAACAATCAAGTTTGTTAGTTTCTTCTTATTCAACAAATATTTATCAGCACAGCTTTAATCTTCTTTAATGACTTGTGTTGGGATAATAATTTTGAAATTAACCCCTTTTTCAATTTCACTAATAAAGGATATTTTTCCACCTAGTGCTTGTGTGACTAAATTATACACCAGATGTAAGCCCAAGCCACTGCCACCCGAACCCCTTTTTGTGGTGGTGAAAGGCTCAAAAATTTTATTCATAATAGAAGGCTCAATACCCCTACCATCGTCCTGATAGTCAATAGTAAGCATATCGCTAGAAATACTAGTCTGTATGGTAATTACACCATGGTCTCTGTCATCAAAGCCATGATTAATAGAATTTTGTATTAAATTAATAATTATTTGATTGATAGGACCGGGTTTGCTTTTTATGACGAGTTCGCTTGGACAGTCCACATTAATAATAAAAGGTAACTTTTTAATTTGTGGGGCTAACGTTAATAATATGTCGTCAAACAAATTTTTGATATTGAATGTTCTTGCTTCTTCACTTGATTGGTCAACGGCAACTTTTTTGAAACTGGCAATTAATTCTGCAGCGCGCTTCAAGTTACGGTAAATAATTGCGGTATTTTCTTCACCTTCAACAAGAAACTTTTTCAATTGACTTGATTTTAAGGTTTTATCATCAAAAGCTTTTTTTATTTCTAATAAGCGATCCGATAATAATGTTGAAGCTGTAACGCCTAAACCTATCGGTGTATTTACTTCATGAGCGACACCGGCAACCATATCGCCTAACGAAGCCATTTTCTCACTTTCAACAAGTTGCCCTTGAAACTGATGCAACTTTTCTAATGTTGAAAGTAATTCATTATTGGAATCCTTCAAGGCTTGGGTACGTTTATTGACTTTATTTTCAAGATCTTTGTTTTGCTGATAAGTGAGTTGTTTGGCATCTGAGAGTTTAGCAAGTTGAGTTTCAGCTCTATTGAGTACAATATTTATGTTGCGCGCTAGAATATCGAGCTCTTTAAAAGGCATTTGTTCAATGCGTAAATTGAACTGTTTATGTTTCGAAATATCTTGTACTTTATTTGCCATATCTGACATAGGAGTAGTAATAAAGCGGTTAAGTGCTATTGATATTAAAGCGGTAATAAAAATAAACATGAAAATGAGAAGGGTGTAGCGCAATAATAAATGATTAGTTATTTGCTGAATATGTTCGCTGCTGACTTGTATGTAGACATAGCCCACCGTTTGCTCTTCAGCTATTACAGGTAACATGATTTCTATAATATGGCCGCTAAACTTTGCTGAAGATAACTCGGCTATTTTTTCACTTTTTTCAGAAATAGCCTTGCCTATAGCACTTTTGTTGTAGCTAGCGAAGAAAGTAATGGCTTCAGTGTCAGGAACTTTTTTATAAATATGAACATGCCTAATATAAGGGACATGTTTTAGCATTGATAAATAGTTACTAATTAATTGCTCTTCATCATTAACCAGATTGGTACTTTGACTATTTGCGATAAGCTCTGCCCAATACTTTGTGTTATTTGAGGCGTCCTCGTTAGTATCGTTAATTATTAAATTAGCGATGATAAAAGAAGAAATAATTACAGATAACACAACAAAACCAATGATCATAACCATTAGCTTTATTTTTAATGAGTGAATGCGTTTCATTTTTTCCATATATTTATAGTAACTTAAATTTTATATTGAGCAATTAAATTGAACAATGATAAAGAGAAAAGCCCTTTTGCTTAGCTAAAACTTGTGTTCTTCCAATCGCCTCTTCCATGATGGGTTGATAACGGAGAAAACTATTTGCCACCACAGTGACTTGTCCTTTTGGTTTTAAATGGGGTTTTATTTTTGAAAGGAATGTCTCTGTTGCTTGATAATTGGTTTTAAGGCCTTGATGAAAGGGGGGATTTGAAATAACGTAATCGTACTTACCCTTTAGATCTGACAAGCTATCTGATGGAAAAACGTGGCCAGTTAAATTATTTAATTTCAATGTTGCTTGCGCTGAATATAATGCTAAGGCACTCACATCAAGTAAGTGTAACTTAATCTCAGGAAAAACTTTACCCAAGTAACTGGCTATGACTCCGGCACCACAGCCAAAATCGAGTATCTCACCGGTAATTTTCTTAGGTAAATTTTCCAACAATACCTGAGTGCCAATGTCGAGGCCGTTTTGACTGAATACACCAGGCAAGGCAACCACATCTACACTAGTGTCTTTAATCATAAAAGAATATGGCTTTAGCCAGTTGTCTAAGATAAAGGACTCTTGCGTTGCAAGTATATTGCTTGCGAATAATAAGCAATGGCGAGCAGCATCAATTTTTGCACAATCGCCAAGCTGATGTTCGGTCAACTTTGCTAATGACTTAATACCACTTTTATTCTCACCGACAACCAAAACTAAACAATCATTTGCTATCGAGTCTTTTATCATCGCTAGCATAAAGGTTAATTCGGCCTTACTTTTAGGAAACTGAATAATCACTAAATCATGGGCAGCCTTACTTTGATAATAGACATTAAATACCGCAGTCATGTGAGTGAGGTCTAATCGTTTGGCTTGTAAATGTGATTGATAATTAGTGTTATAACATGTCATCGCTGCTTGAGCATGAAGTGCATGGTATTCTTGAAAAAAATCGTCAATAGGTAAGTTGATAAATAATGGCGCTTTTGCTTTTAGTAAATCGGGATTACGTAGCAATAATTGATTGATGTTATCTAACAAAGTAATTCTCAAATAATTGGGTTATGGCGTTCATAAATATATAGCTTATACCCTAAATTAATTAACGGTATTTTATACGCTTAACGAAAAGATATGTTTATAATAGCGGCTATTCTACGTGAATATTATTATCATGTCAGAAAGGCGAATAATAAATTTGCAAATCACCATATAAAATTCAGGGAGTGGGTTATTTTTACTAAATTTTTTACTTGGTTTAAAGTGAAACTAATACGCAGTGATAAGCGTGCATGGTTACTAAAGTTTCGCTATTTTACCGTCCCTAACTGGTTTAGAAAAACACCTGTCGCTGAAGTTTACTTAGCACTTAATGACCCTTATAGCTTTATGCTGATTCAAGTGTTACCCGAGCTAGAGCAACGTTTCAATATTCAATTTAAATTATTTCTAGTTTATGAAAGTGTTCCAGGGGTAACTATCGATCCCAAATTAATGCGCACTTGGGCAATAAAAGATGCCAACTTTATTGCTGATCAATATCAATTAAAAAAAATAACGCAACAACCGACTCAAGAATCACTCTTTACTGGTCAGCAAATGTGGCAGTTGCGACCTAAAACACTCGATAATGCTTGGCAACTCTTTCAACAGACTTGGTCGAATGATTTTGATTACTACTATCATGCTTCTACACCAGTAATAAATTATCAAATTAAAAATTTAATGCGTTTAGTTAAACAAGGGCATTATTTACCTTCGTCTATTTTTATTGCGGGGCAATGGTTTGTCGGTATTGATAGGCTTGAACATCTAGAAAAACGTTTGGCTGACTTTGGTTTAGCAAAAGATGACAGTGTTGCTGTTTATCAAAAAAATAAATTAGTCTTTGCTGAGCAACAAGCGAAAGATAATGCCGCTGACATCGCTGACATCGCTGACATCGCTGACACGAAAATATTAGAAGCCTTTATTTCATTGCGAAGCCCTTATTCTTATATTGGTTTATTACAAGCAGAAAAGTTAAGTCAGCATTATCAGATCCCTTTAAAGATAAAACCGTTATTACCTTTGATTATGCGAGGGTTAACCACGACAGAAAATAAAGAACGTTATGCTGTTTTTGATGCCAGTCGTGAAGCCAAAAAACTTAATATTCCTTTTACCGGTATTGCAGATCCTTTAGGGCAAGGTATTTTTAATGCTTTTCAAATTTTTTCTTATGCAGAACAACAAAATAAAGAGCTCGCTTTTATTAAGTCGGCGTTTAAAGCCATTTATGTTGACGGTTTAGACTTATCCCAGAAATCGGTAATCGAATCTTTATGTCAGCAGCATAAAATCAATTATCTACAAGCGTTAGAATATAATAATGAACATGACTGGCAACAATGGTCTGATACTAACCAAAGCACTTTAGATGGCATGGGGTTATGGGGAGCGCCTTGTTTTCGATTTCAAAATGTTATTTGTTGGGGGCAAGACCGTTTGGCACAAATTGAACAAGCGATTATTGTTTCATAAGATATAATATATCCGTATTATCTTCATTTAGAGCACTATTGACTCAACATTAGAATAAATGTTCTAATGTTGTTGTCCTGAATTCAATAAAGTTTTGTTTTGTCAAACAAACGAAACTTATGATAAAGGGCCAGAAGAGGAGCATTAACCAGGTAGTTATCATAAAGAGATCAAGCTCTAATGATTGGTAACGAGGGGGATTAATGCCGAGGTAAGTAATTTTTTTGATAATTTACTTATCGGTTGTTTGGGTTGAATCCTAACAATTGTCACCAACTTGGTGGGGAGCTTCTGGCCTTTGTAAAGCCTAATGCTCTTCACATAAGTGATTGTTATCTTGGTTATTACAAACGCCTAAAAGTTCTCCGAACGAACAGAGTTCGAGAGAAATGAATCAAATAAAACTATCAAAAAAAATTAGCTTAACAGCTAACCCTACGCCTCATCATACTATTTTATGGACCGCATTAATTACGCCATTACTTGATAATGGTGAAATCGATTTCCCAAGCCTCAAACAGTTAGCTATTAGTCAGTCTGACGCCGGTAATGGCATTGTCTTGCTCGGTAGTACCGGAGAGGGCCTGGCCTTAACATCGCAAGAGCAAGTTAAGATTGTTGAATTCGTTTGCCAGTTATCACTCAGCGCGCCTTTAATGGTGGCTGTTGGCGGCTATCAGTTAACGGAGCAAATTAATTGGATAACGGCTTGTAATAAATTACCTATTTCAGCCTACTTACTTGGTAGTCCCATTTACGCAAAGCCGGGTGTGATAGGTCAAACGCAATGGTTTAGTGCTTTACTTGATGCCGCCAACTTCCCCTGTATGTTATATAACGTCCCCTCTCGTAGCGGTGTTTCTATTGCTATTGAAACTTTACAGGCGGTGCAAAATCATCAGCATTGTTGGGCGTTAAAAGAAGCCAGTGGCGATTTAAATCAGGTACTCGCCTATCACCAGTATTGTCCAGATATTGCCCTATATAGTGGTGAAGACGCCATGATGCCTTACTTAGCACAAGCAGGTGTAAAAGGGTTAGTTTCGGTTTGTAGTAATGTCTGGCCGGCAGCGACTCATCAATACGTCGAGCTATCACTAGCTGGTGAGACCCAAGGTTTATTTCCACTTTGGCAAAATGCGGTCGATGAGCTTTTTCAGGTGGCAAGTCCCATACCCGTAAAAGTATTAATGCACCAAAATAAAATGATCAACACTCCCTTTTTACGTGCGCCGTTAACCCATTTAGAACTTAACGACTGCAACTCGCTGTTAGCATCAGATAAATTAATTAATCAATGGCTTGAAAATCAAGCTAAGTGATCCCTTTAAGTATTAACATGAGAATTTAAAATGAATTGGCAAGAAACATTAACACAATTAGAAGCAGGTACTGTTCGTGCGGCAAATCAAGATAAAGCAGGAAATTGGCAGGCCAATGTAGCCGTAAAAGAAGCGATATTATCAGCATTTAAAGCGGGCGAAAACATTGCTTTTGATGGCATTTACAAGGGGTTTGTCGATAAACATAATTTACCTGCGCGTGAGTTTACCGCTGACGATAAAGTACGATTAGTCCCGGGTGGTTCTTCAGTTCGCCGTGGTGCGCATGTTGCTCCTGGTGTCATTATTATGCCACCCGCTTACATTAATGTTGGGGCTTTTGTTGATACAGGCACTATGATTGATAGCCATGCATTAATTGGCTCGTGCGCACAAATAGGTAAAAATGTTCATGTTTCTGCCGCTGTTCAAATTGGTGGTGTTTTAGAGCCGGTTGGTGCAAGCCCTGTTATTATCGAAGATGGTGCCTTTCTAAGTGCTGGTGTGGTCATTGTCGAAGGTATTGTTGTTAAAAAAGGGGCTGTTTTAGCGCCAGGCGTCTCACTTTCAGCGTCAGTGCCTGTTTACGATTGTGTGAATGAAGTGATGCTTGAAAAAGGTGCTGATATTCCTGAACGTGCTGTAGTGGTGCCAGGAACACGTCCGGTTTCAGGGGCGTGGGCGAAAACGCACGGTTTAAATATGGCTTGTGCATTAATCGTTAAATATCGCGATGAAAAAAGTAATGCCTCGTTAGAACTCGAGTCTATTTTACGTTAAGCCCTCTAAGGTAAAGCAGGAATATCATGTCTGAGTTAGTCAATACTACCTATTGTTTTGATTCTCCTTCGGCGCTTGAATTAAGCGCTGAGTTAACAAAACAACAACCTGAAAGTAGCCAGCAAGAAGGTTACTTTGTTTATCATCTTGATGCGCTTAAAGCCCATTTAGCCGAACTACAACGACAAGACGTTATTAAGTTATGGTTTGCGGTAAAAGCGAACCCGTTATCTAACATCATTAAAACCTTAGACGATGCGGGTTTTAATTTTGATGTGGCGAGCAGTGGCGAATTAAATCAAGTCTTAAAGCAAGGTATTACACCCGAACGTATCTTAAATACCGGTCCGGCAAAATCAAAAGCACAAATAACGTCGTTCATTAAACAAGGGGTTAATATTTTTGTTGCTGAAAGTTTGAATCAATTAATTTGGTTAAATGAAGCAGCTATTGAGCATAATGTTAAGCCAAGAGTGCTGTTGCGGGTTCAGTTGCAATGGCCAGAGGGTGAAAAAAACCCTTTAGGGGGAAATTCCCTAACACCATTTGGTTTGTCGATAGAGCAGTGGCAAAGCATTAAAGTCGTTAACTTTCCTGGTATTGAGTTGTGTGGTTTACATATTTTTCAATGGGGCAATATGCTCAGTAATGAAAAAATGTTCTCGCTGTGGTCACAAATGGTTGCACCATTAAAAGGTTTAGCTGATGACATAGGTATGCCATTAAAAATCTTAGATTTAGGTGGCGGTTTAGGTATTGATTATTTACAGCAAGGCAAAACACTTTCTTGGCAGAAAATTATTGCTGATTTGGCAATCATAAAGCAGCAGGCAGGTGCCGAAGAGTTATGGTTAGAGTTGGGCCGTTTTGCGGTTGCTGAGTGTGGTTATTATGTGGTCCCCGTAGTTGATAGAAAAATTAATTATGGTCAAGAGCAGTTAGTCTTAGCTGCAGGTATTAATCATTTGTTAAGACCTGCGATAACAGAACAGCCTTTTCCGGTAAATTTACTACGAGAATCTGCACACGAAAAACAGTTGTTTGATATTCATGGTCCGCTATGTACCAGTATGGACAAATTGGGTAAGTTGCCTTTGCCTGATGACGTATCCGTTGGCGATCAACTGGTATTTGGCTATTGCGGTGCCTACGGTTTTACTGAAAGTATGCCGTTTTTTCTTTGTCACCATATCGCTGCTGAATATGTGTTTAGTCAAGGGACGTTGATTGAAGTCAGAGCAGCACAACCAGCGGATTGGTATTTAAGATAGCGATAAATACTTCAGCTTAATATTTAAGATAAAGTGAACAAAATGAATGAAATAAAAAAAGAAGTTATGCATGTTGGTGAAATGGCGAGCGGCGCAGCACTTACTGTTCCTGTTTATCGTATAAAAGGACGTACTGATGCGCCCAGTGTTTATATTCAAGCGAATATGCATGGCGCTGAAGTGCAAGGTAATGCGGTTATTTTTCAATTATTAGAATTATTGAAAAATACAAAAATCAATGGCGATATTACCTTAGTACCTTATGCTAACCCTGTGGGTTGCAATCATAAAAATGGTGAATATACCCTTGGCAGATTTGATCCTATCACCGGAGTGAATTGGAACCGGATGTATCACTTTGATGAAAGCATTATCAAACCGTTTGTTCGTGAATGTATTGGCAAAACAAATCAAGTCATTGAAGCCAATTTTAAAAAGCTAATGATTGAAAGTATTGAAGAAAAACTTAACCATAATATTTATGGGCTAACGACCGGACAACGTATTGCTTATCAATTACAGCGCTTGGCGCATCAAGCTGACTACGTTTTAGACTTACATACCGGCCCTATTTCAAGTAAACATTTATACTGCCCTGAATATGCGCAAGAAAGCGCTCAGTACTTTGATATTCCACATACATTATTAATTCCTAATGACTTTGATGGTGCCTTAGACGAAGCAACATTCTGCCCTTGGTGGTCATTACAAGACGCTTTTGCTGAATTAGGTATCGAGTTTTCGATTAGTTCAGCGTCTATTAACAAAGAAAGCTTTACCGTTGAATTAGGCTCGCAAGAACAGATTGATCTTGATGTAGCCTTAGAAGATGCTAAAAGCATTATGAATTATTTGCAGCATAAAAACGTCATCAACACCACAGACTACCGACCTAAAACGATGACACGTTATGGATGTTATTTAAAAAACTACAAAGCCTTTTATTCGCCAATGGGAGGGATGGTCGATTACTTGGCTGAATTTGGTCAACCATTAGCGGCGGGTGAACCACTGGCGAGAATTTTGCGCATGGATAATTATGGTGACGGCGATCCATTGCACTATATTTCATTGGATAAGAAAGTTATTCCTATTTTACATTTTGCCTCGGCGAGTGTGAATCAAGGTACAGAATTATATAAAGTGTTTAGTGAGTATTTTGAGTTTTAATACTGTGTGAATTAGCCTTGATTTATGGATAAGGTATTGACAATACTACTGTTGCCAATACCTTTGAACTACTTGTTTTTTTGCTCTTTTTGGCGAGATTGTTCGATACTCGCGCTAAGTTCTTTGGCTAAAGATTGGACTTCGGGTATAAAATCTTGCATTAACTGTTGTGAAAGTATGATTGAGTCTTGAATAATTAAAGGCATTTTTTTCGTCATACTTCTGCCAATATCTGAACGATAAAATGTTATTAACCCTTGTATTTCTGCTTCGGTAAAATTGCGGCTGTAAATGTCTATCATTGGCTCTTTAAAGCTATGCCAATTCATTTTCTCATGAAGAAGGGCATTTACTTTATTCATATATTTATCATCACATTATTTGTTGTATAACACCGCTAATGCTTATATGTTTTTAGCAAGACTTACCTATATTAAGGCCTCTTAACATTCATTAAGAGGCCTTATTTTTTTATCAGATAATTTTGTCTTATTTTAATCGCTACAGCTTCAAGTGTGTATTGAAGTAATTAGTCATCATGGTTTTAATGTGTAACGTTGTGCCACTGCCTTCGTACAAGCCATGGCTTCGATTCGGGTAAGACATGAAGTCAAACTGACGGTTGTGCTTAACTAATTCATTAATTAGGCGCTCAGACCCTTGGTAATGAACATTATCGTCGCCTGTGCCATGAATAAGCAGTAATTTACCTTGCAAGTTTTTAGCATGGGTAATAGGAGAACCTTGCTTGTAACCTTCGGCAAAGTCAGCTAATAAACCCGAATAGCGTTCTTGGTAAATAGAATCGTATAAACGTTGATCTGGCACAGGTGCTAAAGAAATACCGACGTGATATTGCTCAGGGTAACGGAACATCATATTTAAGGTCATCGAACCACCGCCAGAATGCCCCCAAATAGCAACATGGTCAGTATCAATATAGTCCCAACGATTTGCCATTGCTGTTAATGCATCAGATTGGTCGCGTGAAGAAAGTACACCGACTGCGCCGTAAATTGATTTGCGCCACTCTCTGCCTTTTGGTGTGCGCGTACCGCGATTATCAATAGAGGCTATTATGTAACCCTGCTCAGTTAACATTTGATCCCACATAGCGGCATTGCCACGCCAGCTATCAGTAACCGTTTGTCCCCAAGACTCTCCATAAACATAAAAAATGATAGGATATTTTTTCTTAGGATCAAAATCTGCAGGGCGAATAATATAACCGTCTAAAACGACACCATCTTGTGCTGTTACTTGAAAAAATTCATGATCTGTTTTTGGCAACTCAGCTAATTTATCGATTAATACCTTGTTGTCCATCATCATGTGTTTGGTTTGATGACCTTCAATTTTCACTAAACGTTTCTGCGTTGGTTGGCTAAATGTCGAGTGTGAATGAATCGCCCATTGCCCGTCTGCCGACATTTGGTAACTGTTAGTACCAGCAAATTCTTCAGGAGTGACCCGTTGATTACTTAAACTTCCATCAAGCTTGCTGCGATATAAGTAACGCTGTGCAACATTTTCAGGTGAAGCTATGTAGTACAGCCAACCGTTTTCTTCGTCGATGGTTTGAATGCTTATTACATCAAAGTCACCTTCCGTTAAGTTTAAAGCGGTTTTTCCGTCACGTGTTATGTTGAAAACATGGCGCCAACCACTGCGTTCACTTGTCCATAAAAAACTGTTGCCTTGGTTTAACCAGCGAGCATCGTCAAAGAAATCAAGAAAGGTCTCTTCTTGCTCTGTCATCACGGGGGTGACATCACCGGTATTAGCGTTAGCTAAATAAAGAATATTAGTGTCTTGTTTGCGGTTGACATGCTGTACCAATATTTGTTGACTGTTACCTGACCAATTCATGCGTGGAATATACATATCGCGTGAGTTGTTGGGTAGATTGGCCCAGATAGTTTTTGTTGTTGTTAAATTTACTACGCCAACTTTTGGCAATGCATTTGTTTCACCCACTTTAGGGTAAGGGAATTTTGTGATGGTCGGGTAAAGTTCGTCAGTATTATTAATCATAATGAAGTCTTTACTACCACTGGTGTCTAACTGCCAGTAGGCAATTTTTTCACCGTCAGGGCTCCAGCGAAAACCATCCTTAATGGTAAACTCTTCTTCGTAAACCCAGTCAAATAAACCATTGATTTTTCCATCACCAGCGTCAAATGTTAATTGAGACACCTTATTATTTGCTAAGTCTTCTACATAAATATTGTCTGCAACCACGTAAGCGACTTTACTTGCATCAGGCGAAAATTTTGCAAACATTAATGAGCTTTCTAAGGGCTTCTTGCCACCAAGTTGCATTAATTTATTGGTTTTTATATCTAATAACCAATAATCACCTCGACTGTTTGAACGCCATACTTTTTTACTATTCGTATAAATAAGCAGTTTCTGACGGTCGTCTGACCAAGTGTAATTATCTATAGCTAATGGCTTTTCAGTGCCTTTAGGTGTCAGTTGTTGTGCCGAAATTAATACCGAACGCTGTAAGGTTTCAGGGTTATAAACAACAATGTCACGACCTATGCTGATTTCTTTGCCTTTTTCATCTGTTTTTGTTTTTGCTGATTTTTCAACGATAGTGTAACCACTACCGTCGGCTAACCAACGTAGACGAGAAATATAATCTGAGCTAAATTCACCCTCTTTGTAAATACGTTCAACGGTTAACGGCGCTGATTTTTTAAGGTTAATGTTAGTATTTGTGGTATTTTCTGTGGTGATGTTTTGACAAGCAGCTAATGATACGGCAATTGCAGTGGTCAATGCGGTTGAGCATAGCCAACGAGTTATTTTTATTTTAGGCATAATATTTCCTTAATTTGCGTACAATCACTTTAAATTGTATACAATTAATTGGCAATGCTGTTGGTCGATTAATTTGTCACTTTTACCGTATTTAAATGATCGCTTAGCGGTTGAAAAAAGTAAATTTGACCTCACCTATTGCACATCAAAAAACAAAAGGTTGAACCATGAATAACGCACTAGAAATTTCTGGCTTAAAAAAAGTTTATAAAGGTGGTTTTACTGCACTTAAAGGTATCGATCTTACGGTTAAACAAGGTGACTTTTTTGCTTTACTTGGTCCTAATGGCGCAGGCAAGTCGACAACCATAGGTATCATTACTTCTTTGGTTAATAAAACCGCGGGTAGTGTTAAAGTTTTTGGTCATGATATTGATAAAGAACTTGAACAAGCCAAAAGCTATTTAGGTCTAGTCCCACAAGAATTTAACTTTAATCAATTTGAAACCTTGTTAACTATCTTAGTTAATCAAGCCGGTTACTATGGTGTTGAACGTTCTTTAGCATTTAAACGCGCTGAAAAGTACCTGAAAAAACTCGATTTATGGGACAAGCGTAACGATGCAGGTCGTATGCTTTCAGGGGGAATGAAACGTCGCCTGATGATTGCAAGAGCGCTAATGCATGAACCACAGGTACTTATTCTTGACGAACCTACTGCCGGTGTTGATATTGAACTTCGTCGCTCAATGTGGATTTTCTTACGTGAATTAAATAAGCAGGGTATTACGATCATTTTAACGACCCATTATTTGGAAGAAGCTGAAATGCTTTGTCGAAATATTGCCATTATTGACTCAGGTGTGATCGTTGAAGATACTGATATGAAATCTTTGCTGTCAAAATTAGACCAAGAAACAATCGTCTTTGATATCGACCCCATAACTAATGCGCCAGAGCTTGATGCATTCACTTGTCGATTGATTGACGACCACACCTTAGAAGTTGATGTGAAAAAGTCGCAACTTATTAATGATATTTTTAGCCAGCTTAACGGACAAAATATTAATGTTCGTAGTATGCGTAATAAAAGTAATCGCCTAGAAGAGTTATTTGTCAGTCTCGTGGGTAGTGGGCAAAAAGTTAAACAGGAGAATAAATAGTATGTCATCAAAAAGTAATTTTATTGCTCTGAAAAGCATTTTATATAAAGAAATCAATCGTTTTATGCGTATATGGGTACAAACACTGGTCCCTCCTGCTATTACCATTAGCTTATACTTTGTTATTTTTGGTGAACTTATCGGTTCGCGCATTGGACAAATGGGCGGGTTTGATTATATGTCGTTCATTGTGCCTGGTTTAATCATGATGAGTGTCATTACCAATTCATACTCCAATGTAGCCTCGTCATTTTTTAGTGCTAAATGGCAACGTAATGTTGAAGAAATGCTGGTTGCACCGGTACCAAATTGGGTGATTGTTGCCGGTTATGTTGGTGGCGGTATGGCACGTGGTATGTTGGTGGGTACGATAGTGACTTTAGTCTCTTTATTGTTTGTTGATATTCAAATTCATAATATTTGGGTGATTATTGCCACGGTTAGTTTAACGTCAGCAACGTTTGCCTTAGGCGGTTTGATTAACGCTATTTTCGCTGGTAGTTTCGATGATATATCCATTATACCAACGTTTATTTTAACGCCATTAACGTATCTCGGTGGTGTCTTTTATTCGATCAGTTTACTCCCTGATTTTTGGCAAGGTGTTTCACAATTAAATCCTATCGTTTATATGGTCAATGCTTTTAGATACGGATTTTTAGGTATTAGTGATGTGAGTCTAACATTAGCATTTTCTGTATTAGGGGCATTTATTATTACCTTATATGCTATTGCCATGACACTTATCACCAAAGGAATAGGGCTACGTAGCTAATGACTATCAATATCGATAAAGAGGATGTCAGCGTGACGGGTGATTCAAGAGTTATTATCACTAATCAACCTGGCATTCATGAAAAACTTGAAGAAATTGTTGAAAAACATTTACAGCACCGCTCGCAAAAGCCTTTTCAAGCACATACCGAGCAAGCGTTTGCCGCAATGGATGCTTTAGTGAAAGCCCATCAAGGGGATATTATTTTAGACTCGTGCTGTGGTGTTGGGCAAAGTACACGTATTTTAGCCAAACAAAATCCGCAGGCTTTAGTGATTGGTGTTGATAAGTCAGCGCACCGCATTAATCGTAATGTAGATGAACTTCTCCATGACGATGGCTCTAAAATTGAAAACTTTCATTTAGTTAGAGCAAACTTGAATGATTTTTATCGTTTAGTTGACCAAGCGAATTGGCCGGTAAAAAAACATTATATTTTGTATCCCAATCCTTGGCCTAAATCTAAACACATTCAAAGGCGTTGGCATGGTAGTGCGGTATTCCCACAAATTATTAATATTGGTGAACAAATTATTCTGCGCAGTAACTGGCGATTATACTTAGAAGAGTTTCAATTTGCTGCCGATGTAGCGGGTATTTTAGGTAATATTAGTGCGATTACTAATGAAGAGCCTTTAACACCTTTTGAAGCAAAATATAAAGCGAGTGGTCAACCTTGCTGGCAGTTATTGCTCAATCGTGAATACCTACCTTTTATTTAGTTTTGTTAACTATGCTGCTTAGTAAAATTGACAATAAGTTAGTGAAACTCGCTAACTTATTTAATGAGCAGTAAATAATGATTTAAAATTAAATTTGATTTTTATTAAAAATCAAGTGTTTAACGTATATGGCTTAGATCTTGATTACTTTTTGATTAACGAGTAATAATACTCAATCTAAAAGGATATTTAAGATGAATAATTTAATTAAAAAGAATGTATTAATGATGGCGTTAAGTACTTTAGCACTTGTAGAATTAGCGCTAGTTTACGCAGCAACCATTATTTAGTGACTTTATTGCCGGGCTTTTCTCTGGTAGATAAAAATAAAGTACAAGACATTTCAGTCATTTTTTATTAAAGTGCCGTTTTATGTTTACTTACCAACATGGTTACAGCGGCAAGGTATGACGACGAATAAGCGCACAGCAAAAGCGACTCAAGAGTCTTTACACAGTATTTTTACCATTCCAGAAGCACCTGATTCGACATTGGGGCTGATCGAAAAAGAAATATCAGAAAATCTTGCTGGTTTTTTAGGTAATCATATTGCTGCTAAAGAACGTGCCTTAAGCGAAATTGAAAAAGATTTCGCTAGCTCGGCTATTCCCGAAGAACCTAGTTTTGTCTCTGATCATACTCGCCATATTTTAGATAAAGTTGTTGCACAATCAGTGCATACATCAAGCCCAAGTTTTATTGGTCATATGACCTCAGCTTTACCTTACTTTATTTTACCGCTTTCTAAATTGATGGTGGGTTTAAATCAAAATTTAGTCAAAATTGAGACATCAAAAGCATTTACCCCACTTGAACGTCAAGTGCTAGGTATGATGCATCGTTTGGTTTATAAAGATAATGACCATTTTTATGAGCAATGGATGCACAGTGCTAACCATTCATTAGGTGCCTTCTGTTCTGGTGGCACTGTCGCCAATTTAACGGCCTTTTGGGTAGCGCGTAATAATTTGTTGAAAGCTGATGGTGATTTCAAAGGTATTGCACGAGAAGGCTTATTTAACGCATTAAAACATTATAAATATGATGGCTTAGTGATTTTAGTGTCTGACCGTGGCCATTATTCATTAAAGAAGTCTGCTGATATCCTAGGGATTGGTCAGGACAGCGTGATATCAATTCCTACCGATGGCCATAACCGCATTGATTGCCAGAAATTACGTGAAAAATGCCTTGAGTTGAAACAAAGAAACATCCGCGTATTAAGTATTGTTGGCGTTGCTGGTACGACAGAAACAGGTAACATTGATCCATTAGATAAAATGGCTGATATTGCTGAAGAGTTTCAAACACACTTTCATGTCGATGCAGCATGGGGTGGCGCGACATTATTATCAAATAAATACCGTCCACTGCTTAAGGGAATTGAACGCGCTGATTCAGTAACTATCGATGCTCACAAGCAAATGTATGTGCCCATGGGCGCAGGCCTTGTGGTGTTTAAAAATCCGGCTTCTGTGGCTTCTATTGAACACCATGCCGAATATATTTTACGTAAAGGTTCAAAAGATTTAGGCTCTCATACCTTGGAGGGATCAAGACCCGGTATGGCGATGTTGGTTTATGCAAGCTTACATATTATCAGTCGACCTGGTTATGAAATGTTGATTAACCAAGGAATTGACAGAGCACGGTATTTTGCAGAACGCATTAATCAGCATGCTGACTTTGAGTTAATAACTGAACCAGAGTTATGTTTATTAACCTATCGCTACAATCCAAAAGCGGTTCAAAACTTATTAGCAAATAGTTCAGCAGAACAACAAGATAAGATTAATGATTTACTCGATGACCTGACTAAATTTATTCAAAAACGTCAACGTGAAAATGGTAAATCATTTGTTTCACGTACGCGTATTGAAGTGCAGCGTTATCAAGGTCGAAAAACGGTGGTTTTTCGTGTTGTATTGGCGAATCCATTAACCTCCAATGAAATTCTTAATGATGTGCTAGTGGAGCAACTTGAATTGGCTCAAGAAAGTGAAACCTTTCTACCTGATTTATTGTCTTTAACTTAGCTTATATTCTGTAACTCTACTTGAAATGTTTTACTTTTACTTTCGTTGTGTAAGTTATTTCTTTCGTTGTACTATTTTTCTTCCTAAACTTTATTTTTTAACCTGTTGTTAAATAAGTTAATATATGTTTTTAATGAGTTTTTGTTCTATAAAGTTTCATTTAGATCTATAAATGTTATTTTCTTTATGAAAGTTGTTATGTAATAATTCATGCACGATTACATTTTGTGGTGGTAATAATTATGGAATACGACATGAGAAAAACTCCAGTAGAAGTATCTGAACACAATCACGCTGACATTTCATCGGTTCAACAAGCCTTAATTGAAGCGCAAAAAGAAATTTTAGAATTGCAATCGCAAATTCAATGGTTAGAACGCTCATACGAATAACTTTTTGTCGCGTTTTAGCACAGTAAATACTAAAAAGCCGAATGTTATGAAAATAACATTCGGCTTTTTTGATCTTTATTTATTAATACGAGCAGTAAATAATTATTAGAGGAAAACTTGTAAATTATCGATTAACCTTGCTTTACCACAATGTGCAGCGGCGAGGATCACTAATTCTTTATCATCTTTATTGGCAGGTTGTAGTGTTCTTGCATGACAAATATCAATATAGTCAGTTTTCATACCGGCATTATTGATCAAATGAGTGGCTTGTTTGATCAGACTACTAAAGTCGTGATCAGACTTTATTTGCTGTGCTAGCCATTGAATGTTTTTTGCAAGTGCTGGTGCGATTGCAAGTTGTTCCGGCGTTAAATAACCGTTTCTCGAACTCATTGCTAAGCCACTCTTTTCGCGAACTGTATCGACAGCAATAATATCAATAGCCATTGAAAGGTCTTCAACCATAGTTTTTATCACTTGGACTTGCTGATAGTCTTTTAAACCAAAACACGCGATGTCTGGTTGTACTAAATTAAACAGTTTACACACAACCGTAGCAACACCACGAAAGTGCCCTGGACGGCTTTCTCCACAGTAACCAACAGATACATTGGGTACATCAACATAAGTCTGCTTATCTAGCCCTTTAGGATAAATCATTTGAGCTGAAGGGATAAAGAGTAAATCAGTGTTAGCAGAGACTAATTGCTGTTGATCGTTGTCGAGCGTGCGCGGGTAATTATCAATATCTTCATTGGCGCCAAATTGCATGGGATTAACAAATATACTGGCAACCACTTTGTCGGCGTGGCGATGAGCCTCTGTTACTAAAGCTATATGCCCAGCGTGTAAATTGCCCATGGTAGGGACAAACGCTATTTTTAAACCTTGTTTACGCCATTCAGTGACTTGCTGGCGTAATTCAATAATCTCATTTACTATTTTCATATAGGGTATTTTACAATCTATTTAACAAAAATATGTTCGTCACCAGGGAAGTTTCCATCAGAGACTTCACTAATGTATAACTCAATGGCTTTTTTAATGTCACCAGTATCGATCAAAAAATTACGTGAAAACTTTGGCATATAACTACAGGAAATACCCAAAGCATCGTGCATCACCAAGATTTGACCATCGGTATCTTTACCTGCACCAATACCAATAGTTGGGATTGAAACAGCAGCAGTAATCGCTTTACCTAAATCACAAGGTATACATTCTAAAACTAACAATTGCGCGCCAGCCGCTTCAAGTAACTTAGCGTCGGCGATCATTTTATCTGCTTGTGATTTTTCACGGCCTTGTACTTTAAACCCACCAAATACATTAACAGATTGTGGTGTTAAGCCCAAATGAGCACAGACTGGAATACCGCGCTCTACTAAGCCTTTAATTGTATCAACTAGCCATTCACCACCTTCCATTTTTACCATGCTTGCACCCGCTTGCATAAGTTTTGCCGCGTTAGTGAAAGCTTGTTCTTTAGTGGCATATGTCATAAAAGGCATATCACTAATGATGAGGGTGTCCGTAACGCCACGCTTTACTGACTGTGTATGATAAGCCATATGATCTATATCAACAGGTAATGTGTCATCTTGGCCTTGTAAAACCATACCCAATGAATCGCCAATTAAAATAGCGTGAATACCTGCTTGATCGAATAGTTTTGCAAAACTTGCATCATATGCGGTGATGGTAGAAATTTTTTCACCTTGCTGTTTCATTTTTAGCAAAGTTGATGTGGTTATCTTAGCCATATTTAGTCCAAAATTTTTAAGGTTTGAGTAAATACTCAGAGAGTGTATTTGAGTGCGCGTACTTTCGCATAATTGTTAAATTAGCGCAACTTGCTATGAATTTTTAACCCGTTTGTCGCAATAGCTTGGCTTAATGCTAAAACAGGCTTGCCATTGGGTAGTGTTAGCTTAGGTGATAACTCTGCAAGTGGTAGCAAGACAAATTCACGAAGCTCTAAACCATAATGAGGCACGGTTAAGCGTTCGTGGTTAATGGTTTGATTATCGTATAAAAGCATATCTAAATCGAGAATACGTGCTCCCCAGCGATTATCCTTTCGAACACGACCAGCATTATTTTCGATGGCTTGTAATTCGTTGAGTAAATCTAAAGGATTAAGGTCAGTTGTTAATGAGGCAACAGCATTCATATAGTCAGGTTGGTCTTGTGGTCCCATCGGGCGACTAAAATACAGCGAAGAAACACCGTCAAGTGTGGTGTTTTTTATTTGTGTTAAGGACGCAACTGCAAGTTCTATTTGTTTTTGAGGATCAGACAAGTTACTGCCTAATCCAACATAGACTAACGCCATTAATCGCTACTGCTCGATTTGTCTTCGCGAGCAACCCGACGTTTTCTAGGACTTCTTCGGCTGGTAGTTCGTGATTGGGCAATACTTTTTATCATCAATTCTTGCGTGTTGTGGTCATTCACTTGAAAGTCAGTCCACCACTTTGCTAACTCTTCTAATGCTGGGTTTTCAGGTGTTGCTTCTATTTGGGCTCTCAGTAAAAGAAAATCATATCCCGCACGGAATTTCTGATGTTCTAACGCCTTATAAGCACGTTTACCATCTCTACGACTTAGCTTATCTTGCAGGATCCATATATCTTTCATTACTGCTTGAAAACGTTTAGGGATACCTATACTGCGCTGTTGTTCAGACATTATTTCGCTTAAAGCAGCAAAAAATACATCTTGGGGTGACAGCTGTGGTTGTGCACTACGTAAACGTTCAACATGACTTTGCAGTGGATACCAAAGCATAGCGGCAAATAAGAATGCTGGGGTGACGCGTTGTTCATTATTAATACGGCTATCGGTATTTTCCAGGGCTTGCACGATAAAACGTTCAATATGCGGATGATTGCCTTTACTTAGCATTTGGTCAGTTGCTGGGAAAAAATAGCGAAATAAATCATACTTTCTTAACTGCTGAAAAGTAAGTTGCGCTTTGCCGGCAATAAATAACTTTAAAAACTCTTCGAACATTCTTGCTGGAGGTATATTTGCCATTAAAGGAGCTAATTCAGCAATTGGCGCTTCTGTTTCTGGGCTAATGGTCATATCTAGCTTAGTGGCAAATCTAATTGCACGTAGCATACGAACCGGATCTTCACGATATCGTGTTTCAGGATCACCAATCAAACGGATTAATTTAGCGTTAATGTCGCCAATACCGTTAGCAAAATCATGTACTTTAAAATCTTTTGCACTGTAGTAAAGTGCGTTAATGGTAAAGTCACGACGTTCTGCATCTTCTTCGATAGAGCCATAAATATTATCACGCAGTAACATGCCGTCTTCACTTTGTTTTGAAGTCTTTTGGCAACTTTGCTCTTTCTCTGGCGCATTTTCATGGTGGCCACGGAATGTTGCTACTTCAATAATTTCACGGCCAAAAACAATATGAGCTAACCGGAAACGGCGACCTATTAATCGACAATTGCGAAATAAATCTTTAATTTGTTCAGGAGTCGCATTAGTTGCTATATCAAAGTCTTTTGGCTCTAAACCCAATAACAAATCACGTACACCACCACCGACTAAATAGGCGTCATAGCCACCACTATTTAAGCGGTAAAGCACTTTTAAAGCGTTGTTGCTCATTTTCTTACGAGAAACATTATGCTGGTCGCGTGTTAAAACAGTAGAGCCTGAGGTCGGCTGAATTTTAGTTGAGCTTTTAGCCATTTTTTTAGAGGCTTTGCCTAATACTCTTTTACACAAGTTGATAACACTTTTGATAATACTGGCCTTGATTGGATAATGTGGGAAGTTGAAACATCTTATAATGCTAGGTTTCACTTTTTATTGGCTACAATAATATATCACGGGGCAATAAAAGAGAATATAAAACGTTTGAAAATTCAACAAACACCCGTTTTACTTGAATATTACTGACAAAATGCTATTTCTTGCTGCTTAGGGATCGCATCTGTAGACCAGTTTTCGATCGCCCACTCTATTATTTGTGTGGCTGAATAAGCATAAAGATCTTTAGGTGGATGTTGTCCAAGAAAATTAAGGGCTGCGATTAAGGAAGGGGTTGGATTGTTATTATCAATGGCAGGGGCTTTGTTTTGTTTACTGAGTTTAAAACCAGTTGCATCAACGGCTAATGGAATATGGCCAAACTGTGGCGCTTGATAACCTAGTTGTTGATAAAAACTTAACTGCCTTACCGTTGGATCAAGTAAATCACAGCCTCGAATAACATGGCTAATATTTTGATAAATATCATCAACTACAACAGCAAGTTGATAAGCAAATAGCCCATCTTTTCTGGCTAAAATAAAGTCTTCTTTGGCAAGCTGTTGCGGACAAAAATAATCACCTTGTATTAAATCATGATAGTGATAAATACCGTGGAGATTACGAAACCGCGTAGCACTATTTGTTTGCGGATGATTTTTTTTTCTGCACTGACCTTGATAAATCCCGCCCTGGGCCTTGATTTCAGCGCGTGTACATTGGCAGTGGTAAGTGAGTTTTTGCTCTGCTAATTGTTTTAAAACGTCACGATATAAATCGCTTTGCTGACTTTGATATAAAACAGGTTCGTCCCAGTGGAGTCCATAAGCATCGAGTGTTGTTAAAATTGCAGCACTGGCGCCGAGCATTTCACGGGGAGGGTCTATATCTTCAATACGAACTAACCATAAACCTTGCTGATTTTTTGCATGTAAATAGCTGGCGAGTGCGGCGATTAAAGAGCCAAAATGAAGGAAACCCGAAGGGGATGGAGCAAAACGGCCACGATATTGAGTCGTAGACATACTCAAATATTGTGGCCGCGTAATATTAATTTTGTCGTGATTCATATAATGAACACGTTAGCGTAATATTATTTAATCAAGCATCTAACCTGCTAATTGGCGTTCTTTAATCTCAGCAAGTGTTTTACATTCAATACATAAATCGGCAGTTGGGCGTGCTTCTAAACGACGAATGCCAATTTCAATACCACATGAATCACAGAAGCCAAATTCATCTTCTTCAATCAATTGTAATGTTTTTTCAATTTTTTTAATGAGTTTACGTTCACGATCTCGTGTGCGTAGCTCTAAACTGAACTCTTCTTCTTGAGCTGCTCGGTCAACCGGATCAGGGAAGTTTGCTGCTTCGTCTTGCATATGCATAACTGTACGGTCAACTTCTTCGCGAAGCTGCACTCGCCAAGCATCAAGAATTTTCTTGAAATGCTCTAATTGAGCAGCGTTCATGTACTCTTCGTTGGCTTTCTCTGCGTACGGCATTACGCCCGCTAATGCTAAAATACCTAGTACTTTTTTGGCTGGCATGCTTATTCTCCTAAATGCTACATCGACCTACATGGCGAAGTTGTTGCTCTTTCATTAAAAGCTACACCCGTGGTTGCAATTGCCAATAATAAATAGACCTGAAATACCCAGTCTATATTGCGTTGCACGAATCATAATTCAAGGCTTTCGTTACAATTAACTTAAAAAATAATTATTTTTCTTTTAAATCAAACGGTTGTGGGTTCGTTCGGAAAAGTGGAAATATTTTTGTATACTATTTTTTAACAATTTATTTTTGAGCAAGCTTTTTTAACAATTTTTGTTAGGGTGAGTCAATGTATTTAACTCTTTTTTTTGGTTAATCAGTTACATTTTCCGCGAACCTTACCGGCAAGGAGTCGACCAAAGACATTTGAATGTTATTGATATCTTCCTTAAAGCTTACCTTGTAAGCAATAACCTCAACACCCTGCTCCTTAGCTTGTGATAGAAGTTCTGCATATTTAGCGTCAATATGCTGTGCGGCCATAACGCTTTCAATCCCACTATGAAGTACAGCAAATAACAAAATAGCTCGATGACCTTGTTGTTTCATTTGCATGAGTTCACGCAAATGTTTCTGACCTCGAAGCGTGACTGCGTCAGGAAAGTAGCCTTGCTTACTTATAGAGCTATCACTTAGTAGGGTAACACTTTTAACTTCTATATAAGTTAAAACATCGTTTTTGTCAGTAAGTAAGAAGTCGATTTTACTATTTTCATCACCGTATTTTACTTCTCGCCTTAACGTTTTATAGTTGTGCAGTTCATTAATGGTTCTATTAGTCAGTGCTTCTTCAACTAATTGGTTGGCACGTAGGGTATTTACACATATAAAATGATCATTGTGTGTTTGAGTAATTTCCCAACTGTAAGGATATTTACGTTTTTTATTATCGGAAGTACTGTACCAGACAGTATCTTTTTCTGTAGCACAACCGGTCATAGCACCTGTATTGGCGACATGAAGTGTTGTTTCAGTACCATCTTCTAATATGATATCTGCAAGGAAACGTTTATAACGTTTGATTAAAATCGCTTTTTTAAGATTTATGTTCATTGGAAAAATAAATGATAAGTTTTATTAATGTTACGTTATGTACTGACAAACCGCTAACTTTTGTTAGTGGTACTTTCTTGGCCAACAACACTCGCTAAAATTATTGCAAAGTTAGCCTTATTGTCTAAAGCCAGTCTTATACTTCTCAGTTAATAAGCGTTAAAAGATAGTGGTTTTGATAAAATATTCCAAAGATATTTTGGTGCTGGTGTTAGAAAAGTACAACAAGAAAACTGCAGTATTATATCGTTAAATAATCCGTTTTCGCTGCTGAAACAGCCTTGTCTAGAGCTGATTTTTGGCTAGGTTTACAATCATTAAATAACTACTTTTCAAAAAATATCGGCTTTGCTTAAGGATAAGTATAAACTAAGACGTATTAATTTATGATCTTCAGGATAGTTTATGACCCAAGTAACAAATATTCATTTATCAAAGCAAAGTAGTAATAATAATTGGCAAAGTGACAACCTTGTTCAGTATGTTGATAACGAACTTCATATCTGTTTGAAAGATTCAAGTGGAACCCCCTTAAGACAGATTCAAAAAGCAGCACGTAGCATTGAGAAACTTGGCGTTAAGCATGCCCGTTTATCTGGTGATAACTGGCAAGCTGATACTCAATGGAGTTTTGCACTCGGTTTTACTTGCGTCGGAAAATTAACTAACGTTGAATTTACCGGTAGCAGCGAATGTATCAATAATTTGAACGACAAATTAGCCGTTTTTGCGTGGAGTCGTGATTTAATTAATCAAACACCTTCTGAGTTATATCCGCTTAAATTGGCTGAATTAGCGGCAGACTATATTAATGCACAAGCACCTGCTTACGTCACTAGCAATATTATCTCTGGCGATGAATTGCAACAGCAAGGCTGGGTAGGCATTTATAATGTTGGTAAAGGCAGTATTAATCCACCGTGTTTATTAGAAGTTGATTTTAACCCAACAGGTGATCCTGATGCGGCTGTATCTGCTTGTTTAGTCGGTAAAGGTATCACTTTTGATAGTGGCGGTTACAGCTTAAAGTCAAACGCAGGTATGTTTGACATGAAATGTGATATGGGTGGTGCTGCAGTGGTTGCTGGGGCTATGGCATTAGCCATTAGACAAGGTTTAAATAAACGCGTTAAGTTATTTTTATGTTGTGCTGAAAATATGGTCAGTAACGATGCTTATAAGTTGGGTGATATTTTAACTTATAAAAACGGTGTAACGATGGAAGTCGCTAATACTGACGCTGAAGGTCGAATAGTACTGGCTGACGGTTTATTAGCAGCAAGCGAAACTAAGGCACCTCTTATTATTGACGCAGCAACACTAACCGGTGCGGCGGTAATGGCTACCGGTGGTGAATACAATGCTTTATTTACTTTAGACAATAAAGCTGCAGAACAAGCTAAAAAAGCCGCAGAGCAAGTGAATGAGCCAATATGGCAATTTCCTTTAGCTGCTTGGCATCAAGATAAATGTCCATCTGAATTTGCAGATACGGCAAACAGTCGACCTGTACCGGGTGGCGGTGCTGGCGGTGCAAGTAATGCGGCGGGATTTTTATCTAGATTTGTCGACAATGAAGGAGCAGGTTGGTTACATTTCGATTTAGCGACGGCTTATAATGGCAGTAGCACTAGCCTCTTTAGTGCCGGAGGGACTGGCTTAGGTATTGCCACGATCGCTGAGTTAATTAAGTAATTTTTAATGTAACGTGTTAATTGATAAAAGCACAATAATGAAGATTATTGTGCTTTTTTGTTTAGGCGATTAATATATTTACATTCATAGCGGTTATTTACCTGTTTTAGGCTGGCGAACGAAATATAACAATATGGCTTGAAACGTTTGTGATAGAGTGACTATCAGCTTGTTACCCGACCCTATTTCATAAAAATTAAAATGTCTGTTTCTCCATTACCCATAGAAAACATCAAAGCGGAATTTCTTGATGCATTAACTCAGCATCAAACTCTTGTACTATCTGCTCCGCCAGGCGCGGGTAAATCAACAGGCCTACCGTTATGGCTATTAGCACTTGGCCAATTTAAAGGTAAAAAAATATACTTACTTCAACCTCGTCGTTTAGCGGCTAAAACAGTTGCTTGTTTTTTAGCGAAGCAGATAGGTCAGTCGGTCGGGAAAACAGTCGGTTATCGGTTGAAAAATGAAAGTAGGGTATCTGAAAATACTCAATTGGAGGTCATCACTGAAGGTATATTCACCCAAATTATTCAGCATGACCCTGAGCTTGAAAATTGTGCTTTAGTGATCTTTGATGAGTTTCATGAAAGGTCACTGCATGCAGATTTAGCCTTTGCATTAGCACGAGATACACAACAAGGGTTACGAGACGATTTAAAAATATTATTAATGTCAGCAACGTTAGCGACTGCTGAAATACTCAAGCAATTACCTGACGCCGTTTCTCTTGCTAGTGAGGGTCGAAGTTTCCCTATTGATGTTAGTTATTCGCCAGTAAAAAATAGCCGATTATGGCGTGAACACGCGGTTAATATTTGCAAGAACGCAATAAACTCGCACCAAGGTTCAATATTGGTTTTTTTACCAGGTATCGCAGACATTCGTTTTCTTGCTGAAAAGTTAAGTGAGTTATTACCCAAGCATTTTTTATTATGTCCATTATATGGCAACTTAACGCTTGCCGAGCAACAACAGGCAATTTCGCCTACCGAGCAAGGGCTTCATAAAATTGTTTTAGCAACTAATATCGCAGAAACGAGTTTAACGATTGAGGGAATTGATTTAGTTATAGACAGTGGCTTAGAAAAAGTCGCCATCTACGACCGGCAAACGCTGACAAATCAGTTACAGCAGCGTAATATTTCTAAGGCCTCTGCAATACAGCGTATGGGACGTGCGGGTCGAATGATGGCAGGTAAATGTATTCGACTTTACAGCGACGAAGACTTTCAGCGTAGGAACGAACAAAGTGCCAGTGAAATTCAACAAGCTGACTTACTTCCTATGGTTATAGAGGTTGCACGCTGGGGTGTTAAGCAATTTAATGAACTACCTCTGATAGAACTTCCGGCAAAACTACTCGAAACTCAAGCATGGCAAGAATTACAAAAGCTGCAGATACTTGACGATAAAAGAAACTTAACCCCGCTTGGCAAAAATGTTGCTGGTTTTGCTTGTCATCCACGTTTTGCTAAAATGATTGTGAGAGCCTCAGCATTAGAAAAAAAACATCAATACTTAGGATTAACAAACCTCGCCGCATTGTTAGCGTCATTGCTTGAAGACCGAGACATATTTCGTGGTGAACGTGCATTTACCGATTGTGACCTACGTCACCGTTTGAGTGAGTTAATTCAGCAATCGACCAGCAAAAAATATCAGTCATTTTTCCAACAAACAAAAAAACACTTACAAAAAATTAATAAAGTTTCAGTAACGAATTTATCAAGCTTACCAGTGGAATTAACTGGATTATTACTTGCTTTAGCTTATCCCGAGCGTATTGCTAAACAACGAGCACAATACGGCCATTTTTTAGCTGAAAATGGTAAAGGTCTTATGATCAATGAACAAGATGCGCTGGCGAGTGAAGATTATATTGTGGCTGCTACTTTAGCTGAATATCAACAAAAATTACAAGTAAGACTTGCTGCACCGGTTGATATTAAACAGCTTATTAGTTTAGGGATTATCGCTGAAAAACAAATAAAACAACTTACCTACGATTCAAAAACCCAACGTATAAGTGCTAAGCAGCAAACAGTATTTGGTGCTATTGTCTTGTCAGAAAAACCCAGTAATGAACAAATAAGTGATGAAGCGCTAGCTACTTTATGGCAACAGCAAATTGAGCGAAATGGTCTGTCCTATCTTCATTGGCGCGAAGATGATCAAAAATTACTCAGTCGTTGGCGCTGGGTTAATCAAACTCAGCCGCATTTAAATTTTCCTAATGTTGAGGAAAGTGGTTTATTACAACACTTAGCTTTATGGTTAGTTCCTTTTATTGGTGGGATTAAAAATAAAAACCAGCTAGATAAAGTAAATTTATCATCAGCATTATTATCGTTACTTGATTATAACCAGCAAAAAACCTTCGCTCGTATTGCCCCTGAGTATTTTGTTGGCCCAACAGGAAGACGTTGCCCAATTCGATATAGTGACGAGCAAGCGCCAATTGTTTCAATGCCTATGCAAGAGCTTTATGGCGTGAGTGTTACCCCTAAGGTTGGCGATGATCAGCATAACAGCGATGTTTCCTTGATTATTGAGCTACTATCGCCGGCAAAGAGACCTATTCAAGTGACACAAGATCTTATTGCTTTTTGGCAAGGAAGCTACAAGGAAGTACAAAAAGAGATGAAAGCAAAATACCCTAAGCACTTTTGGCCCGATGATCCTGCTAATGCAAAGGCGACTAACCGTGTTAAAAAATATATGTAATAAAGTATCAGCTTTATTAACGGATGAAAATACTATTTAAAATGACTAATAATGTGAAAAAAGAAAGCAAAGAAACTAAAGGAAAAACGGCCACTAAGGCGTCTCGGGTAAGTTGGTGCTGGCATACCGCTTTGAAATTATTCATTACCTTTATGTTTTTATTTAGCTTTTATGCGGTTTACCTCGACAGTAAAGTGAAAGATAAATTTGAGGGGCAACGGTGGAACATTCCCGTGCAAGTTTATGGCAAAGTTGACAGTTTCAAAGTCGGCGATAATGCTTCACTCGTTCAATTAAAGCAAAATTTACTTTTGTCTGGTTATCAGAGAAAACAGCAAGCGCTCAACCCGGGTGAATTTGCTTTATCAAAGACGACGCTGATTGTTTATCGTCGCGCTTTTGATTTTGGCTACGGTAATACGCACGTAGAGCGCTTCACTATTAATATTATCGATAACAAGATACTTTCTTTGTTTAATGAGCAAGGGGCTATTGAAAGTTTTTCATTTGAACCTTACTCACTGGGGCGATTAGTTCCTGAAAACAAAGAAGATAGGGTGATAGTCTCATTGCAAACAGTACCAGAGCAATTCATTGATACCTTACTCTTGGTTGAGGACCGTGATTTCTATTTTCATGCAGGTGTTTCCCCATTAGGAATTTTTCGAGCTTTGCTCGCTAATATTCAAGCAGGGAGAGCGGTTCAGGGGGGGAGTACTTTAACACAGCAACTGGTTAAAAATATGTTCTTAACCCGTGATAAAACACTTTGGCGTAAAGTTAACGAAGCGGTTATGTCGATTATTTTGGAGCTTAGATATAGCAAAGATCAGCTACTTGAAGCCTATATAAATGAAGTCTATTTAGGGCAACACTATGCTAATGGTATTTATGGTTTTGGCTTAGCGGCTAAATTTTATTTTGGTCAGCCGATCCAATCTTTAACGATTGAACAAATGGCCATGCTTGTTGGGCAGGTCAAGGGGCCTAGTTATTATGATCCTTGGCGTCAGCCTAAAAATGCTAAAAAGCGACGAGATCTTGTTTTACGGTTGATGTATCAAAATGAACTGATCTCACAAAAAAACTATCAAGCGGCCGTCGGATCACCTTTATCTATTCGTAAAACTCGCCGTTTAGCCAATAAAAAGTTTCCTGCTTATTTACAATTGGTCAAAAAAGAACTTTCTGAAAAACTTTCAGCGTTTCAGCAACAAGCGGGTGTTCGAGTTTTTACAGGCTTTTCAATAACAGCACAAATGAATGCAGAACAAACGATAGCTAAGCATATCCCTGAGTTAACAATACTAAACAAAGGCGAGACCTTACAACTTGCCATGGTGGTTACCGATATCAAGTCAGGTGAAGTAAAAGCCTTAGTTGGCGATAAAAAAGCGGGTTATGCCGGCTTTAACCGAGCATTAGATGCTAAACGTCCCATCGGTTCATTAGTAAAACCCGCAATATACTTGGCCGCTCTAGAGCGTTATCAACAATATAACTTTGCAACCTTATTGAGCGACGAACCTATTGTACTTATCAGTGATGGCGGTAAAGAATGGCGTCCAAATAATTATAATGGAAAATTTGAAGGCAAGGTAAGCCTACATGATGCTTTAGTGAGGTCGTTAAACGTGCCAACAGTGAATTTAGGTATGCAACTCGGCTTAGAAAATATTGCCAATATCTTTCACTTGTTAGGTTATCCCGAAGATATCGTCACTCGTCCTAGTATGTTATTGGGCTCTTTAAGTTTATCACCATATGAAATTAATCAGCTTTATTTATCTATAGCCAATCAAGGATTTAAGAGTAATAGTCATGCGATTGACCGTATAATCTCGGCACGGGGCGAAACTTTATGGCAATTTGAAGCGCCAGACGAGCAGTTGTTCTCAACTCAAGCTATGTATTTACTCGACCATGCTTTATCACAAGTAACCGAAGTGGGAACGGCTAAGTCGCTTACTTGGCGTTTAGATGGGGCAGCAGTAGCAGGAAAAACAGGTACCACCAATGATCAAAGAGACAGTTGGTTTATTGGTTATGATAACCAAAACTTAGTGACGACTTGGCTAGGTCGTGACGACAACAAACCGACCAACCTAACAGGCAGTAGCGGCGCTTTAGTGCTATTTGCACAGTTTATGAATAAAAATGGTGTGGTTAACAAAAGCCGTTTAATGCCTGAAAATATTGCATTAACTAATTTTGAATCGTCCAGTGGTATCGCCGTCAGTATCGAGTGTGCTGAAATGATTAGTTATCCGGCAATAACGACGGGTCTTTTAATAGAGCCGCATTGTTTAGGAAAAAAGCTGACAGAAAAGAAGAAAAAGTTATCTTGGTTCGAACAACTTTTTACTGATTAGCATGACAGGTTTACTAATGTATCTTGTTTTTTTATCATGCCTTTTCTTGCATGTTTATTATACAGATACTATTGTATAAAAAATTAGCTGGCTCATAGGATTGCTTGTTAATCATAAGGGATTGATATCACGTATAAAATTAATACGCTGGATCTGATATGAAGCATCGTTTAAGTTTTGGCTTTTATAATATATTTGCAAATAATATTATTGAAGTAACCGCTGATGAAGGCGTCGAAATGACACTTGAAATGGTTGAGGAATGCCATGAATTTGTGCATGAGAACGTAGAAGGGGATTTTGCCCTGTTAATCAACCGCATTAATAACTACACCTTTACTTATGAAGCGAAACTTTCAGTTGCATCTTATGAAGGTTTAAAAGCGCTTGCCTTTGTTTGCTATTCTGAAAAAAGTGTCTTAGTGACGAAGAAACTGCAGGCAAGTCGTTCATTTGATCAATGGAAGTATCCGGTATTTTCAGGTTTAGAATTAGGTTGGCAACAAGCTTATCATTGGCTTGAAAATGAATTACTGGCCATTAAAGTAAATTAGCGTCACCGTTAATAAAAAGGGATAGCCATCGGCTATAATGCCTGTCAGTTAAGAACTGACAGGCATTTTTTTGCTTCTTTTTTCTGGATATCTTTTAGGCCTAGCCTTAACTATTCTCGGATAACTCCTATCCCGCCGTTCGGGTAAGACAAATGCCTCAGCCATATCAAGTAAACTATTGAGTACGGAAGGAATTTTTCCTGGCGAGACAAATGGCAACATCGTTAACTCTTGAATGATATAAGCCGATGCACGGTTAAAGCTAAGCTGATAGGGCATCACGTCTTTTAAGCTATGTGCCATTTTAGCCATTTGAAATCGAATTAAATTATAGGCAAGTAAAACACCCCATAATTCTTGCTCTATCATCTCTGGTTTTTTGCTTCTTAAGGTCAGCTGATTCTTAAGCATATACTGTTTCATTTCTCTAAAACCTAATTCTATTTCCCAGCGATGTGAATACAAATCTGCGATGTCGGCAACAGGGTACCGTAATGGATCCGTCATTGACGTCAAAATTGAATAGACCTTTCCATTAATCGTACGTTTCACTAACCGTGCCTCCATTGTGGAAGGTAAATTCAACCACTTTTTTCTGGCTTGAGGTGATGTTTTTAAAAGGATTATTTGGTCTCTATTACTATATTTACGGATGACTTCAAACTGTGTCCCTTTTTTCAAAGGTACTAGCCAATGGCGCTCATCACCCGTAGTTCGCCATTGATTAAGTAAACCAAGCGAATAAAAACCTTTATCAAATAGTGTTAAAGAGTTGTCGGGAGTCGATGGGATTAAATCGGCGGCTAAACACATTTCATTTGTAGAAACTTTATCGAATGCAGAGGCGGTTAATAAATGGCTGGTTAACTCCATTTGGCATACCATTCTAATTTGGGGATAAGCTGATTCACGCTTGTCGTTATGCAACTTACCGAAAGCCTCTTCGTTTTCTTTGGTATCTGGCGTTCGCCAAACAACACCATCAACGCCGAGTAGTTTCAATCCACAAAAAGTAGGTGATGGTGTTTTTTCATGCCAAAGCTGTTGAGTCTGATTAAATATGCGCTCAACGACTTCTGCACCTAATCGTTGTCTCGCCTGGACAACAGCACTCGGTGCCACAAACGGGCGTTTCCCTGGAAGCATGATATCGAGTTGATTCACGATGTCACTCATCGGAAGGTGCCTAAATATCGACATTCCCACGATACTCCAAACCATCATTTCAAGAGGTAACCTGCGTTTTCTTAATGTTACGATGCCTGACTCTTTAAGGCATTTGTCGATTAAATCTGGTGATAGTACTTCAGATAAGGAATTAAAATGCTCAGGCGTAAAAGCCTCAAGTGAGTGAAAATCATAATCTAAAGGCATAAAAAAATCCGATGTGAAGTGAACATCGGATTTTGATCTCATTCAGCTAAAAATCAATAGTTTTTTCTTAACTGATCGGCATTATAGCCATCGGCTATCCCTTTTTATTTTAAGGATGGTCTTGTTAAAAAATGAGTATCCTTGTGCGTCAACGGGCGTGGTTTAGTCGCTAAACCACGCTAATTTTTACATTATAGTTGAGCAAAGCACTTATCAGCAGCGGCTAACGTTAATTCAATCTCTTTATCGGTATGAGCCATAGATAAAAAGCCAGCTTCATAAGCTGAAGGTGCCAAGTAGATGCCGTTTTCTAGCATTAAATGGAAGAAACGTCTGAACTTATCTGTATCGCAAGCGGTTGCTTGTTCAAAAGTAGTGACCGGCTCTGGTGAATCTGTAAAGAAAAAACCAAACATTGCACCCGCATAGTTAATGCTTAATGACACGCCATTGCGCTCAGCTGCTGCTTTTAAACCCATAGCAAGCTTTTCAGTTGATGCACTCAGTTGCTCGTGTTTATCACCGATGCTTAATTCATTTAATGCCGCTAAGCCGGCAGCCATAGCGATAGGGTTACCCGATAAGGTACCTGCGTGGTAAACAGGGCCAATAGGTGCGATATAATCCATAATCTCTTTTTTACCGCCAAACGCACCAACAGGCATACCACCACCAATAACTTTACCTAACGTTGTTAAATCAGGAACAATATTGTAATGTGCTTGAGCCCCACCTAATGCAATACGAAAGCCGGTCATTACTTCATCAAAAATCAATACACTTTTATGTTCATCACAAACGTCACGTAGACCTTCAAGGAAACCTTCTACCGGAAGAACACAGTTCATGTTTCCAGCAACAGGTTCGACAATAATACAGGCGATTTCATCTTTATATTTAGCAAAAATTTGTCTAACTTCGTCAATATTATTAAAGCTAACGGTTAATGTGTGCTTGGCAACATCAGCAGGAATACCTGGTGAGTTTGGCACCCCCATGGTTAATGCACCTGAGCCTGCTTTTACTAATAGCGAATCAGCATGACCATGGTAGCAACCTTCAAACTTTAAGATTTTATCGCGTCCAGTGTAGCCACGAGCTAACCGAATTGCGCTCATGGTAGCTTCTGTACCTGAGCTGGTCATACGAATGCGTTCCATTGACGGTACTAGTTCACGTACCTTCTCCGCCATAGTGATTTCTAGCTCGGTAGGTGCGCCAAAACTTAAGCCATTTTGAGCAGTTTCAATAACTGCTGCTAAAATAGCCGGGTGGTTATGGCCTAAAATCATTGGTCCCCAAGAACCGACATAATCAATATAAGCTTTACCATCGGCGTCATAAATATATGCACCTTCAGCGCGTTTAATAAAACAAGGCGTACCGCCAACACCATTAAATGCACGAACAGGCGAGTTTACGCCACCGGGAATAATTTGTTTTGCGCTGTTAAAAAGTTGTTCTGAATGGTTCATAAATTGCCTACTTTGTTAATTATAATACGACTAACATTAAATAAACTGTTGTCGCTTATATACTTAAGAATTATTTATTTGTTGGTGTACCAAGTCACTGGTTTTTCAAATTGGCTGAGCTTATTTTCGACACCCAGTGTTAAGGCAAATAATGCCATACGGACCAGTACACCATTTTGGGCTTGTCTAAAAATAGCTAGGTTGTCTAAATCATTTAAATCACTATCAAGCTCGTTTGCTTCAGGGCGAGAATCGCGTGGTAAGGGATGCATTATCACGGTATGTTGCTGGCAAAACTGCTGATAAACTTCTCTATTTAAGCTGAAATGACCCCGGTATAAATTAGCTTCGTCTTTACTGGCAAAGCGCTCTTGCTGAATGCGTGTTTGATAGATGATATCGCACGATAAATTATGGTCAATTTTATCGGTAACCACAACTTGATGTCCGGCATTGGTTAAGGATGAGATTATACTGTCGGGCATGTTAAGTGCGTCAGGAGATATCATCGTTACTTTCATGTTTTTATATAAGCTGAGTAATTTTGATAATGAATGTACGGTTCTCCCGTGTTTGAGATCACCCATTAAGACAATATTTAAACCGTCTAAAGTTTTGTTATGTGGCGCCATTTCAGATTGCATGGTAAACAAATCAAGTAAGGCTTGTGTCGGGTGTTCATTAGCTCCATCTCCGCCGTTAATAACCGGTACACTACTGCCTTTTGAAAACTCTTCAACTGAATACATCGTGGGATGTCGCATCGCAATAATATCAGAGTAGCCGCTAATAACACGTGCCGTGTCAAAGAGAGATTCACCTTTACTCAACGATGAATTTTCTTGTCCTACGGTCTCACGAACAGCACCACCGAGAAGGTTAAAAGCGGCACCAAAACTGACCCGGGTACGGGTACTGGGCTCGAAAAAAAGATTATTGAGAATTGCACCATCCAACACATGACAACGCTTCTTACGCATAGCATAAGGCGCCATTAGTGATGAAACTTCTAAAATACGAGAGATAGCATCGCGATTAAGCTGCGAGACAGAAAGGATATGACTTCCTTCAAACTTCATCATAAAAAGTTACCCAAAATTATAAGACTGCGACTATTTTTGATGCAGGAATATAGCACAATTCAGAAATGTTGAGAATAGATTATCGCTGCTATTCAGTTTCTGTGGGTCTAAATCAAAGCGTTCAAACTAATTGATGAAAGCTTCTTATGGGCTATAAGCCAGAATATAAGCAAAGATCGCCCATTAGAAAGGTTTTAAATACACCAAATATAATATTACGAGTAATATAAGGACGGGAAATTCATTAAAAATTCGATAAAACTTTCCTGAACGTACATTTTTATCTTCTTTAAAATCTTTAACTAACTTAAAACAATAACCATGGTAAGCGAGCAGTAAAATCACTAACGTTATTTTTAAGTGCAACCATTTTGAAGCGATAAACCAAGCGTATCCATAATAATAAATCAAGGCTATGCCTAAAGACACGGTTAACACAGCAAAAGGTGTTACAAAATATAACAAACGTTTTTCCATACCCTTTAAATGCTCGGCAACCTCAATACTAGAGGTTTCAGCGTGATTAACAAACAGGCGTGGTAAATAAAAAACACCAGCAAACCAAGCGACCATAAAAAAAACATGGCAAGCTTGTAACCATAAAAGAGTTGTCATACTGTTGTTTTTCCTTCTAATAAATAACTTCTGATCTGTTCAAAAGTAATAATGCCTAAGATCTCATTAGGATCATTATCATAAATATAAACACCACCATCTCGCTGTTCAATCAGGGCTAAATAGGCTTCAGCTAAAGTTGATTGGCTTTGCAAAGGTAGTAGCTGTAATTGTACTATTTCTACGCGCTTAGTGCCTGAGTCGTGTTTTATTTTTAACCATGAAAATGTTGAGTAAGGACTAAGACTTTCTGTTTCAGGTGCTACTTCAATAATAACATGATTTAATAATTCAACATTCTTCAATGCCCTGAAAACTTCCAAAGAACATTCTTGTTGATAAACGCTAATATTTTCCTGTAATACGCCTAATACACCGATACGTTGTAATGATTTCTCGATGGGAGATTTTCGATATTTGAGACCCTGTTGCTCAAGTTGCATAACAAATACCGATCGGTTGTTGAAAAACTGCCCTGAAAAGACACAGGCAGTGGTGATGACTATCATTGCTGGCACAACAACCTCTAACTGATTTGACAACTCGACTACCGTTAATAATGCGGCAAGGGGAGCGTTTAGTGTTGCTGCTAAGAACCCCGCCATACCCATTAAGGCATAATCACCAGCAAAATTTTCTCCGGGTAGATAACCCGTAACTAATATTGAAACACAGGTGCCTACAATCGCACCAATACCAATAATAGGACCGATAATACCCCCAGGAATACCTAGACCTAAAGCGGTAATGGTCATCAAAATTTTAGCAAATAAAACCCCGAGTAATAATTGTAAAGGAATATTATTTTCTAAGGCAAACGTTATTACACTTAAGTCTGTGCCCATAGCAAAGGGTACAAAGAAGCCAAGTATCCCAGTAATTAATGCTGCTAACATAATGCGTGGCACAATATGAATCGAGCTCGAATATTTTATAATAATGACTAAGTATCGGTTAAAGCCATAGGCTAATAACCCAAGTATTAACCCTAATATAATCAAAACAGGGTAATGATCAAAACTGAGGGATATTTTACTAAAATATCCAAATTCATGGGCAGGTCCCAAAAGGCTTCGGCTGATCATTGACCCTGTAATAGAAGCGATCATAACAGGAATAAAAATATGCACTTTGTATTCGCGTAAAATAACTTCCATAACAAATATAACAGCGGCAATGGGGGTATTAAAACAAGCGGAAATACCTGCGGCAATGCCACATGCACATAGTGTGCGTATGGTATTAAACGGTAGATTTAACTTGTTACCTAAATAACTGCTACAAGCAGCTCCTAAATGTATAGCAGGCCCTTCTTTTCCAACTGAGAAGCCGGACGCTAATGCAATCACACTACCGAAAAATTGATTCAACGTATTGCGAAATGGAATAATGCCATTAGCTACTTTTAGGCGATGTAACACAAAAGGAATACCGGTACGTAAATACTGGTAGCCGGTTAGCCAAGCAAAAAATAAAATGACTAATCCGCCTACTATAGGCAAATGGAAACGACTTAAAGCACTTAAGCTGGTATAGTTATCTTTTTGGACTAAATAAAAGCTTTGAACTGTCTCAATGCTGTAGGTGAATAGCACAACTAGAAGTGCTGATGCAGTGCCACCTAAAGCGGCTAACAAACAAAGTTGCCAGGAAGTTCTCGGTAAGGCTAAACGTTTTCTAAGTAAAGAGAGCGATATCATAATAATGAATGGGTGCACCTTTTATTGTTTGAGCCTAAAAATATTTATTAACTCGTTGGATATCATAATACTTTTCAAATGAATTGGTTAGCAAAAATAAATCTAAATACGGTTGTTGTGCGTTTAGGCGCATTCCGTTCCGCCCTTTTACTTCTTCTCGTGATTGTTATCTGTCTTTACAGTGGCTATCGTGTTGGGAATTTTTATCATGGTTATCAAGTTAAAACGTTAGCACAACAGCAAACGCGATTGAGTAAACTTTATGAAAAGAATGTTCAGCAAAATAGTCAGATTAATACCCTTGAAGTAGAGTTAGAAGTTGAACGTATGGCTAATCAGCACTCCCAGGAGCTTTTAAAAAGCATGGAGTCTGAGCATTATGAAGTAAAAAAAGAATTAGCTTTTTATGAAAAAGTGATGGCACCAGAAAAAACCGCTGATGGATTGGCTATTGATCGAATGATGATCCATCCAACAGCCAGTCCACATCATTTTCGTTTTCAAATTGTGTTAATGCAACAGCAAGTACGTAAGCGTTTTGCTAAAGGCTATGTCGATTTTACTTTATTGGGGAGCTTAGATAATAAGCCAAGCGAATTAAAGTTAAGTAATATATCGGTATCTACAAAGAAAGATTTATCATTTAGTTTTCAATATTTTCAAATTGTTGAAGGTGAGTTCACTCTTCCTGCAAAATTTTTACCCGAAAAATTAGCGTTAGCTGCTATTTTGCCAAAAAATAGATGGCAAAAATATCAACGGTTAGATGAAAGTTTTATTTGGGTAGACCTTTTGAAAAACACTCAATAGTCCGAAGTAATATAGACGCTTATTATTTACTTGCAATAAACCTTACTAAATGAGTAATACTTGACTAAATTAGTCAAGTTTAAGATAATACACGTGATACACTTCCGTAAACACCTTTGTAAGTAGAGCAATATGTCAACTCCCGAATTACCAATAAAATTTTCCGATGCCGCCGCAAATAAAGTCTTATCTTTGATCACAGAAGAAGAGAATCCGGAATTGAAATTACGTGTTTATGTAACAGGTGGTGGTTGCTCAGGATTTTCATATGGATTTACTTTTGATGAAAAAGTGAATGACGGTGACATGACTATTGTGAAAAAAGGCGTCACTATGGTTATTGATCCTATGAGTTTACAATATTTAGTTGACGGTGAAGTTGACTATATTGAAGGTTTAGAAGGTAGTAGATTTTTAGTACATAACCCAAACGCTTCATCAACCTGTGGTTGTGGATCTTCTTTCTCAATCTAATTTTCTTTAGTTACATTGCGATTAACAAAAAGCCAGCGAAATATCACTGGCTTTTTTGTGCTTTTTTTTCAGCTACGGCCATTCTTTTATTTAAGAAGTTTTTTAAATTAGGCATGCTATTACACCTGATACTGCCGCCAAGCAAGGTTGACATCGCATTTAGCGCACTATTAAATTTACTGCTATTACAATCGACTTCTTTAATTTTTGCTTTCGCTGGGGCTAACTGATCATACGTTGTGATGGATTGTGCAACGGTACTCTTATCGGTTAGGTATTTAGTTAAGCTGTCGTTTGCAGCGTTTTCACGGGCTTGGTTATCTAAACGTTGCTTAAGCTTATCCAGTGACGTTTGACTCATTTTTTTACTTGATGCTTTACTCTCCAACACGTTTTTATCAATTGGCTGTTTAGATAACTTTGTAGGCAGAGTCGTCCCATTGTTGGTTTTTTCTAACCATTCATGACTGGTTTTCTTTTCATCTGTTGGCATGGTTTCTTTAATGACTAGCGGTTCCTTGCTGGAAGTAAGCGTCGCTTTTTTCCTTGACCGTAAAGGAAAATATAGGCGAGCTTGAATAATAGGGTTAACCGAATCGTTATTTTTTACTGCGCTAAGTGGAACTGTTGATAACCCTTGTGTAAAAATGATCAGTACCGCTATATGCAAGATAATCGAGAAGGTTAGTCCTTTGCTTAATTTATTCAAATGTAATCCTCCTTGTTTACTTTATATTTAGCGCTGTAGTATTGAGCTATAAATCTTTTAAAAGTTCAGTATTCGCTTAATTAGGGCTCAATGGTTTTAATAAAGATAGTTTGCCACTTTTTTAAGGCGAACCTATTTGCATGTCGGCGCAAGATTCTTGATACTGAATTAATTCTACAATCAATAAAATCAATAAAAGGGAATATAATGCTTAAAGTGCCTTTTCAATCTGTAATAAAAACGCTTGTTTTCAGTAGTACTTTGTTAGCTTTATCAAGTTCAGCGGCAACACTGACTGAATCAGAAACTAAGCAACTGACACAATTAAAAAATACCGCTCTGCAATCTAATTTGTCCTATCAAGTTTTAGAATCTTTAACCACGGAAGTGGGGCATAGATTAATGGGTTCAGAAGGTGATAGAAAAGCCGTCATTTGGGCGCAAGCTAAAATGAATGCTTTAGGCTTTGATAAAGTGTGGACAGAAGAAGTCACGGGTACTTTTTGGCAACGTGGTGAAGCACAAGCGAAAATAATCTCGCCTTACCCTCATAAGGTTGTCGCCATTGCTCTTGGTGGCAGTATTGCTACCAGTGAAGAAGGACTGATTGGAGACGTTGCTCATTTTGAAACCTTAGCTGACTTAATCGCGGCACCAGATAATAGTTTAGATGGAAAAATTGCATTTGTTTCTTATCAAATGGAAGAGCATATCGACGGTAACGGTTATGGTCCAGCCGTAGGTACGCGTGTGGGTGGGGCAGTTGTAGCCGCTAAAAAAGGGGCGTCAGCATTAATTATGCGTTCTGTAGGTACAGACAATAACCGTATAGCCCATACTGGCATTATGCGTTATGAGGCTGGCGTGAAAAAAATTCCTGCGGCTGCGCTTTCAAATCCTGACGCAGACTTACTTGTTAATCAATTAAAGCGCAATAAACCGGTTAGCTTTTATCTAAAATTAACCAGCCATACTGATGCTAAAATAACAGCCGTTTCTGCCAATGTCATTGGTGAAATAACCGGTAGCGAATTTCCTGATGAAATTGTCTCAATTGGTGCCCACCTTGACAGCTGGGATGTCGGTACCGGTGCATTAGATGATGGTATGGGTGTTGCTATGATGCTTGCCTCTGCTCATCACATTGCTCAATTACCTATACGTCCAAAGCGTACTATCCGCGTCATTCTTTTTGCGGCTGAAGAAGTGGGTTTATTAGGTGCAAAAAAATATATGGAAGTCCATGAAAAAAATATGAATAATCATATCATTGGCGCCGAATGGGACTTTGGTGTTGGTAAAATTTATAAAATGACTTCGGGTGTTGGTAAAGAGTCATTAACGGCAATTAACGACCTTGCTAAGCATCTTGCGCCGTTAGGCGTTGAATTATCAAACGATAACAATGCACAAGCACAATCAGATATGAGTGTAATGAGCGCTGCGGGTATGCCAAGCATGAATTTTGCACCTGATGGCACCAAGTACTTTGATTATCACCATACAGAGAACGATACCTTGGACAAAGTGAACCCTGAAGACTTAAAGCAAGCAACAGCAGTTTATACTCTATTTGCTTATTTTTCAGCTCAATCAGGAATTAACTTTAGAAAATAATATAATGAGTCGTGAAAAATCAGGTGGATTTTTCACGACTCATTATTCATCACTTCGTAAATATAATCCCTTATTCTTTTTATTTAACTCACCGACACCTGATCTTCTAGTATTACAAGTATAAGAAACATTTATTGTTTTCTTGATTTTATTAGAACTATAAACTTAACTTTTAATAAATATACTCACTAATAGTTGACGGAAAAAGTTCTCCACGATAGTAAATGAATAGTACCTTCACTGTGCCTATTTTCAGTCTTATTAAAAAAGGTGAATTAATCTTTGGTGTTTACTCACGTTAATGCTGGTACAGTAATAGGTGGCTACAGCCATTTATCATGAAATTACTAAAAACGTATCCAGCTAATCATCTTATGATTTATAATAAGTTGAACTTAGCCTAGCGACTGAATAAAAACAGACTTTCTTGTGGAGTTTATGCTTGATAAGCACTTCTAGCAGATTTAGAGCATTGTGTAGAACGGAGTCTAGTCATTGAGTTTCATTTAAGCTCAACTTAAGAAAATGCTAATGTAAAAGTAGTTAAAAATTTTTGAAGGCCCCAAGGGCTTATTATTTGAGTATTTTAACAATGTACGGTGCATCGTACGCCATTTACGATTAGGATAAATATGAAGTTTTTTAAAGAATTACCTATATTTCATAAAATATTAGCAATACTAGCGATTGCAATTTTGAGCTTTGTTATTAATTTACTTATTAACATTACTGCCATCTCTAAAAACCAAATTTTATTACAAAAAATTCAAAATACTACGATTCATTTGGTTAACTTAACCAGTGAAAATGTCAGTACTTGGCAACGTGTAGATGAACTCTACAACCAGAGTGTCTCTTTTGGTGATGAAGAGTTAGTTGATCAAGCTAGTCAGTTAGTTACGGTGTTAACCGGTAATTTAACGCGTATTGATTCACTTGAACCCTCATTTTCGGATACTTCTACTCTAGTCTCATTAAGCAACGAGTATAATGACATCGCGCGAAATATTTCAGTAGGATTTATCAAGGAAGAAATCGATTTTCAATTGGCCTCAACAAAGACCAGTATTGATAATAAAGCAGATATTTACCAAAAGGTTACTGACCGCTTAGCCCAGGAAAAAGAAAAGGCGGCTAAAGTATTTAATACCTTGGTTGAAGAAACAGTGGCTAACTCTAGTGACTCAAGAGATTTAAGTATTTTAGTGGGTATTTTACTTTTGGTTATGATGTCACTATTGAGTATCGTCATCGCACGTTCAATTAGTCATTCAGTATTAAATATAGATGCTTCTTTAAAAGAACTGGCAGAAGGTGATGGTGATTTAACCAACCAGATTGAAGTCATGAGTCAGGATGAATTAGGCAGTGTTGTTAAGAACTTTAATGCTTTTACTCAATTGCTAAGAGGTATTGTTTCAGATGTCATTGATGTTGTGCCACCCCTTACCAAAAGTGCTGAACAATTGGCTGAAAAGGTACGTGATGTTGATGCTAATGTACAAAGCCAAGCAGAAGTGGCTGAAATAACAAAACAATCTATGGTTGAAATGCAATTTAGTGTTACTGATATTGCTAAGTCTGCCGCAGAAGCCGCAAATGCTGCAGGTTCTGGAGAAGCAGAAGTTAATCGAGGCATGGAGAATGTTCAGCGTTCTTTACTTATCTCAGGTGAATTAGTCCATGAAATTGGTAATGCAGCGGATGTGGTTGATAGGCTCGCTAAAGACTCGCAGAACATGAATAAAATTCTTGATGTTATTAATGGAATCGCCGAACAGACAAATTTATTAGCGTTAAATGCTGCAATTGAAGCGGCTCGAGCGGGCGAGCAAGGCCGAGGCTTTGCTGTCGTTGCTGATGAAGTTAGAAGTTTAGCTTCAAGAACAGCGTTATCGACTACTGAGATTCGTGGTTTACTAGATAAGCTCATTTCAGCGGCTGACCAATCGGTAAGTACCATGGGATTAGCGCGAGAAAAAGCAAATACCAATGAGGAAATATCACTTGCAGTTGATAAATCTTTAACAAATATAAAAGAACAAATCGGTCATATCAGTTCAATGAACAGCCAAATTGCTACAGCAACAGAAGAACAATCTTGCGTTGCTGAGACCGTTGTTAATAATATAGAGCAGATGTATAACAGTTTTGGAGCGACTCAAACGGCGATCGAAGAGATTGGTAATGTGGCTCATTTAGTTGATAAAAATGCCATTCAATTACAGAAGGCAACATCGAAGTTTAAGGTTTAAGACCTTTACCCTTCCACTAAAAGAAATTCGATGATTTTGTTCATATCTAGATCAAAATCATCGGTTCTTACTCCTTGAACAATAAAGTCTTCATTGTTGGATAAATTTATATCTTCAGCCATTTCGTAACGACCATCGAGAGAATTATAGAATGAACGTACATTAGGATTGATTGGGTCGCCGTCATTTCTGCTTTCGACAATAGCCCGTTTATTGGAACCCAATTCGACTAATGAGCCAACAGGATAAATAAGTCGACTAAACGTTGATCTAAATGCTCTTTTTGCGCCAAACTTCGTAAAATACTAAATGCTTTTATATGGCCAGGGGGGGTTAAGCTGTAAAAGCCTCGTGATTTAGCGATATCAACCACATAATACCTTTTTAATAATCCTGAAATTTAAATTTCAACAATCATAAATAATCTATTCGTTAAACTAACAGCTGTTTTCTATTATTCTTTAGTTGATATAAATGGGTATCAGCTTCTTTTAGCAGTTCGTCCATCGAACGTTTACCATCACTTGCTGCTACCCCGCAGGTTATTGTAACGGGTAAAACTGCTTGTTGGTCACGCATAGGGTTTTTGATAAAAAACTCGCTTAAACGTTTTGCTGCTAGTTCTGCTTCTTGGTGCTTTTGGCTTGCCAATACTACAACAAATTCATCACCTGCGAAACGAAAACAGCGGTCATTTTCTCTTATTAATCCTTGTAAATTTTTCGCTATATAAGCCAGTACTCTATCACCACAATCATGACCGTATCGGTCATTAACTTGTTTGAAATCATCACAATCAACAAATAATAGTGAAAAGGGAACACCATACCTTTGCTGTCGTACTAACTCCTCGGCAATAAAATTTTCCATTAAACGACGGTTGGCAACACCGGTTAAGCGATCATAATGTGCCATGTATTCAAGTTGCTCTCGAATGAGCACATTGGATAAGCACAAACTTACTTTAGTAGCGAGTTGCTCTAAATGAAAGGTGCCAAGTATATTACTAAAGCGACTTTTATCTCTATCAGAAAACAATAGGCTACCAAAAAGTTGCCCTTCTAGTATTAAGGGAATAAGCGCAATAGATTGTGCTTCTATGAGTAATTCAGTAGGTATAACAGCAGGTAAATTATCTAAATCATTCGTTAGAAAAGGTTTACTGTCATGATGAAAAGCTTTTAACTGTTCTAAAGATATTTTGTTACTATGTCGCTGTTGCCAATTTGATTGCAATTGTTCGTTGAATAAATAGCTAATCGGTGTCGGTTCAACCAAAAGTAAAGTAATTGAAGTGATATCAAATTTTTGTTGTATTGAGTTCAACAAACATTGGATAAGTTCTTCACAAGATTTACTTTCAAGTACTTCTTTTTCTATTTCAAATAGCTTTAGTGCAATGTTTTCATTAGCTTTTGAGTTGGCGATTAGTTGCTCAATTTCTAATTCTGACATAATCATTTCTTGTTTTATGAAACCGTTTTAATTGTGTTCTTTTCAGAGCTATTGTGCAAGGGCTTAGTCAGATCCCCTTTGTTAATCGCGATATTGACTAAAACATTACTTTTAAACACTAAGGTAGTTAAGATAATGGTATTAATATTGCTTAACCTTTAATAGTTAATAAAAGAGGCTGTTGGCAACAAAAAAATGTCAGTCTTTATTACTTAACCTTTTTTATGTTCAGCCGATAATAAGTTAATGCTTATATATTTATTTGAATTTTTGGATTGTCATTTATGCGATTTTTATTAGTAATTTTAGCGTTGTTATTTTTTATAAGTAATACCAGCTATGGTCAAAAACTTGAAGCAGTGCAAATTTATACAGATAACCAGCTGTTGGGTTTGATTAAAGAGAATAAACATTTAGGGCAAGTTGTGCTCGACGAATGTCAGCTTGTACAAGACATTGAAGCACGAGCCACTAAATCAGAATACCCTTCGTACCAATTTCTTTGGGGGGATATGCTAGCGTATGGTGTCTGTGTTAAAAAAGATGTACCGCTTGGACTTCACTTTATGAAAAATGCTGCAGACCAAGCTTTGCCTGAGGCACTTGAACAACTGGGGCGTTACTACCATACCGGTAAATTTATGCAGGTTGATGTAGAAAAAGCAATGTTTTATCTCAAAGAAGCCGCAGCAGTAAATAATTTAAAAGCACAAATCCGTTTAGCCGATATTTATGCACAAGGCTATGGTAGTCCATTAGACTACCCAGAGTTATATACACAACTTCATCACTCGGTTACCGATGATAAAAAAATTCATCAGCAAATTGCCAAAATATTATCAGTGTTGGCAGATAAAATGCCAGAGCATGTTGTTAATTCAGCCAAAGAAGGTAAATTTTAAGCTGTTTTTAATGCGATAACATTTTTATCGCATTAATCGCTTTAGCTCATCAATCCCATGATTAACAGGGGTCTAAACGACTTTGTTGCGTTATTAAATTTTAAAACAGCATCATCATTCGATAAAATTAATGTCTATAGACATCGTTTTTAATTACCACTGAAAACCAACGCTTTGATCGGTAACGGGTATAGGTATATAATTGCTGCATTAACACATTAATCGAGTTTATCCCCTGAAAGATCCTCATCAAAAACGCGAAGCACAAAAATACGACAATCCAGTGGCGAGTCGAGAATTACTATTATCAGTAATAGAAAACTCTGCTGTGCCACTTAATTTTAAAGCGATATGCAAAGCTTTGAATTATCATGATGAAACGCATCATGTTGGCGTAAAACGACGTTTGCGTGCTATGGAAAATGCAGGTCAGCTTGTTTTTAATAAACTTAAGCAATATGTCATTCCTGCCAAAAATAGTTTGATCACGGGTAAAGTTACCGGTCATCGTGATGGTTTTGGCTTTTTTATACCTGACATTGCTAAAGGTGAGAAGCCAGGCAAAGATTTTTATATTTCATCTCACGAAATGCAACGGGTATTCCATGGTGATATTGTTAGCGCTATTTTAGTGGATCGTACCGATCGCAAAGGCCGACAAGAAATTAAAATAATTGAAGTCATCGAACCGCGTAAAGCCGGTATTGTTGGCCGCTTCTATGTTGAACATGGTATCGCTTATATTGTTCCAGACGATGCGCGTATTAAACAAGATATTCTGATTGAACCCGAAAGCAAGCTTGGTGCACGTCACGGACAAATGGTGGTGGTCAATGTTTTGCATCGTCCATCAAAACGCAATAATGCCGTAGGTGAAGTGATTGAAGTCTTAGGTGATCATTTAGCACCAGGCATGGAAATTGACATTGCTCTACGTGAGCATGACTTACCACACGAATGGTCGGCTAGCGTTATTGAAGAAGTTGCAACAATAGCAGACGAAGTCGAAGACGAAGCAAAAATTTCACGAGTTGACTTACGTGACTTACCGCTAGTCACTATAGATGGCGAAGACGCTAGAGATTTTGATGATGCTGTTTACTGTCAGCCTGAAGAATCGGGTGGCTGGCGTTTATGGGTGGCTATAGCCGACGTAAGTTACTACGTACGTAATGGTACAGCGCTTGATGATGAAGCTATATCTCGTGGTAATTCGGTCTATTTTCCGAGCCAAGTTATTCCTATGTTACCGGAAAAACTATCTAACGGCTTATGTTCATTAAACCCTGATGTTGACCGTTTATGTATGGTTTGTGAAATGACTATCAGTGCGTCAGGTGAGTTGTCGGGTAGTAAGTTCTACTCAGCGGTTATGCGCTCACATGCTCGCTTTACTTATAGCAAAGTCGCAGCAATTCTATCGGGTGAAGACGCAACCGAAAAGGCAGCGTTGCGCGAACAATATCAGCCATTAGTCGGCGATTTAGAAAATTTATATCAAATGTATTTAGCATTAAAGACCTCGCGAACTAATCGTGGTGCCATTGCTTTTGAAACCTCCGAGTCTCTATTTTTGTTTAATAGTGATCGTAAAATAGAATCGATTGTGCCGCTTATTCGTAACGATGCGCATAAAATCATTGAAGAATGTATGGTTTTAGCGAATGTGGCAACGGCAAAATTTGTAGAAAAACACCAAATGCCCGGTTTATTCCGTGTCCATGACAAACCGAGTGAAGATAAGTATAAAAACTTTGTCAGTTATTTAACTGAACTCGGCATATCCTTGCCAACGCGAGAGCAACCTGAACCTGCTGATTACGCTAATATTTTAAACCATGTTCAAGGTCGTCCAGATCAAGAGTTGATCCAAACCATGTTGCTGCGCTCTATGCGCCAAGCCGTTTATCAAAGTGAAAATTTAGGACATTTTGGTTTAGCGCTCGAGTCTTATAGTCATTTCACTTCGCCAATTCGTCGTTATCCAGATTTGGTCATTCATCGAGTGATTAAAGCGATTCTGGCAAAACAAGCACAAAGCGCTAACGAAAGTAATGAAGCTAACGCCGGATTTTACCAATATTCACCTGAAGAAGTTATTGAACTAGGAGAGCATTGTTCAATGACCGAACGTCGGGCTGATGATGCGACTCGTGATGTTGCTGATTGGTTGAAATGTGAATTTATGCAAGATCACGTTGGTGATACTTTTACCGGTGTTATTTCAACCGTGACTAATTTTGGTCTATTTGTACGCTTAACCGATTTACATATTGAAGGCTTAATTCATATAACTTCTTTAGGGCATGACTATTATCACTTTGATGATGTTCGCATGTGTTTGAGTGGTGAACGTTCGGGCACTAAATATCGTATTGGCGATGTCTTAGAAGTTAATGTTGCCGCAGTAAACTTGGATGAGAAAAAAATAGATCTCGTTTTGTCGGGTGAACAAGCGCCCAAAAGTAGTGGTAAACCTGAAGGTAAATCGAAAGCTAAAAGTACAGGGCTGAGAAAAAACGCCGATCAGGGCTTTAATAGGCCCAAGGGAACTAGCGACAAAGGGGCGCCTAAAAAGCCAAAAGACAAGAAAACAGAAAAATCAAAAGCTAAAAAGCGTACCGCACGAAAAAAACGTCCAGGTAAAAATGCTCGTAAAACGGCTGAGTAATATCGGTTAAAAAGTCGTAACGATTAACGTTCGGCCGATACGCAATGAAGCTCGATATAGAGTAATTAAAGAAGAAGTTGAAAAGAGAATAACATGGCAAAACAAGACGAATTAGTATTTGGCATTCATGCTGTTAATGAATTAATTAAACGTGCTCCAGAACGCTTTATTGAGCTTTTTTTACTGAAAGGTCGTGAAGATGAGCGGTTAATGACGATCATTAATTTATCAAAAAAGTATGACATATCGACCCAGCTTGTTAGCCGTAAGGTCCTTGATGAAAAAAGTGATGGCGAACAACATCAAGGCGTCTTAGCACGTATTACTCAAGGCAAAACGTACACCGAAAATGATCTCGTTGATATTCTTGCCCAAGCCAAACAAAAAGATGAAACACCCTTTTTATTAATTCTTGATGGTGTCACCGATCCTCATAATCTTGGTGCGTGTCTTAGAAATGCAGATGCGGCTGGTGTACAGGCTATTATTGTTCCAAAAGATAATGCGGCCCGCCTAACAGCAACAGTGCGTAAGGTTGCTGTTGGTGCAGCTGAAACTGTGCCATTGGTACAAGTGACAAATTTAGTACGTACGATGAAACAGTTGCAAGACAATGGTGTTTGGATTATTGGTACAGCAGGAGAAACAGATCATTGTTTGTACGATGAGAAATTAGCTGGCCCAATGGCATTAGTGATGGGCGCAGAAGGCAAAGGTATGCGTCGATTAACTCGTGAAAACTGTGATCAATTAGTGAAATTACCTATGGCTGGCAGTGTTTCAAGTTTAAATGTTTCTGTTGCTACCGGCATTTGTTTGTTTGAAATAGTACGCCAACGCCGTTAATGCTTACCTACATTAATGCTAGTTAAGTTGCTCCACAGCTTTAAACCTCAATAAAATCATCAAAGAAGTCATTTTCTTGGTGATTTTTTTGTTTATTGCCCTGTATCCTTATATTTATCTTGCCTTCGCTGCTTATATTTACTACACTTCGCGACCTTAATTCAGCCCGAACTTTTTGTTCCTTGCCTCTTTCTGGTGTTTGGCTGAGCCAGCTAATGAGGCTACAACCGTAAGGAGCTCGTAATGCGTCATTACGAAATCGTATTTATGGTTCACCCTGATCAGAGTGAACAAGTACCTGGCATGATCCAGCGCTATACAGACTTGATCAATGCTGCTGAAGGCAAAGTCCACCGTCTTGAAGACTGGGGCCGTCGCCAATTAGCATACCCAATCAATAAATTGCACAAAGCACACTATGTTTTATTAAACATTGAAGCGCCACAAGCAGTTATTGATGAGCTTGAAACAGCTTTCCGTTACAATGATGTTGTTATTCGTAACATGATCATGCGTACTAAAGACGCAGTAACAGAAGCGTCAGCAATGGCTGCTGCTAAAGAAGAACGTCGCGACGATCGCCGCGAAGTTAAGAAAGATGCTCCAGCTGTTACAGAAGCACCAGTTGCTACTGAAACTACAGAAGAAGCTGCGAGCGAATAAGTAACTCGTGACAAACTCTCTTTATGAGAATTGCCTTGTGTTGGTAGGTGAAGTGGTAAAACCACCGAAAAAATCAACAAGCCCTGCAGGTATTCAGCATTGTCAGTTTTCAATGGACCATAAGTCCATACAAAATGAAGCTGGCATGAACCGACAAGCATTTGTCCGGATACAGGTTGTCGCAACAGGTGAGCTGTCACAAAACTTAACTCGTGATTTAATTGCGGGCAGTAAGCTCAAAGTGACTGGTTTTATAAACCGTCATGAATCAAGAAATGGTAACCCACTTCTTGTCTTACATGCTCAACATATTGAAATGATTAATTAAGGTGGTTTTTTTGGTTGGTTAATCTACCCAATAAAGACACCATATTTAGGAGAAATCCATGTCTCGTTTTTTTAGACGTCGTAAGTTCTGCCGCTTCACAGCGGAAGGTGCTACCTCTATCGATTATAAAGATATTGCTACACTGAAAAACTATATCACTGAAAGTGGTAAAATCGTTCCTAGCCGTATTACTGGTACTGCCGCTAAATATCAACGTCAACTTGGTCGTGCGATCAAGCGTGCTCGTTACTTAGCTTTATTACCATATACTGATTTACATAAGTAACCTAAAAAGGGGTTTTGAAAATGGAAGTAATACTTCTTGATAAAATCGCCAAATTAGGCGGCCTTGGTGACAAGGTATCAGTTAAATCTGGTTATGCACGTAACTTCTTATTACCGCAAGGTAAAGCAGTTTTTGCATCTGAAGCTAACGTTGAACATTTTGAAGCACGTCGTGCTGAAATTGAAACAGCATTAGCAGCAACTTTAAAAGCTGCTGAAGCTAAAGCTGTTAAAATCGTTGAATTGGCTGAAATCACTATCGCATCATCTGCGGGTGAAGAAGGTAAATTATTCGGTTCTATCGGTACTAAAGATATTGCTGATGCAATTACTGAAGCAGGCGTTGAAGTAGCGAAAGCTCAAGTACGTATGCCTTTAGGTACAATCCGTGAAACGGGTGAATTCGAAATCGCAATTCACTTACACAACGATGTTGATACTAACATTAAAGTTGTTGTTATCGCTGAAGCTTAATTTAGTTCGCTAAATTACGTTGATAAAATACCGCTATTTTTTTAAGAATAGCGGTATTTTTTTGTCTATTGTTTCCGATAGTATAAATATTTTTACCTGAAAATTATCACTGTAAAATAATTCCCCTCTAAAATATCATCAAAAAGTAGGCATACTCCAGTCGTTAGCACTAAGTAAACCTCGTTCGATTAAACCGCCAATACCTTGTAATCCACCAGTATGTAATAAGACCAGGCGATGTCCTTTAGGAAAATACTGCTGATCTATTAAGTCTAATAACGCTAAAATCATTTTTCCTGAATATACGGGTTCAAAAATTAAACCTGTTTGTTGGCTGAAGCTTAATATTTTTTCCGCATCTTCTTTATTAAATTTAGCATAACCGCCGCGATGAAATTCTGGCATTATTTGCCAATTATTGAAATGTAGATTATCACCGAGCAGGCTATTTACTTGTTCTGTTAAGTAACCGTCTTGCTTTAATACAGCAATCCCTAAAAGATTATGCTGATTATTATCTGCTTTTATAAGTCCGGCTAATGTACCACCACTACCCACAGGCGTTACTAAAGTATCAAATTCACATTGTTGATTTAATTCAGTTATTACTTCGCCAACGCCAGCTAATGCTAAGGTGTTACTGCCGCCTTCAGGCACTATTAAATAGTCAGGGTATGTGAGTTGTAATTGAGCTAAGTACTCCTTGTTTTCACGAAGTCGATAGGATTTTCTGTCAACAAAGTGCAGTTTCATACCCCATCGTTGCGCCATCGAGAGGGTGAAGTTACTCGCATATTCCTTTTCACCCCGAATAATACCAATGCTTTTTAACCCCTGCTGATGGCAAGCAAAGGCGAGGGCGTGAATATGATTAGAAAAACTGCCACCAAAACTTATCACACCGATATAGTTATGTGCTTGCGCGTGGCGTAAGTTAAATTTTAATTTACGCCATTTGTTGCCAGATATTATCGGATGAATAACGTCGTCTCGTTTGATCGAAACAGAGAGTTGATGCCTCTCAAATAAAGGGTGGGTGACTTTCTGTAAAGGAGATTCTGTTTTCATAAAAGGTAATGTTATTCTTTACTTAAATATAACTACTCGATAAAAAACTTGCGCCTTTAATGGAATAGGGGATAATGATTTATAGACATCTGACTATAAATAATAATATTGATAAATGTCACTTATTAAAAAATTAAATAATATTTTCTCCAAAGTTGAGTCCAAAGACTTGTTAGGTGTAAGTTTACATCAGCATTCTTTTGCCTTTTTTTTCTGTCCAGAACAGGGGGAATCTCAGTTTCAACAAATTAACTCGTCATTGGCAGAACATCCCCAACAGATTAAAATTCAAAAAGAAAAGTATCAATTGCAAGGGCAATGTCATCTCGTGCTGGCTTCATCACAAACCCAAATATTGCAAGTCGACAAACCCAATATTCCTGATAATGAATTAAACGCCGCTTTAAAATGGCAGATTAAAGATCTCGTTAACCATTCTCCAGAAGATATGGTACTCGATTATTTTGACGGTCCAACACTTTCTGGCGGCAATGAAAAAATAAATGTTGTTTGTGCTTCCAAAAAAGAATTATTAACCTTGATTGGTCCACTTAATCAAGATGGGCTAATATTGAAGTCTATTACTACCGAAGAATTCGCCTTTGCCAGTTTACTGCCAGTGAAAGATGATGCCTGTTTAATGGTATGTCAGCAACCTAACGAAGAAATAATTTTATTGATCGTTAAGCAAGGCAAAGTATTCTTCTCTCGTCGTTTACGTGGCTTTGCTCAAATTGCAACCAAAACAGAAGAAGAGTTATCATTTGGTATTGTTGATAATTTAAACCTTGAAATTCAACGCTCAACTGATTATTTTGAACGTCAATTAAAACAAGCACCTATACGCAGTATTGAAGTGATTGTGCCGATGGCTAATGAGGCGTTGCTTGCACGTAAATTGGCTGAAAATACCAATGTTGCTGTGAACTTATTCACCATGCCTGAAGGTTTTGACCATGCACGAGAGTTTGCGGTAAGCTTAGGAGCAACAAAATTGAATAATATGGAGCCAATAAACTAATGGCAAAAAATTCAATTAATTTACTACAACAAGACTTATTGCCTAAACAAGTGCTGGTGACTTTACCCCGCGTTGTTATGCTTTGGTCTTTAGCTCTCGTCTTTATGTTGTCTTGGATTTTTTTAAACCATTATCAAGTAACTGAATTGACGGCTAAGTACGTAGCGCTTTCTCAAATCAAAACTAATCAAGATAACCAACTTGCTCAACTAGAAGGTAAGCTCAAAGCGAACAGGGCAGACGTCACAGTGCTTGAAGAACTAGCAATGTTAAAAATTGTTTTGAAAAATAAAAGTGTGCTATTGAATGAATTAACTGACCGCACTCATACTTCGGTGGCAGGCTTTGCCTCATCGATGACAGAACTGTCTTTAATGCATCATAAAGACATTAGTTTGCAGCATGTTAATATTACTTATCAAGATTTAACCTTTTCTGGTGTGGCGCGAACGCCAGAAGCCGTACCCGCATGGTTAGCTAAATTTGAAACATCAAAGTTTTTATCAGGTAAATCATTTATTAATTTTTCTCTTAACGAAAATGAGCAAAAGCATACCGAATTTTTAGTTAGTTCTAAATCAAAGACCGGAGGCGCCGATGAATAAACAATGGCAAGCGTATAGTGAAAAATATTTAACTATTACTCCTCGTGAGCAATATATGGTGTTATTAACTGGGTTAGTTGCCATTATATTTATTATGCATAACTTCTTTATTGATGATAACGCGCTAAAGATTGTTAAGCTTGAAAAGCAAGTTATACAAGTGAACAACGACAATCGAACAGCTAAAGCTTCTATATTAATTTTTGAAGAAGGCTTGTCAAAAGATCCTAACGAATCATTAAATAAGCAAATTTCACAATATAAAGATAAATTAAATAAGGTTGACGTAAATTTATTAAAACTTACCTCAGACTTAATAGACCCTGTTCAAATGCGTTACGCGTTAATGCAGTTATTAAAAACCCAGAAAGGTGTTTCTCTACAATCATTTCAAGTTATTGCTGCGCAGCCGATGAACATCGCTAGTACAACCGATGAAGAGACTAAAGCGGTTGTCGTTAACTCTGACCAGCCAGCATTGATACTTTATCGTCATGCGATAAAAATTAAACTCAGCGGTAGTTACTTTCAATTACGTGACTACTTAACACAGCTGGAAGCATTATCTTGGAAGTTTTTTTGGCAAGAGTTTACTTACCAACTAAAAGAATACCCAGTGAGTGAGTTAGAAATAGAAATGTACAGCTTAAGTACTAAGCGGGAGTTTATAGGTGTTTAAAATCTTAACTTTCAACAGTATTTTTTTTATAACTTTGCTGACTTCTATTGTGGTTGACGCCCAAGATGTTGACCCAACTAAACCGCTTTCAGGTACTAATTTCTCGTCAATGAGTAAAGCTCAAACGACACCGAAAGCAGAATTAATATTAGAAAGTATTATTCATGGTGTAGAAGTACACACTGCTGTTATTAATGGCCAAGTGTTAAAAATAGGTGATTTTATTCGCCAGTATGAATTAGTAGCTGTGAACAATACCAGCGTGGTCTTACGTTCAGCAGAAAAACGCTTAAAGCTCAGTGTTTTTTCTAGTGTCGTGGTGAAATCAAAATGAAAAGATATGATCAAATGAAAAACACTCAAAGAAAATTTTATTGTTTCACCTTACTTTTAACTTTGTTTGGTTGTCAAACGGCGCCAGATAAACCAACTGAAATGATTAATGCACTAGACAAAGCGATTGAAGAATCGAGTAAACCTGCGCCTAAAGCATTGCAACAAGTGCCAAATGCTATTCAGCAAGAATTAATGCAACGTAATGTTAGCCAAGCCCGAGAGGGTTTATTGGCAGAAAAACGTTTAGAAATTGCCGCTAGCGATGTAAGTGCACAAGAGTTTTTCGCAGCCTTAGTCGACGAGTCAGCGTACAGTGTTGTTGTACATCCTGACGTAAGCGGTACGATTACCCTGAACTTGAAAAGCAGTACGCTTAATGAAGTGCTTGATGTTGTTGAAGAGGTTTATGGCTATGAAATTAGACGTAGTGGTAAAATAGTACAAGTTTACCCAGCCGGTATTCGCACTGAAACTATTCCACTAAATTATTTGTTTGTTAAACGCTCAGGCATGTCGAGTACTAGCATTAATTCTGGTGGTGTATCAGAAAATGATCAAGGTAGTGGTAATAACTCAAATAATAGTTCAAACGGTAATTCAAACAGTTCAGGTAATTCAGGTGGTGGAAACAGCCAAAATAGTCAGCAAGGAAGCAGCGGTATTAATATTTACACTGAGACCACATCTGACTTCTGGGCTGAATTAAAAGAAACGCTAACGGTATTGGTCGGTTCTGAAGAGGGGCGTTCAGTCTTTGTTTCTCCGCAAGCAGGCTTAGTGACTGTTCGCGCTTTTCCCGATGAAATAAAAGTCATTAAGAGTTTTATTAACGATACAGAAACTCATTTGCGCCGCCAAGTTATTATTGAAGCTAAGATTATGGAAGTTACGCTCAACGATGATTATCAGCAAGGTGTTAAATGGGATCAAATTTTAGGCAGTATTGGTAGTACTAACTTAGCTTTTTCAACGTCTGGTTCCATCGCGGGCAATGTTATTGCAAATACCATTGGTGGTACAAGTAACCTAACTATTAACAATAACGATTTTTCAGGCGTTATAGATTTACTCTCTACCCAAGGAAATGTACAAGTATTGTCAAGCCCAAGAATTACCGCTACCAATAATCAAAAAGCGGTAATTAAAGTCGGTGGTGATGAATATTATGTTACTGAGGTTTCAAGTACGACGACTACCGGTACGTCAACTACCACTACACCTGAAATTAACCTAACCCCTTTTTTCTCAGGGATTGCTTTGGATGTTACTCCTCAAATAGATGGTAATGGTGAGGTTATTCTTCATGTTCATCCATCAGTTACTTCAACTGATGAGCAGACTAAAGTTATTAAGCTTGGCAGTGAAGAAATAATTTTACCCCTTGCACAAAGTAGCGTACGTGAGTCCGATACTATTATTCGTGCTAAATCAGGTGAAATAGTGGTGATAGGTGGGTTGATAGAAACACGTAAAGTGATGTTAGATTCAAAAACACCTTTTTTGGGCGATATTCCATTTATGGGAGAGTTATTTAAAAGTAAAAGTGAAACTACCCAGAAAAAAGAACTGGTGATCATGTTAAAGCCGATTGTTATTGGCCAGGATACTTGGAAAAATCAATTACAAGATGCTCGCTCACTATTGAAACAATGGTTTCCTGAGGAAAATGATTTTTCTCAAAGTGAAAAAGGTAGGTCTGATGATTCAAGCGACAATGAATAGCTATAGTCTATGTACCTCTACCACTTTGGTTTAACGGAACTTCCGTTTACATTAACACCAAATACTGCATTTTATGTAGGGTTAGAGCCGCATAACGAAGCGTTAGCTGTCTTACTAACCGCGCTGAAAACAGGTGAAGGCTTTATAAAAGTTATCGGTGAAGTCGGTACGGGTAAAACCCTACTTTGCCGTAAACTACTTAATGAAATACCCGAACATTTTGTAACCGCTTATATTCCTAACCCTTATTTAAAACCTGATGAATTACGACGAGCGGTGGCGGTTGAATTAGGTATCAAGCAAGCACAGCGGATGTCAGTGCAATTGCTTACTCAACGTATTCAACAGCGATTACTTGAACTTCATTTAGCCGGTCATTCGGTAGTGCTTATACTTGATGAAGCACAAGCTTTACCAGAAGAAAGCCTAGAGGCTTTACGTTTATTTACTAATTTGGAAACTGAAACACGTAAACTTTTGCAAGTTGTGCTGTTCGCACAGCCAGAATTAGATGAGCGCTTAGCGACGAAAAGATTTAGGCAGTTAAAACAACGTATCACTTTTTCTTATAAATTACGTGCAATGACAGCGCCAGAAGTGCAACGTTATATTCAACATCGTATGCAAGTTGCTGGCTATAAAGGTGCTTCTTTATTTAGTGCCGCGATATCGAAGAAGGTGGCGAAAGTTAGTTTCGGGATCCCACGTTTAGTTAATGTGCTATGTCATAAAATGTTGATGCTAAGTTATGGCCAAGGTCAATATCAGATAACAAATAAGCATTTATCTGTGGCGATAGAAGATACCGAAGCAACAACTCAAGCGAGCAATGTTAAAGGCTATTTAAGTATTACGGGTCTGATCATTTCAGCCATCTTAATTGTCTATGTCTTAAAAAATTATGGAGTGATCGCTTGAGCGTAATTAACCAGATGTTAAAAGATTTAGATCAGCGTAAAGCTGAACAACAAGGATCGAGTGATTTTACCCTACCTGTTTCTTCAGCTTCCTTAAATAAAAAAACTGTTTTTATCAGTTTACTGATCATTATTTTATTAAATGTTGGCGGTATTTTTGTTTGGCAAATGTATGTTGAAAACCAAACATTAAAAATGTCTAATTCTTCAGCAGTTAATCGAGTTGAAAAAAAAGCTGAGCAAGGTGAGGTCGTAATAAGTGAACACTTAGCGCAAGCACCGAACAGCACTGAACCAGTAAACATGACCCAAAATAGCGTTGTAGCATCTAAACAGGCTAGTTTGAATAATGATTTGAAAAGAGAACAGTTAATTCAAGTTGACTTAAACCAAGCTAATTTAGCTGAAACTCTTTCTCAGAACATTACAACCCAAGAAACACCCAGTAAGCTTGATGCGCCAAAGACAAAAAATAGTGGCTTAGTGAATGACTCAAATATCCAACAAGCGTCAATTGACTCTTTAGCGCCAATAGCGAAAAAATCAACATTAACAATATCTCGCAAAGAATTAACGCCTTATCAACTTGCTGAACAAAAATTAAAACGTGCAGAGCAAGCGCTTGCCAACAATGATATTTCTAAAGCAGAGACTATGTTCGAAGATGTATTATTAGTTCTGCCAACACATAAAACAGCGAGAAAAAATTTAGCGGCTTTATGGTTTGGGCGTCAATCTTATGCTGCGGCGTTAAACTTACTTTCTCAAGGCATTAATTTATCCCCTGATGATAGCGAATTTCGGGTGATGCAAGCTCGAATCTATTTACAGCAAAACAGACTACAACAAGCATTCGCCACTTTAAATAATATGCCGAATGTCAATGATGTTATTAACATCGAGTATCAGAGTTTACGCGCAACAACAGCGCAGCAACTTAAGGAATTCACATTTTCTGCACAAGCCTATCAAATTTTAGTTAATATCGAACCTACTTCGGGGCGATGGTGGTTGGGCTTAGGCGTCGCTTTGGACAGTAATAGTGAATTTAAGCGAGCAAGTACGGCGTATCAAAACGCATTAACTAAAACAGGGTTATCTGCAAGCGCTGAGAATTTTGCCCGTCAGCGTATTATCGAGTTGGGAGAATAATTATGGCAGCACCTAAATTAAAAATGCGCCTAGGCGATTTATTAGTACACGAGCACATCATTACTAATGAACAATTAATGCAGGCACTGAATAGCCAAAAAGCGACTGGACGAAAACTAGGTGATACCTTAATTGAACTTGGCCACATCGGCGAGCGTAAATTACAAGAGTTCTTAGCGCAACAGCTTAATGTGCCTTTTTTAGATATTAGTCAACGTCGTATTCCCAATGAAGTCGCCTCATTATTACCAGAGGTTCATGCACGTCGTTTACGCGCGTTAATCATTGAAGATCAAGGTGAAAGTGTCTTGCTAGGGATGAGCGATCCTGCTGATTTAAGTGGTCTAGACCAGCTTGAAAGAATGCTTGCTCCGAAAAAAATAAACCTTGCTGTGGTCATGGAATCACAGCTTTATCAAGCATTTGATGGCCTGTATCGACGCACAGCAGATATTGAATCATTCGCCAGTCAGTTAGAAGAAGAGTATGAACAAACTACTGATTTTGATTTATCATCAACATTTTCAGATGATAGTGGTGATGCAACGGTTGGTAAATTATTACAATCGGTCTTTGAAGATGCGGTGCAGATGCGTGCCTCTGATATCCATATTGAGCCAGATGAAAATCTATTGCGTATTCGTCAGCGAATAGATGGCGTATTACAAGAAAATATTTTAAAAGAAAATAAAATTGCCTCTGCTATGGTTTTACGATTGAAACTAATGGCTGGCTTAGATATTTCAGAAAAACGTTTACCACAAGATGGCCGTTTTAATCTTCAAATTAAAGGCCATAATATTGATGTTCGTATGTCTACTATGCCAGTACAGTACGGTGAGTCGGTTGTTATGCGATTACTTGACCAGTCTGCAGGTTTGCTTTCTCTCGATAAAATTGGAATGCCTGCCGACTTAGTAGCCCGTGTTCGTCACCAAATTACCCGGCCACATGGTATGGTGCTAGTTACAGGGCCAACAGGTAGTGGTAAAACAACAACTTTGTATGGTGCGTTAACCGAACTTAACCAAGCGAGTAAAAAAATTATTACCGTGGAAGACCCAGTAGAATATCGTCTACCTCGGATAAATCAGGTGCAAGTAGCACCAAAAATCAATTTAAACTTTTCAACCGTGCTACGTACTGCGCTTCGTCAAGATCCCGATATTATTATGGTTGGCGAAATGCGAGATCAAGAAACGGTCGAAATTGGTTTGCGTGGCGCATTAACCGGTCACTTAGTGTTATCAACACTGCATACCAATGATGCCATTACCAGTGCCTTACGATTAATTGATATGGGCGCGGCGGGTTTTCTTGTTGGTAGTTCACTACGTGCGGTGATTGCACAACGTTTAGTACGTAAGGTCTGTGAATACTGTCTTGAAGACCATTCGCCAGACAGTCAAGAAATGATGTGGTTGACTCATCTTGCTGGTGATGAAGCCACAACAGCCAATTATAAAAAAGGTCGTGGCTGTCAGTCATGCCAGTATACAGGTTATAAAGGACGTATAGGTGTATTCGAATTATTAGAAATGAATGATGCGATGATGGCGGCTTTAAAACGTGATGATGCTGAGGCATTCACTGAATTAGCAAAAGCTAATCCTACTTTCACACCGATAGCACAAGCTGCATTTAATTATGCTAAACAGGGTATTATTAGCGCAGAAGAAGTACTTCGTTTAGTTGATAGTATTGACGTTCAGGGTTAAGAGTAGACTTACTTATGGCTATATTTAGTTACGTAGGCAGAAATGCTAGCGGCTCACAAGTTAAAGGGACAATAGAAGCAACAAACGCTAATACAGTTGCTGAGCAATTGTCACGTCAAGGCATTATTCCCGTTGCTATTAATCAATCAAAAAATAGCGGTTCAACTGATATCGCAAATATAGATATTGGTGATTTACTGGGCTTTTCTGCTATATCACTCGATGAACTCATTGTCTTTTGCCGACAAATGTATGCACTTGTTCGTTCGGGCGTGCCAATATTACGCGCGATCAACGGTATGGCAGAATCAAGTACATCTGATAAATTAAAAGTTGCTTTAACTGATATTGGTAGTCAATTAGAAGGGGGCTACACCCTTTCAACCGCTTTAAGTAAATACCCAAAGCTTTTCTCACCTCTATTTGTTTCGTTAGTCCATGTTGGCGAGAATACCGGACAGCTAGATGGTTCGTTCTTAAAGCTGGCCAATTATCTTGAACGAGAGCAAGACACCCGTAAACGAATAAAAACGGCCTTACGTTATCCAAGCTTTGTCCTTGGCGCGATTGTGATCGCTATGGTTATTTTGAATATTTTTGTTGTTCCTACATTTGCCAATATGTTTGCAAAATTAGGCGCTGACTTACCCGTGACCACAAAAATGCTAATTGCCAGTTCGAATTTCTTTTTAAACTACTGGCCTCATCTGCTTGTAGGAAGTGTATTTGGCTTCTTTGGCCTTAAACATTATTTAAAAACCGAACGCGGTATGTATTTATGGGACCGATTAAAAACAAAATTACCGGTTGTCGGAGGGGTGATTGAACGGTCTATTTTGTCACGATTTTCCCATACATTTGCCATTGTACTTAAAGCAGGTGTTCCTTTAACAACAGGATTAACCTTAGTTGCAGACGCCGTAGATAACACTTATATGCGAGATAAAATTTTAGCCATGCGCGGTGGTATTGAAAGTGGAGATAGTTTATTGCGCTCAGCCAATGCCAGTAAGTTATTTACGCCCCTCGTTTTACAAATGGTGGCTGTTGGTGAAGAAACTGGTCGAGTAGACGAGCTTTTAGAAGAAGTCGGTGATTATTATGAACGCGAGGTTGATTACGAACTGAGTACGTTAACGGCTCGTATTGAGCCGATAATGATCGCTATTGTTGCCGCTATGGTATTGGTGCTTGCATTGGGTATATTTACTCCAATGTGGGACATGATGTCGGCCTTTAAAGGTAAATAGTGTTTGTCTTTAATTGTTACGTTTGATTATTATCAATGTAATGAGCCTATGACTTGAAACGTAGATCAATTTAACCTGTTGATTTAATCGTTGAGGTATTTATAGCATAATAATTTTTATGGACTAAATTAGTTATAATATGACATTACAACAGGTAAGTGCTAAAAAGGGTAAGTCGTTAGCTGAAAATCTGATCATACTTGCTATGATTGGCTTACTTATGGCGACATTCCTCTATTATTTTTTTAAACAAGAGCAGCATTTATCCCGTGTAGGTTTTGATTCTGTTGCCAATACGTTTTCCGCACGAGTTATAGGCATTCATGCGCAATGGTTTATGGATAATAAGCCCCGCTGGGTCTTGATCAAAGAAGCAACAGCAGTCAATGGCGATCGCGAAAATAATCGCATTGCCGTAAACAAATTGGGTTGGGTTGATATAGCAACTGTAAATAACCTAAGTAATGAAAACGAGTGTCAGAAAATATGGCAACAAGTGTTAGCAACACCTATGATTTATATAAAACAGCCTATTTCAGCAGTAATAGTCAATATAAAAACTAATCAAGTGGGGCAGCAACAAAAATATCTTTGCCAATATAGCTTACCTTCGGGTGAATATTTTGAATATCACCCAAGCAACGGTAAGGTCACTGAAATAAAAATACATTAATAAAAAGTATTGAATTTGTTTTATATACGTTAATAATGCTATAAAAGTACACTAAGTAAGTGACTTTATTAGTAAATCGTTGTTAGAATCAATTTATAACATTAGTCAAAGCGCTAATAAAACGATAGAAGAGGTTGTGATGAAAAAACAAGCAGGTTTTACACTCATTGAATTAGTCATTGTTGTGGTTATTTTAGGTTTCTTAGCAGTAACGGCTATTCCTAAATTTATTGATTTAACTGACCAAGCTAAACAAGCCAATATCGAAGGTATGGCAGGTGGTTTTGCAACAGGTATTTCTCTAGCTAGAGCTCAGTGGGAAGCTGAAGGACGTACGACTACTGGCACAAATAACACCACAGTTTATGATGGTGTGAGTCTAACATTAACCACTGAAGCAGCAGGTGTGCGTCCTGGTTATGTAACGGGTTTAACCGATGGGGCAACATTAGATGGTGACTTCGATGCAGTTAATTGTAAAGAAATTTGGGATAATATTTTTCAGCAACCTCCAACACTAAAAACATATGCTGGTTTAGACAGTACAACAAATTATATTGTTGCTGAAACAGGTGATGTCGCTGACTCACATTGTATTTATTATTTAAAAGAAACATTGAACAAAGACGCAACAACGGGTGATTTTGTTGACCCAGGCGTAGCAAATATAGGCAACAATTTTACCTATTATCCTGCGACTAGTCGTGTAGAGATTAATATTGCAGTAATAAACTAGTCGTTAGATAGATAAAAATTTAAAATTAAAAGGTAAATTATGAAAAAATTACAAAAGCAAGCCGGTTTTACGTTAATTGAATTAGTTATCGTTATCGTTATTTTAGGTATTTTAGCGGCAACAGCAGCACCTAAGTTTATTGATTTGACTGGAGATGCCAAAAAATCAGTAATTCAAGGGACGCAAGGTAACATTAATTCAGCGATGAATCTGGCTCATGCTAAAGCTATCGTTTTAAGTCAAACTGGGTCTACAGGGGAAATTGTTATTAATGGTGAGTATTATGCTCTAATTTATGGCTACCCTACTGTAGTCGGAGCAACAGCTGATGGTACCACGGGCAAAGGCTGGGGCATTGATAAATTAGTTGATTTAAGTAACGGTTCTAATATCAGTTACGCTACTGGCGTATTTAGTCATGATGATGCGGCCGATTCAACAAAATGTAAAGTAACTTATGCAGACGCCTCTGGCACAGGTACTCCAACTGTTGTCACCCCTGCGAGTGCAGTAATTGATGTTACTGATTGTTAGAGTGCTCTTGGTTAGATTTTAATCTTTTAAAGGGGAGCTATGCTCTCCTTTTTTGTTTTATATTTAAAAAGTCAGGTAAAGAGTAATGAGAACCAAAGGATTTAGCTTAATAGAATTAGTCGTTGTTATCGTAATTTTAGGTATTCTTGCTGCTACGGTTGCACCAAAGTTTATTGATTTAAGTGCTGCGGCTCGAACCGCAACCCTAGAAGGTGTAAAAGCTTCTGTTCAAGGTGCCTCTTCTTTAGTACATAGTAAATCTTTAATTGCAGGCAATCAAAATAATGCAAAAACAGATACTCCAACACCATCTATCACTTTATCATCTGGGACCTCAATAGTACTTAGCTATGGATACCCTACTGTACCAGGCCCCTTTTCCTCACCCAATACTCTAGTTTATTGGAACGCGTTAATTGATATTGATGAAAGCTTTAACATTATTCCCGATATCCAAGTAGGGGTCTTAATTATATATCCAATTGATGCTTATCCTGATAATTATCCCGATCCTAATAGTCCATGTGTTGTTGTATATAATGAAGTCTCAGCAAAATTTGGCCTTCCTGACATTAAAATAAATGAGTGCATTTAATTTATTACACATTAGTCTTATAAACTACGGTTTGATATATGAAAAGTAATTTTTTGTTAAAAAATGGGAAGTTTTCTCAATATTCAGGTTTTACTTTAATTGAGTTGGTCATTGTGATGATCATGATAGGTATCCTCTCCGTAACAGTTATTCCTAAAATATTTACCTCTAGTGGCTACGAAGAAATTGGCTACCAAGCTGAAACTGTAGCTAAATTGCGTGCTATCCAATTGAGAGCCATGCAAGATACTTCGGCTATCCAATGTTTATTAGTTTATGTGACTAAAAAAAAACTAGGTATCCCAGATAGCAATTGCAGTCCGCCAATTTTCTTATCGAATACAGAGCCAAGTAGTACCATAGTAAAAATAAGTGAACAGTCGTTAAGCTTTGATGATCATAATGGTGGTTATAGTTTTTCTTTTGATCAAATGGGACGGCCAGATCAAGCAAGGACCATAAATATACAAGGTGGCGAACAGACTCTGATTATTACTATTAATGCTGAGGGCTATATCAGTGCGAATTAATATGAGTAAGCAAAATAGTGTTATTAAAAAACATGCAGGCTTCACTTTAGTTGAGCTTATTGTTGGTATCGTTGTGTTATCCATTTCTTTTTCCATACTAACCACATTAATTTATCCGCTAGCTAATCAAAGTGCCGAGCAAGTTCACCAAATCAGAGCAGCTGAATTAGGTCAATCGATGATCAATGAAATCATTGGTCGATCTTTTGACGAAAACTCTGATATGTCAGGAGGTTTTATCCGTTGTGGTGAGTCTGGGGTTAGTTGTTCTGTTATTGGCGCTGATAGCGGCGAAACCAGAGCTGGTTATGACGATGTTGACGACTATGATGCTATTAATTTTGGTGATACTTTAGTGAACTCGTTAGGTGAAGATATTTCTGCTCAATATGTTGGCTTTTCAATGGACGTTAAAGTGATTAATGATGCCAATTACGATGGCAATAGCACAGGGGATAATTCAACCGCTAAATTAATTACCATCACTGTACGTACTCCACAAGATTTTGATTTTGTGTTCTCTGTTTATAAGGTGAATTTTTAATGGTCTTCTGTTTTAAACGGAAAAAACAATCAGGTTTTACACTCATTGAGTTAGTAACGGTTATCGTTATTTTAGGCATTTTATCAGTGGGTTTAAGCAGTTTTTTAAAATTTGGCGTACAGATATTTGTTGAGGCAACAGATCGAGATAAAATATTATCATCAGCGCGCTTTGCTATAGAGCGTCTTAATCGAGAGTTAAGAGGCGCTGTACCTAATAGCGCAAGAATTTTACTCAATGGTTGTTTAGAGTTTACGCCTATAGCACAAGGCTTTGTCTATATTGATATACCTGTTACACCTGAGCCGGATGCTAATGTTGTAACACTAGTACCTACTGATACTTCATTCACCGCTGAAAAGGATGATAATTATTCTGTGGTGGTTTATCCATTAAATAGTGATGATGTTTATCAAACGATTAATAGTAAAGTATTTCCATTAAAGTCAGGGAATTTCAATGGGAGCGGATCTCCTCATACATTAACGTTTTTTAATGATATTAGCTTTGCCGAAGACTCAACCACAGAACGACTTTTTATTACCAAAAAATCCGTGATGTACTGCCATGAGAATAACAATGAATTAGTACGTTATGATATAGATGGTCATAATTCTGATGGTAGTATTAGTGGTCAAAGTGCTGGTATGGTAATGGCTGAAGATTTAATTACTGCTACTTTTAAAGCCGGAACAGGTTCACGCCAACGAAATGGTACTATTGAATTAGATTTCGAATTTTCTCGTAACAATGAAACGATTTATTTTAATAATGAAGTACAGGTGCCTAATGTTCCCTAATCATGCTTGTCAGCAATTATTGCTGACTAAAACTATAAGTAATGGCAAACTTACAAAAAATCAACAAGGTAGTGCTTTAGTTATTGCGGTATTTATTATTGTCGTGATGACAGTCTTAGGTTTAGCGCTTATTCGTTTGTTAAACACTAGTTCAGAATCTGTCGCCTATGAAGTGATGGGTACTCGCGCTTACGCGACAGCACAAATCGGTGTTCAGTGGGTGGGGCGAGAGATTTTTCCTCTAGGTACTGGTGCGGCTCTGCATTGCGATGGTAGTACGGTTTCAGTAAATAATAACAGCTTTGTGTCTCCGCAAACGTTAAATCCCCCTAGTGGTATAAGTAATAATGATGGCTTAGCTAATTGTCAAATAAGCTCTTTAATCTGTAAAGATTTAAAATACGATGGCGTAGCATATTTTACGATTACTAGTACAGGGCAATGTAATGTTGGTGGGATAATTACTTCACGAACGATTGTAATAGAGGCCCGTAGCTTATAAGCTCTAAATACTTTGATTACTATTGCTGTATTGTATAATGTGTTAATATTCTTTACACAATATAATTCTTACAGTTAATTTTTTTATAATTTACTTTTAAAACAATATGTTATATTTATGGCTCGTTAATTGCTATTTATATAGTAAAATTTTTTACTGCCATTCTTCATTAATTAGGATTTATAATGATTAAGTTAATTAGCCAGTTTTTAGTTGTTTTATCATTTATCACTGCCGGTGTGGCAAACGCTACTCTTATCACTGCGGATCTGACGGAAAATAATTATATTAATTATAAAGGTCTTGATTGGGCTTGGGCTTCTCCGGTAAATGTAGAGGTGTACGGTTCGAATAGACTATATTCTCCAACTCTACATGAGGGGTGGAGATTTGCTTCTGAAAATGAATTAATTATTTTAAAAACAGAATTAACACTTCAAGATTTCACTGGTATTGATGGAAGTGGTAATGAATTTACTATTCAAGCCATTGAATATTGGAATACACATTATGTTCGCTTTAATATCGAAGATTTTAATAATGACTGGGTAAATAGTAGTTGGACAATAACGCCTAATATTGATTGGAATTATGAAACCTTCTACGTACGTGATACGCCATCGGATGTACCTGAACCATCAACCATCTTGATTTTCGCTATTGCGTTAATCGCTTTATCTTTGAGAAAACGCGCGATTAAATAATTAGAATGCGCAGTGAATAAAATTAAAAACAGCCTCGTCAATGCGGGGCTTTTTATTGCCTTAAAAAAATTATATAGGACCTATATTAGGCTCGCTAAATTTATTTGAAAAGATGTGCCGATAAAAAACAGTTGGCTTTTAAGCTGAACATTCATCTTTATTCATTAGTCATTAGTCATTAGTCATTAGTCATCATGAAATTTTATTCACCGATAAATATGATTAATTAGCATGGGTATCTCGTGGTAAAATGCTGAAATTTATTAAATAGGTTATCTAGATAGACTTATTTTTTAATTCGCGGCGAGTACAAAAATATTTTGTCATTTTATGGTAATAATTAGGGAACTATTGGTGTTGAATACAAGACTAAAGATTGGCGAAAGTGTAACTGCACCGCAAAAGTAAGTAACATAACCGATAAATGTAATTGTGTAATTGTGCAATTGTAACAATTTGTCCAAATAGAGAAAATTTTACTATGACTTTTTAACAATAATTAGGGATTTAATACATTATTGATTAACAATTCCCTCAATTTTGGCTTAGTCATTAAAAATATGCTAAAAAAGTGATGTTTTTTATCATTCAAACAACACAAATTTGAAACACTCAGGTATGATTAGCCCATATAATATATTATTAACAAACTTGACAAAATGCTCATTGATTAACTCAATGCTTTGTTGAGAATAAAAGAGATTAATTCTCTTTTTATAACACTTTAGGATATTTAGATCTTATGTTTAAAAAATTACGCGGCATGTTTTCTAATGATTTATCAATAGATTTAGGAACGGCGAACACTCTTATTTATGTAAAAGACCAAGGCATCGTTTTGAATGAGCCTTCGGTGGTTGCTATTCGCCAAGACCGCTCTGGTGGTTCAAAAAGTGTAGCCGCAGTAGGTTCTGCTGCAAAACAAATGCTGGGCAGAACGCCAGGTAATATTGAAGCTATTCGCCCAATGAAAGATGGTGTTATCGCTAACTTTTTTGTTACTGAAAAAATGCTGCAATACTTTATTAAACAAGTTCACAGTAATAATTTTTTACGCCCAAGTCCTCGTGTACTTGTTTGTGTTCCTTGCGGCTCTACTCAAGTTGAACGTCGCGCTATTCGTGAGTCTGCACTTGGTGCTGGCGCCCGTGAAGTTTATCTTATTGACGAACCAATGGCTGCGGCTATTGGTGCAGGTATGCCAGTTTCAGAAGCTACAGGTTCGATGGTAGTTGATATTGGTGGTGGTACCACTGAAGTCGGTATTATTTCATTGAACGGTGTGGTTTATTCTTCTTCTGTACGTATCGGTGGCGATAAGTTTGACGATGCCATTATCAATTACGTACGTCGTAACTTTGGTAGTTTAATTGGCGAAGCAACCGCTGAGCGTATTAAACATGAAATTGGTTCAGCCTACCCAGGTGAAGAAGTATTAGAAATTGAAGTACGTGGCCGTAACTTAGCTGAAGGTGTTCCTCGTAGTTTTACGTTGAACAGCAATGAAATATTAGAAGCACTACAAGAACCACTAACCGGCATTGTTAGTGCTATTATGGTTGCTTTAGAGCAAGCGCCACCAGAACTAGCCTCTGACATTTCAGAACGTGGTATGGTACTTACTGGTGGTGGTGCATTATTACGTGACTTGGATCGTTTATTAATGGAAGAAACGGGCATTCCTGTTGTCGTTGCTGATGATCCACTTACGTGTGTGGCACTCGGTGGTGGTAAAGCGCTTGAGATGATTGATATGCACGGCGGCGATTTATTCTCTTATGAATAAGTAACCTTCCGTCTGTCGTTGTAGGGTAAATTTAGCGGGTAGAAGTACTTATTGACTGATGTCATCTTGTATCTATTACTTAAATTTACCTATGTAGTTTAACGATGACCATTCCCTAAATAAATTTTAGGTTTATATGAATCCAATATTTAAACATGGCCCTTCCCCTCAGCACCGACTCTTGTTGGTGCTGTTTTGTTCTGTGTCTTTAATTTTTTTCGATCACAAAATGAATAGCTTTGAAAATATTCGAGGTTATTTACAGTCTCTGGTCAGCCCCTTACAGTATTTAGCGACGACTCCTAAGCAAGTCATGACTTGGGCTGCCGAAAATATTGTTACGCGGCGACAACTACTCAGTGATAACCAGCAATATAAAGTTGAAGAATTGCGTTTTCATCAACAACTATTAGAACTTGAAATTATCAAGAAAGAAAATAAGCGGTTGCGTTTATTACTGGCGTCGCCGATACGTGGTGAAGTAAAGAAAATGGTCGCTGAAATAATATCAGTCGACTCTGATCCGTATAGTCAGCAAGTCGTTATTAACCGTGGCAGTGATGATGGTGTCTTTGAAGGTCAACCTGTTATTGACGATGAAGGTATTGTTGGGCAAGTATTACATGTGGGTATTAATAGTAGTCGGGTTATTTTAATTACTGATGTTACCCATGCCGTACCTGTTAGAGTTAGTCGAAATGGTGTGCGTTTAGTCGCTTCAGGAACAGGACAAATAGACAGATTAACCCATAATTTTGTGCAACACAGTACGGATGTTCGCACGGGTGATTTATTAGTAACTTCAGGTCTTGGTGATAAGTACCCTGAAGGGTATCCTGTTGCACGAGTGACCAAAGTTTCACAGAATGATGCAAATGCCTTTGCTTTAGTACAAAGTCAGCCGGTCGCTAAAATTGATCGATTACGCTATTTATTATTGCTGTGGCCTGAAAAAGCATCAGAGATTTTTGCGCCTTCGCAAAAAGTAGTAACACCAAACGTACCTGATAATAAAAAAAGTGAAGATAACACAGGACTAAATAATGTCGATACGTAACCTTTTGATTATTATTTTTACTACGGTTATCGCTTTAATCGCCAGCATTATGCCATTACCCCAGAGTATTGATGTTTTTCGTCCAGACTGGGTATTAGTGGTCTTAGTATACTGGTGCTTAGCCTTACCCGCGCGTGTTAATGTTATAACCGCTGGTTTTGTTGGCTTATTACTTGATGTTTTACTGGGGTCTATTCTCGGTGTGCACACGATGGCGATGGCCCTTGCTGTTTATATTATCGCGGGCAACTTTCAAAAAATTAGAAATTTCTCTGTTTGGCAACAATCACTCATTGTTGGTGTTTTATCGGCGTTATACCATTTAATTGTTTTTTGGATGCAACGGTTTTTAACTGATGCTGTGTTCCTACCTAGTTATTTATATCCGGTGATCACAACGATTGTACTGTGGCCTTGGGCGTTTTTATTATTAAGAAAAGTACGTCGTCACTTTCGTATTACTTAACCCCTGTTATTGACCCGTTAACTGAGTAATTTTTCTATGAAGTCCGTTTTAATTTTAGCGTCACAGTCACCACGAAGAAAAGAATTACTTAGCCAACTGGGTTATCAATTTCAAACTATTTCTGCCGATATCGATGAAAGCATCATCGACAATGAATCATCAAGCGATTATGTGTTACGTTTGGCGATTGAAAAAGCGACGGTAGTCTCAAAAAATCAAGTAGCAGGTAGTGTCGTGCTCGGTTCTGATACTAGCGTTATTTTTGACAATCATATTCTTGGTAAACCGGAGAATATTGCAGCATGCTGTCAACAACTGCTAATGTTATCAAACAACACTCACCAAGTACTGACCGCCATTGCCGTTGTAAAAAACAAACAAATATTATCCGCGGTTATTTCTACGGATGTTACCTTTAAAAAATTGTCTGTTGAAGAAATTAAGCGCTACTGGCATACCGGCGAACCTCAAGATAAAGCAGGCTCGTACGGTATTCAAGGTATTGGTGGACAATTTGTGACACAAATTAAAGGTAGTTATTCTGCTGTAGTCGGTTTACCTTTATATGAAACAGCAAAATTATTGGCTGAGTTAGGTTTACCTACCCCTATTCAAGACCAAGCAAGCCCCCTCAGCAACGGAGAAATTTTATGAGTGGTGAATTACTGATTAATGTTACCCCAAGTGAAACTCGAGTTGCGCTAATAGAAAATGGTGTATTGCAAGAAGTTCATGTTGAACGTGAATCTCGTCGTGGTTTGGTTGGCAATATTTATCTAGGTAAAGTTATTCGGGTTTTACCGGGTATGCAAGCAGCTTTTATTGATATTAATTTAGAAAAAGCCGCGTTCTTACATGCTTCAGACATCAACACTAAACTCATTATTAGTAATGACGAGTTGCCCGCTGACCACGTACCTGACATTAGAGCGTTAGTGCATGAAGGCCAGCAAATTGTGGTTCAGGTCATTAAAGATCCACTGGGTACCAAAGGAGCACGCTTAACCACAGATATTACCGTAGCCGCTCGATATTTGGTGTTAATGCCAAATGCTAATCATGCGGGCATCTCACAACGCATTGAATCTTCAAAAGAGCGCAATCGTCTCAAAGATATTATTACGCCATATTGTAGTGAAGAGCACGGCTTTATTGTTCGAACGGCTGCTGAAGGTGCTGACGAAAAAGAATTAAAACATGATGCTGAATTTCTACGTCGTGTCTGGAAAAAAGTGCAAGACCGTAAAAAAAGAAAGCAAATGAAAGCGCCTATCTATCAAGATCTTTCATTAGCATTTCGTGTACTCCGTGATTTTGTTGGTATTGATCTTGAACGAATTCGTATCGATTCAAAACTAACTTTTGAGCAGTTGCGGGAATTTACCGAAGAATTTGTCCCTAATTTAACTCCCTTTTTAGAAAATTATCCAGGCGAGCGACCTATCTTTGACTTGTTTGATGTCGAAAATGAGATACAAAGAGCGTTGCATAGAAGAATTGAATTGAAGTCGGGTGGTTACCTCATTATTGATCAAACCGAAGCGATGACCACGATTGATATAAATACCGGTGGATTTGTCGGTCATCGTAATCTAGAAGAAACTATTTTTAATACTAATTCAGAAGCCACACAAGTCATTGCTCGACAGTTGAGACTGAGAAATCTAGGCGGCATTATTATTGTCGATTTTATTGACATGAACAGTGCAGAGCACCAAAAACGTGTGTTACACAGTTTAGATGTTGCGATGGCGAAAGATAATGTTAAATACAGTATTAGTAAGTTTTCTAAGCTCGGCTTAGTAGAAATGACCCGTAAACGTACCCGAGAGAGTTTAGAACATATATTGTGCGGCGAATGTTCAGTGTGTTCAGGTCGAGGGCATTTAAAAACTGTTGAAACCGTTTGTTTTGAAATTTTGCGTGAAATAGTACGAGTAAATCGCGCTTATGATTCAGATAAATTCACTGTTTATGCTTCTTCAGCAGTGAGTGAATCACTAATTAATGATGAATATCATCACCTTGCTGAGTTAGAAGTTTTCATCGGTAAGCAAATTAAAGTTCAGACAGAAACCATGTATAATCAAGAGCAGTTTGATGTGATTATGATGTAATTAAAAACTATCGATAAAGGCTATTAGGGTCTTATCGTTACTTAAACTTAGGTATATAGTTCTGGACTAAACCTAAGTACCTACATGCGTGTAGGCACAGGTTTACAGGTATATAGTTCCAGACTAAACCTAAGTACCTACATCCGTGTAGGCACAGGTTTACAGGTATAGAGTTCCAGACTAAACGTAAGTATCTACATCCGTGTAGGCACAGGTTTACAGGTATAGAGTTCCAGACTAAACCTAAGTACCTACATCCGTGTAGGCAATTTAGTATGATGGCTTCAAACCTGATTTGATGGTAAATAAATCAATCACCGTAAGTTAAAAATTAAGATAATTAAGTGTGTAGTAAATTCATTTTATGAGTATTTCAGCTTTTTCGAATCGTTGGTTAAATCGACTGTATAAAGTATTGGCAATTTTGTTGGTGCTTTTTGCGGTACTGATCAGTGCGTTTCGTTTATCTTTGCCTTACGCACATAATTTTCATCAAGACTTACAATATTATCTCAATGAAACTTATGACAGCAATGTAACCATAGGCTCGTTGAGCATGGAGTGGGAGGTTAACGGGCCGACGATAGTTGTTGAAAAAGTTAATGTGCTAGATACTCAAACCGCTAATATATTTGTGGCTCGTATGGAATTGACTGTTGATTTCTGGGGAAGCTTACGCCATCAAAAATTGATTTCTCAAGATATAACCTTAGCAGGTGTACAAGTTTTTTTTGATAAAGCATTATTAACGGCAAAAGATCAAAGCGCGGAAGATAGTTCGGTTATTGCTACCATCAGCGATGTATTGTTTCAGCAAATTAATCGATTTTCATTAATAAACAGTAATATCACCCTGCAAGATGAGTCAAAAACGCGAACTTTTTTGGTCGACCAACTTGCTTGGGTAAATAATGGTGATCATCACCGAGCTACGGGTAGTATGCTTATTGACGGGTTAACATCTAATAATATTAAATTTAATCTTGATGCATCTGGACAAGACCTGCGCGATTTAAGTGGTCAACTATATTTTGAAGCGAATAAGCTTAATGTAACTCCTTGGCTAGATACTGTTTTTGCTATTGAAAATGAAAAAACTTATTCATCGGTTAATTTTAGTGCTTGGTACACCTTAAACAAAGGCAAAGCCAACAGGTTACAAATCGCATTAGGCGATAATGAAGTGAGCTGGCTTTTTAAAGATGAATTACACAGTATTCGTATCGACGAAGGTAATATCTTGGTTGAAAATTTTGACGATGCTATAAACATAAGCACTACGACCACACCATTGCAGTTCTACACCAATAATAAGGCTTGGCAGCCTTTAACCATCAGCACAAAAAGAACGGCCAATGGCTTACTCACGTATATCTCTTCATTAGAACTGTTTGGTTTAGCTGACCTTTATCCACTTTTTTCTGGCCACCCAGAAAGTGAAACATTATTAAAGAATCTTGCTCCAGTTGGACAGATAACCGACGTTTACCTGCTCAATAATGACGATGATATTAAAGCCGTAGCGCAATTTTCCGATGTTACCTCTTCGTTTAGTCAAGGGATCCCCGGCGTTGAAAATGTCAGTGGTGAACTTAACTTCGCTCAAAAAAACTTACAGGTTAAGTTGTTAGCTGAAAATGGAGAGCTAGATTTTGACCAACACTTTCTTTATCCCATTCCATACCAGTCGATTGCTGCACAAGTTAATGTCGACTTTAATCATGCTGAACTATTGGTCAAAGTTCAGCAAATCGAAATGATATCAGAACAACTCCATGCTACCGCTGATGTAGAAATTAAAGCGCTAGAAGATGAAACGATCACGATGGCATTACTCGCTAATGTGCATCAAGGTGACGCTAAGCTCGCAAACTATTTTTACCCACATCTACTGATGGGACAGGAGCTGGTCGATTACTTAAACTTAGCCATCATTGACGGGGAATTCGCACAAGCTCAAGTGCTTTTTAATGGGCCACTCGATAAATTCCCATTTGAAGATAATAGCGGTGTTTTTGTTGTTAATGCAGAATTGATCAAGAGTAAATTTCAGTTTGATCCAAGTTGGCCGGTGATTAATGCTTTTGATGCTAACTTAAATTTCACTAACAACAGTATGCTCATTACGGGTCGAGGTGGCGAGCTTACTGGCATAGATGTTACCGGTGTTAAGGTTGCTATTGACGATTTAGCTGGCCAACAAATATTAACGGTTGCCGCGAATTTTAAAGATACCCAAGCCAGTGCAGTAAGTGACTTAATGAACAACAGTCCGCTGGCCGACACGGTTGGAGAGACACTAAACCAGCTACAAGTATCAGAAAATATTTCAGGTAGCTTTGCGCTAAATTTACCTTTGAATGATCCTGATAGTGCTGTGGCAAGTGGCAAAGTTGAGTTCAAGAATAATAAAATAGCATTGCAAGCACCTGCCATGAACTTTACGGAAGTGAATGGTGAATTGAGCTACGAAAATGATGTAATAAAGACGCAAGGACTGACATTAAATTGGCGAGAAATGCCCTTAGCACTGAAAGTAGAAGCTCAGGATACTAACCGTAAATATTACCAAACATTGATTAACCTACAAGCGCAGTGGCCAGAAACCGCTTGGAAAAAAGAGCTGCCAGAATTACTTGAAAAATATGGTCAGGGTCTGTTGGCGTGGCAAGGTGATTTAACGCTAAAGATGCACCACCAAGGTGGTTTTAGTTATGAACTATTACTGGACTCTACCTTAGAAAAGATAGCACTTTCATTACCTACGCCTTATAAAAAAATAGCTGATGATGTACTTAATGTTGCGGTAAAAGTTTCTGGAGAGGAAAATTCATCCGTACTTTACGCACAAATCGGTGATGAGCTGAATTTTTATGGTGAATTAAATCATAGTAAAGTGCAATTTACTAAAGCACATTTAGTCTTAGGTAATGAACATATGTTATTACCAACGGAAGGCTTTCATATCACGACAAACTTATCTACCGCCTCAGTAACCGAGTGGCAACCGTTAATTTTTGATATTCTTGATGGCATAGAGCAAGCATCGGTAAATACAGCTGCAGATAATGTTGCCCTGTTAAGTGCGCCTAAACGTATTAGGGGCAAGATTGAAAAGCTTAATGTGTTAGGACAAGAATTAACTGACGTCTCTTTTAATCTTAACGATGAAGAGCAATGGTGGTTACTTGAATTGCAAGCCAAAGAAACACGAACCAAAGCTAAGTTTTATCCTGATTGGCATCAACAAGGGATAGAGCTTAATGCTGATTTTATTCACTTAACAGCAAATGACGAACTTGTTATTGAAAACCTTGTTGAGGAACCATCAGCAGAACCGATAAGTAACGATGTTATTTTCGCTAATATTCCGCCTATTCGCGGAAAATGTTCGAGTTGTAGCTATGGAAAGTTTGATTTTGGTGAAGTTGATTTTTCTATTGAACGGTCTGCTGTCGACACGTTAACCATCAAAAAATTTACGGCTACACGGGGTAAAACACAGTTAAGTTTTGATGCCAGTTGGCAACATAATGCCGATGAATCTCAAACCACTGTTGTAGGTCAATTGAAAGCGAAAAATGTTGATCAAGAAGTCGAGAAATTAGGTTATCCTTCAACGATAAAAGATAGTGAACTGGACTTGTACTATAATTTCAACTGGACAGGTAGCCCTTTAGATTTCGCGATAGAAAGCTTTAACGGTTCAAGCCAAGTTAAACTTTCAGACGGATATTTAGCTGAAGTACCTGATCAAGCCCGAGCATTCTCACTACTCAGTTTGCAGTCCTTAGTGCGTAAATTGAAGTTTGATTTTCGAGATATTTTTAGTGATGGTATGTTCTATGATTCCATTAAAGGAGATTTTGAGGTCAAAAATGGCGTTGTTTATACCGATAACACTTTTATGAAAGGTGCGGCAGGCGACTTGTCTATAAAAGGTAATACCAACTTAAACGACCAAGTACTCGATTATAAAATGTCTTATAAGCCCAATTTAACCTCAAGCTTACCAGCCATTGCCTGGATAGCGACATTAAACCCATTGACCTTTATTGGTGCTTTGGCTCTTGATGGCGTTATTACCTCGCAAGTTGTTTCAGAATATAAAATGGAAGTTACCGGGCCAATTGATTTACCCGTAGTAAAAGTAGTCGATAAAAAAACCCAAAATATAAAAGTTGGCCGTTCAACACCTCCTGAAGTTATTGATAGCATTCCTGATCAGAACAATATTACTCCTGTTACACCAGCAAATAAAACAGAGGGTATAAAAGATCACAAGGAAATAAACTTAGATGGTTAGACTTACGGCAATACAACTATGCTCTGTACCGAATGTTGAAGAAAACTTAGTGAGTATTGAGGCTGAATTAGCTCGATTATCGCCAGTTACTTCGAGTGATGAACATATTGTCGTTTTACCTGAGTGTTGTTTGTTCTTTGGAGGAAAAGACGCCGAGCAATTAGCGGTATCTAAACGATCATTAAAAGAAAAGCTGGCAACGTTAGCCAAAAAATATCAGGTGCTTTTGGTTGCTGGTAGTATTCCTCTAGTAACCTCAGCTAAAATTGAAGATAAGTTTACTAACAGTAGTTGTATTTTTTCACCGCAAGGTCATGAGTTAATACAGTACGATAAAATTCATTTATTCGATGCTAATGTTGAAGATAACGAAAAAAGTTATCGCGAATCTCGCTATACTCAAGCTGGTGATAAAATTTGTTGTTGGCAAGCTAAAAATGTGAATATTGGCTTAACAATTTGTTATGACTTGAGATTTCCTGAACTTTATCGCCAACTTCGCTTGCTAGGTGCTGATGTTATTACGGTACCAAGCGCCTTTACTGTGATAACCGGTCAAGCACATTGGCAAACATTATTACAAGCACGCGCCATTGAAAATCAAGTGTATATTGTAGCTGCAGGCCAACATGGTACGCATCTTAATGGCAGAGAAACATGGGGACACAGTATGATTATCAGTCCTTGGGGAGAAATACTTAGCTGTATAGAGCAAGGTATTGGTAGTATTAGTGTTGAATTTTCCCGTGACGAACTAGACAGAGTAAGAGCAGCAATGCCTGTTACTGAACATAATCAATTTGAAAGCACATTAAAACGCCCAAATTAAATAAATTAATACGATAAGTGAAAAATATGAATAGTGTTGAACGCGAACTTTTAGCCGATAGCCAAATTGACCGAGATCTTTTAGATCAAACGTTAAACAATATATATCAACGAAACATTGATTTAGCCGACTTATACTTTCAGTCGAGCTGTCATGAGTCATGGATGCTAGAAGATGGCATTGTCAAAGAAGGTTCATATAATATTGAACGTGGTGTTGGCGTGCGAGCAATATCAGGTGAAAAAACTGGTTTTGCTTACTCTGATGATATTTCTCCCCTCGCGTTAAAAAAAGCAGCTGATGCCGCTAAAGGTATTGCAAATGCTGACCAAAATGGTCGAGTACTTGCTTTTAAAAATCAAACAGTGAAATCAGTTTATCAAGCCACTGATCCGTTAGGCAGTCTAGCGCAAGAACAAAAAATTACCTTAATGCATGAGATTGAAGCCCATGCTCGTTCAGTTGATAAACGTGTTCAGCAGGTTATTGTAAGTTTGTCAGGTGTTTATGAAAAAATATTAGTGGCTGCTAGCGATGGTACTTTTGCTACTGATATACGACCACTAGTTCGCTTAAATTGCTCAGTATTAGTTGAAGAGAATGGTAAACGTGAACGTGGTAGTGCTGGCGGTGGTGCTCGAACTGATTACAGTTATTTCTTTGAGCTTGAAAATGGTAAAGCACGTTATTTAGCTTATGCCGAAGAAGCGGTTCGTCAGGCTTTAGTCAATGTGGTGGCAATAGAATCTCCGGCTGGCATGTTACCAGTTGTACTTGGCTCAGGTTGGCCGGGCGTGCTATTGCATGAAGCCGTTGGTCATGGTTTAGAAGGTGATTTTAACCGTAAAGGTTCGTCAGCATTTTCAGGTAAAATTGGTCAAAAGGTGACTTCTGATTTATGCACTATTGTTGATGATGGCACAATCCCTAATCGCCGTGGTTCAATTTCAATAGATGATGAAGGAACGCCAGGACAATACAATGTACTGATTGAAAAAGGTATTTTGAAAGGTTATATGCAAGATAAGCACAATGCTAAACTGATGGGTGTAGCACCTACCGGCAATGGTCGCCGTGAATCTTATGCACATTTACCTATGCCTAGAATGACTAATACTTATATGCTTGCGGGTGAACATGATCCAAAAGATATTATTAAGTCAGTGAAAAAAGGTATTTACGCGCCACATTTTGCTGGTGGTCAAGTTGATATTACCTCTGGAAAATTTGTTTTCACCAGCTCTGAAGCTTACCTTATTGAAAACGGTGAAATTACTTCGCCAATAAAAGGCGCTACGTTAATTGGTAGTGGTCCTGAAGCGATGAAAAATGTCAGCATGGTCGGTAACGACTTGAAACTTGATGCTGGCGTTGGTGTTTGTGGAAAAGATGGACAAAGTATTCCGGTAGGTGTTGGTCAACCTACTTTGAAAATCAATGAAATGACAATTGGCGGTACTCAGTAGTTCATTCCTGAATAAATTACTTTTAAGAAAGTCATCCGCTATTTAGAAATAAATTGCTGATGACTTTTTTTTTGCGCTAGCAATTAAGAAGAATATTTTTGCAAAACATTATAAAAGTAATAACAATCGCTATTTTTATTAACAAGGATTGAAAAACAGTTATAATTGTTATAATGTAACAACATATGCGTAGTAATTACTTTCTATTTACACAGTTTTTTTCACAGAGTCGGCAATCAATAATAAGTTTATTGATCATGTCTGCATTTCTGTGCGCCACGCTTAGTCATAGTTCACATAGTGAATTGATACCTGATAATGTTGAATTACAACAGTGTAAACTGTGTCAGCATAACATTGACACGCCAAAGAATAATATCACCTTAAAACTGGTTAACGTCAGTAATTATCAACAATCCACGCAAACGTTAATTATAGTTAATCGTTACACGCCATTTTATTTGATACCACAGTTACGTGCCCCCCCTGTTCAATAGATAATAATTAATACAGTTCAAAAATAAAAATTTTAGAAAATTAGCTTAATCGCTAATCTTCTTTAGGTCTATCTATTGGAAAAAAAATGAAATCAATTTATATCAATAAAATTGCGCCTTTGTGTGCTTTATCATTATTAATGGTCGGCGCTGCCAGCCATGCTCAAAAATTTTCAGGCGTAGTATTTGATGCCGATGGCAACAGAATTGCGAAAGCTAAAGTTTCTTTGGTTAATACTAAATATAAAGCAGTTACTGACGAAAAAGGCCAATTTACTTTTAATGACATTGGTGTTGGTAAAGTAGAACTTCATGTTAGCGCTAAAAACTTTAGTCATATCAACGAGTATTTCACCATTACCGATCAAGACATGACCGAGGTGAAAATTTCACTCAGCGCTACGGTCATGGAAGTGGTCGATGTTTATGCGACACCTTTGCATTCATCGAGTATTGAGTCGGCCTTGCCAGTAAGTGTTATTTCTGGTGACGAACTGCGTTTAAAGCAAGCATCTACATTAGGTGAAACACTAAAAAATGAAGTGGGTGTACATTCAAGTTATTTTGGCCCAGTAGCAAGTAGTCCTATTATTCGTGGTATGGACGGACCAAGAGTGTTAATCACACAAAATGGTTTAGACGTAGGAGATGCGTCTCGCGTCGGACCAGATCACGCGGTTGCAGCCGAAGCTGGTACGGCTCAACAGGTAGAAGTACTACGTGGGCCGTCAACGCTTTTTTATGGCAGTGGTGCGATAGGTGGCGTGGTGAATGTCGTTGATAATAGAGTACCTACAAATACTGATAATCAGGTCGATTATTTACTAAAGCATAATGATGTTGCAGATGAACATGAAGCGACACTCAATATAAACACAGGGTACAAAAGTTTAGCCGTTCATCTTGATGCGTTTTGGCGTGAATCTAATGATTATAAGATCCCAGGCTATGCGACTGCAGAAGAAGACCATGATGAACATGAAGAAGGTCATGATGAACATGAAGACGAAGAAATTAAAGGTATTCTAGAGAACAGTGCCTCGAAGTCATCAGGTTTTACCCTCGGTTCAAGTTATTTGTTTGACGCAGGATATATTGGTTTTTCGTATGGCAGAATGGAAAGAACCTACGGTATTCCTGGGCATTCAGAACACGATGAAGAAGAACATGAAGAAATAGGGGGTGAAATCGCTGAAGAAGGCGCTGTTTTTGGTGATTTAGTACAAGACAGATATCAACTACTGAGTGAAGTGAGTTTTGAAGACAGTTTTATTAATCGTGTAATGAGTAAAGCAGCCTACACAGATTACCAACATCAAGAAATTGAAGGAGGTGAAGTCGGTACTCAATTTAATAATGAGATGTTAGAAACACGCTTTGATCTTTATCATCAAGCCGTTGACGGTTGGAAAGGTGCATGGACATTGCACTATAAAGAAAATGATTTTAATGCGATTGGAGAAGAAGCATTTACGCCTCCTTCAAATACAGAATCAATTGCTGTTGCTTGGCTTGAAGAGAAACACATAGAGGATGTTTTATGGCAATTAGGTATACGTGCCGAACATGTAACCTTGAGTGCAAATGCTGAAGTTGAATCACACAGTGAACTTAGCGATGAACTAGCCAGCCATGAAGAAGAGTCGCATTTTAATAAACAGAACTTTACACCTATAAGCGCGTCTTTAGGCGCTGTATGGGAATATTCAAGGGGTTATAATGTAGGATTTTCTGCTGCGTTTTCTCAGCGAGCACCTTCAGCGAGTGAATTATTTTCGAATGGTGCTCATATAGGCACGAATACTTATGAAGTTGGGGCATTGTTTGAGGTACATGAAGAAGACCATGAATTACATGTAGACTTGTCTGATCAAAATGTTGAGCTAGAAACGGCTTATAATCTAGATCTTACTTGGAGAAAATTTGAAGGTGACTTTGGTTTCGTTGCTAGTGCTTTTTATAATCATATTGACGATTATTATTATCAAGCGAATACTGGGCTATTTGCAGAAGATGGACACGATGATCATATTGAAGCTTTAGAAGAACAGCATTTAGATGAAGGTGTAGAAGAGCATGCAGAGGAAAGCGAAGGTTTACCGGTATATGTTTTCCAGCAGAGTAATGTGGTGATGTTCGGTATAGAAGCTGAATTATTCTATCAAGTAACACCTTCACTTAAAGCTAGTATGTTTACCGATTATATCCATGCAAAAGTAACTGATGGCGACAATCTACCAAGAATTCCACCTATGCGTTTTGGTGGACAATTCAATTATATAACGGATGAATATTCGGCTGAGATTAGTGCAACGCATTATTTTAAGCAGTCAAATACCGCTGAACTTGAAAGTGAAACAGACGGCTATACCATGCTAGATGCTAACTTTAATTACTTTATTAATAATGTTGGCGACGATATGGTGGCATTTTTAAAAGTGAACAATATTACAGATGAAGAAGCACGAGTACATACGTCATTTCTCAAAGGTGTTTCACCATTACCGGCACGAGGGTTTACGGTTGGTATTAGAGGAAGTTTTTAAGCAGTAGAATAATAGCTTTGTAGATGAGGCCAAGGCTTCATCTACAAAGTATGTTTAACGATTTACTTTAATCTAAGACCTGACTTTTCAATCGTGATTTTGTCTTTCTTCAATAAGTTTCCAACTGTCGCTTTAAAGGTTTTTTTACTGACACCTAAAATACGTTGTATCAGTTCTGGTGAGCTTTTGTCATGTAATGGGCTAAATCCATCATTTTCTGCAATGTGAGCTAATAATTTATCAGCAAAGTCATTAACTTTCCCTTCACCTGAACGTGAAAGTGATAAATCAATACGGCCATCTTCACGGATATTTTTAATAAAACCGTCGACAACTTTACCAACACGTAATGGTTGAAAGATTTCATTGTCGTAAAGTAAGCCCCAATGCTTATCATTGATAATCGCTTTAAAGCCAAGATCAGTTTTTCCACCAATCATCAATTTAACTTTATCCCACTGTTGATAATCAGCTGGCCAAATATCAATATATTTGTCGAGCTTACTTGAAGCGGCAATTCGGTCCGTGGTGGTATCAAGAAAAATACGTACTAGATAATATTTTCCTTCTTCCATTGGTGTATGCTGTTGATTAAAAGGTACTAATAAATCTTTAGGTAACCCCCAATCAAGGAATGCACCCATTTTATTGAGCTGTTTTACTTTCAATGAAACAAATTCATCTACCTGGCCAAACGGCTTTTCAGTGGTCGCAATAATGCGTTCAGCTGAATCAACATAAATGAAGACAGTGAGTTTATCGTCTACTTTACAGTTTTCAGGAATAAAACGGTTCGGTAGTAATACTTCACCCAGTTCTCCAGCGCTTAAATAAGCACCTTTTTCGGTGACTGCAACTACAGAAAGGGTATTATATTTACCAATGTCGGCCATTTGAATTTACCAAGAAAATTAATATGAAAATCTTAGGGGCTATAATAACGCATATCAAAAATGAATGATGTTATTTTCTTGGTTTGGTTTGAATATATTCAGCGTGGCGTAGCTGAAGCAAATCGCCAATTTTTCGAATAACATGCTCTTCAATACTTGCCAGTTCACCATCGGCATAAGCCATATTCCATAACTGCTTAACAATTGATATTCGTTGTTCGATAGAAAAATGTTTATTTATTTTCGATGTATATCGATAAAAATCAGTCGCTTGTTCACTTTGAATCAGCGCTTGATCAATGATTTGCTTAACTTCTTCTTCATTCAAATGAAACTGTTCAACGAGTAACACGGCCAGTTTAGCTTGTTCTTGTTGGTCAAAGTGTCCATCAGCACGCATGACTTCACACAATAATACCGCACAGGCTAGCTCTATAGTCACCTCATCAGAATTTTTTTTAGTGTTATTGTCTGTTAAATCATCGGCTAGGTTTTGAAAAAAAGAACTGATTTTTGTAAGCATGTTTATTCCTTAAATAAAGTAATCACTTTATTGTTACGCTCAGTAATAAAGAAAACAAGCACATAATAGCTATATTTGATAACAAAGTGTGTCTGATTGCTATTTTGTGTGGGTAATATTATGATAATAGCCTAATGACAGCGCTGTCTTGTGTGGCGGAGTTGTACTGAAAGTTTATAAGGTAAAAGAATGTTAAGTCAGTATCCCTCTGCAGTTATAAAAGCAAATCCAAATAAAAAGCGACTATTGTCAATTGACGCTTTACGTGGTTTCGATATGTTTTGGATTTTAGGCGCTGAAGGTTTGTTTGCAGCATTATTTATAGCGACAGGCTGGCCCATTCTTGCGGTGCTTGCACAGCAAATGGAACACAGTGCTTGGCATGGGGTTCGTGTTTATGATTTAATTTTTCCCTTATTTATTTTTCTATCAGGAGTCAGTCTAGGTATCGCAGCAAAGCCCTTATCTAGCTATGACCCAGAACAAGCAAAATCGATTTTATATAATGGCATTAGACGTTTATTACTTTTAATTAGTTTTGGTATTTTATATAACCATGGTTGGGGCGGCGGTATTCCGACATCATTTGATAGTATCCGTTATGTTAGCGTACTGGGGCGTATTGGTATTGCGTGGTTTGTAGCGGCATTATTAGTTTGGTACGTCAGTGAAAAAATACAGTGGTTCGTCGCAGGCGGTATTTTAATAGGATATTGGTTACTACTAAGCTTAGTCACATTAGGTGGATATGGTGGCGGTGATTTTTCAGCGAATGGAGCATTGAACGCTTGGTTTGATCAACATTTATTACCGGGGTCAACTTATCAGGGGCTCGCCATTGACCCAGAAGGATTGTTATCAAATATAACATCGATTGTAAATGCACTAGCGGGTGTCTTCATTGGTCGTTACATGATAAAAAACATTTATACGCCCAAGACACTATTAACCGGTCTTTTGGTTATTGGGACCTCTATTTTATTACTCGGTTATTTATGGGGCGTTTTTTTTCCAATTAACAAAACATTATGGACGAGTTCATTCACTTTAGTCACTATTGGCTACAGTATCTTATTATTGACGCTATTTTATTGGCTGATTGATGTAGTAGAGTTCACCCTATGGGCTAAGTTTTTCGCAGTAATTGGTACGAATTCAATCATTATTTATTTAGGTTCGAGTATTGTTGATTGGCAATATACCTCGAAAAGTATTTTCGGAGGCTTAATAAACTCTGTACCTGCAGGTTGGCAAGATTTTATTCTTTATGCTGGCATGGTGCTTTTACAATGGTTAGTCCTGTATTGGCTATATCGAAGAAATATCTTTATAAAAGTATAAATATTGGTTAAAAAGACGAATGTTGTCGAGGACTGTTTTTTCAAGGCAGTCTTTTTTTATATCCGCAAATAAATAGGACTTAGTTAACCTATTGTTTTTAATTGAAAAATAATATTACTTAGTTTTGTTTTACTGAATTTGTTATTTCGGCGCGTATCTTGTAACAAGCATTTACAACTTAATTGATTGTATAGACCGTTAATTAGCTATCCTATAGACAATTAAAAAAATTAGTAGTTCAGATCACATTTATGAGGACATAACCGTGACACGTAAAAAACAAATCATTATACCCATTGCCATTCTAATCATTGGCTTTTTATTGTTTTTTGGCTTTTCAAGTATGAAATCGCCACCAGAAGAAAAAGCGGAAGTTGATAATACCCCCATCGTTGCTGTGGAAGAGGTTCATGTTGCACCGATGAATTTAACGGTTAAATCATATGGTGTCGTACAGCCTAAATATGAAACCGAACTTGTCGCTCAAATCAGTGGTGAAGTAGTTGAATTGGCCGATGTTTTTGTACGTGGTGGTTTTGTTGCAAAAAATCAATTGCTCGCCCGTATCGACCCTAACGATTACCAAGCTGCATTAATTGATGCTGAAGCAACAATGGCCTCGGCCCGTGCTTCGCTAGAAAAAGAGCGTGCCCAAGGGCAGGTAGCCGAACAAGAATGGAAACGCATTACGGATACTTCTCCTACGGAATTGAGCTTGCGTAAACCGCAACTAGCACAAGAACTTGCGAATGTTAAATCGGCACAAGCCTCTGTACTTCGCGCCAAACGTAACTTAGAGCGTACCGAAATTAGAGCGCCTTATGATGCAATGATTGAAAGTCGTATGATTGGTTTAGGCTCTTTTGTCGGTACTGGCACTAAAGTGGGTAAATTATTAGGAACAGGAGTAGCTGAAGTTCGCTTACCCGTAGCAGATGATCAACTGCAGTTTTTAGCTTCACAAGGGGAAAATGCCCAGGTTAATTTGCTTGGAACATTTGCGGGTGAAAATATTACATGGTCCGCAAAAATTGCCCGCAGTGAAGGCGTGGTAGACAATAAAAGCCGTATGACTTATTTAGTTGCTGAAGTTAAAGACCCTTATGGTTTGCAGTCTCAAAAAAATGTAACTAAACACAACCCTATTCGCTTTGGCTCTTATGTTAAAGCAGAAATTTTTGGTATTAGCCTTAATCGTGCCGCTTTGTTACCTCGATACCTTGTTAGTAATAACCGCGTTGCCATTTTAGATGCCGATTCTAAATTGCACTATGCTGACATCATTATTACTCGTCAAGAAGGCTCAAATGTTATTGTAACTGGCGGTTTGAATGAAGGTGACCAGCTCATTGTTTCAGCATTAGATTACCCTGTTGATGGTATGAAATTAGCTTTGCAAGGTAGTAAAAGTGAAGTCATTAATCAAGATGCACTTGAAACACAAATCGCAAGCACTAAGGATTAGATGATGGATGATACCAATAAAGGCTTAATTGCTTGGTTCGCCCGTAATAGTGTCGCGGCAAACTTGTTGATGATATTTATTCTAGTGGGTGGTTTTTTTACGATTAGCACCATCAACAAACAAATGTTTCCACAAATAAACATTAACTGGATTTCTTATACCGCACCTTACCCAGGGGCAGCCCCTCAGGAAGTAGAAGAAGGTATTACCATTAAGGTTGAAGAAGCTTTAGAGACTGTTCAAGGCTTAAAACGTGTGATCACTTATTCTAACCGCAATTTTTCAAATGGTTGGTTTGAAGTTGATCTCGATTACGACCCACAAGTTGTTTTAGAAGAAGTTAAATCAGCTATTGATTCTATTTCAAGCTTTCCTGACGGTATGGAGCGTATTAAAGTTGAACGCGAAAAGTTTCGCCAAGAAGTTATGTATATCAGCTTATACGGTGACCTAACTAATGGCGAGCTTAAAGAGTTAGGACGAAAAGTCCATAATGAAATTCAACAATTACCTTTAGTCAATATTGCAGAATTATACAGCGGCTTAGACTACGAAATTTCAATAGAAGTTAGTAAAGATAAGTTACGCGAATATGGCTTAACTTTTAGAGATGTTGCTCAAGCGGTACGTGGTTATTCTGGCAATATGTCTGCTGGACAAATTCGTGCAGAGAATGGCTACATTAATTTACGCGTTGAGAACCAAGCTTATCGAGGTTACGAATTCGAGCAAATACCTATTATTACCTTAGCCGATGGTACTAAAGTCTTGTTAGGCCAAATGGCGACTATTATTGATGGTTTTACTGAAGGCTTACAGTATTCAAAATTCAATGGTGAAAACTCAGTCACTATTTTTATTGGCGCTGCCAATAATCAAAGTATTACTGATGTTGCGGATGTCATTAAAAAGTATGTTGATGAAAAGTCAAATGTTCTTCCTGCAGGCGTTAAGTTAGAAACTTGGGTTGATATGACCTACTATCTTGAAGGCCGTTTGACCATGATGATCGACAATATGAAAAGTGGTGCAATATTAGTCTTTCTAATGTTAGCGTTATTCTTACGTGTCCGTTTGGCTTTTTGGGTAATGATGGGCTTACCCGTATGTTTTCTTGGTACTTTATTCCTAATGCCATTAGAATTTATTAATGTCACTATTAATGTCATTAGCTTGTTCGCCTTTATTTTGGTGCTAGGTATTGTTGTTGATGATGCCATCGTTATGGGGGAGAGTGCCCATGACGAAATTGAACAACATGGCCATAGTACTGAAAATGTTATTCGCGGTATTCAACGTGTTGCTATGCCAGCAACCTTTGGGGTATTAACAACGATTGCGGTATTCTTGCCTTTTCTTTTTGGTGAAGGGCCTTCTGCCGCGTTTGGTAAAGCCATTGGCTCGGTAGTTATCTTGTGTTTAATTTTCTCTTTAATTGAGTCAAAACTCATTTTACCGGCGCATTTGGTTAAAATGAAGATCAAAGCATTTAATCCTAAGAACCCTATCGATAGACTACGTTTATCGATTGATACCAAATTAAAAGCCTTCATTAATAATGTCTATCGACCCGCGTTAATCACTTTTATTAGCTATCGTTATGCGGTACTAATGTTTTTTATTAGTTTAATGTTAATCAGCGCTGGCTTGTTTAGTGGTGGTTTTGTTCGCTTTGTTGGTCAACCTAAGATCCCACATGACTTTCCTCGTGTTAATGTTGAAATGAATGTAGATGCTTCAGAGAAAGCAACCTTACAAACCTTATTAAATATCCAAGGTGTAATTAATACCATAGATAAAGAGATTGAAGCTCAATACGGTCAGTCAATGATCTCTGATATGCAGGTCGATTTACGCAGCAGAACCAGTGGTCAATTGATGGTTAAATTAGTGATACCTGAATTGAGACCGATGAATACTTTCGAACTGGCTGATTTATGGCGTGCGGCTATACCGAATTATCCTGGGGTAAAATCGTTTACCATTGGTGATAACTTATTTGGCTCTGGCCGAGACGACGGTGATATTGCCTTTAGATTAGAAAGTAAAGATGATGCACAACTACTCGCCGCATCAAGAGAGTTAAAAACTAAACTTAATTCTTTAAAAGGTATTGGCGATGTTAATGATAGTCGTCAAACAAGTGCCAAAGAAGTTCAGTTTGAATTGAAACCGCTTGCCTACAGTTTAGGATTAACTTTAGCCGAAATTGCTTCACAAGTGAGTTACAGTTTCTATGGTTTAGAAGCACAACGCATTTTACGTGACAGCGAAGAAGTAAAAGTGATGATCCGTTATCCACTTGAGCAACGAAGCTCTGTTGGACATGTTGATGATGTGATGATCAAAGCGCCAAATGGTGCGGAATTACCTTTGTCGGAATTGGCTAATATTACCTTACAAGAAGGGGTGACTAGTATTCGCCGCGAAAATGGTAATCGGACAATTAGCGTCTGGGCAAGTGTTGACGCTGAACAAGTTGAGCCATTCAAAGTTGCTAACGATATCAGAGACAACTTTATTCCTGAACTATTAAGAAAATTTCCAAAAGTTCAAAGTGAAGTGTCGGGCAGTATTCAAGAAGAAATGGAAGGTGCGGATAATCAAAAACGTGACTTCATTATCTCATTGTTGATTGTTTTCTCATTACTGGCTATACCATTGAAGTCATACTCCCAGGCAGTGATGATTATGATCGTTATTCCTTTTGGTATTATTGGTTCGGTCTTTGGCCACTTCCTTTTAGGTATGGACTTAAGTGCACTATCAGTTATGGGGATATTAGCGGCTGCGGGTGTGGTCGTTAATGACTCCTTAGTCATGGTCGATTATGTTAATAATGCCAGGAAATCAGGCGTCAAACTAAAAGATGCGGTAATACATGCCGGCACTAAACGTTTTAGAGCTATCATGTTAACGTCAATAACAACCTTTATTGGTTTAGTGCCTATCATCTTCTTTGAGGTAAGTGCCCAAGCACAAATCGTAATTCCAATGGCAATATCTTTAGCTTTTGGAGTATTATTTGCGACCATAGTTACACTGGTACTGATCCCAAGTTTATATCTTATTATTGAAGATATGAAAAAGATCTTTAAGCGTAAAAAGAAACAACCGCTTATTGCTGAAAATACAGGTGATTTATCGGTTAACTAATCGATAGTATTTTTATCAAAGCCATTACTTTTGTAATGGCTTTTTTATGCGATTCATTAAATTTATTAACCAATACCTCTCTGCTAGTCTGGTCAAGAAAAGCTATCGTTAATAATAATAGCTGGCTATAATGGTGTTAATGCTAATATTAATAAATGAAGCGAACTCATTATAATGAAATATATTTATCTTTTTTCAACACTTACTCTCATGACAATAACGGGTTGTTCGACAACTGAAAATGCTTGCGAAGATATAACCATCGCGAGTGAACAAATTCAAATGTGCCAGTCACTGCAACGCCAAATAGCAGACGCTAAAGGTAAACCTATAAAACGAACTGAGTTAGAACGTCGTTATCAAGTTGACTGCATTGACATTCGCTACTATCGTGATGACAAACAGCCAGCAATTTGTGGTAATAAACAAAAAATTGGCGAAGAAATTAAAACGCTTAAAAAAGAGGCCAAGCAGTAAAAGATTAGGCTCTTGGTCGCTTACTTTAAGGCAAACTTTAGGGTTTGCTTTTTTGTTTACTGTGCTTAAAATTAATCATCAAATGAGTGTGTTATATGTTTAAAAAAATAGTCGGTTTAGTCTTAACTTGTAGCTTTTTATTCTCATGTCAGCAAGCCACTGAAGAAGTGACTATCAGAGATACAGCCAATACCGAGGCTATTTCAGCCGCAGAGGTATCAATCATGCCTAAAAAAAGTTTGTCTGCTAAAGTGGAACCTGAGCAAATATCATTTACCGCAACAATTAAATATATGAATTTAGAAGGGGGCTTTTTTGGATTAGTTTCTAAAGAAGGTAAGCATTGGTTACCGCTAAATTTAGAAAAAGAATTCCAAAAAGATGGCGCTGTTATCAAAGTAACAGGCAAAGCTATCACGGGTATGATGACTATTCAGCAATGGGGAACTCCTTTTTCAATTACCGATATTGAATTAATTACTGCAGCGAATAAAACGCCTGAAAATAAGAACCTGCAGTAGCTTTACTTACAGAGCGAAGGTTGCATCAATAATGTTAGGTGACGATTTTTACCTGAAATGATGATTTGATAGATACCACGATATTCTTGCTCTGTCATTGGTGATACTGAGCTTTGGCTAAGTCATTCTGCCAATTCTATTAAGATATGTAGCGGTGTTACTTGCAGAGCGAAGGTTGCATCCATAATGTTAGATGACTAATGTTAGGTGACGATTTTCACCTGAAAAGATGATTTGATAGATACCTCAATATTCTTGCTCGGTAATTGGTGAAACTGAGCTTTGGCTTACTAATTCTGCCAATTGTATTAAGGTATGTAGATGTGTTACTTACAGATCGAAGGTTGCATTAGTAATGTTAGGTGACGATTTTCACCTGAAATGATGATTTGATAGATACCACGATATTCTTGCTCTGTCATTGGTGATACAGAGCTTTGGCTTAGTAATTCTGCCAATCGTGCCGTGGTGTTACTGTGCCCAAACACTACAGTGTTTTCTTGTTCTTTGATTAATTGCCAGGCGAGTTGCTCTAATTTATTGGGCGCATAATTTTTGATCGCAAGTTGCTGCTGTTGTGCTAGCGGTGCAGCCGTTGCCATAGTCCGTTGATAGCGTGTACTGTATATATTTTTTATTTCTGCATTCTCTAGAATACGCGCAAGTTCTTTTGCTCTATATGTACCACATTGTGTTAATCCAGCATCCTCTTGATCAGTTTTTTTTCAGCATGACGAATTAAATAAAGGCTGTAGCTTTTACTTTCCTCTTTTACATAAGCGTTTTCAGTCGCATTAACGATTAAAAAAGGTATGTTGATAAAACAAATTAGCAGGAAAATTAATTTATTCATAACATACCTTTTTTGATTCATGCATATTCACTGCTAAAATAAACGATTCAAACCATTCAATGCAGCAACACGAAATGCCTCAGCCATCGTTGGATAATTAAACGTGGTATTAACAAAGTATTCAATGGTATTACCGCCATTGGTTTGTTGCATAATTGCTTGACCAATATGTATGATTTCAGCTGCATTTTCACCAAAACAATGAATACCTAAAATTTCTTTAGTTTCGCTGTGAAAAAGTATCTTCAGTGAACCGACTAAACTATTTGATATTTGTGCTCTTGCTAAATGTTTGAACTGGGCACGACCAACCTCATACGGAATTTTTGCTGCGGTCAGTTCTTGTTCTGTCTTACCAACAGAGCTTATTTCTGGAATCGTGTAGATACCTGTAGGAATATCAGCAATAAGTTTTGCAGTACTTTGGTGATCTATCATCGCTGAAGCCGCTAAACGGCCTTGATCATAAGCGGCACTGGCTAAGCTTGGGTAACCAATGACATCACCTACCGCATATATATTGTCGACACTGGTTTGATATTGATCGTTGACTTTGAGTTGCCCACGTCCATCTGCTGATAATCCCGCATTTTCAACTTTTAAGTCGGCGGTATTACCTGTTCGCCCATTAGCAAAGAGTAAACAGTCGGCGCGCATTTTTTTACCCGATTCTAAATGAACAACCACAGAGTCATCAGATGCTTCAACTCGTGCAATCGCTTCGCCATGACGTATCACTACACCATTATTCCATAAGTGGTAGCTGAGTGAATCAGACATTTCAGCATCCAAAAAAGAAAGCAGTCTATCTCGGGTATTAATTAAATCTACCTTTACACCTAAACCTCTAAATATAGAGGCGTATTCGGAACCAATAACACCAGCACCATAAATAATGATAGAACGTGGATCATGCTTAAGCGATAAGATGGTATCTGAGTCATAGACTCGCGGATGGTTAAAATCAATATCTTTAGGTCGGTAGGGATGTGAACCCGTAGCAATAACAATTTGCTTTGCCGTAATTTGTTCAATAGCGCCTTCGTTATTCACTATTCTAAGCGTATGGGCATCAATAAAAGATGCTTCACCCGAAATCAGTTCAACGCGGTTACGATCATAAAAGCCACTGCGTAACTGAACTTGTTTGCGAATAACCGAAGAGGCATGTTTAAGAATAGCTGGGAACGTTAAGTGTTTTGCTTTTTCATGGCCTCTAAAAAGTGGACTCGCGTTATACTCAATGAGTCGGCTAACACTTTGACGTAAAGCTTTTGAAGGAATAGTTCCCCAATGCGTACAACCACCGCCAACGTCTTTATATCGTTCAACAATAGCAACACGTTTTTCTTTTTTAGATAGCTCCATAGCCGTACCTTCGCCACCGGGTCCGGTACCTATAATTATTGCATCGTAATCGTAATCGTAATCGTTATTTGTTTTCTTCTTCGTTTTAGCTTTATTTTGAGTTGCCAAAATCTTGCCTTAAATTCCTACTAAGATAAAAAAATTTTAGCAGGAATTTAGACGTCTGACCATGTAAAAGCTTATTAATCTAAGGGGTTTATGCCAGTTGGGTTAATAAGCGTTGAAAATGTTGCTGCTGGTCTGCCAAGTGCTGCTTAAATTCTTGGTATTGCGCGGCTAATTCAGAGCTCTCAACGTCGGCGATTAATTTATCACGTTTACTGGCAAGTAATTTTTTACGCACATCATAATAGTCATTAATTCTACTGATGAGTAAATCATATTCTTGCTGTAGTTTTTCTCGCATTTGTTCCGCATTTGGATGAGAGAGTAACTTCTTCTGGCTACGTTTAAGTACCATAGCTAAGCGCGCTTTTTCAATTTTTTCATCCGGGTAAGTCCGTAGTTTTGAGGTAAGCTTCAAAAATTCACAACCCTTAATCAACCATTTAGTTGGATCAAACTGCCACCAACGAATGCCGTTACGATAATCATTTTCAAAAATATGATGATAGTTGTGATAGCCCTCACCAAAGGTTAAAAAAGCAAGAAAGCCATTATCTCGTGCAGTATTTCTTTCTGTGTAAGTTTGTTTACCCCAGATATGTGCCAAAGAATTAATGAAAAAAGTAGTGTGATGGCTTAACACTAAACGCAAGAAACCGACTAAAAGTAAACTACTAATAATATCGCCGTGCCATAAACCAAATAAAATAGGTACACCAAAGTTCATTAATATTGTCAGCAACAAATAATTTCTGTGCTGCCACATTACAATAGCGTCTTTTTGTAAATCACGGGTATTGTCGTAATTAGCATATCGATGCGCTTGATACTCACGCAGCATCCAACCGATATGTGAATACCAAAAGCCTTTTTTAGCTGAATAGGGGTCTTTGTCATTATTATCGACATGCTTATGATGAACTCTATGATCAGAAGCCCAATGTAATATACTATTTTGTAAGGCAAATGCTCCGCCTAGTGCAAAAATGAAACGCAGCGAAGCATGTGCTTGATAGGTTTTGTGCGACCATAATCGGTGATAGCCAGCAGTAATAGACATACCACAATAAATAAAGCAGCATAGTGCTACTACAAGTTCAGTGGTATCAAAACCGTGTGTTATTGCTCGATACGGGACGCCAATTGCGGCAACTAAAAAGGTAATTAAAAACACACTAAAATTTAGCCAAACGATTTTAGGTTTATTCATGTAATAAGAATTCCATCAGTAAAAAAACGAACACTAAGTAAATAATTTCAGTGTACACGTGTACTCTATTTTAACTTTGATCACTTTTCAGTCAAGGTAATTTTTATTAAACTTTTTATCTTCAATCAATAATACTGGATTTAAATGTCGATGTTAGTGATCAAGTTTCTAGTAAATAGATGAAAATTCAGTATGATATAAACAGGCTAAAGTATAGGTTAATTAAGTAATGAGCGGGATTCGGGCACAGCAAAAAGAAAAAACACGTCGACAAATAATTGATGCTGCTCTTGGGCAGTTAAGTAGTGAACGTAGCTTTTCGAGTTTGAGCTTACGGGAAGTCGCTAAAGAGGCTGGCTTAGCACCAACATCATTTTATCGACATTTTTCTGATATGAACGAACTAGGTTTGACGCTGGTCGATGAAGCGGGTTTAACTTTGCGTCAATTAATGCGACAAGCTCGCCAACGAATTGAAAAAGGTGGCTCTGTCATTCAAATATCTGTCGTTACCTTTATGGAGTTTATTGAAAGTAACGGTAATATATTTCGCTTGTTATTACGGGAGCGTTCTGGAACGTCAGCTGCTTTTCGAGCGGCGGTAAATCGAGAAGTGCGTTATTTTACCTTAGAATTATGTGATTATTTACAGCAAGCAAATAAATTGAATGCGGATGTGGCTTTTTTACAAGCCGATGCAGCGGTGACTATCGTATTTAGTGCTGGCTCTGATGCATTAGATGTTGATAAAGAGGATCGTCAACAAATATCAATGCGAACCATTCAGCAGCTGCGCTTTATAGCACGGGGAGCTGCTGAATTTAGCAATAGGGGAGTAAAAAAGTAAAAACGTTACTTTTTACGTGAAAGTATCACACCTGTTTCAACATGGTGGGTATATGGAAACTGATCAAATAACGCAAATTTTTCAATATTGTGTGTCTTTATTAGTTCAACTAAGTTTTCTTTTAATGTCTCAGGATTACATGAGATATAAACAATACGTTCAAATCGGCTGACTAACTCAACGCTGTCAGGGTCAAGGCCAGCTCTTGGTGGATCAACTAATACGGTATCGTAATTATAGCTTTTAAGATCGAAACCTTCTAGACGACGAAATACTCGCTCACCATTCATCGCTTGACTAAAATCTTCACTGGACATTCTTATTATATCAACATTGGTTAACTGGTTTGCGGTGATATTATTTTGTGCAGATTTTACTGATGTCTTCGATATTTCAGTACCTAATACCCGATCAAAGTTTTCAGCGAGTGCGATACTAAAGTTACCATTACCACAATAGAGTTCGATTAAGTCACCACCGATATTTTGTGTGCCTTGCTTTGCCCAAAGTAGCATTTGCTCATTAACGTGCCCATTAGGCTGTGTAAAACTATTTTCTACTTGCTCGTAGATATAAGTTTTATCGCCAACAGTTAACTTCTCAGTGACATAATCTTTATCGAGGATAAATTTTTGTTTTTTAGCACGGCCAATAATATCAACAGGGGCTATTGCTGAAAGGGTTGTTTTTAGTGTTGCCGCTTCAGTTAGCCATTCTTCATCTAATTGTCTGTGATACAACAAGCTTATTAAAAGCTCGCCACTGAGCGTTGATAAAAAATCGACTTGAAATAATCGATGACGAAGTGACGGTTTATCTTTAATTTCGTCAAGCAAGGCTTTCATAGCTTGATTAATGAGTTTACTGGCAACCGGGAAAGTGTAGACGCGATACTTTTCTTTCGTTTCACTATTAAACATAATATAAAATAAGTCATCATTGTCATGCCAAACTCTAAATTCTGCTCGTAATCTATAGTTTAAAGGCTCTGATCGAAATACATCAAAATTTGGTAAGTCAAAATCACTAAACAATTTAGCGATATCATCCTGTTTGTTATCAAGTTGTTTATCATAAAATTGTGGTGCAATGTGACTAAACATATATAAGCCTTAAACGTAGAAAGAATTAAACAATATTATACCCAACTCTAGTGAGTATTAAAGAGGCGCTGAGTTTAGCGATTGTGATTACTTTGTCTAGTCATTTGTCTATAATTTTCTTACAAGAGATTGACTTCTTGCTAAAGTTTTACGAAAAAATGCCGATATATTAGCCATATTAAATTTAAGGATCTTTAGATCTTTGATTGTGTTTAATTAAAATTTAATTAGATACTGGAGAGTAACAATGAATAAAATTGATAATCAGACAAGGTTGCCGAATTATTTAGGGCAAAGTCGTAAAAGTGAACCAGCAAATAATGAAGTCGTTAAACGAGAAATGCCAGCAGAGTCAGTTAATACACTGGCATTAAACCATCGTGCTGCCATTACGATGAAAATTATATCTCAATCAATTTCTAGTCAGATTTCAGCAAATTTTCAAAAGATTACTGATGCACCACAAGCAACTAATGTAGTGATGAGTGATATCAGTAAAACAGCGTTAACTGAAAGCGAGCCATCAACTAGCCTTTTTGATTTCGAAGCAGTGGCTCGTAATGTTATGGACTTTGTTAGCGCGAGTATCTTAGCTGCCCAAGCAAATGGAGCGAGTGAGGACAAGTTGAAAGAGATGTTTGAGCAGGGGCGTGCTGGGGCGAATTTAGGTATTGATCAAGCAAAAGGCGATTTAAAAGATCTCGCCATGCTTGACGATGACTTAAACCAAGGTATAGAAAAAAGTCGTACGCTTATTAACAAGGGAATTGATGACCTCCATGAACAAATGTTTCCTTCAGCCAATAAATCAAATGAGAAGGTATCAGAGTTAACGCCAATTATCAGTTCTACATCAATTGATAGCGAATTATACACAAGCAATTCAAAAAGTAGCGAGCTGAGTATTACCACTACTGACGGTGATGTCGTTTCAATATCATTTAGCGAATTACAAGAATATGCCAGTAAAGAAGCTTACCAGTATCAAGAGAGTAGCCAAGGGGGATCGACAAATTATAGTAGTACCAGTAGTCAGTATCATGAAATCAACTTTTCTTATAGCGTAGAGGGTGAACTTGATGATGATGAAAAAGCAGCAATCGAAGCATTAATTAAAGACGTAAATTCATTACAAAAAGATTTCTTTAATGGCGATGTTAATAAAGCTTTTGAAAAAGCAGTTGAACTTGGCTTCGATAATAAACAGATAACTAGTTTTAGTATGGACTTGCAACAAACAAAAACCAATTATGTTAGCCAAGCGTATACAGCAGTGGCAGAGTTGGATGATAAATTAGCGCCTAGTGTCGGAAAAGACCTGAGGCCTTTAATTGACTTTTTAGATCAGTTTAACCAACTACAAGAACAAGCAGATAAAATATTGTCTAAGAATGATGATGCTTTTGGTCAGTTACTTGATGCAGTCTTTAAAGCTGAGTTTGGTGACGATAAAGTCGCTAAAGAAAAGTTCGATAAAGTAATAGATACGGTTAAGTCTGACAACATTAAGCTTTAATAGATAAAATAAACCCACGCTAACGTGTAATGCCGATCAGTTAAGCAATTTATAGCTTGATTAATTTGCTAATGAGATCAAAATCCAGTGATTGATATCACTGGATTTTTTTTATGCAACTTTCTACCGCGCTTTCTTTAGTTAATTCAAATAACGTCACCGAGTTCCAAAACTTAGCAGAAATTTTGTCTCCAGAAATTATTAGTGCGGGACTAAAAGAACACGGAATATCTACCATTCGAAAGCGTAAGCTGCCTATGGAAAATATGGTGTGGGCTGTCATTGGCATGGCATTGTTTCGCAAGTTTCCAATGCGTCAAATGCTTAATCAGTTGGATATTATTTTACCCAGCGGTATCCCCTATGTTGCATCTAGTGCGGTCACGCAAGCGAGAAAAAAACTCGGTAGCAAAGTTATAGAAACAGTCTTTCAACAAACGCAACAACAATGGAACCATGATGCTAATCATGGTCAGTGGTGTGGTTTAAACCTTTTAGGTGTCGATGGTGTTGTGTGGCGAGTGCCCGATACCGATGAAAATAATGAAGAGTTTGCCAAAACAGGGACGCAACATGGCAAAGCCAGTTACCCTCAAGTACGTATGGTGTGTCAGATGGAATTAACGAGCCATTTATTGACTAACAGTGTCTTTGATAGTGTTGAAGTTAACGAGATGAATCTTGCGTTAGGGTTAATTGATAAAACACCTGATAATAGTTTAACGCTGTTCGACCGTGGATTTTATTCATTAGGCTTGTTACATCGCTGGCAAAGTACAGGTAACACAAGGCATTGGTTAATGCCACTCAAAAAAAATACACAATATGAAGTTATCAATAGTTTTGGAAGACAAGATAAATTAATCCAATTAACCACAACACCTCAGTCACGAAAAAAGTTTCCAGAATTACCTAAAACGATGCAAGCACGGCTCATCACCAAAAAAGTGAAAGGAAAAGACCTTCAAATACTCACTTCGATGACAGATCTTATGCGCTTTCCATCCGCTGATATTGTTGATTTATATGCCCACCGATGGGAAATTGAGTTGGGATTTAGGGAAATGAAACAGTCGCTATTGGACAATCGATTCACATTACGAAGTAATCAACCAGAGCTTATTAGGCAAGAGCTTTGGGGGATATTATTGGCTTATAATTTAATCCGTTATCAAATGGTATTAATGGCTAAATCGCTAGACGGTGTCCACCCCAATCAACTGAGTTTTAATGGCGCTTCAATGCATATTATTCACGAATTAACCCAGTTGTCATTCTGCACGCCAGGTAACATTCCCAAATACACAATGAATATTACAAAGTCGGCTAAGCAATTCGTTTTACCCGGTAGGCGAGAACGGCAATATCCGAGAATGTTGAAATGTTCAAAGAATAGGTACCCTGTTAAAAGTAAAAATGCCGTTCACCTTAAGTGAACGGCATTACGCTAACGTGGGTTTATTTAGGATAACTTACCAAGAAGAACGGTTATTCTTCTTCGAGATTTTTTTCTGGACGTTCCTTAGCTTCACGAACTTTCAAAGTACGCTGCTGAAATTCAGTATCATTAAGCGATGAAACAGCCGCATCAGCCGCATCAGCTGACATTTCAACAAAACCAAAACCACGACGCTTTCCAGTATGTTTATCTTTCATTAAACGAACAGAATGAACTTGACCATGTTCAGAGAATAACTCTCTGATCGATGATTCATTTGCTCGGTAAGGTAGATTCCCTACATATAACGTTTTTATTTCTTCATCAGCACTTTCTGCAGTAGTTGATGAACCTATAAGTGGCGCAATAAAAGTACTTACTAAAACTAATATCGCAGTAATTTCTGGTGAGCTGCCAATAACAGTTGATAAAATGTAAGCAATAACAGCAAATACTACTGCGACTATAAATGTTAACCCTTGAGGAGACTTCATATATGAATACCTAATTATTATTTTAAATTCTAAATTAAAAAACTAAATTGCAATGTACCTGCTACCCAGCCTTGAATATTGTACAAAGTACAAAGTTGTAAAAAAGATAAGTGTAATTTATATGCAAATAACACCTTACTTATATTAAGCAATAAATAAAAAGTTTACTACACTAAATAAGCATATTAATTAAAAGCACTATTTTAGTGCTTATATAAGCCACCTTAAATGGATTATTATATAGGTGGAATAAGAACGTTGATGTTTATTGAGCGATTAGAGAGTATATTGCCCACATTGTTTTTATTTTCAGCAAACAAACATAAAGATGAAAATAGTGCTTGATCCTTTTCAAAATATGTCTAGAATGCGCTCCAGTTCCAAGGGGTAACCCAAACGAACGTTTTGATAAGTTATCTACATCACTTTAGAGTAAAGTAGTTAACTTAACGTTTTAAAAGTTAAGTTTGAATCTTCGAAAAGAAACTTCAAATTAAATTAAATAAAACGTTGACATCAAAACTGAGAAGCGTATCATGCGCATCTCGCTTCAGGCAAGGCCTGCAGCAACGGAGCAACGCTCCAAAGGTATAAACGAATGGGTTTTATATCTAACTCTTTACTTTAAGTAAATGAGTTTTTCTTTAACAATTAGTTATCATGCAATTTGTGTAGACACTCACATTACATTGATTTTACATAGTCGGTTCTTAATTCTCTAACGAGAGGCAAGGAAAGACGTAAAACAGTTTAATAATGATGTCACACAGATTAAGTATTAATCATACTCTTTTATTAGAGAGTGATTAGTACGTTTTATGTAGTTACTACTTCTCTTTTAAGAGTTGCTGGTAACACGACAGAATTCATTGAGCAGATGTCTTAGCTTAGGTTAAGCATCACAAACGATTTTTTAATTGAAGAGTTTGATCATGGCTCAGATTGAACGCTGGCGGCAGGCTTAACACATGCAAGTCGAGCGGTAACAGAGAGTAGCTTGCTACTTTGCTGACGAGCGGCGGACGGGTGAGTAATGCTTGGGAATATGCCATATGGTGGGGGACAACAGTTGGAAACGACTGCTAATACCGCATAACGTCTACGGACCAAAGAGGGGGATTCTTCGGAACCTCTTGCCATTTGATTAGCCCAAGTGAGATTAGCTAGTTGGTGAGGTAATGGCTCACCAAGGCGACGATCTCTAGCTGGTTTGAGAGGATGATCAGCCACACTGGGACTGAGACACGGCCCAGACTCCTACGGGAGGCAGCAGTGGGGAATATTGCACAATGGGCGAAAGCCTGATGCAGCCATGCCGCGTGTGTGAAGAAGGCCTTCGGGTTGTAAAGCACTTTCAGTTGTGAGGAAAGGTGGGTAGTTAATAGCTGCTCGCTGTGACGTTAGCAACAGAAGAAGCACCGGCTAACTCCGTGCCAGCAGCCGCGGTAATACGGAGGGTGCGAGCGTTAATCGGAATTACTGGGCGTAAAGCGTGCGTAGGCGGTTTGTTAAGCAAGATGTGAAAGCCCAGGGCTCAACCTTGGAACTGCATTTTGAACTGGCAAACTAGAGTACTGTAGAGGGTGGTGGAATTTCCAGTGTAGCGGTGAAATGCGTAGAGATTGGAAGGAACATCAGTGGCGAAGGCGGCCACCTGGACAGATACTGACGCTGAGGCACGAAAGCGTGGGGAGCAAACAGGATTAGATACCCTGGTAGTCCACGCCGTAAACGATGTCAACTAGCTGTCTGTGGACTTGATCCGTGGGTAGCGGAGCTAACGCATTAAGTTGACCGCCTGGGGAGTACGGCCGCAAGGTTAAAACTCAAATGAATTGACGGGGGCCCGCACAAGCGGTGGAGCATGTGGTTTAATTCGATGCAACGCGAAGAACCTTACCATCCCTTGACATCCACAGAAGAGACTAGAGATAGACTTGTGCCTTCGGGAACTGTGAGACAGGTGCTGCATGGCTGTCGTCAGCTCGTGTTGTGAAATGTTGGGTTAAGTCCCGCAACGAGCGCAACCCCTATCCTTATTTGCCAGCGCGTTATGGCGGGAACTCTAAGGAGACTGCCGGTGATAAACCGGAGGAAGGTGGGGACGACGTCAAGTCATCATGGCCCTTACGGGATGGGCTACACACGTGCTACAATGGCAAGTACAGAGGGCAGCAATACCGCGAGGTGGAGCGAATCCCACAAAGCTTGTCGTAGTCCGGATTGGAGTCTGCAACTCGACTCCATGAAGTCGGAATCGCTAGTAATCGTAGATCAGAATGCTACGGTGAATACGTTCCCGGGCCTTGTACACACCGCCCGTCACACCATGGGAGTGGGATGCAAAAGAAGTGGCTAGTTTAACCTTCGGGAGGACGGTCACCACTTTGTGTTTCATGACTGGGGTGAAGTCGTAACAAGGTAACCCTAGGGGAACCTGGGGTTGGATCACCTCCTTATCTTGAAGTAAAAACAGTTTAATGGAAGCTCTTGAGTTTCACGAGTGTCTACACAAATTACATGATAACAAATTAGAAGAATCCCGATGGGGCTATAGCTCAGCTGGGAGAGCGCCTGCCTTGCACGCAGGAGGTCTGCAGTTCGATCCTGCATAGCTCCACCATCCTATATTTATAATATAGGAGACCATTATGATTCTTCATTAAAGAAAAGACCAAATTAAGGTTTACTTTCGTCATACTGAACGTGTTTCAGTATCTGGTGAGTGAATATTAATTTGGTTTTTTAAACCACGTTTTTAACCGAATGCGCGTTAAGAATGAGTTCTTTAACAATCTGGAAAGCTGATATAAATAAGGTATTTATAAAGCAACTAACATTAGTAAGGGGTGTCGCGCTCATTACTTCTAAATAGTTTGCACATTTTATAAGTATCTACAAAAGCGATTAATAGTGAAAGCTATTAATCAACATTTGTTTGCTCTTACTCAGAGTAAACATCTTATTCAAGACACATTTATTTGTGCGTGAAAATGTCAGACTTTACAATTGCTGTGGATTAGTCTCCACGGTGTACTTCGTGTCGAAAGACTACTTAGGGTTGTATGGTTAAGTGACTAAGCGTATGTGGTGGATGCCTTGGCAGTTAGAGGCGATGAAGGACGTGTTAATCTGCGATAAGCATTGGTGAGGTGATAAAAACCGTTATAGCCAATGATTTCCGAATGGGGAAACCCACTGACATAAGTCAGTATCATTAAGTGAATACATAGCTTAATGAAGCGAACCAGGAGAACTGAAACATCTAAGTACCCTGAGGAAAAGAAATCAACCGAGATTTCGTTAGTAGCGGCGAGCGAACGCGAATCAGCCCTTAAGCTTATTGGGCGCTAGTGGAATGTACTGGAAAGTACAACGATACAGGGTGATAGTCCCGTACACAAAAGCAACCTTTGAGTGAAATCGAGTAGGACGGAGCACGTGAAACTTTGTCTGAATATGGGGGGACCATCCTCCAAGGCTAAATACTACTAACTGACCGATAGTGAACCAGTACCGTGAGGGAAAGGCGAAAAGAACCCCTGTGAGGGGAGTGAAATAGAACCTGAAACCGCATACGTACAAGCAGTGGAAGCCGGATTTAGTCCGGTGACTGCGTACCTTTTGTATAATGGGTCAGCGACTTATATTCTGTAGCAAGGTTAACCGATTAGGGGAGCCGTAGCGAAAGCGAGTGTTAACTGCGCGTTTAGTTGCAGGGTATAGACCCGAAACCCGGCGATCTACCCATGGGCAGGTTGAAGGTTGAGTAACATCAACTGGAGGACCGAACACACGTATGTTGAAAAATGCGGTGATGACTTGTGGGTCGGAGTGAAAGGCTAATCAAGCCGGGAGATAGCTGGTTCTCCCCGAAATCTATTTAGGTAGAGCCTCGCACGAACACCATTGGGGGTAGAGCACTGTTAAGGCTAGGGGGTCATCCCGACTTACCAACCCTTTGCAAACTCCGAATACCAATGAGTGATATGCGGGAGACACACTGCGGGTGCTAACGTCCGTTGTGAAGAGGGAAACAACCCAGACCGCCAGCTAAGGTCCCAAAGTACTAGTTAAGTGGGAAACGATGTGGAAAGGCATAGACAGCTAGGAGGTTGGCTTAGAAGCAGCCATCCTTTAAAGAAAGCGTAATAGCTCACTAGTCGAGTCGGTCTGCGCGGAAGATGTAACGGGGCTAAACTAGTCACCGAAGCTGCGGATTCATAGTTTACTATGAGTGGTAGGGGAGCGTTCTGTAAGCCGTTGAAGGTGAGTTGTAAAGCTTGCTGGAGGTATCAGAAGTGCGAATGCTGACATGAGTAACGATAAGGGGAGTGAAAAACTCCCCCGCCGAAAGACCAAGGTTTCCTGTCCCATGTTAATCAGGGCAGGGTAAGTCGGCCCCTAAGGCGAGGCGGAAACGCGTAGTCGATGGGAAACAGATTAATATTTCTGTACTTCTATATATTGCGAAGGAGGGACGGAGTAGGCTAAACAGGCACGGCGTTGGTAGTCCGTGTGAAAGTACGTAGGTGGTTGACTTAGGTAAATCCGGGTCTTCATTCAACACTGAGATACGAGACGAGACTCTACGGAGTTGAAGCTGTTGATGCCATGCTTCCAGGAAAAGCTTCTAAGCTTCAGATATATAGGAACCGTACCCCAAACCGACACAGGTGGTTAGGTAGAGAATACTAAGGCGCTTGAGAGAACTCGGGTGAAGGAACTAGGCAAAATAGTACCGTAACTTCGGGAGAAGGTACGCTACTCTCGGTTAAACCCTTGCGGTGTAAGCTAAGAGTAGTCGAAGTAACCAGGTGGCTGGAACTGTTTATTAAAAACACAGCACTGTGCAAAATCGAAAGATGACGTATACGGTGTGACGCCTGCCCGGTGCCGGAAGGTTAATTGATTCGGTTAGCGCAAGCGAAGCTGATGATCGAAGCCCCGGTAAACGGCGGCCGTAACTATAACGGTCCTAAGGTAGCGAAATTCCTTGTCGGGTAAGTTCCGACCTGCACGAATGGCGTAATCATGGCCACACTGTCTCCACCCGAGACTCAGTGAAATTGAATTTGCGGTTAAGATGCCGTATACCCGCGGCTAGACGGAAAGACCCCGTGAACCTTTACTATAGCTTGACAGTGAACATTGCTCCTACATGTGTAGGATAGGTGGGAGACTATGAAACTTTGTCGCCAGATGAAGTGGAGTCTACCTTGAAATACCACCCTTGTATGCGTGATGTTCTAACCTAGGGCCCTTATCGGGCTTGGGGACACTGTCTGGTGGGTAGTTTGACTGGGGCGGTCTCCTCCCAAAGAGTAACGGAGGAGCACGAAGGTTGGCTAAGTATGGTCGGACATCATACGGTTAGTGCAATGGCATAAGCCAGCTTAACTGCGAGACAGACACGTCGAGCAGGTACGAAAGTAGGTCATAGTGATCCGGTGGTTCTGTATGGAAGGGCCATCGCTCAACGGATAAAAGGTACTCCGGGGATAACAGGCTGATACCGCCCAAGAGTTCATATCGACGGCGGTGTTTGGCACCTCGATGTCGGCTCATCACATCCTGGGGCTGAAGTCGGTCCCAAGGGTATGGCTGTTCGCCATTTAAAGTGGTACGCGAGCTGGGTTTAGAACGTCGTGAGACAGTTCGGTCCCTATCTGCCGTGGGCGTTTGAGAATTGAAGAGGGCTGCTCCTAGTACGAGAGGACCGGAGTGGACGAACCGCTGGTGTTCGGGTTGTTATGCCAATAGCATTGCCCGGTAGCTACGTTCGGAACTGATAACCGCTGAAAGCATCTAAGCGGGAAGCAGGCTTTGAGATGAGTTCTCACTGGAGCTTTAAGCTCCCTAAAGGGTCGTTGGAGACTACAACGTTGATAGGTCAGGTGTGTAAGGACTGCGAGGTCTTGAGCTAACTGATACTAATTGCCCGTGAGGCTTAACCATACAACACCCAAGTAGTTTTACTGCGAAGTGTTTGTAGAAGACTGACATATATAGAATAACTTCACGCACTATAATGAATTGAATAAGAAAACGCTTTTATATTTATAGCTCTAGCGAGCAACAGCTTTCAAGATTGTAACCTTTTTGTCTAGCGACAATAGCACTGTGGCACCACCTGATCCCATTCCGAACTCAGAAGTGAAACGCAGTAGCGCCGATGGTAGTGTGGGAGTTCCCATGTGAGAGTAGGACATTGCTAGGCTTCTATTTAGAAAAACCCGTAGCTGATGCTACGGGTTTTTTGTTCCAAGGTTCTAATTTACTTTATATTTTAAACAGTATAAATTAAATTATATCTTTGATATTACAAGTTTTGTCTAGCGACAATAGCACTGTGGCACCACCTGATCCCATTCCGAACTCAGAAGTGAAACGCAGTAGCGCCGATGGTAGTGTGGGAGTTCCCATGTGAGAGTAGGACATTGCTAGGCTTCTAATTAAGAAAAACCCGTAGCTGATGCTACGGGTTTTTTGCTTTCTGACGTTTAAAAAAGACAGCATTTATACCGTAGAGCAGTAGCGTCAACGGTAGTGTGACTCATGTTCGACATGCCCATGTGAGAGTAGGACATTGCTAGGCTCCTATTTAGGTCGCTCTTTGCCATCCTTGGCAACGCGACATTAGTATATCCCTACACGTCAGAAACCCGATCCGAAAGAGTCGGGTTTTTTGCTTTCTGGCGTTTGAAAATACACCATTTATAACAATTGGGTAGTAGCGTCAACGGTAGTGTGACTCATGTTCGACATGCCCATGTGAGAGTAGGACATTGCTAGGCTCCTATTTAGGTCGCTCTTTGCCATCCTTGGCAACGCGACATTAGTATATCCCTACACTTCAGAAACCCGATTCGAAAGAGTCGGGTTTTTTGCTTTCTGTCGTTTGAAAATAGACCATTTATAACAATTGGGTAGTAGCGCCAACAGTAGTGTGACTTATGTTCGACAGGCCCATGTGAGAGGAGGATTTTTTGATGTTTGTTATATGATAAACCTATATCTTTTATTAGCTTAATAGTTACAATATTGAAAAAGTTCTAATAGGTCAGATTAATGCGCTACTTAATATATATATTTTCCTCTGTATTACTGTTTACATTTCAAGTGAATGCTTATGAATTCGTCCTTGAAAAATCACCAAGTATTAATAAACTTGTAGATTTTAAAACAAGTGACTTATGTCAAGTTACTGAAAATACATTGGATTATATACAAAAGGTTCCTAGTGATAAGTTTGCAGTACACCCAGGGACAGTATTTAATAATAAAATTAGTATGCAAGATATTGAACACACATTGGCGTTTATCTGTACAACTTATCGTGAGGACGTTCGAGCAAAACGACAGAGTCGCCTACACGATATAGCATTTGTAAAAGAGAATTTTAATTTTTTTCGTTGGCTCCCTGATACTCAGACAGCACAACTCATTGCAGATAAAAGTACCAATGAAGTTAAAAGTCGATTATTAAATAGTATTCCTAAAGATAAAATTTTTCTTACTAAATATTATACGAAACTATTAGATGCCAGTACCGTTAAAACCACTAAATATAATCAAGCTTTGTATGCCTTACCGACTGATGAGGAAGGTCTTTCATTAGAGCAAGCTGAAAACCAGAAACAGCAATTGATAAGGTATAGGTATACCCGACAAGATATTATGGCAGGAGCCTTATTAACAAATACAGCGGTTAAACCTCTAATTTGGTTATCTGAAGAAGCATTACATGATGTTTTATTACAAGGCACTGGCGTGGTAAATGTCGATGGAAATGTTCGTTACTTTAATGTTCACCGTAATAACGGCATAGCTTATGATTATGCATTAGGAAAACGAGAGCAAGCAAGATATTGGTATTTTATTGAGGTCCCTAGCATTATGGGCTATGGCCAAAAACAAGAGGATAAGATAGCGTTAAAATCTCAAGTAACCTTTGCTGGCAATGTAAAGCAGCTAGGGTTAGGTAAACTCTTTATGGTTAGCTATGACCGTAATAATGAAAATATATCACGGATTGGAGTCCTAGCTGATCAAGGTGGAGCCTTCGATGATAATTTATTCCAATTAGATATGTTAGTAGATAGCTATAAAGGTTGGAGTGATTATCACCAAGCTAATAAGCATTTACCCGACTACGCTCAGGCTTGGTTAATGTTACTAAAGTAAATAAAGGCTTATACGTCACAAAAATTGCATCAGCGAATCTTTTATCTAAAATGCTTGCTGTTATATCTTCAGGTTTAGCTTTTACATTAGGGGTAGGCTGGCTGTCTAAAGGGAGATGAATATTTACTTTCTTTCTTTTAAGCTTATATTGATTTTTAAGTAAACTGCACGGCGAAAACATAAAGTGTATTACAAACATAGACATTTCGATGTTACCAATTATAGGATCTCTGAAGTATCTAGTTTAAATCTTGATCTATATCAAACACAAACGAAAGACTTAATGATAATCGTTTGCATTACGCTTTGTTCATGTGTATTATCGCTTTAATTATAAAAAACTCTCTCTACAAACTTTAACGGACATGAACCCATGATGAAGAAAACCTTAATTGCTTCTGCACTTGTTGGCTTATTTGCTAGCACGGCTGTTATTGCAAATGACGATACAGAGGAATTACGTAAAGTTATTGCCCAGCAACAAGAAGTATTAAAGAACTTAGAACAACGTTTAGATCAAACAGAACAGCGCTTAGAAGCAACTGCTGACCAAGTTGAGTCAAGTACAACTGCTAGCCCATTTGCCAAAACAACCATTGGTGGCTACGGTGAATTACATTATAACAACTATAAAGATACCGACGCGAAAGTTGACTTTCATCGCTTCGTACTATTCTTTGGTCATGAGTTCACCAATAAACTTCGCTTTTTCTCTGAATTCGAATTAGAGCATAGCATTGCTGGTGAAGGAAAAAATGGCGAAGTTGAGCTAGAACAAGCTTACGTAGAGTATGATTATAGCGATACTATTACCACCAAAACAGGTTTGTTTTTGGTTCCTGTTGGCATCATAAACGAAACTCACGAGCCACCAACATTTTATGGTGTTGAACGTAACGGTGTTGAAAAGAATATTATTCCAGCTACGTGGTGGGAAGCCGGTGTTGCAGCTAACTTTAAGTTGGCACCAGGTATAGCTGTTGATACCGCTATAACGAGTGGTTTAAACGTTGGAAATGATTACAAAATTAGAGGCGGACGTCAAAAAGTTTCTAACGCTTCGGCTGAAAACTTAGCCTACACGGGGCGTATAAAATATACAGCTATTCCTGGCTTAGAGTTAGCGGCAACAGTTCAGTTTCAAACGGATTTGGCACAAAGTGCTGCTGGTGTTGATAAAGCTGCTGCAACATTAATTCAAGCCCATGCTATTTACCAAGTTAATAACTTCACTGTTCGTGCATTATATGCCGCTTGGAATATTTACGGTAAAGAAGCCAAAGCATTAGGTCGAGATGAGCAAACAGGTTGGTATGTTGAACCTTCATATATGTTTAATGAAAAAATGGGCGCTTTTGCCCGCTATGCTGAATATAACAATGAAGCAGGAGCTAGTTCTTCTGATGCTGTTGAATCAACCAGCGTAGGTATCAATTATTATTTACATGAAAACGTTGTACTAAAAGCTGATTTTGAAGAATTAAGTGGTTCAAAAGACTCGCAAGGCTTTAACTTAGGTTTTGGCTACCAGTTTTAATTTGATTTACTTATCGCAAACTTGCGTTAGGTTATAATTCACATGGAAGTGAATGAGCATTATTTGCTCATTCACTTTTGTGTTTTAACAACTTTATTTATCATCAAGGGTGACATGTGGTTAAAATTATATTCACTTTCTTAGTTATACTTAGTTTGCAAACACCAGCGGTTGCGAATGGTATTTATCAAACATCTAAGCAGTTTATTAGCAGTTCTTTTAATGGAGAATCACCAAAATCTAAAGCGCTATGGTTGTCAAATGACGATAAAGTGGTAATTAGTGATATTATGAGCCATGAATATAACCGTTTACGCGTAAGGTATTGGCAGCAAGAAAATGCAACGGTTTGGGTGCTTGAAGAAATAGGTAAAGAACAACCTATTACAATTGGTGTTCATATTAAAGACGAGCAGGTAGTTGACCTTAAAGTCCTTGTTTATCGAGAGTCCCGTGGTGATGAAGTTCGACATGACTTTTTCACAAATCAGTTTAAGTCAGCCTCACTGACTAAAGAAAACATGCTTAATCAACATATTGATGGTATAACAGGCGCAACCATGTCGGTACGCGCGCTAACTAAAGTTGCACGTTTGGCGTTGTGGTTAAATAAAAAGGTAAAAGTTTAATTTTCCCGGTAATAAGTTTATTTAGATAGGTCTAACGTATCCCAATGATAAATAAAAAATCAGCATACTTAATTCGTAATCGTTTTGTTCGTCATCTGCGAAAATGGCATCGTCAACTGGGTATATTTGCTGCATTCTTCCTGATTTTTCTTTCTATTTCCGGTATCGCTTTAAACCACACCTCATTTTTTTCTTTGTCAGATAAATCAATCACTAGCTCGATGCTACTTAATCATTATGGAATTAAACCCCCTAGTGATATTCGTTTTTATCAACAAAAAGAATGGTTAGTCACTGACCAGCTTATCTGGTTAAACGATCAAGTGGTTTTTCAAAGTGATACGCCTGTTATTGGTATTAGTCGCTTTCAATCATATCTATTGTTGGTTACTACAAAGCAAGTTGTTATTTTTACTGACGAAGGGCAGATTATTGATAAAATCGACAGTTCTAGTGATTTACCTACGCCTATTTCAGCATTTAGCATTATTGGTGATCAGCTTGTTTTAAATACACCAGAGGGTTATTTTAAAGGCGATAGTGATTTATTTGAATGGCAAAAGATCACTACACTGATTGAACCGTCATGGGTGGAAAGTGCTTCTGCGACAGAAAATGAGTTGGTTGTGGCGAACAAAAAATTCCAATCGCAATTTCTAAACTGGGAAAGAGTAATACTTGATGCTCACTCTGGCCGATTATTTGGTAACTTAGGTGTTTGGTTTATGGATATTGTTGCTTTGATGCTTATCTTACTATCAGTGAGTGGTATTTATATTTGGCTAAAGTTTACTTATAAAAAACGTTAATATTACCATTAGCAAGTGTTCAACCCCAGACCTTTAACGCTAATTAAGGTCTGGTCTATTTATAAATAGCTGAGCCTACTTAGCTATTGTTGAGTAAGTATTCTTTACTCTGTCGACTGAAGTAAAGCTTCTAACTCTTGTTGATACTTTTCTTTTTTACTTTCTGAAAAGCCAACATGAGTACTAACCACTTTTCCTGAACGGTCAATGATGTAGCTGCTAGGCATGCCTTTTAATTTAAACTTACGGGCAACTTTGCCTTTAGGGTCATAAAAAACGGTGAAATTAGCTGGAACTTCTGCCAAAAACTCATCTGCTAATGCTTTATTGTTATCAACGTTAACACTGATAATAGTTAAGCCTTGCTGTTTATATTGCGCTTGTATTTCGTTCATCCACGGGAAGGACTTTCGACAAGGACCACACCAAGATGCCCAAAAATCTAAATAGATCACTTGTCCTTTGTGATCAGCAATTAATTTATCAAAATTTTGTAATACGTTTTCCTGTGCTATTGGCTGGGCAAAACTTACCGTTGTAAAACAAAAACTGGTCAGGACAGAGAATAACAATGGAATTAATTTTCTAGTGCTCATAGTATTTTACTTTGCAGAGTTTTTCTTATTAGAACACGGATATTTAACGAGGTGAAGTGTGATAGTTATAAAACGATAATTGTATTTTTAATGATGAGTAAGGTAAATTGCACGCAATACTTTATCTTTTAGACAGACTTATGAAAATACTTTTACAGATCAGCTCCTTGTTCATTGCTTTAATTTTACCATTGAGCATAGCGAATGCTTCAGCAGATAAAACACCCGAGCAACTTGAGCATGACAAATGGCTAAAGTTACGTTTTAGCGCTCAACATGAACGCTTAATACCGGTAGTTGCCGTTGCAGATATGTTTTTTGCTTGTGACCAAGCTAAAAATAGCGGTAATGCTAATTATCAAGTAAAGGAGCTTGTTGAAGATATGGACCGTAATTTACTGGCTGAAAAATTAACGGCTTGTTTAGCGGGAGCAACAACACAGTCTGATACTGCCTTGAATTATGGTTTGCATGGCTGTTTTTCTGAGCAATTATCAAGTTTACCACCGCAGCAGAAGTTAGAAAGAATGGCGGTGGTAACGGCAAGTATTTCAACGTTAAGCCGAGAAGAAAGGCAAAAAAGCTTTACTCGTTGTGTTACCGATCAAAGTATTAGCTATTTAAAGTAATTGCAGAGCAATCAGTTAAAGCTAAAAGCACAAAGTTAAGTGCCTCCTACTTAATTCAATAAGTTAGCCGGTGAAAACTGGTCAGTTAATAACTTAGTCTTTTCTGGCCAGTCTTGCTCGACACTAATTGGTGTCATTTGTTGGCTTATCTTTAATAAATCAATATTGAAAGGTGTTAAACGTGTTTGTAATTTTTTTGCTCGCTGATTAATTAATTCAACACTGGGCAGTTGTCCTTTGGCGGCTAAGATAATGCGATTACTATTTTTATAGTTTCGTACATTATAAAAATCGCCAAATACTGCTTTATAGGTAGCTGATTCATGTGCATATAAATCACTGACTGAAAAAGTATTAGCGCTTAATACACCTTCGGGGCTAAGTAAATCTTTAGCTTCTTGTAAAAACTCTTGCGTTAATAAGTGCTCAGGAATGTAATCACCGTTAAACGCATCAAGAATTATCCAATCGTATTGTTGTTTTCTGATCAACGCGCGTTTAATAAAAATTCTACCATCTTGTATTATCGATGAAACAGCTTGGTTTTCGAGAAAACCAAAATATTGCCGAGCAACTTTTACAACCGCAGGGTCTATTTCAACATTGGTGATTTTACTCGTTGGGTAGAGTTCTTGAAGGACGTTTGACATAGTTCCGCCACCTAAACCAACAATAAGAATACTTTTAGGCTGCTCAATTAATAGCAAACCGGAAAAGAGTAGTTTTGTATAATTAAAGACTAAACGTTGAGGGGCAGTTTTATAAAAGCAGCTTTGATTCGTTTTAGTTGTTTTCACATTGAATTTCAAACAACGTAAATCACCTTGATCATCAACCAATATATTTCGATATAATGAACGTTCTTGGTGAACGACTTCCGCGCTTGTACTATTAACAAATAGGCAACTCAGGATAAAAATAGTTAACATCGAATAATTAAGCTTACTCATTTATAACACCTACTGTATTAAAGCTAACAGATTTCACCGATTTATTTAAGACAATAGCAATAAGTCCCAATAACGCTAATATCGAACTAAACACCATAATAATACTGTTCACTTCAAAAAATAACACCAGATAAAATGAAGTAAGAATAGTACCTAATGCACTACCTAGTGTGGAAACAAAATATAGTTTTCCAGCGATTTGACCGCTCTTATCTCGGTCAGTTACTAATAAGCGGACCGAGTAAGGGGAGATCATCCCTAAAATAATCGTAGGTATAAAGAAGAGCGCTGTACAGGCGAGTAAAGAGCCATAGCGAGAATCTTCAACATTTAAAAAGATGACTTCCATTATTGTTGTTGACCATAAGGCAACGGGCAAAATGGTAATGCCTGCTAATACAAAGATAAAACCATATTTTTTCAAAGAAGCATTTTTTGTCGACAGCTTACCACCAGCCAAATAGCCAAACGATAAACTCAGCATAAACACGGTAATTATACTGCCCCAAATATGCACACTACTGCCAAAAAAAGGAGCAAGTATTCTGCCACCTAATAGTTCAATGCCCATTATGCAAAAACCGCTACAAAAAGCGAGTAGGTAAATGAATGGGTTTTGCCATGATGGCTGGGGTTGGGTATCCGTCATTTAGGGTATCAGTAATATTGTCTATTAAGTAAAGCTATCTTAACGACAAAAGGCGCGATATACCAAGCCAATTTGATAGGTAGCCGTTCGACCTGAATTTCAGTTGCACCCTGAAAATTCAAGTTAAACGGAGATACACGCCTTTTGGGTTTGTTAAGGCTTATTTACGCTTTTTAGCTGCTTGCTTCTCGAGTAAAGGTTTTAAGAACCTCGCGGTATGTGATGTCTTGTGTTTAGCAACCTGTTCAGGTGTACCAGAAACCAATATTTCACCACCACCAGAGCCACCTTCAGGGCCTAAATCAATAATCCAATCGGCTGTTTTTATTACGTCTAAGTTATGCTCTATAACAACAACAGTATTGCCATGGTCACGCAAACGATGGATAACATGCATCAGTTGTTTGATGTCGTGAAAATGCAAACCTGTGGTTGGTTCATCAAGAATATAGAGGGTCTTACCAGTATCACGTTTGGATAGCTCTTTTGATAATTTAACCCGTTGTGCCTCACCACCTGAAAGGGTCGTGGCAGACTGACCTAATTTAATATAACTTAAACCAACATCCATTAACGTTTGTAATTTACGATTAATAGCTGGGATGGGTGCAAAAAAAGTTAAAGCGTCTTCGATTGTCATATCAAGCACTTCATGAATGCTCTTGCCTTTATATTTTACTTCTAATGTTTCACGATTATAACGTTTTGAATTACACGCATCACAAGGAACATAAACGTCAGGTAAGAAATGCATTTCAACTTTGATTAATCCATCGCCTTGGCAAGCTTCACAACGCCCGCCTTTTACATTAAAGCTAAAGCGTCCGGGTTTATACCCTCTTGAACGTGACTCTTGAGTCGCAGCAAAAATTTCACGAATAGCGGTAAATATACCCGTATAGGTTGCAGGGTTTGAGCGTGGTGTTCTCCCTATCGGGCTTTGGTCAATATCGATAACTTTATCAAGTAAATCTAAACCAATAATTTCTTTATACGGTGCCGGTTCTTGTGTCGTCGCACCATTTAAAGCAATGTGAGCAAGTTTAAATAGGGTATCGTTAATCAAGGTCGACTTGCCTGAACCTGAAACACCGGTTACACAGGTCATAAGACCATTGGGTATAACTAAATCAACATTCTTTAAATTATTACCGGTTGCGCCTTTTAGTTCAACGACATTGTTTTTATCAAAAGGTACACGAACCTTAGGTATCTCAATACCTTCTCGTCCTGAAAGGTACTTACCCGTTAGTGAATTTTCACAGGCTAAAATATCATTTACATCACCTTGAGCAATAATTTCACCACCATGAACACCGGCTCCAGGGCCAATATCAATAACATAATCGGCGGCTCTGATGGCGTCTTCGTCATGCTCAACCACGATCACGGTATTGCCTAAATCACGTAAATGGATCAAGGTTTTTAATAAACGTTCGTTATCGCGTTGATGTAACCCAATTGATGGTTCGTCTAATACATACATTACGCCAACTAAACCAGCACCTATTTGGCTTGCTAAACGAATACGTTGTGCTTCACCGCCTGATAAGGTGCCAGCAGCGCGTGATAAATTGAGGTAATTTAAGCCAACATTAACTAAGAAGCCTAAACGTTCACACACTTCTTTAAGAATTTTTTCTGCAATTTGTGCTTTCTGACCTGATAAATTTAAGTTTTCGAAAAAGGCTAAGGCGTCAGAAATAGCAAGCTCGGCAATATCAGTTAATGGTGTATCAGCAATAAAAACATTACGCGCTTCAAGGCGTAAACGACTGCCATTACAATCTGGGCAATGTTGGCTATTTAAGTATTTTGATAATTCGTCACGAACGGCATTAGATTCTGTTTCACGGAATCGTCGTTCCATATTATTAATTATGCCTTCAAACGGGTGCTTACGAATAACAACATCACCACGGTCGTTCATATATTTGAATTCAATCTCTTGTTTACCACTACCACGAAGTATTAAATCTTGGTCACTCTTGGATAACTTTTCAAAAGGTTTATCAAGGGCAAATTTATAATGATCAGACAGTGCTTGTAGCATTTGAAAATAGTAAAAATTACGTTTATCCCAGCCACGTATTGCACCGCCCGCCAAACTCAATTCAGGGTTAGTAATAACACGAGCAGAGTCAAAAAACTGTTGATTACCCAAACCATCACAGGTTTTACAGGCACCTGCTGGATTATTGAATGAGAATAAGCGCGGCTCAAGCTCTTGCATGCTATAACCACACTTTGAACAAGCAAAATTAGCTGAAAAGACTAATTCTTCTCGATCAGGTTCATCCATAAAGGCAACTTTAGCGGTACCCGCGGTTAAACTTAATGCGGTTTCAAAAGATTCGGATAAGCGAAGTTGAATATCGTCTCTTACTTTTAAGCGGTCAACAACCACTTCAATCGTATGTTTTTTGTGAAGTTCTAATGTTGGAGGATCAGATAAGTCACAAACCTCGCCATCTATCCTAGCTCGAATATAACCCTGAGATGCGAGGTTCTCGAGTAATTTAACATGCTCACCCTTTCGGCCTTGTAATACAGGTGCAAGCACCATGACTTTAGTACCTTCTTCAAGCGCTAAAACCTTATCGACCATTTGTGAATTTGTTTGTGCTGCTAAAGGCTGATGATGGGTCGGGCAACGTGGTTCGCCAACACGGGCATAAAGTAGTCGTAAGTAATCGTAAATTTCGGTAATAGTACCCACAGTAGAGCGTGGATTATGCGACGTTGATTTTTGTTCAATAGAAATTGCCGGCGATAAGCCTTCTATGTGATCGACATCAGGCTTTTCCATCATCGATAAAAATTGACGAGCATAAGCCGAAAGTGACTCGACATAGCGTCGCTGACCTTCTGCATATAAAGTATCAAAAGCGAGTGAAGATTTACCTGAACCCGAAAGCCCAGTAATAACGACTAATTTTTCTCTAGGAATATCTAAGCTGATGTTTTTAAGGTTATGCGTTCTAGCGCCACGTACTTCAATGTTTTTCATAAATATCCACTCTAATAAGTTTCTCTGAATGTGCACAAACTCAATAGATTCGCGATCGCTATTTTACGTAAAGTTTGAACCAAGTATTATTGCATAATTACTCGGCAATAATCAGTAATAATCTCTGTTTTTGTTCAGGACTTTGTCGTGCTACTATAGCGCGAATTTTCGCTTTTTTATGACACGTTAAATAGAGAGCCCCATGAGTACGACAGGTTTAAACAGTATTGAGAAAAAAGCCGCATTTTCTTTAGCCGCCGTTTTTGGCTTGCGTATGCTTGGGCTTTTTATGATTTTGCCAGTGTTTGCTATTTATGGCGAGCAACTGATCGGCTTTAGTCCTATTTGGATAGGCTTAGCTATTGGAGCATATGGCCTAACCCAAGCTATGCTGCAAATACCTATGGGGATACTGTCTGATAAATACGGCAGAAAACCGATCATTTTAATCGGTTTAGTTATTTTCTTTTTAGGCAGTGTTGTCGCCGCAATGTCGGACACTATTTATGGCGTTGTTTTTGGCCGAGCATTACAAGGTACCGGCGCTATTGCAAGTGCGGTATTAGCACTGGCCGCAGATTTGAGTCGAGAAGAGCAACGGCCCAAAGTTATGGCAACTATTGGTATGTTTATTGGCTTATCGTTTACGCTTGCTATGGTTTTTGGACCTATAGTTGCGCAAGCGTTTGGGCTGAGTGGTTTGTTTTGGTTTACGGCAATATTAACCATTTTAGCTATGGTCATGATTCAGTTCATGGTACCAAACTCAGTAAATAAAGCGCCAAAGGGCGATAGTGTCGCTTTACCGGAGCAACTCAGTAAGCTTATTCGTAATCCCGAACTATCACGTTTAAATTGGGGAGTATTTATTCTTCATATGGCGTTAACGGCTTGTTTTATTACTTTACCTAAACAGTTTGTTGCCAGTGGTTTAGCGCTAGAGCAACATTGGCAATTATATTTACCCGCTTTGTTAGGTTCTTTCTTTTTGATGGTACCTTTTATGATTGTTGCGATTAAAAAGCAAAAAGAAAAACAGATGTTATCGGCGGCTATCTTATTACTGGCAGCCTCGTTATTACTGTTGTGGTATTTACCGCTTGGTTTTTGGACGTTAGTGTTATTGGTGGTGATGTTTTTTACTGCCTTTAATTATCTAGAAGCAACTATGCCATCTATTTTGTCACGCATTGCTCCGGCTGGTGTAAAAGGCAGTGTGATGGGTATTTATTCGAGTAGTCAATTTTTAGGTGCTTTTACCGGTGGTATTATTGGCGGCATTATTGCCAGCCAATTTGGGGAACAAGCGATATTTTTAGTAATGTCATTGATCACTTTACTATGGTTTTTTGGTGCTATAAGCATGAAGCCACTGCAAAAATCAAAAAGTTATACTTTCACGACTAGCATTGATTGCCAAGAAAAAGCCAATGAAGTCGCCGAAAAATTAATTGAGTTACCTGGGGTTATCGAAGCGATATTGGTGCAAGAAGAATCGGTTGTTTACCTCAAGGTTGATGATAAAGTGGTGAACTTGGCTGATATCAAAGCTGCCTTGAATCCATAGTGACAAACCATATGCTGAATTTGCTTATCCCTTATAGGCAAGTTCAGCAGAGGCAAAGCTTTTAAATATCACTATTAATAAATGCCACTGACCAAGTAATATTGTTTATTAGTGCCTATTGTTAACGCAACATCATCATCAATAGACTTACCTATTAATGCTTTTGCCATCGGTGAGTTTGGTGTAATAACGGTATAGGGCTTTCTATTTAACACGCCTTGAAATCCTCCTGCGGCCGGCGCAATAAAATACCATTTATCTTCACCTTTTTCTGGTGTTATCTTTACTAAGGCACCTATTGAAACAGGTATTCTTTCCTCAAAGTTGTAAATAATAAACCGTTCAATGGCTTGTTTAGCTTGTTGAATATCATGGACACGTCTAGATTGACCTTCCGCTAAATAGCTAGCTTCAATAGCAAGCGTATCGTATTGAGTTTCTGCGACCGACTGATCATCAGTGGCGGCTAAGTGAGCATTATTTGCTGCTGTTTTTATCGCGGACAATTCTGCTGATAAATGGGCAAGGATATCGTTAATTATTATCTGTTTTTTCATCATACTCAGCATACTTGCTTGAAATTTTTAGTAAATATATTTTTGATCTGACAGCTGTCAAAATAGTACTTGAATTTATCGTTATAAACGTCTACTTTATAATGATAATAACTGGTTTGACCATAAAAATAATCCCGAAAAAGTGAACTACTATGACAATTAGCACAGCCAATAGCGCCTTTCCTAACTTATTAGCCCCATTAGATTTGGGTTTTACCACCCTAGCAAATCGTACACTCATGGGCTCAATGCACACTGGACTTGAAGAAGAAAAGGGTGGCTTTGATAAATTGGCCGCTTTTTATCAAGCACGAGCTAAAGGTGGTGTCGGCTTAATTGTTACCGGTGGTATTAGCCCCAACGCACGCGGGCGCCTAACACCTATGGGCTGTGAACTCAGTAAGTTTTGGCACGTCGCTAAGCATAAAAAAATTACTGAAGCAGTTCATCAGTACCCAACAAAAATTTGTTTGCAGTTGTTGCACGCTGGTCGTTATTCTTATCATCCATTTAGCTTTGCGCCAAGTAAAGTTAAGTCACCGATAAACCCATTTACACCCGCTGCGATGTCAGTTCGTCAAATTAAAGGCACCATTAAAGACTTTGCCCATTCAGCATTATTAGCACAACGTGCAGGCTACGATGGTGTTGAAATTATGGGTTCTGAAGGTTATTTAATTAACCAATTCTCATGTGTACGCGTTAATAAAAGAACTGATGAATGGGGAGGCTGCGTTGAGAACCGTATGCGCTTAGCCATTGACATCATTAAAGCCGTTAGAGAGAAAGTGGGTGAAAAATTCATCCTTATTTTTAGATTGTCGATGCTAGATCTTGTTGATGGAGGTAATAGCTGGGCCGATGTAGTTACCATGGCAAAGGCGGTTGAAGCCGCAGGGGCGACATTAATCAATACCGGTATTGGCTGGCACGAAGCGCGCATTCCTACAATTTCTACTTCTGTACCACGTGCTGCATTTACTTGGATCACTGAGAAAATGAAGCAAGAAGTTTCTATCCCATTGGTGACAACTAACCGCATAAATACCCCAGAGGTCGCTGAAGAAGTTTTATCATCAGGACAGGCAGATATGGTTTCAATGGCGCGACCATTTTTAGCTGATGCGGAATTTGTCCAAAAAGCGATGGAAAATAAAAGTGATGAAATCAACACTTGTATTGGTTGTAATCAAGCTTGTTTAGACCATGTTTTTCAGCAAAAACGTGCTTCTTGTTTAGTTAATCCAACTGCATGTTATGAAACAGAACTCACCTTTGCTAAAGCAGCAAAAAATAAACGTATTGCTGTTGTAGGTGCTGGCCCTGCTGGTTTAGCTTTTAGTGTCTATGCGGCACAACGAGGTCATAAAATTGAAATTTTTGACCGTGCTAGTGAAATTGGCGGTCAATTTAACTTTGCTAAGCAAGTACCAGGTAAAGAAGAATTTTATGAAACGATTAGGTATTTTAATAAGCAAATTAACTTACTCGATATTAAGCTACATTTATCTACCGAGGCGACTGCTGAAACGCTAGCAAATGCTGGCTTTGATGAAATAGTGGTTGCAACGGGAATTTTACCTAGAAAACTCGATATAGAAGGTATTGAGCATGAAAAAGTAAAAAATTATTTAGATGTACTACGTGATAAACAACCCATAGGAAAAAATGTTGCCATTATTGGCGCTGGAGGTATTGGGTTTGATGTTGCGGTTTACTTAGCGGAAGAACACGAAAAAAGTCCTCTCGTGAACAACAAAGAAAAATGGTTAAAGAGCTGGGGCGTAGATCAAAGTTATCAGAGTAATGGTGCTTTGCTGGACAAATCGTCAGTAGAGCCTATTGAAAAAACATCACGTAATATTCACTTATTACAAAGGAAGTCGACTAAGGTCGGTGCAGGGTTAGGGAAAACAACGGGTTGGATCCACAGAGCGACCTTAAAAAATAATGGTGTAAAAATGTTAGCTGGTGTCAGTTACAAGAAAATAGATGATGCAGGTTTAACCATTGAAATTGATGGCATAGAGCAAGTACTAGATGTTGACCATGTTATTATTTGTGCAGGGCAAGAATCACAACGTGGTTTATATAATAAATTAGAAAGCATCAAGGGTGCGGAGCAAGGACTACACTTAATTGGTGGTGCTAAAGTTGCTGCTGAATTAGATGCGAAAAGAGCGATACGCCAAGCTGCAGAGCTTGCCGCTATCATCTAACAGTGAGTGCTCGCCGACTTGTTGAAGATATAAATAATAATTGAAAGAAAGCAACTCTGTTTATGGTCAACTGTTATGTAGTTATATTCGCATAACAGTTGACCTATAAAAATAAGAGTAATTATGTCTGCATTTCTTAAACCTGCAATCTCACTTTCTAATGCTTTACGTTTTAAAGCAAAATTTATTCTCTTAGCGGGTATGTTTTTTCTACCTGTTTTTCTCGGATCATGGTGGATAGTTCAAGAGCAAAGTGCTTTGATAACCCAACACGAAGAGCAATTAATTGGGCTAACACAAATACAGCAAGTAGTAGCACTAGAGCAAGCTATAGCCGATAGTCGCTTTCAACAAGTTAAATCGAGTACAGTTACCAATAAAATTTCACAATTGAACTTACCTAATAATATTTCAACTTCTGCATTGTTACAGGCTTGGCAAGGTTTACTCGAAAAACAAACCTCCCTTCAAACTGAAGGTTACCAAGCAATTTACGAGCAAAGCTTATCGATACGAGAACGCCTTGCCGCCTTAAGTGGCTTATCCAGAGAAAATGACGCGATAGCCTTTTACTTAGCTGAGGCAAGCAGCCAACGAATCCCCGCCTTATTAGAATATTTAAAACGGACTGAATCAATCAGTGCTCAAATTATTACCAATGGCTTTAATGCAGAAAACTACACTCTTGTTGTCGCGCTTGATAAACGCCTTGATGAACTACAAGTACAGCTTGATAAAACAACCGTACAGCTAGAGCGTGTTGCTAATGATGAATTGTCTTTATACTTGCCTAAACACGCCGACTTTAATTTACAACTTGATGAATACCAACAAAAATTACATCAACAGATGATCGACCCAGATAGAATATCGTTAACTCAACAGCAAGCGACACAATTAGCCGATACGGTTTATCAATTGACTGAAAGTTTGCTAAAAACCAGTGACAGTTTGTTATTAACAAGAATTGATACCCTAACGCAGAAGAGTGAGCAAACTCTTTGGATTTTAGCGATAGTATTAATGGTTGTTATTGTGGTGATTGGCTACTTACTCATGGGGATTTATTATTCCTTAATTAAGAATGTTAATGCCATCAACCAAGCGGCTGAGTATTTAGGTAGCGGTAACTTTTCTCAGGCGTTAAGGGTTAACGCATCTGATGAACTTGGTGATATTGCTAAAAACTTCAGTCAAATGCAAAGAAAAATACGCCAGTTACTCACTATCTTTAGTGATGATATTAGCAAATTACGCGTTTCGGCAAACAACATTCATCAACTCACCGATCATATGAAGCACAGTATTGCCCAGCAACAGCTAAACACACACTCGGTCGTGCAGTCTATCAATGAAGTTAGTGGCTCGGTACAGGTGATTTGCGACAGTACTGCAGCGACACTGCAATTAACAGAACAAACCAGCGAGCACGTTAATCAAGGTGGTCATATTATTAGTGACACGGCACAAGCCATTAATAATATTTCAGAGGAGGTTAATACGTCTGCAGGCCTTATTGATGAATTGGCAAGATATAGCCATGACATTGGTCAGTTTGTTAACGTCATAAAAAAAATAGCCGATCAAACCAATTTGTTGGCACTTAATGCGGCTATCGAAGCCGCACGTGCTGGAGAGCAGGGACGTGGTTTTGCTGTTGTTGCTGATGAGGTTAGAACGTTAGCCAGTCGAACTCAAGATTCTACAGCCGAAATTCAACGTATAATAGCCTTGTTGCAATCAGGCACCAGTCGGTCTGTTGAAGCAATGCACCAAGGTGTTGCAATGGCTAAACAAGGGGTTGATAAAACCACACTCGTCAAAACCACTTTTACAGAAGTTACGCATAATGTTGAAGACATTGTTGGTGCGACCTTACAAATATCAACCGCCGTTAATCAGCAAGGTGTTATGGTAAAAGAAATGGCAGAAAATACCCAAAGTATTGCCCAAGACGCAGACTTAGTTATGCAATCAGCAAAAGATGCAGCCGGCGCAGGGGAAAATTTATTAACACTGGCCGACCACCTTACTCAGCAACTGTCGCAATTTAAACTCGATGACTTATCGAAATAAAGTGACTGTTTGAACAAATAAGGTATTATTGCCCGTTAAACCAATGTGTTCATAAATTAAGTGGATTTCCTGAATGAATAAAGTATTAGCGGGTATTCCTCTTTTAGCTGAAAATATTACGGTGCTATCAAGCGCAAAGCAATACGCTACCGCCTTAGTTCGATTAATCGAAAGTGCGCAATCACGTATCTATATAACGGCTTTATATTTACAAGATGATGCGGCTGGTCAGCAGGTATTACATGCCCTATATCAAGCAAAGCAAGCTAACCCTCATTTAGATATTAAAGTGTTTGTTGATTTTCATCGCGCGCAAAGGGGTCTGATTGGTGATAAATCAGGGCAAGGTAATCGCGATTTTTATCTTGAAGTAGCCTCACAATACAGTGAAAGTATTGCCGTTTACGGTGTACCGGTTAAACGTAAAGAATTGATGGGCGTTTGGCACTTTAAAGGGATGATTTTTGATAATACTTTACTTTATACGGGGGCGAGTATTAATGATATCTATTTGCACCAAGCTGAAAAATATCGTTTAGACCGTTATTACCAAATTCAATCACCGGCGTTGTGTGAAAGTTTTTGTCAATTCCTTCAACAAACCTTTGTTAAGAGTGAACTTTCACCGCAGTTAAATGTGGCGACATTACCTAATAAATTACAAATAAAAAATAAAATATTTAAACTAAAAGCACTATTAAAAACGGTACGTTTTAACTTCTACGCCCAACAACCTGAACCTTTAGCTGAGGAGTTATCTGTTGTGCCGCTGATTGGTTTTGGCAGGAGAAAAAATCAACTTAATCAACAGATCCGTGAAACTATTCGTTTATCAAAGAAAAATTTACTGATTTTTACCCCCTATTTTAATTTACCAAAACCGGTTATGCGAGATTTACGTTCAGCGCTAAAGCGTGGCGTTGAAGTGACTATTATTATTGGCGATAAAAAAGCCAATGATTTTTTTATTGCGGATGAAGATAAATTTTCAACAATAGGTATTATTCCTTATATTTATGAGACCTTATTAAAGGCATTTTTAAAGAGGCAACAAAAATACATTGATAACAAGCTGCTGAAAGTGCGTTTATGGCAGCACGAAAGTAATAGTTTTCATCTAAAAGGCATCGTTGCTGACGAACGCTGGCATATTTTGACCGGTAATAATCTAAATCCACGGGCTTGGGGCTTAGATCTAGAAAATGGTTTATTAATTGACGATGCCAAGCAAAAATTACTACCTACGCTCACTGATGAACTGGCAGTCATTAATCAACATACGCAATTAATTAGCAGTTACTTGCAACTCGAATCCCAAGATCAGTACCCAGAAAAACCTAAGAAACTGTTAAAAAAATTAAGAATGGCTCAGATAGACCGATTACTGAAACTATTTTTATAAGTAAATAGATAATAGCCTTTCACTTCAGCATGTCGTAGGCATGATGAAGTGAAACGGGTTTGTTTTTGCTAAGGTTGTGGGGTGTAAATTTTATCTGCGGGGTTAAATAGCATCCATGACGTTAACACATACTTATCTGATGACACAGGTACATTGCCTCTGTGAGTATGAGTAAAGCCACAAGGGGCAATAACCATAGTGCCAGCTTTTGGCTTAACACTTCTTTCTTGATAGAAAAAATCAGTTTCACCACCTTCTTCGACATCATTTAAATATATAAGAAAAAGCAAGTTTCTGTGCAAGGCATTATTATCACCAAGCTGTGGAAATATTTCAGAATGCCAATAATTATAATTGCCTTTACCCTGTAAATATTTTTGGGCATTAATTGGGGCGAGCCTAAATAAGTACTGTATTAAATTGACTAAATTAGGTCTACCTACCTCTTCAAAATTATCAGCGGTTAGTTGTACGGGCTGCTTTGTTACAGGGTGCTGTACGGTTAAAGAAATACTGCTGATCAAGCTAAAGTAGTATTTGCTGACATACTCAGTGATATGAGTAATACAGGCTTGTAAAATGGTTTCCAGTGCCGGCTGAAATTCAGCATGCTGATTTAAATAAATATCCTGACTAATTTTTTTAGTGGTATCTACGCCGCCACCGGTACGTCCTTGGTTTTTATGCGGACTCCCTTCAAAATCATGAATGAATCTTTTACAAAACTCTGGAGAAAGGGCGTTAGGGTATAGTTCAATAAAATCAGTCATAGTTTGATAAGCTTCAATAAATATTGATAACGAAAATACCATAGCAATAGCTTATATTCTATTAACTTCGCTTGTGCACTTCAACACAATGAAAAAGTATGTAAAATAAGCTCACTTAAAATCTGTGAGAAATGTTTATGTTCAGTGAAAAATTAATGCCAAGATTTAGTGATACCGATGCGCTAGGCCATATAAATAATACCTTGTTACCTGTGTGGTTTGAAGGAGCGAGAGATCCGGTCTTTCGATTTTTTATGCCGGCATTAGATACAAAAAATTGGCAGTTAATTCTGGCTAAAATAGATGTGGAATTCCATGCTCAACTTTACTATGGTGAAGAAATCGAAATCCGTACCTATATAGGTCGTATAGGTGGGTCATCGTTTACTGTTTACCAAGAAGCGTGGCAAAAAAATAAAAAATGTGCGTCAGGAACTGCAGTTATGGTTCACTTTTGTTTTGAAAATCAATCGTCTTTAAAAATACCTGAGCAGATAAAAATAGAAATGAAGGCTCACCTTTTTCCAGAAGAATAATGTCGGTTTAAAATAATCAAAAAATAAACTTAAAAATGCACTGAAACTCAAAGAAATTTTTTACTCACAGTGATAGAATAATTGCCACTTTTTAAAATTGCATCGATAAATTATTTTATGTTTGTCGATAACGTAAATCAGTAAATAAAATATTTACGCACAAAGATAGGATTTTTTCATGGCCGGTGTTAATAAAGTAATCATTTTAGGTAATTTAGGTAAAGACCCAGAAGTACGTTTTATGCCTAACGGTGGCGGCGTTGCTAATCTTACTATTGCAACTTCTGAAACCTGGAAAGATAAGCAAACTGGCGAGCAGAAAGAAAAAACAGAATGGCATCGTGTTGTTATGTTTGGAAAGTTAGCTGAAATTGCTGGCGAATACCTTAAAAAAGGTTCGAAAGTATATATCGAAGGTTCATTACAAACGCGTAAGTGGGCAAACCAACAAGGTCAAGATCAGTACACCACTGAAATCGTTGTACAAGGCTTTAATGGCTCTATGCAAATGCTCGACTCACGTGGTCAAGGTTCTGGCGGTCAGTCAGCTGGTGGTTTCTCTGGTCAAGCTTCGCAGCAGCAAGGTGGCTTTTCTGGGCAATCTTCACAGCAGGCTCCGCAACAAGCACCACAGCAACAAGGTGGTTACTCTCAGCAAGCGCCACAACAAAGTCAACAACCTGCTTATGCACCAGCACAGCAACAAGGTGGCTTCAATGCACCACAGCAGCAAGGCGGTTATTCACAACAAGCACCACAGCAGCAAGGTGGTTTTGCAAATCAAGGACAACAAAAGCAATCAGCTCCTAAAGTTAACCCTCAAGAGCCAACGATTGATTTTGATGATGATATCCCGTTCTAGCACACAGTTAATCTGAAAGTGTCAATTTAGGCACTAGAACCAAACCAAACCAAACCCAACGTAACTGTTGGGTTTTTTGTCTTTAGTCTAAAATTTTTATTATTGTTGTAGAAGCTAAATAAAGATCGAAACAAATGTTGCAGTAAGCTTTATCTATTAAAAAAACACTCCAAATAAAGTTGGAACCTGTCTTCAACTGCCATAATTGAACCTTAATAATAATTCGAAACACATCATGAAATAACTGTGTTAACGTATTCTGCGAGCGCTTAGTTGACATAACGGGTTGAAAAACTTAATGTCTTCTTAGAGCGATAAGCGGAAGTTGGATTAAATAGAATGATAGGGATTTCAAATGAAAAACTTTAAATTAAAATGTGTTTACAATATATCTGTTGCAGATGAGTTTAATCATTATTTAGCTTTAGCTGACGGTTATAAAAATGGGTAGCATTATTCAGAAAAGTAAAATAAATTTTATTTTTATTGCTTTTTTTTCTTTAGCCACGCTAGCGCAGCATGTTGTACCTGACAATGTAGTATTACATTATTGGTTTCCTATTTTCAGCATTTTATTCTTTATCACAGCTTTCCCCTACATTGACTCCCCAAAGATATTTATCACCTTAGTGCTCATCTCATGGATATCATCATTTATAGTTGTGAAATTATTTCTTGGGCACTTTTACGGTTATGACGTTATTTTTATTTTATTGTATTTAAAGATTTTTTCTATATCAAGTGCCACTGGTTTTATTACAGCTAAATTTTTTGCACTCTATTTAGAGAAAAACTTATTCAACAAAAAAAAGGTTATCATATTGGTGGGAACGGCTATCTCCCTACTAGTTGCGGTGACTATTTTTATTAATTTTGATGTTTCATCAGAAAATAAACTACATAATGAACTAAGAAAAAGGTTTCAGTTAGCGGAAAGCATCAGCGTATATTATAACCGCAGTAGAAATAAGAATATTAATAATCAAATTGCGATTGAACAAAAATTGATTGATGATCTTTATTCAGTCAAAGAGGGAATAATTAGTCACGGTTATGACGATAATATTACTATTTCAAGTGACCATATAGGAATTTCTCTTGTTTATGAAGGGATCCCTGAAAATGAAGTCTGTAATATGTTTGATTATTTCTCTTCGCCTAATCTCTATGGTTTTGCTGATACTTTTGTTAATAACGTGTTAGTTAGATCACGTGTTAACTATAAAAACATAATAAATAGCAAAGACATCTGCTATAAAAGTGATGATAAAGTGACCATACGTTACACTGGCTCGTATGCCGATTTCGATCGGTATTCAAAATACTTACCCTAATGACAGCACATGGTACTAAGCCGTCCTTAAAAGGCTGCTTTTTAGTTTCAGTATTTGGTCAGCAAAGTGGCAAAAGCGACGGTGATCAAAATTAATTTACTGGGATTTTGTTAATCAGTTTTAGCTAATGCTAATATTCTTAGTCTGTTAAGACATAGCTGATTAGATGGAAAATTTTCATTACTTTGTTAGACAATTGGCCAAAACGTTAGCTTATATCGGCGCGCCGTTCAGTGAGCGGTCTAGAAAAATAGAGGAATCTGCTCCATTTTTAGCAATGTCTAATGGGCATGTTTATGAGCTAAACGCTTTAAGTTATTGATGGCTTTTGACGATGTTGTGTATGCCAATACAATTTCTCGTGTGAGTTGTAAGCCGACTATTGGCCTAAACACCACGTCACTGCGTTTAATAATTTCACTGTGTGCGGGTAAGAATGCGCAGCCTAAACCAGCATGTACCAAGCCAAGTGCATAATCTATGGTAGTGATTTTTGCTCGTACGTCGAGACTAATACCGGCGATCGCTAAAGTGTCTTGAAGGTGATCCCAAGCACTGCAAGGCATTCGCTGAATAAAAGGTAATCCGTCTAACTGCTGAATTGTGACGGTATCTTCGAGGGCAAATATATGGTCATAAGGTACGGCAAGTAAATAATCTTCATGCCACATGTCTATATACTGCTCATTTTCCAGTAATTCATCTTTTAGAATAATACGTGCATCAACATTTTCAGTATGTGGCACTAAAGTCAGTTCGACAGAAGGGTTTGCTGAGGTGAATTCTTTTAATAATAAGCTCATACGTTCAACACCTAAGCCGCGGGTAACGCCTAAGTTAAAGGGTTGCTTATGGGTTTTTTCTGAAAAAACGCTTTTTATTGCGCCTGCTTGCCCTAATAGCTGTTTGGCCAATGGAAATAGTTTTTTACCTTGCTCTGAAGGTGTTACACCACGTGCGTGGCGAATAAAAAGTTGTACTTTTAGTTGTTGCTCAAGTTGTGCTATTGCTGCAGATATTGAAGGCTGGGCGATAAAACACGCTTTTGCAGCAGCACTAAAACTTTTTAACTCATAGACTGAAATAAAATAATTGAGTGATTTTAAATCCATAATAAACTTAGTTAACTTAGGTATAGCTTTAAACTATATCAGTTAAAGGAAAATAATGTTTTAACTTTGGCTAGTATTTGCTTATTATTTTTGCACTTAATTATTTCTCAGCTTAACAGGTAATTTAATGTCTCATTCAAGCAGTGCAAACCGTCCCTCGTTTAAATGGCAAGATCCACTTTTATTAGAATCTTTATTGTCTGAAGAGGAGCGAATGATCCGTGACAGTGCGCATCAATATTGCCAAGAAAAACTAATGCCAAGAATATTAATGGCTAACCGAAATGAAGTGTTTGATGTTGAAATTATGCGCGAACTAGGTGCACTGGGCTTATTAGGCGCTACATTACCTGAAAAATATGGTTGTGCAGGCGTGAATTATGTTACTTACGGCTTAATTGCACGAGAAGTTGAGCGTGTAGATAGTGGTTATCGCAGTGCGATGAGCGTGCAATCATCTCTAGTTATGCATCCAATCTATGCTTACGGCAGTGAAGAGCAACGGATGAAATATTTACCTAAATTAGCATCTGGTGAATACATTGGTTGTTTCGGTTTAACTGAGCCTAATTCAGGCTCAGATCCTGGTAGCTTAACTACACATGCTACTGCGGTTGATGGCGGTTATCGCATTACGGGTAATAAAATGTGGATCACGAACTCTCCCGTTGCAGATATTTTTGTGGTTTGGGCCAAACTTGATGGCGTGATTCGTGGTTTTGTTTTAGAAAAAGGCATGGAAGGTTTAAGTGCACCAAAAATTGAAGGTAAATTTTCATTACGAGCATCCATTACCGGTGAAATCGTTATGGATAACGTTTTTGTACCTAGCGATAATATTTTACCAAATGTTAAAGGTTTATCAGGCCCATTTGGTTGTTTAAACAAAGCACGCTATGGCATTGCTTGGGGCGCTTTAGGTGCTGCAGAATTTTGTTGGCATGGTGCTCGTCAATACACACTAGACCGTGAACAATTTGGTCGTCCTTTGGCGGCAACACAGTTAATTCAGAAAAAATTAGCCGATATGCAAACTGATATCACCACGGGTTTATTAGCTTGCTTACAAGTGGGGCGTTTAATGGATTCGGATCAATTAGCACCAGAAGCTATTTCGCTGATCAAACGTAATTCATGTGGTAAAGCATTAGAAATTGCTCGCACGGCTCGTGATATGCACGGTGGTAACGGTATTGCCGATGAGTATCATATTATTCGCCATATGATGAACCTTGAAGCGGTTAATACTTATGAGGGTACACATGATGTGCATGCCCTGATACTAGGTAGAGCACAAACTGGTTTACAAGCATTTTACTAAAACACTGAATAAGGCGTATTTGATACGCCTTTTATTTACGCTTTTTTTGATGCTTTATGTAGCCCTATAGCATTAGTTTTAAACCACAATAATAATAATTCCCCGTGGAGATATCATGTCTGATCGTAATCAGCTGGTGAAAGAAAATTTTATTAACTTTGTTCGCGCGCAAACCTTACCTGAATCAACTTGTACTTTAACTCCTAGCGATGTTGGATTAAGTTCAGCTGAAGTTATTGATCTATTTGAAACCCAAGTAATGAGTCGCCACCTTGATTTGCAATCACGTGTGATGCAGAAAAAAGGTCAAAGTTTTTATACTATTGGTAGCTCAGGTCATGAGGGTAATGCTGCTTATGCCAAGGCATTTCGTCCGACAGATATGGCATTTTTGCATTATCGCAGTGGCGCGTTTGTTATCCAGCGCAGCAAGCAAGTACCAGGACAAACGATTTTATATGACATGCTATTGTCATTTGCTGCATCAAAAGATGACCCTATCTCTGGTGGTCGTCATAAAGTGCTTGGTAGTAAAGCGCTCTCTATTCCACCACAAACCAGCACCATAGCGTCGCATTTGCCTAAAGCGATGGGCGCTGCATACAGCATTCCGTTAGCAAAACGTTTAGCGCATAAAGGTGAGATCCCTGACGATGGCGTCATTATTTGTAACTTTGGTGATGCTTCATCGAATCATTCAACCACACAAGGGGCAATTAACAGCACAGCTTGGGCGGCTTATCAGTCTATTCCTATGCCAATTGTTTTTGTCTGTGAAGATAATGGTATTGGTATTTCAACGGCTACACCGGAAGGGTGGATCGCCGCTAATTATGAAAATAGAGCCGGTTTAACTTATCTTTATTGTGATGGCTTGAATATTTTAGATACCTATAAAACCGCCAAAGAAGCAGAACGAATTGCTCGAGAATTGCGTAAACCCGTGTTTTTACATATCCGCACAGTGCGTATTTTGGGGCATGCGGGCTCTGATGCTGAGTTTGTTTACCGTGATATGGCTGACATTACGGCAACAGAGTTTCAAGACCCTTTATTACACACCGCGCGCATTATCTTAGAAAACAATATTTTAACGACTGAAGAGCTGATCGGCATTTATCAAAACGTTGAAAAGCGCATTGAGGTTATTGCTGAAAATGCCGCTAGCAAAGAAAAACTGACCAGTGCTGATGCCGTAATGGCAAGCATTATACCTAACGTTACTAAAGCACGTAGTTCAGTGTTAGTTAGCGATAAAACTCGCGCAGAAATTTTTAAACATGAGAAACATAACCTGCCTAAAAAACAGCATTTAGCAAAATTGATTAACTGGGCATTGATGGACTTAATGGCTGAATATCCCAGTATTGTTATGTGCGGTGAAGATATTGGCAAAAAAGGCGGCGTTTATAACGTTACGGCAAAGTTATGTGAACGGTTTGGCAAAAGCCGGGTGATTAATACCTTGCTAGATGAGCAAACGATTTTAGGTACCGCTATTGGTTTAGCGCACAACGGTTTTCTACCTATCCCTGAAATTCAATTTTTAGCTTATGTGCACAACGCTGAAGATCAAATTCGTGGCGAAGCGGCGACATTACCGTTTTTCTCAAATGGGCAATTTACTAATCCCATGGTGATCCGCATTGCGGGTTTGGCCTACCAAAAAGGTTTTGGTGGTCATTTTCATAATGATAACTCTTTTGCCGTTTTTCGTGATATCCCAGGATTAATCATCGCTTGTCCGTCAAATGGTGCCGATGCAGTTGAAATGATGCGCGCTAGTGTACGCTTAGCGCAAGAGCAACAACGTATGGTGATATTTTTAGAGCCAATAGCGCTTTACATGGCGAAAGACTTACACCAAGAAGGTGATGGTTTATGGACCTTTGAGTATCAGCCTCCTGAATTGGCAGACAGCAGTATCGATTTAGGCGTTAAGGTTGCTGGCTCAGGTAAAAAACTGTGTATTTTAACGTATGGCAATGGCAATTACTTATCGCGCCAAGCACAAGCAAAATTAGCAGCGCAGGGAATTGATGCACGTGTTGTTGATTTACGTTGGTTAGCACCATTAGATGAACAAGGTATTTTGGCGCAAGTGAATGATTGTGAACATGTGCTTATTGTTGATGAATGTCGTCAAACGGGCTCAATTAGTGAAGCGCTAGTGACTTTAATTCATGAGCAAACAAGTGAATGCCCTAAAATAAAACGCGTTACCGCAAGTGATAGCTTTATTCCTCTAGGCGCTGCAGCCTATGAGGTATTACCATCGGTTAAGAATATTGTCGATGCTGCGAAGGAGATTTGCCAATGAGTTCGTCAATAAAAAATACCGATAAAGCACCAGTAAAAGCCATGAATAAGAAAAAGCAAAGAGTGGTAGTTATTTGCCCTGGCCGAGGTACCTACAATAAAGAAGAACTGGGGTATTTACAGCGTTTTCATAGTGATAAAACCGAAATAGTTTCATTAATTGATGATTTTCGTGACAGCCAAGGGCAAATGAAAGTTTCTGAACTTGATGGTATGGAAAATTACAGCATGCGTACCCATACTGCCGGTGAAAATGCTTCGGCACTTATTTATGCTTGTGCATTATCAGATTATCAAGCCATTAATAAAGACGAGTTTGACATTGTCGCGGTTACTGGCAACTCTATGGGTTGGTATATAGCATTAGCGGTTGCTGGCGCATTAAAACCCAAACAAGCTATTAAGTTAATTAATACCATGGGCTCGATGATGACAAAAGGTGTGATTGGTGGACAAATGATTTATCCAATCATTAACGATGAGTGGAATATTGAGCGAGAGCAAGAACACCAGGTTATGCAATGGTTAGCACAAGCAAATCAACAAAGTGATTGTGAAGTTTATGTCTCGATTAATTTAGGTGGTTATATAGTCTTTGGTGGTAACAAGGCGGGTTTGAAAGCGTTAGAAGCGTTACTGCCTGTGTTACAAGACCGTTATCCAATGAATTTATTTAACCATGCGGCTTTTCATACACCGCTGCTAAATGAAGTTTCAAAGCGGGCGGTGGAACTGATGCCAGCACAACTGTTTAATGCGCCTGAAATACCGTTAATTGATGGCTTAGGGCAAGTGTGGCAACCTTATAGTTGCGATGTTGAGCAATTACATAACTACACACTTAATACACAAGTGGTAGAACCTTATAACTTTTCAAAAGCGATCGAGGTAGCCATTAAAGAGTTTGCGCCCGATAAGCTTATTATTTTGGGCCCAGGTGCTACCTTAGGTGGTGCAGTGGCGCAGAGTTTGATCAGCCATCATTGGCTTAATTTACAAAGCAAAGCTAATTTTATAACGCAGCAAAAGGAGAACCCTTTTATACTCGCCATGGGATTATTAGAGCAACGTAAAAAGGTCGTATTATAAGTTTAAAATAACAACTAAACATTCTTGTATAAAACTAACTCAAGTTTCGTGATTCAAATATAATAAAAAATGATAATAATTTTAAATTAGACGATGTCTCAATGTGGTAAATACTGGTGAACTAGGCAACGTAAAAGCCAAAAGAGACATCGAATGAATTTTGCCAGAAACATCTTAAACTTATCATCACTAACGGCTGAGCTATTTGAACAAGCAAACCTTAAGATTGGCAATACTTTCAATTCAACATGGAAGAGCGCTGGCTTTAATATAATATAAGTTTTCTTAGCGCTCCGGCAAATCTGCTGATAACGTTGTTTATCTGTTGATGCTTTGAATAGATGCTTTATTAAGTTTTCCGCAACAAAAAAGACGCCTTATATGACCTACTCAAACGCGAACTGTCCGTTTCCTACTGTGATGATATTTTAGTATTACCGTTAGGAAAGTACGCAGAGAGGAAATAGTATTTTGAAATCATAAGTATTTTTCGAGGTCAACAGAGTACCAGTTAGTTGACCTAAGACATTCGACAGCAGAATTGAAAATCATTGATAAAGCGGACGCTCACAAAATCGTTTTTGAGACTAATTTTATGATAAAAATACAGTTATAGAACGAGACCGATCTCATGACTGCTTCAAGCTCATTATGTCGTCAGTGTAAATTCACACCTGAACGTTAACTAATATCGATTTTCATGAACAAAATCCATCTCAACTAGGGGGAGGTTAGATAAGAAAGTTGATATTACCCTTTCCTTATCTAACAGAAAATTACCGGCACAGCCCGATTAAACCCATTATAAAATTATGGATATGTTTATCTAAAAGAATATATAGCTGGATTTATTGAAAGGTTAACTAATACTATATAGACTTTTCGTTCGTGACTAATACTTAATAAGTCAATCACATTACAATTTCATGTAATTGTCATATATTTTTTGGAACCTTCCGGTTTCTTTTATGTTTTTTAACCCTAGGTTAAAATCATCCCTAACTTTTTTATCCCTAAATACTGGGCGATAATCATCGGGGTTGGCTTTGGTGAAGTTGTGCACTTTAACATCACCCACTTCTAAATCGTTCATTAATATCAATTGTTTAACAAAGTGTTTAAAAATATAAATATCACTTAAAACCACATCATATCGACGATAATGCAGTAGTTTCACTTGTGTTAGCTGATCGCTGATACCATAAAACCGATTATCCTCTTTTACTTTATTTAGCCATTTAGGGTACCTTTTTTCAGCGCCTTGAAAAGATACGATTTGTAATCCACCCAGATCGCTAGGTTTTTCTATGGAAATATTTCTGTCTTTCAGGGTGATAAAAACGTTGTTATAGATTACAGCAGGCTCGGCATAAAATCCCCCGAAAGCTTCCAAGTTTATTCCCATGTCGCCCATTGCCGCATCGACTAGGTTACTTCTAAAAGCAATAGGAATTCGTCCTAAGGGAAAGTACAGGGGCTTTAACGTATGACCTTTATATGCCAACGCAGCCGAAATGATATCAATTTCAATGCCCTTATTATGCTTCTGAAAGATGTAGGGTGGGATTTCTTGACTAAATGCCATTAATACTTCTTTAGCTTCTGTGAAACCAATCAACATGGTACTGATTAATAGTACATAATATTTGAGAATTTTAATTTTCATTGTTAAATCAAGTGCTGTTAATTCGGTTACAAACTAGTATAAGGCATGCATGAAAATATGCTCACAGATCTAAAGGAAAATTTATTTACTTGTATTATACAGAAGTGAGTACCTTTTCTTTTCTTTAGATAACAGCTATATCATACAGGGACCATTTGTCGTATTTAAAACAGTTGATATAAAATTTAAAGATGAGGTAACTGATGAAAAGCTCCAAACTATTAACCTTCTTAAGAGTGAGTAAAATCCTTATCGCACTATTTTTTCTTGGATCAGCACTAAGCGTTGCCAGTGAATGGAGTAAAACAGAGTTGTTTTATCAACAAGGAAAGTTACTTGCTCCTAGTTTTGCCGGAGGTGGAAAACATGCAACTACCGTGATCACATTACAACATGCCAGCGGTTGGAAATACGGTGATAATTTCTTTTTTGTGGACCATCTAAACGACGGAAATTCTGATGGATTTGACGACAGTGAATTTTATGGCGAAATATATCTACATTTCAGTGCAAAAAAAATATTTGAGATGCAAAAGCCTGCTAGTTTTATTAAAGATGTGGGTCTGGTCATGGGTATAAATGCTTCCGCCGATGCCAATGTTATGAAATATTTACCCGGTATACGTATTTCTTGGGACATACCCGGATTTTCCTTTCTCAACTCTGATATTACCGCTTATATAGATGCTAGTGATGGTTTACGTGTTGGTACTGCAAATGCTCCAACAGAGCAAGACAGTTTTATGATAGATATTAGCTACGGCTACCCCTTTTCAATTGGAGAATTAGATTTCTCCATAGAAGGCCACATGGAATATATACATGAAAGACAAAATGAACTAGATGGCAAAGTACATTCGTGGTTTTTAGCTCAGCCTCAATTGAGGCTTGATATTGGTAAATTACTCGCCAATAATCCTGATACTGTTTTTGCAGGCATAAAATGGCAATATTGGCAAAATAAACTTGGAGACAAAACCGCAGATGAAAATGTCATTATGGCCTTAATAGTATGGCGACTCTGAAAACGATCGAATAATGACCTGTAATGCTCTGAGTTGCCATGAAATGGATTGAATTTAATGCTAGTTATGATCCTTGAAGCAGACCTTAACGACAGATACTCTGAGACATTCGCAATGCGCAAAGTTAGCATTAACGGTTTGATGACGAATGACTATATGGTGGCTTAGTTCGCACTCAGACTTAACGGGTTATTGGTAAAACTATCATCATCAATATACATCTGTTCTCATCTATATCGAACGTCCGCTATCAAGTAACTGTCAACGTAATATGGTTATCCATCCATGTCTACTTTAGATCAAAACATACAAACATTTTTAGTTAAAACTCTCAAATGCTGATGTCTTCAGTGAGGCAACTACTGCCCTTAAACGTAATAATTCCAGTTTCCGATTTTATTTAACGGTTTCCACCTTTATTCAACTTCTACAATTGCCCTCGATCTATGAAGATAATAAATAAGTAAAGAGATGATTTATAAAACGGTTGGTTCCATCATAAATAGATAAAATATATGCTCGATTGATAAAGTAAATCAAAGTTTTATTATTATAATAATTTACACTTTAATGACTTTTAACTCTGGAGTTCATGAACACAATGTTTTCTACACTATCATTGGCAGCAAAGATTAATGCTGCATTAGTACTTATCGCAATAGCGTTCTTAAGTACCACAGTCATATTCTTTTATTATGATGAAAAAGAGCTCAGTGAAAATTTTGTTGAACGTAACCTAGAAAGTTTAGCACTTAATTATTTTGACTCTGTGAATACTATGATGTTAACCGGGACAATAGAAAATCGTCAGTTAATACAAAATAAAATACAGAGCCAAGATGAAATTGTTGAGGCACGTATTATTCGAGCGCCTGCTTTAACAACTATTTTTGGTGATGGTTTTGCTGATCAAAAAGCGGTCGATGATTTTGAACAACAAGGTATAAACGGCACTAAAGCGTTTGATGTTTTTGAACGAGACGGTAAGCGAATGATGAGTTTTATTTCGCCTATACGTGCCAGTTCAGACTACCGTGGTACTAACTGTTTAACCTGTCATCAAGTCAAAGAAAATGAAATATTAGGCGCGGTAAAGGTGACCTATGATTTATCTAAAGTTGACCAGCAAATTATGAGTTCTATAACTCAAGCAGCGATCCTACAGTTAGTTATCACTGTTATTAGCTTTTGGTTATTAAGTTTAACCATAAAGAAATTGATTTTTAATCGCCTCAAACGACTTAGAAAAACCATTAATGATGTAGAACATAATTTAGATTTGAACCAAGAAATCAAAGTACATCATGATGATGAATTAGGTGCAGTTAGTGTGGCATTAAATAGCATGATGCAAAAATTTAGAACAAGTTTTTTATCCATCTCATCAACAACAGACAAATTAATTGATTCAGCAAAAAGTGTTGATGAAATATCGAATTTAATGCGTGCGGCTGTTCTTGAACAAAAGAACGGCACAGACTCTGTAGCCGCTGCAATTAATGAACTAGATACATCAGCGAGTGAAGTACATCGTAATACTCAAACCGCCGCTGAGAATTCACTGTCGGTACGTGAAAAAGCAACGCAAGGCTTAGAATTAGTTGAAAATGCTAAAGATGGCATTGGTTTATTGCGTGACAAGGTGATTGATAATACCGCTATGATAGCTGCATTAAGCGATAAAACTCATGAAGTAGGGGGTGTTTTAGAAGTAATAACCAGTATCGCCGAACAAACCAATTTATTGGCATTAAATGCAGCTATTGAAGCAGCAAGAGCCGGAGAGCAAGGGCGAGGTTTTGCAGTGGTTGCCGATGAAGTACGCTCATTAGCCACGCGTACCAGAGAGTCTATTGACCAAATCCAGTTAACGATTAGGGGATTACAAGTTGATGCCAGTAATGCGGTTAACTCTATGAATGATGTCAGTCAACAGGCAAATGAAAAGGCAGAAGATGTAACGAATGTAGCCAGTTTATTAGTGGAAATAACCTCGCAAATCACAGAGCTGGATGATTTGAACACACAAATTGCTAGTGCAGCACAGCAACAAAATTTAGCGGCTGACGAAATTAATGTCAATGTTGTCAATATTAGTGACGTTGCAGAAAAATCAAGTAAAGATGCGATACATGGTAAAGAGATAAGTGAACAGTTACTCGAGTTGGCTTACGAGCTTAATCAGCAATTATCACAATTTAAAATGTAATATTTAGACGTTATATTTGAAAAAAATGGCGGTGTTTAATTATGATCAACGTGTTGTTTTATGCTTACCATGTTTTTTGGCGGAGTTTTAACGTTTCAGAGAGCAATGATGAGGTGTTTCGAGCGAAGATAGGTGCAACAACATTCTTCTTTTTTATGGTCTTACTTGTATTATCGACGATTGCAGATACTAACTTACCAAATTTGAAGGTTGGCGGTTAACCTCAAGGAATAAATATTTATTATCGAATAAAAAGCCTCTTTAAAAAGAGGCTTTTTATTTTCTGTAATGGGTCGCCATAGTGATTAGTAATAGGCGTCAGTATTATTATGTGCTTGAGGGTCTTCTATAATTTCTTCGAAGTCCACTTCAAAGCTATTGTTTTCTTCTGTATTTGCCATATAAATAGTGCGCGTTGAACCGTCAATCCAGGTGACTGTACCACTACCTTTTTTACTACCGCATTTCATACCAATATGAATATCATGAAATTCCATTGAACCTCCTCGCCTAAATTGCTGTGTTGACATTGATAAATAAACCCTATGTTGTTTAGATTTACAATAGATTGTTTAGTTCAATTAATCTGCTAAATGAGCATGTTTACTTAAACAGGTAATATTTTATTATAAAGATAAAGTTACTGAGGTCTAGAGTGAATTAGGCAAAAAACTCGCAGCCGAGCACTGTTGACTTTCTAGCCCCTGTTACTGCTGGGATATTTCCATAGATTTTTTTGTCATAAGCGAATGCGAGCCAAGCAAATGCCATTGCTTCAAGTGCGTTATTATTCAGCTTTAGTGAATGTATCTTATTAACGTTGAAGTTGTTAAGCTCTTGCTTTATAAGCTTATAACAAAAATTATTATCGATTCCTCCTCCGCATAAATATACATCTGCTGAATTTGATATTTTTTTAATGTCGGCGGCTATAGAACAAGCAGTTAAGGCGGTGAGGGTTGCTTGTACGTCGACAGCGCTTATCTGTAATGGGGTGAGAAAGGGCGCTAACCATTGTAAGGTAAAATATTCACGGCCAGTACTTTTGGGAGCTGATAACAAAAAGTAGTCATCACTTAGTAACTGTATTAATAGTGTTTGGTTAATCGTTCCAGACCTTCCCCAGTCGCCATTATTGTCAAACCTCTTTCCTGAGTGCTCAAAACACCATGCATCTAAAAGAGCATTCCCTGGTCCGGTATCAAAACCTAATACACTTTTCGACGAGTTTTTTTTAGGCAAAAAAGTGATATTAGCTATGCCCCCTATATTCACTAAAAAGGTTTCCTTTTCAGTGGCAGGTAATAAGAATTGATGAAATGCAGGGACTAAAGGAGCACCTTGTCCACCTAAGGCGATATCCTTTGTTCTAAAGTCACCAATAACTCTAATGCCGGTTAATACCGCTAACGTTTGATTACAGCCTATTTGTAAAGTAAAAGACGCTTCAATAGCAGAGCTTTGAGTTGGGCGATGTCGAATGGTTTGACCGTGATTACCAATAGCAATAATATCAGCAGCTACTAAGTTTTCTTTGTCTAATAGTGTACTTATTGCCTCACTAAATTGATGGGCAAGAGTAATATCAAGTGAAAAGGCTCTGTCTATTTCGTTATGATTGGGTAGATAAAGATCAGTGATTTTTTGTCGAGTGACATTGTCATATGCTTGATAATAACTAGCAACTAGTTCGGCACTTCCACTAGTAAAGTCAACAAGGGCTAAGTCAATGCCATCGGCACTAGTGCCAGACATTAACCCAATATAAAACGTAGCTTTTGTCATTTATACTCGCTAATTATTATTGGGCTAAAGAGGGTTAATGCGTCTGCATCGCCAACAAAGCTTGCCTAGAGCCTGAAAGTTCCATTAAGCGTTGGCTTGATAATACCGAAAACTCAGCAGCGAATTTTTTATTAATGGGTTTAGCATCAGGTAATTTTACCGTTCTTGGATTACGGTGTACGCCATTAAGTAAAAATTCATAATGTAAATGCGATGCTTCTGACATGCCAGTTGAGCCTACATAACCAATAACGTCGCCTTGCTTTACCCGTTGCCCTTTTTTAACATTGCGTTTTGAAAAGTGTAAATATTTAGTCTCAATGCCATTGCCATGCTGAATAAATACATAATTGCCATTATATTTGTTATAGGTTGAATGGGTCACTTTCCCATTACCTGCGGCTACAACAGGTGTGCCTTTATTGGCACGGTAATCAGTGCCACGATGAGCTTTCCAGCGCTTTTGAATAGGATGAAAACGCTTTGGTTTGAAATTTGAACTAATATACCTAAAGTTTACCGGCGCACGTAAAAAAGCTTTGCGCATACTTCTGCCATCAGGAGAATAATATTCGCCGTCTGTAAAGCGAATGGCTTGAAAAGGATCATCTTTATTAATAAATTCAGCGGCAAGAATCTTACCTGTACCTATATGATCGCCATCGACATATCGATTTTCAAAAACAACATGAAAACTATCCCCTTCACGAATATCTAAGGCAAAATCGATATCCCAACCAAAAATATTAGCAAGGTTAATTATTTGTGCATCGTTTAAACCTGACTCTATGCCAGCATTCCAAAAATTACTTTTTATAACACCGTGGGCAATAGTTTCTCTAATTTCTACCGTTTTGGTTTCTTTACTTGATTGGTAACTGCCATCATCAATTAATTCTACATATAAGGTTTCTGTTTTTGATAAAGGGTAGGTCAGTACTGCTAGCTCTCCTGCTGCGTTTTGGCCTATATGAAAGACATCACCAACATTAATTTTTTTCAATAATTTACTGAAGTCGCCTTTTGCTGAGCTCACGTCGTATGTTGTTCTCGCGCTATAGCCAAGACGTTTAAATACTTTGGCAAGTGAATCACCACTGCGTACTTTTGCTTTTTTCCAAGTTAGTGTCTCTTCGTCACTGTTAATAGGCGTGACTATACTTTCTTTATTTGTTGATGGTTCGATATTGCTAGTAGGTGTATCTAAGGAGATATCTTCAACTTCAGGTAAAGCTAATGCGTAACGTTTACCTATTTCCAGTGAAGTATCTGTCGATTGACGACTGGCCGTTGCCTTTTCTGAAGGAATAAGGAGTAACAACAACACAATTATGCTGAATGAGCTAATAATTACCCTATGCTGCTTTGGCAACTGTAAATAGAACTTTTTTATGTTTTTCAACAGATTACAACCTAATTTCATGTATCTTAATACGATAGCTATCGTTTACTATATCAAAAAATAGCCTTGAGTAAAATTTAATTACCGTAAAGGTCAGTGATCTCGGGGACTCAGCGGCAATTCTTCCTTAAAAAACAAGCTGCAATAATTAAAAAATAGAACAATTGCCCTAAATATTAACTTAAGGCTTTTCACCCAAGGCATTATTGCAGTAGAATCGAGCAATAAATTATGATTATATTTTTTGGAGCTAAGTCGATGACTGATGTCAGCCAAGCGTTTGCTGAAATTAAGCGTGGTGCAGAAGAAATTTTGCTAGAGAGTGAATTACTAGAAAAATTAAAAACAGGAAAGCCACTAAAAATTAAAGCAGGGTTTGACCCTACAGCACCAGACTTGCATCTAGGTCATACGGTATTAATTAATAAGTTGCGTCAGTTTCAACAACTTGGCCATGAAGTTATTTTCTTAATTGGCGACTTCACTGGCATGATAGGTGATCCAACCGGAAAAAATGTTACGCGTAAAGCACTAACAAGAGAAGACGTGCTGGCAAATGCTGAAACTTATAAAGAACAAGTTTTTAAAATTTTAGACCCAGCGAAAACAACGGTTGCTTTTAACTCTACCTGGATGGATAAGCTAGGCGCTGCTGGTATGTTAAAATTGGCATCTCGTCAGACGGTTGCCCGTATGATGGAACGTGATGATTTCAAAAAACGTTATACCAGCGGTCAATCTATTGCCATTCATGAGTTTATGTATCCTCTCGTTCAAGGCTGGGATTCTGTAGCCTTAGAAGCTGATGTTGAACTAGGTGGCACTGATCAGAAATTTAATTTGTTAATGGGGCGCGAATTACAAAAATCAGAGGGACAACGACCGCAAACAGTCTTAATGATGCCTCTTTTAGAGGGGTTAGACGGTGTACAGAAAATGTCTAAGTCGCTTAATAACTATATTGGAATAACGGATAGCCCAACAGAAATGTTTGGTAAAATAATGTCTATTTCAGATGTATTGATGTGGCGCTATTATGAACTGTTGAGTTTTAAGCCAATGGAAGAAATTGCTGGCTATAAAACAAATATTGCTGAAGGAATGAACCCTCGCGATGTGAAAATCGATTTAGCCAAAGAGTTAATTGCTCGTTTTCATGATGATACTGCGGCTGAAGCGGCACATCAAGAATTTATTAATCGCTTTCAAAAAGGCGCAATGCCTGATGAAATTGAGGATAAATTAGTTAAGATAACCGATGACAGTGGTGACATCGCTATTGCTAACCTACTAAAAGAAGCGGGCTTAGTAGCGAGTACTTCAGACGCCATGCGAATGATTAAACAAGGGGCGGCTAAAATTGAAGGTGAAAAAATTACCGACAGTAAGCTGCGTGTTGCTTCGGGGACTACGGCTATTTACCAAGTTGGCAAACGTAAATTTGCTAAAGTAACAGTAAAATAACCTCACATATTTACAATCTATGTATAAGCCAGTATTTATTACTGGCTTTTTTATCAGTACATTAAAGAGTTATGTGTTTACCCCTAAAACCATAGTGACTTTTATTTATTGTCTCAGTAATAAAATCCAGCTAATTGCTTAATAATCATTCGTCAATTTTTTTTACACTAACATTAAATTTAGTTGTAAGCATAGAACACCTTGTCTATATCTTATTGTTAAGTAAAAGTATTTTAATGTTGGAATAATTTGTGCTTAATTTAAGTGTCGAGTTAAGCTTGTTAACCGATAAATCCCACTCATTCAAGTTGTCGAGTTGTTATTTTGTTGAACCAAATATTAAATACAGTATTGAGCCGCACTATGGAAAATAAACCCGAGAGAAATAATTTAATCGAACGGCGACAATATTTTGATGACAGTGAGTTTGAATCTGATAATAATTGGAAGAAATTAACGTTAGCTCAACGTTTTGCTGCACTGAGTTTAACTAAATATGGCTATGAACTCCGCTTTACTCGGTTTACATCGAGTGGCAGTACTGCTGTTCTTGTCTTAAAAAATGGTACACCAGCAACTATAAGCGAAGATGGCGACATTAATACTACACCAGATATCAATATACGATAGTGATACTAGTAGTCGACTTTCTCTGCTGCGAGTAGAGTTCTGGGCCTAAACTAACCTCGATTATCGATTACCCACATTGTGAAACACCACCGTTATCACTCTACAGCCACTACAGATATTCTCCGACGCTAATTGTTACCTTTTCTCATGCTGGCGCTTCTTTAACTCTTTGTTCTGTATTTTATTTTTTTGTTGAACTACATAACTGTTTAACTGTGAGCGTAATATATGCGACATATTGTCTTAGTAGTCCCTTTAGGTTTACTGAATTAAAATTAAATAAAAAATGTTAAGTCATAGCTAAAAATATCGTAAAGACACCAAAAATCAACAGTTTGCTATTAATGCTTTTGATGTTTTTGATGTTTTTATCTGTAGCAATACCCGTAACGCATGGTTTTTGGTGAGCTCAATTAAAACACCTGCAAGTTTTAGTAAACAAAAAGATGCGCAAACCTTTGCAGCTGAATTTGGCGGTAAGGTCATTAATTTTACCCAAGTTGATTTATCTGTGTTGATGTAAGTTATTTACACAAAACACTCTGCTGTCATTTTATTACTTGCGCAAATAGTTGTAATTTTTTTTCAGCAGGGTAGGCTAAAGTTATCCTTTTCATTATCTATGCCTTTTATTCTTGATTAAAAATAGCCAGCCAGTATCTTTTCAGCTTATTTTTTTAATAACCTTGCTATGCTTATCAGCACTCATGCTCTCAGGTTGTACAGCATACCAACCGGCCATTTCAAAATATCAAACTAACTTTAATTTTTCAAAGGTAAGCAGCTACGCTTTTTATAAGCGTAACTCTGAATTTGGCCAGTTTCAAAATATTAGTTATACCACGCGTAACAGTATTGAATTAGCCATAGAGCAAGTATTAGATAAGAATGGTTTTATTTATAATACCCTAGATGATGCTGATATTGTGGTTACTTATCATCTTGTTAATGAAAATACTAAGGAATTATTAACCTATAATAATGGGGTGCTTTATTGTTCTCTTTGTTTGCGTGGCGGTGAAGCGCAAGCCGACAAAAAACAGTGGCAAACTAAACCGGGAAGTTTGATTATTGACGTACTCGACCCTGAAAAAAAACGTTCAGTTTGGCGAAGTGTTTACCCTTTGAAAATTAATGCTAAAACCGATAATAGTAGAGAAGTTCAATTGAAAATTTATCGGGCTATTGATGCGATGATAGATAAATATCCTCACTCTCGTGATGCAAGTAAAGCTAACAATGCTTAAATGGTTAACGATAACATTGATAGCCGTAGTGATTTTTATCACTATTTTATTAGGTCTAGGGTATTTATTAAAAGAACATGAAATAGCAACAACGCACTTAAAACATCAGCTTGATCAGGAAAGGGCGGCTCAAAAAAGCAAAGAAAAAAGAAATAAGCACAAGCTTAATACGGTTATTGAAACCTCTCTTATTAACCTTGCTGCCAAGACGAATAAATTAACAAGTAAAACCTTTGTCTCGGTCAAACAAAAAATATTGCTAGAAAACTTAACCTGCTCATCAAAAAAACAATGTGTGCTAGTTAACATTACCTTTGGTGAGTTAGCATGTGCCTTTGCTATTAATACCATTGGCGCCTCTTTATTAGCGAAAACAGCAGATGAGACGAGTTCAGTGGTAAGGTGCCCTCACTACCCCCAAAAGAGTCAATTGAGTTGTCAGAATAATTTATGCAGCTACTCAAACATTAATAATTAACTCTCCTGTGGAGTTGAAGAAAATAGCGGTTTATAATGAAGTACTTTTTACCCAGATAATAACTTTTATGACCTTTCCAAATGATGAAACAGGCCAAATTTTGGCTGAAATGCAAGATGCCGGTATTGATTTGTCTATTATTCATCCCGTCGTGTTTTTTCAATTGTTCGAAAAAAAAGAACAAGCCCAAGCAATGGCTGATTATTTAGCAGAACATGCACCTGAAATGGAATTAGTCATTCATCCTGATGAAACACCTAATGTTTGGGATTTAGATTGCACTGTAAAAATGCTACCTTGCTACGATGCGATTGTCGCGCAAGAAGCACAACTTGAACAACTTGCTGCAAAGTATAATGGCTATAACGATGGCTGGGGAATGGAGGCTTAAACAGAGGAACTCGACGTTTAACTTTCTTTGTCTTGGTCCCAAAAGGCATAATGATTTTTGCCTTTTCGTTTCACCGAATACATCGCTTTGTCAGCTCTCTCATAGATATTGGCAAAGCTTTCATTATTTTTTTCAAAAACGCATATACCGATACTTAAATTAATTGATATTTTTATCCCTTCAATTTCAGTGGGTTGAGCTAATATTGTTAATATCGACTGCGCTAATAATTCAAGGGTTAGTCTATCGGTTGTTTTACAAATAATCGCGAATTCATCACCTCCGAATCGGGCAATTAAGGCGTCTGTTGGCGCTAAGGCTTCAAAGTTACTGGTAACATGTAGCAGTAATTTATCGCCCACTTTATGTCCGTAAATATCATTTATTGATTTAAAATCGTCTAAGTCAATAAAAAATAAGGCACCACCACAATATTTACTGGTGTTAGTGTAGACTTCAAAATTATGTTGAAGGGCTTTTCTGTTCAGTAAATTAGTGAGCGGATCTAAATTAGCATATTGAGCTAACTCTAATTCATAAAGTTTTTCTTGGGTAATATCAGTATGTGTTCCTGTCATACGTAAAGGATGATTATCATCATCAAATTCAATAACCCTACCGCGATCAGATACCCATACATCACCTCCGTCCTTGTGCTTCATGCGGTAAGTCATATAAAAGTAGGGCGTTATTCCCGCTAAATGTTCTTCAAATGCAGCGATAACTTTTTCTTTATCATCTGGATGTAAGTTGTTTTTCCAAGAGGATACTGTTGATTCAATTTCATTGGTTTCAAAACCGCACATGCTACCAAACGCTTGATCTAATATTTTTAACTGCCCACTAGGTATGTGTTGCTCCCAGATAAATAAACCCGTTCTATCTAGAGCTGCAGATAAGTACTCAGTTAATTTTTTATGCTCATCTTTAATGAGCTTATTTTCTTGAGTTAACATGACTATTTTTTTAGATAGTTTTTCGATGATTTTATCTTTATCAGTCATAAAATAGTTCGATAAGTGTTAATAATGGTTTAGTCACTTATGAAATGATAAAGTGATTAAAATCTAGCCTTTAGTATCTCTTAATTATCTAACAGAAACAAACAACTTATCGATATCTGCAAAACACTGAGCTGGCATTATTTACTTTCTTCTTTTTCAACAATATGAAACGCTGGCAGTGAAACTCGCCAATAAATAGCGGCTAGTCTCAGCGTTAATGCGCCAAGAATTGCAGAAATGATGGCGATATTTTCTGGCCAAGCCAAGTATCGAAATAACGCATACAAAGAGCCACCTAAAATCGCAGCAGTAGCATAAATTTCTTTTTGTAAGATCATTGGAATAACATTACATATAACATCACGGATCATCCCACCAGCAACACCCGTGATGGTGCCCATTACAACAGCAACAAATACAGGAGCGCCTAAACTTAATGATTTCTCAGTACCTAAAACAGCAAATAATGCTAAACCAAACGCATCAGCAATCAGTAAAAAGCGCTTTGGAATACGCTTAGGACGGCGAATAATGATAATTGTCAACACAGCAGTCAATAAAATAACATAAAGATAAATCGGATTGGCAACCCAAAATACTGGCGTATCTAAAGTAATATCGCGGATGGTACCGCCGCCAATCGCTGTTACTGCGGCTAATACGACAACACCAAAAGGGTCGAGCTTATAACGCCCAGCCATTAATGCACCCGATAAGGCAAAGACAACAATACCAAATAAATCTAACCAGTAAAGAAGTTCATACATATTTGTTACCTATTGATATTGAACGAGTAAATAAATAATGTCAGTAGTGTTAAAAAGAGAAAACAAAAATAGAACACTTGGCTAATACGTTTACTGGCATGAATAATATCAGTAGCTTGAGGCTGCCTGCCGTGATCGTTGTAACTTGTTTTACGTAATTTTATATTTTGATACATAGCGACACCACCAAGTTTAACCTCTAATGACAAGGCAAATAAATTAAGCACATAGCTATTATTTAATTGAAAAAAGTAGCGACGATTTAACCGAAAAAACAAAACGAAATTTTTGCCAATACAACCAAAAAGCAGGATTAATGAGAATATACGGCTAGGTAGCCATTGTATAATGTTGACAATAAAAGCAACACTGTCGCCAAAAGGTTGAAAACTATTTTGTTTGTTATTCCAGCTGTAATGCATCTCAATAAGCAATCGACAAACTAAAGCAGTAAGCGGACCAAAAAGTAAAAATACCAAGCTAATGGTGAATAAATTTTGCACCGCTCGAAGCAATAACATTTCAATACAGCTCTTTGCTAACCCTAAAGAGGAAAGCTGTTCGGTATTACGTAACAGCCAGGGGTTTAATAACTGTTTAGCCTCGAAATTTTTGTTGGCGACAATTAACTTGGCAATCTCTTTACTTGTTTTTCCTAGTTGTAAACAGCCTAAGGCAAGATAAAGTAAAAACCCCTGCCAAAGCCAGGTGGCCTCAACAAAATCTTCAAATAACCAAAGAATAATAACTATAGGCGTTAGGCTAACGGCAATAGCAATTAAGCCAGAAATAAAACGCTGACGGTCAGTATTCTTACTTTTATTGACTTTTTTGGCGAGCTGATCGCAAAAAAGTCGAAAAAACCTTAAGGGTTGATGACTCGCTAAATAGCCAGTAAAAATCTTAATCAAAATAACACCGTAAAGCATCACAACTGAATAGGCGAAAGGGCTGATATCAATTAAGTTTGTTAGATTATTAGCAGTCATATTTAAAGCCATTCCGTTAAATTATTGCTCACCTGTGCGGGTTAAAATACTCCAAACCTGCGTCGCACTCAATGCCTATAGCCAGTGATTAGAAAATCGTCAGCCTTGCCTTGATATATTCTCCTTGCGCGAACAAGATCACAAAATTAGTGGCGTTGGTATCGATTAAACTTAGGGATTAAGTTAATTTTTTACCTTGCAATGCGTCGAGCATATTTTCAACTAACTGAGATGAATTTACCGAAGCTGTTTCTAAATAAGCTTCAAAGGAGGTAGGAGACTCTTTACCTGCTATATCAGACATAGAACGAATAACCACAAAAGGTACCTTAAATTGATGACAGGTATGAGCAATTGCGGCTCCTTCCATTTCAACCGCGGCCATAGTTGGAAAGTTAGCGCGGGCTTTTGCAATATCATCATCAGCCGTCATAAAGGTATCGCCGGTCGTGATTAAACCCAGTAAGGTTTGGATATTTTCTAATTCAGCAACACCTGCCTGTGCGGCCTTAACAAGTGTCGGGTGAGGAATATAAGCAGCTGGATTGCCGGGTAACTGACCAATTTCATAGCCAAAAGCGGTAACATCGACATCGTGATAGCGAACTTCTGAACTAATGACAATATCGCCTACTTTTAATGATTGTTCAAAACCACCAGCAGAGCCCGTATTAACAATATAGTCAGGCTGGAACTTATCAATTAAAATCGCGGTTGCTAAGGCAGCAGCTACTTTACCAATCCCCGATTGTACAATAACGACATTACTGCCGTTCAGTTGCCCTTGATAAAAGGTATAACCTGCATGTTCGGTTGTTACTGCATGAGTTAATTTTGCTTTTAAAATAGCAACTTCTGGCTCCATTGCGCCAATTATTCCAGCTTTCATTTTATTTCCAATTCGTTGATAACATCTAATAAAACAATTATAACGTGAAGATTCCCAGATGTCGTATATTTATGTTCAGGATGGCCTTTCTCAGACATCCTGTCTTTCTATGTATGAGTTGAATAGGCATAAGATTATACGGCAACAATATATTACGATCACATTGCCACTCTTAGCCGCTCTTAGCCACTCTTAGCCACTCTTAGCCTTTATGGCATTAATACTGCCACGCACGGTAATTATATCTAAGGGAAAACAAAAAAGTCAGCGATTTAAATCGCTGACTTTTTATTTTAATAATGAGTTAATTTTATTGTAGAGTTTAATGAGGTAAGGCAGCTACTTGCGGTGCAGGAATACGTTGCGACATAGCATTACCTGCTGTTGATGAACCTAATTGCGCGCGAGCGGCGATAGGAGACAAGGCGCCAACTTCTTCTCTATTTCTATTGGGTCGAGGCTTTAGCATAGGAGCAGGAATAATTTTTCCTTTAATTTTTGGCTCAGGAGGTCTGTTTCCTAAAAGTCGACTGTAAATACAAGCGCGGATCTCGTCAACGGTATAATTTGCTTTCACTTTTATACGAATATGAGGAATTGAAGATGCTTCTAATGCGCCGCTGACAAACCAGTCTTTTTTGATTTTATAGCCTTTACCTTGGGTATCAACTAAATCAATAACGCCGCATAGCTTCATACTCTCACGATCACAAATAGCAAAATCTAAGTATTTACTTTCGGCATTCGCTGATGCTGTTTGGCTTGCTCTGTTCGACACACCATGACGAACAGTGACGATATCAGCAAGTTTTACTCGATTAATAATACGATATTTACCACCAAGGGCTTGTTCGAGCAAATTCTGAAAATTCTTCTCTGCTGGCGTAAAAAGACTTTGCTTTTTATCAAATGGAAAAGGAAAACTATTGTCGTTTAAGCGGCTAGCTAACAAAGCGACAATAACAATTAGGCTGATCATGGCAAAGAGAATTAATTCCATACACTGCTCCGGCGGTTCAAATTCTTGACGGTCTTCTTAATAACAGTTGAGTAAGCAGAATTTGTGCCACAGATCATAATTCACTAGATTCTTTTGATAACCCTTGGTTAGGTGAAATTTATGCAACAGATCTTAATATAAAAGGATTATTTTAATAACCGTTAATTAGGCAGCATTTATGCCATAGATTTTAATATAAAAGAGTTATTTGAATAACCGTTCGAAAAGTAGAGTTTATTCTGTATACTTCAAGCTAAAAACCTGTTTTAGAATGGAAAAAAGGGTGGGGGATCAAAGACTCTAGTTATTATTTATCTAGAGTCTTTATTAGGTTTTGAGCGAATAATTATGCTGGGTATTTTGCCTCAAGTGCGGCATAAAGTTGTTGCTGAAAATCACTTGCGCTGGCATCTAAGGTATTAACTAAATTAGCTAATACTTCATTGTCTTCTTCGCCATGCCAAACTTTGATATATGTCCCTTCTTTATAACCGTGGTCTTGACGGAAAAAATTCAAGGTGTTTTTGCCAACATATTGACGAAATAATTCATCTAGGTCCATATTCATCAAACGCATACAATCAGCTAAGGCAATCGCATCAAAACTTTTGTTAGTAACGGCGGCTGACGCTAGGTTTTCAAGGGCAATTTTAAAATCTTTTTCGCCTGAGCTTTCAGTGAGTTCTGTTGCTAAGGTGTCAGTAATACTTGTCACGGTTTCGCCTGTCATTAAACGTAAGCTTAAACCAAAATGAAAAATATCAACCAACTCCAATTGCACTTGCGCAATATCTATTTCTTGATGTTTCCACCATTTCCATCCGTGATGGTCTAACATTTCAGCACACTCAACCCAAATGGCGCGATACCACTCATAACCATTTTCTTGCCAGGTATCACTAACACGCGTATTCATCGCGTCTTGCATGGTTAGCATTTGTTTTATTTGATTTTGTGCTGCTGAATTTGCGCTCATTATTTTCTCTATTATTTGTAAATATCTATGGGGACTATTTTGCCGTAGAGAAAAGAAAGAAACAAGCAAACAAACGATGGTAATTTAATTAAAAAACTACCGCTAACTCAATGCCGCTAAAGGCATAGTTTTTTGCTTGCCAGTTATAACCACTTATTTCACGAAAACGAACAAATGCTGTAACTTTTATTTGCTCAATCATCATCGAACTACCGATCCCTATATAACCATCTGAATCGTTATCATTGTAATGATGGTCAAAGTTATCATTTTCGAAATCTGTACTATAGCGCTTATTATTATATGAATAGTCATCGTCACTTCGATCATTAAAGGCAAGCTCAAGCAGATCAACGCCAAATTCAGCATAAAGACTAAAGTTAGAAAAATAACCTATTTTTATACCGCCTTCCCATGCAATAAAACCATGTTGATAATCAAAGGTATCGGTAACCCTTGCATAGCCTATTGAGCTATTAACCGAGAAACCTAAATAACTATTAAGTTTACGATGAATTACCTCTACGCCAACACTTGAGTAATAGTCACTGTCGTTAGTTGCATGCTTAATAGAAATAATATAATCATTAGATTTCATTGCGTAACTGTTCAAAGAAAACAAAATGTTAAAACAGATGACGATAATAATTTTGTTCATAATAAGCTCAGCAGAAGATTTACAGCTATTCTCATCTTATTACGGGTAAGTTTCAGTGATCTAATTGTTAGGATATGCTGAAAAACTGTAAGTTATTGTCAGATTAATTCTGTAGACATTGAGCCTTTAGTGCTGGCGTCATTTAAAAGTGGGCTTTTACTCTAAGCCAAGCATTGCTGTTTTGTTGATGTTGACCAAAAAAAGTATACTTTTCTTCACCCCAAAATAAATTCGCCCCAGCCGAAAATAACCACTGATCGCTATAGCGATAAGTTATTGAAGGTTTAAGATAACCATCCTTGTCTGTGGGAGAATAAAAGTTAAAAACGCTATAAATTAATTTTTGCTGCAATGTTCTGTAGGTTAAGCGAAAGGTTAATAATTGACGATTTTCATCGACTTCTGTTGCTGGCGTAGCAGAATGGCTAATAAATTGCTGATAATGTTTGGTTTGCTCAACATAGAACTGAACGCTAGCTGTCAGGTTTTTAATTACTTCTCTTTCAAAAGCCACTAAAAACCTATTTTGACCATTAGCAATAAAAGGGTTAGTGCCGTTATTATCCTCAATACTGTTATAACTTGCATATTCAGCATTAAATAATCCGCCGGCTAATGACAATCGAACACTGGCTCCCCAAGCATTCATTTCTGGAAAATAAGCTTGTGATGGCTGACTGTTATCTTCTGTAATACCTAGGGGAGTTGGCCAAAAACCTTTATAACCATACAGCGCATATTCCACGCCATTATTGTTAGTCGCAAGGCGCGCTGAAAATTGTGCTTTCTTGGTTTCTTTTACTCTAAAATTATCAGCGGGTGCAACAATGGCTTGTGCTTGCGGTGAATAAAAAGAAAAACGTTCGCCAGTGATGTAAACATCAGGGGTGAACTCAGGAGTCCAAGTGAGATCAAGAGAATAGTGACCAATATACCAAGTACCTTTCGCACTATCTGAAGGCGCTTTTAGATATTGGTCATCACGTCCCGAGAAGAATGATTGCCAGTTTTTTGCAAACAAGTCGTTAAGGAAAATATAATCACCGGTCCCCCATGTCAGAATTTGCCGACCTAACTTAACATCTGTTTTATCAGAGGGACTAAAACGGATATTTAATTCGCGTGCTTGCAAAAAAGTATCTTTTAATACATCGTCATAAATTAACTCTGCTTTTGAAACTAGCTCAAAAGATTCATGACTGTAATCAAGATTAACGCGTGTGGTGATTTCACTTAATGATGCGTTTGACTCAACAATATTATCCTGTAATAAATAGCCATAACCCGCTTCAACAAAACCTGAGAATTTCCAAGGTGAAACCACTGCTTCGCTCCACTCATCCCCCCAATTATCTGTTTCGTTTGCGAGAACATTAGCGGCAAAACTTGCGCTAGCGGCACAAAGGCTGGTCACTATAAAATAGAAATTTTTTACTGATTTTTGCACAATAATTCTGTCCATTTATTGTTAGTGATATAAATAATAATCCCGATACTGAATTAATTTCAGCAACTAAACTAATTTCAGCAGATAAAACGTTAGTCGCTGAAACGGGTCAGGATGAGTTTATACGATCATCGTTAGCTTATTAATCCAGCCACTCTTTTGGTGGGTTACGTAAACTGCGCTCAGAAAAAATATCATTGGGTAAGCCAACATTATATTTCACATTTCTAAATTGCATTTCAGTATAGCTGCCATCGGAGTGTTGAGTTATTTTTGAATGCATAACCGTGGTAAAACCATCAATAACTTCAGTTTTTAATACTTGCAGAGAACGTGATTTTTTACCTTGGCTGTCATAAAAGTCAACTTGCATCGGTAAAAAAGTGTTTTTATCAACACTGACAATATAATGATCAAATTCAACACTGTTTAGATCTTTAGGCTGAGCCTTGATCGTATAAAAGTTGTTATCAGTTTTTAACAGGGTAAAGTTATCTTCTGCTGGGTTTCTGCCTGAAACATCCTCATAAAAAAAATGTGCGCCAACAAAAGAAGTACGCTTATCACCGGCTGAAATACGTTTTACTAAATCTAGTGCTGGCAAGTACAACCAGCGGTCGTCATCGCTTGTGACTTTTTTAACTACACGAAATACCGTACCTTGGACATCGGTGGGACGAGAGAAGAACACTAAGATGTCTTGGTTACCTAAATCGGTTTGGTCTTTACGCAAGATAGTAAATTGTCGCATCTGCTTATTGCCCTGCGCATCAACAATAATCATACGGGCTTGGGCACTACCATCATCAGCAGAATAATATGAGGCTAAATTTGCCTTAGTAATAATTTCATTGGCATTGGTTAGATCGCCAGCCTGGCCAACAAAACTTGAAAGGGAGCAGACCAGTATCAATAGTTTTGATAAATATTTCATCTTTATATCCTATAGTTGTTCAGTTTTTAGGTTTTGCTTACCAGCAAAAAGGGTCATTAATGCCGGCAATAGCACTAAAGTAACTAACGCCGATAGCGCCATAATACTCGCCAGGAAAAAACCAACGGTAATATAAGGCATTAATGGTGAAAGTAATAATGGGGTAAAACCAACGGCAATAACTATTGCATTGCGTGATATTGCTCGGCTTGGCTCTTGGAACATTGCGGTTAATGCTTGTGATAAACTGCCCAGTTCTTTCTCTAATTCTCGTGCACGTTGGAGAAAATGAATGGCAAAATCGATAGATAGTCCTAATGTGAGCGCCGACAATACCGCGATAGGCATATCATAGTCTTTACCTATCCAGCCAATTAATCCATAGATCATCGAAATAGTAAGTGTTAGCGGCAACATCGCTAAAATACCGTACTTGAAAGAGCGAAACAGTAAAACCATCATCAAGAAAACGATGACAAATGAAGACAATAGGCTGTCGATCATTCCATTTACCATCGCATCTTGCCAAACAATGTTTAAATAAGATTTACCTGCCCATTGATAACTAATATTTTTTGGCATGGGATTGTTGGTAATGTAAGTTTCTGTCCAGTTAACAACTTTGGTGGTGTGTTGATTATCGCCACTAGTCATTTGCAACCATAAGAGACTTTTTTGGTAATCTTTAGTGACAAAATGCCATAAGTCTTGTGGACGATGTGACGACTGATATTGCAATAATGTTTGCGCCACGCCATTGCTCGTTTCAGGCAGAGTAAAGTCTTTATCTTCACCGGAGAAAAGTTCACGATTGACCGTTTTGACGATATCAGCCAAGCCATTACTTTTACCAACTAAACCTGTGGCTAGTAACGCTTGTTGAAAGTCGCTTTGCCAGTTTAATAACGCGGGGTCTAGAAATACTTTGCTGTCGTTGAAAGCGCTATCAGCAATATTGACTAGCTGCTCTATAATACCTTGGTCTTTATCAGGGGAAGAAAACGTTAGGTCATCTAATAAAACCAACAAGTTCTGATTAAATAATGACTCTTTTTTAGCCGAGTTAACGTTATTTATAAAGGAATTAATTTTTTTAGCGCTAGTTGAATCAGCGGTAAACGTTGCCAGAACTGTTTTGAATTTGTTTACCTCGCTGTTATTGTCACCCTTGTTATTGTTAAACACTAACCAAGCATCATAAGTACCAGCAAAATGTTCATTGAGCACCTTGTCAGCAATTCTTATTTCGTGATCCGCTTTAAACCAATTAACAGGATTATCATTAATCTCAATACGACTAACGCCTTCAATACTAATTAAAAATAAGGCAACAAAGCCGATAAGAATGAGCTTGGTTTTTTGAGTAGCAAAACTGCCTAATCGTTCTAATACATTGGCTAATCTGCCTTTTTTCTCCATACGCACAATAGCGTCATGCAATTTGGCTAAAGTTTCAGGTTTTAAACGAGAGATATAAGCAGGGACGTAAATAATTGTCAGCGCGAATGCCAATAAAATACCGGTACCAATAAAAGCACCAAAGACTTTTACCGGCGGAATAGGAGTCAGCATTAACGAATAAAAACCGATTGCAGAGGTGATTGATGTATAAAGCATTGGTGTATATAAATGCTTCATGACACCTTTTACAACATCGCCGGCATCATCACCTTTTTTATATTTTTCAGCAAATTCAGAAAGAATGTGAACTGAGTCAACCACTGCAATAGGCATTAAGAATATAGCGATCATTGATGACATAATATGAACGGTAAAGCCCATACCGATGAGTGAGCCCATGACTATAATCACCGTTGCCATCGCGACGACCATAGGCGCAATGATTAACGGTAAATTGCGAAAAAAGTACCAAAGTAAAGCAAAAATAGCTAAACCAGCAAGTGGGGCTGCAACACCCATTTGAACAAACATCTCATAGCCAAATTGGTCTTCAGCGACAGGTAAACCTGTGATATGAAAGTCTACATTAGCCACCAACTCTGCGGGAAAATTGCCACTGATAGTACGAATTTTTTCAGCAATATTATAACTCATGTCTTTGGCTTGAATAGGCACGTAAATCGCTATCGCTTTGTCGTCTCCAGAGACTATGGTGTTGTTAAGCATAGGTAAACGTTTTACGGCTTGTTGAATGGCTAAGCTGCCCTCGAGTGAAGACGGCGCCTGCTTCATTAGATATTCAAAGCGTATGCCGTTATTTTCACCCTGGTTATTTTTTTCTTGGGTAATATTGTCAACAACACTCAAGGATAATAAATCTTGTTGAATAACCCCTTCAATTTGTAATATTTCTGTTGAAAGTTGTTCAACAACCTGTAATGCACTAGGAGTAAAAATACTATTTTTACTAACAATTCCAACGACTATCATATCGCGCATTTGAAAGTCAGTTTTTGTTTGGTTATGAAAAACACGTGCTGGCGCATCACTGCTCAGCATATTTTCAGGATCGGTATCTATTTTCAGGTTTGGCATCATCGCCAGACTTATCGCCACCATCAATAAGACTAAGGTGTAAACAAGTTTAGGTTTCTCAATAGCGAGTTGTAGCAGTCTGGTGTAATTCAAAAGTGATCCTTAACTGAAAAATTATTACATTAGATAAACGTAATGTACTTTTATATTAGCACTATCTAATGTAATATCAATCAATATTTACTTTTTGCTGACAATAAAGACCCCGATGATGAATAATGAAACTCAAATAGACATAGCTGAAATGCGTGGTAATGCAACTCAAGCCGCTGAGTTACTGAAAGCGATGAGTAATGAAAACAGATTATTGATACTTTGCTATTTAGGTGAGAAAGAAATGTCGGTATCAGAGCTTAATGGTTTTATTGATTTGAGCCAGTCGAGTTTATCACAGCATTTAGCTCGATTGAGAAAAGATGGCTTGGTAAAAACTCGCCGAGAATCACAAACGATATACTACACAATTGCTCATCCATCGATAGTAAAACTAATTACTTTTTTACATAGTGAGTTTTGTTAAAGGTTAAAGGTTAATTAACGATTAAGTCACAGAGGTTTTTCTCAGTGACTTAATCGCAGAGCAGAATTAAATATGCTCTATAACGATACAGCCTGCCGAATAACCAGCACCAAAAGAACAGATTAAAGCTTTATCGCCAGTAACCATATCATCATGATTCAAGTGAAAAGCAATAATAGAACCCGCCGAAGCCGTATTTGCAAACTTGTCTAAAATAATAGGCGCTTCATTGCCCATAGGGTCACGGCCTAATACTTTCTTTGCAACAAAGTTATTCATGTTGATATTGGCTTGATGTAAAAATAACCTTTTTAAATCTTTAGCTTCAACATTTGCTTCTGCCATTTGCTCGGTAATTAATTGAGAGACCATTGGCAGTACTTCTTTAAAAACTTTTCGTCCTTGCTGAACAAACATTTTGTCATTATCAAGCATGGTTTCTGGATCACATTTATTGATATGACCAAAGTTACTACGAATGTTATTAGAAAAGGTCGTGATCGGCTTCTTAGTTAATATTTTAAAGCAATGGTCAGCCGTAGCGGTTGCTTGTTTTTCAATAACAATAGCCGTTGCAACATCGCCAAAGATAAAGTGACTGTCGCGGTCGCGTAAATTAATTTGTGGAAAATTGAGTTCAGGGTTAATCACTAACACTGTTTTTGCTGTGTCGCCATGCAAAGCATTTGAAGCATTCATGATACCAAAGGTTGCCGATGAACAAGCGACGAGCATATCGTAAGCCCAACCTTTACAACCTAGTTCTTTTTGTACTTCAATGGCAATTGCAGGATAAGCGCGTTGTGTGTATGAACAAGCAACAATGATTAAATCGATATCGTCTGCTGTTTTATTTGCTGCAGCCATCGCTTGTTTCGCGGCGCCAACAGCCATTTCTGCTTGTGCTGATAATTGCTCATCACTACGCTGAGGAATAAGTGGCATCATGGTTTTAGGATCAAGTGCGCCGTCTTTATACATAACATAGCGACTTTTAATGCCTGATGCTTTTTCAATGAATTCACTTGAAGACGGTTTTAAGGCCGTTAACTGCTCACTGTTAATAGCGGCGGCATTTTCAATATTATAGTCTTCAACATATTGATTAAATGCGGTGACTAATTCATCGTTTGAAATACTGTGTGGTGGTGTAAATAGACCTGTACCACTGATCACGATTGACATGTATTTTCTCCGTTTGTAATTTTCTAGTGGTCGTACCATGAGACTTATTGTATTAAAGTACAAGCACTTCAATGCTTTTAATTTATCTGTTATGGATTATACCCGTTACTGATAAAAGTGCACTGTCAAAAATTTAGCTTGTTTGACAGACGTTAACCGTTAATTAAAAAGCTTTTTACGCACCATTGCTCGATAGTCTCTTGGAGTGAGTTTTAATTGTTTCTTAAACAGCCGAGTTAACTGGCCTTGCTCTTGATAACCCACCTGAAAAGCGATTTCTTGAATAGACAGATTACTTGATGATAGTAAATCTTTGACTGTTTCTACACGCATTTTTTGCCAATAATGAGAGGCTTTAACGCCGGTAGCATTTTTAAAACGCCGACTAAAGGTTCTATGGCTAATACCAAATTGTAACGCCAGTTCAGTAAGCGATAATGTTGATGATAGATTAGTACGCATCCAAAATTGAATTTGAGTGATCAATTCATCAGGATGTCGATCGACCGCACCTTCTAAATAACGTTGTTCTTCATATGGTTTTCTTATTTCATGAGAGAAATTACGCTCAACATGTTGTGCAGCAGTCTCACCGTACGTTTGATGAATAACGTGAACGGTAATATCAGCTAAGGCATTTAAACTTGCCGCACAGTAAATACGTTCTGACTGGGTAATAAAAAAATCTGGTTTCAATTCAACGTTAGGATAATTTCTTTTGAATTGGTCAACATAATGCCAGTGTGTTGTTGCCGGATGATGATCAAGTAGTCCTGACTCAGCAATAAAACAAACCCCTGTACCACCGCCAATAAGCGTTGAACCTTGTTGCCACATTTGATTAAGCCAACTTACCATTTTGGGCTGTTTTTTGATTATTGGCCTAGGGTTGCGCCAAAGACTAGGAATAAAAATATAATCTGGACTTTGGGCATGCTCAATATCTTTATCGGGATAAAGCTTAATAAGTGCTCTGGTGCGCACTGGGGCTAATAGTTCGCTCACCATTTCAATACTGAGTTTAGGCGATTGCCTATCTTCTCTTCGAGCAAAAGCTTCACCTGCTCTAAGCATTTCAATAGGTAAGCTTACGCTGGTTGCTAACATATGATCATATAAAACCAAGGCAACATTGATTGTTTTTCGGCTTGTCTTGAGTGGCATATTAATAACTTTTACAATATTTGGCTGTTATTGTATTGTTTGTGGCTGAAAACGACAATTAATTATTGGTATTTCTTTTTACACTAGTAACAAGAATTACGACTCATGTATTTAAGAGAATTATAAATGACTGCTTTACCTATTATTGTTGGCATGGGCGGCGTAAACGCTGCTGGCCGCACCTCATTTCATCAAGGTTTTCGTCGTATTGTTATCGACAAATTAACCGCAGAAGCACGCCAAGAAACTTTTGTTGGTCTTGCTACTTTGATGAATATCTTAACTTTCCAAGCAGGTCAGTTAGTTGACGTTGAGGGTAATTGTGTTGCATTAAGTGAGGTAGAAGCACGTTTTGGCCAGCAAATTCTTGATGGCACCCTTATCCGTAAAATTGAAAGTAATCACTTTGACCCTGACGCGACGCATTGCCACACAAATATGGTAGCAACACCGAGCACTGAAAATATTACTTTTGAAATTAAGGAAAAAGAATTACCAAAGCCCTTACCTCGCTCATGGACAGTAACACCCTTAGCAGATAAACGCGTAAAGGTTGAAATTACTGATAATTTAGATATTAAACATAGTAGTTATCGCGATAATCCGATTAAAGCCGCAGGGCAATTACCTACCGGCTTTGAACCGTCGACATTATATAATAGTCGTTATCAGCCACGTGGCCTACAAACGACTATTTTTGGTGCTGCAGACGCTATTCATTCAACGGGCTTTAGCTGGGATGAAATTTTAGAAAAAGTAAGCCCAGACCACGTGGGAACTTATTCTTCTTCAGCTTTCGGTCAAATGCAATCGGAAGGTTTAGGGGGCATGTTGCAAAATCGTTTGCATGGCGATCGTGTTACCACTAAAAATTTAGCGTTGGGCTTAAACACCATGTCGGCTGATTTTATTAATGGTTATGTGACTGGCAGTGTGGGTACCACCTCGACTTCGACTGGCGCTTGTGCAAGTTTTCTTTATAACTTACGCAATGCTATTCAAGATATTAAATCAGGTCGAGTGCGTGTTGCTATTGTGGGCAGTAGTGAAAGCCCAATAACACCTGAAATTATTGAAGGTTTCGGTAACATGAGTGCATTGGCTAATGAAGAAGGTTTGAAAAAACTTGATGGAATTACTGATGGCCAAGCTGACCACCGTAATACCAGTCGCCCGTTTGGTGAAAATTGTGGTTTTACTATTGGTGAAGCTGCACACTTTCTGGTGATTATGGATGACGAGTTAGCCGTTGAATTAGGCGCTAAACCTTTGGGATCGGTTGCTGATGTATTCATTAATGCCGATGGTATTAAAAAATCGATTACCGCTCCAGGTCCTGGTAATTACATTACCATGGCGAAGTCAGTGGCATTAGCAAAAAGTATTTTAGGGGAAGAGTCGGTACAAAAGCGTAGCTTTATATTAGCTCATGGTTCAAGTACCCCACAAAACCGTATCACCGAGTCGTTAATTTATCACCGTTTGGCAGAAACTTTTGATATTCATAATTGGCCAGTAGCGGCGCCTAAAGCTTATGTTGGCCATACTATAGCACCAGCAAGTGGTGACCAAATCACTATGGCGCTAGGTGTTTTTGCTCATAATATTATGCCGGGTATTACGACCATTAAGTCGATAGCCGATGATGTACATAATGAGCGCTTGAATATCGCTCTTGATCACTGGCAGTGTGAAGCGATGGATGTTGCTTTCATCAATTCAAAAGGTTTTGGCGGTAACAATGCCACAGCCACTATACTCTCACCAGACGTAACGCTCTCTATGCTGAAAAAACGATATAGCATAGCAGAAATGACCCGTTACCAAGAAAAGTTATCTGCGGTTGAAGTGAAACAAAGTATCTATCAAGAAAAAGCCAACAATGGACAGTTTGAATTAATTTATAAATTTGGTGTGGGTGTACTAGGTGATGATGATATTGAAATTAACACTGAAAATATCTCAATGACCGGCTTTACTAATAGTATTGCTTTACCCAGTAAAAATCCGTTTGAGGATATGGTGTAGTCATCACTTAACCCCTTGTAGGTTATACTAAGTAAAAACGAAAGAGCAAAGCATTATCGCTTTGCTTTTTTGTACCTTTATAAACAGTACCTTTCGATCATCTTCAGTAATAGTTGTTCAGTTTTATCAATTTCGCTATGCGCTAGAAATTCATTAGGCTGGTGTGCTTGATCAATTGAACCAGGACCTAAAACGATAGTTTGACAACCCAGTTGTTGAATAAAGGGTGCTTCGGTCGCATAGTTTACCGCACAACATGAATGACCACTTATTTCTTCGGCTATAGTGACAAAATCACTGTTTTTACTTTGTTCAAAGCTGGGTGAACTTGGATCCAATTCACTAAATGAAATTCTATTAGGGTATTTTTCAGCTAACGGTTTTAACGCTTCACTGAGTAATAAGATAAGTTCACTGTCAGTCATACCGGGTAGGGCACGCATATCGATGTCTAACTCGCAGTGACCACAAATTCTATTGGCATTGTCACCGCCGTGTATTGCGCCAAAATTAAGGGTTGGCTCCTTTACATCAAAGGCTTGATTACTATAATTGAGAGCCAATTTTTCTTTGAGTTGCATTAATTGGCCAATCACTTGATGGATAATTTCTATCGCATTCACGCCTAAACTTGGCTTGCTTGAGTGCCCTGATTGACCTTGAATAGTTATGCGATGGGACATATGACCTTTATGCATGATGACAGGGACCAAATTTGTTGGCTCACCAATAACAGCAACATCGGGTTTTATCTGTTGGTTTTTGGTGAAAAAACGTGCGCCAGCCATGGTGGTTTCTTCATCAGCGGTGGCCAAAATGTAAAGTGGCTTTTTTAACTGTTGCGCGGTTAATCCTTTACAAACTTGTAAAATAAAAGCAAAAAAACCTTTCATATCACATGTGCCTAAACCATAAAACTTATTATCTTTATCCACAATTTTGAACGGGTCTGACTGCCAACGATTTTCATCAAAAGGTACAGTGTCACTATGACCTGCCAGTAACAATCCTCCTTTTCCACTACCGAGTTTTGCTAACAAGTTATATTTATTGCGCGTTTCTGGCACCGCTTGAATGTCGATACTAAAACCGAGTTGTTCAAACCAACTTGCCAATAGTTGAATAACCGCTAAATTTCCTTGATCCCAGCTCGCTTGTGTCGAGCTAATAGAAGCACTGGCAATCAGTTGTGTTAATGAATCAGTAAAGTTGGGCAAATTTTTCATAGTGGCTCACAGTTAAAAATGAATAAATAAAAAAACCATGGGTAATTATGCTTATTTGTTGCATAACGAGTCATTGGGTGTTATTTTCCTATTCTAGTGTAAATAACCTAAATATAGAAGGCTATTGAAAATAATTTGTTTTCTGCTTTCCTTAGGTTAATAAAAAATTAATAGATGAGGTTGTATGAAAGTCGCGGTTATTGGAGCAAGTGGATATGTGGGTGCAGAGCTGATTAATTTATTGTCTGCGCACGATAAAATTTCCCTTGAATACTTACTGGTGTCAGAAAACAGTAGCTCGGCAGATATGACCTTTTCGCAATTACATCCGCGTTATTTAGGCGTATGTGATTTACCTTTAGTCTGTTTTTCACAGGGTTGGTTCGATGATACGGTACAAAAGCTTGATGCGGTATTCTTTGCTACTCCGCATGAGTTTAGTGCTGACTGGGCACAAGCTTTTGTTGATAAAGGTGTTAAGGTTTTCGATCTCTCGGGTGGTTTTCGTTTAAAAAATAGCGAAGATTACCCAACATTCTATGGCTTTGAACATAAAAACTTATCGGCGCTTGCCCAAGCAACTTATGGTTTAGCCGAATGGCAACAAGATGATATTGCGAATACACAATTAGTTGCTGTACCTGGCTGTTACCCAACAGCAAGTTTATTATCACTTAAGCCAATTACCGTAAATAACTACCATCTTGAAAACTCTCTCATTGTTGTCAATGGGATCAGCGGCGTCAGCGGTGCGGGTAGAAAAGCCTCATTAGCGACAAGCTTTTATGAAGTCAGCTTGACACCTTACAATATTTTACAGCACAGGCATCAACCCGAGATAAGCCAAGAAGCTAATGCCGCGGTTATTTTTAATCCTCACCTTGCACCTTATAAAAGAGGATTATTGGCAACGGTCACTTTGCAAATCAAAGCAGGTATTACGACAAAGCATATTAACGAAGCTTTTTTAAACGCTTATCAAGATAAGCCCTTGGTGCGCTTAACCGGCGCTTGGCCGAAAATAGACAATGTAGCTAATACACCATTTGCTGATTTACATTGGCAAGTCGATGAAGAAAAACAAGTTGTTGTGGTCAGTTGTGCTATCGATAATTTATTAAAAGGTGCTGCTTCACAAGCGGTGCAATGTGCGAATATTTCTCTGGGTTTAGCGAGTGAATATAGTTTGTTGCACAATGTAACTTTGGGAAAGAGTTAATGACTAAGACAATAAACACATCAGTAACGTCTAAAACTAACAAGCCATTAGTGATCAAAATTGGCGGCGCTATTCTTGAAAAAAAAGATGCTTTAGCTGATTTATTAAAAATTATCGCGACATTAAAAAATCAAGCCGTGGTGCTAGTGCATGGCGGCGGCTGTGTTGTTGATGAAATACTCAGCCAAGCTGGTTTTACTTCAGAGAAAAAACAGGGTTTACGTGTTACACCTCAAGAACAAATGCCCCTTATTGCGGGTGCATTAGCAGGTAGTGTTAATAAAGCGATTGTTGCCACTGCAGCAAGTTTACACATGCAAGCCGTTGGATTGTCACTGGTCGATGGTGATATGGTTTCGTGTCAGTTAAGCGATAAAGGCCTGGGTATGGTGGGTGAGCCTAGTGCAAATAATAGTAAGTTACTCGATACACTTTTAAGTGCAAACTTTTTACCGGTTATCTCTTCTATTGGTTCATTAGCCAATGGTGAGTTAGTGAATGTTAATGCGGATGATGCAGCTGTCGCAATTTGTCAGTTACTAAATGCCGAATTGTTACTGCTAACCGATGTTAATGGTGTAAAAGATGCGCGTGGCGAATATATTGCTTCACTAAGTAAAACTCAGGCAAATTCCTTAATCGAGCAAGGTGTTATTGCTGGCGGGATGACCGCCAAAGTTAATGCCGCTTTGCATGCAGCAAGCCAATTGCGACGAAGTATCGCGGTTGCCAGTTGGCAGTCGCCTGAGCAAATCATCAATCTAATAAAGGGTGATGCAATTGGCACACGCATTCAGCCACATTAACCACAGTTAAGTCACACTTAATTTAACGATTTTTCGGATAGGACTTATCATGTCACCGACACACACAAGATTAGAAAACTTTTTAGCAGATGATCAACTGACTAAAACACAAATAATTGATCTGATTGCTTTAGCAATAAAGATTAAAAACCATCCTAGCGGGTATAGTGAAGCTTTAGCGGGTAAATCTGTAGTGATGATTTTTGAGAAACCTTCATTAAGAACACACGTTAGTTTTGATATGGGTATTAACAAATTAGGCGGCCATGCGCTATATTTAGGCCAACAAAATGGCAAACTAGGTGAGCGAGAACGAGTTAGTGATTATGCTAAAAACCTTTCTTGCTATGCAGACGCTATCGTTGCGCGTGTTTTTGAAAACAGCGCCATTGAAGGTTTAGCTGAGCACGCAACTATTCCAGTGATTAATGCACTGTGTGATATATATCATCCGTGCCAAGCACTAGCTGATTTTGTTACTTTGCAAGAATATTTTGTTATAGGTAAAGGTATAGATTTAACAAAGGTTAAACTTGCTTATATTGGTGATGGTAACAATGTGTCTAATTCGTTGATGTTTATGGCTGCAATACTAGGGGTCGATTTTACCTTGGTTTGTCCAGCGGGGCATGAACCAGAAGCACAATTATTTAGTAAGGCGAAAGCTTTTGCAGAAAAGTCAGGGAGTAAGTTGGTACTTACATCAGATGTTGAGGCTTTAGGGCAGCAAGATGCTATTTATACCGATACATGGGTATCAATGGGCTTTGAAGATGCCAGTAAAAAAGCTGCACTCTTAGAGACGTTTGCACCTTATCAAGTGAACCATCAAATGATGAAAGACAGCGGCGCCAGTATTGTGATGCATTGCCAACCAGCGCACTTAGAGGAAGAAATAACAACCGCACTTTTTGACAGTGAAATGTCGGTAGTTTTTCAAGCAGCAGAAAATAGAATGTGGGCGCAAAATGCGGTACTCGTTACGCTATTAACTAAATAATAGTGTAGAAATTAATAGGTCAGCAGCTGATTTATATTCAGCATGACAATTTATCAAGATTAGTTAGGAATAAGACAATGGCTTTAGCAAAAAAACAAATTAAGAAAGTAGTATTAGCATATTCTGGTGGATTAGATACCTCAGCGATTATTCCATGGTTAAAAGAAAATTATCAAGGCTGTGAGGTTATCGCGTTTTGTGCTGATGTCGGCCAAGGTGATGAAGAGCTTGAAGGTGTTAAAGAGAAAGCGATTGCTTCAGGGGCATCTGAATGTTACGTGGTTGATCTTAAAGAAGAATATATAAAAGAGTATGTTTACCCCATTTTAAAAACTGGTGCGGTATACGAAGGTCAGTATTTATTAGGTACGTCAATGGCACGACCTATTATTGCTAAAGCGCACATAGAAATCGCTCTTAAAGTGGGTGCTGATGCGGTGTGTCATGGTTGTACGGGTAAAGGTAACGATCAAGTTCGTTTTGAATCTTGTTTTGCTGCGCTAGCGCCTGAGCTTACTGTTATCGCCCCATGGCGTGAGTGGGACATGGTTTCGCGTGAAGACTTATTAGATTATCTTGCCGAACGTAACATTCCTTGTGCGGCTTCATTAACTAAAATCTACAGTCGAGATGCTAATGCTTGGCATATTTCTCATGAAGGTGGTGAGCTAGAAGACCCTTGGTGTGAGCCATCAAAAGAAGTATGGACCATGACAGTGGATCCGATGGATGCGCCTGATGAGCCTGAAAAAATACAATTAAGCTTTGCTGACGGTGAGCTTGTTGCTATTGATGGTATAGACTTCTCTGGTAATGGCCAGGAAAACAGTGCCGGTGCTTATCAAGCGTTAATGTACTTAAATGCTAAAGGGGCTGCCCATGGTGTTGGTAGAATCGATATTGTCGAAAACCGCTTGGTTGGTATGAAGTCTCGTGGTTGTTATGAAACGCCAGGCGGTACTATTTTGATGGCGGCTTATAAAGGTTTAGAGTCACTTATTCTTGACAAAGAGTCACTTAAATATCGCGAATCTATTGGCCTTGAATTTTCTCATGTTATTTATGATGGTCGCTGGTTTACTCCGCTTGCTAAGGCTCAATTGGCTTCTGCTGCCTCATTTGCCGAAAAACTAACCGGTGATGTCGTTGTTAAATTGTATAAAGGTATGGCGCAAGTCATACAACGTCGTTCGCCAAATAGTTTGTATTCTGAGGCATTTGCTACATTTGGTGCTGACGATGTTTATGACCAAAAACACGCCGAAGGATTTATTCGTTTATTTAGCTTATCGAGTAGGATCACTGCACTTTCTCAAAAAGATACTGTGCTAAAGCATAAGGAAACATAGTCATGGCTTTATGGGGCGGACGTTTTAAAGAAAAGGCGAGTTTACAATTTAAGAAGTTCAATGACTCATTGCCGGTAGATTACCGCATGGCAGTGCAAGACATTGTTGGTTCAATAGCTTGGGCGCAAGCTATTCATGAAGTAGGCGTTATAAATGAAGATGAACTGGTTCGCTTAACGGCAGCATTGCAAGAATTAAAAGCGTCGGTAGAAGAAAATCCTCAACAAATTTTGTTGTCTGATGCGGAAGATATTCATAGTTGGGTAGAGATCCAGCTAATTGAAAAAACGGGTGACTTAGGTAAGAAGCTTCATACAGGGCGCAGCCGTAATGACCAAGTCGCAACTGATTTAAAGCTATGGTGTAAAGAAAAGGGCGGCGATTTACTGTTTGCTCTTGTTAATTTACAACAAGCGATGATGAATTTAGCGGAACGTGAAAAAGATACGGTACTACCCGGCTATACCCATTTACAAAGAGCGCAACCAATAACTTTTGGCCATTGGTGTTTAGCGTATGTAGAAATGTTTAACCGTGATATTGGCCGTTTAAAAGATGCGCTTTATCGTCTAGATGTTTCGCCACTGGGCTCAGGCGCTTTAGCAGGTACCGCTTATCCTATTGACAGAAATGCACTGGCGAGTCGCTTAGGTTTCAGAACCGCCACCATGAACAGTCTTGATGCTGTTTCTGACCGCGATCACGTCATTGAATTGTTGGCTTCAGCCAGTATTTCAATGATGCATTTATCACGTTTTGCCGAAGATTTAATTTTCTACAATTCAGGAGAAGCAGGCTTTGTTGAAATGAGTGATCTGGTCAGTTCTGGTTCATCATTAATGCCACAAAAGAAAAACCCTGATGCCTGTGAATTAATCCGCGGTAAGTCAGGTCGTGTTTTTGGCGCTTTAACGGGGATGTTAATCACAATGAAAGCGTTGGCACTTGCTTACAATAAAGATATGCAAGAAGACAAAGAAGGTTTATTTGATGCGCTTGATACGTGGCAAGAATGTATGGAAATGGCAGTACTCGTTGCTGATGGTCTGAAAGTAAATCGCTCACGGACATTAGCCGCGGCCCAACAAGGCTATGCGAATGCCACTGAACTTGCTGACTATTTAGTCGGTAAAGATATTCCATTTCGTGAAGCACATCATATTGTCGGTGAAGTCGTCTTAGCCGCTATTGACAAAGGTGTACCTTTAGAAGATTTAACGATAAGCCAACTACAAGAATTCAGCGATAGAATTGAGCAAGATGTTTATCAGCACCTTTCTATTGAATCGACACTTAATAAGCGTGAAGCGCTCGGCGGTACTTCTCGTTCACAAGTTGAAAAAGCGCTGGCGACTACTCAATCTGGCAATGAAGCTATCTTAAATGAGCAAGTTGTTGGTGCGCCAGGCAAACAAAGAATTCAAAGGGCATTAAAGCAAGTGAAACAGCGTTTAAATGCGCAACGTGCTGCTGCTATGTCTGTTCGTCGAGCAAGAATGTCTGATGTTGACAGTATTTATCAACTGACCAACTTTTGGGCCGATAAAGGGGAAATACTGCCACGGTCACGTGACAATATTATTCATGATATTCAGAATTTTGTTGTTGCCGAGCTTGACGGTAAGGTTGTTGGCAGTGCATCACTTTATATCTATCAAACAGGTTTAGCTGAAATACGCTCGGTTGTTTTACAAGATGATGCTCAACAACAAGGTCAAGGCAAAGCACTTATTCAGTATTTGTTAGAATTTGCCTATCAAATGGAGTTAGAGCAAATTATTGTTTTAACTTATATTCCAAAATATTTTCAGCAGCTTGGTTTTAACTTAATTGATAAAAGTTCACTAGCCGATAATATTATTGAAGATAGCGAACCCAGCCCACATAAAGACCCTGCTGATGAAGTCGCCATGGAATACATACTTAGTCAGCCTCAACAGGCATAATTTCAGTCGTCATTTTAACTGATTTAGGCAAGGTATTTACTTTAGCTAAAATCCTAAACGCTAGCGTTTGGGATAAACAAATAGGTAGTTACAACTTAGAAAATGGATAGCATCAGTAATAACGAACAAAATTATGTTAAATGGTTTAGAAATGCAGCGCCCTATATTAATGCGCACCGTGGAAAAACAGTGGTGCTTATGTTTGGTGGCGAAGCCGTGCTTCACCCAAATTTTGCCAATATTATTCATGATATTGCTTTGTTGCGTAGCTTGGGTGTTAAGTTAGTCTTAGTTCATGGCGCTAGACCACAGATAGAAGAGCGTATGGATCAGCGTAATATTACTCGCCATATTGAAAATAATATTAGAGTAACCGATGCTGAAACTTTGGTTGCAGTAAAGGATGCGACGGGTTCATTGCGCTTACATATCGAAGCTTTGCTCACTATGGGCTTAGTTAACTCGCCCATGCATGGTTCGCGAATTCGTGTTAGCACCGGGAATTTTGTCATTGCTAAACCGATAGGGGTACGTGATGGCGTCGATTATAAATATACCGGTAGCGTAAGACGAATCGATGCGGTCGGTATTCATACCCAGCTTGATTATGGCTCTATAGTGGTATTATCGCCGATTGGCTACTCTTCTACCGGTGAAGTGTTCAACTTAGCACTTGAAGACGTCGCGACTAAAACAGCACTCGCCCTTAAAGCCGATAAATTAATTACCTTTACTCAAGAGGATGGTTTAATTGATGAATCTGGTGAGCTAATTCGTAGCTGTAGTGTACGGCGAGTAAAAACGTTATTGGATGATAAAGATTGTCATGTTCGCCAATTATTATTAAGAGCGATAATCGAGAGTGGAGAAAATGGTATAGAGCGTTGCCATTGCGTGAGCTACCAAAGTGATAGTGCTTTACTACAAGAGTTATTTACCCGCGATGGTGCAGGAACTTTAATTGCGAAAGATCATAAAGAAGAAGTTTGTACCGCTAGCATCGATGATGTCGGTGGTATTTTAGAACTGATTGCCCCCTTAGAAGAGGAAGGTATTCTGGTGAAGCGCTCAAGAGAACTACTTGAAGTTGAAATTGATCGCTTTACGGTACTTAAAAAGGAAGATGTTATTATTGCTTGTGCTGCTTTGTACCCTTATCCCGAAGCAAGTTCAGGAGAAATAGCCTGTGTGGCGATTCATCCTGATTATCGCAATGGAAATCGAGGTGAGCGCTTAATGAATGCCTTAGAAGTAAAAGCTTTTGATCAGCACTTAACCTCATTATTTGTCTTAACAACGGTCAGTGGTCATTGGTTTCGAGAGCAAGGTTTTATCGAAAGTTCAATGGAAGATTTACCTGAAGGTAAAAAACAGCTGTATAACTTCCAACGAAAATCTAAGGTCTACATCAAACATATTTAGTGAATAGGTCTCGCTGTTATCAATTCAACGTTTATTTATAAGAATAAATGCCGCTTTTAAAAGCGGCATTTTTGTTTTTAAGTTGGGCTTTAAATATTTGAGTTTGTTTATTTATGCAACAAAGTAAATATAAAAGCATTTATATACAATAATCGTGCACATATGTAACAGTAATGTTTCATATTCGTTACTTTTAGGGCATATTGTGTGCCGCGCTCATTATTTGTTTTCAAGGTTTATACTTTTCAATGGTCATATTTAGACTTTTAGTCATTCTTCTCATTGCTTTTGCAATGACTTTACTGACTTCTTTTGCACTCAAAGCAGAAACTGACTTCGCGCTAGAAAGTGGTGATCAATTTACAGCAACGCTGTTATCTGAATATGGTCAAATAAGTAACTTTCTTAATCAAGGAAGTGATGAAGAAAGCACCGGCTACGTAAAAATTGAACCGTCCGTCTTTATTCAAACACAGTTATCACGACATTTAATACAATTAGCGACAAAGGTCAGTCATTACCAATTTAATAACTTTAGTGAAGACGATCATAATAATTTATTATTTAAGCCAAGCTATTTCTTTAAGCTTGATCATAACAAAACACTGTTTGCAGATATTAAGTTACAGGAAAGTTATGAATATCGCGGTACTGGCTTATCTTTAGGCAATGCAGAATTAATAACAAGCGGAGATGATAAAAAATCGCTTGCCGCTAATATAGGCTACTTATATGGCCAAATTGATTCAGTAGCAAAATTAAAACTTTCAATCGGTCAAGAAGACTTTCGCTATAAAACAAGACGAGCCGAAAATAAGGCACTCGACCGTGTTGATCAAAGTGTTGCGGCTAGTTTTGATTATTTACTGTCAGGAAAGACATATTTTGCTGCAGATTTAGCTTATACCCAATCAAACTTTCAAAATAATAGCCCATTAAATAAAGACATATATGCGGTATTAGTCGGTATGAAGTGGCAATCGACGGCTATAACTCAACTGCAAGCATTAATTGGTTATCAAAGATTAACTTTTGAAGAAACATTGTTTGCCAGCGATACTCGCTTTAAATGGCGAGTTGATATTAATTGGCAGCCAACGAATTTTATGCAAATGAATATAAACACCCAACGAAATTATGAAACAACCAACAGAATTGTCGATAGCTATCGAGTTGTTGACAGTACTAATTTACAACTTACTCATCAACTGACTGATTATTTTCAGACATCTGCGGTTGTTGGGTATAGACAAGAAAAGGTCGTTTACCTTGAGCAAACGATTAATGAAGATTATTTATACTCAGAGGTTAGGTTGAATTATCAACGTAATGATTGGCTGACTGTATTTGCAGGTTTTACTTTTAAAGAACTAACAGCAAGTGATGATAGGCTAAACAACCAGGGCAATAGCTTATCGTTAGGCTTTAATGTTAATATTTAGTATTGGATAAAAAATATGCGTTACTATGTTTTGTCACTAATTTTAGTGCTCTGCAGCTTTTTTTGTGAGGCAAGTGATTATTTACTGGGCCCTGGCGATAAAATACATATTGTTGTTTACGGTGAAGACGATTTAACAACAACTGTGAAAATTGATAAATCGGGTTTTATATCTTTTCCGTTTTTAGCTGATATACAGGTAATAGGTTTATCAACTAAAAAACTTGAAACCACGATAAGAAAAGGCTTACTTGGAGATTATATTGTTGACCCACAAGTCTCTGTTTCTGTGTCTATTTATCGGCCGTTTTTTATCCACGGACAAGTTACACGACCAGGTGGTTACCCTTATCAAGATTATTTGACCTTGGATAAAGCCATCGCAATCGCTGGGGGGTTATCTAATAGGGCGTCGGCTTCCGATTGGAAAATTACACGACTAGTCAAAGGTGTTAAAGTGACGTTAGAGGGGAACATTGCTACTGAGATCCACCCTGATGATATTATAAAAATAGAACAAAGTTTTTTCTAAAATAAAAATAACAATAACAATAACAATAACAATAATTATAAAAACTGAAAAAGGATTTTCGACAAATTTTATTAGCCGTATTTATATGTGGTTTTGCAAATAATAATGAGCAGTAATGTTAAACGATAATCAAAGCGTAAATTTTAATGCCCCAAACCAAGAGATAGATTTAAAAGAGGTCTTAAGACCGCTTTGGTCTCGACGTTGGCAGATTGTTTTCTTTACTTTACTCGTTTCACTGATGGTTTCTTTTTATGTTTCGTTGCTCAAGCCTTCCTTTAAAGCCACGGCTATTTTACAAATAGGCAGTAATAAACCCGCGAATACTTTATCGATTAATGACGCCTTTAATGAATCTAGCGCCAGTAAAGAGCAAGTTAAAACCCAGTACGAATTATTAAAGTCTCGAAAATTTGCTGAGCGCGTTATTATTAGTTTAAATTTGGTTGAACATCAGGAATTTAATAGTGGTAAATACAATGATAAAATAAGCTTCTTCGCTAACATAGGAAAGCGGACTAGTAGACCAACGGTCAGCAGCTTAATCTCAATCTTTGAAAGTCGTTTAACTATCGCTCCGATAGCGAGCACCGAACTTGTTAAAATAAGTTTTGCTGCGCACTCACCTCAATTAGCACAAAAAGTCGCTAATCAAATCGGTCTCACTTATCTTCAATACCAAGATGAAATTCATAGCGCGTCAAAGGAGTCAACGTCGCAGTGGCTTGTTGACCAACTTGAAGAGTTAGAGAAAAAGCTTGAAACATCAGAGCAAGAACTACAAGAATACCGTGAAGCGGAAGGTATTGTTGATATTTTAGGGATTGCTGGCTTAGTTAGCTCTGAGTTAACCGAGCTAACTTCTTCAGCAATACGAGCTGAAAAAATCAAAGATGACTTAGAAGTAACTTACCAAAGTATGCAAAAGCGTCGAAAAAATACCGCGCAACTTCTGGAACTTCAGGAAATCAGTCAGCAAAGTGACCTTGTACAATTAAGGCGTGCCGATGAAAAAGCAGCGCGTAAGATATTTGAGCTTTCCAAGCGTTACGGGCCCAAACACCCCAAACGTATAGCGGTGCAAGCAGAGCTAGAGTCATTGCAAAAAGGCATCGTACAGCTCGTTGATGAAATTGTAATATCTATTGAAAAAGATTACCTAAACTCTTCTGAAAAAGTTAAAGCAACGAATAATCGTTTGGCAATTGCGAAAGTCGATTACTTACGCTTGAGCCGTTTACAAAATAAATTTTCACAATTGCAACGCGAAGTTGATACCAATAAAGAACTTTATAATAACTATTTAGTCCGTTTAAAAGAGACTGACGCTATGGGTAATTATAAAGCAAACTTTTACGTGCGTTTTATTGATAAAGCGATTATACCCACGGATAGGTTCGCCCCCAAAAAAGCCCTCATAGTGATTATGAGTTTTATGTTATCGTTTGCGATTATTGCCATAATTATCATTATGCGTGAGATATCAATGGATACGTTAAATTCACGTCGAAAACTTGATAGCTTTACCGAAGCACCTGTTCTCGCTATTTTACCAAAATTTCAAGCGCCAAGTGCTGAAAAAAAGAATGATCCCTATTACACCGATAATCGCTTTACCGAAGCGGTGCGCACGTTAAGAACCTCTTTATTGTTTAATGGCGAAAGTAAGCCAGCTAAAGTGATTGCGATAACATCCTCGGTGCCAAATGAAGGGAAGTCGACTATAGCACTACATTTAGCCCGCTCGTTTAGTGAAATGGAAAAGGTTTTGCTCATTGAAGCGGATATGCGACATCCGACCGTAGCAAAAAATATGAATTTAAGTCCACATCGCCCAGGATTATCAAATTTATTAGCGAAAACACATCAAATTAATGAATGTATTATCCGCGATAAAAACTTAAAGTTAGATATTTTAACCTCGGGTATTTCTCCGGCTAATCCGCTAGTTTTTTTATCAATGAAACGCCTTAATATGCTCATTAAAGTTTTTGGTAATTTTTATGACCGAATTATTATTGAGACACCACCGGTAAATGCTGTGAGTGATGCTGCTATTATTTCTAAATTAGTTGAAACGGTTTTGTATGTTGTTCATGGTGAAAAAACGAAACGAGAGCAAATTACCACAGGTTTACGTATGCTAAAGCAAGTCAATGCACACATTGAGGGCATCATAATCAACCACAGCCAAAGCATTGATGCTGATAAATACCAAAACAAGTACTACAACGAACGCGCTAATAACATTGTTAAATTACCGGTACGTAAACAAGGTTAGTGTTCTTCTATCTATTAGTAGTCACTAGTCAGTAGTCAATACAGTCAATAGTCAATGCAGCCAATATTCGAAGGCATCATAATCAACCACAGCCAAAGCATTGATGCTGATAAATACCAAAACAAGTATTACAACGAACGCGCTAATAATATTGTTAAATTACCGGTACGAAAACAAGGTTAGGGTTCTTCTATCTGTCAGTAGTCAATGCAGCCAATATTCGAAGGCATCATAATCAACCACAGCCAAAGCATTGATGATGATAAATACCAAAACAAGTACTACAACGAACGCGCCAATAATATTGTTAAACTTCCGGTACGCAAGCGGGGTTAAAAACATTGTTAAATTACCGGTACGCAAACAAGGTTAGTATTTTTCTCAATATTAACCTCTTTCGCTTATTGAAAACTGCGGTAGAATAAGAGTAAGTTTTTACCAGCAAGTACTTCTGCTTATAATATGAAATCACGCCAACAATTTTCCCTACAAAAAAATAACAGTTTTGCAGTCTATGCAACGACACCCATTATTTATTATCCAAATAGTGAACAAGATCTGCAATTATTAGCAGCGGTGACTAGCGAACCTTTTTATATTTTAGGCGCGGGCAGTAATACGCTTTTTGTCGAGGGTGTTACACCGGTAATTATTAAGCCGGAGTTTTTAGGGATTCATGTTAATGAAACAGAAGAATATTATCAGGTCAATGCCGCTTGTGGTGAAAATTGGCATGACTTGGTATGCTTTTGTATTGATGAAGGCATTAACGGTCTAGAAAACTTAGCACTTATTCCTGGCAGTGTTGGCGCTGCTCCAGTACAAAATATTGGTGCTTATGGCGTTGAGATTGCTAATTTTATTGAAAGTGTAACTTGGTTTGATTTTGCTAAAAACAAATCACAGCAGTTAACGCAGGCGCAATGTCAATTTGATTATCGCGATAGTATTTTTAAAAATGCTTTAAAAAATAAAGGAATCATCACAGATATTACTTTACGCTTTCCAAAAAACTGGCAGGCTAAGCTGAATTACCAAGGATTAAACACCTTGCCCCAAAATAGTCATGCTAGGGTTATTATGGATACCGTGATTTCCATACGAAATGCTAAGTTACCTGATCCCAAGGTTATTCCAAACGCTGGCAGCTTTTTTAAAAATCCTGTGGTTAGCGCTGAGCAGTTTTTATTATTAAAAAGTAACCATCCAGAAATTGCCGCTTATCAACAAGATAATGGCACTGTTAAGCTAGCAGCAGGTTGGTTAATTGAAAGAGCAGGGCTGAAAGGTTATCAACTTAACGGTGCAGCTGTGCATAATAAGCAGGCGCTAGTGCTAACCAATATTGATTCGGCCTGCGGGGCAGATATCAAAAATTTAGCCCTACATGTACAGCAAACCGTATTCGCATTATTTACCATTATGCTACAACCAGAAGTAAGAATGCTCGGTGAGCAGGGCGAAGTTACCTTAGGAGCTATAAGCTGATCATGGCCAAAGCAATACGAGAGCAATTAATACAATATTTAGCCGCCGGACAATTTGTTTCTGGGCAATGGTTAGGTGAGCAGCTAGGGGTAAGTCGCGCAGCAATATCTAATCATATCGCCTCGCTAATTGAAATGGGGCTTGATATTTATAGTGTTACTGGCAAAGGCTATAAATTATCTGAACCGTTAACACTATTAGATGAAAAAGAAATTCAATACAAGTTAAGCGCATTGGGTCAGAAAAACAAAGTCGAAGTGCATAATATTATTGACTCAACCAATAGTTATTTATTGCGTCGTTTACCCAATCAAAATCATAATTTGCAAGTCTGTTTAGCTGAATATCAAGATGCAGGGCGCGGTCGACGCGGTCGTAAGTGGATCTCACCTTTTGGTTCACATATATATATGTCGATGTATTGGTATTTAGAGCAAGGTATGGCGGCAGCTATGGGATTAAGTGTCGTGTCGGCTTTAGCGGTTAGTGATGCAGTAAAAGAACTTTATCAAATTGATGTGCAGTTAAAGTGGCCCAATGACATTTATTTTGGCGGGGTTAAGCTCGCTGGTATCCTTATTGATTTGGATGGGCAAGCTCTTGAACCGTGTCACTGTGTTATTGGTATTGGTTTAAATATTAATATGCCCCAAAAAAGTGCAGAACAAGTCGACCAACCTTGGACAGATTTACAAACAGCTATGATGCAAAGTACCAACAAGCATGGAAATAACGCGGTTAATACGATTGACCGAAATGTTTTAGCTGTAACGTTAATTTCTAAACTCTCATTAAGGCTTCAGCAGCATCAACATGAAGGGTTGCTGAGTATGGCCAATGAGTGGGCCAAACAAGATTATTATATCAATAAACCGATAAGGCTAATCACCGGCACGCGTGAAAAGAAAGGTATTTGTCGAGGCATTAATAACCAAGGAGCTTTATTGTTAGAAGTTGACGGCCAAATTAGTCCTATTTATGGTGGTGAAGTTAGCTTGAGGGCTGACACATGAGATTATTAGTTGATATTGGCAATACTCGCACCAAATACACTTTTGAGCAGCAAGGTGAATTATCAATCATTCAAAGTGAAAGAAATGAAACCATTAATGAAAAGTGGCTATCAAGTATCACTGAATCAGTGATATCTATCGTCGTTGCGAGTGTTAGCGAAGCTTATATTATAGAGGTTTTTATAGCCCATGCTCAGCAGCATAATATTGAACTGCACATAGTAAACAGTGAAAGCAAACGCTTTGGCGTTACTTCAAGCTATCAACAACCGACAACGTTAGGTATTGATCGATGGTTGACGTTACTGGCGGCTAATATTTTGTACCCAGATGAGAATGTTCTTATTATTGACGCGGGAACAGCAACAACCATAGACTTACTCGACAGTCAGGGCATACATTTAGGTGGGTGGATTTTGCCAGGTATTGATATATTATTTAATAGTCTTTTATCAAATACTTCAAAAGTACGGGCAACTCAAGAGCATCAGGCCAACATTTCTTTTGGTAAAAGTACCTCAGACGGTGTAAATAATGCTTGCTGGGCAGCAACACTTGGTTTTATTGAACAAGGTATCAAGCAAGCTAATAAACAAGTCTCCTTAGATAAAGTATTACTTACCGGCGGTAATGCTAAAAAAGTAGCGGCCTTATTAAACAGACAACATTACATTATTGATGAGCTAGTCTTTATCGGCATGCAACGATTCTAATTCGCTTATGGCAAATTATATCGCCAGTTTGTGGCAACATTTAACGTTAGGCGATTAAAAAAACATCAAATGGTTAAAAACATGGTTTTTTTTTGTTTTTACGCTTGCAAGGGAGAAAACATTCCACTAGAATTCGCACCACTTAATGTAGTGCCGACTTAGCTCAGTTGGTAGAGCAACTGACTTGTAATCAGTAGGTCGCCAGTTCGACTCCGGCAGTCGGCACCATTAATAAAATTGTTGTAAAAGTATTGGAGGGGTTCCCGAGTGGCCAAAGGGATCAGATTGTAAATCTGACGGCTCAGCCTTCGGTGGTTCGAATCCACCTCCCTCCACCACTTTGCAATAATGAAGATAGAAAAGCGGACGTCGTATAGTGGTAATACCTTAGCCTTCCAAGCTAAAGCTGCGAGTTCGATTCTCGCCGTCCGCTCCATCTTTAAGTGATTGCTGATATGGCTCAGTTGGTAGAGCGCACCCTTGGTAAGGGTGAGGTCGGCAGTTCGAATCTGCCTATCAGCACCATTCCTTAAGATTTCTATCTCACTAAATTTATTTTATTTTTGTTAATTTATCTCAGAGGCATTACATAATGGCTAAAGCAAAATTTGAACGTTTAAAACCGCATGTAAACGTTGGTACTATCGGACACGTTGATCACGGTAAAACTACTTTAACAGCTGCTATCTCTGCAGTATTAACTAAAGTACACGGTGGTGAAGTTAAAGATTTCGCACAAATCGATAATGCTCCTGAAGAGCGTGAGCGTGGTATTACAATCAATACTTCTCACATCGAGTACGATACAGAAGTTCGTCACTACGCACACGTAGATTGTCCTGGTCACGCCGATTACATCAAAAACATGATCACCGGTGCTGCACAAATGGATGGCGCTATCTTAGTAGTTGCTGCTACAGATGGTCCTATGCCACAAACACGTGAGCACATCTTGTTATCACGTCAGGTTGGTGTTCCATATATCATCGTATTCATGAACAAATGTGATGTTGTAGATGACGAAGAATTACTAGAATTAGTAGAAATGGAAATTCGTGAACTTCTTTCTGAATATGACTTCCCAGGTGATGATTTACCGGTAATTCAAGGTTCAGCTCTAGGCGCTCTTCAAGGCGACGAAAAGTGGGAAGCAAAAATCATCGAACTTGCTGATCAATTAGATAACTACATTCCAGAGCCAGAGCGTGCAATCGACGGAGCATTCATTATGCCTATCGAAGATGTATTCTCAATTGCTGGTCGTGGTACTGTTGTTACTGGTCGTGTTGAACGCGGTATCATCAAAATTGGTGAAGAAGTAGAAGTTGTTGGTATCCGTGATACTCAAAAATCTACTTGTACTGGTGTTGAAATGTTCCGTAAGCTTCTAGACGAAGGTCGTGCTGGCGAGAACTGTGGTGTACTTTTACGTGGTCTTAAGCGTGAAGACGTTGAACGTGGTCAAGTATTATGTAAGCCTGGTTCAATTTCACCTCATACAAAATTCGAATCAGAAGTATACGTGTTAAGTAAAGATGAAGGTGGTCGTCATACACCATTCTTTAAAGGATACCGTCCACAGTTTTACTTCCGTACAACAGATATCACAGGTGCTGTAGAGCTTCCTGAAGGTGTTGAAATGGTAATGCCTGGCGACAACTTGAAATTTGTTGTAGAGCTAATCAACCCAGTAGCGATGGATGAAGGTTTACGCTTCGCTATCCGTGAAGGTGGTCGTACTGTTGGTGCTGGTGTTGTATCTAAAATCATCGCATAATTGCAGATTTTAGTTCTCACGAGAACTTAAAAAAAAGACGCTTAGGCGTCTTTTTTTATATCTAAAATTTAGCAAAACAGTCAAACTGTCAAAGTTACTAACACAGAGTAGGTGTTGTATCGCTATACCTCAAAGAGGCATCGCATAATTGCAGATTTTAGTGCTCACGAGAATTCAAGAAAAGACGCTTAGGCGTCTTTTTTATATCTAGATTTTAGCAAAACAGTCAAACAGTCAAAGTTGCCAACACAGAGCAGGTGTTGTATCGCTGTACCTAAAAGAAGCATCGCATAATTTCAGATTTTAGTGCTCACGAAAATTCAAGAAAAGACGCTTAGGCGTCTTTTTTTATATTTAAATTTTAGCAAAACACAGAGCAGGTTATTTCTACAGAGTAAATATCACTGTATCTTTATAGATATGTGACTGCGTATAATGATTGATATTACCAATCACCAAATGAGATTGATCACTTTTGCCACAAAGAAGACATTAAGCGTTAACTGTAAAATGTGTTTGGATTAGTTTTTGTATACCAACGCTTTACTAAGTGGCTAAAATGTGAAACGAAGCAACTGTTTTTTGTCCGTGTGAATGATGTTTTGTTTGAGTTTATAATAAACTTATTTAATTTTTTTCTATCTTGCAATCAGGATCTATTTTTTTAACATCGCAAGGCAGTTTTTCCTTTTTGATAGTAATAGTTCCATGCTTAGTATATATATCCATAGAAGAACAAGAACATAATAATAATGTAATCATGATGATTTTAAACATAAATATTTACCTTACCAACGTCCACTTAAGCGGACAAGAATAGTTGGTTAAAATGTGTAGCGAAGCGAAACTAACCAACTGCTAAAAGTCCTACTTGAGTAGCTTATATTTATTTTTCACTAGCATCACGAATGTGTTTTTTTAGAGATTCAACTTGTGAATCGCAAGATTTCCTTTTGTTTCCAGACATTTCTGAACACTTTTTAAATTCACTATGAGACATACTTTTAGCAATAGCAATTGTTAAACAAAAAATATCGCTGCACCTACCAGAAGGGTTGTACTCGTACCTTTTTTGATTGTTATTAGCGCAACTTATTAGGCCTAAAGCTAAAATCAACATAATCCATTTCATAAAATATCCTTTTTGCATGCACAATAATAAATATAACACTACTGAATTACATATTTTGTGCTAGAACTGGTAACCAACTTGTAAGAATGCGCCGTATCTACCTTTGTAATCAGCATTTGTGGCGTGAAAGGAGACTCCAAATGTTGTTCCAGATGTATCAATGCCATTCAGAAAATATGTATAGCTTAAACCAAAACCATAGACATCCTTTTCATGCGCTGTAAGTTTTTGATCTCCTTGTGGACCTTCAGGGGTTGAATAGGTGTAGTCATTCTCTTTAGCAACAAAACTGGCATAGACACCAAAGCCATGTTTATTTGAATCAAAAGCAAATAAATCAGTTTTTACCTACCCTAGCCCAAAACCACAGCCTGCACCATATCGTGTACTGTATTCAACACATCCCCCTGATATATACTTCATATCATTTTCTGAAATCAGTGAGAAATTTGCACCTATACCACTATATAAAGCTCCCAACCCCACACCAACAGAGTATTTTGTTTCAAGTTGGATATCTTCTGCAATGCAGTTAAGGGATAAAACAGACAGTAGTAAAATTAATTTTTTCAAAATACAACCTTATATAATAATTTATAAACGCCAATATAAAAGTTAGCGATACAACACCCAATTAAAAAGCTTTTAATTGTTGGCTAAAATGTGAAGCGGAATCCAGACAACTTATTTTTGCGCTTAATGCTGTTGTTATACGCAAACTACTTACCCGAACAAGTAAGCCTTCCGTTTTAATCCATTCTCTGTTACCAGAGGCACACCTTATTTTATAATTTCTACATTTTCCATTGTAGCTTGGGTCGATATATTAGAATGTCTATATTATGTTTTAGATTTGTAAAGAACTGTAAGAAACATAACTCATTAGAAAATATATGGGAAATTTTAATAGGCTAACTTCCGCGATGCGCATAAAGTGATCCTAAATATTGCTGATCGAGTCTCAAATATTATGACCAAAGAGTTGTCTTTTGAGAAAGCGATTTTGGCTGTATCCTTTTAAAAGTAATCAACCGTTAATAATACTAATATCAATTATTATGCGTAGTCACGGATATAGGTTTTAATGTATTCAATGTGGCAAAAATGATCAGTTTTCGATAACAAAAAAGTAATAATAAGTTTCGCTTTTATTTGATGATTGAGCACTTTAATAGTTAAACGTAGTCACACAGAGTAAGTGTTGTATCTCCTTTTGCCTGTAAAAAGGCAAATTTCATAAATTGTAACAAATACCTTAACTTTAATTCTTAAAGGCAGCTTTATTATTACTTTTTTTAGATTATAGTGAACAGATGATTGTTATAGGATGACCCCGATGAGTAATGAAACTAAAAAGATATTAGTAGTTGATGATGATATGCGCCTTCGAGCGCTTTTAGAGCGATATTTAGTTGAACAAGGTTTTGCCGTGCGTACTGCGGCGAGTTCAGAGCAAATGGATCGTTTACTTGAGAGAGAGAACTTTCACTTGTTAGTCTTAGATTTGATGTTACCTGGCGAAGATGGCTTATCTATATGTCGTCGATTACGTCAACAATCTAATGATATGCCAATTGTCATGCTAACCGCCAAAGGCGATGAAGTTGATCGTATTATTGGTTTGGAACTCGGTGCTGATGATTACATGCCAAAACCTTTTAATCCAAGAGAATTATTAGCGCGAATTAAAGCCGTATTGAGACGCAGGGTACAAGAAGCTCCTGGCGCTCCTTCACAAGAAGAGAACATTGTTTCTTTCGGTGAGTATCAACTTAACCTTGCCACTAGAGAGATGGTAAAAGGTGATATCAATATGCCTTTAACGAGTGGCGAATTTGCTGTTTTAAAAGCTCTGATCACTCACCCAAGAGAGCCACTGTCTCGTGATAAATTGATGAATTTAGCGCGTGGTCGTGACTATTCAGCTTTAGAGCGTAGTATTGATGTACAGGTGTCACGTTTAAGAAGAATGTTAGAAGTAGACCCGGCAAAACCTCGCTATATTCAAACGGTTTGGGGTTTAGGTTACGTCTTTGTGCCTGAAGGTAAAGAAGTCAATTAGTGCATTTAACACCGTTACTTACCTTATATAAGCGAAGACCCTACTATGGATGTAAACCTTGAAAATATTGCCACGTAGTGCCTTTGGGCAAACCGTACTCTTGATTGGTTTTTTACTCTTGATTAATCAAGTTGTTTCTTGGGTATCTATGGTTTATTACATCATCCAACCTAATACTCAGCTAACTAATGAGTTGTTAGCAAAACAAGTACGGGTTGTGCTTATTGATATTGATGATGATCTGCTTAGAAAGGCATTCTCAAGATCATTTCAAGAAAAAACGGGCATTGAAGTTTATCGTGAAAGTGACGCATTATCGTCAGGGTTGGCAGAAGCTACCTATCTTGCGCATCGCTCTAAAGAGATGTCAAAATTACTTGATGGTGATGCTGAACTGAGACTGACCCAAGGAGGGGAGCAATATATATTCTGGATCAGGCCTCCGCAAGCGCCACATTATTGGATCAGAATTCCCCTTTCAGGTCTAGAAGAAGCAAACTTTTCTCCGCTTACAGTGGTGTTAATGTTTCTGGGCCTATTGAGTGTCATTGGCGGTTGGTTGTTTGTTCGGCAAATAAATCGTCCTTTAAAAGCATTACAAAAAGCCGCAGAAGATGTCGGGCGTGGCGAGTTTCCTCAGCCATTAGCCGAGTTAGGTACCACTGAAATTGTTGCGGTAACTCAAGCTTTTAATCATATGTCTCGAGGTATAAAACAGCTTGAAGACGATCGTAACTTATTGATGGCCGGAATTTCTCATGATTTACGCACGCCATTAACCAGAATTCGCCTTGCGGCGGAGATGATGTCAACACAAGATGAGTTTTTAAAAGAGGGTATCGAAGGCGATATTGATGATATGAACAGTATTATTGATCAGTTTATCGACTACATTCGCCATAACAGTAAAGATAAGCCTGAGCTTTGCGATCTCAATCACTTAATTAATGATGTGATGCAAACCGAACTTATTTATGGTCGGCAGATAAATTTTTCAGAGCAAGAACTACCTGAAATACCGCTACGCTTTGTTGCGATGAAGAGAGCGGTCGCTAACATTATTCAGAATGCCTTACGTTACTCTGATGGCGATATTGATATTATTACCGGGATTTCAGTGGATAAAAAGTCAGTGTATTTCTGTGTGTCTGACAACGGTCCTGGTATTCCTGAAGAAGATATAGAACGTTTGTTCCAACCTTTTACGCAAGGGGATAAAGCGCGTGGCACAGAAGGAAGTGGTTTAGGCTTAGCGATAATAAAGAAGATAGTGAATACCCATGGTGGCGATGTTCTGTTAACTAACCGTGCTGAAGGCGGTTTATCAGCCAAGGTTTTATTACCCATTAAATAAATTTTCTGAAATTCACATATTAACCGTTGCGTTGCACAATGGACTGATGCCATAGAAGGTATGTCTCACTAAGAATGGTCATGCTGTGATAACGGTTCATCCCGAACATAAAAAAGCCGCTAAACGTTAAGTTTAGCGGCTTTTTAGTGATAACATTTAGATATTAAGTCGTTATAGCTGAGGTCCAGCATCGACTAATGACTTACCATTATCAGTATCAGTAAACTTACTAAAGTTTTTAACAAAGCGCTTAGCTAAATCTTCTGCTTTAGTGTTCCACTCTTCTTTATCTGTGTAAGTATCACGAGGGTCAAGAATATCGCCTTCAACCCCTGCAACACTCGTTGGGATTTCTAAATTAAATAACGGTAAAACAGTAGTTTCAGCGCTATCTATAGAACCATCTAGAATCGAATCAATAATCGCACGAGTCGCCTTTATTGAGATACGTTTACCCGTACCATTCCAACCGGTGTTAACTAAGTAAGCTTCAGCACCAACGGCTTGCATACGTTTACGTAGAACTTCAGCATACTGAGTAGGGTGCAAGCTTAGGAAGGCTGCGCCAAAACAACTTGAGAATGTCGGAGTCGGCTTGGTAATACCACGCTCAGTTCCAGCAAGCTTAGCCGTAAAACCAGATAAAAAGTAATATTCAGTTTGTGCTGGGGTTAACTTTGAAACAGGTGGTAATACACCAAAAGCATCGGCAGTTAAGAAAATAACTTTTTTCGCATGACCAGCACGAGAAATAGGCTTAACAATATTTTCAATATGATCAATTGGGTAAGACACACGGGTATTTTCAGTTTTTGAGTTATCATCAAAATCAATTTTACCGTGCTCATCAACGCTAACATTTTCTAATAATGCATTGCGACGTATCGCATTATAAATATCAGGTTCATTTTCTTTGCTTAAGTTGATCGTTTTAGCGTAACAACCACCTTCAAAGTTAAACACACCATTATCATCCCAGCCATGTTCGTCATCGCCGATAAGTTGACGCTTTGGATCTGTAGAAAGCGTTGTTTTACCTGTACCTGATAAGCCGAAAAATACCGCTACATCGCCTTCTTCACCGACGTTTGCACTACAGTGCATTGAAGCAATACCTTTTAAAGGTAATAGGTAGTTCATCATTGAGAACATACCTTTTTTCATTTCTCCGCCGTACCAAGTACCGCCGATTAATTGAATTTTTTCAGTAAGGTTAAAGGCAACAAAGTTTTCAGAGTTAAGACCTTGTTCTTGCCATTTATCGTTAGTTGTTTTAGCACCATTCATTACGATGAAATCGGGTTCGTAATCTTTCAACTCTTCATCTGAAGGGCGAATAAACATGTTTTTAACAAAGTGAGCTTGCCATGCAACTTGAGTGATAAAGCGAACTTTTAAGCGTGTATCGGCATTAGCACCACAGTAAGTATCGACAACAAATAAACGCTGTTTAGAAAGTTGAGTAGTCACTAAAGTCTTTAAATGATCCCAAGTTTCTTGCGTCATTGGTTTGTTATCATTCTTACCTTGATCAGACCACCAAACCGTATCACGGCTAGTATCATCACGAACAATATATTTATCTTTAGGTGAGCGACCGGTAAAAATACCCGTATCGACGTTAACCGCACCAAGCTCGGTTTCTATGCCTTTATCAAAACCAGTCAGTTCAGACTTAGTTTCTTCAGCAAAGAGTAACTCGTAAGACGGATTGTAAACAATCTCGGCAACATCATTGATGCCATATACAGATAAATCAATTGAGCTTTCTAAAGAAGCCATAGCGAATACTCTCCTAAAAGTACGACAGTGAACATTTTGTGTTAAACATGTTTGAGAACGCAATTTTAGGCGATTATTAGACAAAACGAAAGTAAAATTTCTTTCGTTGTGAAAGTTTTCACTATAACTTTCATTTATAGTGGTAGGGGGGAAGATACGGTGACTGAGTAATTAGACTAAATATTTTACCATTAGAACCATGTTAATTTATTTTAATTGTTTTATTACAAGAGCTTATTGCTATTTTTGCTTTATGGGAGAGACTGTAGATTATGCTGTTGATTCGCATAATCTACAGTGAATTTATTTTTGTAAAAGGAACAAAACAATTAAATAAATGTTTTGTTCTGTAAGGAATAAGTTGCAAATGAAAGTTATAAAAGTCAAAAGCTGACAATAGCGACAAGTTACAGCAAGTATCTCACTAACATTTGTCAGGCGACTAATGATATTGGAAGAAAATTACTGTCTGGTTAAAATATATCGCCGTTACTACTCTCATCAAAAATACGTGAACCATCAAGTATTTCACTACTATTATCTTGTGTTACTGATTCTGTTGGTGCGGTGCCAAACTGAAAGTATTCAAAAAAGCTGGTTTTATCTGTTTTATTGGTCAGTTTACCGCTGCTTTTATCAATGCGTACTGACACTATATCAACAGGCTGAATAAAAGGTTCTTCAGGATGAGCAACTAATGCAACTTCCATAAAGTCTATCCAAGCTGGTTGTGCTGATTTTGCCCCAGCTTCGCCACCAGTAATTTGATATTTATCGAGATTACTATTATAACGTGTTTTACCCAAACTTCTGCCTGGGTCATCAAAGCCGACCCAAGAAGTAGTGACCAATCGACGGCTAAAACCTGAAAACCAGGCATCTTTTGATTGATTTGTTGTACCGGTTTTTCCTGCAATATCATGTCGTTTTAATGTTTGTGCGCGCCATCCTGTTCCTCGCCAAAATGGTTTCATTTGATAGTCTGAACCCCAAATTGCCGCATTTAATGCTTGTGTCACTAAAAAAGCGTTCTGCGGGCTAATCACTCGTTCAGCTTTAATAAGTGGACGTAGGTCTTTTTCAGCTAAAAGCTCAACCGGGACTGAGGAATTATTAATATCTCGTTGCTCAATTTCTAGTGAACATATGTCACAGGCAATAGCTGGGTTTGCTTGGAAGAGGATTTTACCAAACGAATCTTCTATTCTATCAATTAAATAGGGTCTGATTAAATAGCCGCCGTTCGCGAAGGTTGCGAATCCGGTGGCCACTTCTAATGGTGTTAGAGATGCAGAGCCTAGAGCAAGTGTTTCGTTTCGTGGTAAATCGTTAGGCACAAAGCCAAAGGCTGCTAAATGGGGAATTATTTTGTCTAATCCAACCGCTCTTAATAGTCTAACGGCGATAACATTTTTAGATTGTGCTAGTGCTAATCGAACCCGAATGTCGCCGTTATAAATAGGGGGAGAGTTTTCTGGACGCCAAACTGAACCTGAACTTTCATCCCATTGGTTAATTGGCGCATCATTGACGAGTGTGGCTAAGGTGAAACCATTATCTAAAGCGGCGGAGTAAATAAAGGGTTTTATGTTAGAGCCCACTTGTCGTTTTGCCTGTGTAACCCGATTAAACTGGCTTTGCTGAAAGCTAAATCCGCCAATGGCTGCTTTTATAGCACCATTATCTGTTGATAAAGAAACGAGAGCAGAACTCACTTCGGGTAGCTGGCTTAATGTAAAACCCTGCGCGGTTTTAATAACAAAGACAACATCGCCATATTGGAGTATTTCATTAGCAAGCTTAGGTGCAGCTCCCTGTTTTTCATCATTAATAAATTCGCGCGCCCACGACATGCCTTGCCATAATATATCGGCTTCTTGCAAAGTGATGTGGTTATTATCCTGATGACCTAAAAATTTAATCGTCGCTGACTGTTCAGCAACACCTGTGATCACAGCAGGAAAAAGTGTCTGATAATTATCGATTTTATTAAGCGCTTTGATAACTTCATCATCGCTGAGCTCAGCTACCTTATCAATAGGACTTGCGTTTTCAGTTAACTCTGGGCGTAAAGAAACGACTGCGCCGCGATACCCATGTCGCAAATCGTATGACAGTAAGTTATCGATTACTGCTTTTTGTGCTGCTCTTTGAAAGTCTGAATTCACTGTTAGATAAACATTGTAGCCACCGGTATAGGCAAGCTCTTTTCCATAGAGATCGACCATCTCTTGGTGTGCCATCTCTGCTATGTATGGCGCATTCAACTCAATTTCTACACTGTGTCTCTTGCCAGTAATCGGGGCTTGGTTTGCTTGTGCCATCTCTGTTGAGTTGATATAGCCTGCGCTATACATACGCTGTAAAACAATTGCGCGATTGGCCTTGGCGTTATCAGGCGAACTTATAGGGTTTCTGTTAGAAGGTGCTTTAGGTAAACCAGCAAGTACCGCTATCTGGGCCAGTGTTAAGTCTTTAACATCTTTACCGTAATATACTTGTGCTGCTGCGCCAAAACCAAAGCTACGATGGCTTAACGGTATTTTATTCATGTACAGGGCGAGTATTTCATCTTTTGTGAGTAAACTTTCAATATGGAAAGTTAAAAATATTTCACGGATTTTGCGAGTGTAGGTGACTTCAGAGGTTAAGAAAAAGTTTCGTGCCACTTGCATGGTAATGGTACTTGCACCCCCTTTGTTTTGTCCCATCAGTTTACCGAGTACAGCTCTGCCTAGTCCAATTGGGTCGACGCCAAAATGTGAATAAAAGCGATCGTCTTCACTGGCTAAAATGGCGTTAATTAGTTGCTGTGGAAATTCGTTAAGCTTTAAGGGAATGCGTTTTTTTTCGCCAAACTGATTGATTAACTTATTATCGGCACTAAAAATTTGCATCGGCGTTTGCCATTGCATGTCTTTTAATGAAGCCACACTGGGTAATTCACTACGCATTGATAAATATAAAGCGGCTAAAGACAAACAAGCTAAAAGTATAAAGATTAGCCCTACTTTTATGAGGCGTTTAAATAAAAGCACTAAATTTTTCTCTCAATATTGGACAAAAAAACGATTAATAACACTAGTATATCCTTTAAAAGCATGTAATAAATGTATTTATCACAGGTTTATGCCTAATATAAAGCAATGCAATAATGTTTATTTAAATTTATTTATTTAAATTGTGTCGTTATTAGTGAATTTACTCATATTAGTAGGATGTTATGCTCAGCAGTCTTTTTAAAAAGAATACATCTTTAATAGTTGGTATTGATATTGGTTCTCATGCAATAAAAGCGGTTTTGTTAAGTCAAGATGATGAAGGGTATGTGCTAGAAGCATTAGCAACAGAAGTTATGCCCCGTGGTGCTATTATTGATCGAGAAATCCAAGACATTGATGCCGTTGGCAAAGTTGTTACTAAAATCAGAAAAGAAATTACCTCTTCAGTCAATCAAGCTGCAGCAGCCGTTTCTGGACAAACCGTTATTACTAAAGTTATCTATATGGACGTTAATTTGTCTGAGCACGAGCTCGCCAGTCAAATTGAAATTGAAGCCGATAGTTTAATTCCTTACCCTTTAGATGAGGTTAGTTTAGATTTTGAAAAACTGGACATTAATGAATCAGACCCAACCAAGGTTAATGTTTTATTAAGTGCTGCTCGAACCGAATCAGTAGAAGCGAGAGTTGCGGCTTTAGAATTGGGAGGATTTCAAACTAAGGTTATTGATGTTGAGTCATATGCCGTGAGTCGAGCCTACGATTTAAGTTTATCGCAATTACCCGATGATGCTAAAGACAAAACGGTTGCTATAGTTGATGTGGGCGCGGTGATGACCTTGTTTTCGGTGACTGATGCTGGCGCACATATTTATAGCCGTGATCAACTCTTTGGCGGCGAACAATACACTCGATCAATTGTTTCATATTACAATCAAACCTTTGAAGAAGCTGAGCATGCCAAAATAACGAATGATTTGCCGCCTAATTATACCTTTGAAGTTTTAGGACCGTTTCACACCATTTTTACACAGCAAATTCGCCGTGCAATACAAATGTTTTTAACCTCTAGCGGGAAAAAGAAAATAGATTATATTATTGTTTCAGGTGGTAGTGCTAATGTTGAAGGTCTTGAAGCCTTGTTAACTGAAGAATTAGGTATCCATACTATTATTGCAAATCCTTTTAAATCGATGACCGTTGCCGACAGTGTAGATAAAGATGTGTTAGATAAAACCGCCGCTCAATATATGGTAGCAGCAGGTTTAGCATTGAGGAGCTTTGTTTCATGGCATTTATAAATCTACTCCCATGGCGCGAAGAAGCCGAAAAAGCCAAACAACGTGAGTATTTTACCCTACTTACTATTGTTGCCGTAATCGCCTTCGCACTGGTTTTTATTATTAGTCAATTTTACCAAATGCGTATTGATGGTCAAAATTCACGTAATCAGTTTTTAAAAACAGAAATTGCTCTTCTAGACGCCCGTATTATAAAAATTAAAAACTTAAACGAAAAGAAAAAAGAATTACAAAAAAGAACTCAAGTGGTCGAACAACTTCAGCGCAGCCGAAATGTGGGTACCCAAGTTTTTGATGAGATAGCTAAAATAGTGCCAACAGGTGTTTATTTGACCCGTCTTGAAAAACAGGGCAACAGTATTAACATCGTTGGCAAAAGTGAATCGAATAACCATTTAGCGAATATGATCCGTGAAATAGAGCGCTCGGTGTTATTTACCGATGCAATCTTAGAATCTATTACGACCAATGAAGCAAAAAACAAATTATTGAGTGACTTTAAAATGCGGGTGCGTATTAAAGGCTTATTAAATAGTGGAGATGACGGAAAAGTGATCACTAACGGAGGTAAATCATGAACATAGATTTAACTCAATTCTTTGAACAATTTGAAGGTTTAGAGGCTGATAACGTTGGACAGTGGCCAAAAGCAGCCAAAATAACATTAGCCGTTTTTATCGCTATCGTGGTTTTGGTTTTAGGTTATTTTTTATTAATCAGTGATAAAATAACAACACTCGATAATTACGCGGCGGAAGAAGTTACACTAAAAAGCCAATATAAAATAAAATACCATGTTGCTGCCAATTTAGAATTATTTGAGCAGCAAATGAAAGAAGCAGAAGCCTTGTTTGCCAATCAATTAAGAAGTTTGCCTGAAAGTCATGAAACCCCTGGTTTACTTGATGATATAACTTTTGTTGGGACAACAAGTGGGCTGAAATTTGTTAAGCTTAATTGGCAGCCAGAAGTAACTCGTGAAATTTATATTGAACTTCCTATTGATATTGAAGTGGTTGGTTCTTATCATGAGTTTGGTAACTTTGTCAGTAAAATTGCTGGGTTACCTCGTATTGTTACTTTGCATGACTTTGATGTCGATATTAACAATATGGAAAATGGTTTACTGGGTTTAAAACTACAAGCAAAAACTTACCGTTATCGAGAGGCTGAAGAAAAATGAAAAAGTCAGTCTTATTTATTGCGCTTGTTATCAGTGTCAGTGGTTGCTTTGATGATACCAGTGATTTACGTACCCATATAGCGACAGTGCAGGCAAATACACCCAATGTTATTAAGCCTATGCCGGTAATTTCAAAGTTTGGTCATTTTGACTATTCAGCGCAAGGGTTACGAAGTCCATTTGATAAACCAGAAGTTGAAGCAATCCAACAGAAAATTCAACAGATGTCAGGATGTTTGAGTCCAGATCCTCGTCGCCGTAAGCAGCCCTTGGAAAAGTATCCGCTCAGCAACTTATCAATGCGAGGAACTTTAGGAGAACAAGAGATTATTTGGGCACTTGTTGAGGCATCTGATGCAACCTTACATCGAGTTGCTGTTGGAAGTTATTTAGGATTGAATCATGGTCGCATTACAATGGTGAATCCATTTGATGTTAAAGTTAGAGAATTAATTGCTGATGGCGCTGGTTGTTGGGTCGAACGTGAAACGACACTTAAAATGGTCAAGTCAGGTACAGAGGGGCAAGGGAAGTAATGTTGCTATTTAATAAAATAAAAAGTCATCCGACAGTTACATTAACGGTAACGCGAAGTGTTATCACCGCAGTGATGCTCTATTCTTTGGCTTTTTCGGCATGGTCTAGTGATCTAATAGGTATTAAATATAATACTTTACAGAACGATGAAATAGAGTTGCAGTTTGAACTCACCGAAACCATTGTTAATCCACCCGTGATGAAAACGGCGATGAATCCTGCTCAAATCACCATTACCTTTGATGCCAATGAGTTTAATGAAAAGTTATTAAAAACCATTGTTGAACATGCCGGTGTTAGTCATGTTAGCGTGCAAAAATTAGCGGGAAAAGTGGTTGCTACGGTTCACTTAGATCAACTGTCCGTTTTTGATATTAAGCAAAATGGTAAGATCTTCTCATTAATTCTCAATAAAGGTGTGGGCGACTCGCCGATCACCAAGGTAAATCCATTAGGTAATACCTTTATTAACAACATTGATTCGATAGATTTTCGTAATGGTGAAAATAACGAAGCACAAATACTGGTTTACCTTGATGACAGTATGGTTGCTGTTGATGTGACAGACAAGCTCGGTAAGTTGTATATCGAATTCCATAACACCCAAATTATTGACGACTTACTTTATAAATTAGATGTTACCGACTTTGGTACGTTAGTTACTGGCATCGAAACCTTTAGAGATGGACGTAATGCCAAGTTTATTGTCGAGATCAATAGTGATTTTACTTTTAAGCATCAACAGATTAATAATGTTTTTTCATTAACTGTTGTTAAAAATGATAAAGCGCCCGGTTACTTAGAAGAAGATGGTGATTTTAGTGGTCGCGCTATTTCTTTAAATTTTCAAGACATTCCTGTTCGTACCGTTTTACAAATTATTGCTGATTACAATGGCTTTAACTTAGTGACCAGCGACAGTGTCTCTGGAAATGTGACTTTGCGTTTAGACGGCGTGCCATGGGATCAGGCCCTTGATATCATATTAAAAGTTAAAGGCTTAGATAAGCGTATGGAAGGCAACATTTTAATGGTTGCTCCGAGCGACGAACTTTCTGCCCGTGAAGCACGTGATTTACAAGCTAAACAGCAAGTCGCTGAACTTGCGCCACTCTACTCTGAATATGTACAAGTAAATTATGCTAAGGCAACCGACTTTGCTAACTTAATTAAAAATGATGACAATAGTATTTTGTCATCACGTGGCAGTGTCAGTGTTGACGAGCGAACAAATACCTTATTAATTCGTGATACGGCGAAAAGTATTGAAGATATAAAGCGTATGGTTAATGTTTTAGATATTCCTGTACGACAAGTGATTATCGAAGCGCGTATGGTCACAGTAAAAGACAGCATTAATGAAGAGTTAGGTATACGCTGGGGGGTTACTGATACTGACGGTGAATATGCGGGCTCTGGCTCCTTAGAGGGTGCTAATTCTGCAGCAAGTGGACTGGTACCTAATTTAGCTGACCGATTAAATGTAAACTTACCCGTAGCAAACCCAGCAGGTAGTATTGCTTTTCAAGTGGCACGATTAGCCGATGGTACTATATTGGATCTTGAGTTGAGCGCGATGGAGAAAGAAAATAAGGGTGAAATTATCGCAAGCCCAAGAATTACTACGGCAAATCAAAAACAAGCGTATATTGAACAGGGGGTCGAAATTCCCTATCAAGAAGCATCGTCAAGTGGCGCGACGTCAACTCAATTTAAAAAAGCTGTGCTTAGTTTAACGGTAACACCACACATTACCCCAGACGATCGTATTATTCTTGATTTAGTCGTCACTCAAGATACCGTCTCTGATGTACAAAGTGGCCAAGCACCCGCAATTGATACTCAGCGAATAGGTACACAAGTGCTAGTTAATAATGGCGAAACGATTGTTCTTGGCGGAATTTATCAACAAGCAATTATCAGTACAGTATCAAAAGTACCTGTTTTAGGCGATATTCCCTATTTTGGTTGGCTATTTAGAAATAGCAACAACTTTAATGAGAAAAAAGAATTATTAATTTTTGTGACACCACGCATCGTAACTGAGCGTTTTTAAACAACTTTGTGAGTTACTGAGTAATTTCATTTTATTTTCGTCTTAGTTAACTTGCAATGTACACCGAACAATTGCGATAATTACGCCCTCAAAATTTTCGGAGGGGGTTCCCTCATATTTGTAAACGTAATTATTTATACGAGCTGAAGTTAATCTAATGGCAGAAAAACGTAATATTTTCCTTATCGGCCCTATGGGCGCTGGTAAAAGCACAATTGGTAGAGAATTAGCTGATAGGCTACATCTTGAGTTTTTTGACTCTGATCAGGAAATAGAGCGCCGAACAGGTGCAGACATCGCATGGGTTTTTGATCTTGAAGGCGAAGAAGGCTTTCGCAAAAGAGAAGAAGGTGTAATTGAAGACTTAAGTGAAAAACAAGGTATTGTTTTAGCGACTGGTGGTGGTTCAGTGATAAGTACACAAGTACGTAATCGCTTATCGGCACGAGGCATAGTTGTCTATTTAGAAACAACTATCGACAAGCAAGTGGCTCGTACGCAGCGTGATCGTAAACGTCCATTGTTGCAAACCTCTGAAGAACCACGCACAGTACTTGAAAATCTAGCAATAGAACGCAATCCTTTATATGAAGAAATTGCTGACGTTATTGTAAAAACAGATGATCAAAGTGCTAAAGTTGTTGCCCATAAAATTGTTGAGCGCTTAGATTTCTAAAAGCGGCTAGGCACTCAAAAAAGACCTAAAAATGACAACGCTAAATGTTGAACTCGGTACACGCAGTTACCCCATCTATATTGATAGTGGACTATTAACTAATAATAGTCTGCTTACTCAGCATATTCGTGGTAAACGAGTATGTATTGTTTCTAATAATATTGTTAAGCCGCTATATCTTGCTACTTTAAAAGCAAAACTAAGCGCTTTCGACGTTGACGAAATAATACTACCTGATGGAGAAGCTCAAAAGTCACTCGCAAACTTTGATGTGATCATGTCACATTTATTGGCCAATGGTCATGGGCGAGATTCGACGTTAATTGCTTTAGGTGGCGGCGTTATTGGTGATATTACCGGCTTTGCAGCCGCATGTTACCAACGCGGAATCAACTTTATTCAAGTTCCAACCACATTACTTTCACAAGTCGACTCTTCTGTCGGTGGTAAGACAGCGGTTAATCATCCTTTAGGTAAAAACATGATTGGCGCTTTCTACCAGCCAAAAGCTGTTCTTATTGATATTGATAGCCTTAGCACTTTACCTATCCGCGAATTCAATGCGGGCATGGCTGAGGTGATTAAGTACGGTATCTTAGGTGATAGTGATTTTTTTGCTTGGTTAGAAAGCAATATTGAAAAAATAAAATCAGCGGATAAAAACACACTGATTGAAATGGTTAAAACTTGCTGTCAATGCAAGGCAGATATTGTTGCCGCTGATGAGACCGAATCAGGCGTAAGGGCATTATTGAATTTAGGCCATACCTTTGGTCATGCTATCGAAGCCGATCAAGGTTACGGTAACTGGCTTCATGGTGAAGCTGTCGCTACTGGCATGGTACTTGCCTCTAAGTTATCAGTAGCAATGAATTTGCTTGAAGCGTCAGATCTTCGTCGTATAGAAACATTAATTGCCGCGTTTGATTTACCATTAATAGCGCCTGAAAGTATGGGCTTTGAAGAATTTATTTGTCACATGCGTCGTGACAAAAAGAATTTGGCAGGTGTATTACGTTTAATCGTACCCACCGCTATTGGTCAATCAGAAATGCGTGATGATATTAGTGAGGAGATGCTTCAACAAATTCTGTAATTTTAATACAGAACAGGTGAAACATGTCTGCACAAGCACATGCCACAGAATATAACGCTCCACAAAGTGTAACAACCATTAGTGCTAACGCACGCGTTGATTATATTTTACGCTTTTCAAAGCATGCCGTTTTGGTTGTTGACCAAGATGCCAATGTTTATTCTCAAGTAGCGAGTCAGTTTCTTGGCTCTTTGGGTAATGATCACAATGCTGCTTTTATCGCTATATCACCTAAATTAAACGATATTCAAATTCGCTGTCGTATTGTTGAGCAACTTTTCGCTGACACACTATTTGATCCTGAGCAGTCTTTAGCTGTTAGCTTGATCAATTTATCTAAGCAAGAAAAGCAAACCATTGATATTGTCATCGAACACGCCCAGTTTCTCTCCGTACAAATTTTACATGAGCTATGTCAATTAACTGACATAGCTAAAAAAGCCAATTATGCAATCAGTGTGCTTATGCTTGGTACGCCAAAAGCTGGACTTTTACTGGCGCAAAATAAATCACTATTCCATAAAAAAATCTCAGTTTTATCTGGAGAAACAGGTCAGTTATTAACCCTTAACTCCAAAGCATTCAAAGTGAAGACATCACTTTTTACCTTCAGCCGTTTTACGAAGTGGACCTTAATTTTTATCAGTTTTGTGATTTGCTTAGGGGCAACAGGTTATTGGTTGTTTCAACAGGATGTTTTTAGTGCGAACACCGAGCTTAAATTAAAAGCAGTACCAGCAAACTCGACCAGTATTATTTCAGCTTATAATAATAAAAATGTGAGTGCTGCAGCGAAGAGTGAAGATATCTTTCTTTCGTTAACCGCACCCAACCCAGTAGTAAAGGTTCTAATGAGTCTACCGGCAGAGCCAAATGATATCGTTCAAGCAATTGTCAACGCTGAAAAAGACGTGGTTGAGTCGACAGACCCAATAGCCACCGATAAAGTTAAGCGCTTTGAATCGTTTCTTGATAAAAAAGGGGATACCGAAAATAAAGCTTCTTTTACCTTATCAACGGATAAAACCGTAAGAGCGGCTTTATCTGTTAAAAAGTCAGAAAATAAAGTGACACCCCTGATTACGCAAGCCGCTATTCCAGTAAACTCGATTGAAGATGTTGGCGGCCAAGGCAGTTACTATATAAGCGCACCATCGGGCTTTGTTATACAAATTGCTGGTTTTACTCGTCTTTCTGTCTATCAGGAGTTTATACCTGATTTTGTCGGTCTCAAGATTAAGAGTTACTATCGACTATTTAATCAACAACCTATGCTAATGATAACCTCTGAGGTTTTTAATACTCGTTTGGCCGCAGAAAAGGCCGTGACGTCACTGCCAAGTAGTATTAAAGTTTATCAGCCGTGGGTAAAGTCACTTCAAGCAATTAATAATGAAATCAATGCTTATCAAGACTCCCAATAATAAGCTAATCAGGATACAATTCGTTTTCTATTTTAAACGTCTATTTAAGCCTAGCACTTAAATAATGAGTTGTAAGGCAAATGGGTTAAATGATCAAAAAGCATCGAGCATTTTTAAAGTGGGCTGGCGGAAAATACGGTCTCAGCGATGTAATTAATAAAATGTTACCCAAAGGGGAGCGTTTAGTAGAACCTTTTGTCGGTGCTGGTTCAGTATTTTTGAACAGTAATTTTGACCATTACTTGTTAAATGATATAAATCAAGACTTAATCAATCTCTATAATATTATTAAAGATAACCCACAAAAATTTATCAAAGATTCAGCGATATACTTTACGCCTGAATATAATCAATCTGAAGTTTATTACCGGTTACGCAAAGAGTTTAATGCCAGTAGTGACAGCTACTTTCGTTCGCTGGTATTTCTTTATATGAACCGTCATGGTTATAATGGCTTATGTCGATATAATAAATCGGGCGGTTATAATGTTCCCTTTGGTAAGTATAAACGTCCATATTTTCCTGAAAATGAAATGCTGTATTTTGCCGAAAAAGCTAAGAAAGCCACTTTTGTTTGTGAAGGTTACCGAGAAACTTTTGCCAGGGCAAAAAGTGGCGATGTCATTTACTGTGATCCCCCTTATGTACCATTAAGTAAAACAGCTAGTTTTACCAGTTATGTTGGTAATGGCTTTGGTTTAGATGAGCAAGCTGATTTAGCCAATATTGCTGAAGAAGTCACTGAGCAAGATAAAATATCAGTATTGATCAGTAATCATGACACTATCTGGACACGTAAAATATATGAGCATGCCAGTAAGCAAAAAACGATACAAGTAGCGCGCACTATTAGCCAAAAGGCGAGTAAACGTAATAAAGTTGCAGAGTTACTGGTACTTTATAAGTAAGCTTCTAAGTCACTTATCTTAAGGTAAAACTAAAGATACTGCCGCAATTAACACGCCTATAAATATAGCGACACCGATTACAGCAGCAATGATGAAGTGGCTTAGTTTTCCTTCACTAAAATCTCTATCGCGGTTTTTATTACTTTGTACGCCAAAAAAAGCGGCGCCGACGCTTTTAGCGGTCGTTTTAAAACTACTGCTTTTATCAGAAGAATTTGTTTTTTTTGATAAGTTTTCCGTTGGCATCATATAATCCTTTTGTTGGGTGACACTTGATAGTCGCTTACTTTTCGCGCTAAAACAATCCTAAATATATTTCATCATTATTATCTACACGTTTTAGCGTTATCGAACGAGCAACTTATTTCAAGGTGATCGCTAACGTGGTGGCGATGAACAATGATTACCTGTTTAACATAACAGGGTAAAGTCGATATAAATTATAAAAAATGCATATATTTTTGACAGTAAAATATAGCTAGTCTATGCTAAATTGTATATTTGTCTAATATACCGATTATTTATCTAATTTACTGATAAAAATAGAAAAAGGATTTTCCATTGAACACGGATCTACTCAATTATGTTAACTTTCCCGCTTTAATTATTAATGAGCAAGGAACTGTAGTTAGTCGTAGTAAACACATCAAGCATAAATATCATATTAATGAGGGAGATGACTTCTTTGCATTATGTGACAGTAAGGTTAGTTTATCTGAATTCATTCTCAACTTTTCTAATATGCCTTTAGGCTCAAATGATAAATGTTTAACACATTTTAGTTTTATCCAAAAAAATATAGAGGTGTATGTCAGTATTATCAGTAAACAGCCGATTCTTTTTCTGATTGAATATAGTGCTGAATTACTACAGGATTCATCTGTTGTTGACTTAGTCGACCACTCGAATAATTTATTGTCCTTAGTTGACAAAAACTATCACTATTTGTCAGTTAATGAACAATATAGCCATAAATGGGGCTTGCAAAAAACGGACATTATTAACCAACATGTTATGACGGTCTTAGGAGAAGAAGTGTTCAACAAAGTGGTTAAGAAAGAGCTCGATTTATGTTTTTCAGGTAAGGTGAGAACTTATACTGATTGGTTTTATTCAGAAAATAAAAATCAAATGCTCTTTCTCAAGGTTGCTTACCAACCTGTTTTTGATAGTCAATCAGACCAAGTTAACTTTGTAGCTGTCACAGTGACTGATATTACCGATATCCAAGTGCTTAATGAACAACTGACGGAACAAGCTTTCCATGATCCGCTAACCACCTTAGATAATCGATACGCTTTAATGGCATATTTCGATAAACTTTCCGCAACACTGACCAGAAATGATTGTTACAGTCTAGTGATGATAGACTTAGATGACTTTAAACGCGTTAATGATTCATACGGTCATAATATCGGCGATGAACTGTTAAAAGCCTTTGCAGTTAACCTAAAAAACACTTTACGTGCTGATGACTTTTGTTGTAGATGGGGTGGAGATGAATTTGTGCTGATATTAGCGCAAGGAAACACAGCTCAAACATTAGTCACTGCAAGATATAATATAAACGATCGATTTCAGCAACTGCAAGAGAAAGTTTACCAGGTGGCAAAGCATAAATTATCATTGAGATTCTCATTCGGTTTAGCTTTATTTCCTCAACAATCCAAGAGCTTAGAACAACTCATCTCGATAGCAGACAGCAAAATGTACCGTGACAAAAAACTACAAAAGTTAAGTTAAATCTCACCTCAACAAAGGTCCCTAGATTAAGGACCTTTTATTGAAGCATACACTTGGTTAATAATTATGATAAAACCCATAAGTTTCGTTTATTTTACGGTGTTGCTGATCAGCCCAAAGGTAATACTGATGATCTTGTAGTTGGCTTGCAGCTGCTTTGTCTAACAAAATAACTGCATTTTCATGCATCTGTAATGCGGATGCCGGACACATAGCGGATAAAGCGCCAGTGATCATTGTATTTACTGCCTGGGCTTTATTTTCTCCTGTCGCCATTAATAATACATAGCGAGCATCCATAATAGTGCCAATACCCATGGTCATTGCCATCGTTGGTTGTGTTTCACCGTCTTTAAATAAGCGGCTATTATCTGTCAGTGTTTGCTGTGTTAATGTTTTAATACGGGTACGAGATGATAAGCTCGAAGTCGGTTCATTAAAACCAATATGGCCATTAGCGCCAATACCTAATATTTGTAAGTCGATACCCCCTAATGATTTTATTTTGTTTTCGTAGTTAAGCCCTTGTTCACGTGGGTTTTGGTTATGGTTACACGTTGGTAGGTAGGTATTGGTTTGTGCGATGTCTACGTTATCAAATAAATGCTCTTTCATAAAACTCCGATAACTTTGAGCATTATTAGCATTAATATTATGGTATTCATCAAGATTAAATGACGAGACGTGACTAAAGCTTAGCCCTTCATTTTTATGTTTATTAACTAAATGTTTATAGAGGCTAATCGGGGTGCTACCGGTAGCAAGACCAAGCACAGGTTTGGCTTTTTTAGTGATTAATTCACTGACCCATAGTGCTGCATGCTCTGCAACTTGTTCAGCATCATCAAAAATAATTATTTGCATGTAAAATCCTTAAAATTTAATTTAATTAGGTAAAATTTCACTAATGGATGCAAATCGTTAATGTGATGAATATCGGCTTTTTGGTTTCGCTAAATATATTAATTAGGTTTAAATATTTTAGCTAGGCCGCCGTTTATTTTTAAATCAACACTCATATAATTGTACTACGCGAAGATTTTTTTTGCACTGTCTTTAACTATCTTTAAAAAGCCAGTAAAATTATTACTGGCTTATCTTTATTTATAAGTCGATATCAACCGAATAAGAAATGACAAACTTCATATCATCATTATCGATGTCGGTATCAGATACCGCAAAGGTAAAGCCATCTTTACTTAAGCTAACACTGTAATCGTTATAATCTTCTGCGATCATGGCGTCGTCAAAAGAATAATCGCCAAGATGAAAAGCTAAGGTTAAACCGTCAGCTACTTCAAACTCTGCTCCTGCTGCAATATATAAGCTGGCATCAGCAAACGCCGCACCGTCGTCGTTATGAATTCCGTAACTTGCTGAAAGTGAAAAATATGAATAGCCCAAAGAGCCATATATCTCGCCAAAATCATATTCGTTAGTACTATCAGCTTGGGCTGAGTCAGGGTAGGCATAATAAATATAACCTACATCATAACTAACATCTTCGTTTAATTGGCCGCTAAAACCTAAGTAGAAATCTACTTCAGCACTCGCATCATCACCAAAATCGACATTTGAAGCCCAAGCTCCAGCATAAAAGCCTGAATCGTCAGCATAGTCAATACCACCAGAAATAGCGGCAGCATTGTCTGTTTGGCTAACACCACGCCATATATAGTTACTACTAGCAGCAACATTAGCAGATAAACCTTCAACAGCTGATGCTTGTGTTGATAATAATGAAGTAGCGGCAAGTAAAGATGTGAGCGATATCGATAATAGTGTTTTTTTCATAATAGTCTCTTTATGTAGTAGTTTTTTATTTAATACTTTAGGGCTAAACCATACATTGCAAGGTAGATGCCTGAGCGACATAATAATATCAATAAATTTTACATAGTAATTTCAATGGCTTGGCAAGGTTGTTTTTTTATTATGAGGGTCTCTCACTAATAGACGAGCTTTATTGGTGCAATTAAATCGTTAACGCTCATAAAAAGTGCATAAAATATCGATTCGTATTTTCATAAAATATCGACTGGTATTATCTGGTATGGAGTGGTCTTTCTTGGCAGTCTTTCACTTTATAGTTAAGCCGTGGTTATAAAAAGTAATTAGAGCACGAAATAATCATGAGCATTCGACACTAAAATAGCAATCGCTGGGTAACATTGAGTTAAATAACGCTTGGGCGCATGAATTTATAGAGTTTTCCCTTAGGTCGTTGTTATAATGTTGAGCAATATTCTAAAAAGGTTTATCTATGTCTTCTTTTTTAATTGCTCCTTCTATATTGTCTGCTGATTTCGCACGTTTAGGTGATGATGTTGCTAAGGTTTTAGCTGCGGGTGCCGATGTTGTGCACTTCGATGTAATGGATAATCATTTTGTGCCTAACTTAACTTTTGGTCCGATGATTTGTCAGTCGCTACGTGATTACGGTATTACCGCTCCTATTGATGTACATTTAATGGTCAAGCAGGTTGATAGTCTAATTCCAGGCTTTGCTAAAGCAGGCGCAGATATTATCACTTTTCATCCAGAGGCAAGTGACCATATTGATCGTACTTTGCAATTAATAAAAGACCATGGCTGTAAAGCGGGATTGGTACTAAATCCGGCCACGCCATTGAATTGTTTAGATTTTGTTATGGATAAACTTGATGTTATCTTGTTGATGTCAGTTAATCCTGGCTTTGGTGGGCAATCGTTTATTCCAACCACATTGGATAAATTGAAATTAGTAAAAGAGCGCATCATCGCTAGTGGACGTGATATTCGTTTACAGGTTGATGGTGGTGTTAAAGCAGATAATATTGCTGAAATAGCGGCGGCGGGGGCTGACATGTTCGTCGCAGGGTCAGCCATTTTCTCAAAGCCAGATTATAAGCTGGCGATTGATGAAATGCGCAGCGAATTAGCGACAGTTAGCCAATAGTTTAATTAACAAATAAATCAAATAAAATAAAGAGAAATCATGAGTAAACCTATCGTATTAAGCGGCTGTCAGCCATCAGGTGATTTAACCATTGGTAATTATTTAGGTGCGTTAAAACAATGGGTTAGCATGCAAGATAGCCATGAGTGTTATTACATGTTGGTTGATCAACATGCTATTACTGTTCGCCCAAATCCAGCAGATTTGCGAAAGGCGACGCTTGATGGCCTAGCCTTGTATCTAGCCTGCGGCGTTGACCCAGAAAAGAGTACCATCTTTATTCAATCACATGTCCCTGAACATGCTCAGCTTAGTTGGGTGTTAAATTGTTACACACAAATGGGCGAATTGAACAGAATGACGCAATACAAAGATAAGTCACAAAAGTCTGAAGCAAATATGAATTCAGGTTTATTTACTTATCCAGTCTTAATGGCGGCAGATATTCTTCTCTATAATGCTGACCGTGTGCCGGTTGGTGAAGATCAAAAGCAGCATCTAGAATTAGCCCGTGATATAGCGACTCGTTTTAATAATCTTCATGGTGACACATTCACAGTGCCAGACCCTTATATTCCTGAATTTGGTGCGCGAGTAATGAGCTTACTTGAGCCGACAAAGAAAATGTCAAAATCAGACGCTAATCCTGGTAATTTTATTGGCTTATTAGAAGACCCTAAAAAAATCAGTAAAAAAATCAAACGCGCCATGACTGATTCTGATGAAGAAGCTAATATCTATTTTAATATTGAAGAAAAGCCAGGTGTATCAAATTTATTGTCTTTATTGTCTTGTTGTACAGGTGAAACCGTTGAACAGTTAGTGCCACAATATGAAGATAAAATGTACGGGCACTTAAAAGGTGACGTTGCTAATGCTGTGGTCGCTTTATTAGAACCTATTCAGCAAAGATATCATCAAATCCGTGAGGACCAGGCTTATTTAGATTCGGTGATGAAAGCAGGCGCTGAAAAAGCATCAGCTAGAGCAAGTAAAATATTAGCAAAAGTGTATGATGCGGTAGGTTTTATTCCTCGCCCTTAATGTGTCGTCATCACTCAGTTGTTATTCTCTGGGCTAACAAACAAAAAAGCTAACGAACTCGTTAGCTTTTTTTGTTTATTAAGCCGCTTTATTTGTCTTCAAGTGCCGCTTCTTGCGCATCGTTAAATAATGTTTTACTGCTCTCAAGAAAGCCTTGGACATTATTGCTGTGAGTAAATAAATAACTTGGCGCCATTAACGTGGTATTAAAAGCGGGACGGATACTGAATTCAGGTTTTTTACTAAACTGAATTAAGAAGCTACCACCAAACAATAACAGCGTCATGCAACTTGCTACTACTGTTCTGCGTCGAGTGGTCATATGAAAACCAATTTGGCAATTTAGCCAGAATAAACAAAATGCCAATACAATAGGTAAGAAAGTGGCAAGCACGCTGAGTATTGACTGAGATGAAGCATTAAAACTGGTGATGTTTTCAATAAAATCACTTAGCCACATTAAATTGTAAAAGACAAAACAGATACCTAATTGTCCCCAAAACCTAGCATCATGCTTGGTTAAATGAGAAACCAAAGCAACACCGATAGGCCAAAGCCCAAAGAGTAAAGTCATGCCAATAGCGGGTACTAATAACTGAGTGAAATTGACTTCTACAGGGTTGTGAAGGTTAAATAACCAGCCGGTAATACTGGCAAATAATAAAATGTTTACAGCTAAAAAGAGAGGATGTCTTGTTAAGGTTAAAATATTTTCAAAAGGGCTAAAACTAATGCTTTCAGATACGGGGTGATCGGGAAAAACAATGCGTACTAAGCTTTTGCCAATCATAAAGACTTGTCCAGAACGAACTATGTGTTGATGGATAGCTGATTTTGTTTTTGAAAACTCATCGTCATAAAAGCTGCCGTTAATAGAGCCTTCATCGTTTAGCAGCCAATGTTCACCATTAAAATTAAGACTAAGGTGTTGGGCACAAATATGTGGGTCAGCCATAATAATATCATTATCATAACCACGACCAATATTGATGTGATTTTGCATAAATTTATGTCGCGCTATTAATTTATGGGCGCGAGTAATTTCTTCTATGATTATTTCCATGAAATAGACTCCATAAATTTCTCTGTAAACTTGAGTGCACTATTTTGCGTAACGCCAGCGACAGTAAAGTGGCTAAGTAAGGCTTGGTCGCCCTTATCAACAGAAATAGCTATATATAAAACGTCAAATAATTTAGGGAAGTCTTTATAGGCACGTGTACAAAGAACGGATTTGTTGGTAATCGCTTGGTTTGACGGTGTAACAATATCGTGCTGACATTGAAACTCAGTAACATCATCTTTACCCGCTTTGTTTCCTGGCATGACTTGCGTTAATTGACGCTCAAATATTTGATAAAACTTAGTGTCGCTAAGTTCTTTTGCTTGCATATAGCGATATTCCATTTCAATAGAGCCGGTGAAAAAATCATTTGAGATGTAAGTATCTTCATCCAAAGAACAATTAGCAACCACGGCTAGAACAATAGCATCTGCTTTATCAGCGTTTGACTCTCCCCAACAACGAATAAAAGGAATATTAACCACGGGAATTAAACCTTCCCCTAAAGGGCGCATCTGCCATTCGCTATTTAACAGGGTGGTAATTAACTTGTCTTGATTATCAGCAAGTTGTTGTGCCATTTGTGCTGCAATACTTTCAGGTTTACTGGTTTTATAACGCTTGTATAAGTTAAGCAGTTTATCGTGTGGTACTAAAAATCCGATTTGATTACCTGAAGTTGCGACATTTATCCCAACGACTTCAGAGTTTTTATTGACGACAGGTCCGCCACTCATTCCCGAGTTTACTGAGCCGGTAAAATGGATGCGGTCGTTAAAAGATTCATTCTTCAATCCATTGTAAGTGCCGGGTACTACTATCATGCCTAAATCGTGTGGGTTACCTAACGAGTAAAGCTCTTCGCCTTTTTGGGGAACACGCTTTGAAATTTTAAAGAAAGGCATTTCGCTATCAGTCGTTCTTTTTACTAAAGCTAGATCATTGATAACATCAACACTTTGTAAAGTAAGTGGCGCTTTTTTACCTTGGTGATCAAAAATTTCAATCGTGTACTTATTGGGATGACGCGCATAACCAGAAATAACGTGATAATTGGTCGCAATTAAACCGTCGGCACTAATTTGAAAACCAGAGCCAATTGATGACTTTTCACCGCTGGCGATGTCTATAAGTCTTATTTGATAAAGTGACGGAGCAAGTTGTTTGAATATTTCTTCTGCTTGTTCGGTGGCATAACTTATTGTGCTAACACACAATAAAATTAAGGTAGTTAAACCTTTCATTTATATTCCTTATTTTGAGTCTTAGTTCATTGTGCCATTGTTAGGTTAATTGTCATCTATTATCCCCAAATAAAGTAAATTCTCTTTGTTGTTTGTTAATGTATTGTATAGTTAAGAATAAAGTGGATAAAAGGTAGCATAATGAAAATAGCCAGCATCATGACCAAAGCATTTGTTAGCGTCTCTTTGGACGATACGTTATTGACGATAAAAAATATTTTTGAACATGCTAATTTTCATCATTTACTGGTCGTTGATAATAAACAATTATCAGGGGTTATTTCAGACAGAGATCTTCTCAAAGCACTTAGTCCTTATATCGGCACTGCCGCAGAGCTGCCAAGAGATGCAGCAACCTTAAACAAGAAAGCGCATCAAATACTGAATCGTAAATTGGTCACCTTAACGGCTAATGCTAATGTTTTTGATGCCATTGATATTTTTAATCAGACTAAAACGTCATGTATTCCTATTGTTGATGAAAATAGCATTCCCGTTGGTATATTAACTTGGCGAGATATCATGAAAACTTTAGGAGATAAAAATGCAGAGCGACGAAATTAATATAATAAGTTATTAACTATTGTCTGAGTTTAAAGCCATTATGTTGCTTAAATTAAATAAGCCTGCAAAACAGTGGCTGGAAAAGTAACTTCCGTTAGTAGGTTCAATTAGTCTGCTTTGAAAATAAGCTAGTTGTGCACTTTTTGCTTTATTTTTATTGATTATAGCTAACACAATAGTTTTAATTCTATTGGGCATACTCAAACAAGTAAGTGAAACAACTATGACGTTTTCAATTAAACCCATTGCTTTAGCAATAAGCTCTTCGCTATTTTTACCGAAGCTGTGTAGATAAACCCAGTCATATTTTTAATCTGATTATATCGAAGGCCTGCTAAACTATTAAATTTTAAATCAAATTTATAAGTAGATTAATTTAAGCTGATTTAGATCAATTACGCTGTTATATACGCTTGCTGAAAAGTTAATAGTAAAGTAGAATCAAATGATAATCATTATTATTTGAGTTGTTGTTTATGACCCTTTCACAATTGACGCGTACCCAACGAGCGGTGATCCGCACGTTGCCAACAAATTTCGATTTGACTTCAAAGTTAATCGAGCAGGGTTTTGCGTTAAAAACTGAGATATCATTAGCCCATAAAGCCCCATTTAATGGGCCACTTGCCTTTCATCTCCATGGTACTAAAATTTGTTTAGCACCGAGTATTGCTCAACAAATAGGTATAGAAATCGTCTAATGTCACAAGCTTTACATTTGGCTCTAGTTGGCTTTGCCAATTCAGGAAAAAGCACGTTTTTTAATGCTTTAACGGGCGCGAAACAACAAACAGGAAACTGGACTGGCGTCACTGTAGCGACAAAACAGCAGCGCTTCTCATTTAATAATGAGCAAGTTTTACTTTCAGACTTACCTGGCATTAGTTCTCTCGCCACACGAACTGAACAAAGTAAAGACCTGACTATTACCCAAGATTTCCTTAAAAATAACGACATTGATTGTTTAATTAATGTCGTCGATGCGACGCAATTAAAGCGTCAGTTGTATTTAACGACTCAGCTACTTGAACTCGGTTTACCGGTATTATTGGTTATCAATAAATCTGATCGAAAAGAAGCGCAAACCGTTGATATAAATATTTTAGCCAAAGAACTTGGTTGTAAAGTTATTATTGCTAACAGCTTAGCTAAAGATACCTTAAAACAAGTTGAACAGGCTTTACTTGAATTACCTAAAGCAAGTGAACGTCCAAAGAAATTAATTTTATCAGCAGATATTGTCAATAAACTCGCTGATAAAAGCTCAACTGAGGTGTTAATTGATCTTGAGTGTGGTGCTTGTAATGACCAAGGTGGCTGTCAGCAAACCAATACCGATGCTATTAGTATTATGCAGGCGCGTTACGAGTTTATTCAGCAGTTATTGATCGATGTTAAAAAGGATCTACCGGCTTCCAAAAAAGCACCGGCAATAAGTTTAAGTGACCGCCTTGACCATTTTATTCTTCATCCTTGGTTAGGTGTGCCCGTTTTTCTTGGCATGATGTACTTATTGTTTATGTTTGCTATCAATGTTGGTAGCGCTTTTATCGACTTTTTTGATATTTTAGCTGGCGCTATTTTTGTCGATTACCCGCAAAGATTTTTATCAAGTTATGATTTACCTCAGTGGTTGCTAACCTTAATTGAAGGAGCTGGCTTAGGTATTCAAACGGTCGCGACTTTTATTCCAATCATCGCTTGTTTATTTATTGGCTTATCGATTTTAGAAAGCAGTGGCTACCTAGCGCGTGCAGCGTTTGTGGTTGATAGTGCTATGCAAAAAATTGGTTTACCCGGCAAAGCTTTTGTCCCTTTAATTGTTGGTTTTGGTTGTACGGTTCCTGCTGTAATGTCAGCACGAATTCTTGACAGCGAGCGTGAACGTATCACCACTATAATGATGTCACCGTTTATGTCGTGTGGGGCACGTTTACCGGTATATGCTTTATTTGCTGCGGCATTTTTCCCTGATTCTGGGCAAAACTTAGTTTTCTTATTGTACTTAATCGGCATAGCGGCAGCACTATTCACTGGATTTTTATTAAAGCACACGGTATTAATGGGCAAAAATTCTGTCAATATTATGGAATTACCGCTTTATGAAATACCTAAGCTTTCTTATCTCGTGCATCGTGTTTGGCAACGTACTCGGTCTTTTATTTTGGGGGCAGGTAAAACGATTGTCTTAGTGGTTTGTGTACTCAACTTCTTTAACTCGTTAGGTACTGATGGTCAGTTTGGTCATCAAGACTCTCAAGAATCGGTATTAAGTAAAAGTGCTCAGGTTGTTACCCCTTTACTTGCACCTATGGGTATTAAGGAAGATAACTGGCAAGCAAGTGTTGGCATTATTACCGGCTTGTTTGCGAAAGAGGCTTTAGTGGCTACATTTAATAGTCTCTATACCGATGTGAATGCAGAGCCAGAAGCATTAAAGTCAATGGCTGAGTTGTGGACTGACGCGACGGATTCAATAAAAGAAAACTTATTAGGTATTCAAGCTGATGATCCTTTAGGGACTGATATCGGAGATGTTACCAACTTACATACCGCCGCAGAAGAACAAGGCGTTAATGAAGGAACATTCACCGTTATGCAGGCCGCATTTGCCGGTAAAATTGGCGCATTTAGTTACTTGTTATTTATTTTGCTTTATACACCTTGTGCAGCAGCTATGGGCGCAATAAAGAGTGAAGTTGGCAGTCGTTGGGCTGGATTTGCGGCTTTATGGAGCTTTTCATTGGCTTATTTAGCGGCGACATTTACTTATCAAGTGGCAACCTTCGCTACTAATCCGTTGTCAGCGGGAATTAGTATTGCCATCGTCATTGCCATTTTTGCGGCGATATATTATTGGTTAAAGCGTTTCGGTAAAAGTATTTTAACAATCCCAACACAAGTTTCTTATTATTAATTTAATTTAAGCTGAACTGAACTAAGCTTTTGCTAAAAAATACCGATAGATTGTTTGTCGGTATTTTTTTAGGCTGAAACTTTTGCTTATCTTGTTCACTAACCCAAAGTCACTCTTTACTGCTATGCTTAAATTCATTAGACCGTAAATTTACGCCTTTAATGTATAGAGATAAACGTCAATGAAATCTATGAACCAACAAATGGCGGAGCACTATTTATTAGCTAAACCAGCAAGCTCACTTTATTATCCCTTTGGCGATGACGTTAGCGTTTTCAAGGTCAAAAATAAACTGTTTGCAACGATTTCTCATGGTTCAAACGCTAAAAGTGCCAAGGTTGCAGAAGACGCTAAAGGCCACTTTTGGATGAACCTAAAATGTGACCCAAATGAGGCAGAGATATTACGTGATATTTTTCCAGGCATCATTCCCGGCTATCATATGAATAAATCTAATTGGAATACTATTATCTTAGATGGCTCAATTCCTCAGGGCGAGCTAGAGAGAATGATGGATAATTCTTATTTGCTAGTGGTCAGTAAAATGACCAAGAAAGATCAGCAATCAATTCTAATCCAGCTGTAGCCGCCATAACAGATTGATCATAAACCTAGCTACTCATTTAAAAGCGTTATCTGCTGCTTTAACTGTTTGCACTAATCAATTTACTATGTGCAACCCTTAGTGGTGTGGTTACGCCATTTTGTATATACATACTCTGGGCTTTTTTGATATGAACAAGGCTACCAGAGGATACACATCTCCACTCATCCATTACATGGAGATGGAGATACCAGACAGTTTTACTCTTCATAGATGTTCCTTAATGGCTGTAGCTGAATACTAGCTAAAGGATAATAGAGATAAGCATCTTCTGACAAACGAGATATTTTAAGGTGATAGGTTAGTAAAATTCAACTATGAATTTTACTGAAGTTGATCTTTAATCTTCGTATCACCGTAATGATAGCTATACTTAAGTTGGAGAATTATTATGATGAATACATTAACTAACAGTAATCAAGCAACTATACCCACTATTATTGGTGTCGCTGAATCGACTCATTATTTAGTTGGCGCGGTTGATTCTCTCAATAACTTTATTGGTCTAAACCAATCTAGAGATGTTGCTGTGATGGGATCTTTAGTTGAAGCCAAGAATTATCTTCGAGATAATAATATATTCAACGCTGCACTAGAGTATCAAACAGCTTATGATGAGATGTGTGGCACCAGCAGTAGCAGTGGTCGATGTAGCCAAATGATTAAGTTTTAACTGATGAAAGATAGACAATTAACACTAAGAGATTTTTTAGAAATCTATGACCATATTACCAAAGAGGGCACTAAACTCGATGGTGTTTATCAGTGTTCTGGTATTAAAGCTTGGCATGACTTTGATGGATATACATGTTGGTTAGGTTATAAAGACTTAACAATAACCTTGTTATTTCACGGCCGATTTTCAATTGAATATGATAATAAAGTGACGCTTGAATCTTTTCATAAAATAGCTGACGGTTTTGCTAAAAAATAATAACCTTTAATGAATTATCCCCAATAAAAACTGCAAATCACATTGCAGTTTTTTTATTGTTTTTAACTCAACAATTTGCATCTAAAAGTTAACCCGTACGAAAAGTTAACCAGTAATAGTTAACTTTTAACGGCCATTACTATCAACTACCAATTAATAGACTTGCCCTGCCAATCAAGATAACTCAAGGTATGGTCAATAGGAGTGTCAGCAACAATTGTTAGCAATTGTTTGGCAACAAATTCACTGGTAAAAAGTTTATCTGCAGGGACATTCTTTTGAAAAGGTTTAGACAAAGGTGTATCTGTAGTGCCGGGATGAAAAGAAATTAGCTTTATATTCTTTGCTCTTCTTGCCAACTCAATAGATGCAGTTTTAAGCATCATATTTAATGCTGCTTTCGATGCCCTATAGCTATACCAACCGCCTAATTTGTTATCATTTATGCTGCCAACCCGGGCGCTAAAAACAATAAATTTACAGGGTGACTTCCTTGTCAGTATTGGTGTCAACTTCTGAACCCATAACATCGGGGTTAATGTATTTGCACTAATGACTTGCTGAAAGGCTAGTGCATCGAAGTCTTCGAGACGTTTTTCTGGTTGAAATGTTTCACTATGCAGTATGCCGTTACAGACAAAAACTTGGCTTATGGGTAACTCACTATGGGCAACTAATTCTGCTATAGCATTGTCTATTGATTGCGGTTGGTAGTCTTCAACCATAATTTTTTTAATTTTAAGGCTGTTTTCCTGCTCAACAGTGTCTTTCTCGTCAATGGCTTGTCGACTAATAAGAATAAGGCCAGTATCAGCCAAAGAAGCTACTTGAGTGGCAATTGCTTTGCCAATGTCGCTATTTGCGCCAATGATCAGTGTTAGTTGATTTATCATAACAAGTTCCTGAATTACAGTTTGCTGTTTTTATGCCAAAAACTTTGGCGAGAAGTGCTGAAATTTGATGACGGTATTTAGCCAGTCCTAAGTAAGCCCAGTGGCTTAGTGTTTTAAATACTGGCCAATTAAGAGGAGCTACCCAAAAACCTTTACCAACAAGTGTCCAAGCCCTATGTGTGACTTCTAAACCGAGCAGAACTTTACCATTATAAGTCGCGTGTAATATTTTCATAGCGGCTGAAAAATCAATTGCAGGGTAAAGACTTGAAAAATTTTCTTGATGTATATCGACCAAAAATATGATGTTGTCTTGATCATGCCTTTTTAGGTGGATCATTTCAGTTGCACACATCGGACAGTTGCCATCATAGAATATAGTTAGCATGAATTTTCCTAAAAGTTATTGGGTGGCTACATAAATGAACCACAAATAATAAGCACTGGTATGTAGTGAGAGAACAATAAAAGTTAACCAAAAACGCATTCTCATATAACCCACATTAAAATCGTTTATTTGCTCTACCATCGTTAATTTTTTTTCATATAAAAATAAAAACATAAAGCTGAATGATAATACTATTAAGGCCAAATCACTGGGCATCAATAAAGCGGTAAAAGCTATCAAGCTTAGTAAATTACTAATAATTTGCTGTGTTAACCGAGTATTGTCTTCGGCTTTACGCCACAATGTGCCAGCAATAAAACTGACTATAATAGCGCTGTAGGCTATAAAACCTTGCTGTGCCAACACAGATGAGTCTTTTAGCACAACACTTAAAGATAAAAAACCTGCAAAAGGTAGTAGACCAAGATAGCCAAGTAACTGCCAACTTTTCATTATTGTCCCTAGAATCCGGTGAAGCTTATTTAGATTTCAAATGAATTACCGTCAAGCGCCTGGCCATCAAGTGAAATTTCTCTAGGCTGAACTTCTGGCTTAGCATAACTCAATCGTGATAACCGTTGACTGGTGTGGTAGCTATCTAGTCCTGAAATAGCAACCGTACCCAATGATTCGATATCAATATAGCCATCGGCTTTAATAGCAACTTCATTACAAAGAATATCAGTGATTTCACCTATTACTAATTGAGTACCATTAAATTCGATTGGCACTATCTCACGTAGTTTCAAGGCGTACTTTAAGTGACTTTCTTTAACAAAAGGAGCATTAATACCGTCAACATTATGAGGCGTTAAACCGGTTTGCTCAAATTCTGATTGGTCGGCATTATAGCGTGCTGATGTTTGATGTGCCGCTTGCCAAAAACTTTCATTAACTTGATTTATGGTGAATTGTTTAGTCTGCAGAATGTTTTCTAAAGTATGGCGTTCGACGATGTCTGGGCGAGTAATAAAACCAACTAGAGCAGGCGAAGAGCCTAAATGGACAACAGAGCTAAATATCGCTAAATTGTTATGGTTTTGCTTGTTGCGTGTACCAACGACGTTAGCACTTTTAAATCCAGATAAACTATTGATCAGTTGAGCCCGGTAGCGTGAATCCATCTTTAATAATTGGTTATGGCTCAAGTGTTTCATTTTAGGTTAACCCGATAATATAATTTATACTTAACTATACGCAGTTTAGGCTAAGGTCGATCACCTCGCTGTGATATTTTAATTATTGTATCTAGCTAACAGTAAAGGCAAGGCTGTACTTTACTCTTTGTTATAATGAATATTATTTTCAATAACCGTATTATTAAATTAACACTGAAATAAGAGAGTTATAATAAGCTGTTGCTAAGTTAATCTCATCGAAGGTTTAAACCTCATCCCACTTTTAAACGTATAATCGGTATAATAGAAATTAAGTGGTAATCACCCAATGATACAAAGTATTTATAAAGCCTTAATATTACTTTTAGTTTTTCCTGCTTTTTACGTCTTTTCAGAGCAGGGAACAGTGGTATCTGTTGAGCGAAAAAAAACCGAAGGTTTTCTATACGGCTTAGGTCTCAGTGTTAATAAAGAAATATACAAGGGATATAACACCCGAATAATGCCTTTACCTTTATTGGGATATCAAGGAGAAAACTTGTCGGTATTTGGACCATTCATTAATTATAAGTTAATAAATGCGAATCGATTAACGCTCTCCGCAAAATTATCCCCAAGATTCCAAGGGTTTGATGAATCTGATAGTGCTATTTTCGAAGGAATGAGAAAAAGAAAAAGTTCATTTGATGTCGGCTTTGGTCTCGATTATCAGCAAAATGATTGGAAAATTGGACTTTCTTCGATGTTTGATGCACTAAATCGTTCAAATGGCTTTGAGATAAAATCAACGATTGGTCATGTTTTTAGGTATGGGCCAATATTTTTCGAACCCTCATTTTCACTCAGTTTCTTAGATAAACATCATGTTGATTACTATTATGGTGTTTCTAAAGACGAAGTGAATCAAAATAGGGGCGCTTACCTTGGCCATAGTGGCGTTAATAAAAATATGGGATTTTCAATGGCGACCCCTATTTTTTTTGGCGGATATACTCGCTTAAATCTCGAATACACTTGGTTTGATAAAAGTATTACTGACAGTCCTTTAGTTGAAGACAATAGCAGTTTACAGTTGCTTTTAGTGTTTACGAAAAACTTCTAGCAGCCATATTAAACTAGACTAACTCGTAAGCATTTAATCCTTTTGTTGTAGTAAAACCATATTCACTGAGCCAGCTAATCGCTTTATCTTGGTCAGAAAATATTCGTCTCTCAAAGTTACTGCGTGTTTCAATTGCCATCTTATCGAGGTACATTTTTTTCATCATTGATTCATGGGCGACTTGCGCTGATTTTTCTAAACCATTTAAAATACAAAAAGCGGCTAAATCATCAACAACAGGGGCAATTTCAGGAACACTTATTTGCCAGTCATCTAAGAAGACTAAGTGCGCCCATCTTGGTGTTTTTAACAATTTTACTTGCGCTATAAATGCTTGTGAAAAATTTATCGCACACTCTTTATTCCAAGAACCCGTTAAGCGCGCAATAATTATATTATTACTGACGTGTAATTTGAATTCACCATGAGGTGCAAAATAATCATTCATTGATAATCCCCCAGCTATTCCAAAGCTAATCTGCAGTTAACACCTAAATTATTTTTATTATAGCGTTTATTTTTAACTTTTCACTTTATATATTTGATATCCATACTGTTTGATAAGGTGATAAGGTAAGTTCTTGGTTTAACTCCGTTATTTTTACTTCGGTAATAAGTTCAAGCCATGATTCGGTAATAATTAAGTTCAGCTCACTCAAGGGTAATACGACCGGTTGATCAGAAATATTACTCACACAAAACATGCTTTGTTTTCGGTCTTTACTTTGTCGCCAAAAACCAAACAATTGCAAACCTAAATGCAGGGTAAATTGCGTTGCGTTAGGGTGAAAGGCGGGTTGTTTAATTCTTAACGCCAATAAAGACTTTAATGACGAAAGCACTTTTGCATGGTGTAAGTTACTGTCATTAAGCGCTTCTTCTAAAGCTTCTACATGCCAGCGACGCCTGTTAATTGCACGGTTATGATGGGTGTTTGCTAATTTTTGATAATCATTTTGTGTGCCTAGCATGCTGTGAATGTAGATACCTGGTATGCCTTCGAGGGCAAACATAATGGCATGTGCACAAATAAAACGCTCAAAGTTCCACTGATCTTTACCTCGCACTGTGCCTTGCATCGCATCATAAAGTGATATGTTCATTTCATAGGCTTTTTGTTGGCCGCTATCTGTAGTGCGCCATGATATTTTTCCACCGAAATTTTCTACTGTCTTTACTAAGTTATCCAGCTCAGCTTCATCTAATAATCCTTCTGCTGGGCGTAAACCAATACCGTCATGTGATGCAATAAAGTTAAAATACATAGTGCCATCTTGCGCAGGAGGCATACTCATTAGCCAGCGTTTAAGGTATAAACAGTTACCCGTTAGCAAGGTATTTAATAACAACGGCGGTAATGAAAAATTATAAATCCCATGGGCTTCATTGGCATTACCAAAATAAGTGAGGTTCTGCGTATTGGGGATATTGGTTTCAGTGATAATAACAGCATCTTGTTTAGCTGACTCAATAAGCGTCCTTAATAACCTGACCACTTCGTGAGTTTGCGGTAAGTTAATACTGGGCGTTCCTACTACTTTCCACAAAAACGCGATGGCATCTAGACGAAATATTTTTACACCCATATCAAGGTATTGTTTAATAATAGAAGCGAAAGCTTTTAAAACTTCAGGGTTACGAAAGTCAAAATCAACTTGGTCATGACTGAATGTGCACCAAACAAATTGTTTGCCTTTGCCCGTTTCAATTTCCTTTAATAGTGGCGATGTCCTTGGTCTCACAACAGCTGACAAGTCATCATCAGCAAGAGCAGTAAAAAAATAATCGCTGCCTTGTCCTTCACCTTTAATGAAATTGTCAAACCATGCACTTCTGCTTGAACAATGATTGATGACTAGATCAGACATTAAACGATAATGCTCACTTATCTGGCCAATATCTTGCCAAGTACCTAACGACTCATTTACCGATGAATAATCGATAACTGAAAAACCATCATCAGAGCTATAAGGAAAAAAAGGTAAAATATGCACGCTGTTAATCGTATTACTAACGTTAGTGTCTAAAAAAGTCTTCAACGTTTTGAGTGGTACTTCATCAGCCTTAACGATACTATCGCCATAGGTTATCAAGATAATATCTTCTTCTGACCAATGGTTTGAGAAAGGCTTCGCCGCCATTGTCTCTTCAGATAACCCCATGATATCAAGCAGAGATTGGGCAATATCACTTACTGACTTTTCAAGTGGGACATCGTGATAAATAGTCGAAAGCTGCTGAACTAACTTTTCTTTTAAATTACCCTGCAATTTAGGTGTTAACTGATTATCTTGCGTTGGCATGTGGCACCTTTTTTTATAATGCTTGACTGAATTCTTCGTTATCTAACTCTACCGCTTCTTTTAGTTGCGATAAAATATCAGGTATGGCGCTAACTACTCTATTCCAAGAAGGAATAAACGGCGTATCCATGGGTTGATCTAAGAAGGTATTGCCCGCGGTTAAAATATTCTGTGCGAACATCTCAACGGCTTTTTCTTCATTATGAATATCAAGTTTAAGGCCATTCATCATGGCATCATTTCGATAAGTTTCGACATAATCCAGCGCAATTCGATAGTAAGTCGCTTTCAATGTTCTGAATTTTTCTGCCGTGAACGTTTCGCCTTGGGTAGCAAGTTTTCGAATAAAGGCTTTACTGATATCAATCGACATTTTTGATAAACCACCGTCAGTATTATCCAAAGATAAATCTTGATGCTTATGATCGTAGGTCGCCGCAATATCAACTTGGCATAAACGGTTAGGCGAATAGTTGCGATACATTTCTGAGAGCACACCAATTTCAAGGCCCCAATCACTAGGAATACGAATATCGTTTAATACATCTCGACGAAAAGAAAATTCACCGGCTAAAGGATATAAAAAACTGTCCATGTATTCTAAATAGTCACAATGACCGACTGTTTTTTTCAACGCTTTAATTAGCGGTGTTACTAATAGACGAGAGACACGGCCATTTATTTTTCCACCGGCAACTCGTGCATAAAAACCTTTAGCAAACTCATAATTAAACATAGGGTTAGCAACAGGATAAAGTAGTCTATCTAGTAGTTCACGTTCGTAGGTCAAAATATCACAGTCATGTAGGGCAATTGACTCCGCTTTACCCGAAGCTAAAATATAGCCCATGCAATACCAAACATTACGGCCTTTACCCAACTCTTTAGGGGCTAACCCTAGGGCATGTAATTTTGCATCTATCGCTTGTAATCTTGGACCGTCATTCCATAATACTCGGTGATGTTGCGGCAGTTGCCCAAAGAAAGTTAAGGCGTGTTTATATTGTTCAAGATCGGCACGGTCAAGACCAATAACTATTTCTGATAAATATTCGACACCTTTAATTTTATTAATAATGTCGGGTAGAGCTTTTCCTTCTAATTCAGAAAATAATGAAGGTAAAATAAGCCCTAAAGAGCGCTTTTTAGAGAAGGCTAGTATTTCAGCTGCCATATCTGCTGGTTCACGCTGTGCTAGGTTATGTAGCGTGGTTACTGTACCGTTTTGATAAAAATCAGCCATGGTTTACCTCTTATATAATAGTAGAAGATGAAAGTAGTTGCTTTGCTAGCAGAGTTTGTAATGCTTGAGCCCAACCCTCAGGACCATACTCTTGCGTACGAGTCGTTTTAAATTGGCGATAAAGTGTGGGAAAGTTATGAACGGGTGAACGAATTTGTACCGCGATATCTGCGGCTTCTAGCATTGGGCTATCATTTTCACCGTCACCCAAGGCAATGGTCAGAATTGCAGGGTTATTAAAGTTTTCTCGATATTGCTCTGTTAGCCAAATTAGGGCTTGGCCTTTATCGCAGTAGCCACCGATATGAATGAACCGACCACCTTGAACAACATTGGCACCTAGATCAATAAGATGCTCTATAAAGCTATTTTTGCTGTCCTCATCACCGAACCATTGAATGGGTTCACCATATTGCCTTTGTTGAGCGCGCTTAGCTTCTGCTAACGACAGCCCTGTTATTTCGGTAAGGTCAGCTGCAGACATAGTGGAAAAACCTTGATAATACTTTTTAAATTCATCAGTTTGTTCAGCTAATAACGTTAACCAATGCTGCCTAGGTAAACAGAAAGACTTTACCCAATAGTCACCAACAATTTCAGTGTCAGCAGGTTGTACTAAAAAAGTAGCTATAGGAATATAAATAGCGGCACCATTTTCAACAATAAAGGGGGTATCTAGTTTGAGCTCACGATGGATAATGGCTAATTCAGCAAGGGTTTTACTGGTATTTAAAATAACCGGAATATTGGCACATTTTAATTGCGCAAGTGTTTTATCTGCGGGGCTTGATTGATAAGTGAAGTGATCGAGTAAGGTTCCATCTAAGTCACTAAAAACAAGTGTTCTTAATGAGCTCATCGTACTTCCTTTAGAGGCACATCTGTTATTTGGCGAGCATAATCTAAGTAAAATATTGCGTCGGCAGATTGTGCGATAGTCGTACAGCTCTGTACGCTAAGTCTCTGGAAATATTGGGTGAAGTTTAATATTTCTGCAGGAGACATGACCTTTGAGTTAGCTAAGTTGATGTTTCTAGCTTGTAATTTTTGCTCTTGCTCTAATCGCCATTTATAAACACAGTCAAATGATGGTGCTTGCAGTGCTAACCAAAAATCCATGTTTTTGTACAAGGGAACATAAGCCTCGCTCAGCTGTTGATTAACGTAATTTCGCCATTCACCTTTAGCGTCATACTGCAATTCAAGTTCATTAATAGCTGACCTTAGTTGTTCTTCAGTTTGAGGCTTTACCCCCCAACACCATCCTTCTAATAAAATAATATCTATTGGTTTATCAACCACAGTCCACTGCTCTTTTGGATAGGGTTCATCAGTCGCCTTATTGAATCTAGGGATAGAAAATCCCGTTTTTTTAGCTTTTAATTGCAAAAGTATGTGCTCAAGAGTCGCCATATCATGGGTGCCTGGCACACCTCTGGTCGCTAATAAGGGGTGAATATTTTCTGCAAGCTGCTGACGTTTTTCACCCGTTAGGTAAAAATCATCTAAAGACATTACCACCACATTAAGAGGGTGTTGTGTTGTTAAATATTCAGCGAGAAAATCTGTTAATGTAGACTTTCCACTACCTTGGCAGCCATTGATACCAACAAAGTACGGTGTGTTGTGTTTTTTAAATTGCGCCAATATTCGCTCAGCAAGTGGTTGATAATGCAGTTTAACGGTGTCGCTGAATTCATCAGGTAGTTTGTGTTGTTCAATAAAAGCAGAGAGCATAATTTTCACTATAGATAACGATTCATTATCATTAGAGCATCAAGTCTTATGCCAGGTCATTAGTAAACAGTGCTTTGCTACTAATTTATTGTAATAAAAGGTTTTTATTTGAGGTTAGTGTTTTTTTGAAATGATGAGTAACCGAGGAAAGTGCACTGATGTGATTAAGCGCTCCGTTTTGGTGCGGTAAAAATCAAGGGTGAAGTGGTGAGTTAATATGTCGTGCTGATCACCGCCACTTAAGTTGAGAATTCACGGCAACTTGAGAATTTATTTTGGAATTTTGTTTATGTTCAATGTTAAAATTTATATCGACACATACAAAGTGAAGCTAATTACACTGGGTAAATACTTCTAGATAGGCCCATATGTGGGTTCCTGTTTATTTCTAATTTTTTTGCTGCACGGTTAAGCTCTGCAAAAGTGTGTTTATTAAATAATGATAAAGATAAATCTAGAGATAATATAAGAAGCTAAGTGATCACATAGAAATAAGCTTAGACGTGCAAACCACCTCTGCTGTTGCCACAGACTGTGTGAATAGTTAACGTTCCGCGTTAGAGATATTATGACCGCAATATCGGAACTCCAGTCATAGACTTTTGATTTTTTAGCGGAAGTTCTGAGACCGAAGCGGTCAAAAATGGTGGCTAATATTCACCTCTATTTAAATCGGCTTAGATACGAAAGCTGACTAAGTACTTTGTATTTTATGTTTAGAGCAAATATGCATAAATCTTGGTCTGAAAAGTGCGAGGCGGAATAAATTTTTTGAAATTGTTTGTATTTGTTAAAGGTAGCTGTAAACACGTTAGTTGACCTAAACAGGTCCACAGCTAACTATTGACAATATTAGAGTTTTTTTTTTATATCCGCAACATCATCTGCTAACGAAGGCCCGTTAGCAGATGATGTAGGTAATGAAGAGGTTACCCCGCTAAAGCACAGTGGTAAAATAGTAGGGTCATTAAAAAAGTGGGTAACTAAAATGCATAACCTACACTTAAGAAAATAATATTTTTACTTTTTCTGCCCTTAGTACGTGTAAATCCACCCCCCGATTCAGCCACGCTAGGCATTTTGCCAATATCTAAACCGAAGTTGAGCCCTTTAATTGGTGTATTGGCGTAATAGTTAATATTAACAGAATAGATTTTTCGAAAAGTTTGGGTATAAGTTCCACCTAATGACCATTTAGGGGAAAGAAAGTAATCATATCCTGCTCCTATTCCAATAAGACCTACTGATCCGCGAAAACGATGAGCGTCATTCTTCGTGGATATTTGGTATCCTACAAGCCCAGAGTATTGTAAACCAAACCCCATCGATTGATTAAATTCAGTAGCACGCAACGAGTTAGTGAATAATAAACATAAAACTAGACATATTCTGATCATTTTTACTTCCTTTTAAAATTTTAATGACTATAAATTTTAATGACTATAAATTTTAATGACTATAAATTTTAATGACTATAAATTTTAATGACTATAAATTATAAATTATAAATTATAAATTATAAAATTTGAATTGCTTATGTTTACATATCCATTCAAATTTATTTTTGGTGTAACTGGATTGATACAGCTAAAAATAAGGTGGTTACATCAGTTCGACCATGCGACTTAGGGCTTTTAGAATAGAGTCTATGTATCTTGCAAGCTCATACCTGCCATTGATTGACCATATCGACATGCTAATTTTGCCACAAAATAGTTTTGATAATCAGAGCATCCGGCACCAATACAAAGCTGATTTATCCAACCAATAATAGTCATTTAGTCACAATCTGCAATGTTGAATACAGAATCTTTCTATAGAGAATCTATGGTGTATTCCTCTATAGTGTTCTAATAATATTATCAGTGATGGTGCGGTAGGCATCATTAAAACGTTGTTGATAAAAGTTATCATCTTGCTCTAGCCAAGTCTCAACAAATTCAGGCGGACTCTGATATTGGTAAGTTTTTGTTTGAGCACGCGTTCGTCCATTTTCAAGGTAATCAACAACAACGGTGGCTTCTAACGAAAGAGCAACTCTGCCATCACTAAATGAGTGAAATTCTAGTGATGTAATTTGTATTGACACTTCGTTGCTATACGGTGAGTCAACAACGGTAAAGTTTTTACTGGCTTGTTTTATTACTTCAGTTAAAAGATTTTTATGTGGCTCGCTGCTTTGAATATAAGTAGTGGCTTTGTTTGTTAAAGTGGCTTCGTTTTCTGCGGAAATTCCTGTTGCGTTACCAACAACGGCTCCTACAGCTCCTCCTCCCACAGCTCCAGTCAGAGCTAAAAAAGGAGCACAAATCACAATCCATGGGCCACACAGCAGTCCCCCTGCGATAGCTCCCCCTACAGCACCAGTTTTCCCACCAGTGGCAGCATCTTCACCCACACCTTTGTTCGTAATTTTAAAAGTCAAAATTTTGTCTGAATATGACTTAGTCACAAAAGCGACAGAATCTCCTTGTTGTATCGCATTAAGTTTCGATGTACTGCTGCATGCACTAAGTGTAGCTAAACAGATACAAGTGAATAAACGAAAAATTTGTGAATTTAAATTGAACATGTATAGAAACTTCCTTTTATTTTATTTTATTTCTAGGTTATTGATAATTAGCTTACATTTTAAACAATATTTATACTACTTTTGATTATATATTGGATATTCGAATAATTACAATTAAACACAGATTAACAAATATTATTTCAAAATAAACAGAATGATGCCCATTAAATTTAGCCATAATAACCTTTAATTAGTATTGTTAGCGTGTATACCAAAGATCTTCGAAAGCAAAATAGATAGATAGCGTTTATGAGCAAGTATCCGTTAGTAAGCTAAAGCGTACTTATAACATCAAAAGCAAAGCAAAAAGAATTAACGCACAAGAAGAAATCACAGTCATGCATAGCAATTATGTGAACGGCGGGATTGGTCACGTTGTTCACATTCAGGTTAACAGGTTATTGGCGAAGAGTTATCATCAAATAACTCTTTTTTCATCTATGGGGAACGTCCGCTATTAGGAAACCGTTAGCATAATGTGATTGTTGAGTCATATCCGCTCTAGATCAAAACATACAAAATTTTCTGTATAAATTCTAAAATACTAAGGTCGGTAAAGTGGCTTGACCTGAACTGTGTTGATGATTGCTCTACTTCCGCTTTTGGCTAGCTGGAGAAGTATCTAATAATCACTAGGCCAATGTTAACAAAGATACGAAAGAAGACAATTCAATAACTGTTTCAAACCTATATTATTAGCTAGCTTTGTTGACAATTTTAAAGAGTGAGGAATAGGTATTCTATATTTACCACCCCTTCCTCTGGAGAGGAAGGGGTCAGGCATAATAATTAATAACTGCAATTTTTAGGAGAGCAGATCTCACTTTCACAATAGTGACATCTGGTTGTGTTTTTTCCTTGAGATTTAGCTGTGTAAAGATACTTGTCGGCATATTCGAGTAGGTCGATTTTGTTATTAAAGTTACTTGGATGGACACAAGCTAAACCAGCACTCACGGTAACACGTATACTATCCTTTATTGCATCACGTTTAATATTCAATTCTTTTAAAACTTGATGTATTTTGGTGCAAATTTCTTGTGCTTGTTTAGATGACGTATTTCCTAAAACATAAATAAATTCTTCCCCACCGTACCGACAAAATAGATCACTTGGTCTGTTTACTAATTGTTTTAATTCATTACAAATTGTCTTTAAACACCAATCACCTTTAACGTGACCATACGTATCATTGAATGCTTTAAAGTCATCAATATCAATAATGATGAGACTAATTGGAGACAATGACCGGGCACATCGAAGCCATTCTTTTTGAAAAAATTCGTCAAATGCTCTACGATTTGCAACCCCTGTTAGGGCATCGATATTGGAATTTATATCTGCTTGTTTTTTCTGCGTGATATTAACATGCTGTAATAAGGTATAAGTTTTTTGGTTGGATTTAAATGGAGTGCAGTTGAGTGAAAACCAACGATGATTGTCTGGACTATGACAAGGATATTCAAATGAAAAACTCGGAGAGTTCTGACTGGCAACAGCTTCTATGCCTGATAAAATGAGTGAAATATCATCATTATCTTCACTTATTGAATTCTTACAAATATCGAAGTAATTGATTTTATGCCAATCGGTGGATTGCGTTGAAGAGTTATTTAATTCAAAATCGACCCATGCCTGATTTACAAATACAATATCACCAATATTATTAATAATACAAATATGTTCAGGAAGAGCATCGAGTGCATTATTGAAAAAGTCTACCTCATCCATGAATAAGTACCTATCAACTAAATACAATGTGATTAATAAATATACGATCAAAACCAGAATATTGCAACTATGGGATTTTTAAGCTTATCAGCTAGTTGGACGAATACTTATTATATCGCTGCTAAGGAGTTTTAAAATCAAATAAGCCAAACTGTCTAGTTTGCCACAAACTCTTCATAGCAGTTTCTTGGATAAGGACAGCTTATGTTTAGGTTTGTTAGATACCAGTCGCGACAAAACACCATAAGATCAAGCAAGCTTCACTCCTCAGGCTGGTGTCTAACAAACTCCAGAGAACGAAACCGCGTGAACCAAGTGCTTACTATGGGGAATGCTATATCGTGGTTGGGTGTTTGACTGGGTAATTTTGAATTAGCGCTTGTTGCTGTTTGACTTTAGTTGGCATAAACGACTTATTAACGAGTAAAAACTCAATGAAGTATAGCGTCATATTCGCTATTGTGGTGTTTTTGGCAAAGCGATCCCTTATCAACATTCGATAATAGAGATACTTATTTCCATTTGCTAATTCACAAGCTTGATTGGTGGTGCGCGAGGTTTCAACCTGCAAATTAGAATATCTTTAATAATCATTGGCTCACTACATTCTGGGCATGTAAAGACAATACTTTTTGCAGGTGGAAGTGATTTACCCTCAACTAATTCCGGTGTGGTTACTTCAGGCACTTTTACATTAAGTAGGCTCTTAACTTTAGTTAAGTTCTTCTTACAAGTCGTATTGGCAATCAAGCCATAATGCCTGATACGTTGAAACCCCGAAGGTAAAGCATGCAACAAAAACCGTCGTATAAATTCACCATGGCTTAATGTCATCGTTCGGTATCGCTTTGACGCTTTAGCACGATAGTTTTTAACACGAAACGTAACGTCATTTTCATCACTTTTAACCAAGCGACTATTGGATATCGCTACGCGGTGTGTATAACGAGCAAGGTAAGCGAAAACAGCTTTAGGCCCTGAAAAAGGTCTTTTAGCATAAACTACCCATTCTTTTTTTCGTAACGGCGTAAGCCATTTGGTAAACGACACTTCATCTTCAAGCGACTTACTTTCACCAAAGAATATCAGTTGATTTTGTTGATAAGCTTGCGCTAATTTCTCAAGGTATAAGCGACGAAACAATCGCGATAACACACGCACAGGCAGGAAGAAGCCTGATTTACTTGATACCCACTTTTCCCCATCAAGAGATAAACCACCACCTGGTACAATACCATGCACATGCGGATGATGTGTCATCGCAGAGCCCCATGTATGAAGGACAAAAGTAACCCCTAATTTAGCGCCGAGTCGCTTTTCATCAGCGCCTATCGTGAGAAGCGTTTCTGCCGCCGTTTTCAGTAATAAGCCATACATTATCGACTTGTTGTAGTAGGCAATTTCTGCGATTTCTTTTGGTAAGGTAAAAACCAAATGATAATAATCGACAGGTAGTAGTTGCGCTTGTCTCGCTTCAAGCCATCTTTTTGCTGAGCTTGCTTGGCATTTTGGGCAATGCCTATTACGACATGAGTTATAAGAAATATGAGTCTTATGACATGATTGGCAATAAAGTTGATGTCCACCTAAAACCTCTGTTCGACAATTTTCAATGGCTGACATGATTTTCAATTGACTGAGGTTAATATGCCCCTGATGCTTATCACGCCATACTTGACCGTTCTGTCGAAATATATCGGATACTTCTAATTGAGGACGAGTCATGATAAATACTCACGACTTGTCCTTATCTTTAGTCTTATCCTTGCTTTCTAAAGCGTCAAGTGGACTGATAACTTCGCGTAATAAGTTTGTTGCGACCTGAGCATATAAAGCCGTGGTACCTAATTTAGCATGCCCAAGCAATACCTGTATGACACGTATATCAACATGCGCTTCAAGTAAATGTGTAGCAAAGCTGTGACGTAAGGTATGCATCGATACCTTTTTATTAATACCAGCGTCCTTGGCCGTTGTTGTACAAACTCTAGCAAGCTGACGACTCGTCATATGATTAATCGGATTAAGCCCTGGAAACAACCAACCTTCACGATGCATTTGCCCATGTTTATTAGCAAACAACCACCAATGTCGTAAATGCTCGAGTAGCGCAGGAGATAACATAGCGTATCTGTCTCAGCTTCCTTTACCTTGTTCAACGCGAAGTACCATACGCTCACTGTCTATATCTGAGACTTTAAGCGAAACGACTTCGCTAACGCGAAGCCCAGCACCATAAGCAACAGAAAATGCAGCATGGTATTTAGGATGAGCGGCTGCCCCAAGAAACAGTTTTATCTCTTCTAGACTCAAAATAATGGGTAACTTACGTGCGATTGAAACAGTGATTAATTTGGTGAGTAACTGCGGTTTATCTAACGTAACATTATATAAAAACCTCAAACCAGAAAGGGTGCTATTAATCGTTGTTCCTGTTGCGCCGTCTTCAACTAAAAACAATTGGAACTCACGCAAATTGTCACGGGTAGCGTTTTCAGGTGAATGTTTCAAATATTCACATAAACGATTTAGTGCTCGGACATAACCTATCTGTGTTTTAGCCGTAAGCTTACGGATAACCATGTCTTCAGTGAAACGTTGGCTCAGTTCAGGATCAAAATAAGTAGAAAAAATCATGTTAAAACTCCTCGTTAATTGAGACGAAATGCCTCAATACTAAGAGTAGAAAAGAATATGGAAGGTTAAAGGATTTAAAGAGTTAGCCAAGAGCTCCAATACCGCGGAGCGGTTTAGTTCTTTGGCTAACTGAAGAAGGCTCTAATACAATCTGACTCAATATTAAAAAGATAAGATATAGTTATCCACATATATAAATATGCATTGTTTGACTATAAATATTACCGATTAATCGAATAATCTGACTGGCAAAGAAGACTATTTATTGTGGTGAATTCAAAGCGAAATTAGGACCGTTTTGTGCATTTTGCGACATTTTAGTAATATTATTTAAGTAATTAATTTATACATAGAAAATGCTACACATGCGCTAAAAATAAAACGTTTAACTTGCAGAAGTTCGCTTTAAATTCTAATTTTGATTGGTTAGGTGATTTCCCTGTAAGTCATTATTAGGCCTTATAAGCCTATGGAAAATTGGTCACATATGGATATTCAGGAAGAATATAATATAGTAATTAAGCTAGAACTCAGCTAAATTTCATTTCCTTTATGGCTATAGTTATATAGATTTGCTTAGGTGTTGGTTTAGCTTTTTATGTAACCTTATGTGCGGACAGAGGGGTAAAGGTAAATTTGCATTGGTTAAACGGGCTTAATAAGTCGCTCAAGAGTGAAAATTTGCAGTTGGCTGTTTTCGCTCCGTTCAACATTTTACCCAACTACAAATTTCTCCTTAGCGGGGCTTTGGTACAATAATTAGAGATCAAACATGAAAAAGATACTTGATGAATATAAAGAGTTTGCGCTTAAAGGCAATGTAATGGATATGGCGATTGGTATCGTTATTGGCGGTGCATTTGCTACGATTGCTTCTAGCTTAGTTGCTAATATTATTGCACCAATTATAGGTTTGCTATCAAGTGGTGTGGATACTGTTGACTTGTTTCTCGTTTTAAAAGAAGGGGCAGTTGGAACGCCTTATTTGAGCCTAGACCAAGCCAACAAAGATGGCGCTGTAACCCTTAGCTATGGTCTTTTTATTAACAGTGTTTTTAGCTTTCTTATTGTCTCCTGGATTACATTTATATTGATAAAAGCAATTAATAGAATCAATAGAAAAGAAGAAAGAGATATATTCAACAAAACCAAGGATTGCCCAATGTGCTTTTCAGAAATTCATAAAAAAGCGATGATATGCCCTAATTGCACATCGAAAATCGAGACAATTACCTAACAAGGCGGAGCGCTTCGCGTTTGCAGTTTACGACGTTGGTATGACTTAGCTAGCAGTAAAAAAGGTTAGGGAATAGAAAGCACAAAGCGCTAATATAACTGCCACTATCAATGAACCAGAGAGACAAGGCTATGAGCATGATTAAGGATTTCAAAAAATTTGCGGTGAAGGGAAATGTCGTCGACATGGCGGCCGGAATCGTTATTGGGGTGGCGTTCGGGAAAATCATCACAGCATTGGTTTCTGGGGTTATTATGCCTCCGATTGGCGTGCTATTAGGTGGCGTAAACTTTTCTGATTTAGCAATTGTCATCAAGGAGGCTGTAGGCGAAGCGCCAGCAGTGGTGATAAGTTACGGAGCATTTATTCAAACCATTGTTGATTTCACTATCATTGCATTTGTAATATTTATGGTTGTTATAGGAATCAATAAACTAAAGAAAAAAGAAGAGGAAGCGCCTAAAACTCCCAGCCCCCCTTCTAAGGAGGAGATGTTGCTAACGGAAATACGTGATTTACTTAAATCTAAATCATGATGACTGTTTGAAGATAAAATGTGTAACAAATCGCATGCAGTCGGACGCGGCATTATCGATACAAGATCTAATCGAATCTGTCCATTAGCTGTAATTGCTAATGTCTCTTTTACGCTAAGCGGAAGCTAGAACACTGTTATGTCTAACGTCTTTTGCAAGTCTTAAACCAGCCCCACAAGTGAGCAGAAAATCTTGGCTAATATTGCCCTAAATATGCTCCTGAATTTGCAAAGGCTAATGTCCGCAATTGGCTCAGCCTGTGTGAAAACGTTTTGATCACTTTTTCGAATAAGCACCGGATACTTATGATCAATCAATCTCAAAACAAGATAATATATCACTCAATATTTGCTATAATATTCATTAGGTTAATTGATTATATGTTGGCTGTATGTCACGTCATATTAAAGGTTTATCTCGCTCCCAAGCAACCCTCTTTCCAGAAATGCTTGAAGATTTTGTCGCTAAAGAAAATCCTGTTAGAGTAATTGATGTATTTGTCGATGGTTTAGATTTAGAAAACCTTGGTTTCAAAGGTGTTCAATCTAAAGCAACTGGCCGACCTGGTTATCACCCCGCCATATTACTCAAAATTTATATCTATGGTTATTTAAACCGAATTCAGTCATCACGCTGTCTAGAGCGAGAAACACAACGTAATGTTGAACTTATGTGGCTCACGGAGCGTTTATCCCCAGACTTTAAAACGATTGCTGACTTTAGAAAAGATAACCACAGTGGAATTAAAAACACCTGTAAAACCTTCGTTCAAATGTGCCATAAATTCAATATGTTTAGTGAAGCGACTGTTGCTATAGATGGTAGTAAGTTTAAGGCATCCAACAACAAAGATAAAAACTACACTCCAAGTAAAATGAAGTCTCATATTGAGCGAGTAGAAAAGCATATTAATAATTATTTTTTGAAGCTTGAACAGTCAGATTCACAAGAGAACACATCACAATACATTGCTAATATTGAATCTAAATTAGATTTCTTAAAACAACACCTCGTTGAACTAAAAGAGATGGAATTAGCCGTCAATAATCATCCTGATAAACAAGTATCAACAGTCGATCCTGATTCTCGCTTGATGAAAACACAGGGCATGACACGAGCGATTTGCTATAACATACAAAGCGCTGTCGATACTAAACATCATTTAATTGTTGCTCACGAAGTCACCAATACAACAGATAGGGGGCAGTTGTGCAATATGACCAAACTGACACTTAAAGCGTTAGGGAAAAGTGTTACAACAATATTGGCAGATAAGGGTTATTACAGCCGACAAGATATTAAAGATACTCAAGATTTAGGTGTATCGACGCTTGTACCAAAAACCGATACATCAGGCTCAGAAAAGAAGGGAATTTTTAACAAGTCACTGTTTGAATATAATCAAGATAATGATGTTTATATTTGCCCTGCGGGCAATGAGCTTCAACATCGATTCAATGCGATAGAAGGAGGGTTAGATATCAAAATTTACTTCAATGGTATGGCTTGTAAAAATTGCACTATCCGAAGCCAATGTACCCGTTCTAAAAAAGACCCAAGAAGAATGAGACGTTGGATCCATGAAGCTGATATGGAAAAAATGGAAGCCTTGCTCAAAGCAACGCCTGATGCGATGCTTCAACGAAAACAAACGGTTGAACATCCCTTTGGTACGATTAAGTTGTGGGCAGGAGCCACGCACCTTTTAACAAGAGGGTTTAAAAATGTCAGTACAGAATTGAACCTGCATGTATTGGCGTATAATTTAAAAAGAATGCTCAATATATTTGGAATAGAAAAGTTGATGAAGGAAGTGATGTTGCCGTAAGAGGTAACTCTTTCCTTAAAAGACCCAAATATGTTTCAAATAGGAGCCAATATCAGCAATTTTGAACGAATAAAAAATATAAAGCATGGATATTCATAAATATCGGCTTCGCTACGCGAAGCCTTCTAAATAGCTGATATAAACCCTCAATAATGAAAACTTACAATAATTAGTTTTCACACAGGCTGGGCTAGCAGTTGCCCTAAGGCTCAGCTAATAACTAATGACTGCAAAGTCGGTTCTGCTAACATTAGTTACGCAAATCCTAACGGCTGTTATGTACAAAGCTATTCCACTTAATAGAAAATAGTTTACACACTTCTGTTTGACCAATTAAGCCTTGTTCAAATAATTTCTTAGCGTATGCTCGCCTAACCTTCACATCTGGAAATTCATTTTTAAAAAATTCAATTGCAGCTTGGCTTCTTTGTTCTAACCTTTCATTTTCTAGTATTAACTGGCGGTGCTCCTCTTCTATCTGTCGTAAATGCTCAATTCGCTCGACAGACAATCGAGTAAATTTCTTTCTCCATACATCGACAGTTGTAGCATTAATTTTATGCTTCTTATAAAACTCCGAGTCACCTCGCCCCTGATTTTCCAAAGCTTTTAAAATATTACATATCTGCTCTGCTGAATATTTGTACTTTGTCATCAGTTTATTCTCTATAAAACCATTCACCTATAGTAAAAACCTTAAGAAAAACGCAATAAAACACTATTAAATAAGGGGGTTACTAACTATCTTTTCCTTAAAGCAATTGGTCGTATGTAAATTTGATTTAATTTGAGTTTAAATATATCCCCGTAATCAGTGGAACTAAAAAGGTTTGATTTTGGCAATACATGAACGGTCACTTTTTGACCAAACGAAATTACTATGCTACGCTTGATTGCTCACAAAGTAAACAATTATTTTTTTAGGATCAAAATTTTTAGAGATATCTCATGAGCAAAAAAGTACAATGCGAACAAACATAGAGGCCGACACATATTCCGGTTTAATTCTAAAAAGAATGGTAATGGCATTATTGGCTGCGGCATTAAGGTCGAGTCATTTTTAGAATACTGTTACGCATGTATTTTTGAATGTGACCCAAACATAATCTCTTTTGCTAGCCAGCCTGAAACAATGCATTCAGAAGTTGGTGATAACGAAAAACCCAAAGGAAAAACGCCTGATTTTCTTGTGAAATATGCCAATGGCAGCTCAGAATATATTGAAGTTCACTGGTCAAAAAAAGTTGATGAGGAATACCGAGATAAGATAGAACATTTCTCTAATTACTCTGCTTCTAAAGGTCAATCTAAAATCCGCATCGTCACTGAGCTAGGGTTAACACCTTTTATCCGTGTGAATTACCAGTTAATTGCAGATTGTATGTCTCAAGAGCTGTCTTTTTCAATTGAAGATTGTGAACTACCCGAACATATCACTTTGAATGAGCTAATCGAGACTCTTAGCAACTACACAGAGACTCACATCGAAGAGGCTTATTACTTAATAGCCATTGGATATTACGAGTTCGACATGGCTTCATTATTGCGATGCGATACAGCATTGAAAAAGGTGTCGTAATGTTAGAAGGCGTTAATATTGGCTCAAAATTTCATAACCCACAAGGTGGTATTGAAACAATAATTTTCAAAGATGCGTATAGCTATATGCTTGAAGAGGATGAAGACAAAACAAAAAAACATCTTATTGAATCAGACACTTTTGAAAAGCACCTTGAACAGCAGAAGTACATTCAAAAGTTAACTGAAAGGCCACATCTACAACTAAATGAATATCAAAAGGCTGACAGGGATGAACGCTTAAAGTATATCCTTACTCTAAAAGATTTAGTTCACGAACAAAAACTTAGCCCTACAATAGAAAATACTTATAATTTTTTAATTGAGGAAGTTGAAAAGCGCCACCCTGAAACTCAAGCAAGTAAGCACCCTGCCCATAAAACCATCGCTAAATATTGGCGGTGTTGGGTGGTATCTGGTTTTGATAATGACAGTCTCGCTAGCAAGAGAAGAAATGCTCCTACACGTTTAAACTCAGCAACTGAAGCTCAAATCCAACACCATATTGCAACACTTTGGTCAGACAGTAATTCAAAACTAAAAACGGCTCATTACAAAGCATATAAGTTGCAGGTTGAAGAAAAATCTCAGGGTAACCCCTCAATAAAAGTTGCTAGTGAGCGTACATTTTATCGCAGACTTGCTGCGTTAAGTGAAATTGAAGATAAGCTTAACAATCCAAATACCTCTCAAGCAACAAAAAATCAACTGTCTCTTACTTTAAGGCGACGTATTCGTACTTATTTCGCCATGCAAAGAGTTGAGCTAGATCGGATGCATGTAAATATGTGCCTAGTTGATGACGAAACACTTGAGCCAACTAAGCCGATATCTCTCTATACAGCGATAGACTGCATGACACGAAATATACTAGGTGTCGTTGTTGATTATGGACAAGGTGAAAACAAAGAAAATGTTTTAAATCTTATTCGACAATGTTACTTAGCAGATAACAACCTTATTGCTAAAGGCAAACCTGTAGTAATGGTGATGGACAATGGCTCAGGCTTTAATAATGCTGCGATTTGGAAAACTTGCAAACGATTAAACATAACACCAGTTTACACTCCCTCAAATCAACCAGCAAAAAAGCCTTTTGTCGAATCCTATAATAACGTTCTTCGAGCTTCCTTTTTTAGAGGTATGATTATCACAGATAGTAAGGGCAATAAAACCGTCGGTTTCAATAGCTACAAAGGAAAAAGAACCGATTATTAGGCGACAATTAGCTTGGCCGGGTCGCGACAATTAGGTTGACCGGTTTTGGTACACTTTAGATATATCAAATTCAATAGAGAAAGATATGTCTGGAAAACCCATAACCAAGCAACAGGTTAATTTATATATGTCTTATCGTAAGGATCATAAACAAACAGCAGCCGCTGCCCAATCTGGTATGTCAGAGCGTACAGCTCGGCGTATCGAATCCGGCCAGCATTCAACCACACATCTCCCTAGGGTTTATCGAACACGCAAAAATCCATTTAATGGTGCGTTTGAAGAGCATCTAGTGCCATTGCTCAAAGCAGATCCTGAACTTCAACCCATAACTTTATTAGATCAGCTCGATACACTCATGCCAGGTAAATTTGGTCACAATCATTTACGTACGTTACAACGTCGAGTCAAAAAGTGGTTGGCAACTGAAGGGCCAGAGCAAGAAGTTATCTTTCGTCAAAAGTACATGCCAGGGTTTATGGGGATATCTGATTACACTTGGATGAACAAACTTGAAATATCTATTGCAGGCCAAGCATTTTCTCATAAGCTTTTTCATTACAAGTTAGTGTTCAGTGGCTGGACGTATGCTCAACTTGTCTTTGGTGGTGAAAGTTTCGAATCACTCTCTACAGGTTTACAAAATGCATTTTGGCGCAGTGGTGGTGTACCACAGACACACCGAACCGATAGCTTAAGTGCTGCATTCAATAATCATTATGAACAGGAAGCGTTAACTGAACGCTATCAAAAGCTATGTGCTCACTATAGCGTTGTTGCGACGCGTAACAATAAAGGTGTAGCTCATGAAAATGGTGCGATTGAAGTGGCACATAGCCATTTAAAACGAAAAGTAGATCAGCAATTACGACTACGTGGCAGTCGTGATTTCGCGACAATTACCGAGTACCAATCGTTTCTTGATGTAATTGTCGCCAAAATTAATCGCCAATGCAAAACTCGATTTGATGAAGAGCGCAAGCACTTAAATGATTTGCCTAAACGTCGTACCAACGACTTCTGCGAACAATACGTTAAAGTTACCTCTAGCAGCACCATCAGTGTTAAACGTGTGACGTATACCGTACCTTCTAGATTAATTAGTCATCGATTACTTGTACACATTTATGATACTCGGCTGGATTTATTTCTTGGTCATGAAAAAACGTTATCCCTGTCTAGAGTCTATGCTCAAGGACACTTAAGATCACGAGCAGTAGATTATAAACATGTGATCCACTCACTTGCGAAAAAGCCCAATGCGTTCAAATACTCGCAGTTACGAGAAGATTTGATCCCAGAAGGTGACTTCAGTTTGTTGTGGCAGCAGTTAACAGCAGAGCATGTTAGCGATAAAGACTGTCGTTATATGGTTGAATTATTGTTACTCGCTCATAACTATAATTGCGAGCATGCCCTTGGTCGTTATGTCTTGAAAAACCACGAGCAAGGTAAGTTTATATCTATTGATATGTGCCGTAAATTGTTTGCCCCTAGCACGCTCGTCATACCAAACATTGTCAGTCATCAACATCAAATAAGTGATTACGATATATTGCTTGGAGGGTTACATGGCTAATATTCTAAGCTTACCAATATTACTGAAAGAGCTGCGCTTAAGTGCGATAGCCAAAGAATGGGAAGTCCTTGCCCAAAAGGCTGTTTCACAGGAGTGGGAGCCTGAATTATTCCTTGCCGAGCTATGTGAACTTGAAGCTAATCATCGTCATGAAAGTCGATTAAAACGGTTACTTAAAGAGAGTAAATTACCCGTAGGTAAACAACTACATCAATATAAATTTGACGAAATAGAAGGTATTACGTCACTGCAAATGAAACAAAAAGTTAATCAGATTGACTGGCTTAGACAAGGCCATAATATCTTATTGTTTGGTGCTAGTGGTTTAGGGAAAACTCACTTAGCGTGTGCTATTGGTTACTCATTACTTGAAAAAGCAGTGCGCGTTAAATTCAGCACTAGTACAGCTATTGTTCAAGAACTCCAACGTGCAAAAGAAACGTTGGGCTTAACTGATGCCCTAAGAAAACTCGATAAATATGAGCTGTTGATATTAGATGATATCGGCTATGTGAAAAAGACTGATAGTGAAAGTCAGGTGTTGTTTGAACTGATTGCACATCGTTATGAACGAGGCAGTTTGTTGATCACATCGAATCAAGCATTCAGTGAGTGGGATAGTATATTTGGTGACAACATGATGACTGTTGCTGCTATCGACAGACTTGTTCACCACAGTGATATCTATCAAATAAAAGGAGAAAGTTACCGAAAAAAACAAGCTATGCAACTAAATTCAAATACCGGCCAAGTTAATTGACGCCAACCGGACAAGTTAGTTGACGTCTAATAACCGATATTGATAACGAAAAACTTGAGATGACACTACAAAAATATGCAGATATAAAAGTTAGCGACTTTCTTCGCTTACTCAATATTTTTCTTACTGAATATTCCCATAAAATTCATAAAGAAACGAAAGTTGCCCCTATAATGGCGTGGAACGAATCCATTAAGCGAACCCCACGACCCCATGTTTCCTATCACCAAGCAAAGCAAGGTTTTCATGTATTCAAAGAAAAGAAAACAAATAAGTTACAGGGACGAGGAACCGTTCGCTTACTTGGTCAGGATTTCTTTAATTACGAACTTAAACTAATTCATATGGCAATGAGTAAATACGTAAAAAAAGGTGAAAACCCCGATATCGAGGTGTTTTTTGACCCCTTCGACGCACGCTATGTCACGGTTAGCTTTATTGACCCAATAACGGGTAAAGAAAGGGACATCATGGCTGATAACATCAATTTGGACATTATGCCTAAAATGGTGTCCTTCGATGAATTAAAAGGGTTTAAGCCCAAAAGCTATGACATATTGCAAGAGAAAAAGCATGACATCACAGGTTATTACCAGGGGAAAATTGAAAGGTTTTATTCCCAAGCAACACGCCCAAAAAGAAGTGGAACTCAGCCAGCGTCCTTTGAAGAAAACAATGCCAAAGAGTTAAGTGTTGAAGAGCGTATTAAACAATCTCATTGTGAAAAACCAAAGGCTAACAGAGAGCCAAAATCCTTTTATGCAAACCTTAAAGCTATAGATGATAAAACAGCGCCTAAGACTAAAGCGCCAAAAGAATCTATGACAACAACGCCAAGTGGTAAGAAACGAAAATGGTAGTGGTAAATAAAGTTAAGCGTGAGCCTGCAAAGATGCCAAGCTCTCTTGTAAAGCATGATTCTCTAAAAATTGCATGGCAACGAATATGTCGAGTACATGCGATGCATTCGCAACCTAAAAATAAAAAGGGGGTGCTTATCTATGGTGTGTCTGGAGAAGGAAAGTCCTACCTAGTAAAGCAATATGAAACATTGTTTCCACAACAAAAAATTCGTGAAAAAACTATAATGCCTGTATTTCTTTACCGATTCAAAGAATCTAAAAAACAAGTAGACGACATTTTAAAGCTATTGATAAAAGCACTCGGTACAACTCCCCCTAAGGGAAAGACAGAGCCAGGTGAATTAGATGAACAATTTTGCCACTTAATAAAAGAGCTAGGCGTTGAACTTATTATTCTTGATGAAATCCAGCAAGTCTTACCCAACACAGATGGTGTGACGGCTCTTAATACACTTAAGTATTTATGTAGTTTACTTGATGGACTCAGTGCTTCAATAGTATTTATCGGCAGTGAGAGAGCAATGCGCTTACTAACATTTGGGAAAACAGAGAAAGCGGTAGATGATAACGAACAATTGAGTCGTAGAATGATGCGGTCAGTGAAGCTAGAACGTATTGAGCCAAGAACCGATGATTGGCTAGATTGTATTAACTGGTTCATTGATAAAATCCAATTTCCCTTTTTAAACTACAAGGATGGCCCTTTACTGAACAGGCTTTACCTAGCATATATGGAACGAAGTTTTAGTACACTAGAGAGCTTGTTTTTACTAGAGGACATGTCGGGTATTCAAGACAAACAAGAGCTAATAGCTAGATTAAAAGATAATTATGATATCTATGGAAAAGCCAAGCTTAACCCCTTTTGTTCAACTGATATTTCAGACGAAGAAGTTAATACACATATCAATCATGTGTTCCAGACAAGCCACTAGGAATTAATAATGCAACTTTCAATTACACCTATAGCATTCCCTGATGAAAGTAACATTGGTTTTGCCTTAAGAGTGGCGCTACGCAATGGTTTTACTTACGTTGACAGAGTGTATCCTAAGTCAATAATAAATAAAATTATAAGAGGTAATCCTGTAACTACTCCATTTCCGATCGACTTGAAGCCTAGGCTATATCACTCTGTACAGACTTATATTACAACACCATTATTCGAGTGCCATATTCAAATAGAGCCGAAGGTTTGCTTAAGATGCATTAGAGAAAAAGGGTATATTAAAATGGAAGTACAAAGTCCATTCATCCACCTGTGCTCATCACATCATGAACCACTAATTGACAAATGTTATACCTGTAATAATCAATTAACTTGGGATATTGCTTTGCTTAAAGGGAGGTGTACTTCAAAGCAATGCGGCATAAAGTTAATTCCAGTTCCTCCAACTCAGCTCCCCCTATTATTAGAAGCGCAAGTTGCAGATTGCTTACTTGCCTCATACTTTCTAAACAATCAAGAAGAGCTCCTTTTAAAGCAACCTCGTTATCCATCACTTCCCAATTACCAAGAAAAAATCAGAGAAGGTTTTGAATTCCTTAACTGCCATACAGATGCACGAAATTGGATGCACAAATGTATCAATCAACACTCATCTTTTTTCCCGACGAATTTTGCTGCGATAAATATAACTCTATTATTCAATAATCTAAAAGCTATCTGGCCTATAAGCTGTGTCCTCCAGCAATATGAAGCTATTGAACGTACAAGTTCCAGTAATGAAATTAAACCACTCTGCATAGACATAACAACTGCTAGCAAATTATTGGGTGTTTCTAAGGTGGGAATTAAAATCCTTTTAGAAAATGATTTTATAAAATCTAAAGGAACAAAAACACTTCACTACAAATCAATTATAGATATATCACCTGTAATAGAATTATTTTCCCCTCATTTCATTTCTAATATTATGAAACCTCTTTCGGAGCAGAAAGAAAGTCTGATCTATAACAATATTTGTCTGAGCAATATATTTTTAGCCGTCAAGGAAGATAAATTAAATATAGGATTTCAACCCAGCTCAGACCTTATGTCTTCACTTTATTGCGCACCTGATGATTTAAAGGTTTTAATAAAAAAAAAGCGTCATCATAATATACAAATGACCATATCTAATTTGGGTGAAATCGAAGAAAGTAAGCTGTTTAGTGACTCTAGTAGAGAAAGAAGTCTTAGGTATAAAAAAAGCAATCAACTAGGTTTTAACTTTTAACTAACCGCTCTCAATATATCAAGCTCATTTTTTGCGTTGGTAAGTCACACCTTGCAATGCTAACTTTTGCCACTTTGGTGACTTTAGCATTTTAGAATTAATACTGAAAATTTTTGTATGTTTTGATCTACAGCGGACATGGATGAACAACCACTCTACGCTAGAAGTTTCCAGATAGCTGACGTTCCCCTTAGTTGAATACAGGTGTCGTTTGATAATAACTTTTTACCAATAAGCAGCTAAGTTCGAGTGTGAACTAAGCCACCATAGCAGTCATTCTGCGTTCACTTTTTAACGATCACTTTGTGCGCTTTGCTGACGTTAGCTACTGGTTGTTCTTTAGGTCACTGATTAGCCATAAGCCGACATTAGCTTTTGAGTTACTAACGGCAGCTCAGAGCCTAAAGCGGTCATAAGCGAATTCGAACGATCTGACTATATTGAGCGAAAAACAATCATACGATTAATCAAATGTGACTGACGGCAATAGAGTGATCACCGGACAGTCAGTGACTTTTCACATTTTAACTGACTTTAACGATAGCGGACTGTCGGTTATTACATTACTTGGTCTATTAGCACACTCGAATTACCCAATTGCTATAGCATTCATCGCCAATACGACGCTGCAACCTGCATAGGCAGTCACATTTTTTGATATAAGGTGTGATATCTAACTCATACCATTAGTATTTATTGTGTCGGGTTTATTTACACAATTGATACTTTTAAATAAGTAATGTTTATTAAATTATTGTTTTTAATAAATTAAATAGTCACGGCGTGATTTTTGCTATGTTTAATGTATTGGGCAGTAGCCTCTTCTTTTTTTGTTATTCTTAAGCACCGTCTGTGCGTGTCTTTCTTAATTTGAAGTCCTTACCTCAGGAATAAATTTTACCCTAAGTAGGCTTAACAATTTATATCTACACGCATATATAATAACCAAGTGACTTTAAATATTTGATTGAATTGTAATGGGTGTCTACGTAATTCCGTTAAGCTTCACCAAGGTGCAAGGGTTTATAAGTTAATTTTTTAATAAATGCCCACTAATTCAGGTGGCATTAAAAAGGGAAGATAATGAAATTTAAATTTTTAAAGCAATTAGCATTGGGTTTTGCTTTAGTTGTAAGTGCTAATGCTACCGCAGGCATCATTAGTAGTACTAATAGCCACATCACATCTGATGGTTCTGTCGTAAATTTATCTGGCCTAGATTGGTTGAGTTGGGATGTAACAACAGGGCAAAGTAGAACGGATATCGAAAATGGTTTCATGGGGTTACTCGATGATGGGTGGCGATATGCGACTGTGATGGAATATAAAACGATGATGGAAAGCGTTTTTGACACGCACAGTGGTTGGAGCGTTGACAACAGCGACGGTGCACTTTGGCTTTACAGTAATTTGTACGGGCACAACGAAGCTTCGACTTTTAATAGTATTCAATATTTTAATTTTTACGGTGATGGTTCGGAGAATGGTGGCACGTTTTCTAGTTACGGCCATTTCAGGTTTTATTCCAGCAGGTTACGTGATATATCCTCCGAAATTACTCACGGTTGGTCAAGATATTCGCAAAATAATGGGTCGATAAGTGCAAGCAAAGATAGGACACGCCAGATGGCATCTGCGTTAGTTCGCGCGAATGTTGTACCCGAGCCGTCCACACTCGCTATTCTTGCATTAGGAATGATTGGTTTAGCATCACGCCGATTTAAGAAACAATCTTAAAAAATTAGTTCCATTTTCAAAATCGATTATCGACGACGGTATGCCTGAATAGACCCATGTAACCCAACGTTGTCGATAATCATCAAGAAGCATCTTCCAGTTTGGTTGATGCTTTTTTTGCTCATAAAGCTGCGTTAATCGACGAATGTGATTTTCTAAAGTTTGTTTTGAAATGGTTAATTTTTCCTCGCCAAATCGATAACCCAAAAAATCAAATTCCTTTTCAATACGCCCAATAAAGGTCTTATCCGGCGCTTGCGCCATTTTTAATTGGTTAAAGTGTTGATTGACTGTTTTCACCGCTTTGCGCAAGTGCCAGCGGGTTTTGGCTAATACAATGACGTCATCCATATATCGGCGATAAAAATAGCGTGTGTCACCTTCCATCTGTTTATCTAAGGATGTTAAGTAGTAAGCTGCGATAACCGGTGAGAGTGAGCAGCCTCTTGATATACCGCAGGTAATGGACTTAAACGTACCGCCTCTTTCAACGGTACGTTTCACAAATTGCACTAACAAGCGCCAGATAAAAGGGTCGGTGATGTCTTTGTCCAGTTGCTTGAGCAATATCGTATGGTCAATCGACTCATAATAGCGCTTCACATCGGTTTTCATCACGTAGCGATAATTCGGCAAAGCTGCGTGCAAGGCACTCACGGTCGCTTTTAACCCACCATGCCCTTTGATATGAGTGCAATGTGGCGATAATGCCAAGGCATCTGGTAAGGCCATTGCTAACATTTTTAATACCAGCGCATCTTGTGATGACCACAAATGAATACTTTCACCATCGGCTTTGGTGACCACACTGAGCGGCATGAAGGTGTAATCTTGTTTGTTGAGTGTTTGCAGCAGCTCACCACGGATAGTGTGCCAGTGAAAACGCAGATGCCAGATATCGGCATTGGCGGGAAAGTTACGCCGCTGCTTACACAACCATGAATAAGCGGTATCGAGAGTGGCTTCGGTGAAAACATGTTTGGTATCTAGCATGGCTTAAGCATAGCTGAATGACCGCTAAGTGAACAAGCTTTGGTTGTTTTCAGAAAAGCTGAATGACGGGTGTTGGCCGACGGATAGAGAACGTTCCTAAAGATGGGTTTTAGTAGCAAAATACACCAATATAACTCTAAGTGCTTATGTCTGCTTTGTCGGATCACTTGCCGTTAGATAAGCCAAGGCTAACGTCCGCAATCGTATCAGAGAAGACCTTTTTGGTGCTGATTTAGGGTGTTAGGAAAGGTCTCTTTTGTGGCATTAGTTAGCGTTAATATGTGAAATAGCACCGTCCGCAATGAGCTTTCAGCAGTCATAGAGGCTGTCCTCGCTCTATAACATTATTTTACTTTTTTGATCATAAAATTAGCATCAAAGTTGATTTGGGGAACGTCCACTTTCCTAATGATTTTCAATTCTGCTGTCGAATGTCTAAGATCAACTAACGGGTGCTTAGTTGACCTCGATAAATTCTTAATATCAAAAGTTTTATTCAGCTTAGCACTTTTCTGACCTAGTATTAAAACTAAAAATCCGCATCAAAAGGGCTGATTGGAAAAAGTGATCAACCTTTAGTGTTAAATGCTTCATTGAAGGTGTTTATTGCCAATATCATTATGTAAACCTTTTAATAATTGTTTACCCCTCAAGTTACTGTTTAAAAAACAGGCTTGTGGTTAATTTCGAGGGGAATAGTACAAAACCCTTTTTAGTGTTAATTTGAAAGGTTGAAAAAACATTGTGAAGATATGGGTATACCATTATCTCAATTCACAAGAATGAAGTTGCTGGAGGTTTTGAGGGTTAGTTGATAATCGACAATGGTTTATTAGTACACACTTTGTGTGTACTAATGGATAATACATCTAGTTCATAGGGTGACTGTTATGAAAATTCAAAAAATCGAAACAGATGAACAACTTGCGGCAGCTATAGCACGCGTTGATGAGGTTTGGAACTCTGTTGATGTAAGTGAAATATATGAACTTAATGAGTTAGTATCGCTTATTGAAAATTACGAAGAAAAATACATAAAATAAAAAGTGGAGAATCTCTAGCAGCAGTGCCACGTAATTGTATTTGCCTAAGCCAACCAATTACATTTAACTATACCACAACATTTCGGCCTTATTAAAGTTGTCACTTTGGATAAGTTGAACACTGATAATGCTCACTTTTGCCACATTCGAGACGTTAGCTTTTTAGAATTTACATTGAAATAATTTGTATGTTTTGATCTGCAGCGGACATCGCTTCACGACCACATTGCATTAGCTGTTCCCTGTAGCGGAAGTTCGGTATAGATGAGAACAGATGTATATTGATGATGATTTTTGCCAAAAAACCAGTAAATCTGAGTGCGAACTAAGCCACAAAACCGGGCAGTCCCAGATTTGGTGGTATGGCTTCAAAGTGCTCATTATAGTTTTCAAGTTTAAGCTAGGTACGAGTTATGTATCACATCACAATTTTTAAAATCCAAAATAGTGACTTGACTTAATACCATGAAAATATTAGATTAAAGTTCTTATTGTAGAAATATTCTTGTTTCAAATCAATTTGAAAAGGCAACCTTGAGAGAAATCCATGGACGCAAAGGCTCTAACCGCACACGAAAGTAGGTTGAGAGATTGCAGAAAATTAAACATCTAATGTCAACCTCCTGCAAAAATAATACACGCATCTTAAGATGTGAATCAAACTTGTTCAAAATAAAGGATTAATAAATGAAAATTGGTATTATCGATAAATATCGAACTTTTATCTCGGCTTCATTTCTCGTATCACTAGCAGCATGTGGTGGAGGATCAGGTTCGGATTCGAAAGATACAACGCCAGTTCCTATTGCTAATGTTGCGCCAATTGTCTCTGCTGGGGATGATGCTTCTGTAAATGAAACCGAAATTTTTACCTTTAGCAGTTCAGCATCAGACAGTGACGGCACTATTAATAATGTTTTGTGGGAACAAACAGCAGGAGAAAGTATTGTTATATCCAATGCTGATAGCTTAACTGCTGCTTTTACAGCAATTGAAGTAGTTGAAGATACTACTTTAACTTTTCGTTTAACTGTAACTGATGATGATGGAGAACAATCATCAGATGTTGTTAACGTTTTAATTATGAATGTTAATCAGTTACCTACTGTGGCAGCTATCGATGACTTTGAAGTTTTTGAACAGGTAGCGGCAGAGTTAAGTGCGGTAGCTGAAGATATAGACGGTACAATTGCAACGTATAAATGGGAGCAAACAGCAGGAAAAGAAGTCAGCTTAACAAATGCGGAACAACCAACAGCAACTTTTGTTAGTGGTGATTTTACAGCCATTGAAACATTGAGCTTTTCAGTGACGGTTACTGACAATCATGGAGGAAGTGCTACTGATACAATGAATGTTACAGTAAATCCAAATTTCCCACCTGTTGCCGTCATTGGTATTGAAGGTGGAGACAAAGTTATTTCACAGTTTATTACTTCTGGCGATACAGTCACTCTTGTTGGTATGAACTCTTATGATAACGAGTTAAATAACTTAACTTATCAATGGCAACAAATTGATGATACTGGTGTTGAACTAGTAATAACAAATAACAATGCTGCTGATACAAGTTTTGTTGCTAATACTTTAACTTCAGCCGAAACCGTTACTATACAATTAAGCGTAACTGACGAGTTAGGTTTGAGTGATACTGAGCAAGTCCGCATTGCTATTACACCTGTTATCCATGAAAAAATGAATGATACAGGATTAACGTTTTGTGCAGATTATGCTTACGATGGAAGTGGTAATCATAGCAATACTGAAAATTGTGCTGATGTTGTAGATGTGGATGCAGATCCTATTCCCGATGGGCAAGATGCAGATTACGGTCGAGATAAAGTTGCGGCAGACGATAGCGATGGTAGTAAGGGGTTTTCTTTCATTAAGCTAGATGAAAACGGTGAACCATTACCGCAAAATGCAACTGCATGGTCTTGCGTATTAGACAATGTTACAGGCCTTATCTGGGAAGTTAAAGACGAATCAGGCTCTACAGGTATTCGTGATGCTAACAGTAGATACACTTGGTACAACAGTACAGGAATTAATGATGGTGGTTCAGCAGGTACAGAAGATGGTGGTTCTTGTACCGATACGGGTAATTGTGACATTGAAAAATACGGATCAAGCGTGAATGCAGTCAAGCTATGTGGAATTACTACGTGGCGTGTACCTACACATCAAGAATTAAATACTTTAGTTGATTTTAGTCGACAACTACCAAGTGTTGACACTAATTATTTTCACCATACCAAGTCAGGTCTTTATTGGTCATCAACGCCATATAACAACAGTAATAATGCATGGGGAGTTAACTTTAGCGAAGGTTTAAGCTCATCGGCTGGCTCAAGCAAAAACAACTCAGGTTACGTTCGTTTAACGGCAACTAAAGGATAGGAAATCATTATGAAAAAATTACTAATTTTAATATCGGTTGCTTTTATTTCATCTGTTCAAGCTGCTCATACTTGTAATGACAATATTACAAAATCCACTCCGACAGCTAGGTTTACAGATAACGCTGATGGCACAGTAACAGATACAGTAACTGATTTAACTTGGATGCGCTGTACATTAGGGGAATCATGGGATGGGGCAAACTGCACAGGAGCAGCCCAAACATATGATTGGCAGGAAGCTTTAACTGAGGCTGATAGCTCTAATTTAGCAACTCATACTAATTGGCGTTTACCAAATATCAAAGAGATGCAATCAATAGTGGAGTATGCATGCTATGACCCCGCTTTTAACGTAAGTGTCTTCCCTGAATCGAGTAATTCAAATCCACAGTATTGGTCGTCTTCGATATATTCAAAAACAAATTACCATTCTGCTTGGGCATTGTCACAAGCATCAGGCTCAATTTCTGATGAAGTGAAAAGCAACAGTAAATTGGTTCGCTTGGTTAGAGATTAAAAAAATTTATGAAGGGTGCTTAACATTATGAAATATTGAAGCACTCCTTTAATCAATCTAATTAAGATGATACCTGAGTGGCTATATTAAAAAAGGTTCTCTGAAATACATAAATTCAAGCTGTTGGTTTCTAAAACAGTAATTAGAAGCAGTTAACAGAGCGTTAGACTTTTATTCGTCCAGTCTAGCGCCCTCTAATTCATAGGACGTGGAGTAATAAAATGAAAAAATTAGTGTTATTATTAATGTTTGCAGTATTGGGTGGCTGTGCAAGCCATGCTGAAATAAAAATGCCCACGCTTACAGCAGTTCATGATCCTGTATATGAAAACAAAACATTAAATTATGAAGTTTTATATAGTCAGCCAAAACCTGGGATTTTCTCGGGTGGAGAACAATTACCTCTAGCACCATTAGAAAACGCAGAACTTTCTGTTGCTTCGGCATCAACGTTAAGGGATCTTCCTAAATTAATATTTAATCAATTACCAGTTTCTGTTAAGCATTTAGCGGATAATGCGGATTTAACATTAAAACTCGAAATTACAGCGTATGATAAAAAAGGCCCAGCTTATTCTGATCACGAGTTCGCAAAAAGTTTAGGCAAAAATTTACTAACATTAGGTTTTGCATCATCTGAGTATAATATAGTTGCTGATTTTGACGTGAAATATATATTAGAACAGCGTGGTAAAGTAATATTTACTAAAGATTTTAAAGTTAAGGATGAAGTAGACCATGAAAAAGGAGATTTTGATTCTTATAATACTTTAAACGAATTCACATCTCAAATGCTTGAAAAGCACTTTACTTTGACACTACATAGTTTCTTTACAGAAGCAGCTATGCATTTAAAATCCTAAATAAACAAGACGATCAAACGGAAAAATACAACTCGTTGCGATCACATCTAGCGCATTTTAGCCAACTGTATTTTTCCGCTAACTTTTGTTATTGATAAAGAAACTGATCCGAATTCAATTCTAGCCCATTAGTGCTATTTCCAGTGTGGCAAAAGTTAGTTTCCTGATATGGACTCCCACAGGCCGCAATGAGCTTACAGCCTTTATAGAACTTGTTCTCGTTCTATAATTGTATTTTTGCTTTTTTGACCTTGAAATTAACCTCAAAACTGATCTTGGAAACGTCCGCTTTCCTAATAACTTTCAATTCTTCTGTCAAATGTCTTAGGTCAACTAACTGGCGATCAATTGACCTCAAAAAACACTAAAAACTTCAACCTTGTACTTCCGCTTTGCGCACTTAGTGATCGTTAATAATTCAAAAGTGTATGACTGCTGATGGCTTTTGCGACGGTTAGATTAGATTAAGTAAAGTCATTGTGACTCTGAGTACATGAGTACGTGCATTTTTTGCGTACTCATGGCCTCTAAAGTGCAATATTGGCTTAGTTGGCTATCAAAATAAAGTATAAAACCTTTACCTAGGTTCATATAATCTGGCAAGAACTTACCTCTTAAATAATACATTTATATAAAGTTATCCCCCTAATACGCTCCTATGGTAGTGATAACCACAAAAAAATAGCTAGATATTGCTTTTTCTTCTTAGCATACTTTTGTTTGTGTAATGTATGCGATCTCATAATGTAATAAATCTCAATCTATAAGGCAGTAATGTGAACAATTCTCAAGTTAAATGGCAGTCAAAAAATATGGGGGAATTGCAAGTCATTGAATATTAAGGCTGTCACTTGCCTGAGATTCTCAACTTAAGTGGCGGTGATCAGTGCTTCATGTCGTGCTTCAAAATATTTTGACGACAACGTTAAAGAAAATAAAGAAGCATAGGTATATAAATAGATAAGAATAAACCTTGGGTAAATAGCTAAAATGGGCAAAAGACAATAACGGTTAATTGCTGTCTCTTGCACAAGTCTCAACAAAGTTCCACTAGTTCGATGTCGTTAATTTATCTCTCAACTCATTAAGCGCTGTAACTGAAAAACCCTCATCATAAAAATATACAATGATGCCATTTTTATCTAACAGTAACACTCGGGCGTTATTAGGGCTTTCATTTCCAGTGAACGCTTGAACTTTATCACCGTCTTCATAAATTGTAATCACCCCTTTCCAAAGAGGTTTTGGAATACCAGCACGCATACCATTGTCGATAAAAGTACTAAACATTTTTGGGAACAACCCTTGAATAGTCGGGAGCTCATAGACATCAACTTTGGTTTCAGTCATATCTAAACCAATTAACCATCTATCGATATCGAACTGTGAATTTTGTTTGTAGCCTACTAATAATAAGGTAAATTCTTTGTTAAAGTCGGCTGGAATATTGACCATGTTTTCTTCTAATGTTTGTCCGGTAACCGCTGGAAAAGCTTTACCCGTGACTGATTGATTTGTATATTTTGTGCTACAACCTGAGGCAAGGCTGATGAACAAAATCAATAAAAAAATGCGCATATATTTTTACTCGTTGGTTATTATTTTAAATTAAATCTAACGCTGCATACGTTAGAGTATTAATTTTAGCTCATTTTTAGCCGTTTTGATCTTAACAAGTTTATTTTGCGTATTTACGAAGTGATATAATTTTAATACTTGGTGGAATTTATTGATGCGATTTATTTTAATTTTATGGTTATCTTTCAGTGCTTACGCCAGTGGTAACGATATTAATAAACAGGCCAATGATAATTCAAATGGCAATAAGAAGGCTTATATGATTGATTTTTCAAAGCAAGAAAACGGACGCTGGCGAATAACCAATGATGGCGTTATGGGCGGCTTGTCAAACGGTGAAATGACATTTACTCAAGATCATGGCATTTTTAGCGGTAGCATCTCTCTGGATAATAATGGCGGCTTTAGTTCGGTTTTTCGTGCTGTCGATAATCTTCCACAATCTTATAAGAAACTTGTTATTAACACCGAAGGTGACGGGCAAGCCTATCAATTAAGGCTAATTATTTATGTAAATGGCTACCGATTAGCTTATAAACATGACTTTAAAACTGTCGCTAATAAGCGTGAAAATCATATCTTCGAGCTTGCAGACTTTAAAGCAACCTTTCGTGGAAGGGCTATACCCAATGCGCCTTTACTTAATTCAGAAGATATTAAAGAAGTCGGTTTTTTAATGACTAAAAAAGTCCCTGGGCAATTTGCATTATCGATATTTACACTGTCTTTCTTGAAACAATAACTTATACATTAAGGTAAAGATGAATAAAATTAACCCCAAAGCCCTCATCAATAGTAAGTGGACTAAAGTTGATATTACCAATAAAGAAAAACACTTTATTATCACTAAGGTGGAATTTGACGAAGAGCAAAAAGTAATTGCCTGTGTTATCGAAGCGGTGATGACTCATAATGAATACACCATAGATTGGCGTGATCTAAAAGTCAGTGACCAATGGCGAATCGGCTGGAAATAAATTTATAATTAAGTCACTTGCAGCCGATTTTAATGTTTGCTTATCGCTAAAGGTTAATAGGCTAACTGAACTTTTATAGTCATGTTATAAAATAAACTCCCTAATCGATTTTTTAATTAATTGACTTCTTTGAGTGTCGAAAGAATGTTTGTTTTGGCAAAGGTATAAGGTTTCACTGACCGGTATCTCCAATGTGTGTATTTTTATTAGGCTTTGCTCAGGGAAAGCGTTTACCGCATGCAGGGGTAATACGGTAAAACCTAATCCTTGACTAACGGGCAATAAAATCAAACTTATTTGATTAGAAAATCCTTTGTGCTTAAATTGGCTGGTATGTTCAAATTCAAGATAATTTTTACTCAATAACTGTTGTGCATGATGTTCTGAATCAGGGTGGCTGATAAAACCTATAGAAGTAAGCACTTGCCAGTTGATGCTTTTGACATCACTTGACGTCACTAAAACCAAAGGCTCAATGGCTATTTTTTTGTAGACTAACTGTGGGCTCTTATTTAACTCAGTGAGTATCCCCAGATCAATTTTTCGTTCAATTAAATTTTGTTCTATATTTTTATTGGGTGCAAAGGTGTAATCGATAATAAGCGCCGGATAGCGTTGCTGCATATCAAGCATCTTTGGGTATAGTTTTAAGCCGACACTGCCAGGTGTACTTATTTTAATGACACCGATAAAAGCATCATCTTGTTTAATTGAAGCTTCAATATCAGCAGATGTCTCTAATAAATCTTGCCCTTGTTGGCGTAATTTAATACCCGCATCGGTCAATGAGAAAGATTTACCCTCCCGCGTTAATAATAAAGTGTCCAATTGCGCTTCAAGTTTTTTTATATGCTGGCTTACCCCTGATTGCGTCATAAAAAGAATTTCTGCTGTTTGGGTAAAATGACCAACGTCAGCAAGCGTGCAAAATGTTTTTAACCAAATAAGATTTATCATAACAAAATGTACTCATTTCTATTGCAAATGATAATTTTATATACTTTATAAAGTTCAATATACTTTGTCTATCAAATTTAACGAGGTAGTAAAAATGAGTAAAGCATATCCAAGAACTTTTTCCCATATCGGTATTTCAGTCCCTAATTTAGAGGCTGCTGTTGAATTTTATACTGGCGTTTTAGGTTGGTATGAAATAATGAAACCGACAGAAATCATTGAAGATGATAGCCCCATTGGCGCTATGTGTACCGACGTATTTGGCGCTAATTGGGGTAAATTTAAAATAGCTCACATGTCGACAGGCGACCGCATCGGCGTTGAGCTATTCGAATTTGCTAATCAAGAAAATCCAGAAGACAACTTTGAATACTGGAAAACAGGCGTGTTTCATTTTTGTGTGCAAGATCCTAATCTTGAAGAACTGGTGGAAAAAATTGTCGAAGCGGGTGGTAAAAAGCGTATGGCAGAGCCACGTTACTACTATCCCGGTGAAAAGCCCTATCGTATGATTTACATGGAAGACCCTTTTGGTAATATTTTAGAAATATACAGCCACAGCTATGAATTAACCTATGCGGCTGGCGCTTACTAATTTAAAGTCATAGCTTATCAACACTGATGATTTAATAACCCAATAGAAAGTCATTTTCTCTTGGGTTATATCAAGATAACTTTAGCGCTTAATCCTGTCTCCTGTCTCTGCACTATGCAAGTTCATCCACTGAAAAAATATTGGCTAAATAAGGATTATGTCGCTAGCATAATGCCTATTGATAATTTTCTACTACAATTAAAATTTGTATAATATCATCAACAGTTAAGGTTTATTAGTGAGTAAAAAGCAACCATTACCCGTTACTTCACCGTCAAAGGATAATTTATCCGTAGACGTTAATATGTTAGCAGAAGTGTTAAATAACGTTGGCACTTGTATATTCACTAAAGATATTCATGGTTGCTATACCTATGTAAACCAGGCTGTACTTGATTTATTTAATGTTAACTCAACAGATATCATTGGCTTTGAAGATAGTCATTTCTTTGATTTAGCGTTATCTCAGCAACTAAAAGAAAATGATCGAAAGGTTATTAAAGAGGCTATAACCGTAGAAAATGAAGAAACAAACTTCATCAAATCTCTACAAGAAACCCGGATATATAAAACGGTTAAAAAACCCTTATTCGATGATGCTAACAATGTCATCGGTATTTGTGGTGTATCAATAGATATAACAGCAGAAAAAAAGCTCCAAAAAATAGTTAAAGCACAGAAAAAATTACTTCATGCGGTACTTGATAATGTTGATGCTTATATTTATATGAAAGATAGTGAGCGAACATTTAAATATGTAAACAGTAAAGTTGCTGAATTATTTGGTACGTCAGCAGAGAATATTATTGGTAAGAAAGACACTGAGGTTTTACCACTTGATGTTGCTGAGCATTTTAACCAATCTGATCAAAAAGTTTTTGATACGGGCGAAAAACAAACCATTGAAGAAACCTCAGCAGATGAACAAGGTAATGTACGCTACTATATTAGTACAAAAATTCCTTATCAAAACCAAGGTGAACTCCCAACGTTAATTGGATTTTCTACCGACGTCAGTGAATTGTATGCGCTAAAAGAAGAATTTAGAAAACAAGCGAATACCGATTCATTAACTAAGCTGTATAACCGCCGCTACTTTATTGATCATGCTGAACGAGAATTTCATCGTGCTAAAAGGCACCTTGGCATTCTATCCTTGATTGCCATTGATATTGACCACTTCAAAGATATCAATGATAGCTACGGCCATCCGATAGGGGATAATGTGCTAATGTCAGTGGCTCAATGTTTTCTTCCTTGTCTTCGACAAGAAGATATTTTAGCCCGCATTGGCGGTGAAGAATTTTCAATATTGCTCCCAGAAACTACATTGCAGTCAGCAAAGGTTGTCGCAGAGCGTATTCGACTTAATCAAAGTAATTTAATTATCAAAGGTGAGTGGCAGGGAGAAATTAAGATAACCGTTAGTATCGGTGTTACTTGTATAAGATTTGAAGATGATAACTTTGATGATTTCTTTACCCGCGCTGACCGAGCATTATATCAAGCGAAAGACTCAGGTCGTAATCAGGTTTTTTGTGGGTAAATATTTTTGCTCGAAATAATTCGATCAACGCCTTAAGATAAAAACTGACTATGAATTTCGCTATCAAATAAATTCTTAATCAGTAAGGCAAACTCTTTAATGAATGTTTTTTGCTCGTTAGTGACTTTATTGTTAACAACGCCAGAGAGAATCTCTTCTAAATCATAAACAATAGCATCAACTTCTCGAATAATAGTATTGCGCTGATTAAAAGACAACGCTTCGTTCTGGCTGCAAATACTGATAATTTGTTCACTTAATTCTTGTTCAATAACGGTCATAACGGTATCTGAATCAGCACTTACTGAGGGGGGATTTTCAAATAAACTGAAATGCTCAGTCAAGTATTCGATAATATGGATGTAACCTTCAGTATCTGTAACCATTAAAAATTTAACCTTTATAAAAGAATATACCATACCTCTTATATAGGCGTTTGATCAAGGTTGGTCACTGCTATTTTTTCGTTATTTATAAAAACAATTTAGATTGAAATATGTCTATTAATTAGTCTTCTTTAAAAAAAGATATGTTGTTGCAAACATTACTGCACGAACAAATAAATATTTATATAAATGTCAGGTGTTAACTATAGTGATAGTCAAGGGGGTATCTACAGATAACGTTTTATATATCTAGATATCTCAGTTATCAATTAAGTTTATTTCATGTGTTAACTGTCGTCGCGTCAAATTTTGGCTGCTTACTCATCGAAACAGAGGATTATTTTTATCCTCAACACGTTGACTAAAAATTAACGAAAGTCCCCCTTAAATTTTTAACGGGTCATGTAAATAAGGGGGATAATTCAAACATTGACATTATTTTTGGGATAGGTGAATAGTTATCTTTTTGATTCGCTCACTCACAGAGCTACAGTTAAATTGATTTGTATTATATAAAGCAGAACTCATTGCAGCCCCCTCAAGTGATTTATAGCTTAATTTGATAGCTGATATTTGAAATACTTCAATTAATACAGACATTTTGTATAAAATATTTTTACAAAAAAGTTATTAAAAAGCTTTTTTTTTGTTTGTAGCGTCTATAAATCGATACATATTTGGATGCGATTTGTTTAATAGATAGACTATTTCATTGGTTAACAGTTGGTTAGGTACTAATCAAAAAGTTCAAAAACATTTTTATAATAGGGGTTGTAATATTTCTATATTCAGGCAGAATTAATGGATATTGTTACGTAATTTAACAATTTGTTGAAGTATTCAAAGAATTTAAAACAATAAATATTTAAACTATAAGTCCAGAGAGAAACACTAATATGAAAAATTCTAATTTAAAGCGTAGCTTTAAACAATCAATTACTGCTGTAGCAGTAGCGATGTCATTGAGTGCAGCAATGCCTGCAATGGCAAATAACACAACAGGTTATATTACTGGTAGTTCTATTAGCCAAGGTGGTCAAGTTCTTGGTTCAGTTACAATTAAAATTGTAAACAAAGACACTGGTTTAACCCGTTCTGTTGTTTCTGATAGCGAAGGTTCTTTCCGCTTCCCGCTTCTTCCTCCTGGAATGTATGACATTACAGCAATGAAAGATGGCTTCCAAATTACAGCTCAAAAAGATGTTAAAGTTGGTATGGGTGGTAAAGTTAGCCTTAACATGACTTTAGCTGCTGATGATATTGAACGTATTGAAGTTACTGGTTCAGCTATTGCTATGGTTGATATCACAAGTTCAAGCACAGGTATCGTTGTTGATACTTTAACGCTTGATAGAGTACCTGTTGCACGTGATTTCACTGGTGTTGCTTTATTAGCACCGGGTACAACTAAAGGTGATTCTGCTTTTGGTAACAACCCATCTATTGGTGGTGCATCTGTAGCTGAAAATGCTTACTATGTGAATGGTCTTAACATTACTAACTTCCGTACAGGTGTTGGTTCTAGTCAACCACCATTTGAAATGTATGATACATTTGAAGTTAAAACTGGTGGTTACTCGGCTGAATTTGGTCGTGCTACTGGTGGTGTAATTAACGCAAAAACTAAAAGTGGTTCAAACGAATTTAAAGCTGGCGCGAATGTTTTCTACGAACCAGATGCTTTAAGAGAAGATAAACAATCACAAAGACGTGATGACGGTACTTTACGTATTGATAACACTGGCGATGAGAATGACTTCTATGAAGTTAACTTATGGGCAAGTGGCGCTATCATCGAAGATACTCTTTTCTATTACGCACTATACAGCCCGCGTAGCGATGAATTTGAATACAACGGTGGACAAGCTTCTACTCCAGAGGGTATTGCACAAAGTTTGTACACACAAAAAGATGATGATTCTTTTTGGGGTGCAAAAGTAGATTGGTATATTACTGAAAACAATATCCTTGAAATCTCAGCTTTCTCTGATCAAAGTACTACAACTACATTTAGAACTGATTATCTTGGTTCTACTCCCCAAGTACCAAAAGAAAGTTTTGAAGACAATGGTGGTTTGAACTACACAGCTAAATTAACGTCTATTATTACTGACGATTTTTCAGTATCAGTTCAATACGGTATCAATGAAACAGACCGTACAGCTGGTAGTGTTTTAGATGCTAACCCAGCAGTTTACCGTAACTTCACTAGAACAAGAGCGTTTGTTCCTGGTGGTAACTTTGCTAACTTTAGCATTGGTGAAGGTGATGATCAGCGTCAAGTTGTTCGTATCGATGCTGATTGGTACTTAGGTGATCATGAAATACGTTTTGGTGTTGATAAAGAATCATTAACGGCAAACCAACAAACAATTAACTCTGGTGGCGCTTACTACTTATACGTAATCGGTGAAGATGATACTACGATTGATTATGTACGTCACCGTACATACAGCAGCGGTGGTTCTTTTGAATCAGAAAACTTTGCATACTACATTCAAGATCAATGGCAAGCTACAGACGATCTAGTTATTAATGCTGGTATTCGTAATGATTCATTTGAAAACAAGAATGGTGTTGGTGAATCTTTCATTAAACTTGAAAACCAATGGGCATTACGTTTAGGCGCAGTATACGATGTTATGGGTGATGGCGAGTCTAAAATATGGGCAAGCTACGGTCGTTACTATCTTCCAATCGCTGCTAACACTAACATTCGTTTAGCCGGTGCTGAAACTTATATTCAAGATTACTACAACTACGACGGAATGAGCAGCGATGGGTTAGAAATTCCTAACCTAACTGGTGGTACTTACACTGGTCGTCCTCAAGATGTATTCTCAAACGGTGATGTTCCAGAAGCAGGCGCAATCGTTGATTCAAGCATCGACCCTATGTATTCAGATGAATTCATTGCCGGTTACCAGTTCCAGTTAAATGACGAATGGAGCATGGCAGTTCAAGGTACTTACCGTGAGCTAGCAACAACTATTGAAGATGTTGCAATCGATTTTGGTTTTAATGAATATGTTAATCGTGAATTTGGTTCAGCTTGTACTGAATGTACAGGTTTCCATTACTATGTATTAACTAATCCTGGTACAGATATCACTGTAACTACTGACCCTGATGATAATCAAAAAGATGCAAATGGTGATTACTTCAATGGTCCTTTGCCTAATCAAGCATACACTATTCCTGCAGGTGACTTAAACTACCCTGAAGCTATCCGTAAATATGCTGCTGTTGACGTAACTGTTAACAAAGAGTGGGATGGCAAATGGATGTTAACGGGTACTTACACTTGGTCTCATAGCTGGGGTAACAACGAAGGTTTAGTTCGTTCAGACAACGGTCAAGATGACGCTGGTTTAACAACTAACTTTGACCAACCTGGTTTATTAGATGGTGGTGATGGTAACTTACCAAATGACCGTCGTCATTCAGTTAAAGTATTTGGTTCTTACCAAGTTACTGATGACTTGAATATTGGTGCAAACTTCTCATGGCAAGCAGGTAAGCCAAGAAGTGCATTTGGTATTCACCCAACTGATATATTTGCTCAGGCATATGGTTCAGAGTCTTTCTACAAAGGCGGTCAATTAGCTAAACGTGGTTCAGAAGGTACAACAGATTCTCTTTGGAACCTTGATTTAACGGCTAGTTACGACATTGAATTTGAAGACTTTGACTTAAATCTTCGTGCAGATATTTTCAACGTATTTAACAATGATACAGCATCTGAATTCGACGAAATTTATGATGATGAATCTAGAACTGAGTTTAATGAAGACGGTTCAGGTAACTACTTCGTTAGCCCAACTTACGGTTTAGCACAGAACTGGCAGACTCCACGTTATGTTCGTTTAAGCGCTTCAATCCGCTTCTAAAAATTGATTAAACAATAATTTAGTTGTTAAAAAACCCGCTACTTAGCGGGTTTTTTTATGGTTAATATTTAACAAGCGATATTTATTGTTCACTGAACTAAAATGATTGGTGTATTTATATAAGGGTAAATGCCATACATTAAAAATTAGAGGACGTTAAATGAAACGATTATCTATAAATAGAAGAGAATAAAGAGTAAGGGTTGATCTCTTTCAGTCATCAGCGATGCTTTAAATACAACTGTGTTACCCGCTATTAATGCAGGAAAAATAGGACCGTTAGGTAAATGACCAGGGAAGTTGTAAGGACCAAAATGGCAACAACACCATGAGGCTTATGACGTATCATTGCTTTTGCACCAGGCATTGGGCTTTCAACAGTACCTGTTCGCTCATTGTTTGCTTTGACAGAAATCGCTATTTTACCCATCATCGCGCCAACTTCTGTAAGGGTTTCCCAAAGAGGCTTACTTGTTTCTTCTGTAATGGTTATTGCAAGATTTTTGTTTGTTTGTAGCGTCTATAAATCTATACATATTTGGATGCAGTTTGTGTAATAGATTGATTATTTCATTGGTTAACAGTTGGTTAGGTATTAAGAAAAAAGTTCAAAAACATTTTTGTAATAGGGGTTGTAATATTTCTATATTCAGGCAGAATTGATAGATATTGTTACCTAATGTAACAATTTGTTGAAATATTCAAAAACTTAAAATAATAAATATTTAAACTATAAGTCCAGAGAGAAACACTAATATGAAAAATTCTAATTTAAAGCGCAGTTTTAAACTTTCGCTAGCTGCAATAGCAGTAGGTGGATGTTTAGTTACATCACCAATAACATTTGCTGCAGAAGAAGAAGCAGAAGAAGTAATTGAAAAAATCCAAGTAACAGGTTCTCGTATCAAACGTGCAGATATGGAAACATCTAGCCCAGTTACAATAACAAGTGCTGAAGATATTAAAATAGCAGGTTTCACACGTGTAGAAGACTTGCTAAATAATTTACCACAAATAGAAGCTGCTTCTACCGCTTTCGAAGCTAACGGAGCATCTGGTCGAGGTACTCTTGATTTACGTGGTTTAGGTTCTAATCGTACATTAGTACTTGTAAATGGCCGCCGTATGCAACCTGGTGGTGGCAGTTCCGGTTCTGCTGATGTTAACTCAATTCCTTCGGCATTAATTAAGCGTGTTGAAGTAATGACTGGTGGTGGTTCATCTGTATATGGTTCAGATGCAATTGCTGGTGTTGTTAACTTTGTTATGGATAACGAATTTGAAGGTATTAAAGTAGACGTTAATGGAACGGGTTACCAACATAATAACGATAATAGTTACATGCAAGACTTAATGGACGATAAAAGTTTTGATTATCCTGAAGGCAGCAGTGGCATAGATGGCAAAACTTTTAGCTTAGATATCTCTGCTGGTTCAGAATTTGCTGACGGTAAAGGTCATGCTGTAGCATTTGCTACTTATAAGCAAACTAAAGAATTACGTCAATCTGCTCGTGATTATTCATCATGTGCTCTTCACAGTTCAGGTACAAGATGTAATGGTTCTTCTACTGCTGTAGTTCCTAACTTTTTCATCGCGCCAATTGGTCCTGATGGCTATGACTACTCTCAAGAACAATGGGTTAAGCTAACGCCAGACAATAGCTTCAGCGAAGATCGTAGTGACAACGTATATAACTATGCACCAATCAATCATTTCATGCGTCCAGATGAAAAGTTTACCTTTGGTACATTCTTAAACTATGAAATAAACGATACATTCCGTCCATACATGGAATTGATGTACATGCGTGACCAAACTAAAGCACAAATTGCTGAGTCTGGAACATTTTATGCTGATAACATCACTATGGATGTTTCTAATCCTCTAGTATCAGATGCACAACGTACTTACCTTGCTGATCAATTTGGTCTAGGTATGGATGACCAATTTGGTGCATACATTGGTAAACGTAACGTTGAAGGTGGTCCTCGTACTAGTATTATTCAACATGATTCATTCCGTATTGTTTTAGGTACCGCAGGTGATTTATCTGATAACTGGACTTATGATGCATCAATACAAGTTGGTTCAACTACAAATGCTACTATTTCTATCAACGATTTATCTCGCCCGAAAGTAATCGAAGCGGTTAGTGGTGATGGTACAGATTGTGCTAGCATTTCAGGCTGTGTGCCTTATGAAGTATTTACATACCAAGGTGTAACCCCAGAGCAGGCTAAAGGTTTAACATCTACAGCTATTAGTAGTTCTTTCTCAGATCAGTTTATCTTTAGTGCTTTTGCTACGGGTGACTTAGATTTAACTGTTCCTGGTGCTGATAGTCCAATTGCTGTAGTAGTTGGTACAGAATACCGTAAAGAAGAATTTGAATATGTACCAGATCAAATTGTTGCTGAAGGCGCATTAACAGGTATGGGTGGTCCATCTGATCCACTTCAGGGTAGTTTTTCAGTAAAAGAAATCTATGGTGAAGCAAATATTCCTTTAGTTGCTGATGCACCTATGATTGAATCATTAGTTCTTGAATTAGGTTACCGTTACTCTGATTACGATTTAACTGGTGGTCAATCTACTTATAAAGTAGCGCTTGACTGGACACCAATCGATGATTGGAAAGTTCGTGCTGGCTATAACCGTGCCGTACGTGCACCAAACATTGGTGAATTATTTGCTGTTCAAAGTATTGGCTTATGGAGTGGTACAGATAATTGTGCTGGAGCAACACCTGCGTTTAGTGCAGCACAATGTGCTAATACGGGTGTAACTGCTGATCAGTACGGAAATGTATCAGCAAGCCCTGCAAATCAATATAACTCTGTAACTGGTGGTAACAAAGAACTAAGTCCAGAAATTGCAGATACTTACACGTTTGGTATTGTTGGTCAAATTTCAGACGATATTGATTTCTCTATTGATTACTGGTCAATTGAAATTGAACAAGTTATTGGTGCTATCGGTGAAGAACTAACGATAGATCAATGTGCTACAACGGGTAATGCAGCTTTTTGTGATAACATTACACGTTCTCCTACAGGTAACCTTTGGCAGGGACAGGCTGGTTCTATTCAAGCGACCAGCATTAACTTAGCTAACCGTAAGTGGGAAGGCATTGATATTTCTACAGGCTACCGCACTGAAGCTTTAGGTGGTGATTTTAGTGTAACTATGATGTCAACATTTATGATGACTAAAGAATACACGCCATTACCAGGTGATGAAACGGCTACTTACGATTGTTCTGGTATGTTTAATAGTAATTGTTTCCCTCAACCAGAGTGGAGAAGCGTAGTTAATGCTAACTTCGACAAAGATGACTATGGTTTAAATGTTAAATTACGTTATTACGGCGAAGTTGAATACGATGAAACAGTTGATGAACTTTTAGTTGCAGATGGTGGTATTAGCGCACAAGCCTACCTTGATGTTGCTGGCCGTTATATGGTTAACGATAACATCACTGTACGTTTAGGTATTAATAACCTTCTTGATAAAGAAAGACCACTAACTGGTGGTGCTCTAGGTCAAGGCGCGTTTTACGATCAATTAGGTCGTTACTTACACGCAGGCGTATCATTTCAGTTTTAATTAAATCTGATTAACTAAAAAAGCGGCTACTGAAAAGTAAGCCGCTTTTTTTATATCACTTTCATAATAATTAAATTTTAAATAGACAAGAACATCAAAAATGAAATCAAAATCATCCGTTAGCTATGCGTTAAAGCTGTTAAATTCAAATAAATTAATAGAGGGGCGAAAAGTCTTAGATCAAATATTGTTAGACACTCCTACTAACATTGATGCCCATCAATTGATGGTTAAACTTGGATTTATTAGCAAAGATTTTAACTTAGCCGAAAAATACTTAACGGCATTAATTGAATTTCAGCCGATGTCTGAACATTATATTAAGCTATTAGTTGATCTTTATAGTCATCAAAACCGATGGAAAGATATCTCAGTTCTTCAGTTAGGATTAGCAAGGAAACAGCCAGAAAACGCCACGATACAATTTAATTGTGCTTATTATTTAAAGCTTTCTGGCGAATTTAATAATGCCATCACGTTTTATAAAAAAGCATTAGAATTAGGGATTGATGATGATTATGAAATTTACTTAAATATAGCAATAATTTATAGCGAACATTTATCAATGCCAGAAAGGGCAATTGAAATTCTGACTCTCGGCATAAATAAATATCCCGATCAAGATCTATTACTCTATAATTTAGGTAACATTTATGAGCAATTAGGAAATAAAGAACAAGCTAAGTCAATGTTTAAATTATCATTTTCTAAAAACCCTAAAAATTATGATGCACTTGCAAGACAAGCCGATATTTACAAATTTAAAACAAAAGATGATGACTTAATCAGTAAGATGGAGTCCGTATTTAAATCATCTACTGTTGATGCAATTGATAAAATAAATATTGCCTATGCACTCGGTAAGTCTTACGACGACTGTACCGAATATTCATTAGCATCTCAGTATTACCAGCTCGCTAATGAGTTTGATCAAAAAACTTTACCTCTATATGATCCTGTAAAATATGAGCAATATATAGACAATACAATTAATGTATTCAATAAAAATTGGTTCGATTCTTTTGAGGCTCCAACATTAACTTCTCTTAGTAAGCCCCCCATTTTTATTTGTGGCATGTTTCGATCTGGATCAACATTATGCGAGCAAATATTAGCCGCTCACTCTCATATTAGTAATGGTGGAGAGCAAGAGTTTTTTCATAGAAGTATGAGCTGCAATTATCCTAATTACCCTTTTAATACATCTGACCATTTTAGTGAAAACAAAAAACAATTACTTAAGGCATATGAAGATGAAATAAAAAAACATCACAAGACAGGTGTACAATTAACAGACAAACGGCCCGATAATTTTTTATACCTGGGCTTAATTAAAGCATTGATGCCAAACGCTAAAATCATTTGGACTCAACGTAATATGCTAGATAATTGTTTGTCGGTATATTTCCTTCGTTTAGGTAAATCCATGCCTTACTCAACAAAAATAGAAAATATAGTACATTTTTATAAACAACAAGAGAAATTAATGAATCATTGGAATTCATTATTTAGTGATGATATTCATCAGTTTATTTATGATGAGCTGATTAATTCTCCAGAAGAACACATTAGAGGTATGTTAAATTTTCTTGATTTACCGTGGCAGAATGAATGTTTACATTTTCATGAGGTGAAGAATCAAGTAAAAACAGCAAGTGTTTGGCAAGTTAGACAGCCACTATATAAAAGCTCTTCCCAACGCTGGAAAAATTATGAAACTATAATCGAAAAATTCATTTGATTTTTTAGTCATAGCCTTTATTGAACTAGAGCCAACATGAAAGGGAAAATAACAACTAACGTAGTTATCGTTTGGAGATGATTAAAAAAGTGATTGACTATAATTGATAATCAATCACACGTTATAAATGTTCAGGCTAGTTATTTTTTATTAAGCAGCGTTGGTGCTTTCAAATATCTTATCTGCAGAAGCTGCAACAAAACCAGCATATAGCTCGCCAGAATTTAATGGGTATCGCTTAGCAAATTCATAAAAACAGCTAGGGATCTCTGCTTCTCCATCTGAGAATTTAACAATAGCTTTATCTGCCATGGTCGACGATTGTTCAAGTTTAACGATTGAGTCGCCTTTGATTTCACCGCCAGTAGTGTTTAATAAAAACCCACCTGCTTTAACGGCGCTATTTACTTTTTCAATAGTCGAAAAGTTATCTAGGTGATTGATACTGACCGTAAAGTGGTTTGCACGGTAACCCCAAGCAGCCACCCAAGCAGCATATTCACTTTCTGCTAACAAAGTTTGGTACTCTGCTTTGCTTACTTGCCAATGCGTACCAGAATACAAGAAACTACTCTGGGCAACTTTCTCATCGTCTATAGCACTAACCATTTTTTCGATAATGTTTTGAACATTAACTGAAAATTCTTTGACGCGTAATTCACTGATAAAAACTTTTGGCAAGCTAGCATCACTGTGTTCAAAATGTTTTGCATTAAGTTTTTTGCTTGAAAAGTCATATTCACCAGAATATTTATAACCTAGCGCTATTAAGATAGCGGCTAATTTATCTAAATTTACCTTCGCACTATCAAAGGTTCGATAAGCAACATGATCGTTGATTAAATCGCCTCCTGAGCTAAGTAAGTGATGAATTTTATCGGCAGAAGGCGTAACTTCAATATAGTTTTGCCAAATGTTAGCGAACAAGTCAGTAACTTGCTGGTGTTGAATTGAATTAATATTTGTCATGTAAATATCCGTAGTAGGAGTTGGTAAAATTAGTGACTAATGAATAGTTAAAGAGAGGCGTTCATTTTAAAAGGATTTATGAGAATGCGAGTCACTACTAACTATTCAGGCTGAATGGCTAGATTTGATCTATATTCTTAAAAAAGCTGGGACGAAGCCCAGCTTTGATTATTAACTTATTAGCGTACATTGCTTTAGATGTGCCTAAATACTTAAGCCTGGGCTTAATGTTGCTGGTAATGACACTTTAGGTGCTTCAACAGAGGCTACTGGGTAAGCACAGTAATCAGCTGCATAGAATGCACTTGCTCTGTGATTACCACTTGCGCCAATACCACCAAATGGAGCCGCACTACTTGCGCCAGTAATTGGTTTATTCCAATTAACAATGCCTGCACGTATTCTACGGAAAAAGTGGTTATATAAATCTTCGCTGTCACTTAATAAGCCAGCAGATAAACCAAATGAAGTATTGTTTGCTTCATTGATCGCCGCGTCGAAATCTGTGTAACGGTATACTTTTAATAACGGACCAAAATGCTCATCATCGGGCATAGCTTTAACCGATGTTACATCAACAATACCCGGAGAAATAAAACCCGTACCTACTTCTAAATGCTTCATTTCAACTAATGATTGTGCACCTAAATCTAGTAACTGTTGCTGTGCAGCAACAAGACTTAACGCTGCTTTTTCAGAAATCATTGAACCGATAAAAGGTTGTTCTTCATCGTCAAAATAACCTATTTTAATCGCTTTCGTCGCTTCAATAAGCTTAGCGATAATAGCATCACCTTGTTCGCCTGCTTCAATAAATAAGCGTCTTGAACAGGTACAACGCTGTCCTGTAGTAACAAAGGCTGATTGAATAATATCATGCACTACCGCTTTAACATCGCTAATATCTTTAACGATTAGTGGGTTATTTCCACCCATTTCTAAAGCTAAGATTTTACCGGGTTGGCCGCCAAATTGTTCATGTAATAAATGGCCAGTATTTGAACTGCCGGTAAAAAACAAACCATCGATTTGTGGATGTGAAGCAAGCGCTTTGCCTGTTTCAACTTCACCTTGTACGAGATTTATGACACCGTTTGGTAAACCCGCTTGTAGCCAAAGTTTTAAGGTTTCTTCAGCAACTTTTGGTGTTAATTCACTTGGTTTAAATACAACCGTGTTACCCGCTATTAATGCAGGAACAATATGACCGTTAGGTAAATGACCAGGGAAGTTGTAAGGACCAAAAATGGCAACAACACCATGAGGCTTATGACGTATCATTGCTTTTGCGCCAGGCATTGGGTTTTCAACAGTACCCGTTCGCTCATTGTTTGCTTTGACAGAAATCGCTATTTTACCCATCATAGCGCCAACTTCTGTACGGGTTTCCCAAAGAGGCTTACCTGTTTCTTCTGCAATGGTTATTGCCAGATTTTCTTTGTTCTCGCCAAGAAGCACAGCAAATTTTTCAGCAATAGCAATACGTGCTTCTAGGCTCATGTCTGCCCATGACTCAAACGCCGCTCTCGCACTTTTTACCGCAATATCAACTTGTTCTTTAGAAGCAGACTTTCCCTGCCAAATAACTGTGTTTCTTGCTGGGTTTAACGAGCTAACATCGTGACCTAAACCTGCTTGCCACTGACCATTAATTAATTGTATTGCTTTTGACATTTTTCTGTCCTTATACTTTGCGACGTTACCAGGTGATATGAAAAACCCACCTAACGAACTAATTATTATTTCACTGCGCGTTGCTCAGTGAAATAAAATGATTGCTTAGAGAATCAAGGTTTACGTTAATTGCGAACTAAGCGTACAAAATCACCTTCATTTACATGCAGTGCTTTAGCGATATCGTCTGATATCAACACTTGTTCAGCAGTCGCTCTTAGCGATACCATTGCTTGAACAGCTCTAAAACCTGCAACTTTCGTGTTACAAATAATAAAATTAGCTTTATCATCTGTCTCACCAATAATGACTTGGTACTTGCCACTATTTCGAATTGTTTTTACTTTGGCTGTTTGTGCTTCAACCGTGGGGCCGCCATCAAAGATGTCAACGTATCCTCGGCGGGCAAAACCTTCGGCTTCTAATAATCGCAAGGCAGGTAATGTCTTAGGATGAACTTCGTTAATCACTTTTTGTGCATCTTTGCTTAATAAACTGACATAGATAGGATGCTTTGGCATTAACTCAGCGATAAACACTTTTTTACCAATACCGGTTAAGTAATCGGCTGTTGGAAAGTCCATCGAAAAGAAATGCTCTTCTAACCAATTCCAAAAAGGAGAACGTCCTTCTTCATCAGATATACCACGCATCTCAGCGATAACCCTGTCTGCAAAGCGTTCGTGATGTTCAGCCATAAACAAAAATCGACAACGAGACAGAAAACGGCCATTTTTATTTTTTCGGTGACTCTCACCCAAAAATAAAGTACAAATTTCAGATGCACCCGTGTAGTCATTACACAGTGACAATGTTTCTACGGTATTATAAATGCCTAACTCACGAGAGTTATGGACGACTTTACCTAAATGATAATGGTAAAAAGCATCTTCTAAACCTACAGCGGCTTCAATCCCACTTGTACCAACAACCTGACCCGTGTCAGTATCTTCCATTACAAACAGATAACCTTCGCTAGACGGGTGCGACACATCTTTATCGAAAGAATACTCAGAATGAGCGATACGTTGCTTTAATAAGCCTTCATTGACAGGTAGTGATGTAAAACCGTGTCCTGATTCTATCGCAATACGATGTAAAGAGTCATAATCGCTCGCTTGAATAGGGCGTATAATAATCATAGAAAGATCTCATTTTTTACAAAGAAAAATGAAATTGTGGTTATTTTAGAAAAATAACCACAATTTCAACGGTGTAATTGTTTTATTAACGTAATTTAACAATGACTATTTTGCTAGTTTAGCAACAGCTTTTTCAAAACGTGCTAAGCCTTCATCGATATCAGCATCTGGAATAACTAATGAAGGAGCAAAACGAATAATGTTTGCGCCAGCAACTAAGGTCATAACACCTTCTTCTAAAGCTGCGTTTAAAAAGTCTTTTGCTTTGCCATGATACTGCTCGGTTAGTACCGCACCAATTAACAAGCCTTTACCACGAATTTCTTTAAATACTTTATGCTTAGCATTAATTGCGTTTAAACCTGCAACGTAGCGTTTTGCTTTTTCTTTTACACCATTTAAAATTTCTGGCGTATTAACCGTATCAAATGCGGCTTCAGCTACAGCACAGGCTAATGGGTTACCACCATAAGTACTACCGTGAGTACCTATTTTAAGGTGTTTAGCAAGTTCAGTTGTTGTTATCATCGCGCCGATTGGAAAACCACCACCTAATGCTTTTGCGGTTGTTAAAATATCAGGTACAACATTTAGACCCATATAAGCATATAAGTCGCCAGTACGGCCAACACCTGTCTGTACTTCATCAAAGATTAGTAAAGCGTTATGTTGATCACAAAGTTCACGCACACCTTCAATGAACTCTTGTGTAGGAGAAACTAAACCGCCTTCACCTTGTAATGGTTCAATCATTATGGCACAAGTTTTATCAGACATAATTGCTTTTAGTGCTTCTAGGTCGTTGTAGTCAACGTGATCTATATCACCAGGCTTAGGGCCAAAACCATCTGAATAAGCTTTTTGTCCACCGACAGTAACGGTAAAGAAAGTACGGCCGTGAAAACCTTGATTAAATGCAATAATTTGTGTTTTGCCTGCGCCATGAACATCAAGTGCCCAGCGACGAGCTAATTTAAGGGCTGCTTCATTTGCTTCAGCGCCCGAGTTGGCAAAGTAAACTTTATCTGCAAAAGTATGATCAACCATTTTTTTAGCTAAACGTAAAGCGGGTTCATTCGTCATTACGTTTGATAAGTGCCAAATTTTATCAGCTTGGTCTTTTAATGCGCCAACCAATGCTGGGTGACAATGGCCTAAACAGTTAACCGCAATGCCGCCAGCAAAATCAATAAATTCACGGTCTTGTTGATCCCAAACACGAGAGCCTTTACCACGTACAGGGATTACCGTTGACGGCGCATAGTTAGGTACCATTACGTCATCGAATAATTTACGGTCTACAGGAAAATGGTTAGTCATTGTTCACACCTCAAGTTATTAAACACTGCTGTGCAGTGTATCTTGGCATTACCGCAAAATAGCTCAGCAGGTAAAAACCTTATATTAGTTTATTTTTCAGCAGACATAAAAATGATGAAGCTAAAAATTAGGCGCTAAGTATGACAGAGAAAACAAGTACTGTCTTGCTCAAAATGACTACAGACCTTATAAAACAAAGGCTTGCCATGTTTTATTCAGTATAGATGCATAACTATATAAAGAGACTTTTATAGGCTTACTAACGGAATTGCTCGTTAGGTAACGAACACAGTGGGTTATTAACAATAGGTAAACTTTTCATAATTAATCAAAAATTATTTAAAATTTAATTTTATGTGATCAATGTCGCTTTTCTTTAATAAATTGATCTCTTGTGGCGTGATTCGTACTGTTGTTAACAGTAACTTAGCTTCATCATTACTGATTAAATCATCTTTAGCTAAGCTTCTAAAAGCAACATACGCTTTTGCTTTGGTGACTATTTGCGCTAATGGGCACATTTTTTCTAATGTTTCTGTGTAGGCAAGATCAAATATAGCTTCGGTAATTTGCAAGCGGTCTAGACGCATCAACTCCACTAAATCTGCTGATATCTTGCTACTGCGTGTTATTAGCTGTTCGATTAATAAGTCTGGTGAAGCGTCAAAGGCAACTAATGTATCATGAAGTTTTTTATCTTTATTCTCGTAAGCAGCTTTTAATTCTGCGGTATGTAACTCACTGTAAGTGGTTAAAAAGCAGCGAGAAACAGCGATTAGTCCTAGGTGACTAAACATGCCAGCAGCAAAAGCCGAAAATTCATCCATACCTGCTTTTTTAGCCAATACGGAGGAAGACATGGCAACAGCCAAACTGTCATTCCAAAGTTTTCTTTTCATTAACGTGTAAGGAGCCGTGCTATTAGGTAACCAATGTTTGAGCATAAAGGTTGGCATGACTAATTTTAAATTGTCTAAGCCGATATAACTTAATGCTAAACTTGCGTCAGTAACTTGGACATCGGCCCGTTTACGATACTGTGGTTTATTGACCAGATTAATTAGCTCATTTGCTAACCAAGGTAATGATTTAGCTAAAGGAATAATACGATTAATCGAAGCGGCGCGCACTGACAGTATTTCCATAATACTGGGAATGGCATCTTCAATTTTTAATATTTTGTTGTAGAGATTTTCTTTGTTATCAAATTTTTTGTTTACTTCAGTGGTCACATGGGTAAAAAATTTAGTCATGACTTGCTCAGTAAAGAAACTTTCTCCGTGGGCCTGAATGATTTTATTTTTATTTGCTTCTTCTTCAACCGCAAGTAATTCTCTGCGGCGATTAGCTTGTTCGCTGTTTTGATGGACAGCAACAGACACTTTTCCACTTTGCTTTTCAGCAAAGCCTTTACTGATCATTAAGCTCATCGCTCTTTTATATATTGGGGCGACTAGGTCGTTGTTTTCAAATATCTGCATGAGCTAATAGGGTGTTTTCCAATAAAGTTGAACTTGAATAGTCTTTATCGGCGACATACACAAAAGTATGAATGATGACAAATGAGAGTGATCGCCTGACGCTAATTTTTTTGTTTTACTTGCAGTGAGTAATAAAGTTCTTCAGTAACATCATACCTTGTTCCGTTAAAATCGATTCAGGATGAAATTGTACACCGACAATAGGCAATGTTTTATGGGCTAAGGCCATAATTTCATTGTTTTTACCCTGTTCATCTTTGCTCCAAGCCGTTACTTCAAGGCAATCAGGTAAAGTGTCTTTATTAACAATTAATGAATGATAGCGGGTCACAGTTAAAGGGTTATTTAATTGATGGAATAAGCCACTTTCGTTATGTTTTATTCTACTTGTTTTCCCATGCATCACGACAAGTGCTTTTTCAATACTTGCACCAAAGTGTTGTGCAATACACTGATGACCTAAACAAACACCTAAAATTGGCACTTTACCGGCAAAGTGTTTAACTATCTCTAATGATAATCCCGCTTCATTTGGAGAACATGGACCTGGAGAAATAACAATATACTGGGGTGATAGTACCCTAATTTCAGCTAAAGTTATTCGGTCATTTCGTGCAACGACGACCTCTTGCCCTAATGCTTGGAAGTAATGTACTAAATTAAAAGTAAAAGAGTCGTAATTGTCGAGCATCAATAACAAAATAGTCCCTTGGGTAGGAAGATAATAAACGCGGCTATTCTAATCGCTCATCATTGACAATTCATTATATATTTCTACTTTGCTGCTTTGCTGTTGTTTTTGTTGGTTTTTTAATAACATAACAGACACCCCACATAAAAAAGGCTGATACTTACGTAACAGCCTTTAATTAAGATGATGTTCAAGCGTAAGTTTCTAGAACTTAGTTGCAACTTGTATCCATAGTTTGCTGGTATCCGTACTCAATTCATCAGCACTGTAACGGGCAAATTTTACCAGTAAGTCGTAATCCTTTTTAAAGGTATAGGCGGCGACAAGATCTAATTCTGTACCATAATCTATATTGCCTTCATTTGCCGCTAGGTCATGGAATGTTGCCGCTAACTTAACTCCGGCCAATTTTGTTTTAACGCTAATGTATGTATCTTCAACACCATTTGGCATGCCAGTACTGCTACCCGTATTTAAGAATTTGTCTGAAAAACCTTGGAATTTATGTAAGGTCGCAAAAGGTGTGCTAAATGCTGCTTTAGCGTTATCACTGCCTAAAACCTCAATGCCTGCTAGTAATGTAACTTGACCTAAGTCAGTCGCTATCTCAGCATTGTAGTAGTTAGCATTGTAATTTACGGCGTTATCACCGGCGTCGCTTTGTATTGCTGCACTTAAGTTAACACTTACCGCGCCAAATTTACCCTTGTAAAGTGCGCCGACGGTACTTGAAGACATTGCATGTGCTCTATCAAAGTCTAATACATAAGCAAATGCTGATATTTTGTGTCCGGTATTTATTTTGTAGGTAGCATTAGCAAAATGAAACGCACCAGAAAGATTGTCACCTTTTTTGTCATCGCCAAAAATGCGGTTTGCGTTATAGATGTAGCTGTAATCAAGGGAAAGTGCAGCGCTTGCGGTATATTCAATTCGGTAACCGTCATAGGTTTGTTCATTTTGACGCCAGCCAACACCACCAATAAAACGCTGGTTATTATGTAAAATACGTTGGCGACCTGCTGTTAATTTAACTTTTCCGCTACGGTATTGTAAAAAAGCCTGGTTAACATCGGTTATTTCAGGGTCAGCAACAACAGCATCACTGCCAGAGTAATCAAAGGTTAAGTCATTATAATCATCAACAATGGCGGTTACATTATCAACCTCAAGGCCTAGCGACCAGCTTTTATAATCGCCTGTTTGTAGGGTCAGACGAGACTTTACTGTTAACGCTGTTGCATCTTTATCTGTGGCGCCATTTGCGCCTTCTTCATCAACACCTTCATAACGGACGCGTAAACTCACCTTTACTTTACTGTCTGTAAGCGCTTTTTTAATACCTGAATTGAATGCCGCATCGTCTGCCATTGCAAAAGGCGCAGAAATAATAGAGCTGGCAATTAAAGCCAGTGATAATTTTGTTTTCGTAAATTTCATCATGTATATCCTATCTATTTTTATGTATGTGTCTTGCGGCTCAATACACGTTATTGCGACCAAACAAGGAGGCCACACACAGTGGAGTTATTTAATATGGTTAAGTTTTTATTTCTTGAGAATTCATTAAAGGGCTGATTTTGTCACTTTGTCAAAATGCAAAGTTTGATTTAAATCAAGTTGTGATTTTGTCTAATGATGCAGCTGTTTTATTGTTGATTTACATCAAACATCAGCGTGATACTGCTAGAGGGGATTAAAAGTAGAATCATAAAATGCTAGATATACAGCAGATAAAATATAGTAAAGAGGATTGAATTATCTCAGCGCTAAAGTAAAGCATATCTGCTTATCAAAGCTTGTTCAGACAAAGTGAGTTATAAAAAAAGGCGAGCCGTTAAAAAGTGAACGGTATCAACTGCAGCTCACTTTAGTCACGTTAGGCTATATGTATCGAAGGTTTATCGGGTATTATTCTTTTCAATAAGAGCAGTTGCTTATTATTTTTTTGCTAACACTAAGTCTGATTGTGGCACTGAGCTACAAGCTAAAACAAAGCCTTGCTCTTTCTCGTCGTCACTTAAACCGTCGTTAGCTAATTGTCTAACATCACCATCTATTAGTTTTATTTTACAACGACCACACATGCCACCACGACATGAATAGGGTAGTAGCATTCCTGCTGACTCACCTTGTTCTAAAATAGAGTCTTTTGTGTTACCAATAACGTTTTTGTTCCATGACTCAAAGTTTAAATTAACTTTTCCTTTACGCATTTTTTTTGGCTCCTTGTTAACACTGGTTTGTGCAGTCGTTTTTTTGTTAGCTGTTTTTTTTGTTGGTTTGGGTATAAATATAGGTGCAGTTTGCTTCTTTAAAATAACAATTTCATCACCTTGCTGAATACTCCCTTGATTAAGTGCAATTAAATTTTGCCCAAACATCACATCTCCACTAGCCACTTGTCGGTAGTTTATTAAGGTTGTTAGCGGTTCTTGCTGTGGATGATTTTCGGCATTGTTAGGGTTCACTGTAGTGAAAATGCAACGAGAACAAGGCTTGGTTACTTCAAATTCAACCTCGCCAATACGAATATGCTGCCAAGTGTCTTCGGCGTAGGCATCGCAGAGGTTAGCCACAATATTAGGCCTAAATTGTTTCATGGTAATCGCAGGGATTGATTGTTGAATTAGCCGGTTATTTAAATCATCGAGTGAGGCCTGAGAGGTAAGTAATAGTGGATAACCGTCAGCAAAAGCGATTTTTTTATGGCTTTTGCTAACTAAACGCTGTGATTTGTGACCAAAATAAAGAAGCTGGCAAGGTTTTTTTAGAAATTGGCTGAACCATAAGTCAAAATTTTCATGGCCATACTGTGCTTGTATATCATCTTGCCATACCGTTACTTTTTTATAGGTGGGTGACAATTCTTGATAAAGTACATGCAGCGCTGGCATATCTGGAGCGGTTAATATTAAGCCCTGTGCAGATAAATTAACCTTAATAAGGCAAAGTGTTGGTTCAGTGCGAGCGGTTATAAATTGGCCATTTTTATCTGTTATGACAAAACGGCGGTCAAGGCTCAAGCCCAAGTCATCAACCCAACTAGTCGATAATGAAATACCAGCAGCCGATTTAATTGGGTAAATATGAAGTGATTGTAGTGAAGGTGATCGCACGTCGCATCCTTTAATTTAGTATGGCTATGCATACTTACTAAATTAACAAGGCATTGCAATGCCTTTTTACTTTCTTATCAGGTATATTATCAGAGATTATTTTGATCTTATTTTTATTACTGGTTGCCACAGCAATGCCAAGGTAACCAAGCCTTAACGGACATAACATGCATATTCACATTTTAGGTATTTGCGGCACATTTATGGGCGGTATCGCCGCTATTGCAAAACAGCTGGGTCATCGTGTTTCAGGTTGCGATGCTAATGTTTATCCGCCAATGAGCACACAACTTGAACAATTAGGTATTGAGTTAAAACAAGGCTATTTAACAGAACATTTAAAAGATGAGCCTGATTTAGTGATTGTTGGCAACGCCATGTCACGCGGCAATGTTATGGTTGAATACGTACTCGATAGAAATATCGCCTACACGTCTGGCCCGCAGTGGTTATTAGATAATGTTTTAAAAGACCGTTGGGTCATCGCTATTTCGGGTACTCATGGCAAAACTACCACCAGCTCTATGGTTGCCTGGATCCTAGAGTATGCCCATATGAAACCAGGTTTCTTAATTGGTGGTGTACCACAAAATTTCGATTGTTCGGCACGTTTAGGTGACGCCCCCTTTTTTATCATTGAAGCCGATGAATACGATACCGCCTTTTTTGATAAGCGCTCTAAGTTTGTTCATTATCGTCCGCGCACCTTAGTGATTAATAACATGGAGTTTGATCACGCTGATATTTTTAATGACTTGTCTGATATACAACGCCAATTTCATCATCTTATTCGTATGGTGCCAAGTAACGGCCTAGTGTTGTCACCCAAAAATGAATCAGCCATCACTGAAACTTTAGCGCAAGGTTGTTGGACACCCACCGAATTTAGTGTCGACAATGAATTTAGTAAAGCCGGCTGGTATGCGGAAAAACTCATCGGCGATGGTAGTGAGTTTATTGTCTACTTTAAGGATGAAATACAAGGCACAGTAAAATGGAATTTAATTGGTGATTTTAATATCGATAACGGTTTAATGGCTATTGCCGCTGCTCGACATGCCGGCGTTCCTAGCCATGTTGCTATTGATGCACTGGCCGAGTTTATTAATACCAAAAGGCGTTTAGAGCTGCGCGGTGAAGTAGGGAAGGTGCGTGTATTTGATGACTTTGCCCATCACCCTACCGCTATTGCTAAAACGTTAGCCGGTGTTCGAGCGAATGTAAGTGCTAACGGTGAAGGCGATCAATCATGTCGCGTAATCGCGGTATTAGAACCAAGATCAAACACCATGAAATCAGGTGTTCATAAAGACACTCTCCCAGCATCATTAGCGCAAGCAGACGTTGTCTATTTATTTCAAGACGAGCAAGTGCAATGGTCAGTAAATACACTGATTAAAGAATGCCGACAGCCGTGTTTTGTTGAGACAGATATAGATGTTTTAGTGAGTCATATCGTTAACAATTCACAAGCAGACGATACTATCGTCGTGATGAGTAACGGTGGTTTTGGCAATATTCACCAAAAAATATTAGATCAATTAGCAAAGAAAGGATAGTTATGAACGAGTTTCGAGAAAAAATTACTGTCGCAATTACCGGCGCATCTGGTGCTCCCTATGCATTAAGATTAATCGAATGTTTAGTTGCGGCGAATGTACAAATTTATGTTTTATGTTCAAGCGCAGCACGAGTTGTTCTTGACACAGAAGTTGGCGTTAAAATACCGGGCTCCCCTGACGGTGCCACTCAATTTCTTAGTGAAAAATTTAAAGCAAAACCTTCACAAATCACAGTCTTTGGCAAAGAACAATGGTTCTCCCCCGTGGCTTCAGGCTCTGCAGCCCCTAAAAAAATGATTGTCTGTCCTTGTTCAACCGGCACATTAGCCGCTATTACCTTAGGTATGAGTGACAACTTGATTGAGCGTGCAGCCGATGTTGTTATTAAAGAAAGAGGCCAGTTGATTTTAGTGGTACGAGAATCACCTTTTTCTACTATACACTTACAAAATATGCTGACACTTTCACAAATGGGCGTAACTGTCATGCCAGCGGCACCTGGCTTTTATCATCACCCTAAGTCGATTAATGATCTAATTGATTTTATGGTAGGCAGAATGTTGGATCATTTAGGTATTGAACAAGCGATTATTCCGCGCTGGGGGTATCAGCTTTAATGTTTGCTTGTGGTGTTTGGCTGTTATGCTCTGTTTTACAATTGGGATCGATCTCTTTGCGGTGAATATCGCAAGGAGCTGATTGACCATTAATTATAATTTTTTGTCGACCATTGCTCATTGATACAGAACCACAAGAAAATAAAAAAAGTATCAGTGTAAAAAGTAACATTGTTTTCATATTTATTGCTCACCACTAGTTGTAAAGTCAGTATGGCTTAATTAGTCTAGCTGCGAACAGTTTTTTAAGTCAGTTGAATGCTTTAAATTTTGATATTGAGAGGGCTTACTATTAAAAATGTCACTGTATTACCCGCAATCGTCGCTGGTCCAATATTAAGGCATTGCGATACCAAGCAAGTAAACTTTTGGTTAGTGACCTCTCAATACTATGCCAATGCTTGGAAGATCAACAATAAGGTCGGTCGAAAAGCACTTTTAAAGGACGTTTATTCTGAATTAGCGTTAGATAAGCCTTTAAATGAAAAGAATCAATTAGTCTTAAATAGCCAAGACAAGGTGCTAATACTAAATTTTATTGCCAGTAAAAATTCTCATACCAATGAAAAGAAATATACGTTGGGTGGCTTCTCTATGGAGCAAAGCAACTATAAAGAAAGTCGTATGCTGCCTTTTTATGATCAAGTGATTCAAAACGAGGCAATTACACAGGCGTATTTAGCCCTAGTATCAAACAAAGAGATAAACGTTAATAACCTTGCAGAGCAACTTGGTGAAGCTAAAGGGCAGATAGTATTACCGAGAGGGGTCACTATTAATATTTATAACCAACATTTAATGTTAAAGGTAAACGCTACTGAACTTGTTGAAATTCATTTGTTGGAAGAAGTCTTTTTAAACGCTAACGATAACGCGAATTCAAATTCAAAAGCTATTTGGGCTTTGGGTGATTTTATTCAAGGGGGATCATTTGAACAACTTCAAAAGTCTTTTCCTGACGATGCCTATGAGAGTAATTATGGTATCGAAATACCGTCGGTAGGGTATTCGTTATTTTTGCTCTTTGATGATTATAATAAGGGAAAGCCGTTATATGAAGCGGTAATTAGCGTATATTAATTACAGTCTATAATGAGTCGTTAAAGATCAATATTGAGTCGTTAAAGATCAATATTTGCTAATTTCACTGAAGTTATGTTTTAGTAAATTCAGTGAAATTAGCTGCAGCGATTGGTCGCTAATAGATCAAGTTACCCGAGTAACTTGCCTAAACCTTGCGTTAATACTTGTTTTGCGTCTTGCCCTTGTGGAGTGTCTAAGTAGCTTTGAGCACTAGAAACAAAGCTGCTGATCATTTCTGGATTTAAACCTAATGCTTCAAATTGCTTTTTTATATCATTAATAGACTTTAATGAATCGCTGTATTGTGAAGCTTTGTCAAGTAAACCGCCTAAGCCTTTGCCAGAGCTAAGTTCGCTAATATCAGGCATTTGACTAACAAGTCCATCGACACCCGGTAATGATTTAGCTAACTGACTAAACTGTTCTGTTGAAACATTACTTTTTACGTAATTAAAAATAGCACCCATACCGCCAGCGGCTTGTTCAGTATTAACATTTAATGAATTTGTTAATTGTTCAACTAAACCTTCAGTGCTTGGCAATTTTACACTTTGCTCTTCAACTTCGCCCATTCCAACAAAGCTTTTTAAGCTATCAAGCCAGCTAGCTTCCTGTGCCATAGCCGAACTGCTTAATGTTGAAATAGTTAATAAAATGATAATTTTTTTCATGGGGGGATTTCCGTAATGATTAAAAGTTATTAATAAATTAGGGTAATTGTACGACATATTGCCGCTTAATAGGAGCAAATATATCGGTTAAATTGCCAGGAGTTCACAACCCAAGAATCAGTTTTGAAGGGCGTTTAGCTATTTATACAAGCGCGTTTATTCTTTACAGGACTTACCCATTACCTATGTACGTTAGGCGTATTAACGCGATATTTTTCTTTAGGCAATAAAAAAGCCTTACAAAGTGTAAGGCTTGAATTGCTCGCTGTAGGTCTAGTTTATACTAGCTTCTTTTTAGTTATTTCTTTTATTATTATTATTTTTATTTGTGTACTTCTTTAACGCGGGGCAATTTATAACAAAGCGAAAAAGCGAACGCAACAACTTTAATAGAGCATTTATACCACGACTTTTTTCGTATAAAGTAACTTTTGTTACAATTAATTATATTTATTGAAATTAAGTGTAGAGTTTATTTTCAGTGGAAATCTGTTCAGTCTACTGAAAATGCTAGTTTTTATGGAGTTTTACTACTTGGAATGGTCTAATTCATTACTTCTAATTCTAACTTTTATTTGAATTTACTCTGGAACAATGAATTATTTTTTATTAGAAAAAAAACTTTTTTTAATTGGTGTAGTGGTATTTTTAGTTTCACTAAAATCTTTATATCTATTACTTGTAGTAGAGTCTTTGAAGTTATAACTCTATTATGGTGTTATCTCTATGCGAACAAAAGTACTTCTTTGAATAGACATTACAAATGAGATTATCTCAACAAGCCGGTCTATTGAAATCAAAACATTAAGGAGATGATGTTTTCGAATTAAATCGATTTTTAGTCATCGAGTTGAGACACGCTAATAAGTTGTCGAGACAGAAAGATATTAATGATCACTTTGTGCGCTTAGTTGACATAACGAGTTGAAAAACTTAATGTCTTCTTAGAACGAATTACGGTCGTTTGTAAAATAATAAAAATGGATAAGGATATTCTCAAATGATAAAATCTCTAGGCTTCGGTCTTTCCCTCTTAATATTGTCAAACCAATCACTTGCTCAATTTACTTTTGGCGTTGATTACATAAATATTGAGCAAGAAGTTAATATTATACATACTCTCTTTGATGCCAATGTTAACGCTGTTGCAGCAACTGTTGGTTATTCATTCCATTACTCGGACAATATAACTATAACTCCTGAAATTAGTTACGGTGTCGGTATTAGCGGAGATGAAGATAATTGGGTCAGTTTTGACGATATGATCTTTAGAACTGATGTCGAATTAGATAGCGTTATCAGAATTTCAACCAAGTTCTCTTATGAACTTAATTCCGATTTCAAACTATTCACTACTCCCACGTTTTCTTTTACAGACTTTAGCTCTAACCTAGGTGGTTGGACGGTATCAGATGATTCGGATTTTGGTGTTGATTTTGGTGGTGAATATAACTTCGGTCAACATTGGTCTGCTCAAGTGTCGTATGGACTCTATCAATATAGCGAACTTTGGCGTTTTGGCATTAGATATACGTTTTAACAAGTCCTAATTCTCTCGTGCTAACTTCCACTATATGGCACTAAGCAGTCCTTAAAAGGCTGCTTTTTAGTTTCAGTATTTGGTCAGCAAAGTGGCAGCAGTGAGCATTAGCAGTGTTCAATTTATCCTAATGTTATAGCTTTAATAAGACTGTAATTGTCTCAAACTATATTGTTAGGATTCAACTAAATGAATCCTAAGATTATAGTTTTAGACATTGTGAGTGGTTTAGGTATTATTACAACCTAACTATTTTTTCAGCTTAATCATAATAAAGATAGAGACATTTCATTTTATCAGTCAATTTTAAACAGTGTGATTTAAAATATTAAATTACAGGATCATGAAAATTAGGTACTCGGTTCAATATTCACTACTGTCACAAAGTGATCTTTTATGTCCCTCAGTCTCGACAACTTCTGAGTTAGTCTCAACCCGATGACTAAAAATCGATTTAGTTCGAAACATCATGCCCAGAATTTGTTGTTTTCAATGGTCCAGCTTGTCGAGATAATCTCATTTGTAATGTCTACTCACATATTTTGAGAAAATCAAAGAAGAGTGGAGAAAAAAAGTTGATTATTTTTTTGGTTATGTCATAAAGGTAAATCAAGTTACACGTAATAATAAAGGAATATTAAGTGGGGGATTGAATCGTTTTAGTTACCTCCTAATCATTAAATATGTCATTAATTTACAAATATATTGTTATCTTATTATCATTAGTTAGTTTTACCGTCTTTGCGACTAATAATATTCAATTACAAACCGAAAATGAGATAAGAGAATCACTCAAAAAAACAACTTCACATGATCTTTTACTTAGCTTAAATGATGCTCAGATTTTTATGAATGATTTACTAGTGAAAGTGTCAGGTATTACAGATAAAGCTCTAGCTTTAGAAGTGTACTATGCTAATTTAGTTTTTTTGACTACAAGTGATGCACCCGTCGATGATTTTCATAAAGCACTAAATGATGTTCTTCACCTAGCTAAAGAAATTAAAAACCATGAGACTTATGGGCTTGCTCTTACCTTGAAAGGTGCTTTTTATTCCAGAAAAGATAATATTCCTGAAGAGATAGCTGCTTATAAAAACGCTTTGAAATATGCCAAAAAGCATAACTTAAAACAAGTATTTTCAGGAAACTTAAATAACTTAGGCAATAGGTATCAATCGTTAGGTTTGCTTGACCAAGCGTTAAAGTATTTCCAAGAAGCTATAGAAATTGATAGTTACCCACTTATTGTTAACAACTTAGCTACTATAAACATATTGCTTGGTAACTTAGACACCGCAGAGCATATATTAAATAGCGAAGATGAGCTTGGCAAGTCAGGTTTACTATTACTTTTTGATGTCAGTGTCGCACAAAAAAACACCGAAAAAGCAAAAGCGCTACTGGAAAAAATTAAGAGGGACTTTCAACCTTTGTCTTCAGTGTATATAGCATATACAACATTAGCGGAAGCTGAACTTTATTATTCATTAAAGGAATATGGGAAAGCAGCAGACTTATTCGAGAAAGGGCTAAATTCCAATGTGTATTTGGAAAAAGAATACAAACATGAAGCACTTCTTCTTCTCTCTAAAAGTTACTTTCAATTGGGTAATTATAAATTAGCAGCTAGTAGCTATGAAAAGTGGGCACTATATAGTGATGAAGCTAATAAAAAACGTACAATGCAGGCGACAAGTGTAATTTTAGCTGAATTCAACTTAGAACTAGAAGTTAATAAAAAAGAAATAGCCGAGAAAAACCTATTAATTGCCAATGATAAATTAGCATCTCATCAAAGAATTAAGACATTAGAAACATTCATTACCGTTTTATCGCTAGGTTTAGCAATATTGATCGCTTTTATGTTTTATAAACAGCATCGTAAAAATAGGATGCTAAATGAATTTGCTCACACAGATACATTAACTAAAGTAAACAATCGAAGAAGCCTTCTTTCCCACTTAGAAAGGAGAATTTGCAATATTAAAGAGGGTGAACTTCTAAGTATTGCTATGTTGGATATAGACCACTTTAAGCGTGTTAATGATACTTACGGTCATGATATTGGTGACAAAGTCTTATGCGAGTTCTCTTCTTTCGTTGCTGGTTTTTTGAGAAAGTCGGATATTTTCGGTCGATTTGGCGGAGAGGAGTTCTTAATTATTTTTAATGATAATAATGTTGAACAAGCAAAGAATATTATTGAACGTTTACTTGTTCAATTAGCTGATGTGCCATTTTCAGAAGTTGGAAAAGTTACATGTAGCGTAGGTTTAGCCCAATATCTAAATCACGATATTAAAGCATTGATAGTTGAAGCTGATGAAAAATTATATATAGCAAAGAATGCTGGGAGAAATCAAGTAGCAGCTTAAAGAAGTGCACGGTATTTTGAAAAACATAACGGGTGAAAGTTAAGATTTTCAGAACACTCACTAATGTCACAAAGGTGCGCAAAGAGGAAGTAACCACATTACTCTGCCTTAGGTCTGCTTCAAGTCTCAAAGCCGACTGTGGAGTTCAACCTTTAGATGTTAACTATGATACAAAAGTAATTGTTGATCGAATAAGAAATCAAAGTTCGCGTTATCAACATTCTAATTCACTAGCAACGGATAAAACTCTGTTAGTATGCATATATTGAATTTCACCATCTTTTTTTATGCTAATCTCATGAATATAGAAATAGATAAATCACTATAAAATCAATATCTTGATTTTATAGTAAGACCAATGAATGACATGTCAAACCAACTGATTACAAGTCAGTTGCTAGGTGGTGACAAGGTGATGTATTTACTGGTTTGTAGTGGTGTTGAAGCGACTAATTACAATAATTAGCACCACTGAGTTTTAATCAATTACACTACTTCAATGGTTGTTTTATATTGTTTAAATATATTTATTTTAAAGATTTATATCTAGTTGATTGTTAAATTCAATCATCTAATAGTATTTTTATACTAAAACTAATTTAAATTACAGATTGATAATATTTTGTCATAAATTCAGTAGGTTGATGAGTTGGTAGTGTCAGGTTATTATACAGACTTACTGTGTTTTAATTTATTGAATTTTTATGCTATTGAAAATGTTGGGTATTGTCATTTTGGCGTGATTTTTGTAATTGCCATGTGAGATTAATGTGTTTTATTAAAAGGATTATCAAATCAAATGAAATTTAAATTTCTTAAATTAGCTGTTATCGGTTTAACTCTAACAATTGGTGGAATTGCAAATGCTGGGTTAATTTATGACAACGGAGGGCCATCCACTTATTCTGCATATTCCATTGGAAGTAGTGAAACTGCAGATGATTTCATATTGGCAACTGCATATGACATAAATTCAGTAGAGTTTTATTTTCAAAATTTCAATGGAATTACAGGATGGGGTCAAGATATAACTTATAGTTTTTATAATGATAATTCTGGTTCAATTGGTAGTTTAATAGCGACAGGTAATGGACAAAATGTTACCGCTGTCGACTCAGGCTTAGCATGGTGTTGTGGTGGTAACGCTTGGGAAGTGAACTTCGATTTAGCATCTACTATCTCTTTAAATGCAGGGCATTATTGGCTAGGGCTTACAGGAGCGTCAGGCAGCTCACCTTGGTGGGTGACTACCTCAGCAATCTCAGGATATAGCGGGAAGATAAATGGTTCAACCGTGGCAAATGATTTTGCCTTTTCTTTATCATCTCAGGACGTGCCAGAACCATCTACGCTGGCTATTTTTGCATTAGGAATGATTGGTTTAGCATCACGTCGATTTAAGAAACAATAAAATTTATATCTTTTATTCTAGAAAACATCAATTGTAATGATTGGTGTTTTTTTGTTTTTACTGGTTGGTAAATTTTTACTGTAAAAAATTTCGACACTTATTGATTTATTAACCGTGGTTTTCATTCAGAATCACTACCACAGGATTAAGTATCCGTTGTTATGCCATGTAAATAAATACCTCTGACGATTTCCACTAAATAATAAGCACTACTTGAGTATATTATTCTTTTTAACCTCAAAATAATTCCCATCGAGTGTCTGCTGTGTGGCTAAGCGGACTATTTATAGTGATAAATCCAAGGCTAAATTAGGACTGCTCTGTGGCATTAGTTAGCCTAATCACTCAACACTAAGTCGTTCAATTTTTTGCTTGTAAATTATCAAATGCTTAATACTTCTTGGTGCGCAAATTAGCTGACATTAAGCTTAAATTTTTTGCCTTATATTTTCTAATGAATTATTTTTGTCATCTTAGTGATAAGTCTCAGTAATATCCGAATTATGCTAAAAATTAAATATTTGTAGTTTCTAAAACATTGAAATTATGTGATATTAATACGAATTAAATAAAAACCATTAGATTTTCAAGGAGGTAAAGTGGAACTGGCTGATATTTCAAAAAGACTTCGACACTTGATCGATGATGACCCAGCTAGAGCCATTAGTGAAGCTTTACAGCTTATGGGAAACATAAATCTTGAGTTATTGAAAGCCGCAATTCTTATCGATGCGGGGGCATTGCTTAAAAACTATGATGCGGTTGTTGAGGGTGTTGAAATCTATCGTAATGCTGTCAGCAGATATCAAGACAACTCCGAATTAAAATATAATTTAGCTAATGGATTACATGCTCTTGCTTTATCTACCACGGATAAAGACTTTAGCTGGTATAAAGATACAGAAGCTTTTCGATTAGAAGCTAGGCAATACTTCTATGTGGCTGCAAATGATAATGACACAACTATTGATATAAGGTCTCAATCTTATACAAATTTGGGCAACCTATTGTGGTCATCTTATCGTTGGGTGGAAGCATATGATTTCTATACATTAGCTCTAATTGAAAATCCTAAAAATGGTGTTGCTAGTTCAGGTGCTTTGAAAATGCTCAGATATGCTCTACAGCAAGAACTGGGAGACTATGAGTTATTAGTTGAAGAGATTGAGTATTTGGCTTTTCATGTAAGGCAAAACCTTGAATCTATTTATTCTTATTCGGGAGGCTACGGAGTAAAGGGAATAGTAGATGAAGTTAAAGATATTAGTGGTGTAGAAAAAAACAGATTCGAGGTTGATGGAGACGAATATGAAAGGTTCGTTGTTTTAAATAATTTAACATTATCTCCGACCATTCACTCTCATTCGCATGAATCAAAATACTGGGATAATATTAATATATCTTCTGTAGCCGTTGGATTAGGCTGTGATAGCACAGTACCAGAAATTTTCGCTATGATAAATATATTAAAATCTGACTACATCCTTGCAAGACAGTTATTTTTTAATGCTTCAAACAAGTTATTCAAAGAAACTGGCAACTACAATGACACTCTTAATTATGCCTGTTATGGAGTGAATGAGTCTGCTTTAGCTTTGGCACAGCGAAGTGCATTGGATATTTTAGATAAAGTAGCAGTAGCTACTTTATCTTATTTGGGGATTGGTGGAGCAAAGAGAACTTCATTCAAAGAAGCTTGGTTTAAAAAAGGTAAAGAAGAAAAAGAAAAACTTAAGCCAGCAATTTTAAATGAAATAGAAAATGGTAATACAGCACTATTAGCATTGACCGAGGTTTCTAGAGATCTATCAAATAAAATAGGCTTTTTATCCGAAAAGCAGGCATCTAGAAACTCATCCACCCATCGGTTCACTGTACTTCATGACTTAGGCGTAACTCCTGTAAGTCATTCTGGCTGTTTGGAATATTTTGATTATGAAATTTTCTTGAGAGAATCCCTTCATACGTTAAAGTTAGCTAGAAGCTCAGTGATATATTTTGTTCAAATGGTGTTGATTAGGGAAGAAAAATCATCTCAAAAAAAAGATGGAATTATAATGCCATTAATCGTTCCATCTCATGAAGATATTCGAGGTTTCGATGAGTGAATAGACATTACGAATAAGATTACCTCAACAAGAAGGATCAGCGGAATTAACAGTTTCAAGAGATAACATTTTCGAGCTAAATCGATGTTTAGACATGGAGTTGGCACTCATTCATAAGTATCGAGACTGAAATACAGCCATAATCACTTTGTGCGCATGCGAAAGTTAGCCGCTCGCTAATCCTAACGTCTTCTTCAAGGCTCAAAGTGATCGTTAATATTGACCAATATCATAGTGATGATATTGGTCAATTCGCATAGTCTCGACAATGTTTTTATGTCTTAAAGTTGATTTGACCCTAATAAATGCAGGAGGCTTGTTTACTTATAAGTCATTAATAATTAATGGTATGGTATAAATATTTCGTTGTACTATACTTTTTCGATTAACAATTTATTCTATTTATAAAAAAGGGAATTATATGCAACAAGTTTTAGGAATTGTGATTGTGTTTAGCACCATCATCTACAGTATGGTTTTGTCTGGCAGCATATTAATGTTTATTGATACACAAGCATTTGTGATTTCTCTGGGGATATTTTTAGCGGGTATTAAGTTAAATACCACAAAGGAAACTAATTTTAGAACACATTTACGACGAGTCTTTTCGAATGATATATTAACGACTGCCGAAGCTGAAAGTTCAGCAAGTTTCTATTCAAACTTGAATAAATTTACGATTGCTGCATCCGTTGTTACATTGATTATTGCCGCTCTGTCTACCCTACAACAGTTCGACCAGCCGAAAATACTCGGACCAATTATTGCCATTACCTTACTCGTTACATTATATACAGGCATAGTTTCAACGTGCTTTATTATTCCTGCAAAATTTAAACTCCTATCTTCTCTTTCTGAAAATAACCTTAAAGACACTCCTACATCCAGTGTTTTTTTAAAAGCGACAGTAGGGACGCTACTCATCAATATTGTTTTAATTACACCTTGGGCATTAGGCGGTTCTTTGGCCTTCTTAATCGATTTACCAAGTCTACTGATGATTGCACTCATTCTGCTAGGCGGCTTAATTTTTGTTAAAAACATTAAAACTAAAGTGTTGTCACACTATTTGTTTTCATTTTTGATGACAGCAGGGATATTGTTATATTTAGTGGGAGTAGTTGCGATATTATCGTACGATGTAGATAGTTTTAATACACTACTCACTGCGTTCTCTGTCGCTTCACTGACTGTTCTTCTAGCGGTAATTATTGTTTTACCTTTTTCATTACTGCTAAATTATATGATGCAAGATATTAAAAACACGGAATTGAATATTGGATTGTTTACTGAAAATAAAAGTTTTGTGAAGTCATACGCTTTAATTACAGTAGCTTCATCTTCGCTGACTCTTCTTGTTTTAATCGTTCATTTTCCTAAGTAGGAAAATGCAGGTAATTTATTACGTTAAAGTGCAGTGGCCAAGTTAATTAGGCCACTGCATAATTATTTACTACAAACTCACCAAGTTGTAGTTTTGTATCACTAAGGAATATCTTTTAATTTTAAATCTATCTTAGCGAGAGCACGAGTTATGATTTTTCTATATTTATCGCCTGTTTCTTCATTCCCTACTTTCTCAGCTATTTCACTGTAACTATAACCTGATAACTTTAACTTTATGAGTTCAATTTCTTCAAGAGTAATGCCTTTTTCTAGCATATGACCTTCAAGTCTGTCAGCAAAAATAGTTTCTACATCATCATCATGGGTAAGTATTTGCTCTAACCAGCTTCCTTCATTTTTATCTGAGTCACCATTAGGCTGAGGTTCATATGTTCTTGCTCTTACTGCTGGTTTCAAATTACGTTCATATTCACGAGACTCATCAAAAGCCTTTTTACTGGCATCCTTATCACTGGACCATCTGATTATTCTATCGATGCATTGGTTTTTAACGCTAATTGTTAATGATTTAGCGACAAATTTAGGGTCTCTATTGAGGGCATCAAAAAGTTCTTGAGGCGTTTTACGTAATTTAAGTTTTTTGATTACTTTTTCTAAAGAGTCTGACTCAGCGTTTTGTTCTTGTGCAGCAAAGGCTTTTGTCGCTTCTTCAATTTTATTCTGTTTTTCAACAGAGTTGTCGTTATTGGCATACGTTAATAGTTGAGTGACTGCATTGAACAGAAAATCTTCACCTATTTGAATGTTTTCATTCGAGCCTTTTTGAAAGGCAGCTAAATATTTAAAGACTATCCTCTGTGATAAGGATAAAAGTGCTTGGCTTTCTTTTGTTACAACTTTTTCAAAGTTAATTAACGCTAATGATTTTGACATCAATTATATCTCCATTTTATATAACTCATTGATTAAATACACCTTACCTGTTTAAAGATAAAAATAAACAATTATTTTGTCCTTTTAATAAATAACTTTAGAGGTAGTTGGTATAGAGAGAGGTATTCAGTCATTTATTGTTAATAAATAAACATTTTTAAAAAACTTGTCCTCTCTTGATGAAACTTTAGAGGTAGTTGGTATAGGAGGGGGAATAAGCCTTAAACACCTCCTTATAACAATAAGAACTATCAGTTGCTTTTTAAAAGCAAAAGATAATTTATCTATAACTTAAGTACTTATTTTGCTCATTAATATAATTTTTATAAATGAAGTGATTGAAATAGCGACTTTAACCTTTTGAACCTAAAGGGCTTGTGGCAAAAATAAGGTTAAAAGTCCTTTATAAACATTATATTAACTCGGTTTTGTAGATATTTGACAAAGTTGATTTTAAGTACGATATAAAATATTAACAGAAATTTAATTGGAGAAATTAGATGAGCAAACGTAGTGAATTATCAACATCGTTAGAGAAAGCGCTCAAAACTACATTAGTTCGCAATCTTAAAAGCACAAGCCATGGACGGCCAATGGTTATTGCAAAGTCATTTATAAGTAAAACCAGTAATGTATTTGAAAGTATTGATGAAAAATGGGCTGCGGAAAGCTTCGAGTTTGACCCCAATGTCGAGTGTTATATATCCCAACCATTTAGTTTTAATTACGAAAACCCAAATGGTCGTATTGTCCGCTACACACCTGACTTATTAGTGAGGTATGTAGGCAGAACTTATAAGTTTATTGAACTCAAAGATGAACGAGGTGCTAGCAGTGCAAAGACCTTAAAAAAGCATATGGAAGTCACGCCAATTTTTGAAGACATTATTGGTTATCCCATTGAGATTTTTAACCGAGCTGAGCACCAACCAAAACGAACTTTTGCAAATTTACAGTTACTCAATCGCTTTCAGCGCTTGTTTCTAGATGAAACGGTTACCGCCTTAATCAAATCCAAAGTCGGCAAGGACGGTTGTAGCTTTGCCGAGCTTACTACAATAGCCGAAGCCTATGAACAACCAGTCAGTTATGTCATGACGTTACTTGCTAAGCAAGAATTTACGTTTGATATGACTGAGATAGTTACCCCTAACACTTTATTAATTGCAGCTTAATTAGCTGAAAAAGGAAATTATTATGAATACATTTAGAGCTGGGTTTTTACGTGAAAATACAAATATTACTTGGGGAAGTCAAGGGGGACATATTTCAGCCGTACATGCTGATTATGTGGTTCTGATGCTTGATGGAGAGCCTGAGCTTTTTAAGACTCGACAAGTGGTTGAAGCAATATCGGGGGGAACTTGCAGATATTAGAGCCAGAGAAAGCGATTGTTTATGATGCGATCCATACACCAGAGCAACTTGCTGAATATGAGTACATCAAGGCTCATATGGGGTTGTTGCAGTTAGAAGCTGATCCTTCATCTGAGAGTACACGTGAGCGAGTCGCTCTAAAAGCTCAAGTGTTACTTAAATCAGATAAAGCCATTAGCATTTCTGGTTTATATCGTATGCACCAAAAGTATAAGGTTTGTGGAGGACATATTCAGTCCATGGTCGTTAAGCCAGCCCGTCAACGCAAATCCACTCTAAATGAAGCGTCAGAAAACTTTTTCTTTGATGTTATTTGGGATGTATATATGCAGCTTAATGGTCCATCGATAGGTGAAACATTATCTGCTTACAATGAACGATACGATGACTTATCCAAAGCACAGCAAAAAGAAATAAAACTGATTAAAAAAACGCAGTTTTATACAAGAGTCGATAATCTAGATGTAGTAGAAACTACACGTGCTCGTGAGGGGGAGGATGCTGCCCGACGTCTTGCTCGTAGCCATGAAGATATGTTTATGGCAGATCATGTAAAACAACGATATGAGCTAGACGCAGTTCATCTTAATGTACCTTTACTTTCTGATGACAGAACTAGATACATTGGTAAAATTATTCTTTATGTTGCTATAGATGTTTATAGCCGTGCAATTGCAGGTTATTACATGGCTGTAGTCGGCGATGATGAGCTGTGTTGTTCAAAAGGTGAAGATTCATCTGGTGTTATTAAGATGCTAAATCATGTTGTGCTCAAGGATAAAGTCTCTAAATATGCTATCAATCCTTGGCCGTTATCGGGCGCTGCTGTTGATTTTGTTTGTGATGCGGGCACCGCATTTAATAATGAAGTTGTTTCTTCATATGTCTCTGCGTTAGGGAGTACCTTGATTGTGACTCAAAGTGCCTCTCCTTGGAAAAAACCGTTTATTGAGCGTTTTTTTCGAACATTGAGAGGACAATTTGCAAAACATTTACCGGGTTACCTTGGGAATTCATCAGATAGGGCTAGCGGGAAAAACATCGTGGGTGAAGTAGCAACATTAACGAAAAGTGATGTGACCGAATTACTCGAACGCCATTTCTTAGATACCTACCATACCAACCCACATTGCGGTCTACAAGGTCGTTCGCCATTAGAGGTTGCTTCAAGTAATAATGCTAACGGTATGTATGACCTCCCTGCTAAGTTTGGGTCGCTTGAATATGATTATGGTAAGCCATATGAACGTAAAATGAGTGCAAATGGCATTATAAATCTGAAAGGATTTGAGTTTGCAAATGGGGCTTCTAAAGCATTATTTTTCCGCTTAGCTAAAGTCAAAGAAAAAGATAAATCCATCAAAGTGAAAGTTTTGTTTCGTAATCAAGATATTTCCACTATTACGTTGATAGATCCTAATACACTTGAAGCTATTGTTGTTGGGAACAGGAAGGTTAAAACAGAAATCTCATTGGCTGAATATAAAGCACTTCAAGGTGATAAACCGAAAGTTAAAATACGCAAGTCTCTTGTAAATAATGATGCGCAACGTGCAGTCATTGAAAACGCTAAAAAACAGAAAAAACGCTCTGACAATAAGAAGCGTTCAATCAAACGTGCCGAAAAGCGAAGTAGCGCCCCAGTAGCGCCAAATGCAGAACCCTTAACGGCTGATGATTTAGATAATGTTTTGGTCCAAGGTGGTGCTACAACCGGTGCCTATGTTGAGCCTAGTCAACAAGCTAAACCAGTTGACCCGACTAAAAATTCAGGACAAACAAAACGTCAAAGAAAGTCAGGGAAGAAATAATCTGTCCGTTTCAGGAAGCTTCTTCGGGGCTATTTACAGGAGAGGTTGTTCTCTCACTAATTTTACAATATTAAAAGGGTTTATTATGAATGCTGCTACGTTAACAACAAAAATCAATGAATTTACTTCGGTTTATACCGAGTTAGACCAACATGAGAAAGCTATCAAAGCAATTGACCGTGTCATCACACATCGCCATAACAATGATTGTGCACTATTTATCATTGGCGACACAGGTGTAGGAAAAAGTCGTTTAGTTGAGCATTACCTTCAACGAATGGGGGAACTTGAAAGATGTGAGACTAAAAATGGTATCACAAGAAATATACTTCGAGCTATCTGTGTTGAAGTTGGATTTGAGCGAGGGTTAGACAGTTTGTTATCGGCAATTCTAGAAAAGCTGGGTGACATTAATCCTTACCGCCGCTCGACTCTTGGTGAGAAAAAAGATCGAGCCATCAAATTGCTAAAATATCGAGAAGTTGAAGTGATTTTTATGGATGAAATTCACAACATTGATAAACGCCAAACAAAGAAAAATTCTGAGGGGGCGCTCTCTTTTCTGAAGACCTTCTTAAACCAAGCAAATACAGCTTTTGTGCTGTTGGGGGTCAGTGATGCAGAAAATCTTCGTTTGACTGATGATGAACTTAACAGCCGGTGTAAGGCTAATGTTTACCTGAATAATTATGATTGCTGTGGTGAAGATAATACGATTGAGTTCATTGAATATTTACTTGATATCCTTGAAGAACTACCCGTGCCTATTCCTTATCTAGCGTGTGTATTTGACTCGTTTGAGGAAGAAGGTGGGGGGTATGTTAATTATGATACTCATAAACAAGACTATGACAATTTATTCAGATTCTGCATGGCAACAAAAGGAAACCCTAAGCTTATTCGCCGGTTATTAGTTGCAGCAATGGAAGTACCTTCAACAAAAGGTATCAACAAAGAACAACTAGCGGAAGCATGGGAGTTTGAATTAGGTGAGAAGACTGTAAAAAATCCATTTGAGCAACATATTAAAAGTTTATTTAAAGCAATGGTAAAGGAGGAATTATATGTCTAATTTATTTTTTCAAACAGTACCAACAGCACAGTTTGGTGAATCACCTAAAGGGTTTGTGAGCCGTATAGCCTATTTTCACGGTAATCCAACCATTAGAGATTTACACCAAATGATAGGCGTTCCATATAATCGACTGTCATATGATACCGACAGTAAGGCTTTTGAAACATTGATAGCAAAATTATCGGCATTAATGAAGGTATCTGCGTATGAACTATTTACATGCTTTAGCTTGCCTGATTTTATCGCCGTTGATAGTCATCGTAGTATTAGAGATATACGCATTAACCACCCTAGAGTTTGCCCTTGCTGTGTGAAAGATGAAGCTGAAAATTACATTCATCATGATTGGCTCCATGCCCACTATACGCATTGCCAAAAACATGATGTGGCTTTATTAAATTGCTGCCCTAATTGTAACGTTGATTTTTCATCTCAGTGGGTGAGTGATGTCTTTGAAGGTTGCTCAAGTTGTGGTTATCGCTGGGAAGACATTAAAGTAAACGTATCATCAATACCAGAGTACCAAAAAATGGCGATGACACTTACCGGTCAATCGTTAAATGTTTACTTAGCTCAGCTATATCAGGCCGCATTAATGATCATGAGACCCTTTGATATTAATGTTGAACCGCTTAAGCGGCTTCCTGAAGGTGTGAATTATGAGGAAGTGTTTAGGTTGGCTTTTGCACTCATATTTTGTGATGCATTTCAGCAGGCGTTTAGATCTATAAGAAAGACGGTTTGGTTAAAGGCTGCACCTCACATAACTGAAGTTTCGTTAGATTTTGATGAGACATTAATGAGATTTGACGAGTTAGTCAGCTTTAAAAGTAATGTCTCGTATGCTGATTTACCGGCGGTTAAGCAATATTCACAAGCACTCCCCAGTAAATTGGTTGGAATAAGTGAAAAAGTAGCGCCAACATTAATTACCAAGGATCAAACTGCCAAGCTTCTAAGTCTTAAGGATGATGATGTTATGAATTTAGTTGAACATAATTTACTCCATCCATTAGATACGGGTGCACATCAGTGGTATTTTGATTTAGCTGATGTGGATACCTTCTTGGTCATTATAAACTCTGTAGCTACAGAGCCTTATTTTGAAGATATAAACAAAATCGACTTAATCAGTGTGAGTCATTTATGTGATTTAAATAGTTGTGGTTTTGGTGAAACGCTAACCTTTATCTTAGAAGGGAATATTGAGATCAGTCGTAGCGTCGAGAGCAAACGTATACAGTTAAGTGACTTTAGTGTTAATCGTGCTGATGTTATTGAGTATTTTGAAAGTAATTTTTCACAATCACTTAATGATTTGCTGACAAAAAATGACTTAAAAAAGCTCTGCTATTTATCCGATGCAGAGTTAGCCGTATTTATTAAGCATTTATCGTTATCGGGCTTATCACTTGGTAGCAGAAAACAGGTGTTTGAAAGCAAATCTTTAATAGGGCTATTTGAAAATAATATTTTATTAAATCGATGGGCAAAGTTAAATCAGGTCAAAATAAAGGATGTTCACTGTTATTTGAAAAATTATGGAATTAACCCAAGTGATGATCTTCTCTGGAGAGAAGATATTTATCTTTATGATAAAACGGAAAAGCTTGAAAAAATGCTACGGCAATTTTTATATGAGTGCGGATATTACAAAGGGGCTTCAGCCCTTTTTTTGTGTTTGAAATATAAACGAACAATATTACCAACTGACTTCATCATCTTCTACTAAATAACTCCCCCCTTTTTTTAATCACCCATGTTATAATCTATTTATTACATGTGCTTAAGTGTTTTTTCTTTGCGTGAAACTTTCACAATAGAGTGGAAAATATCAGATAATTCTATTTTATAGCGGAATTTCAATATAGCTTAAACCGGAATGCACCTCTACAGCCCCCGTATTACGGTTATCCCAATTTCAATTTAAACTGAACTCTACATAAGTGACTGATTACTAATCGCTTATTGTTTTTATATCCTAAGTAGGTCTAATTATTACAGCAACGAATTGATTTAGAACATAGACCAAAAAAATTGCTAATGGTAGAATGCGCGCATATAAAAATGGGAAGATACTTCATGACTGAATTAAAAAACGATACTTACTTACGCGCGCTTTTGCGTCAGCCTGTAGATTACACACCAGTATGGATGATGAGACAAGCAGGGCGTTACTTACCTGAATACCGTGAAGTTCGCAAAAACGCTGGCGATTTTATGTCGGTATGCCGCGATGCTGATCTTGCATGTGAGGTTACCATTCAACCGTTACGTCGTTTTCCGCTTGATGCCGCCATTTTATTTAGCGATATTTTAACTATTCCTGACGCTATGGGCTTAGGCTTGTATTTCGAAACAGGGGAAGGGCCGAAATTTGAGCGTCCTATTACCTGTAAAGCTGATGTAGAAAAAATAGGCATACCCGACCCAGAAGTAGAATTACAATATGTAATGAATGCGGTACGTACTATCCGTAAAGAATTGAAGGGCGAAGTACCTTTGATTGGTTTTTCAGGCAGTCCATGGACATTAGCGACTTATATGATTGAAGGTGGTAGTTCAAAAGCCTTTACCAAAATCAAAAAAATGATGTTTGCTGAGCCAAAAACATTACACATGCTATTAGATAAGTTAGCGGATTCAGTGATTTCTTACTTGAATGCACAAATTGCTGCCGGTGCGCAATCTGTTATGGTCTTTGATACCTGGGGTGGTGTGTTATCACCACGTGATTATAACGAATTTTCATTACAGTATATGGCAAAAATTGTTGATGGGTTAACTCGTCACAATGACGGTCGTAAAGTACCGGTAACCTTATTTACTAAAAATGGCGGTATGTGGTTAGAGTCTATTGCGGCAACGGGTTGTGATGCAGTAGCGCTTGATTGGACCATAGATATTGAAAATGCTAAAGCTCGTATTGGCGACAAAGTTGCTTTACAAGGTAATATGGATCCTTCAATGCTTTACGCGCCATTACCTCGTATTGAACAAGAAGTTGACAAAATTCTTGCCGGCTTTGGTGAAGGTGGTACCGGGCATGTCTTTAATTTAGGTCATGGTATACATCCTGATGTGAACCCAGAACATGCGGGCCACTTTATAGAATCAGTACACCGTTTAAGTAAGCCTTACCATAAGTAATATAGCCATAGTTAAGCAATAAAGTATAAAGGAGCCTTGTGCTCCTTTATACTAATGAACTAAATCATTGCTAATGTTTTATTTCATCTAGTGGATATTTTGCTTAAATATCGTCATTATACAGAGTAAATCTATTACTCTCACCTCAAGTTGTAATGTATGACAGACCCTTTAAATAACGAACTTGATAAGCTGAACGAGAGCGATAGCTTGCTAGCAAAGGAAACCATTTCTTTACTAGGCAAGTACCGTAAGCTCGAAGCTCGTTATACTGCACTTTTTAAGTTAAACCAGTTATCTCATGACTGTGCAGATTTAAGTATGTTTTATGGTCAAGTTCACCAATCCATTGCATCAGTGATGAGAGCTGAAAATTTTTATATTGCCCTTTATGACCAAACCCTTTCAACGTTAGAGTTCGTTTATGATGTCGATGAAAAAGATGATTATCCACTAGGTAAGTCACCCCTTGAAGCATTTGCAGGTTCTATGACTTGCTATGTTATTGAAACGGCTAAATCACTCTTGGCGACCCCTGAAATTGTGACTGAATTAGAAGCTAATAATTCAATTAAACGTCTTGGCTCCGACAGCACTGACTGGCTTGGTGTACCATTACTTAATGATGGTGTTGTTATTGGCGTTATGGCCGTACAAAGTTATTCCGAAGAACTCCGTTACCAAGTAGATGACCTTGAGCTAATGGAATTTACCGCTCAGCATATTGTTACCGCTATGACCCGTTTGCACGACCATGAGCGTTTACAAAATGCGGTAAATTCTCGCACTCGCGAATTGATGAAGCAAATTAGAGAACGAGAAAAATCAGAATTATTGCAAGAGTCACTTTTCAAAATATCAGAGTTAACCAATGATGCTACGCTCCATATTGATGATTTCTATTCGATGGTTCATAATATTGTTGGTCAGTTAATTAACGCACAAAACTTTTATATTACTAAATATGATCAACATTCAAAAACACTAACTTTTGTTTATTATTTAGATCAAAACTCTACGAACGCAGCCGTCGACTCACAGGCTAGGATATTAGGGAATGGCTTTACCGAATATATTATTCGTACCGGTGAAACTCAATTACTTAATTACCCGAAAATGTATGCCTTGTATCAACAAGGTGAGACAAAAGAGCCACAAAAAGAAACTAAGTCTTGGCTGGGCGTGCCATTAATACATTCAGGTGTTGTGTTGGGAGCAATGGTCTTACAAAGTTATAATTTAGCAACAACCTTTACCGAACAAGATGCCGAGCTATTGAAATTTGTTTCTCAGCATGTTGCATCAGCTATCCAAAGGCGTGACATATTAGAAGTTGAACGACAGTCTCATATCCTTCTTGAGCAGCAAGTTAAGCTGCGAACCGTGGCATTAGAAGACGAAATCAAGCAAAGAAAAAAAGCTGAAGAGAAGTTACAACATACGGCATCGCACGATATTCTAACCGGTTTACCTAACCGTACTTTATTTATTAATTTATTAAACCACGCTATCGCCTGTCATAAACGAAAAGCCGATCTTAAATTTGCTGTGTTGTTTTTAGATCTTGACCGTTTCAAAGTCGTTAATGATAGCTTGGGCCACCATGCCGGTGACTTACTTTTACAAGAAATAGCCAAAGAGTTAAAAGTGCTGGTCAGAGACAAAGACACTGTTGCTCGATTAGGTGGTGATGAATTTGTTATCTTGATTGAAGACCTCGAATCTAATCATGAAGCTTATGATATTGCGCAACGTATCACTGAGTTTTTAGCGACGCCCTTTACTATTGAAAATCAAAGTATTTTTATCGGCACAAGTATTGGAGTCTTGTTCAATGATGAACGTTATGACAGTGCTGATATTATGCTCAGAGATGCTGATACCGCCATGTATCATGCAAAAGATAAAGGTAAGGGACGTTATGAAGTGTTTGATTCTAGCATGCAGAAAAAAGTGCAACATGCCCTGGAATTAGAAGCTGATATTCGTGACGGCATCGCCAATAGTGAATTTTCACCTTACTTTCAACCTATCGTTGATTTAAAAACTGAAACCGTTGTTGGTTTTGAAGCACTGGCACGTTGGCAGAGCAATAAGCGTGGTTTTGTTTATCCCGATGATTTTATCCCGTTAGCTGAAGAAACTAATTTAGTCATGGCGATTGATTTTCTTATTTTGGAAAAGTCTTGTCTACAGTTAAAACAGTGGGAAGCAATCTGTGGTCGTAACGATTTATACGTGAGCTGTAACCTCTATGGTAATCACTTTTTTAGTGCAACGCTACCCGCAGATATTGAAGAAATAATTCAACGTGTGGGCATTAAACCTAGCCAACTAAGAGTGGAATTAACTGAACGTGCTTTATTAGAAAATAGTGATTTAGTGCTAGAGAATATGAATACTTTAAAAGTGCTAGGCGTTAAAATTCTGCTTGACGATTTTGGTACCGGTTATTCAAGTCTTAGCTACTTACATCGTTTTCCTATTGATGTGCTGAAAATTGATCGCTCATTTATTAACAACGCTCATGAACATGATAATCATCAAGCAATCATAAAAACAATTATAGATTTAGCTACTAATTTGAATATGGGCACGGTCGGTGAAGGTATTGAAAATTTAGCCGATGCCGAACTACTAACTGCTATGGCGTGTCGGTATGGCCAAGGCTATTATTATGCTAAACCTATGGCTGCGGCTGATTCTGAAAAATATTTACTCAAGTAGTTTATATAAATAATACCACCACACCTTATCGGCAGTCACCGTAATTTTCCCTTTGACCTGTCAGGTTTAATTGCCATTAGCGTTAACCAAGAACTTTGTCACTATACTAGCGTTTTATTTTTACAATCATTATAGTGACGGTCGATATAAATCTACCAATCTTAAAAAAAATTAAGTCATAATATGAAAAAACCAATGAAATTTAAATTAATAGCCAGCGTAAGTTTATTAACTATCGCATTTTTATCTGCGTGTGGGCAAAGCGAAAAAGCAACGATAACTGTTGCCGAAAAAACACCACAAGTTAATGAAAACAATATTCGAGCTCACATAGAATTTTTAGCCGACGATACATTGTTAGGCAGAGATACCGGCAGCGACGGTTATCAAATTGCGGCTAATTACGTAAAGTCATACTTCAAGCAATTAGGTTTAACGCCTATGGGTGAGCAAGCAGGTTTTGAGCAGCAAGTTACCTTTCGTAAAGCATTTCTTGAAGAAAATAGTGCTAAGTTATCGGTAATCAATAGCGATGGTGAAGTTGCGCTCAAATTTAAAGATGCGTTTATTATGTCGGGTGACAGTGCAGCGACAGAATCGGCTATATCAGCGGAAACGGTTTTCATTGGTTACGGCGTTGTTTCTGAAGATTTTGGTTATAACGACTATAAAGATATTGATGTTGAAGGAAAAGTTGTTGTCGTCTTAACAGGCCGTCCAGACGATTTGCCTTCAGAAGAAGGCGCTCATATTGGCTCTGGTAGTGAAAAAATAAAAAGTGCTGTTAAAAATGGTGCTGTTGGTTTTATCACGATTCATACGCCAAAACGCGATGCAGTGCGCACCTTTACTAAAACGGCTAGTTATGCCGATGCACCACGGCTTAACTGGTTAAATAAAGACGGAATACCTTTTGGTAAACATCCCCAGTTGAAAGGCGGAGCTTATCTCAGTGCCGAGTCTGCAGCGGCTTTATTTGTTGGTGCTGAGCGAACTTTAGCGGATATTCTTAGCGACGATACAAACAATGTAGCCATTAAAGGTTTTGCATTAAAATCAACCGTTGAAATGGCCAGTAAAAGTCGCCATGAAGAGATTACTAGCCCAAATATCATTGCGGCTATTGAAGGAAGCGATCCAAGTCTAAAAGATGAGTATGTTGTTTTTAGTGCGCACCTTGACCATATCGGTCTTAGTAGTCATGGTGATGAAGAAGATAAAATTAATAATGGTGCGCTTGATAACGCCTCAGGCGTTGCAATACTACTAGAAACTGCGCGTTTGTTATCAGCTATGCCTGAAAAGCCAAAGCGTTCTATTTTGTTCGTGGTGGTAACGGCTGAAGAAAAAGGCTTATTAGGATCTAGTTACTTTGCAACAAACCCAACGGTACCTGCATCACAAATGGTCGCCAATGTTAATTTAGATATGCCATTAATTTTATATCCGTTCGCCGATATTATTGCTTTCGGTTCTACACACTCAAGTTTAGGACCTATCGTTGCGAGTGCGGCAGAAAAAATTAATTTATCGTTAAGTGACGATCCTATGCCAGAGCAGGCGTTATTTACTCGCAGCGATCATTACAGCTTTGTAAAAGCTGGTATTCCATCTGTATTCTTAATGACGGGCTTTAAATCTAAAGATCCTGAAATAGATGGTGGTGCGGTATTTGGTGATTTTCTTAAAAATCATTATCATCAGCACAGTGATGAAATAACCTTACCTATTCGTTACGATGCCGCGGCAAGTTTTGCCGAAGTGAATATGATGATAGGTTTAGAAATTGCTAATGGTGATAAGCGTCCAACATGGAACCAAGGTGATTTTTTTGGAAAAACTTTCGCTCAGTAAAACACCTCAATAGAAAATATAAAAACGCAGTGATGAAGATCACTGCGTTTTTTTTGTTTTCTGTTTTAAAGCAACAAGCTACACTATTAATATTATTCTATAAAAAATGATTGATAACCCAATGGATGCTCACCAATATGCGCTTCAAGCCAATGGCTCTTTTGCGCTTCCCGATGCCTGCTTTAAAATTAAAGCCTTAATGGACAATGAAGATTCAAGCATTGAAGACTTTGCTAATGTGATCAGTGTCGATCCTTCGATGACTTCGCGTTTATTACAAATAGCAAATAGTGCGATTTATAGTTTTCCTGGCGAAATAAGTACTATTTCACGTGCCATTACCATTATAGGTACGCAAGCTATTTATAACATGATGTTAGTGGATGTTGCGGCAACCGCTTTTAAGCATTTTTCAAATCAGGCTATCGATTTAAAACGCTTCTGGCGAATGAGTATCTTTTGTGGCTTAGCGACTAAAAACTTAGCCATTAAAGCAGGTATACGAGATATTGAACGGCTTTTTGTTGCCGGACTCTTGCAAAATTTTGGTGAATTGATTGTCGCAAAAATAACCCCTGAGATTGCAAAAAAATGTGAAAAATATTCAGCAGAACAATTGCCTTGGGTATTACAAAAGCAAGCCTTGGGTTTTACTTATACTGATATTTCTGCCGAACTGTTAAAGATATGGCAAATACCTGAAAAAATCATTTTACCGATCCGTCACTTTAATGAAGCGAAAACTATTCAAATTAATAAAGATGTCAAGGTACTCTATTTAGCATCTCGCTTAGCTTTAGTTGATAGTCACCCTGATCAGTTTGATTATGATGATAGTGTTGATGAAAGCTTATGCGCGAATTTAAATATTTCAAGTGATGATTTAGCTCAGGCAATAGTGTTTGCGGCAGAAGAAGCGGAAAATATTCTTACTATTATGAATGGTGGGCTCTTCTCAAAATAGCAAAACGGGGCTGTACAGAAGCGTATCTTGCTAAATATATTATTTTTATTGTCTGTTTTTCAATGGTTTGGCTGGTTGTTGTCTAAGTGCAACTATATTTATACACTTAATTACTAATACCTTCGTTCTAAAAGAAGACATTAATTATAAAGCCTGCTAGCATCAGGCAATTCTTTTTTTCGTATAGTTAATAAACTATACAAAATATGCCCTACAAATAATTATAATTAAGGACATTTATGAGCGCATCGAGAGAGCAGTTTAGCTCTAAACTTGGATTTATTTTGGCAGCAGCAGGTTCTGCTGTTGGTATTGGCAATTTAGTTGGCTTTCCAGTAAACGCAGCTAAAAATGGGGGTGGCGCATTTTTAATCATGTATGCAATATTCGTATTTTTAATTTGTTTACCGGTGATGATTGCAGAAATGGCCGTTGGTCGAAAAACCCAAAAAGAACCTGTTGGCGCCTACAAAGCGTTAAGTGGCGGCAGTAGAGGTTGGGGCATCGCTGGTATATTCGGTGTCTTAACTCCCTTTATGATTGCGGTTTTTTATATGGTGCTAACGGTCTGGATTTTTGGCTATGTTGCATTAACACTCGCGGGTAAATTAGATTACTTAGCCAGTGGCAATGGTTTTGGTGAGTTCATCAACAGTCCCTATTTATTTGTTGCTATGTTTGCCGTAGCGGCTATTGTCAACTTCATCTTAGTGGCAGGTGTCAAAGAGGGCATAGAAAAAGCGGCAAAAGTTTTAATGCCAACATTATTTGTGATGTTGATAATTATGGTGGTTTACGTCTTAACACTAGAAAATGCTTTTGCTGGTGTGAAATTCTTTATTGTTCCTGATTTTGATAAAATTACTCCTTCAGTCATTAATGGCGCATTGTCACAAGCCTTTTTCTCGCTATCACTCGGTATGGGGATTTTAATTACTTACGGTTCATATATTAATAATAAAACCGACATAGTTAATTCTGCAAAACTGGTTGCACTAACCGACACCGCTGTTGCCTTTACTGCCGGTTTAATGATTTTACCTGCGGTGTTTTCATTCAACCCGAATGTTAACCCAGCGGAATTAAGTGACAGCTCAGTCTCATTGATCTTTACTTTTTTACCTAAAATATTTTTAGCATTACAAGTGTCGCTTGGTTATATTGGTGCGAGTGCTGTTGCGGCATTTTTCTTCCTGTTGGTCTTTTTTGCTGCAATAACATCACTGGTATCGATTATTGAAGTACCCGTTTCTTACTTAGTGACTGAAAAGAAACATAGCCGCAGAAAAGCTTTATCCATTTTAATGATTGTTGGTGGCGCGCTAACAGTCTTTGCTATGGTCTCTTTTGGTATGGTGTCATTCTTTACTGAATTTACCAGTTATGCTGGGGGCACACGTTCATTCTTTGACGTGGTTTATGATATTTTCTACGATACTATTTTACCGTTAAACGGCTTTTTATTATGTGTTTTCGTTAGCTATCGTTGGAAAAAGCATAACTTGTCAGAAGAGCTGGCTATTGGTAACGATACCTATAAAGGCTCTTGGGTAGAAAAGTACGTTAACTTTTCATTAGGCACTTTTATTCCAGTCATTGTCTTGGGTATTTTCTTGAATACGGTGACACAAAAATTCTTTGCTTTTAGTATTTTTGGATTTTAGTTTATTAATCTAGACTAAACAGGCAAACGATTTGAACGTAAAGCCGCATAATTTGTTATTATGCGGCTTTATTTTTGGCCATAAAAAATTAAGTTATGAATTCAACGCTTCAAACACATCTTCAACCTATTTTAGTCCGTCTTCAAAATGAAAATAAGCTCGTCGATTGTCAGCGATTATTTCACGGTCGTGGTCATGCTTACCCTGGCTTAACCCATGTTAATGTTGATTGGTTCTCACCCGTTGTGCTTATTACGCTTTACCAAGAGGTTGAAGAGGCTTGGTTAAGTGAACAAGTTATCGTGATCCAACAGTTGCTACCACAATGTCTATCTATCCAAGTGCAGTATCGTAGCCGAAAATTTTCGCCAAGTGAAGTACTCTGGGGAGAAGAGATCAACGCATTAAACGCTCAAGAACATGGTTTGCAATATCACCTTAGTTTGGGGAAGGCACAAAATTCTGGACTGTTTCTTGATATGAGTAATGGCCGCCAGTGGGTCAAAGATAACAGTCAAGGTAAAAAAGTGTTAAACCTTTTTGCCTACACCTGTGCTTTCTCTATTGCTGCCATCGCCGGTGGTGCAGAGCAAGTCGTTAATATTGATATGAGTAAAGGCGCTTTATCAACAGGACGTGAAAACCATAAACTTAATAAGCAAGAGGCGAGTAAGGTAAAGTATGAAGGTGTCGATATTTTTAAATCTTACGGCAAGTTAAAAAAATATGGTCCTTATGATTTATTAATCTGCGATCCACCTTCATTTCAAAAAGGGAGTGTCAATATTGAGCGAGATTACCAGAAAATAATTAAACGTTTGCCGGTATTAATGGCAAATAATAGTGATGTTATACTCTGTTTAAATTCCCCTGATTTAAGTGAGAACTTTTTGTTAGCGGAAGTCGCTAGAGAGTGCCCTCAGTGTCAATTTCAGCATCGTATTGAAAACCCCGAAGTGTTTGTTGAGGCTGAAGCAGGTAAGGGCTTGAAAGTACTTTATTTTCGCTATGTTGAGATGTGTTAATAAACCATACTTAGCTAATCACTATTCGTGCTGCAAGTAATATCAAAAAACTGCCGGTTACCTTGTCAACAATATGGCTGTTTTCACGTAACTTACTAATGATATTACCGCGCGATAGTGTAAAGGTTACTAGGCAATACCATAAAGCATCAATGCTGCCTACGGTGGCAGTCATTATTACTTTTTGTTCACTGCTGGCATCTCCTGCTAAAAACTGGCTAAATAATGCGAGAAAGAAAATAGCAAGTTTAGGATTTAAAAAGGCAATTAAAAAGCCATCTCGCCAGCCATTTACCTGTGTTTTTGCCGCGGAGTCATCTTGAGAAAATACTTGGTTATTTTTTTTACTTAATAATGATTTTACCCCCAAGTAAAGTAAAAAAGCAGCGCCTGCATATTGAATAATACTAAATATTAAAGGCGATTTAACGATAATTACCGCTATGCCTGTTGCTGTAATCGCCGCGTAAAGTGCAACGCCTAAACCGTGACTAATCGCCGTCGCATAACCTTGTGGTGTTCCGCCAGCGAGGGTATTTTTGATGACTAATGCTAAACTCGGGCCTGGTGATAAAGCGCCCATCATACAAATAACCACAAAAGATAACCATAAGTGAAATTCCATTAATTATTATTCTCTTTTTTAAAGGATTGAATCGTAATTTTGTCTATTTTACTGGCTCAACGCTAAGGTACGCACACGTAAAAAGCTAGCAAATTTTGGCACACCTCGCGCTGTTTTACCAATGTATTTAAAGGTAATTGTGCTACCAATCTTTGGTGGGTTTTTACGTTGTTCGTCAGTAAAACCACTACCAATTTTAAAGAGTAAGCCTGACTTCATTTTTACTCTTATCGATCCCATCATATTTTTGTACTTGCCTTTACCTGCGATATAAGCAACAACGATCGCTTCACTATCATCATATTGTTTTAATTTTATCAGGTCTTTGCTTCTCCCTATTTTATAATAGGCGGCTTGATGATGTAGCATCAGTCCTTCCCCGCCTTTTTCGACCACGTCTGCTAAACGTTGATTCAATATCGCAATTGAGTTTACTTTCTCTTGTTTTATGACTTGCCAATAGTGATTGTCTGTTGTTGCCATCTCAGCTTTCATTTGCTTAATACGCTCACTAAAAGTACCTGAATGCTTGGGTAAATCAAAAACCATAAAGCGTATTTTCTGCCAACAACTTATTGTGATTCGCTGTTGGGGGGCATGCTTTCTAACACAGCTGCTGATCTTTTCAAATTCAGCGCGCTTGCTCCATAGTTCGCCATCAAGATAGGTTAATGGCCAACCTTGAGTAAACCATTTTGGCGCATGGATAAGATTACCGCCACGGGTTAATAAGTTTTTACCGTTCCAATAACCTCGAATACCGTCAAGTTTTTCACTAACAAAATATTCGCTGATCTTTATCGGGGTTTTACTCTCTACTTTATAAGGCGTAGCCAGCTGAATTTTTGGTAACTCTGAGGTGTAGCCTTGTGGCCAAAGGATAAAACTGGTGAATATGGCAAAATATTTTAAGGTGAATATTTTCAAAATTGAACATCCTTGCTCATTTCTCGATAGGTTTTAGTATAGAAGTTTTTTTTGCGATTGCTAATGTAATGTTAATTAAATGTACTAAGCTGTTAATGCTAGTTGTTGTTTTATTGCGAAGTTCAAGGAGGAGCTATGTATAAAGTACATTTTAAACTTTTTTTTATAAGTATGACTTTAATTTTTTCTCAGCAAAGCTTTGCTGGGAAAAAACACTGTCAGCGCTATGAAGATAAGTTAGCTAATATTCAGTCTCAGCAAAGACAAGGTCATAGTGTAAAACGAAGTGAACGTTTGAAAAAACAAGAAGAAAGTGCTCGAACAAAATGGTGGCAATGTCAACAAAGTCGATTAAAAAAGCCCATAGTAAATAAGCAAAATAAACAGAAAAAAAAGCCGATAAAAATATCTGTTAAAGGTCAGCAGTTATCGAGAAGTTCAGCTAGTGATATTAAAGAAAACCGTATAGATCCCTTCGAAACCTCAGCTGCGCTGGTCTTAAAATCTCGCTATCAAGGAGAAAAGTTGCGAGCATGGCTGGAGTACTATCAACAGCCAAAGCTATGCTCGCGACCTAAAACAATTAAAAAGTTTGCTTTTTGTGTGGAAAACAGAAGAACACAACAGCTAGCGTTTGATAAAATGATGTTAATAAAATTTTAACTAGCATCATCTTATTAAGGGGTTATTTTAAGTACTGCGCTTTTTTATCATTGTAATGATTAACGAGACTATCAATAGTGGTTTGGTCATAATCTCTTAAGCCACTGAGTAACATGTGCTTTTTACCATTACCAATCACTTTGCCATCAGCGACTAAGTCAAAAGGCAAGGTTGCTTTACCCCGTTTACCGTCAATGAGTAAGCTAGGCGTCGTTAATTGCAATTGCACGTCGGCAAAATCAACTTCATCTAAATGAATAAACATATTCTCGTACATCACCATTGGACGTGTTGGGTTGATCATGACATTTTTTTCAAACATCAATTTCACTAAAATATGTGGAAAAGTATGGCCAGAGAACTCAACGTAGGCGCGGATCAAAGCATCGATCGATTGACGGTTAGTTGTACACTGTCCTGAAGCCTCTATTTTCATATATTCTTTTGCATTATCATCAAGAATACTTGCTGATTCGACAATTTTTTCAGGAAAATTGAGTTTAATGCCATCGGTCACCATACCTGAAAAAGTAAAGCCCATATTTTGTGATAAACCTGACTTTTCTAGCACTAATGAAAAAAGTAAATCACCTGGCACGCAAAAACGTTTTGCATCGGCATCGTGCAGCGGATTGAAATCATCGGCAACTATTTTAGCGAAATCGCTACCTTGCTGACGAGAAAAACTAATTTGATTGTTTGTAATATTACAGTAACGTTCTAGAAACATTTTGCATACATCTATTATGTGAAAACCGCCGTATACTAGCAGTTACTTGTCGACAAATGGAAATTATCTAATAAAAGTAATACTAAGCAGACCAGTACTGTCAGGGCTTTTCTAAAAAATTATTGGCTTAAAGTCTTTCACTAAGGTCTCTTTTTTAAGCTTAGTAAACTTCTTTAGTTGATATTCGCGCTTGCAAGCGAGTTGACGATTTTCTTGGGGCTCAGCGTAAACTAATTCGACCGGCCGCCGAACTCGCGTATATTTAGCCCCTGTTTTATTACAAGTATTATGCTCACCTAAACGGCGAATTAGGTCGGTAGTAATACCCGCGTATAAACTGTTGTCTGCACAACGTAAATAATAAACAAACCAAGTTGGCTTGGCGGTTGGTTCTTTTTTTTGCATACAAGTTGGCTTGGCTGTAAAGGTTTTGCTGATATAACAATAGTATCGCAATTTTTGTTGCCGAAATCGATAAAAAGCTGGCTGTCATTTACAGAGTTTTATACCATGCCCTTTAAATTTCTCCATCAAACATATCGAGACAATAAATGACCCATTACGATGCAGGTGCTTTGAGTAAAATGACTGCTCAGTTAGATGAAAACGGACTCGTTCATTACCAATTACCTATAGGCGATCAGCTCATTGATATGAATGCGTTAATTGGGAAAAATATTACTTTAGATTACCAAGGTAAAATAGCGTGTCGTCATTGTGCAAGAGTAACCAAGAAAAGTTATTCGCAAGGTTTTTGTTATCCGTGTATGCAAAAGCTCGCTCAATGCGATATGTGTATTATGAAACCAGAAACTTGCCATCATGCTCAGGGGACTTGTCGTGAGCCTGAATGGGGCGTAAAAAATTGCATGGTTAATCATTATGTTTATTTAGCCAATACCTCTGGCATTAAAGTTGGCATTACTCGCCATACTCAAATACCCACCCGCTGGATTGACCAAGGTGCAACACAAGCTTTAAAACTATTCAGAGTAAGTACACGCTTACAATCGGGTTTAGTTGAAATAGCACTGGCTAAGTTTATTGCCGATAAAACAAACTGGCGAGCTATGTTAAAAGGTGCGGGTGAAATGGTTGATTTAAAAGCGAAAGCACAAGCATTACTACCTGAAATTGCAGCACAGTTAGACGATATTAAATTACGCTTTGGTGCAGACGCCGTTGAATTACTTGACGAACCAGTAGTCAATTTGAACTTTCCTGTTGAACAGTACTTAGAAAAAATCGGCTCTTTTAACTTTGATAAAACCCCCCAAGTCTCAGGATTATTGCAAGGGATAAAAGGCCAATATCTTATTTTTGATAAGGGGGTTATTAATATTAGAAAATTTGGCTCTTACCAAGTTGCCTTAACCGTTGAAGACTAATTAGACTTTTTCTGAAAATAAGTCACTTATTATTAATATAGTGTCTATACTTGAGTAAAATTTAGGTTATTGCTAATACCTTGTATCTTATTGAAAAACTGAGCCATCAGCGGGTGTTAGCTTTAAATTTATTTGCTGAGTGTTTTATTTTTATATAAAAACAACCCTATATTTCTTGTTAGGATTTTTGTTATGAATGCTGTTGAATACGCCGAACAGGCGAGTGAAATATTTGTATTGTCGGATTCTTTTATCCGCATTAAAGAGTTAATTGATAACGAATCATCAACTATTGATGATATAGCGGATGTCATTTTACTTGATCCCGCCTTGTCAGCGACTATTTTAAAGCTCTCAAACAGCTCTTTTTTTAACTATCCTGGTAAAATAGACACTATTTCTAAAGCGGTTTTAATCTTGGGTATTACCGAAGTTTACAACTTAGTTATTGCTTATTTTACCACTGATGCCTTTAGAAAACTAAAAGCCAGTCCCGAATATTTAGATGACTTTTGGGAGCGTAGTGTTGACTGTGCATTAACGGTTAAATTTTTAGGCACTAAACTAAACGTACCTAATGCGGAACGATTATTTATTTTAGGTTTGCTGCATAATTTAGGCGAATTAGTCATACATCAATTTATGCCTGAAAAAGTAGAACAATGTAAGCATATTAATTCAGATGAATTGCCTTGGACTAAACAACTACAAACACTGGGTTTTTCCTACGCTGACATTACCGCTGAATTATTAAAACAATGGCAACTTCCTTACAGCTTGATTGAACCTATACGTTATCAAGATGAAGAGGAGTTTCAACATAGTACCGACGAAACTAAGTTACTTTATATTGCTAAACGAATAATGACACTGAACCACCAATGCAAAAGTCATTGCCAAGCCGATGTCATTAGTGATGAAAAACTCGATGCGTTATCAGTGCAACAAGAGCTGTTGCGTGATGCCAGCGACTTCTGTGATATGGAACGTTTAAGTATTCTTGCTGTACTTAATCCAAGTGCCTCTATGCTTTATTAACCGCTATATCTTTTGATATAATAACTGTGGGTGAGGGCAGTGATCTATTTAGCAATAGCTTGTCTTTGCTGAGCTAATCTCATCTCAATTTTTATTGCTCTTACCTTGTCTGCGCAGCTAATACACTCATTAATCATGGGGTGTCACCGAGTAATAAACCACTTAGGTAGCAGAACTGTCTTTACCATCCTTGCTAATTAACTTTTCCTTGCCTTGCCTAACTCCGCTAATAGCTTTACTTAACAAACGGGACTTACTTGCATGCTAATTATGATCACTGCCACTTAAGCTGAGAATCCCAGGCAAGTGAAAGTTGTAGACTTTGAATTTTTTTGCCAGAGCGAAGTATCAATAACCAAAATAACACAATGACTACAGTCACAAGTAGACCATCAGTTCGTTTCCTAATACATTATAGATACAATTGAGACCGTATATGGTCAGGACATTAGCATTGCTAATACTTAGTTTTCGATCTGAGGAGAGTTAAGGTATTAGCGGATATTCATGCTTGGTTTATAAATTTTTACGTTATTACGACCGCTAGTTTTTGCATAATACATGGCCGTATCAGCATTTTTGATAAGCGTGGTTTCATCACTGCCATGCTCAGGGTGAATAGCAACCCCTATGCTCGAAGATATACTCAAGCTTTGTTTGGCAACCTCAAATGGCATACTGAGCGCATGACAAATCTTTTTTGAAACTTCAGATGCATCTTGCTCTGTTCTTATTGTGGGTAACAACACAATAAACTCATCTCCACCGATACGCGCTACAGTGTCTGACTTACGTAGACAGCCTTTAATGCGTTGAGCTACCGCGCTCAATGTTAGATCACCTACAATATGTCCGAACGAATCGTTAACGGGTTTGAATTTATCCAAGTCAATGAACAATATAGCCAGACTTCTTTTTTCGCGTGATTTGATCAATAGCGCCTGCTGTAAGCGTTCTATAAACAGCTTCCTGTTTGGAAGACCCGTTAGAGAATCATGCAAAGAGTCATGTAGTGCTCTCGATCGACCTGTCAGCAGCAACCAAACAATTAATGTTAATGCTAAGCTAGCAGCAGAGCCAATCAGTGCAACCATTATTGGTCTGTCAGTATCGATACGCGAATGAAATGTAGGTAAAGGACGAATTCGAACTGTCCAGGCATGATCGACTACAGTTATAGGATAAATTTTATATCCTTCAGAATCCAAGGGTTCTCCCAATGATAACGACTTATTAGAATCGAACATTAGTGTTTGGTATGATATGGCATCACCATCAAAAATATCGATATCGAGGTCGTTAGCATACTCCCCATGGACACCTTTCATAAAATCATTCATTCGAAAAACAGAATATACCCAACCAACAATGTTCTCCCGACGTTCAGTAATTAATGTTTGAGGCTTATCCCTTTCGTAAATAGGTAGGTACATTAAAAACCCAGCCTGTTCATTTGTTTCAGATTCTTGAACTAATCTAACTTTACCAGACAGTGAGATTTTGTCATTATCAATAGCATTTTGCATAGCTCTATTACGCACTTCTTCAGAGAACATATCATATCCAAACGCCCACAAATTACGACCTGAAAATGGTTCAAGATAGATGATTGATGAGTAAACCTCACGCTTACCTTCAGGGTAGATTGAATAGTCTGGGAACCCTTCTCTGCGGATTGTATCTATATGATTATTTTTTGATACCGATGGGATCAAAATAGAAAAGCCAACTCCCTGTATTCCCGGAAAATGTTCCTCCAGATTAAGTGAAGAAGTGTAACGTTTGAATTGATCACGTGAGACACTTGCTGATGCCTTGAATAAGCCCCCGATTCCGCGTAGTGATTCTTTATAAAACGCTACTCGATTTTCAATACGCTTAATCGCTTCTCTCACTCGGAAATCGAAATATATTTGAACATTTTTCTCTGTAGCAGCCTGAGTAGAATAGAATGCTATATAGGTAATTGTTAAGCAGCTGATTAATATAAGCAATGATAAAAAAAATGATTTTGAATATATTTTAAAGCTTGCAATCAAAGGTCACGTCCCTTTGTGAGAGACTTGTATGCGCCTCATATCCTTTCTCTTCGAAATAATATTAGGCGTATGCAAGTGTAGAGTAATTTGATATTAGTTTACTTGTAATTGATATTCCATCCTAATTACCGAAATGGTAAATTTAATTGGTTATCATCAATAAACAGTTAATTCATGTATGGAGAGCGGCAGCCATCAGAAAACGGTTAGCATCATTTGATTTTTCGTCCATGTCCGTCTCAACCAAAACATACAACTATCTTCAGTATAAATTATCAAATGCTAACATCTTCAATATGTCAAAAATTAGCGTTGCAAGATGACTTTTTAACGACAGTAATGAGCTTACAGCTTACAGCTTACAGCTTACAGCTTACAGCTTACAGCTTACAGTAGCTATAGCGGTGTTGTAGCTTCAGCAATGCGCACTAAGAAAGTCTTAGCAGTAGAACATCATAATGCTGGTTAAAGTAATTATCACAGGCTCACTAATGCCGCAAAGTTACCATAGCCATTAGTGATATTTATCAAGTCTACTATCTCCAAAGTGCCAAAAAAAGATGTGAATTGCGCGTCTAAAGCTATTTTTATTTAATGACTCAGCTTCTTAAATTAACTCTTAATTTATCTTTATCATTATTTAATAAACACATATTTGCAGAGTTTAACTATGCAGGAAAAAATTTAGAAATAAACTCGAACCCACAGATGGGTCCACCTAGAAGTATTTATCCAGTGTAATTAGCTTCATTTTTTATCTGTCGATATAAATTTTAACATTGAGCATAAACAAAATTCTAAAATTAATTCTCAGGTTGCCGTGAATTCTCAACTTAAGTAGCGGTGCTAATTAAATCATGCACCAATTACTGTCATTGATAAAATTTCATGCACCAATAAAGTGCTTGTTAACAGCGTTTTTTTAATTATTTATTTTAACCTTATGAATAATATGTATTTTAGTCTTTGGCATAACATTTGTATTGTTATGTACAAATCATAAATAAGGCTAAAAATAATGAAAATGGTTAACGCAATAATAAAACCTTTCAAACTGGATGATGTCAGAGAAGCAATTTCTGAAATAGGTGTTGAAGGACTAACTGTCAGTGAAGTAAAAGGTTTTGGACGACAAAAAGGTCATACCGAACTGTATCGTGGCGCTGAGTATCAAGTGGACTTTTTACCGAAAGTGAAACTTGAAATTGCTGTCAATGATGATGTTGTTGAACGCTTAGTCAAAGCAATTACCGAGTCGGCGCACACAGGTAAAATTGGCGATGGTAAAATATTTGTCTATGACTTACAGCAAGCTGTACGTATTCGTACTGGTGAGCAAGATGTTGAAGCTATTTAAGGGGTAAATCATGGAACAAAATATTTTTCAATTACAATATGCAATGGACACTTTCTATTTCTTGATATGTGGTGCTCTTGTTATGTGGATGGCCGCGGGTTTCTCTATGTTAGAAGCCGGTTTAGTGCGTGCAAAAAATACTACAGAAATTTTGACTAAAAACGTTGCGCTTTATGCTATTGCTTGCATGATGTATTTGGCCTGCGGTTACGAAATTATGTACGGTGGTGGTTTCTTCTTATCTGGCATCGAAACAGTCGATGCTGATGCGGTATTAAAAGAATTCTCTGGCCGTGAAGATGGTTTTAATGGCGGAGCTATATACTCCAAAGCGTCTGACTTCTTCTTTCAAGTGGTCTTTGTTGCAACAGCGATGTCGATTGTTTCTGGTGCCGTCGCTGAACGCATGAAATTATGGGCATTCCTTATTTTTACCGTTGTGTTAACTGCCGTTATTTATCCACTTGAAGGTAGCTGGACTTGGGGCGGTAATGCTGTCTTTGGCTTGTACACCTTAGGTGACTTAGGCTTTTCTGATTTTGCTGGCTCGGGTATTGTCCACATGGCAGGTGCATCAGCAGCATTAGCGGGTGTCTTGTTACTTGGCGCACGTAAGGGTAAATATGGAGCAGATGGTCGTATTAATGCCATTCCAGGTGCTAACTTACCTATGGCGACATTAGGCACGTTTATTTTATGGATGGGTTGGTTTGGCTTTAACGGTGGTTCAGTTTTAAAGCTTGCCGATATCAACAGTTCACATTCAGTTGCTATGGTCTTTTTAAATACCAATGCAGCGGCTGCTGGTGGCGCTATCGCCGCGTTAATTTTTGCTAAATTACTATTTAAAAAAGCAGATTTAACCATGACATTAAACGGAGCATTAGCGGGATTAGTCGCTATTACTGCTGAGCCTTCAACACCGACGGCATTGCAAGCAACCTTGTTTGGTATGGTCGCTGGTATCATCGTTGTCTTGTCAGTGGTTGGTTTAGATAAACTGAAAATAGATGATCCAGTAGGTGCTATCTCAGTACATGGTGTCGTTGGTTTATTTGGTTTACTGCTTGTTCCTCTTACTAACCCTGCTTCAAGCTTTAGTGGACAATTAATCGGTGCAGCAACTATCTTTGTCTGGGTATTTAGTGCAAGTTTTGTGGTCTGGTATGTACTTAAGAAAGTTATGGGTATTCGTGTAACTGAAGAAGAAGAGTATCAAGGTATGGATAAATCAGATTGTGGTATGGAAGCTTACCCTGAGTTTACTTAATACCAACTAGTGTTATCTATATTAACAAGATAAATCATAAAACAGCCTCAGGGCTGTTTTTTTTATGTACAAAATAAAGGCTAATACTTTTAGCAGCAGAGAAATTATCAGTACTTGCGCCGATACTAATAAAGGTGCGTTAGCATAGCTGTAAAAAGCAACACGGTTTTATCTTATTTTATTATCGTAAATGATTTACTGTGAATTTTAAGAAACTGTGTAAAATTGAAATATTAATATACATTACATTTTTGGGAATTTTGATGGCAAGAGAACAATTCGGTATTTGCGCAGAACCTAGTTTGCACGGTTATTATCTGATGTTTAATGTTTTAGATGATAAAAATGCTCATGTTCGTCACGCACTATCTCGATTACCTGCCTTATTCGATCATTACGCTGATCGTTTTTCAGAATCCAATTTAGCTGGTGTTATTGCCATTGGTGCTAACTATTGGGATGAGCTGTATCCACAGGGAAGACCTAAAAATTTAAAGCCTTTTTCCGCGCTTGAATGTGATGATCGCGCAGCTCCGGCTGATAGTTATGATCTTTATATCGAAATAAGAAGCGACCGTGCAGACGTTAACCATATTGTTAGTACCAAGGTTTGTTCTTTATTAGCCAACAGCGTTGAACTGGCTGAGCAAGTGCGTGCCTTTAGGTTTCTTGATGGTCGTGACTTAACGGGCTTTGTCGACGGCACAGAAAACCCACAAGGTTCACACCGCCGCAAAGTTGCGCTAATTGCTAATGAAGAGAGTGAAGAATTTGCGGCGGGCAGTTATTTACATATTCAACGTTATCGCCATAATTTGAACTTATGGGATAACTTAAAGGTTAAAGACCAAGAAGATATTTTTGGACGAACAAAACTGGACAATGAAGAATATTCCAATGAAAATAAACCAGCGACCGCGCATACTAAGCGAGTAAACCTTAAAGACGAAGACGGTAACGCTATCGAAATAGTACGACAAAGTATGCCGTATGGTGATATGAAATTACAGGGCTTGTTTTTTGTTTCTTATTGCCGCTCGCCTGAGCCATTTGAGATGATGTTAAAAGCCATGATTCAAAGTGATGCTCATGGTCATTTTGACCACCTACTTAAATATACCCAAGCAGAAACTGGCGCATCTTTTTTTGCACCAAGTTTGAATTTTTTAGCTAAGTTGGCACTTTAATAAAGCGATAAAATTGCGATATTACTCTGGCTAACTGTCTGCAAACTTAGCTTAATTTAAGTTTCTTGAAAACAGTAACTCTAATTTAGCAATGGTTTCTTTTATTTGTCCAACATGGGTTGGGGCAATAAAAATAGTATCATCACCAGCAATCGTACCCAGTACTCCATCGCTTTTACTTAAACTATCAAGTAAGCGAGCGATTAACTGGGCAGCGCCTGGGCTTGTTCTAACAATAATCATGACTTCATTGTATTCAATATCTATCACTAGTTGGCGTAAAGGGCTTTTTGCTGTTGGAACGCCTAGTTCAGCCGGTAAACAATAAACCATTTCTTGGCGAGCGTTACGGGTGCGAACTGCGCCATATTTACTGAGCATACGTGAAACCTTTGACTGGCTGATATTATCAAAACCTTGTTTCTTCAACGCATCAACTATATCGCCTTGAGAACCAAACTGCTCTTGCTTTAATAAATCTTTAAAAGCTTGTGTTAATGCTTCTTGTTTTTGTGAAACTGTCATAATTTAACGGTACTCTTTGTTATTTTTCTACTACACTTTTTTTAATCTTAAATTCTTAATGATGAGGAAGTAAGACCTAAGTATTATTTCATTAAAAGTATTATACGGTATCCTAATGCCATATATAGTTTAATATTAATTGTTTTTTAGTGGCCGATGCTATATCTTTTGGGCACGAAAATTTACGTATTTACTCAAATATTCTTTAACTACCGGAGACATCAAATGAAAGTTGCTGTTTTAGGCGCTGCTGGCGGAATCGGCCAAGCGTTATCATTATTATTAAAAACCCAATTACCAGCGGGTTCTGAGCTATCTTTGTATGACGTAGCACCAGTTGTTCCAGGTGTTGCTGTTGATTTATCACACATACCTACAGCTGTTAAAGTTGAAGGTTTTGGTGCTGACGCATTAGGCGACGCATTAACAGGTGCTGATATTGTTTTAATTCCAGCAGGCATGCCACGTAAGCCAGGTATGGATCGTGCTGATTTGTTCGCTGTTAATGCGGGCATTATTAAAACTTTAGCAGAAGGCATTGTTGCTAACTGTCCTAAAGCGTTAGTTGGTATTATTACTAACCCAGTTAACGGCACGGTTCCTATCGTTGCTGAAGTCTTCAAAAAAGCAGGTACTTATGACGCGGCTCGTGTCTTTGGTATTACTACGCTAGATGTTATTCGTAGTGAAGCGTTCGTTGCTGAATTAAAAGGCTTAAACGTTGCTGAAGTTAAAGTTCCAGTAATTGGTGGCCACTCAGGTACCACTATTTTACCACTTCTTTCACAAGTTGAAGGTGTTACTTTTACTGATGAAGAAATTGCTGCTTTAACACCTCGCATTCAAAACGCAGGTACTGAAGTTGTTAACGCTAAAGCCGGTGGTGGTTCTGCTACTTTATCTATGGGCGCTGCTGCAGCTCGTTTTTGTATGTCTTTAGTTAAAGGTTTACAAGGCGAAGACGTGGTTGATTACGCTTACGTTGAAGGCGCAGGTGAAGATGCACAATTTTTCGCACAACCGGTACGTTTAGGCGTAAATGGCGTTAGCGAAATTTTATCTTACGGTAAACTAAGTGCTTTTGAAGAAAAAGCGAAAGTTGATATGTTAGACACATTAAAAGCTGACATTACTGAAGGCATTAACTTCATCAAAGGTTAATTTGTTGAACGTTAGCATTAGCCTCATTCAGTAAATTTATATTTATTGGCTGATGTTTTTGCAATAAAAAAAACCGCTGCTCTGTAAAGACTAGCGGTTTTTTTATTTCTAAAAATAATCAATGATAATGCTGTTACAGATAATATCGATGAACAGATTAAAGGACTAGTCGTTAAGCTGGCTTTTGTTTAGACCACTTTGACTCAGCTGCGTACCAACTAATGACAGTAAACAATAAGCACAAAAGAAATAAAAACCAGGGCCGACAGCCGACAGTGTTTCACTGCTGATCATTAAATTGAGTTTAAAGCCCATAATACTTAACGTTTGTTGGCTTGCTGTTTCTGCATGGTTAGTCGACAAAACAGCTAGGAATATCGCCACAACAAAAACGTCAGCCATTGACCATTTTCCAATTGCACCAACAAAGCTAATGATTTTTCTTTCTAATTGAGTCTTCCTTTTAAAATAAGACCAAGCTACTAAGGCCGTTTTCAATAAAGGAATACAAATAGAGAAAATAAAAATGAGCACAGACACTAATATACGATCGTTTTGCCACAGCTCTTGAATTGTAGTTAACAGGGAAAGCTCTTTGTTAATTAACTCTGAGGTCAACGCAGGTCCAGCAATAGTGGCGCTAACATCCATGCTCAAAGAGAACATCGGTAATAATATCCCTGGAATAAATAACAAAATAGCAAGAAGATTAAGATAAAAGCCAAAATGGGTCTTCATCATTATACGCTTCTATTTGCAGCAATATGGGCCAGAGATATCAGCGCTTGCTTATGTTCAGACTCGGGCAGTATTTTTAACGCATCAATGGCTTTATCCGCTTCTTGCTCGGCTTGCTTTTGTGTGTAGACGAGAGAGCCTGTTTGCTCCATTGCAGCGAGTATCTCGTCTAAATGCTCCATACCATTGCAATGTTCAATAGCGTCGCTTATTAGCTGCTTTTGCTGCGCATTACCGTGCTTCATGGCATAAAGTAATGGTAAAGTAGGCTTGCCTTCAGCTAAATCATCACCAATATTTTTTCCCATCGCTTTGGCATCGGCGGTGTAGTCCATAATATCGTCAACCAATTGAAAAGCAGTGCCTAAGTATTTACCGTATTCTTGCATCGCTTTTTCAGTTTTTTCATCTTGCCCGGCAATAACTGCTGCTAAACGGGTTGCGGCTTCAAACAGTTTCGCTGTTTTGCAGTAAATAACCTGAAAATAACTTTCTTCGGTGGTGTTAGGGTCATTACAGTTCATTAACTGCAAGACTTCACCTTCGGCAACAATATTAGTGGTATCAGACAATATATCCATTATTCTCATATTGCCTAACTTGGTCATCATCTGAAAAGAGCGAGTATAAAGAAAGTCACCAACGAGTACGCTGGCGCTATTACCAAATAGTGCATTAGCGGTTTCTCGACCACGACGCATGTTTGATTCATCAACAACATCATCATGTAATAAGGTCGCGGTGTGAATAAACTCAATAATGGCGGCAATAGAGATATGATCATTACCTTGATAACCAAAAGCACGTGCGGCGAGAACCGTTAACATGGGACGCATGCGTTTTCCACCGGCATTGACAATATAAACGCCAAGCTGATTAATTAACGCAACGTCAGAATTTATTTGCGCATAAATAACATTATTTACCGCTGTCATATCTTGTTGAGCGAGGGCTTGTATGTGTTTGATATCCATAGAAGGCTATAGCTACCTTTGTTGTTGTATTTGAGAGATTTTATGAAGCATGAGTTTACACGAAATTATTTAGCAATAAAGGGCTGTAGCGGAATAGTTTATCGATAAGTAAATTAAATAGAAATAGATGCGAATTAGACTTGCCTGAATAAAAATCTTCGCGTAGAATTCGCGCCCTATATTTTAAAATCTAGCGTCTAAATAAAATGACGCTTTACGGAGTAGGTATGTACGCTGTATTCCAAAGTGGCGGTAAACAACACCGTGTAACTGAAGGACAAACAGTTCGCCTTGAAAAGCTTGAGCTTGAAATTGGTGCAACAGTAGAATTCGATAACGTTTTAATGATCGCTGACGGCGAAGCCGTTAATGTAGGCGCGCCTTACATTGCTGGTGGTAAAGTAGTAGCTGAGATTGTAAATCAAGGCCGTGCTGATAAAGTTAAAATTGTTAAATTTAAACGTCGTAAGCATTCACGTAAAGAAGCGGGCCATCGTCAATGGTTCACTGAAGTGAAAATTACTGGCATTAACGGCTAATTAGGAGCGATTTAAAATGGCACATAAGAAAGCTGCAGGTAGTACACGAAATGGTCGCGATTCAGAAGCTAAACGCCTTGGTGTTAAGCGTTTTGGTGGCGAAGCTGTATTAGCTGGAAACATTATTGTTCGTCAACGTGGTACTAAATTCCACGCTGGAACAAATATGGGTATTGGTAAAGACCACACATTATTTGCTTTAACTGATGGTAAAGTACAATTTGATGTTAAAGGTCCTAAAAACCGTAAGTTTGTAAGTATTGTTGCTTAGTAACGTTACTCAAACTTAATAAAGACCCTGCTTTAAGCAGGGTTTTTTTTTGATACTTAATTACTTGAGTATCTAATATTCATTGCACTAATTAACGACTCATTTTTAAATGACCTAAATAGTCAATAACTTCGTTGCTTCAATCCCAATAGTCAGCTATTGCTTAATCAAGCGCCTTGTTATTGAAAATTTATTTACCTTTAATGATGTAACTTTAATTAGTTCAAAGGGTATTCATTTTGTATAAAAAATAACTTTGTTTTCGTAAGTGCAAAAAATAACTTATAATAAGGCAATAGTTTAATCTTGGAGTGTTTCAAAGCACCATGAAATTCGTTGATGAAGTTGAAATTAGAGTTGAGGCCGGAGACGGCGGCAACGGTTGTGTAAGTTTTCGAAAAGAAAAGTACATTGAATACGGCGGACCTAATGGTGGTGACGGCGGTGACGGCGGTGACGTTTATTTAATGGCTGACGAAAGCCTGAATACCTTAATTGATTACCGCTTCGAGCGTTTTCATCGTGCTAAGCGCGGTCAAAATGGTCAAAGTCGTGATTGTACGGGTAAAGGTTCAGAAGATTTAATTTTGAAAGTACCTGTTGGTACACGTGCTATGGATGTAGACACCGGTGAACAATTAGGTGACTTAACCCGCAATGAACAGAAAATGTTAGTGGCTAAAGGCGGCTGGCATGGTTTAGGCAATACGCGTTTTAAAAGTAGTACTAACCGCGCTCCTCGCCAAAAAACCGATGGTACACCGGGCGAAATACGTAGTCTTAAACTTGAGCTATTGTTACTCGCTGATGTAGGTTTGTTAGGTTTACCTAATGCAGGTAAGTCTACTTTGATACGCAGTGTTTCAGCGGCTCGACCTAAAGTTGCAGATTATCCCTTTACTACGTTGGCGCCAAACTTAGGTGTCGTTCGCCTAGATACGCAACGTAGTTTCGTTATTGCTGATATTCCTGGTTTGATTGAAGGCGCAGCAGAAGGCGCAGGCTTAGGTACACAGTTCCTTAAGCATCTAGAGCGTTGTCGAATTTTATTACATCTTGTTGATGTAATGCCTGCCGATGGTTCTGATCCTCTTGAAAACGCTAAAACTATTATCAGTGAATTAGAGCGCCATTCAGCAAAACTTTTTGCTAAACCGCGCTGGTTAGTGTTTAACAAGCTTGATTTAATGTTAGAAGATGAAGCGAAAGCGCTAACAGATAGTATTGTTGCTGGCTTAAATTGGACTGGCGAAGTACGAAGTGTCTCTGCTATCAATAAATTTGGTACCGCTGACCTAACGCAAGGCGTAATGACTTTTATCGAAGGGCTTCCTCCAGAAATCGAAGAAACACCTGAAGATAAAACGGTTGAGTTCAAGTGGGATACTTACCACGAAGAAGCGGTATCCGGCGTTGAAGACGAATTAGGTGACGAAGACTGGGATGAAGATGAATACGATGTAGAAGTTGAATATCGTAAGTAATTATTCACTGTTCATTTAGTTAGTTGTTATAAAAAAGCCCAAGTATAATTTACTTGAGCTTTTTTTTAGGGGGTAAATCGCTATCATCCCCTGATGAGTGATGTTAAATAAGCCCGTGAAACAATAATGAGTTATTTCATTAAGCAAATAGTGAATTATTCCCTTTAGAGAGACCATGTTAATGACCCTACTTTCGATGATTGTCGCCCACGCTGATAACCGTATTATTGGCAAAGATAATAATATGCCGTGGCACTTACCCGCTGATTTAGCCTATTTTAAAAAAACGACGTTAGGTAAGCCAATTATTATGGGGCGAAAAACCTATGAATCTATTGGTCGTCCTTTACCCGGTAGACAAAATATTGTTATTTCACGTGACCAAAACTACCACGCTGATGGGGTAGACAGTGCTACGTCAGTCGAACAAGCTTTGCTACTAGCGGGTGAAGTAGACGAAGTGATGGTCATTGGTGGTGGTGCTATTTACAGCCATTGTTTGCCCCTGGCTAACCGTCTTTACATTACTCATATCAAAGCCGATATCGATGGCGACACTCAGTTTCCTGAATACAATACGGTGGAAGATTGGCAACTAACCAGTAGTGTTAAACTCAGTGCCGATGACAAAAATAGTTTTGATGTGGATTTTTGTGTTTATCAACGAAAATAAACACTTTAAAGAATAAAAAACGCATACGCTAGTATGCGTTTTTTATTGAGTGGCTTGCAAGCTAGCCACTAATCTCTGCTGGTAATAACAAGCATTAGCGGCTATTTGTTTTTAGTAATTAACTCGTATGCCCCTTGAATATCTTGTGCTTTTTGCTTGGCAATTTCCATCATTTCTGGTGGTAAACCTTTAGCAACCAACTTATCAGGATGATGTTGCGACATTAACTTTCGGTAAGCTTTCTTAATATCCTTTTCAGGTGTGTCTGCTGCAACACCCAACACTTTGTAGGCATTCTCTAATTGAGATTGAGAGCTTTTACCTGATTGACCTTGATGAAATTGTGCACCAGCGATAATCATTTCTAAGAGTCTATCAAGCTCTTTACTTGAAAAGCCTAATTGCTGCGCTATGGTGTGTAAGGCTTGGCGTTCATCACTGTCTAAGTGACCATCAGCAAAAGCGACTTGAATTTGAATCTCTAAAAAGAGCAATAATAAATCATGACGATTTCCGCAAACTTGTTTGAATTTGGCAAGGTTATCGTTGAGTGGAAAACCCGCCATTTTACCTTCTCTAAAGGCATCTTGGGCTTGTTGTCTTGACTCTCCTTGCAACGATAATTTGTCCATATAAGCATTGGCGAATTCAATTTCATGCTTAGACACTAAGCCATTCGCTTTTGCCATGTAGCCCATCACTGAAAAAGAAGTGTAAAAAAATGCGCTCTGGCGTTCACTTTCTGAGCTTTTCGAGCCTGAAAGGTTATTAAAATTAAGCCCTCTACCTTTATCAAAGTTATGACCAATAAACATGCCGATTAATGCACCTAGTAGGTTTTTACTCAGCATAAAACCAAATATAAAGCCTAAAAGTTTTCCCCATATTCTCATTATCAATATTACCTGTTTGTGTTATTAATTGATTAACTTATCTATTTAGATACGCTAAACGTTCTGGCGTACCAACATCGGTCCATGCACAATCAAGTATGCTGGCTGAAACCTTGCCGTCGCTAACCGCGCTTTTGAGCATCGGACCAAGCTTTAATACCGACATGGTATTTTTATCTTTAAAAAAATCAGCGCGAAATAAACTAATTCCACTGAAGGTGTAAGTATTTTTCTGTGTTGATTCTGACTGATTTACAATATTGGTGAGTTGATTGTTATCAAAAATAAAATCACCTTTTATATTATGATCAGGATTGTTAACTAAGCAGATATGCGCTAACTGGTCTTTGGCTAATTTCGGTAAGTTAGCAAAGTTAACATCAGTAAATATATCGCCGTTTATCAGCATAAAGGCTTCATTATCATTATTATTGCTTAATAAAGGTAGCGCCTGAATAATACCGCCAGCTGTTTCAAGTGCACCAGTATTTTCCGGACTGTAGCTTATATTAACCCCGAATTTTTTACCATCACCTAAATAGTCAACGATCATCTCTCCTAACCAGGCATAGTTAATAACAATATCTGTGATGCCACACTGGGCGAGTTTATTAATATGGTATTCGATTAGCGGGATCCCAGCTACTCTGAGTAAAGGTTTTGGACAATGATCCGTTAAGGGTCGCATACGTTCACCACGACCAGCGGCTAAAATCATCGCTTTCATGCTAATGTACCTGCTTTAAGTTTTTGCATCGCAGGCAGTACTTTCACTAATAAAAGCTGATGTAAAGAGGCTAATTCAGGATATTGTCCACTGATCTCAACAAGGTAGCTAAGTGTTAGCGGAATATCTTTTAAGTAGCCGCTTTTATTATCGCGATGATGTAAACGAGCAAATATACCACTCGCTTTAATGTGGCGTTGTAAGCCAGTTAAGTCGAACCAGCGCTGCCATTGCTGGCGAGTGATATCGTTTAATGAATAGTGCTCTGTCATCATATCTATGTAGCGGTTTAGTAACAATGAAACAGACTCGTTTGGCCATTTCAGGTAGCAGTCACGGAGTAACGAGACGATATCGTAAGTGATAGGACCAATGACAGCGTCTTGAAAGTCAATAATGCCGAAATTGTTATCCTCGAGGACCATAATATTTCTACTATGGTAATCTCGGTGCACCAAGACTTGCGGTTGGCTCAGCATATTTTCTGTTAATAGTGAAAAGCAGTCTGTTAACTGCTGTTGCTCATCAGCAGTTAATATAATTGATAAGTGCTCAGTTAATAACCATTGTGAGAAAATATTGAGTTCAAGCTCAACAAATGCTTGATCATAATGGGGTAATGCTTGAGTGTTCTTAGGCAATGAAGACTGAATTTTTGGTAAAATATCGATAGCTTTTTGATAGGTAAAAATGATATTTTCAGTCGATAAAATATCAGCTAATAGCGTTTCACCAAAATCAGCTAAGCAAAGAAAACCTAGTGATAAATCAGCCGCAATAATTTCAGGCACTAAGACATCATTATCCTTAAGGCTCTGTTGCATAAAAACAAAAGCCGCGTTATTAGATTTATCTTTAGGGGCATCAACGGCGATAAATGAACGACCCTTTATCGCAAAACGATAATAGCAGCGAAAGCCAGCATCGCCAGTTAAGGGGGTCAATTGAATATCTTCGCCTGAAAATTGTTTATCCAACCATAGGTGTAACGCTTGAATTCGAGAGCTTGGCAAGTTTTCTATTCCTCAAGTAAATGGTACTAATAGTTATCTTAGGTGAGGGCATAAATGAGTAATGCCAACCCGTATTACCAATATACCGAATTAGCACCCTAAAGAAAATTGCTATATTATCTAAGTGTTTGAGTATAAAATGTGGCTCGCTTTCATCTTTCTTGCTTTAATCATTCATCTATCGGACTTTTAATGTCATTTCCGCGCTATTTAATTTTAATAATTACTTGTTTATCAATGGCTAAATATAGTGTTGCTCAACAAGTTACCGATATTCTCGATGGTATGGCTCAATGCCCTATACCGACTTACCCACAGTTAACCGCTACTCAATCTATTGAAAAGAGTAAAGCGATCACTATTTTAGCTGATAAATCGGGTATTAATAAAAATAAAGTCGCTAAATTTACCGGCAATGTCATGTTGATTAACAGTCAGCAGACAATTCTTGCTAATGAGGTTGAGCTTAATAGAGAAAGTTCATCGGTTAAGGCCACGGGCGATATTCATTTTCAAAATAAAGGCATTGACATTTTTGCTGACCAATTGAATATAAGTGAATCGCTTGGCGCGACTACCTTGAAAAATACTCAGTATCAACTTGCGGGAATAGCAGGACACGGTGGTGCTGGTATTATTGCTGTGTCTAGAGAAGGTACCTTGTCATTAATTGACTCGTCTTTTACGACTTGTTACGGCGCTTCACCTGATTGGCAAATGAATGCCAGCGAAATTAATATTTCTAAAGATGAACGTTATTTAGAAGCTTATAATGCAAGGTTTTCAGTTTTTAATGTGCCGGTGTTGTACCTACCTTATTTTACGATTCCTATTGGTGATGATAGACAATCTGGTTTTTTATATCCTGAAATTGGTAATTCAGGTAAATCAGGTTTTACCACGTCAATTCCTTATTACTGGAATATTGCCCCTAATATTGATGCGACGATTACCCCAAAATACATGTTAAAGCGTGGCAGTCAATTAATGACAGAATTTCGTTATTTGCATGATGAACAACAAGGACAATTTGATCTCGAATATCTAGATCAAGACAATGAGCAAGAAGATAACACCGATGCACGATATTTAGTGCGTATGCAACATGTTGGCACCTTTTCAGAGCGATTTCGTGCTTCCATTGACTACACGACAATTAGTGATGATAACTATTTAGTTGATATTGGTAGTAAGCACTACAATGATAATGATGCTTACTTATATCAAACAGGTGAATTAGCTTATTTTGCGGATAGTTGGCAAGCCAAGGTAAAATTACAAGACTTTGAGGTACTCGGCGATAATAAAACAAACTATAAAGCGCTTGCACAACTTGAACTTGCCAGCCATCAAAAAATTGATGTTTTAGACGGGTTATTTGACGTCTATTCTGAAGTCACCAACTTTGACAATGCCGATAAAACTCAAGTAACCGCACAGCGCTATCATGTTGAAGCGGGTTTAACCTTCCCTTTGGTTACGCCAGCTTGGTTTTTGAATTCAGAATTTAAAATACTACAAACCCATTACCTACAAGACAATATTCCTTTGGAAAGTGAGCTTGAAGAAAGTGTAAGTAGAACATTACCTAAAGTCCGTTTTCATGGTGGGGTTAATTTTGATAGGCAAAGTCATTTTTGGGGAAATAGTTTTACACAAACCTTAGAGCCGCAACTGCAATATCTTTATATTCCTGAAAAAGATCAAAGTAATATAGGGCTATATGATACAACCACACTACAAGATGACTATAACGGTCTATTTCGTGATAAACGTTTTAGTGGTTTAGATAGGATAGCTCAAGCTAATCAATATTCTTGGGGAATAACGAGTCGTTTACTCGACAGTGCCAATCAAGAACAACTTAGAGTCAGCTTAGGACGAATTGTTTATCTTAATGATAGTAATTTTACCTTTGAGGAAAACCAAGGAATTGTAGCCGATGCATCGGCATTAGCGGTAGAAGTCTACGCTCGTATAAATAGTAGGTGGCAATTCAGTAGTGACATTCAATATAATACAGAAGATGATGTTACCAACAAGAGTCAAACCAGTATTGATTATCTTTTTGGTGAAAATCAAACAATACAATTGAACCATCGATACACTCGTGATGTCTCAGGTATGACATTAGAACAACTCTCTTTAGCGGGGAATGTCAGTATAAATAAAAATTGGCAAGTTATTAGCCGAGTAACTCAAGATTTACAGCAAAACCGAAGCATAGAAACTTATGCGGGTTTACAGTACCAAAGTTGCTGTTGGTCACTGAGTTTTGCTTATCATCGTTATATTACAGCAAACTTTGATGAACCATCGAGTAATAATAAAAATCGCGATGAATTCAACAATGGTTTTATGCTAAGATTTAGCATGAGAACAAAAGACATTACAGATATGTTCAACTCAAGTATATTTGGCTACAAACGCCCTTACTTTCTCAATAATTAAATATAAGAAATAGACGATACATGAAAAAATCATTGAAATTTTTACTTTTAACAAGCGCTTTGACGGTAACTTCTTTTTTTCCAGTACAAGCACAACAAGTTGAACTTGATCGAGTATCAGCCATTGTAAATGGTGGTGTTGTTTTGGAATCTGAAATAAGAGACCTAATCGAAACCATAAAAAAACAAGCACTAAAAAATGATCAAAGTTTACCATCAGATAAAGCGTTAAGAACGCAGGTCACTGAAAAGTTGATCAACGATGCGTTGATCACTCAGTTAGGCGAACGTATGGGTGTGCAAGTGAGTGATGCACAACTTGATGAAACGCTAACGAATATGGCGACAGAAGAAAAACTAACGTTAGACCAGTTTCGTCAGAATCTTGTTAAAGACGGCACAGATTACGATAAGTATCGTGAACTAGTCAGAACTGAACTTATTTCTGGCGAGGTACGCCGCAATAGTGTTAGTCGCCGTATTTATGTTTCACCACAAGACGTGGCTAATTTGATTTCTTCTATGGAAGAAAAAATTAATACGGATGTTGAATATCGTCTGGGACACATTCTGATTGAGTTCCCTGCGAATCCAACACAAGATGATATGAATGCCGCTAAAGTTCGCGCTGAAAAAGTGATTGAATTACTTAATAACGGCAGTGACTTTGCAAAAATTGCTATTGCTTCTTCAGGCGGTTCAAATGCCTTAGAAGGTGGCGATTTAGGTTGGAAAAATATCAATGAATTACCGACATTATTCTCATCAATTGTTGATGGCGAGAAAAAAGAATCAATTTTAGGACCTATCCGTACCGGTTTAGGTTTTAGTATTGTAAAAATTATAGATATTCGTGGTTTACAAATCGTTGAAGTAGAAGAAGTCAAAGCACGCCACATATTGATTGAACCTTCTGTTATCTTAAGTGAAGCCAAAGCTGAAAGTATTTTACTAGGCCTTATGGACAGAGTTAACGCAGGTGAAGCTGATTTTGGCGACTTAGCTAAAGAGTATTCAGACGGACCTACCTCAGTGCGAGGTGGTGATTTAGGCTGGTCAGACCCTGATGTTTACGATCCTACTTTTAAGGCGGCGTTAGCGCGATTAAAGGTAGATGAAATGCATAAACCTTTTAGAACTTCATTTGGTTGGCATTTAGCGCAATTAACGGGTCGAAGAACACTTGATGCGACAGAACAAATGAATGAAAGCAAAGCTCGTCGCATTTTATTCAATAGAAAGTTTGGTTTAGAAAGTGCGCGTTGGATTAAAGAGCTTCGTGATGAAGCCTATGTAGAGATTTTTAGTCGAGATACAAAATAATGACAAAGCGTATAGCTATCACGCCAGGCGAACCTGCAGGAATTGGCCCAGACTTAACCATCTTCATTGCCCAGCAAGATTGGCCCGTTGAGCTTGTGGTGATTGCTTGTAAAAAGTTAATGCAAGAGCGCGCTGATGTTTTAGGCTTACCAATAACATTTATTGATTATGATGGCTCGAAAGTCGCTAAACCTCAAAAAGCCGGGACACTTACTATATTGTCTGTCGATATGGCTGAGGCTTGTATTCCTGGTGAGCTTAATGCTGAAAATGGTAGTTATGTCATTGAAACATTAAGAATTGCCAGTGAAAAAAATATCTCTGGTGAAATCGATGCTATTGTCACTGGCCCCGTACATAAAGGCTTAATTAATAAAGCGGGTATCGCTTTTAGTGGTCATACTGAATATTTTGCTAGCCAAGCTAATTGTGCCGATGTCGTGATGATGTTGGCGACAGAAGGTTTAAGAGTTGCCTTAGTGACAACGCATATTCCTTTAGCTTATGTTTCTAAAGCGATCACCGCAGAACGTTTACAAAAAGTCACCCGTATTTTAAATACCGATCTTATTAATAAATTTGGTATTAAAGAGCCTAAAATCTACGTATGTGGCATAAACCCTCATGCGGGAGAAGATGGGCATCTAGGTCGAGAAGAAATCGATGTGATGATCCCAGCCTTAAATGTACTCAGAGATGAAGGCATCAAGCTTATTGGGCCATTACCCGCTGATACTATCTTCCAGGAGAAGTACTTAAGTGATGCTGATGCCATTTTAACTATGTATCATGATCAAGGCTTGCCAGTCTTGAAATATAAAGGCTTTGGCGCTTCGGTTAATATTACCTTAGGCTTACCTTTTGTTCGAACCTCGGTAGATCACGGTACCGCACTTGAATTAGCGGGTACCAACTTAGCTGACCCAGGAAGCTTTATTGAAGCAATCACCACAGCCATTAAATTAGCAAATAATCAATCATGAATAATAAAACTCATCTAGGCCACCAGGCCAAAAAACGCTTTGGACAAAACTTTTTACATGACGAAGGTGTGATCAGTAAAATTGTTGATGCTATCGACCCTGAGCCTGGAGAAAATCTTATCGAGATTGGTCCTGGATTAGGTGCATTAACCGAACCGGTTATTGACCGAGCCGGTGCTATCTCTGTTGTCGAACTTGACAGAGATCTTGCCCATCGTTTACGCCATCATCCTTTTATTGCTGATAAAATTACTATTTACGAAGCGGATGCTCTTAAATTTGATTTTAGTGAGATAGCGACCGCAGAACGACCTTTAAGAATTTTTGGCAACTTACCTTACAATATTTCTACGCCACTTATTTTTCATCTTTTAACGTTTAAAGATAGCGTGAAAGATATGCACTTTATGCTGCAAAAAGAAGTTGTTCAACGCATGGCTGCTAGTGAAAATTGTAAAGCCTATGGTCGACTTTCAATCATGACGCAATATCAGTGTCAGGTTATCCCTGTTATGCAAATAGGCCCAGAAGCTTTTAAGCCAGCGCCTAAGGTTGATTCTGCTATCGTGAGATTAATTCCTCATGGTGAGATTAAAAATCCAGTAAAAGATATTAAATCGCTTAACCAAGTTTGTTTGGCGGCATTTAACCAACGTAGAAAAACGATACGCAATAGTTTTAAAAAATTGTTTACGGTTGAACAATTAGCCGCTTTAGGTATTGATGCAAGGCTTCGTGCAGAGAACTTACCGATCACAGATTATATCAAACTGGCAAATTTCTTAACTGATAACCCGGTTGAGTTATGATGGAAGATTCAACATTAACTACAGTCGAATCAATTTCTATGGGATATGATATTTCGGTCAGCGTTAAAACTGAGTATATTGCCTCACAATTGATTGAAAACGAAAAGAACTATGTATTTAGTTATACGATTAGTATTGCCAATAATAGTAATAAACCGGTTAAATTATTGTCTCGTTATTGGTTGATTACCGATGGTGACAATAAGACCTCTACCGTTGCCGGTGAAGGTGTTATTGGTAAGCAACCGATCATAGCGCCAGACAACACGTACACTTATACCAGTGGTTGTATCTTAAAAACCCCGGTCGGTACTATGCAGGGCCATTACCAAATGCTAAGTGATGATAAAGACTTGCAACAAGTTGAAATACCTGTTTTTGGTTTAGCTCAGCCGCACATTCTTAACTAACGGCGACGCTTAGTTTATGGCCATCTATTTTGTCGGAGATATTCAAGGCTGTTACCACGAACTACGCGCCTTACTTGCCCAAGTTGCCTTTTCGCCTGAAACTGACCAGCTTTGGCTGGCGGGTGATCTGGTTGCTAGAGGTCCAGACTCCTTAAAAACGCTGAGATACATAAAAGCTCTGGGTAATAGTGCTCGAGTGGTTTTAGGTAATCACGACCTGCACTTATTAGCGATTTATGGTGGCTTGAAAAAAGCGAAAGCTAGCGATTTTTTCGATGAATTATTAGCTGCTGCAGACGTTGATGAGCTAATGGATTGGCTTGCTAGTCAACCGCTTATCCAAAAGTTACCCAATGAAAATGTTTATATGAGTCATGCTGGTTTGCCACCCTTTTGGACACCCGCAGAAGCTATGGAACAAGCAAAAGATGTTAATATCAAGCTAGCATCAGCGCTAAGAAATGATTGGTTAGCCATAATGTATGGCGAAGAGCCCAATCTATGGTCTTTGGCCAAATCTGCCGATGAAAAATTTCGAGTGACTGTTAACTCACTGACCAGAATGCGTTATTGCCAACTCGATTATGGCTTAGAGTTTTCATGTAAGCTTTCTGTTGAGCAAGCACCAGCCCATATAAAACCTTGGTTTAAGTTTACCCAAAAACAAACAGATTATAGTTGGATATTTGGTCATTGGGCTTCATTAATGGGGCACTGTCCTGTTGACAATCTTTATGCATTAGATACTGGCTGTGTTTGGGGCGGACATCTAACGTTATTACGATGGTCTGACAAGCAGTTGTTTACTGAACCTTGCCACAGCGTAAAACAGAAATAAAAAAACTTATGATAAAGCAATAACTAAAGGTGAAAAATAGCTTAAGCTTGTTATAATAAAATTATTGGTTAAGTTTTTGACCATATTAACCGATAATCTAATCGACAATAATGACAAATAAGCTATGATTATTGGCTTTGAAAATATAGGCCTGCATTCAAGGAAGTAGCAATTAATTTAGTTTACACTCGTACCCAATACTATCTATTTACACGGTGACATTTATGAATTTAACGGTAGCAATGAAAATAATGGGTGGTTTTGCCATTATTGCAGTCTTACTAGTAATAACTAGTGCTATATCTCTATGGAATTTGAACATAATTAAAGGCTCTACTGTACAACAAAGTGAGTTGGCGATCCCAACATTAAAAGGGAGTAACAAGCTTGCTAACACCTTAACCCAAATAGGTAACCTTACTTTACGTGCATACTATCAAACAGAATTAACGCCACTTAATAATAATCTTACGGCATATAATCAAGATAAAGATGACTTTACTACTGAGCTGAAAAAATTAAAGCAAGTGGTGCGAAATGAAAACTCTTTATTAACTAATCTAGGTCAAGTCGATTCAGTTTATGCAGAACTCGAAAAAGAAATAGGATTGGTTTTTAGTAATAGGCAAGCCAGTATTAACCAAGCGCTTATTTTAAGAGAAAAAATAGCTAACCTTGAAGAAAAAGCTGATGATGCAGCTACGATGTTATTAGACCTTGCCGACCATGACTTAGCTGACACTAAGCTTCAGCGAGCTGTTAGCTTAGGTGAAAGTATTGAAACCTTACTTAATGGACTAGTAAGCTCAGCACTAGAATATAGAGGTTTAATCGATAGGTCGTCAACAGATTTAGTCGGTAATCAAATATCCAATAGCTTTGTTGATGTAAATAAATCATTTACCGACATTATATCCGAGTTATCTAATCAAGGCGCCGAAGATGTAGCTGATGATTTGTCTGTTGCTTTGAGTGAATTAACTGAATTAATTAACTCTAATAATGATATTTTTTCTCACAAAGATAAACAACTCATTGCCCTTAAACTTGCAACAGAAAACTTAGATGCTGCAGAACGTGACATTAAAAAAGCCAATGCCATTTTAGAAAAACAAGTCGATTTAGCCAATCAAACTGCGATGACGGCTGGTAAACTTGTTCAAGAAAAAGTGGCCGATGGTAATTCACAAACCATAGGTATTATGATTTTTTCAATTGTTGCCGCAATTGGTATTGCTTGGTTTACACTGCTTAGTATCACCCGACCACTGTCTTTGGTTAATAAAATGCTTAACATCGTTGCTTCTGGTGATTTATCTCATAAGTTAGATGAAACGGGTAAAGATGAATTTGCTGAATTATCACGTAACTGTAATTTATTAATTGATAGTTTGCGTACGCTTATTCAAGGGATTGTTAGTCGCTCTACACAACTAGCAACTGCCGCAGAAGAAACTTCAGCGGTAACCGCACAAGGTACCATTGCTATTGCAGAACAACGCTCACAAGTTGAACAAGCCGCTTCTGCGACTACGCAAATGAGCAGTACTTCTCAAAGCGTACTATCAAGTGCTAATGATACATTAGGCGAAATAAAGCAAGCCGATGACGAAGCCAAGCGTATAAAGGTTATTTCTGAACGCAATCGCCAAACTATCGGCTTACTTGCTGACGAAGTTGAAGAAGCAGCACAAGTTATTAATAAACTACAGCAAGACAGTGCTTCTATCGGTGGTATTCTTGACGTCATTCGCGGCATAGCAGAGCAAACTAACTTACTGGCATTAAACGCAGCTATTGAAGCTGCTCGTGCCGGAGAACAAGGTCGTGGTTTTGCCGTAGTTGCTGATGAAGTAAGAACGCTTGCTAGTAGAACGCAAGTGTCTACACAAGAAATACAAAACATGATTGAGGTACTGCAAACCGGTGCACAACGAGCTGTTGGCGTTATGGATACGGGTAAAAAGCAAGCAGCAAATTGTGTAGAGCAGAGCGAAGAAGCTGAGAAAGCGCTGCAAACTATTACTCATTCGGTTCATGAGGCATTTGATAAAAGTACACAAATTGCCGCAGCTGCTGAAGAACAAAGTGTCGTCGCCCATGAGATTAGCGTTAATTTAGAGTCTATTGTTGCCATTGCCGAACAAACAACGGCAGGTGCACAGCAAACGGCACAATCAAGTAATGAAGTCGCTAAGTTAGCTGAAGAATTACAACAGTCAGTGCAAGAGTTTAAGCTATAAGTGCTAATCGCTTTGCTGATAATAGTTAGCTAATAAATTAATTTTTATTAACGATTAAAAAGCCCCCGCTGAGGATAACTTCAGCGGGGGCTTTTTGTTGATTGCAGCTAACGGGGTAATAATTTATTGAGATCAGCGCTTGAGCTTATAGCTAATGTTACCAACCAATAGATTTAAGCCAACCATTTATTGACCTCAATAACGCTTTTTCAGGGTAATAGCCAATTTGATTATTGTGCAGTTCAGTTTGTCGATAATAGACTTTCATTTCTTTAACTGCTTGTGCTTTACGAATTTTAGCGGCAGAGATTGCTAATTGCTGCTCTCTTGACAGATAGATGTCTAAGACAGGAAACTCACTGGACGCCAGTGCTTTAGCAAAGGAGAGGCTTTGCTCTGCAGTATTCATATAACCACTAAGCATGACCATAGCACTCGGCGATTGAAGTTTGCCGGTACTGTATAAATTGGCCAGTAATATGGCATGACTGCCTTTTGATACCACAACAAATATACCGGGATAATTTTTAGCTTTCTCCATCACCGCCGTCATCAGTACGGTCAAACGCTCTTTGTGTGCCAGTAAGGTTTTATCATCCTCTTCGAGTTGAATTGATCGCTTCAATGCGCGAGAAGGGTAACCTAAAGGGATACTTGGTGGCTGAATAGCTATGGTTGTCCAACCTTGGCTAGGCAGTACTTTTTGTAGATAATTTAAAGCGTTGCTACTTTTTGCACTCATTCCCCAGTCAGGGAGCAGTATCATTACCCCTTTTTGATTACTGGCGGTATTTTCATTGATAATGGTAATAAAGTCTTGAGCGCCAGCTAACATAGGCGTTATTTTTTCAGCCGTTAGGTAATGAGTCAGATCTTGTTCTTGTTGCAGCAGCGAATTAATAGGGGCGAAAATTTCTGGACGTTTTTTAGGAGCTACTTTACTGGCATCACCGGATTCATCTGCTGTTTTTGTCGCCTCTTGTTGCTCTGGAACTTTTGGCTTTTCGGTTTTATTTTCTTCTTGGTATAACAATGCATAACTGTTAATAGTAACAAGGCTAAATAGACAGAAAATGATTAATGAAGCTAAAACACGTAAAGACATAGGTTCCTTAAAATTATAGGCGGTGAGTACTTACCGAAAATTGTTTAATGGACGTATGATCAATTATCGGCAAATACTTTATTTTCTTAACCAGAAAAAATGCTTATCAAAGAAACGGGCAAGGAACTTTGAAAGTGAGTGTCTTTTCTATACATGGATGAGCGAGCTCTAACATTTGCGCATGCAATAATAACCGTGCACTTGCCGTAACCGCTGACTCATGTGAGTATAATCTGTCACCCAAAATAGGGTGGCCTAAAAATAACATATGGACACGTAGTTGATGAGAACGCCCTGTTATCGGGGTTAATTCAACTAAGGTACTTGGTACCGAGTTAGCATCAGTATCGCGTGATAATACTCGGTAATGGGTCAACGACTGCTTACCACGTTCATGGTCAACCATTTGTCGTGGACGATTTGGCCAGTCACAAATAAGCGGTTGATCGACCGAACCATTATCATCTTTCATATGACCATAGACACGGGCAATATAGCTTTTTTTCGTTTCTCGTTGCTGAAACATTCGGCTAATTGCGACATGTGCAGGTTTATGTAACGCCATGATCAATATACCCGATGTTGCCATATCTAATCGATGAACTACCGTTGCCGTTGGTAGCACTTTATTCACTCGACTTTGTAAACAATCTTTATGAGCGGGTAAGCGACCTGAAACGGTTAATAAACCACTTTGTTTGTTGAGCACGACAATATCATCGTCGCGATAAATTATATCAAGATAAGGCGACATAGGCGGGCAATAAACAAACTCAGGGTTTGGCGCCATAGGCACAACTTTTTGTTGTGCCTGCTGATCGTTTGGAGTTTCGTGTTGGCTTGACATCGTTAGTTACTCACCACTATTAAACGTATTGCTTCAAATTTCAACTGTGCTTTACCTATGTAGTGGCTTAATTCACTTTGTTGTACTTTGATAAAGTCGAGCTCCTGCTGGCGAACACTTGGATTGATGGTTTTTAGTGCAGTTAAGCGTTGAAATTCTGCATCTAGTGTTTTATGCATATTGGCTAGGGCTTTTTCTTGAATACTCAAAACTTGCGGCTTAGCATGCGCTTCAGCTTTTGCTACTAACGGTGTTACTTGATCTTTCAAAGCTTTAACCAATTGAAGCGCCACTTGTTTTTTAACGGGTGCAAGCTGTTGGTCTAGAACATTTTCACCCACTTTGTCTGCCAAGTCAGTGCCATTCTTATCAACCAAAACACGTATGGGTGTCGTCGGTAAATAACGACCCAGCTGTAAGTGATTGGGAGCGGTCGCTTCGATAGTAAAAATACATTCAATAAAAAATGTTCCTGCCGGCAATGCTGGGTTCTTCAGTAAACCTATGCTCGAGTTACCCGTTTGATCACTGAGCACTAAATCCATTGCGCCGCGCACCATAGGGTGGTCCCAAGTTAATAAGTGATAATCTTCACAAGCTAGCGCAGTATCTCGGTTAAAAGTAATGGTTGTACCATCATCAGGCAAGCAAGGGAAATTACCACAAAGCATGTGCTCACTAGGCTGTAAAGCGATGGCATTATCTGACTTGTCGTCTTGAGTGATACCAAAAACATCAAGTACTTGAAACATAAATTGTGGTAATTCAATTTGTTGGTCCAGAGCTGAAATTTCTTTAACTAGTTGGTGTGAGCGGCCTTGACCAGAAGAACGTAACTCTAGTAACTTATCCCGTCCTGACTCTAATTCCGCTTTAAGGGTTAAGTGCTCATCATGACTTTCATCGATTAACTTTTCTGCGGCTGTCGACTGCCACTGCGCCGTTAAGGCTAAATCAAACAGTTTATCACCAAACTTATCAAAAATTGCTCGGCCAGTGATACAAGTATGTTCAAAAGCGTTTAAACCATTTTGATACCAGTCAAAAAGTAACCCTTGCGCAGAGTCAGTAAAATAGGGGACATGCAAACGAATGGTTTGTGTTTGTCCAATACGGTCTAAACGACCAATGCGCTGTTCTAAAAGATCGGGGTTGCTAGGTAAATCGAATAACACTAAGTGATGAGCGAATTGGAAGTTTCGACCTTCACTGCCTATTTCAGAACAGAGTAAACATTGTGCACTGTCTTCGTCTTGGGCAAAATAAGCAGCGGCTTTGTCGCGTTCGAATATACTCAAACCTTCATGAAAGACCGCTGCACGAATACCTTCTTTTACGCGCAACGCCGCTTCCAAGTCAATCGCAGTTTGTGCATGCGCACAAATGACCAATAACTTTTCTTTTTTCAATGTTTGTAATAGTTCGATTAAGTAGTCAACACGGGGGTCGATATCCGTCCAATTTTCATGGCTGTTTAACGAAAACAGAATTTCAGGCGTAAAAACTTGTTTAGCTTGAGCCAAGGTTTTTAAATTTTCACTAGTATCCGATAATAAAAACTCATTGATTTGCTCTTGATAAGCCTCTGGTAAAGCTAAAGGTGTTGAATGCAATTCACGCTCAGGGAAACCTTTTATGGTATTTCTGCTGTTTCTAAAAAGAATACGGCCTGTGCCATGACGGTCGAGTAGTTGTGTTAGCACTTGTTCACGTGATGCATCTTGCGCAAGGATTTCATTATCGCTGGGCAATGCTATATTGATATTTATTAAATGTTGACTGATATCGGTTTCTTTTAATAGCTTAGTCAATGTTGCTTGTTGTGCTGGCGACAAAGCATCTTTAGCAACCAAGGCATTGGCGGCATTGGCGACTTCAGTATAATGGCTTTCTTCTTCTGTAAATTTTTGATAATCAAAAAAACGGTCAGGGTCAAGCAAGCGTAAACGTGCAAAGTGGCTTTCATGACCAAGTTGATCTGGTGTTGCTGTTAATAACAAAACCCCAGGGATAGTTTGGGCTAGTTGCTCAATACATAAATATTCAATGCTTGGGTTGTCTTGATGCCAATTTAAGTGGTGAGCTTCATCAACTACCATTAAATCCCAGTCCTCAGCAATGAGCTCTTCATACCACTGTGGATTTTTGGTAACAAAATCTAAATTAACCAAAACGAGTTGTTCAGTACTAAATGGATTTTCTTGTTCACCTGAGTTTTTTATTTCTTGGCAACGTTCACTATCAAAAATACTAAAATGTAAGTTAAAGCGGCGTAACATTTCTACCAACCACTGATGCATAAGTGATTCAGGGACAATAATTAAAATACGTTGCGCACGTCCAGTAACGAGCTGCTGGTGAATAATGAGGCCAGCTTCAATGGTTTTACCTAAACCAACTTCATCGGCAAGTAACACGCGAGGTGCAAATCTACAGCCAACTTCTTCAGCGATATAAAGTTGATGGGGTATTAAACTGACTCTGCCACCACTTAAACCCATTAATGGCGATTGCTGCTGAGTATGCTGGTGTTTCAAGCTATCTTTTCGTAAACGAAACCAGTCGAGACGGTCAACTTGACCATTAAGCAATCGATCGTGCGGTTTATTAAATTTGATAAAGTGGTCAATCATCACTTCTTTTAGCGACGTTTCTTCACCGGTATCTTGGCGCTTACCATGGTAAGTGAGTAAGTTGTCAATATCTTCAACTTCTTCAACGATAAGCATCCAGCCTTCGTGGCTAGGAATACTATCCCCTTGGTTGAAAATAACACGTGTTAATGGTGCATTTGCTATGGCATATTGGCGCGATTCACCGGTAGCGGTAAATAAAATAGAAACAAAACGGTGTTCAACCGTTAGTACCGTGCCTAATCCTTGATCCGACTCTCCGTCACTTATCCATCGTTGACCAGGGTAAAAAACCATATAAAAACTCCAAAAATTAAAACCTTGCACGATTTTTAAAAACTTGTGCAACAGAACACGCCAATACGGCATTAAAAAAGGGCGCTATAGTAACGTTAATCATAGTTAGGATCACCAAAAAATGCCGAGAATTTACAAAAGGCGGCAATAAAGTTTGTCTAAGGACAAATAATCTTTCGATGCCACTTGCCAGTGATAAATTTAGCTGGCAAAGTAAAGTTATCATTCACGTAATAAGGTGATCGGTAAAGGTATAGTTACTGTTTTTGGTTTTTTAGTCGCAGTTGAAGACTAAGTGATTAAGCTTACTTAACGATTCTTCTGTGTCACGTTAACTTAGATAGGAGATCTTTGTATGAATGATGAAAAAATTCTTTACGTATTAGACACAAATATTTTATTACACGAACCTTTCGCTTTTCTCTCTTTTAAAGAGCACGACGTGGTCGTCCCCATGACTGTGCTTGAAGAATTAGACTCCATTAAAGACCGCCGCAAAGATGTTAGTCGAGATGCCCGTGTTGCGATACGAGCACTTGAAGATATGCTTGTCGATGCCACTCCTGAAGAAGTGCTTGCGGGTGTTAAATTACCTCAAAATGATGACGAACATCCCAGCGGTTGTTTATCAATTTTTAATGATTATACCTTAGAGCAAAAAGCTGGCCGGTTATCTTTTAATGAAAATGACAATCGTATTATTAACGCCGCTTTATACCTACAGGAAAAAAGGGCGCCCAATAAAGTTGTCTTGGTCACTAAAGATATTAATATGCGCTTAAAAGCTAAAGGCGCAGGTTTAGCTTATGTTGAAGATTACCGTACAGATCAGCTCATCGACGATATTAAATTTTTAACGAAAGGCTATCACAAGTTTGAAGGTGACTTTTGGCAACATGTTAATGAGTGTGAAAGTGAAACTGAAGGCCGAAATACCACCCACTATGTTAAGCGTGATGTCCTTCCTAATACTTACATGAATGAATACCTTATTGATGAGAGTGAGAACTTTGCTGGCAAAGTTACTGGTTGGGATGATGAAAAATTGTCGATAATGGATTTAAGCCGAGACCGTTTAATGGCAAAACAAGCGTGGGGGATCCATCCAAAAAATATTTATCAGGGGATGGCACTGGATGCTTTGCTTGACCCAAGCATAGATTTAGTGATTCTTACTGGGCCAGCCGGTTGCGGTAAAACACTGCTAGCGCTGGCGTCAGCGCTTGAACAAGTCATAGAACGTGGCCTCTACGATAAAGTCATCGTTACGCGCAGTACTCCTGAAATTGCTGAGTCTATTGGCTTTTTACCCGGAACTGAAGAAGAAAAAATGGCGCCTTGGCTCGCGGCTATTACCGATTCATTAGAAGTGTTGCATAAACAAGATGAAAATATGAATGGTAGCCTTGATTACATCATGGAAAAAGCCAATATTCAGTTTAAGTCAGTGAATTTTATGCGTGGTAGAAGTATTCAAAATTCTTTGGTTTTACTCGACGAATGTCAAAACTTAACGGCATCACAACTAAAAACAATCATCACTCGTTGCGGTGAGGGGACTAAGCTGGTTTGTTCTGGTAATCTTGCTCAAATTGATAGTAATTATTTAACGGCGGTTACGTCAGGGCTAACCTATATTGTTGAACGTTTTAAAAACTTCTCAGGTAGCTCAACTATTAATCTAAATGGTGTAGTGAGAAGTCGATTAGCTTCTTTTGCCGAGGAAAACTTATAGGGACAGCTGATTTTATAGGGGATATTAAAAGGCTCATTTTGAGCCTTTAGTTTTTGATAATTGACCGACTTAGCCGTGTGACTAGTTATCAAAGACTATTTTAAGTAAGATGTATTAATTGTTATAAATTAAAATTATCTGAATAAATATAAGGTTGCAACAGTGTTTGATAAGTCATCTAAAGAACAGGTGTTTAGTCGTTACAATCGTTCTGTTTTGGCTGTATTTATTGTAATAACATTGATTGCTATGTCGATAGCGTCTTACCGGTATTTTATTGAGTTAGAGTCTTACCAAGCACGAGAACTTCGCACCTTAACTACACGTGCTAAGCAGTTAGAAAATACCTTGATTTTGGGCTTGAAAAGTATTGCTGGCATTAAAAAGTTTGCTAATTATCATCTTTCTTTCCCCGAAGAGTTACTTGCTACAACTCCCCCACTTGAACAAGATGGTAATGAATTCTATTTAAAGAAAAATAGTCGAGATTCTTTTGCTCATCGAAAAAATTACCGAGGAAGTATAACGGGTATCGGTCAGGTTGCTGATTTTGATGAGTTACAAAAGCAAGAGCTGGCAATGGCAAATGCGTTAACACCAGCATTTATTATTGCCAAAAATTCAATTAAAGAATCTAATTGGTTTTATTACATTTCTTTAAATCAATTCGTTAGCCTTTATCCTTGGATAGGGCGTGATAGTTGGCGGTTCTCAGAGCGTAACTTAAATAATGACAATATCAATAGCATTAAAACGCTGTTGCCTGGCGACGACAATTTTTTTTGGTCACCACCTTATTTAGATTCAGCAGGTAAAGGCTTGAGTGCTTCGTTAGGCACAGCCGTCTATCGTAATCGGTCACTCGCTGGCGCGGTACTAATGGATTTTAGTTTATCAAGTTTGAGTGACGGTTTGCCTGATATTAGTAAACCTAATCAAGCGTTAGTACTGCTTGATGAAAAAAACAATGTTCTCATCCACAAAACGGCTGACAATCAAGCCTTATCAACCAAGCTGACTTGGCAAGATATTGCACCAAAGCAATTAGCAAGCTATTCCTATCAACGCATTAATCAATTACCCGACAGTCACAAAGAGGGCACTTGGCTCATTCAAAAATATCAACTACCTATTAATGGTTGGGTTCTTCTTAAGTACCAACCTTATCAAGAATTTACCGCCTCTATTTTTAATCGATTTATCTTGATGTTGGTTTTGTTTTTTTTAGGGCTATTTGCCTTTATGAGTATCATCTATATCGTAACGCGCAAAACATTTATGAAACCAACTAAAGAATTTATTAATCATATTGAGCATTGCTCGCATGGTGATCCAGGTAAAGTAAAACCTCCAGCAGACTGGTCATATTGGTTTAAAATTGTTGAAGATATTTTTGGACAAAATCGTACCTTATTGCAACAAATGAAAGATCAAAATGTGATTCTTGATACGCGTGTTAACGAAAAAACCCAAGCGTTACGCCTTAAAAGTGAACAACACCAACGTGACTATGCTTTGCTGCGTTCAGTGATGGATGCTATTCCTGATTACATCATTTTTAACGACTTAGATGGCAACATGATGGGGTATAACAAAGCGTTTGAAAACTTTGTTCAAGCAGGCTCATTAGATCTCATTGGTAAGTGTAGTAATGAAGTGGTCAGTGTCGAATTAGGTCAATCATTAGTCGCTATGTCTAAAGCGTCATTAACACGATCAACAGAACAAGGATTAGCACAGGTTGTTGAAACACCAGCTAATACTTATGAGGTTTTTAGTAACCAGTTATATAGTCAAACCGCTGAAATTGTTGGCACTATCAATTTAGTACGTGATGTTACCTCGCAGTATTCGGCGAATGTCGCTTTGGAACAAGCAAAAAACCAAGCTGAATATGCTAACCAAGCAAAAAGTCAGTTTTTAGCTAATATGAGCCATGAAATACGCACGCCAATTAATGCGATTAAAGGCATGCTATTTTTGTTAGCCAGAACACGTTTAACGAATGAGCAGCAGCAACATATATTAAATGCTGAAGGTGCATCTGTGTCTCTTTTACATTTGGTTGATGAAGTACTTGATTTAGCTAAAATAGAATCGGGCAATATGTCTGTTATAAAAATGCCCGCTAGTATTGATAAAATAGTCGATCAAGCCGTAAAACTGAATATCGGTATGATCAGTGAAAAACAATTATCTCTAAAGATAAATATTGCGGTTGATGTGCCAGATATTGTCTTAACTGATGATCTGAGATTGGTGCAAGTACTAACAAACTTACTTAACAATGCGATGAAGTTCACCCACCAAGGTGAAATTTCACTAACAGTTGAAAAAGTTAATACGGGCAATGATGCTGCAGGCACCACCTTTGATGACTCACCGGTATTAGTACGCTTTATCGTTGCTGATACCGGTATAGGTATAGCTAAAGAAAAACAAGGTCACTTATTTGAAGCGTTTCGTCAAGCAGATGAATCGATGACCCGCGAATATGGTGGTTCAGGATTAGGATTATCTATTTGTCAGCAAATTATCAATCTTTTATCGGGTGACATATCCTTGAAAAGTGACTTAGGTAAAGGCACTAGTTTTACTTTTGTTTTACCTTTTAACCTTGTTGAAAATAAGGCCTTAAGCAAAAAATCAGCACTGACCTTGTGCAGTTATTCTCACGTATTATCTGAATCGTTAATAGGTCATCTAGCGGGCTCTCAAATAAGCCATGTTAATATCACGGCTTTATCGGAACTCGACAAATATAAGAACAATGAAAATGTAGCGCTGATTATTGACGAACAGAGCATTAATGAACATCCAGAAAAAATATATCAAAGCTGTCTTGATAACCAGATTTTATTAGCGATAAGTCATCCAATGGCTAAAGGTATTTCCAGTGAAATCATTGAACGTATTGAGGCATTAAAACTTTCTTATATCTTGCTAGAAAAACCACTTTATCGAAGCTTTATCAGTAAGCTATTTTCGGTCATAACAGCTAGAGAGCTTGCGGCTGAAACAGCCATTGACGAATCGATTCCTTTGCAAAGCCTATCGCAAGACATTGATAATTTAAAAGGTATTAATGTTTTATTGGTTGAGGATAACTTAGTTAATCAGTTGGTGGCAAAAGAGCTATTAAAAACGATGCAAGCCAATGTCATTATTGCGGGTCATGGTAAAGAAGCGTTGGAAATATTGACCGATAAACAGCACCATATTGATGTGGTACTTATGGATATTCAAATGCCGATCATGGATGGTTTAACAGCAACTAGACAAATACGCCAACAAAAAGAATTTCATAACTTACCCATTATCGCGATGACGGCGCATGCCCGTGAAGAAGACAAGCAGAGAAGCTTAGCAGCGGGTATGAATAAGCATATGGCAAAACCTATCAGTGCTGAATTACTACTTTCGAGTATTTTAGAGGTACTTAATTAGTTGCAATTACTCATCGTTATTCACATTAATGACGACCCGATGTTATGGTTCCTTACCCGCAACAGTCGTATTATTAAGGTCTGTTTTTAATGCTCGCTTTACCTTTTTATGGAACTGCTCTGCTGTGTAATGTCCGTTACCTACCGCTAACTCTGAAGCGGGAGCTATTTCTCCTAAAGGTAAAAGCCTAGGGCCCGTTGGCTCAGCTAGCACATATGATATGCCATCTATAATAACTGTTTGATCATTTGCTTGCACAGGTACTTGAATACCGAGTAAAGCGTGATTATCAATAAAGACTAGAATCATTTTTATACGTGGCATTAGGCTACGTAAAATTGCCGCTGTTAACGTGACTTTACTGTCGCAATCACCTTGGTTTTCCCATAATAACTTTAATGGCGGATTAAAACCTGCTCCAGAGGCGGTTACTCTTGATTCTAAAGTTGCATAGGGAATACTTTGTATAAATCCTAAAACATAGTCGGTAACTTTTCGAATGTTTTTTATTGAAAACTTTTTAAGAATAATAGGCTTTACCGGCTTTAAATCAATGCTGGCAATATTTGCAAATCGTCCATGGTCTGGTTTTACCGCGTTAATTTGATCATGAGTTATAAATTGATGATAGTAATTATCTGCTAAATATTGATTACTTAACGCTTGCTTTAACTTATAAACTCTAGCGTAGGCGGCATTGATTGTTTGGTTGTTTCGTCCTTTGATGACAATTTCATCATTTGTGGAATTTTTATTAAAATCAATCATTACCCCGCGGATAGGCTCTGCACGTAACTTCTTTTGTAGGGCATTATTAATTGAATATTTTGCCATATCAGCTTTAAATACTTTGAAGTTTCTAAAACGATCGAATATTGCTTTTTTAGCCAGTAAAAATTGTAAGCTTTGTGTTTCACCCTGATAATCAAGCCATTGATAATTAAATTGGTAATTATCTCCTTTTTCTATTTTCGAAAAAGCGAGTTGCTCGGCTAAGGCCAAAGAGGGCATTAAACCGCAAAGCGTTATACATAAAAATTTAGTTAACATAGGAGAAGTCATCAAAAATATTCAAACCACTAGCAAAGATATTACCTATGCTAACATTAACGCATTTTTACTTTTCATACCAATCGACAAAAGATGACTTAATATTTATCGTTGACGCTTTACTTTTAAGCAGATTTTGCTATATTCAAACGCATGTTTGAAATGATTGTTTCAAAAGTTAAATTACAATGTTATTTGTCGTAACATTTAACAATATTAGGGGAATACCGTGGCTGATTATCAAGCACCATTAAAAGATATGAATTTTTTGTTATATGATGTTTTTTCAATGGAAGCAATGTGGCAGTCAATGCCTACCTTATCAGAGCATGTCGATCGCGAGACCGCGCAAGCCATCTTACAAGAATGTGCCAAAATAGCTGAGCAAGAAATTGCACCGCTTTCACGCCAAGGTGATGAAATTGGCGTAAGTTTCAATGAAGGTAAGGTAACAACTGCTCCAGGTTATAAAGAAGCATTTAAAACTTACGCTGATGGTGGTTGGACAGGCTTAGGTGGCGAACCTGACTTTGGTGGTATGGGTATGCCGAAAGTGATCACGGCATTGCACGAAGAAATGCTCTGTTCAGCAGATATCGCCTTTTCATTATATCCAGGGCTAACCGCTGGTGCTGGCTTGTCGATTGCTAAGCATGCGACAGATGAATTGAAAGAGCGCTATTTAACACGTTTGTATGCAGGTGACTGGATGGCAACCATGTGTTTAACTGAGCCTCATTCTGGTACTGATTTAGGATTGATTTACACTAAAGCTGTTCCTGAAGACGATGGTAGCTTTGCCATTAGTGGTACAAAAATATTTATTACTGCTGGCGAACATGATATCACTGAAAATATTGTCCATTTAGTATTGGCGAAATTACCCGGTGCACCAGCCGGCCCTCGTGGCATTTCACTATTTTTAGTCCCTAAATATCAAGTCAATGACGATGAATCCTTAGGTGATTTTAATAATGTTAGCTGTGGTTCCATTGAACATAAAATGGGTATTCACGCTTCAGCAACTTGTGTCATGAATTTTGATAGCTCAAAAGGTTACTTAGTTGGCGAAGAGAATAAAGGCTTAGCTTGCATGTTCACTATGATGAATTTTGAACGTATTGGTGTTGGTATTCAAGGTATTGGTGCGGCAGAACGTTCTTACCAGAATGCTTTAGAATATGCAAAAGAACGCTTACAAGGTCGTTCATTGTCAGGTGCTAAATATCCAGAGAAAGCCGCTGATCCTATCATTGTTCATGGTGACGTACGTCGTATGTTACTTAACATGAAGGCATTAACTGAAGGTTCACGCGCATTGTCTACGTACATTTCAATGACACTGGATATGGCAACCTATGGCGAAGGCGAATTAAAAACTAAGGGTGAGAGTTTATCCGCTCTAATGACTCCTTTAGCGAAAGCCTTTTTTACCGATTTAGGTCTTGATAATACCGTTGCAGGTCAACAAGTCTTAGGTGGTCATGGTTATATCCGTGAATGGGGACAAGAGCAGCTGGTTCGTGATGTTCGTATCGCACAAATATACGAAGGCACTAATGGCATTCAAGCGATGGACTTATTAGCAAGAAAAGTAGCCGCTAGTAAGGGCGAGTTAATGCAGACTTTTATCAATGAAGTGAACACTTACATTGAACAAACCTCTGCCGATAACATGCAAGAATTTATTCAACCTTTAAAAGATGCCAATATTGATTTAGCTGAATTAACTCAGCATATCCTTAAAGCTGCGCAAGGGAATATTGAAGAGTTAGGAACATCAGCGAACGATTACCTTCATGTATTTGGTTACACAGCAATGGCATTTGTTTGGGCTAAAATGGCTGAATCAGCTTTGGCTAAAGAAAGTTCAAGTGATGAATTTTATGAAAGTAAAATAAAAACAGCGCGCTACTACTTCGCACGTTTGTTACCACGTCGTTTGTCCTTGGCTGCGTCGATAAAAGCTGGTTGTGATACCTTGTTTGATATTGATGAAAGCTTATTCTAGTCAGCTAAAGTCACATTAAATAGTACGAAAAAAAAAGCGCTATCATTTTATGATAGCGCTTTTTTATTGATCTTACAGTGACCCTTTGGTGATGACGAAATACTATTGGTTTTATAGAGACCCTTTTTGATGACGACATTCTATTGATTTTTTAGCGACCGAAGATTAAAAAGTGTAGGTGGTGCCAAATATCGCTACTTGTTCTTTTTGAATAGTATAAATAGGTAAATTGTTTGTAGAATCTTCATGGGCTGTTGATGTTAACCCTCCGCTCACATACCAGTTATTGTTTATTGAATATTGACCTAGAATACCAAACCTAGCATAGGATTTTGCGCCATTAATATCTCTGGAAGATACTTCGCTTGAAACAAAGTCATTACTGTAAAACTGGTAGATTGAGTGATCACTTAAAGACTCTATTTTTGCAGTAACAAGTAAGGCAAAATTTTCTTGTTGTAGTACTCGGTAACTGCCTTGAATAAAAAAAGTCTGTTCATTAATTTGATCAAGCCGCTGATGTGAAAATCCACTTTGGGCACTAAAAGCTTTATTATCAAAAACGATCGCTATTTGGTGAGTTTCAGATTTGTTAATTAATCGTGTCTCAGATGGGCCAGTGGCTTTGCTTGTCAGCGGGAACCCTATGGCTTCTAAATCATAACCTTTATCTAAAGCCTCAAAAATTACCGCCGAATTGGCCCAGCCACTAATTAAGGATCCCTCTATGGCGCTTGGTATTTTTTTTTCATCGTCGTAGGCTTGTGCATTAGGTAATACAATTAAGGTAAATAGTAGTGATAGCATCCATTTTATCAATATTTTCATCAGATAACCTATTCCAAAAAATTAATATTTTTATTGTTTTAATTAACCTTTACTAGATATTAACTATAGGTAAGTATTGAAAAAAAGACGTTATATTTAGCTTAAATACTACTTTATATCGCTTAATATCTGATTAGTCGAAGAATTAAACTTGTTCAACACCGTATAAAAAGCACCGTGAGTATTCAGCTAATAAAATATTACGTGTGAAATAATTGGCTTTAATGACCTTATTTATATGTATGTTGTTGAAGATAATAATGGCTGTTCTTTAGGAGCCTGATCATTAGTCAGTTATAATTATAGCCAATAGATTTAATCATATAATGTTAAATAGTAAGGGAAGTTGTGCGATTTTTAAGTATATATGCTGTGTTGTTGCTAACAGCATGTAGTGCTAATGACCAAGGTGAATTGGAAGTAAAAGCCAATACTTGTGATATAGACTACACAAGGTATCAAGCAACAGTTACCGGATATTGCCAAGAAAGCGAAGCAATATTACCATTAGAAATTCCAACCATAGAAAAATCGATAGTATTGCGTTCAATTACATCAATCCCTGAGGTATTTTGGTATAGCACTAAGATGAAATACTCGCTGATAAAGCAAACCGAACAAGCGCCACTAGTTTTTGTGATTGCTGGCACTGGCGCAAGTTATAACAGTGAAAAGATGATCAGTTTACAAAAAACTTTGTTTCAACAAGGCTATCATGTTATTTCGCTTTCATCGCCGACATATTCTAACTTTATTATTAATTTAGACTCATCTACAGATTTTCCTGGGGTGTTAGAACAAGATGCTAAAAACCTTTATGGCATCATGCAAAAAGTTTATCAACAAGTCATCACTGAAAATGAGGTTGTCGCAACGACATTCTCATTAACTGGCTATAGTCTAGGGGGGGCTCACTCAGCTTATGTTGCTAAACTTGATGAAAGTGAGCAGATTTTTAATTTTGAAAAAGTTGTGCTAATAAATCCACCCGTAAGTTTATATAATTCAGTTAACATTCTTGATAGCTATTTAAATTTAAAAGAAAATGGTCCTGATGCTGCGGAAACTATGCTTGATGATATATTTTTAGGTTTTGCTAATAGTTATGCAGAACAAGAATCATCTTCGTTTTCGCAAAGCGCTATTTATGCTTTATTCAAAGATGCTCAGTTATCAGAAGAACAATTAAAACTGTTAATCGGTGCATCATTTAGGATGTCGTCGACGGATATGCTGTTTGCATTAGATGTTAGTTATAACGTCGGCGGTATTATTTATAAAAATCATCAAATTGATAAATTTGAAAGTATTACCCACTCAATGTATCGAGCCAGTGTTATTACTTTTAAGGACTACTTTGAAAAAGTGCTCGTGCCTTGGCAACAAGAAAGTGAAGCTGATTTAACGCGTGAGGCACTTATTGCACGACTGGGACTGAGAAATATAGAAAGTTATTTACGTAATTCCACAAAAATAAGTCTAGTAACCAATGCGGATGACATTATTTTAGCTGAAGGTGAAGTGGAGTATTTACAAGACGTTTTTGGCGCAAGGGCAAAAATATTCCCGCGTGGCGGACACTGTGGAAACATTGATAGAGCGAGTTTTGTTGCTTACATGAATAGCCAATTCCAAGGTATTCAACAATGATGGCGTTTTATAATTCACTGATAAAAAATAGCGCTATTATTTTGATTACTTTACTTTACGGCTGTTCATCAGTACCCAAGTTAGAAGGTAATGTTGAAGCGCCTCGAGTGAAGTTGTCTTTAGCCTATCAAAAAATAGCGGTTACTAATCAATATGACGATCCTTGGGAAGGGTTTAATCGACGTATGTATTACTTTAATGCAAAAGCAGACGAATACATACTCTTACCTGTTGTAGCTGGTTATAAAGCGATAACACCTGACTTTGTTGAAAGAGCGGTTAGTAATTTTTTTAGAAACCTAGGAGAATTTACTGTTTTTATCAACGCACTTTTACAAGGTAAACCTAGTGTTGGCGTTGAAACTTTTGGTCGTTTTGCGGTAAATACCACTCTTGGTCTTTTTGGTGTATTTGATGTGGCAACGAAAATAGGTCTAGATGAACAAAATGAAGACTTTGGTCAAACACTCGGTGTATGGGGGGTTGCCCCAGGACCTTATTTAGTTTTGCCTTTACTAGGGCCATCTTCGTTACGTGATACTTTCGGGGTAGGAATTGATATGCTTGCTTTGCAATTCGTCATTGATGAATTAGGTGTCAGTGGTGATGAAGAGATATTATTGACCTTTTTACGCAGTATTGATACGCGCGCTAATTTACCCTTTAGGTATTATGCCTCAGGTTCAGCTTTCGAGTATGAGCGTTTAAAAGTTCTTTATATGAAATATAGAGAAATTCAAATAGCCCGATAATTTCCATTAGATAAATAATAGCTGTTTACCCCCATTTTGGTTAATAAAAATGAGTTTTGTAGTCGAACATCTATAAGGTATACTGCGCCGATATATAATAATTAGGATGTAAATTTGTTAGCCATAATTCGCTTTATTGTCATGACACTAGCTTTAGTCTTTATTTGTTGTGCTGCTTGTATTTATAGTATTTTACGACCCTTTCATCGTAATAATGTCTTTCATACCTCGCATTATTTGAGTAAGGTTTCGACACTTTTAGGGCTAACTATCGAGGTTAGAATACCCGAAAGTATTAAAGATATTGGGCCAGCAGTTTATATATGTAACCACCAAAATAGCTACGATATTTTTACTGTTAGTGCAGCTGTTCAGCCTTCTACGGTTAGCGTAGGTAAAAAAAGTTTAAAGTGGATCCCTTTTTTCGGCCAAATGTATTGGTTAACGGGTAACATTTTAATTGATCGTTCAAATTCAAGCAAAGCCATTAATACCATAGCGTTAACTGCAAAAAAGATTACTGAAAAAGAGTTGTCTGTGTGGTTGTTTCCAGAAGGAACTAGAAGTAATGGTAAAGGTTTGCTGCCTTTTAAAACCGGCGCATTTCGAACCGCGCAACAAGCAAATGTACCTATTATTCCTGTTTGTGTTAGTAATTTACACGGCAAGATAAAATTAGGTCGTTGGAACAACGGTAAATTGATTATTGAGCTATTGGAGCCTATATATTTTAATAACCAAGCTAAAGAAAGTATTAGAGAAGTCGCTAACACCGCCCATAAAAGTATGCTTGTGAAAATTGCTGAGCTCAGTAAAGAGTCTGGAAACGAGCTAATCCTAAAAAATAAAGTTTAAAAATAGAGATCATGATGATAGATGAAGATTTGCAACAATGGCAAGATCACACCAATAATTTAGTGAATGCCCTTATCGAAGATGGTACCAACGAAGAGGTACATCACACTATTGAGCATCATTTTTCTAGTACAGATTTTGATCTGCTAGAAAAAGCGGCTATTACCGCTTTTAAAATGGGTTTAGAAATAGAAGACCCTGAAGAAGCTGAGCTAGAAAATGGTGATAAAGTTTTCGCTTTTGATATTATTACTGAACAACCGCTCGATGAAGAGATTATTTTCGAAGAGACTAAAAAAATGTTTGAGTTAGCCAATCTTTGTAAAGTTGATTATGATGGTTGGGGAACTTATTTCGAAGAATAACCGTTAAAGCTACATTAATAATTTTACAAGGACTTACTGATGGGATGGTTAGAAAGACTACTTAATCCGGCGACACTAGCATTATTAATACCCATTGTTGCTATTGTTGGCGCTTTTTCTGTTAATGCATTGAAAGCGCATCATAGACACCAAGAGCGAATAGAAAAAATTAAGCAGGGTCTTGATCCAGATAGCTAATATTAAGAATTTAATAAGATTAACAGTAAAGCCTAAAAAAAAGCAAAGTCTTAGTACTTTGCTTTTTTAGTAAATGAGATAATACTTTTAAAAAAGGTCTTCGGTGTCAGCCTAGAAATGACCGCTTTAGTGATTTTTTTCGTTGCTTAGGCTTAAACGAATGATGTTATTATTTACTTTTTCGAATTGAACATTAAAGTTGTTTTTTAAAGATTCAAGCAGCCCATCGATATCGTTCGCTTTAAAGTAACCTGAGACCTTTGTTTGGGTGAGTTTACTATCAATGATTTCAAACTTTATGGTGGTATAACGACTAACTTCAGTTAAAGCTTCATCTAAGGGTTGACCATTAAAAACTAACATACCTTGTTGCCAAGCGAGTACTCGCTGAATTTGCTCAAAAGACATTCTTTTATTCGCGGTGTAGGCACTATTTTCTATGGTGGCAATTTCACCTGACGCAATTACTACACCAGGTAAACGTTCTGTTGTTAACCTTGTTTGTTGTTTCACTAATTGATCAATAGGCTGGTATGACTCGCTAATTAAAACACGGCCTTCGGTCACAACAAGCTCGATATCTTTGTTTGATTTTTTTTCTATATTAAAAATAGTCCCTAAGGCGGTAAACGATCTTTCACCCACCCTGACCATAAAGGGTCGACTTTTGTCTTTAGTAACATCAAAGCTTGCTTCGCCTTTTATAAGCGTTAATAAGCGCATTTTTTTTGAAAAACTGACTTCGACTAGGCTATTGGTGTTGAGCTTAACTCTTGAACCATCAGAGAGCGAGAATCGAGCTTGCTGACCAATGCTGGTTTGCAATGTGCTTACCTCCGCAAATTGTTGTTCATTATCGTTTTGAGTAAATGTTGTGATGTTATTAACTAAGTTACTGGCAATTATCAATATAAATGCAAGGCTTGCTAACATGGTGTATTTAATAAACCTTGGAGTGACGTTATTATAGCGAGCCATTATTATTCTTATTATTATATTTTGAAAATAGTGTAGGTTAAAAAACAAACAATAACAATAAGGTCAAACTAGTCGTTTATAAAATACTTTATTGTATTCATCAGACATTATAACTTGTGGTTCCAATTGCAAAAGTGGCTAAATAACAGGTAACAAATAAGGTGGAATTGATTGATTAGCAGGTCGTGTCGCCTTTAATATAAGTAACAACTTTATTTTACCCGTTTATAAGTCCCACCAAAGGCAACAGCAGGAGTCAACTTATGGCGAGGGCACAATCAGAGGTTATTTTATTCAGTTTTTTACGATCTTTATGTAACAACTGATAAAGGTTAAGCTGATTTTTAGCACGTTCTAGATTATGACTTTGATGCTTAACATGAAAGTAATTATCGCCATCTAGATAATCAGTTAAGAATCGAACGCCGAGCATAAAAGGTAATAATTGTGCACCAATCGTTAAGCTTTGTCGTTCAAGTGCCGACATTTTGTCACCAAAAGCTTCTATGTAGCCTTGCGCTAGCGCGCTGTAAATATCAAATCTAACGGCCATCTTGGTTAAATCTTTGCCATCTTCAGGTAAATTTGAACAGCAAGTTCTTACCATGTCACCAAAGTCATGCATAAGATATCCTTGCATGCAGGTATCTAAATCAATGACAGCCAGTGGTTGGTTGGATTTAGCACAAAATAATAAATTGTTAATTTTAGTATCGTTATGGGTAACTTGCAGCGGAAGTTGTTGAGTAAGGCTAGCGACTTCATCAATAAAAACTTGCTGTGCAAAACAAAAATCAATGAGTGCTTGGCATGAAGATAAACGCTGCTTAGCATTGGTCTCAACTACCGTTTTTAAATCATTCATTCGTTTAGATAAATTATGAAAGTCAGGAATAGTTTCGGTTAATGACGTTGCAGAAAAATCACTTAATGCTGCCGTAAACTTAGCAAAAGCTGAGCCAACCTGTCGTGCTTGTAGGGGGTTTTCAACTTCTTCAACAGTAAAACAGTTGGGTATATAGCCAATAGCGCGCCAATACTCTTTGTGTTCATCAATAACAAAAGGTTGTTTATCGATAGTTGGTATTTGCCATATTGGCGATAGCGAATATAAATTCTGCTGCTTTTTTGCTAATAAATGTAGGTTAATCAATTCAGCATTATTAATGACGTCTTCTGGCTTTTTGAAAACGTTTTTGTTTATTCGTTGTAAAACAAAATTATCGTTAATATTCCGCACTAAGTAAGTGCTATTAATTAAGCCATTTCCTAAAGGAGATACGCTACATTGATCAACAGAACATCGATAGTTCGTTAGCACTTGTTTTAGGAGGTTGTTATTAACAACTTTACTCATAGTTATTTACTGCTAGTGTTTAGTTTTGAAAAATAAAAAACAAAATAGTCCTTTATTTTAAAAGGGTTTAGTTAATTTTATCAAGATGAAATCAGGCGGTATACTAATAGAAAGTTATAAATATAGGAAGTTAAAGCTTTAGCATTACTCATATTTACCGTAAGTAGGGACGGGAATTAACTTAATAGGGTTCTTATACAAAATTGCAGTCACCGCTTAATCATTCTTTCTGTAAATGATAACGATAATAGCATACTCATTTTATTATGATCACACCTTGTGTTGGTAGCAAAGTATTGTAAATGATTATTATTTTTCTATTTGACTCTGCGGTGGAAAGAGTAGAATAAATCGTGCCCCTGATAAATGAAGACCTGCAATGACTTTAATGGTTCCTTGGTGCCAGTCCATCACTTTAGCGCTAATAGCAAGCCCTAAACCAAAGTGTCCTTGCTCTCGTGAACGTGAACTATCAAGTTTTATAAAAGGTGAAAAAATGACGTCTCGTTTATCTTTTGGAATACCTTTGCCGTCATCTTCTACCGCAATGGAAAACCCCTGCTGGGTTAGCTCTAACGATAATATGACTTGTGAATTGGCATGCTGAATAGCATTACTGACTAAGTTTAATGCGGCGCGATAACACCAATGAAAGTCTAAAGAATAGAATTTCTCTATGCTTAACGACTGACAAGTTAATTTAATATTATGTTGCTCTGCTAATGATTGACAGTCGCTGGTCACGAGCTCAATGAGGTTATTGACATCAATTAATTCGGTATTTAAATGAAAGCTCTGTCGTTCCATACCCGCATAGTCAAGAAATGCAGTTGTCATATCTTCCATGCGGGTCAATTCGTTTTCCATACGCAAAAGATAGTTATTTTTTTTGTTTAAATCATCACAGTCTAATGCTGCTTCAACGCCAAACCGCAGGCATGACATAGGTGTGCGAATATCATGAGAAATACTGCGGGCAAGAATTTTATTGTCAGCAACCAACTTCTCTATGCGCGCCGCCATATTATTAAAGCTGCTTTCTAAGGTGTTTATATAAGACAAACGGTTATAAGGAACACGTATTGATAGATCGCCAGCGCCAATTTTGGCAGCGGCAAATGTCAGTAAATAAAGGCGACGAGTCAATGGCAACAGCCACAGCAGTAAAATACCACAAATCCCTAGATAGAGGATCAAGGTGAAAAGTAGATTTTCTTGTTCATTTTCTGACACCATAGGTGGTAATTGTAAATGTATCAGCGTTTGTGGATACAAGGATATCTTTCTTAATAAATAGGCATCATCTTGAGAGGCGAGTAATAAACCACCCGGTTGTGAGAGTTGTGCCAGTAAAGAGGGGGGCAGGGCAATGTTATCTGTACTTTCAAGTGAAACATTGACTTGAAAGTTTTTTGCTAATTGATTGGTTTTTTCTAATAATCCATCAGCTTTTATGCTTGATAACTGTTGCTCAAAACCATCAATGAGTTTTTGGTAAACCACTAACTCTGTATTTTCATGTTCATTACCTTGTTTTGCGACCAGTTTATCTAGTCCCCAACTTATAATGAATAATGCCCCCAACACGGCAACTACCATACTGATATACAAGCGTTTCATTTTTTATTCAGCCCACGCATCGGCAACAAATAAATAGCCTTTACCCCAAACAGTTTTAAATTTTTGTGGTTTTTGTGGATCGTCTTTAAATATTTTCCGTAGTGTTGAAAGCATCACATCAAAACGGCGATCTTGTCCGTCATATTCGCGGCTTTTTAACGCTTTAAATACAGTGTCTCTGTCAACCACTTCGCCAGCATGGCTAGCAAGAAAAGTTAAAAAGGCAAATAAACTGGTCGATAACTCTACCTCTTCATTTTTATAGGTGACGCGCTTAGCTTCACCATTAATAATGAGTGAACCGAAGGTTATTATTTGTGTAGATGACTCGGTTGGCGCGCTATGCTTAAGCGCACCCGTTATTCTTGCTAGTAGGGCGCGTGGACGAACAGGTTTTATTACGTAGTCATTGGCACCAGCCTCTAAGCCTATAACTTCATCAAACTCATCTGCTCTGGCTGTGAGCATTATTATTGGTAACTGGCTTTCTTGGCGAATCAAACGGCATACTTCAATGCCATTCAAACCAGGTAACATAATATCGAGTAATACCAATTGTGGTTGAAATTTTGCCATGGCGGCCATAACTAAGTCACCACGAGCGACATGATCAACCACAAAGTTTTGTTCGCGAAGATATTCACAAACCCAATCAGCTAAGGTTAAATCATCTTCTACTAATAAGATTCGACTGGTCATTTTTTTATCCTTATTACAGCTAACGTTAGCATTAAAATATACGCCAGCGACGTTTTCTTGGGGTTGCTTCGTGTACCCAGCTTACTTCTACTGCGGTTTCTGCAATAACTTGCTTGTCTTTAGAGGACATCAGCTGGAATTCAATTTTCTTATTTGATTCAAAATTAAAAATAATTTCGTTGCCATTGCTACTTTTCCAGCATTTTATGTTTTGCTGAACTTTTCGTGCTGTTTTTTCTGGTTTAATCAACAGACAATAATCTTGTTTAATATCGCTAGACCAGTTTATTTTTACGTTAGCGTAACAGGTTCTACCATATCGCAAAGCAATACAGTTCGCAGGTTGTGCTGAAATGCTCACGTGATTTTCTGGCGATTTTTCGAACTGCTGAACTTGTTTCTCCTGTGTTATTTCTGCGGCGACACTAAACGTCGAACCCGCGAATAAACAGCTTAGTAATAACCACTTTTTAGCAAGTCCTTTGCTAAATTTAAAAGACATAAAGTACCCCTAACATCACTTGTGTTAAGTGTTGCTGACCAATTAGAGGACTATCATTATAAGAGGCAGAATAATAACTTTGAGTTACACCACCATTAAACGACCACTTTTGAGAGATAGGGTAGCGAGCAAATACTTCTAATTGTGCTTTATAACTGCTACCGGGTTTATAAAAAGAACGCATATCTGAAACTTCATTTTTATTAACACCGACAAAGTAATCAGTCACTTGTGATGAATAGTGGGTAAGACCTGCGCCAAGATAAATATCCCAATTTCTATAAGGGAGCAACTTGCTATAAAAGATATCAGCAACCCAACCATCGGTGATAAGTGCGGCGACATCAACCGATAAAATAGCATCTTCATAAAAGTGGGAATAACGAAAGCCTAACCCTTCACCCGAGTCTCTTTCTTGTAAACCGAGTAAAGTGGCGATACCAGAGTCGCTATTTTTTATTAATTCTTTAGGCTGATAACCCTGTACATAAGTTTTGGTGATAATATCGAGCTCCCAATTGTCTTCAACAATGAGTTCGTAGCCTATTTCACCTCCTAGCGTGACAGCATCAGAGCGACGATGATTTGATTGGATAAAAAAACCTTTGTAATAAACATCAATTAACAGTGAAATATTAAGGTAATCTTCAAATTCTGATGGCTCAACCCCCATTAATTGACTCTGTTGATAAATACCTGAGATCCCACCCATAACTTGCCAGCTGAATGTTTTATCAAAGACCGTAGTTTCATTTTCATGTTGTGGATCAGCAGCTAAAGCGGGTACTGATATAAATGTCAGTAATAAAAACAACAGTTGATAGGTACTTTTCATTAAGTTTTTACTCAACATTATTTGCAGCCTATTAAGCGATCGGTCATTGAAAGATGATTGTTCATGATTCTTCGATAAATTCTTTTTATTTTTATATAACTAAATGTTAACAAATGTAAGCAAATTTTGTCAGACATATGCGTTTGAAAAATGTTTAAAAATTGTAAGCAAGTAAATATGTATAACTATCGAGTAAAGTAAAATTGCTGCTTAGCGTATCAGCAGTAAATCAAAAGTAACGAAGGGTAAACCCGGATACTAATGGAATGAAAGAAGGGTATCTCCTCGCGGAGCACTATCGTAAAAGTCATTATATTCAGATATTTATTACCCAGTTTTTAATTTTTTTTGTTTTGGGCTAAGGCTTGATTTATGTGGCGTTGTATCCTTAGGTGCTATTTCTTTAGTGAAAATACAAAGTTAACACTACTTTTTATAAATTTGTCTAGGTGAATATAGTGTTAATCGCTTAAAATAAAAAATAATATAACCACTGTACCAGCGAAGATATGATTTCTAGCCGTAAAAAAAATGAAGCAGAATTAGTTTTAGCATTTAAATCCTTATTAAAAGATCAATGCTACGGTTCACAAAGTCAGCTCGCTGAAGCTTTAGATAAGCAAGGTTTTAAAAACATGTCACAAGCGAAAATATCTCGTTTGTTGTCAAAACTTGGCGCAGTTAAAATGCGTAACGCCAATACTGAAGTTGTTTATATTTTACCTGATGAGCTTGCAGTACCTAAATCAAAGCAATCTATTCAGTCAGTTGTGGTCAGTGTTAAGCATAATAATATGCAAATAATTTTGAAAACCGGTATTGGTGGTGCGCCATTGATTTCGAGAATGCTAGACAGTTTAGGTGAACCCGCCGGAATTTTAGGCACATTAGCTGGCGATGATACTATCTTTATTGCCCCGATAGATATTAATAGAATCGATGAAATCACCCAACAAATTAAAGATTTATTAGATGTATAGTTAACTAGGTTGACTTAGCATAAAAGAGGGCAACAATTATGTTGCCCTCTTTTATTTTGTGTTGTTTAATATTTTCAATACGTTAGTTCATGTGACACTGATGTTGTCATATGACATTTAGGGGTACTGTCACCTCAATGACGCAGACGTTATTACCGAAAAAAGTTTTACTGGCCTCACACCAATAAGACTAACTAAGGCAACATCATGGAAAATAATGCAGAAAACACGACAAAGAAAAACTCAGAAAAAAATATACCACCGAATATGACAACGGCTAAACGAGATTTGGAAGGTACGATAAGTTTTCGCAAGGGTTTCAACTATAGCTTTATTGAAGGTGACCATACGGTTTACTTAAATTGCTCAGCGGTTAATGGTAAAGAGCGACTTTATGTTGATGATGTATTAGTCTCTGGAAAATGGTCGTTTAGACGTAAATCAATTCATCATTTTTCTATTGGTGCAGACTCTTATGAAGTTGAATTACATGTTGTTAATATGTTTACCGGTGAAACTCACTGTACGTTAATCAAAAATGATGTCCATGTAAAAACACTTAAAAAAGCGCTAAAGAAAAGTCTTCAACTCAGTAAAGATAAACTCTGGTGGTTCATCCCAAGTTGCTTTGTAGCCGGTGCACTTTGTGGTTTTTTAGCCGTTAACGTTTTATTTATGTTGTTTGGTGAATAAGATGGATGTTAATGCCAAAAAAATTAAAGAGCTTCGCACGGCCAAAGGTTGGACCCAACAACATTTAGCTGATGCCTGCGCTATTAGCTTAAGAACGGTGCAACGCGTAGAACGTTACGGTAATGCTTCTCAAGATACGGTACTTGGACTCGCGTCGGTTTTTGAAATAGCACAAACTGAGATAGTTTTACTTGAAGCGCTTGATGAAGCGTTTTCAGATGAAGAAGACAATAGTTTTAACCCAAATATGCAAATATTATTTGCGGCGTTATTTGGCGCAATGGCTGGTGCACTCATCATGTTTTTCGTTAAGTAATTACCAGCAGATAAAAAGGATTACCGATCCTTTTTATCTGTGATCTTCATTTTAAAGACATGAAAAAACCCAGCGAGTCTTACTATAAAAATCTGCTTCAGGGGTCAATAGCACATTGTCGATAGAGCAACCTTTGTGCAAGCTATTAGCGCGTTGGGTTTCTAAACAAAGTGCAGCGCGTGACTGGTATCGGCAGTGGTCTTTACCTACTTGGCTACCGTCAATATAATTGGCGGTATATAAAATTAAGCTAGGTTGGTCTGAATAAATACTTAGGCAACGCCCAGAGTATTTTTCGACAGCTTGTGCTGCAAGCACTTCCCCCGCTAAAGATTCTTTATTTAAAAGCCAATAATTGTCATAACCCAAGCCAATTTTTATTTGTTCATCTTCACCGTTTATTTCATCGCCCAAAGTACGTAAGTCTGTAGCGTTGGTAAAATCATGAACCGTTCCAGCAACCGGTCTTTTTTCACCTGTCGGATAGACACGTTCACACATAGGTAAAAAATGGTCAGCATTAATATAAACTTGATGATCTAAAATATTACCACTGTTATGTCCCGCTAAATTAAAATAACTGTGTTGCGTTAAATTAACTAAGGTGGCTTTATCGGTACTGGCAAAATACTCAAGGGTGAATTGGTTATCGTCATCTAAAGTATAAATTACTTTGAAGTTAACGGTGCCGGGAAAACCTTCTTCGCCATCAGGGCTAGTATAAGTGAGCGCTACACTTGCCGAGCTGTTATTTTGAAATGTATTGGCCTGCCATAATTGCTTGTTAAGGGCTTTTTTTCCTCCATGAAGTTGGCTGTCAGGAGCATTTAAGGCCAGCTGAAAAGTTTCATCAGCAATACTGAAAGTCCCTTGCTTAATTCTACCAGCGTAGCGACCAATTAGGGCGCCTAGATAATAAGGGTCGTGTTCGTAGCTTTCAATGTTATCGTAACCTAAAACGATATCAGCAATAATACCCTTGTTATCTTGCGTGTTAATGGCGGTAATTATGCCGCCAAAGTTAGTAATACTGATCCGAGTCCCAAGGTTGTTTTGTAGGGTAAAAAGTTGTGTCGATTCACCCGTGGATAATTGACCAAAATCAGCGTTTGTTAGTCGTCTAACCTTACTTTTATTGACTAAATGTTCTTTCACCAAAAATCTCCCTGCATATACCGCTATCTTCTCATCAATAGATCATATTGAAGCTAAATGTTTAAGCAAATAAAAATTGTAATGTTTTTTAGTTTACGGTTTGGCGGTTAAATAAAAACAACATCAGTATTGCATAAATTATTATTTATAATCTATTTTTCAATAGCTTGTTTTATTATTAAAGATAACTTCATTAGTAGGGCTAAAGTATTTTGTTATTAAAACACAATAAACTTCACTTACACTCCATCATCTTTCTCTCGTTAATAGCAGCAAATTTTGGCTGCCCAAAAAAATAAGTCCTGTCACATAGTCAAATTAAGTTAGCGTGTTTGTTCAAGCCACTGCTTTGGGGATATTCCCAGTTTTTTTCTAAATACCCGTGCTAATGCCGAGCCATTTTCATAACCAACGGCATTAGCCACTAATGCCACAGATTTATCTTGTTTTAGTAAGCCTTTAGCCACAACAATACGCCAATCAATTAAATAATCTCCTGGACTTTGACCAACAGTACATTTAAAAATATCTGCAAATTTTGAACGGGACATCATTGCAAGCTCAGACATTTCTTCTAAGCTCCACTGTTGCTGTGGCGTATTATGAATAGCTAATAATACCCTCGAGACTTGAGGGTGGGCCAATCCTGCGAGTAATCCATGCTGCATAATATTATTATCGAGTACATGGCGAAGTACATGAATAAGAAAGATATTGGTTAACGAATTAATCATAGGAAGTCGTCCACATCGTTCGTGAAATGCTTCTTCGAATAACCAATCTGCAGTTTGTTTCAGTTTTTCGTCTTCGCCAAGTGTAAAGAACATTCTCGCAGGCAGAGCATTAGCGATGGGGTTAGAGGAGCTTTCGTTATAGATGATGTTAGCACAAACTAATTCAGGAGGATTATGCTCACTACCAATAATACGATGAGCATGAGGTGTTGGGAAAAATAACACGGTCGGTTCATTAATTAATTGAGGTTTACCCCGCTCATCAATCAGCGTTAACTCTCCACTGCGAAGTAAATGCAAGTGTCCCTGATTTTGCTCGCGATTAAAATGACTAATACCACATAAATTTCCGGTAAAGAAAACCTCAGTATTCATCGAAAAGCGTTGCAAAATGACTGAAAGTTGATCCATTTTATCTCTCTTTATACCTATTCTGGACGATTGGGTTCAAAGTTAGGACTATCTCATTCCTTTTAGGTAATTGAAAGGCCTATATTATCAACCAAGGAAACATCCTTATTAATAAACAAACCTTGAACATGACACAGTAAAAATTAAATACTGGAGCAAAAAAATGAAAATTTCAACATTGATAAAATCTACCTTCGCGACTTCTGCCTTATTAGTTAGCAGTTTAAGTTTTGCGGCGAATATTGAAGTAAATGCCAATGGCAATGATTTAGCGATTAAAGGCTATGATACGGTATCTTATTTTACTAAAGGCTCACCAACGAAAGGCTCAGATCAATTCACTGCAGCTTACAACGGCGCTATTTACCAGTTTTCTACGGCAGATAATCGTGACCTTTTTAAATCTGAACCCAGTAAATATGCACCACAGTACGGTGGTTTCTGTGCTTTTGGCGTTACGATGAATAAAAAGTTTGATACCGATCCTATGGCCTGGCATATCCGTGGCGACAAATTATATTTAAACCTCAATAAAGACGTGCAAAAAAAATGGGTAACAGATATTCCGGGTTACATTGAAACAGCTCAGACCAATTGGACCGATATTAAAGGCTTAACAGAAGCGCAAATTGAAAAAATTTACGACTAATATCCACCCATTAGGTAAGGCTTGATGATGAAAAAACTAGCAATAGATGACTCAATTGATGATCTATTATCTCAGCATCAATATTCACTGTTATATTTTACTGCTTCATGGTGTGGGCCTTGTAAAACAATGGCTCCCATCGTTGAGGAAGTCTCTGACCTGATGAAGAATAGATTTAACACGATTAAAATTGATGTCGATAGTATGGCAAGTGTAGCCGCTGATTATGGTATACGTAGTGTACCAACGCTGATGTTGGTGAAAAATAAAGTAATTATGGATCAACGTGTAGGTGGGTTACCACCACAACAATTAATACAATGGTTAGAGCAACAAACCTAGTTGCTCATTTAAACAATAATAGGATAAATCATGAATAATAAATTATTAGTAAGTGCAGCACTAGCTGCAGTAATTTCGACAGGTATTGTTGCACCAGCAGAAGCAGCAGATAAGAAAGAAAAATGTTATGGCGTAGCAAAAGCGGCACAAAATGATTGTGCAAATTTAGCGGGTACCCATTCATGTGCCGGTCAGTCAAAGGTTGATAACGATAAGGGTGAATGGAAGCTAGTAACAAAAGGCACTTGCTCAACACTTGGCGGACTATCAAAAGCAGATGCTAAAAAACTTTATAAAGCAACGAAAGGCGCTTAAATAATGAGTATGTCGGTATTAAACAGTAATGTAATGATAGGCGTTGGTCTAAGGCACCCTCATTTTACCGACATATTAACTCAACCCAAACAGGTTGATTTTATTGAAGTACATTCGGAGAACTTTTTTGGTCAAGGCGGCGCTGCGTTATCTGTACTTAAACAAGTTAGAGAAAAATACCCAGTCAGTTTGCATTCAACGTCAATGGGGCTTGGCTCTGTACAGAATATTCCGCAGCATTACCTGGATCGTTTGAAAAAATTAACGGAAAATATTGACCCGTTTCTTATGTCTGAACATGCCTGTTTTACTTGGGGACAGCAACAAGGGCAAGTTATTCACAGTGGTGATCTGTTACCGATTGCCCATACTCAGCAGACGTTAGCCACGATGTGCGAACAAGTTGAAAAAGTACAAGATTTTTTAGGGCGGGAACTTATCATTGAAAATGTTTCTGCTTATATAAAGTTTGATGAAAGCCATCTTTCAGAGGCTGAATTTTTAGCGCAGCTCTATCAACGTACGGGGGCAAAAATATTGTTAGATATTAATAACATTGCCGTTAATAGTGTGAATTTTGATAACAGCGATATTCAGCAATCTATCACTGATTATATGAATGAATTACCCGTGGCGAGTGTGGCACAAATTCACTTAGCCGGTTGTAGCATACCTTTGGTCGGAGAGTTGACCATTGATGATCATGCTTGCCCCGTTTCTGATGAAGTTTGGTTAGGCTATAAAAAAGCGCTAACCCGTTTTGGGGCACTGCCGACACTTATTGAATGGGATAGCGACTTGCCCGAGTGGTCAGTACTGGTTGCTGAAGCTAAAAAAGCGCGTGATATTGCCGATGCGGTATTAGTGAGAAAGAGCACATGAGTGAACAACCTGAAACTGAACTAAGCATTAATCAACCAGCTAGAAATGAGCCCAATAAAAGTCTTCAGCAAATATTGCTAGACGTTATTTGGCATGAAGGTTCAACCGTTTTAGAACAATGTGGTTTTGATGCTAAAGGTATTAACATTTATCGACGAAACTTACTGGCTAACGCTCAACGAGCATTAACGATTAGTTTTCCAACAGTATTTGAATTGTTAGATAGTGATATTGGCGAAGACCTAGTTTATCAATTTTTAAGGAAATCGCCACCAGACCAAGGCGACTGGGCTCTATGGGGAGAAAATTTTTCTCACTTTTTAGAAACAACAAAAATAGCTATGATTTATCCTTATATTTCTGATTGCTCTGCTCTAGATTGGCACATTCATTGTGCATTAAATGGTCGTGATCAGACCTTGGTACAAACGTCATTGCAAGTGCTTGGTGAAAGTGAACCTAAGGATATTTTTATTGAATTTAATCAGAATGTGCGTGTGTTGAAAACAGCATTTCCATTAGAAGATATTTTTTATGCACACCATCATGAAGATGAACTTCAACGAAAAATGGCAATGAATAATGCAAAGCAAGCACTATCAGTAAAACCTTTAGAACAATTTGTGATGGTTTACCGTCCCGAATATCAGCCCAAAGTAACAACATTAACTATCAATGAAGGTCGTTTTATCAATGACTTACTGGCTGGTAAATCATTAGAACAAGCCCTTAATGCGGTTAATCATGACAACGAATTTTCATTTGAACAATGGCTGATTAGTGCTATTGAACGTAACTTAATTTATTATTTTAAAGAGAAATAACCATGGATACTTTACAAAATCTATTTTTACAAACCAGCCTTTTTTATCGTAATGTTGCCAGTAAAATTAGTATGTTAGAACCCGTCGCATTGTTAGCTGCGCGTTTTTATGTTGCTTGGGCCTTTTTCGCCTCGGGATTAACAAAGCTCAGAGATTGGGAGAGTACACTGATGTTATTTGAATATGAATATCAAGTACCTGTATTACCGTTTGAATTAGCCGCTTATTTAGGTACCGGTGCAGAAATTATTTTACCCTTGTTATTAATGGCTGGATTAGCGAGTCGATTTTCTGCTTTAGGTTTGTTTTTTGTTAATATTGTTGCTGTGATAAGTTTAGAAGATATTGCGCCAGTTGCTTATGCTGAACATGTATTATGGGGAGTATTACTCGCATTGGTTGTTATCTTTAATGGTGGGCGTTTTGCGTTAGACCGACTCGTTGAAAAACAGTTATTCAATGGCAAAGTTTCAACAGTCTCATAGGTAATTTATTTAACTATAATCATCAATGATAAGTAATACCGGGAAATATTTGTAATGACGATACCTATTCCTCATTGCCCGAGCCGCTTCCTTCTCGGTGATGCAGCGGCACTCATTACTCTTGATGCTTTTATTGATATTCAATGCCCACATTCTCGCACTACCTGGCCAACGTTACTGGCAGTGTCTGAACATTATAAAGATAAGCCTGTTAGTCTTAGAGTGCATTTAATCACCCTGAGTAATCACCGACAGGCTTGGGATATGAGTTTAGGGCTATTTGCATTAGCACAGGATGTCGCCAGTAAGCTTATGATTTAAAATCATTTATATTTGAGCGACAAGCAAAATTTTATAATGATAAGTTTTTACATAAGTCTCACTATGATTTAATTCAATTGATTGATCACTGGTATGCAGATGAACCGACTCAGTCAGGTGGGAAGAATTCAGGTCCAGATCCCTATGAACATTTACTTGCTGCTTTAGGCACTTGCACGGCAATGACCATTCGTGTGTATGCCGACCATAAAAAAATACCGCTTCAGCACGATGAAGTTTCTTTATCCCACGAGCGTCATTATTTAAATGATGTAGACAAAGCGTCAGAGCATGATCAAAAGATAGAATCATTACTCCACAAAGTTCAGTTGTTTGGGCTGTTAAGTGATAATGAAAAAAACGATTAATGGAAATAGCTGACCGTTGTCCTGTGCATCGAACATTGCACAATAATCCGCAAATATTAACGGTATTGATTGATGGTTAGGCTAATGTATCTAAGTTTATGTACCTAAGTTTATCTACCTGAGATTAATGCCATTAAATGGTCACCCCTGTGTCTCATAACTTGTTACTCAGTAATTAGTCATGAGTCAGACACCAAAAGCTAAAGGTGTTATCTTGTGCTTCTTTAGCCTTGTTTATTTGATTGGTGTTATATTTACCAATAAAAAAATCATAAGGTATATAGCAATAGCCTTGGTCGCCAAATTCTTTACCCTGTGAATTTCTAACAATAAAGTGCTGCGCCGGCGCATTATACTCAACCGGTAGTAAGGCATGACCATCGAGGCTAATTTCATTTTTTGCTGGCATAGTAATTAATTGAATTTCTTGTCAAGTGATAATTTTAATTATAACTTGTTGATGTCACACTTTATATTTAAGCTACATACCAGCTTACTTGAATCATTATTTATAAAAAGAAGAAACAAATGCGCGGCTTAATTCAATTATTTTCCCTCATCATATTATGTGCTACGTCGCTACACAGCTATGCAGAAAACTCGCAGTATAGTTTTGATCACTTCTCTCGTGACCAAGGGTTATCACAAGCATCAGTACAAGCTCTATATCACGATAAACAAGGCTTTATTTGGGCTGGAACTACTGATGGTCTTAATCGCTTTGACGGTTATCAATTTACAGTGTACCGCAGCAATAGCGATAAATTTGATAGTTTATCTAATAATAATGTGTTGTCGATTACCCAAGACAGCAATGAAAATTTATGGTTTGGAACAGTAAGCGGCTTAAATAGGTTTAATAAAAGTACGGAGTCATTTACTACATTTCTACATGACAACAAGCAAAATAATAGTTTGAGTAACAATATGGTTCAAACATTGACTGCTGATAAGTTTGGTAGCGTATGGGTTGGCACCAAAAATGGATTAAATAAATTTAATGGCGAAAGCTTTACTCTATTCTCCCACCAGAGTGAAGAAAATAATGCCTTACGAAACAATATTCTAGCTATTCTAGAAGATAGCAACAATGATTTATGGCTGGGTACGCAAGGTGGACTTAGTTTTTTTGATGTGAAAGCTAAGACGCTGAACGCTGTGAAAGTAGATCTTAAAGAGCAAAGTATCACCAGCCTTTTAGAATATGACGATAATACATTATGGTTGGGTACTGAAAATGGTTTGTATTTATACCACAAGAAAAACGGTTTGCTTAGTGATCACAAAACATTAATTAATCAACTTGCTAGTAGCCATATTACCTCATTTTTACTACGGAATAATAATGACTTATGGATAACGACTAGGAATAAGGGGATTTATCGTTATAACCTCATCAGCAAAAGTATTGAGCATCTGCAATCAGACAAGAAAAAACCTGATAGCCTAATCGACAATGATATCAGGGCCATTATTAATGATAATGCAAATAACTTATGGATAGGTACATATATTAATGGTATTGATAAATATGACGTATCTAGAGAACAATTTAACCATAAAGTACAAGATGTAACAAAAAAAAATCACTTGCAAGGCAGTGCTTTTTTTCACTTCTTGGAACACTCTACCGATAAATTATTAATTTCAACGTATCAATCAGGGTTAAATGAATATGACAAAACGACTGGCCAATATCATCAATATTTACATGATCCAACCAATAATAATAGCATAGGAGCGAATGCGGTTACTTGGTTAATCAATGATGAAAAACAAGGTGTTTGGGTGGGTACCGTTGGTGGTGGTTTAAATCTTTTTGATGTTAAAACAAAAGTTTTTACCCGCTTTATACATAACCCTGATGATCCAAACAGTATTAGCCATAATAATATATTACCTATTTTTCAAGAAAATGAGCATACGTTATGGATAGGTACTTGGGGCGGCGGCCTCAATAAATTTGATACGCGCACTAAAAAGTTTACTCGCTTTATGCACGATCCTAACAATATAAATTCTTTGTCAGGTAATAATATATGGGCGATACATAAAGACGATAAAGGCTTTCTTTGGCTCGGCACTATGTTTAGTGGCTTGAATAAGTTTGACCCTAAAACGAATACTTTTACGCACTTTAAGCATGACCCAAAAAATGACAATACCCTTAGTGATCAATTTGTTGATGCAATTCATCAAACGAGCGACGGTATTTTATGGTTGGGGACTTCAAATGGTTTAAATAAATTTGACCCATTAACAGAAAATTTCACCCATTATAAAGAAAAACATGGCCTTGCCAGTACTGCAATTTATGGCATCCTAGAAGATGAACAAGGTCACTTATGGTTGAGTACGACTAATGGCTTGTCACGCTTTAATCCAGAAACAGAAAATTTTAAAAACTATGATGTTACCGATGGACTTCAATCAAAGGAGTTTGCCACGCTTTCATATTACAAAAGCAAATCGGGTGAGTTTTTCTTTGGTGGCGTCAATGGTTATAACCATTTTTATCCACAAGATATTAAAGACGACACCAGGTTACCAAACATTGTTCTAACCAATTTTTTGGTACATAACGAAACGGTTAAAGTGGGCTTATATGAAGAAAGTGGCAATAAAAATGATCAGCCATTTATGCTTGATGCTGTCATCAATGAATTAACACAACTAACGTTAACTCACCTTGAAAAACTGATCACTTTTGAATTTTCAGCTCTCCACTTTTCTGAGCCGATGAGTAATAAATATGCTTACACACTTGAAGGTTTTGATGAGAAATGGGTTTATACCGATGCAAAAAACCGTCGTGCTACTTACACCAATCTACCGGCAGGTGATTATGTATTTCGAGTAAAAGCCAGTAATGGCGACGGCTATTGGAATGAACAAGGAAAGTCGTTAAACGTTACAGTATTACCAGCACCCTGGCTTTCTTGGTGGGCGTTCAGCCTTTATTTTATTATCGTTGTTGGCTTATTAGTCGCTTTTAATTATCGTTTGAATTATCAACGCTTAAAAGAACAGGCTATTAATATTCATTTAACCCGTGTTGATAAATTAAAAGATGAATTTCTAGCGAATACTTCTCATGAGTTGCGCACTCCTTTAAACGGTATTATTGGTTTAGCCGAGTCATTAATTGACGGCGTTGCTGGGCAATTGCCGGAAAAAGCGAATCATGACTTATCTATGGTGGTGGCGAGTGGTCGACGGTTATCAAACTTAGTGAATGATATCTTAGATTTTTCAAAATTAAAAAATCATGGTTTACAAATATACACCTCTGCAATTGATATTAACAGTATGGTTGATGTGGTCTTTACTTTATCTCGAGCTACATTAAAAACAAAAAACATCAAACTAATTAATAATATTGCTAAAGATTTCCCTGCGGTCAAAGCTGATGAGGACCGTTTGCAGCAAATTCTTTTTAATTTAGTCGGCAATGCCATTAAGTTTACCCCATCAGGTACCGTGACTATTTCTGCGCAATTAGTGGGCAATAGCCATACCGATGAACAGCAATTTGTTTGTATTGATATTAGTGATACTGGGATTGGTATTGCAACAGAAAATTTGGCGACTATTTTTAAATCATTTGAACAAGTTACCGGTAACGAGACACGTTCTGCAAATGGCACAGGTTTAGGCTTAGCGGTTTCTAAACAGCTTGTTGAGTTACATGGCGGTACTATAACGGTAAGCTCGACACAGAATAAAGGCAGCATATTTAGTTTTACGCTTCCAATTTACGATATAAGTGATAGTGAATTAAGTGAACTTATCGCCGTGGGTGATGCAAACCATGAGCAAACTAAGCAGCAGTTATCACGGTTACAGGCCTTAGATGACACGATTGACTACTTTCCTGTTGAGACTTTATCATCAAAAGAGAACACGACTAATAAAGAGAATAATGATTTTCGAGTATTAATCGTTGATGACGATCCGATTAACCGTCAAGTGTTAAATAATTATTTATTGCCGCTGAATTATCAGCTTTTTCAAGCTCACGGTGGTCAGCAAGCTTTAGCACTTATTGAACAAGCGAGTGAAGGCTTGTTGGCAGGGGAGCGTCCGTTTGATTTAATTTTACTTGATATTATGATGCCAAAAGTTTCAGGTTATGAAGTCTGTCGAAAACTTCGAGAAAAATATTCAGTTAATGAATTACCAGTGATCTTTTTAACGGCTAAAAACCAAGTCGTTGACTTAGTTGAAAGTTTTTCTGCTGGCGGTAATGATTATTTAACTAAACCCATTTCAAAATACGAACTATTATCGCGTGTTGAAACGCATTTAACCTTGCTCGATATTAACCGAAGTTTAGAAACGAAAGTCGCTGAGCGTACCGTCGAACTCGAATATGCGATGCAAGCAAAAGGTGAATTTTTGGCAAAAATGAGTCATGAAATTCGCACACCGATGAATGCTATTATTGGTTTAGGTTATTTAACTCTGAAAACTGATTTAAATCCCCATCAAAAAGACTTAATTAGCAAAACTCAAGACGCTTCTCAAGCGCTTTTAGGGCTAATTAACGATATTCTAGACTTCTCCAAAATTGAAGCCGGTAAAATGTCAGTAGAGTCGGTGACAATGAATATGGGGGGCTTAATTAAGAAAACCAATAATATTTGTGCGTTGCGTGCTCATGCTAAAGATTTAGAGCTTATTGTTAAAGTACATAGTAATGTGCCGAAGCATATCAAGTCTGATCCGGTGCGCCTGCAGCAAATTTTAGTGAACTTAGTGAGTAATGCCATTAAGTTTACCGAACAAGGACATATCCTTATTGAAGTCGGTCTGGCTAAACAGTCATTAATGGCTGATGACAGTAATCAGCTAACGCTTGAATTTAGTGTGAGTGATACGGGTATCGGTCTCGAACAATCAACAATGAATAACCTCTTTCAGTCGTTCACCCAAGCCGACAGTTCAATTACCCGAAAATTTGGTGGCACAGGTTTAGGCTTATCCATTTGTAAAGAGCTAAGTGGTTTGATGGGCGGTGAAATTTGGGTTGAGAGTACGTTAGGAGAAGGCAGTAAATTTAGCTTTAATATTGTCTGTGAAAAAAGCGATTTACCGGGCAATGAGCTGATAAATATTGACGCTATTAAAGGACTTAATATTTTAGTGGTGGATGATAATGAGCTTTGCTTGAATGTTATTACTGAGTTGTTACAAGAGTTTCATTGTCAAATTACCGCCGTAGCCAGCGCAGAAACAGCATTAGCATTGTTAGCAACAGCAAAAAGTAATAATAAATCTTATGATGTGGTTATTACTGATTGGCGTATGCCTAAAATGGACGGTATTGCTTTTGCTAAAGCGATACAAGATGATAAAAATCAATATAACGTTCGAGCAGTGTTAATGGTAACGGCATTTGATAAAAGTGATGCCATGCCGTTAGCACATTCATCGGGTATTGATGGCTTCTTAGAGAAACCTGTTAATGCCAGCTTGCTATTAGAGGCGATGATGGACGTATTAAAAATCTCCCCTGATGAAGATTTTTACAGTATAAAAAATGCAAGTTTAATGGACTTTTCAACAACCGACATATTATTGGTTGAAGATAATGAGTTAAACCAACAGGTCGTCTTAGGGTTTTTAGAAGATACCCAGGCGAATGTTGATGTTGCAGAAAATGGCCTTATCGCCTTAGATAAATTAGCCAATAAAAGCTATGACTTAGTTTTGATGGACATTCAAATGCCTGAAATGGATGGGGTAACGGCCACACAAGAAATTAGAAAACAAGCCCAATTTGAAAAACTGCCTATTATCGCTATGACAGCTCACGCGATGCCAGATGAACTCAATAAATGTTTGGCAGCTGGTATGAATGAATATTTTACTAAACCGATTGACCCTAACGCGTTATTTAGTTTAATGGCAAAATACTTGAGTGATAAAATTAATGCCGTGGTAAACAAATCTGTCGATATTAAAGAAAAAAATCTTGATGTTACTGAGTTAATTTCGGATAACTCCGAAAAAACGTTAATGGATCGCATTGCACAACTGAGTTGTTTAAACAGTAAAAAAGCCTTGCTGGCGATGGGTGGCAGACAGCACATTTATCAAAAACTCGTTATCAACTTTCATAAAAGTACCCTAAAAATCCCCCAAAAAATGGAGCAAGCTTACCAAGATAAAGATGTTGAAAGTCTATATCGAATGGTTCATTCTTTGAAATCGAATGCCGCTTATATTGGTGCCACCTGTTTAGCTGAGTTATCAGCAGAGCTAGAAGGAAAAATAAAAGAGCAACCTGAGCACTGTTTATCACTCATGAGACAACTAATAACAGAACACCAGACGATATTATCAGCCTTAGCGACCTTGACTAGTAGCAATACAGATTCGTTATTAACTGATGAGCCTAAAAAGGCCATTAACAAAGAGCTACTACTCGTACTGTTAAATTCTATTGTCGACTTACTTAAGAAAGAAGATGCGGAAGTCGAAGACTTATTACCGCAGTTACTCGAATATACCCGAGGAAGTGACCTCGTTGAACTTGTTGATAATATTGTCGAATTAGTTGAAGATGTCGAATACGCTAGCGCATTAAACCGTATCGGAGCATTAAGGAATAAACTTGTCTATTAATCGGCTCAAGGGCAAGTGAGTATGAGTGGGTCAAGTTTGGCTTGATTATTATCTGTTTTAAAAGAAAAAGTTGATAGCGGAAAATGAAAACTTTAGAGCAAATCATTTTAATTGTTGATGACGATAAAGCAAACCGTAAAATGCTAAAAGAGTTGTTGCAGGAACAAGCAAAAATTATTTTTGCGAAAAATGGTAAACAAGCCAGAGAACTTGCTAGAAAACATCTTCCTGATCTTATCTTATTAGATGTGATTATGCCTGATATTTCTGGTTTTGAGGTCATCGATTCTTTGAAAAATGACCCTGAAACAATGAATGTTTCGGTCATTTTTATCACAGGTTTAGCTAATGATGATGACGAAGAGCGTGGTTTTAATTTAGGTGGCTGTGATTATATCTATAAGCCCTTTAAACCCAACATTGTTATTGCTCGCGTGATGATGCATTTAGAATTAATTCGCCAACGTAAAATGTTAGATGAAATTGCTCATATTGACGCCTTAACTGGGGTTAATAACCGGCGTAAGATGGATCTTGTTTTAAAAGATGAAGTTGCAGCAAATAAATATGAGCATACCAATCTACTCGTGGCAATTCTCGATATAGATTACTTTAAACAATATAATGATGGCTACGGTCATGGCGCTGGCGATGTTGCTTTAAGGCAAGTCGGACAGGCGCTTCGTGAGATCTGTGTACGACCACGAGACTTTATCGCACGCTATGGTGGTGAAGAATTTGTTATTATCTTACCTGATTGTGATAAAGCGGGCGCTGAAATTATGCTCAGTAATATTGCTCAAGCGATCAAAGATAAAAAAATTAAACATCAGTATTCTAGTGTGTCGCCACAATTAACCGTCAGTGTTGGTGCTGTGGTGGTTAAGTCATCTCAGTCTGTTGTTGTCGCTAATGTTATGCAAAAAGCGGACAGTTTACTCTATCAGGCGAAAAACAATGGCCGTAATCAATACTGTCTTGCTGAACTGAACTAGGCAAACTCTTTATCAACAGCGCCAGATGTTTGTTAACTTTCGGCGCAAGAAATAAAACACCCATGGCGTTATAATTTAATCACTTTCTGCTGAGCTGAACGAACTTGGCAAACTGTTTATCAATAGCACCAGATGTTTGTTAACTTTTCGCGAAAGAAATAAAATACATTTGGCGTTATAATTTAATCACTGTCTTGTTGAACTGAACTGAACGAGCTAGGCAACTGTTTATCAACAGCGCCAGATCTTTGTTAACTTTTCGCGCAAGAAATAAAACACATTCGGCATTATCATTTATTTAAGGGCTAATTTTTTGTCTTTTCAGAAATAGTGACAGATACTTCTATTAACTGTTTCTTTCGTATTAATTTAAAAGGTAATACGCTGCCAGGTTGAGTTTCAGCCACAATATCTTGTGCTTGTATAAATGAACTAATGGCGACATTATTAATCTGATAAACGATATCACCCGGTTGTAAGCCAGCTCTAAAGGCAGGGCTGTTCTTTTCAACGCCAGCAATAGTAAAACCTTTAAAGTTGTTTGGTAGCGAGTTGATACTTACGCCTAAGTAGCCACGTATTACCCGACCATTAGCAATTATTTTTCGCATCACTTTATGGGCGAGTGAATAAGGAACGGCAAAAAATATTCCCTGAATATTCCTTTCCGTATCAATGAACTTTCTTGAGTTAATACCTACCAACTCGCCATTAGTATTAATAAGCGCGCCGCCGGAATTACCATCATTGATGGCCGCGTCCATTTGTAATAATTCTAAATAATTAATGACACTTAAACCGCTACGACCTGTGGCACTAATCACGCCCTGAGTCACTGTTTGTCCTAAATTTAGTGGATTACCTATCGCTAAAACAACATCACCAGCAAGTGATTGTAAATCAGCTCTTTGTGGAATAACCGGTAGGTTAGCCGTGTCTACTTTAAGAACGGCTAAATCAGTATAAGTATCATAACCAATAAGTTCTGCAGAAAAACGTTGGCCATTTTGCAGATCAACATTAATTAAATCAGCATTTTGTACGACGTGAAAATTGGTTAATATATAGCCGTTAGAATCCATGATAACGCCAGAACCTAAGCGGGTAGACCTTCTTGCTTTTGCACCATAGACAGGGCTAGTGCTTATATCTTCTGAATAGATGTTAACAACTGCAGGACTGGCAGTGCTTACTGCTTTTGCATAAGATAATGGTTGTTGCTGTGGTTGATTGTTTTGCAGTACTTGCAAAGTGTTGTTACGTAATTCTGGCACTAACAGAAGTAAAGTGACAGCTATCATCACGCCATAACTGGCTGGACGAACAATGTATTTTATTAGGTTTATTATGTTCAAAATTAATTTTTATGATGAGTGTTTAATATCGCTAGCATAGCATAGGTCTGCTTTAATCTTATAGTTTGAAAAATAAAAAAGGCTCATAAAGAGCCTTTAGATAAGTCTAATATCACCCCTGCGGCATTAGCGGATCATTAAGAACAATGTGCTATTACCTCTGACAATATTGAGCGCAAAAACCCCTTTGTTATCATTTAAGTAGCTGCGTAGTTCACCTATAGACTTTATACGTGTGCGGTTTATTCCACTGATCACGTCTCCTCTTTGTAAGCCAATAGCGGCGGCGGGACTTTCTTCTTCTACTGACTTAATATCAATACCTTGATCACTCGTACTATTTTGAAGTTCAGCGCCATCTAACATTCTGTGAATGCTTGCGGCCTCTACTTTTGCTGTTTCTTGTTTTTTAAGCGTAACGTCATAAGTCTTTTCTGAACCGTCTTTTTTGATGACTGTTAACTCAACAGACTTGCCTGCGCCAATCGAGCCAATCTTTCCTCGAATGGCAGCAAACGTTTTTACCACTTTTCCGTTTACTTTGGTAATTACATCACCAGACTCAATACCGGCATCGGCAGCAGCAGAATCAGCAATGACTTGCTCGATAAAGCCACCTTGGCTTGACTCGAGTTCTAGTGCCTTCGCGATTTCACCATTCACACTTCGGCCTAACACGCCAAGTACACCGCGGCGAACTTCGCCAAACTCAATTAATTGTTTAACAATGTTATCGACCATATTACTGGGTATGGCAAAGCCAATACCCACATTGCCACCATTAGGGCCTAATATCGCGGTATTAATGCCAACAAGTTTACCGTGTAAGTTAATGAGTGCTCCACCCGAATTACCGCTGTTAATGGCCGCATCAGTTTGAATAAAGTCTTCGTAATTCTGCGCGTTTAATCCGCTACGTCCTAAGGCACTTATAATACCTGAAGTGACGGTTTGACCTAAACCAAAAGGGCTACCAATGGCAACAGCAAAATCTCCAACTCGTATATTATCTGAGTCAGCTAACTTTACTTCAATTAAATCTTCAGCGTCTATTTGCAGTAAAGCGATATCACTACTGGCATCAGAACCAATTTTCTTGGCGGTGATTTGACGACCGTCTTTTAACGTTATTTGAATTTCATCAGCTTCATTGATGACATGATTATTAGTGACTATGTAGCCTTGTGCAGCATCAATAATCACCCCTGAGCCTAAACCTCGAAATTCACGTTTTCTTGCTTGGTTTTGTTGAGGATTTCCAAAGAAAAACTTTAAAGCATCGGGTACTTTAGATTTATCTTCGTGGGTACCGGTAACCGAAATTAGCACGACACCCGGAGTGACCTTCTCTAGCATCGGCGCTAAACTTGGTAACTGTTGGCCACTAACGGAAAAAGGTAAATTGGCTTGGACGGGCAAACTTGCCAAGGCAAGAGAGCCGGAAAGAAGAATACTTGTTGCTAAAACAGACAGTTTTTTCATAAAAGAGACAACCTTCTTATAAACATAAATGATTAATGTAATTTTATACTTAACTAAAGACCTATGCTGTGTGCGTTAGTTCCAAAGAACATCAGCCTACATTTGTAACACTTTGTTTCTTGTCGGCAAAAAGTCCACTCGCTTGACCTGAATAGTCAAGTGGTGGTTCTGTGCTTGTTTCTTCATTCTTACGTTCAGCTCGGCTATGACGTAATGACACTGTTTGTGCAAGTTGTTCTTGTGTTTCTTTCGAGAAAAAAGGCATGCCATCAACGTCTGAAGGTGTTGCTTGCTTTAATAATTGCGTACTTTTTTCCATTTGCAACATGGCTGTTTGGCAAGTGCTATTCATTTTGTCCAACAGTATTGTTGAATCATCTAAATGTTCTGCAACATCGAGTTTATATTGCGCTAAAGCGGCTTCACTATTACTAACGCGTTCACTAAGTTTCTGATTGTCCTGGACTGATGCAGATAAAAAACGACTAGCAACAAAACCTATTGCCGCACCAACTAATAAAAGAAAAATTGCTAAAACTATATCCATAGTGTCAAACCCTCGTTATATTCAATAAAATTAGTAAAAATATGGGAACTTATTTTGTATAATAGCGCTTCTGTTCGCGCTTACCTAATGAATATGATTGCGAATTTGTTAATTTCAAGAAAATATTCCATTAGTCCTGTAAAGACTTTGTGAAACAAAATATAAGTGGCCAATAAATGATCAAGCTTTCACCTCTAGATAAGTATAATGAAGATTTAACCCGTGATGATTTTTTACATGACGATGCGCAGGAAAATGCGGTAAAAAACTTACAGAGGCTCTATGAAGATCTTCAAAATAAACCCTTACCCGTTGAAGGATTTAAGAAAGTGCTTAATCGCTGGAAGCGCATTGTTGCTTCATCTGAAACCAAAACCATACAAGGACTTTATTTTTGGGGTGGCGTTGGTCGAGGGAAAACTTATTTAGTTGACACCTTTTATGATTGTTTGCCTTTTGAAAATAAAATGCGTGTTCACTTTCATCGCTTTATGCACCGTGTTCATCAAGAATTAAAAACATTAACCGGGCAAGCTGACCCATTGAAAATAATTGCCAAACGTTTTGCTGATGAAACCTGCATTATTTGTTTTGATGAATTTTTTGTTTCCGACATTACCGATGCAATGATCCTTGGCGCTTTGTTTGAAGAATTATTTGCACATAATGTTACTTTAGTGGCAACGTCAAATATTATACCTGACGGTCTGTACCGTAATGGTTTGCAACGCGAACGTTTTTTACCCGCCATTAAACTCATCAATAAACATTGTGATGTGGTAAATGTCGATAGCGGTATTGATTACCGTTTGCGAACCCTAGAGCAAGCCGAGATTTACCATGCTCCACTTGATGCAGAGGCAAGTGAAAACCTGACGCAATATTTTATTCAATTGTCGGTCAAACCAGGTAAAAAAGATGTTGAAGTTAAAATAAATAACCGCTCATTATCGACGATTGAAGAGTCGGACGGTATTGTGCACTTTGACTTTTCGGTGTTGTGTGAATCCGCGCGTAGCCAAACTGACTATATGGAAATAAGTCGTTTGTATCACACGGTATTATTAGCCAATGTCAAACAAATGAGTGTCGATCGTGAAGATGCGGCCCGTCGATTTATAGCCTTGGTTGATGAATTTTATGAGCGTAATGTAAAATTAATTATTTCTGCTGAAGTCGAAATGGAAAATTTATACAGCCACGGTGGTTTGGAATTTGAGTTCAAACGTTGTTTGAGTCGTTTACAAGAAATGCAGTCACATGATTATTTAGCAAGTAAGCACTTACCTTAGTGAGATAGTTTGCTCTACTTAAAGATAATTATAAAAATGCCGATTTAGCGATCGGCATTTTTTATGGCAACTTTACCCTTAGCTTTTCCAACCACAGCAAGCCAAAGTGTAAAATGTTATCAAAAATCGGTAGTCTCTCCTTAGACAATTGCGCTACTTGCTTAAATTACGGCGATTAAAAATGTGATTCATTACTAGCTAGCGATTGTATTCGTGATAAAAGTTTAAAAAAAGTGCAATTGATTGTGATTTATAGGTGATCTTAGTAGATAACTTCTGTATAATCCGCGCTCCCTGCGTTACAAATGCCTACTGTTTTTGACTTTTGTGAAAAGTAGTGGCGATGGACTCGATACTCGAAGGGGTAGAGCGTGGTCTTTTTAACCGGTGATGCTAATTCTTAGCATTCATCATTTAAAGTAACATAATAAATATTGGGTTTTTTAATGAAAACTTTTGTAGCAAAACCAGAAAGCGTACAACGCGAATGGTTCTTAGTGGACGCCGAAGATAAGACTTTAGGACGTATCGCTACTGAAATTGCAACCCGTTTACGCGGCAAGCATAAAGCAGAATATACTCCTCACGTAGATACTGGCGATTACATCGTTGTTATTAACGCTGAGAAAGTGAAAGTAACTGGTAATAAAGCGAAGGGTAAAATTTACTACTCGCATACAGAATTCCCAGGCGGTCTTAAGCAAATTAGTTTTGAAAAACTAATTGAAAAAGCTCCAGAGCGTGTTTTAGAATTCGCAGTTAAAGGTATGTTACCTAAAGGTCCTTTAGGTCGTGAAATGTTCCGTAAGCTTAAAGTTTACGCGGGCACTGAACATAAGCATACTGCACAACAACCACAACTTTTGGAGCTTTAAGCAATGGCTGATAATCAATATTACGGTACTGGTCGTCGCAAGAGCTCAACTGCTCGTGTGTTCATGAAAGCTGGTAACGGTGCAATTACAATTAACAAGCGTGACATTTCTGTATACTTTAGTCGTCCAACGGCTCGTATGGTTGTTCGTCAACCATTAGAATTAGTTGAAATGTTAGAAAAGTTTGACTTTAACATCACTGTTGTTGGTGGTGGTATTTCTGGTCAAGCTGGCGCAATTCGTCACGGTATTACTCGTGCATTAATGGAGTTCGATGAAACTTTACGTGGTTCTCTACGTGTAGCTGGTTTCGTAACTCGTGATGCTCGTAAAGTTGAACGTAAGAAAGTTGGTTTACACAAGGCTCGTAAAAAGCCACAATTTTCAAAACGTTAATATTTACCTTATACGTTTTCAAAAAACCGACTTTATGTCGGTTTTTTTATATCTGCTATTTAGAAAAATCAGCATCCGCAGTAAGAGTCAATTCGTGGGCTTTTTATTATAAAAGTGACCTTAGGTGATAATAAATAATACAGTGCGAGTTCCAACAAAATGGTAAACTTTCAAGGAACAGCAATAAAAATAATATGCGTGAAAATAGTCCTATTATTGAGCTGTTTACTGAACACTTTTGATGGTTAGCCATTACACTCAACTATATAAGCATTAAAATAATTTATCAGATAGCGAAAGAGAAACTATTCTTTTGTGCTTTTTTTGAATAATAATCTTTCGTATTTAGCTGTGTGTCTAAAGTGATAAAGTCAGTGAAATAAAGATATATAACTGATGTTTCGCTTATTTTTACTTGTAAAAAAGTGCTTATTTCTTTATTATCAGAAAAATTTTTTGTCGCAAGTTTGGGCAAACAATTGGAAAGTATTTCCTCTCGCAACTCGCTGCAGCTGTGAGAATAATAATTCGAATTTGTTTGAAACAATGTTATTTGGAGATTTTGAATGAGCAATGCGCCCGTGAATAACGGCCGTCGACGCTTTTTAACTGCTGCTACTTCGGTAGTAGGTGGTGTTGGTGTTGTCGGTTTGGCTGTGCCTTTCATTGGTTCTTGGAACCCTAGTGCTAGAGCGAAAGCTGCAGGTGCTCCGGTTGAAGTCAATGTTAGTAAAATAGAACCAGGTCAATTAATCCGCGCTGAATGGCGAGGAAAACCTGTGTATGTGGTCCGTAGAACTGAAGAAATATTATCAACTTTAGCGGCGCATGACGATCAATTGAAAGACCCAGGTTCAGAAGAGCCTCAACAACCTACTTATGCAGCCAATGCATATCGTTCAATAAAGCCTGAGTTTATGGTTGCTTTAGGCGTGTGTACTCACTTAGGTTGTGCTCCTACTCACCACCAAGGCGATTTTGAAGAGTTTGTTGAAGGTGTAAAAGACGGTTTCTTTTGTCCTTGTCACGGTTCTAAATTCGATATGGCTGGTCGTGTTTTTCAAAGCGTTCCTGCACCAACAAACTTGGTGGTTCCTGAGCATTCATTCCCAACAGCAGACACCTTATTAATTGGTGTTAGCGCAGGAGAAGCATAATGTTAGCTAATTTAATGGCGTGGATTGACAAACGTTTACCGTTAACCGACGCGGTAAACAAGCATGCTGGTCAATACCCTGCACCTAAAAACTTTAATTTTTGGTATGTCTTTGGTGTTTTAGCGAGTGTCGTACTCGTCAATCAATTGTTAACGGGTGTTTGGTTAACAATGAGTTATGAGCCATCAGGTGAAGGTGCGTTCGCTTCTGTAGAATACATCATGCGTGATGTTGATTACGGCTGGTTACTTCGCTATATGCATTCTACAGGCGCGTCAGCGTTCTTTGTTGTTGTTTATATGCATATGTTCCGTGGCATGATGTACGGTTCATACCAAAAGCCTCGTGAGTTACTTTGGATCTTCGGTATGTTGATCTTCTTAGTGCTTATGGCTGAAGCTTTCATGGGTTACTTATTACCTTGGGGTAATATGTCTTATTGGGGCGCGCAGGTTATTATTTCTCTGTTTGGTGCTATTCCAATTATAGGTGATGACTTAACTCTCTGGATACGTGGTGATTACGTTATATCAGGTGCTACCTTAAACCGTTTCTTTGCTTTACACGTTATTGCAATGCCACTGGTTTTAGTTGTATTAGTTTTCTTACATATTCTTGCACTTCATGAAGTGGGTTCGAACAATCCTGAAGGCACAGATATTAAAAAACCTAAAGGTAGTGTGCCATTAGAAGAGCAAAGTAAATTTACTTTTCATGAACAATATACTAAAAAATACGATATCGTCGATGCGATCCCGTTCCACCCTTACTACACAGTTAAAGATTTAGTGGCGATTGTTATCTTCTTAATCATTTTCTCTTGGGTAATGTTTTTCAACCCTGAAGGTGGTGGCTACTTTATGGAAGCGCCAAATTTTGAACCTGCAAATGGTTTGAAAACACCAGAACATATTGCACCGGTTTGGTATTTTGGTCCTTTCTATACCATTTTACGTGTTATCCCTGATAAGTTATTAGGGGCAGTTGGTATGTTTTCTGCGATCATTGTCTTATTCTTATTACCTTGGTTTGACCGTGGTACAGTGAAATCTATCAAATTCCGTTGTACTGCTCATACGGTTAACTTAGCGCAATTTGTTATTTGTTTTATTGCTTTGGGTATTTTAGGTACATTGCCATCAACACCGGTCTATAACTTAATTGGTACCATGGCTACGTTTGGTTATTTTGGTTTCTTTCTTGCCTTATGGGTATACAGTAAGAACGAAAAAACTAAGCCAGTTCCAGAGAGGGTTTCAGGATAATGAATAAATTTATTAGAGCTTTTACTTTTGGAATTTTTGCGCTAGTACCTATGCTCACACTTGCTGCTAGCAGCGGTGTTCATTTAGACAAAGCCGGTAATGATTTAAGTGACAAAGAGTCACTTAAACGTGGTTTTCAATCTTACATTAATTATTGTTTAGGTTGTCACCAGTTACAGTACCAAAGATACAATCGTACTTTTGAGGATTTAGGTATTAGTGAAGCCGATGGTATTGCTAATTATATGTATACGGGTGAAAAAGTCGGTGATCATATTACTAATACTATGCCAGCAAAAGATGCGGCTAAATGGTTTGGTAATACACCACCTGATTTAACGTTAATGGCGCGTTTAAAACCAGGGCCTGATTATATTTATACCTACTTACGTTCTTTCTACGTTGATCCTGAACGTCCCTTTGGCGTTAATAACACCGTATTAAAAAATGCGGGTATGCCACATGTTTTACAGGGTTTACAAGGTGTTCGTACGATGGACGAAAATGGTAATCTCAGTGAAGCAACGGGGGGTTCTATGACCGTTGAAGAGTACGATGCCTTTGCTCGTGATTTAGCCAATTTCTTAGAGTACACCGGTGAGCCAAGTAAGCTTAAGCGTGAAGCTATGGGATATTGGGTAATAGGTTTCTTATTTATTTTCCTTATTTTTGCTTACTTACTTAAAGTTGAATATTGGAAGGATGTACACTAACAATTATTGTTAATGTACAGCGTTTTATTTATGGGGGGCTTTGGCCCCCTTTGTTAGTTTTTTATTACAGATTTTTGGAGGCATTATGGCCGTAGCAGCAAACAAGCGTTCAGTGATGAATTTATATTCTCATGCTGATGATATGTATAGTCATCAAACACGCATCGTACTCGCTGAAAAAGGTGTTGGCGTTGATATCCACTTAGTTGATTTGGCTAACTTACCAGAAGATTTACTCGACTTAAATCCCTATGGCACAGTACCGACGTTAATTGATCGTGAATTAGCATTATACGAAGCATCAATTATTATTGAATACTTAGATGAGCGTTTTCCTCATCCACCATTAATGCCAGTTTATCCGGTATCACGTGGTCGTAGCCGTTTGATGATGCATCGTGTAGAACAAGATTGGTACAGTCTAGCAAAAATAATTATGAGTGGCCCAGCAGACGCTGCAAGCAAAGCTCGTCAAGAACTTAAAGAAAGCTTGTTAAGTGTAGCGCCAATTTTAAATGAAGCGCCTTACTTTATGAGTGAAGAATTCAGTTTAGTTGACTGTTACTTAGCACCACTATTATGGCGTTTACCTGCTTTAGGTATTGAACTTGATGGTGAAGGCTCTAAAGAATTTAAAGGTTACATGCTGAAGTTATTCGAACGTGAGTCATTTCAAGCATCGTTAACTGAAGAAGAACGTGAAATACGTTTAGGTATGTTTTAGCCTTGATATCTCCAGAGATGACCTCTAACAAGCCTTATATAGTGAGAGCTTTTTATCAGTGGATTTCTGATAACGACCTTACACCATATATTGCTGTAGATACGAGTGTCTATGGTGTGTTAGTTCCAACAGCTTATGTGACTGATGGGCAAATTGTGCTCAATGTTTCAATGTCAGCCGTTGGTTCTATTTCTCTTGCTGATCATGCCATTGAAGTAAGCGCACGTTTTGGCGGTAAGCTTGAACAACTTGTCGTGCCTTACGGTGCTATTAGTGCTATTTATGCAAAAGAAAATGGTGCAGGGACATCGCTTGCGATTGAACACCCTGAACCAGAACTTGATAAAGAAATAAGTCCAGTAAAGCCAGTAGGTTTATCTAGTGTCTCTTCAGATAAGAGCAGCACTTCAAAAACCAAGTCTGAAACGGGCTCAGCGAAAGGTAAGCCTAGCTTAAAAGTGATCAAGTAATTACTACAGGCACCATAACTGTTGTTGGTATATTAGCTGTTATGCTGAAATTGTTTTAAATTGATTTCAGTCGTCATTATGGCAAGCGGTAAATAATAAAAAAGCTTCACAAGTATTAACTTGAGAAGCTTTTTTTATGAGCGCTATGGTAAGTCACTTATCGTTAAATGTATTCAAATATTTTGAATACACGATTGACGCCGCTAACATTACGGGCTATCTCTACGGCTTCATTAGCTTGCGCTTGTGTTATTAAGCCCATTAAAAATACTTCGCCATTTTCAGTAACTACTTTAATATTAGTCGCATCGATGTTGTCACTGCCAAAAAGAGCCGCTTTAACCTTAGACGTTAACCAAACATCGTTACTTCTGGTCGTAATAGAAGTGGTATTACTGATACGAATTTGATTATGTAGCTGAACAACTTGTTTAACTTCATTAATCGACTTTATCGCCAGATCGCGTAAATAGGTATTGGGCACTTGCCCGATAACTAAGACACTACCGTTAACACTGATCACTTGAATATTAGTGTTGTCTGCGAGGGCTTGATGTTTGCCAAGCTTAGCATTCGCCTCAAATTCAATTTTTTGGTCGTCCAACTGTGTACCAATACTACGCTCATCGGTAGCAGCAGATGCTCCTCCGACAATAGTAACAACAGCAGCAGCAACGCACCCTTGCAAAAGTAAAATACTTGCTAGGGTTATTAATAATTTTTTTCGCATCATATTAATTGGCATCTTGAGGAAATAAAGTCGTGTCAATAATATCGCATAAGCAATGTATTACTACTAAATGTACTTCTTGAATTCTAGCCGTACGTGAAGAAGGTACCCGTATTTCGACATCGTTTTCGCCCAGTAAACCTGCAATATCGCCGCCATCACCGCCGGTTAATGCGATAATAGGAATATCGCGAGATACTGCTGCTTCAATCGCTTTTATGACATTACGAGAATTACCACTGGTTGAAATAGCGAGTAAAACGTCACCATTATTACCTAATGCTCGCACTTGTTTAGAAAATATTTCATCAAAGGAATAATCATTCCCGATAGAAGTAATCGTTGAAGTGTCGGTTGTTAAGGCTATTGCCGGCAAAGGTGGTCGTTCAGTTTCATAGCGGTTTAATAACTCGGCTGAAAAGTGCTGTGCATCACCCGCTGAACCGCCGTTACCACAGGCAAGTATTTTATTACCAGCCAATAAGCTTTGCACCATTATCATACCAGCATGCTCAATAGGGCCTGCTAGTAATTCACTGGCGGCAATTTTGGTTTGGATACTTTCGGTAAAGTTGCTTTTGATCCGTTCTAACATAAATGAAACTAGCTCCGTTTATTGACTCTAAAAGGCGTTTTTTAGCCAGGTAATATCGAGATTGTTTATATTACCTTGTAAAGCAATAACATCAAATCGACAAGAAGTATTATATTCGTTTAAACCACATTGTTGCAGATAAATTGCAGCTGTTTTCCTAATTTTTTGCTCTTTTTTCGTTGATATTGCTGAAATAGCACCACCAAACGACATCGAAGCACGATATTTTACTTCGACAAAGACATAAGTGTCAGCATCTTTGACGATTATATCAATTTCACCTAACCGGCAGGTGAAGTTTTTTTCTTCGATAATTAAGCCTTGTGCCACCAAAAAATCTCCCGCGTACCTTTCGGTAATATCACCGGTTTTTTTAGTCGTAACTGGCTTAGTCCATGGCAATTTCAGCGACCTCACCATCTTGATATATACCCCACAATAAGCTTCGCGTTAGGGTATTATTACTGTTTAATTTTAATATACCGGTTTGACCATAATGACGAACATAAGGTTTTTGTTTCATTAGGGGCAGTTTGTCGACTAAATATAGGCTGTCATAACCCATGGCAAAGATGCGTTGTAAAGAGTCACTGCGACTTGGCCAAAGCGTTTTACTCAAATCAGCTAATTGAGCATTTTGTTGTTGGCTACTTAACAGCCAAGGCATTTCGGTAAAAATAAGGTTACGAAGATCGTTATGCTTACTTGAATCTTGTTTACTGCTATGACTGCGAGAGCTAGCATAAACTGGAATAATAGTAGCAAAAGGGCTGGTATTAACATCAATGTACGGTTTTAGTAATTTTGTTTGTGCCGGTGAACCCACTAAGTAAAACATATCAATATCACGGCGATTTCTTGGTTCTGAATCGATACTCTGTTTTACTCTTATTTTTAAATCCTTGATACGCGCTTGGCTACTATCGACCTCTAAGCTAGCCTTGAGTTGCTCTTGCATCATTTTGCCTTTTTCGAAATAAACCACTTCAGGAGCATAGCCGTTAATCAGTTGCCATTGTTTGCCAAAGGCTCGGGCAATTCTTTTACTGGCGGTATCTTGATGACTGAGTATGACTGGTGAGCGATAATTTTTACGACTCAATGTTGTTGCTGCTTGGTAAGCTTCGTCTTCTGGGCGCATCGACAGAATGAATTGCTCTGTGCTCCGTTGCTCAACTTTTGGGGTGTTAAGTAATAAGCTAGGTAGCAAAATTTCACCTTGGGCAAGGAACTTATCGACATTATTTTTAAGCAAAGGGCCAATAATAAAATGACTATTTAAGGCGATTAGCTGCTCATTTAATAAGGTCCAATCAAGTGTATCAGCATCGATAAAGGATAAGTTTTTATTGGGAATATTACTATAAGCGGCTAGGATCCCTTGCTGGGCTGCTTTTCCTGCAGACGATTGTTTACCTGAAAGGGGTAAAATAACCGCAATATTTTCAATAAGTGCTTGTGGGCTTTGTTCTGTTATTTTTAATGTTTCAATAATCGCTTGTGCGGGATGCGCAGAAAAATCACCTTGCCACTGACTTAAGTAAGCATCAAAACGGTTAATATCACCACCAAATTTATGCGCATAAGTTAATAGTTGTTGCCAACCTTTAATATAAGGCGGGTCAAGCGCTGCTAATTGGCTGACTTGCCAAGTAGACAGTAAACTTAATGCTTGCCATAGTTCATAAATATCATCAACGTCTGTATTTGAACTGCTGAAAAACCAATGCAATTTAGCGTTGACCGCACTAATTTCTAATGCTCTACGCTGCTGTATATCAGCCAGTAAGAAGTAGTAGTACTCGCGATGTATAACGTTATTATCGGTTGAAATCTTATTAGCAACTTCAAGCTGCTTAAAGGCTAATTCAACCTCACTTAGCTTAAGTAAACTCTCTGCGCTTACCAATGCTAAGCGGTACTTGTCTTGTGCATTGTCAGTTAGTGCTATGAGCTGCTGAGATAACCATAGTGCTTGATTATAACTTTCCTCACCAATCAGCAATTCACTGGCATCAATAAGTGTGGCTGTTGCTATTTTTACCTCTTGTGTTTGCGCAGCCAACAGCAACTGTTGTGAGGTTATTTTATTATTGGCACTCGCTAATGGTTGATTTCGAGAGTCGATTGCGCCTTTATTGGCAGCAATATTTTTGGAAGTACCACAACTTGTCAATAATGTCGTTGTTAGTAGAGCGACAGAAAAGAGTGTAGTAATGCGATAAAAAGTGCTTTTTTTAGAAAACAAAAAATTAGTTTGGCTCACCAGCGATAAATCCGTACTTTATTAGTTAGCTTTATAATAAACTTCATCTTCATCAGTCTCAACTTAAGTATTCATTATGTCGTCAGTATTTGTAGAATCAGGCACGCTTTACATCGTCGCCACACCCATCGGAAATTTAACCGACATCAGTCAACGCGCACTTGATGTGTTAACTCATGTGGATATTATTGCCTGTGAAGATACTCGCCATACTCAAAGATTATTATCTGCTTATTCTATCAAAAACAAAACTTTATCATTACATGACCATAATGAACGCCAACGTCAAGACTATGTAGCTACACTTTTACAAGAAGGAAAAAGCATTGCACTGGTTTCAGATGCCGGAACCCCCTTAATCAGTGATCCTGGTTTTCATTTGGTTCGCCATTGCCGACAACTTAATTTACCTGTTTCTCCTATTCCGGGAGCTTGTGCAGCAATTGCTGCTCTATCTGTCGCGGGTTTACCCACAGATCGTTTCTCTTTTGAAGGTTTTTTACCTTCAAAAACCGGTGCTAGGCAAGCAACATTAGCGAACTTGCTTGAAGAACCTCGCACTATGGTGTTCTATGATGCGCCACGTAGAGCCATTGATACCGTTGAAGATATTGTCAAAGTATTGGGGGGTGAACGTCAGGTGGTTATTTCTCGTGAGTTAACAAAAACGTTCGAGACCGTCCACTCAGATACTGCTGAAAACTTACTAGCTTGGTTAAAAGAAGATCCAAATCAACTGAAAGGTGAAATGGTTTTAATCATAGAAGGCAAAAAAATTGATGCGAACGCTATTCCAGCAAAGGCTATTGCTACGCTGAAATTACTGTTAGCGGAAATGAAGCCAAAGACAGCCTGTGCGATCACCGCTGAAATATACGGAGTAAAAAAGAACGCTTTGTATGAAATAGCCCTTGAAATGAAGTAATTTACGCTTTATTTATTAGTGGTCAGTAACTAAATATATTATCAATTGGCTATCGGTAAAAATTAAGGTAAAATGCGCGCCGAGTTGACCAGACAATCGCTGCTTTATTCTTGTATCAGATGTGTAAACTGAAGATATAGGTATGAGGGGGAGGAAAGTCCGGGCTCCAATGAGCAGGGTGCCAGGTAACGCCTGGGCGGCGTGAGCCGACGACAAGTGCAGCAGAGAGAAGACCGCCGATGGTTGTTCTTAGGAACTTCACAGGTAAGGCTGAAAGGGTGCGGTAAGAGCGCACCGGATTGCTGGTAACAGTAATTGCAGGGTAAACTCCACCCGGAGCAAGACCAAATAGGGTTTCATATGGCGTGGCTCGCGTTGAAACCGGGTAGGTTGCTTGAGCCTTAGAGCGATTTAAGGCCTAGACGAATGATTGTCACTCTTTTTCGAAAGAGATACAAAACCCGGCTTATGTGGTCAACTCAACTATTCTAGTGACCGCTTGATTATTTAAATAATAATCAAGCGGTTTTCTAAAATCCTTTCATATCAATCTATGCAATTCCAAATAATGTAATAGCGTTAGCTACAGGAAACGGAACGGCTTTCTATGCTGTTTAATTGACGCATTATCTTAATCTTCGAAATACTTGAGTACCTAGAAATAAGCTAGCAATTGAACGTGTTAAAGTAACCTGTCTTTTTTGATTCCAATATCATTGGTTGTCGGCTTAATTTTTGTTAATCTTATTCTTGTCACTCACCGCTTGCTATAAATACTAGGCAGGCTAGAGTAAACAACATTAAGGTAATAGTTAACATGCCCAACCAAGCCATTTTGCGATGACCGACAAACGTAAAGAGCGGAAAGTACCTTCCGGAAGAATGGCTCGTCTCGCTAAGTTGGGCGGTTTGGCCTCAGCGGTTGCCGGCAATATTGTTAAAGGAGCTACAAAACAAATGCTCAGTGGACAACGTCCATCATTAACTGAGTCCTTACGTAATATTGACAACGCTATATCTATCACCAAGCGTTTAGCACATATGCGCGGCGCGGCGATGAAACTTGGTCAACTACTCTCCATGGATGCCGGTGAATTACTGCCTATCGAATGGGAACCTATTCTTTCAAGATTACGCCAAGAAGCTGACCCTATGCCTAAGGCGCAACTACTGAAAACCTTGGCTGCATCTTGGTCAAAAGACTGGCATCAACAATTTAGTTATTTTTCATTTACCCCCATCGCATCGGCAAGTATTGGTCAGGTTCATCGGGCAACACTAAAGGATGGTCGTCAGTTGGCGATTAAGGTCCAGTACCCGGGTGTTAGAGAAAGCATTGACAGTGATATTGATAACGTCATGAATTTATTAAAACTCAGTGGCGTTTTACCTAAACATATTGATTTGACTAGCGTGCTCGCTGAAGCAAAAGCACAGCTTAAAGCTGAAGCTAATTATTTGCAGGAGGCTGAATTTCTTAACATTTATCGTGAAAATCTGGGTAACGATCCTCGCTTTATTGTGCCCTTTGTTGTTGACGAGCTAACGGACAAAAATATACTGACGATGGAATATATCGAAGGTTCTCCCATCACTGATATTAGTAACATGAGTGCTGGTATTGTTGATTTAGTCTGTAGCCAATTAATGGATTTAACTTACCAAGAGCTATTTACGCATAAACTTATGCAAAGTGATCCCAACTTTGCTAATTTCTTGTATCAGAGCGATACACAAAAAATAGTGTTACTTGATTTTGGCGCTTGCCGGCAGCTTTCTCAACATACTTCAATACATTATCTTGCTATGGCTGATGCTATGCAGCGTCAAGACAATAACGACATGCGTTCAGCTCTGTATTCGCTTGGCTTAGTTGACAATAATATGAGTGATACCGCGATAGATATTGTGGTAAAGACGTGTTTTGAAGCTAGTTATTGTTTACAAAGTAATACGGGCTACAACTTAAAAAAACAGCAACTGATTAAGCGAATTAGAGAGGTTAGTATGCCATTAATTACCGATAAAACAGCGATAGCATCTCCGATATTTGAAGTTGCATTAGTCAATCGTAAAATTACCGGTATGATATTGCTAGCCAATAAGTTAGGTGCAACACTCGATTTTAAAAGCGCACTTGCTCCTTATTTACTGGAAAGCGCAAAGCAATTAAACGATGAAACCTAACACAATCGATTTTCAAAACAGCAACTGCTGTTTTAGTCTTTTAAAAGTAAACTTTAGTAACCGCCTGAGCTATTTTTAAATCACTCAGCGGCTTTCTAAAGTTCTCTATTATTCAATTTTATTGATGATTTTATGGTTTACGACATACCTGCTGTTTGATTTGTCTTTTTAGTTAATAACTCGATCACTTTATTTCGTTCAGATAAAACGATTAACAGGGCTAAATCATTAGCTGACAGTTGATTAACAATCTGTTGCGCCCCTTGATAAGGACCCTCTGCAAAATAGATGTTATCGGCAGACATACCACTTTCAATCGCTACTTTAGCTATTAAATTTGATATTTCACCAAGCTCTCTTCCTCTTAAGTACTCGACAGTTTCGGCCGCAACCAAGATATCAGGTTTCATTTTTAAGGCTGATTTTGTCATTTTAATCATATCGTCATTGCTGCGATCACCGGCATGACTAAGCATCAAAAACTTTCGTGATGCTGGTATATTGGCCATGGTCAGTGCCATGGCATTCATACCATGAACATTGTGGGCAAAATCCATAATTACCGAAGCGCCATTGAGTTTAAATTGGTTACCGCGGCCTGGATTATCGTCAACATTACTTGAAAAGTTTTGCAAGGCAAGACCAATCACTGCGCTATCTATGTGCAAGCTCTTAGCTAAAGCGGTTGCCCCTAAGGCATTTTGAACATTATGTTGGGCAGCGCCGTTTAATGTCATCGGTATATCGTTAACGGCAACGATCATCGATTCAAGGCGCTCGCCAGTGCTGGTTTTTTCTGTACAATAAAAAATTGCGCCGTCACGGATGAAACAAATAGCACCACCAATGGCTTTATGCTGTTGAAGAACGGGATTATTTTCATTTAATGAAAACCAACATTTATTAACGGTTAATGTTGGTGCAAGTGCTGTTAAATAAGGATCATCAGCATTGAGTACTAATACACCGCTGGTTAGCGCTTTTGCAACAACCGCTTTGGTTTGTGCAAGCCCTGCTACGGTATTGATACCATATTGCCCTAAGTGGTCTTCAGCTATGTTGGTAATTAATGCGGCATCAACGTGATCTATGGGCAGGCCACGGCGCAATATTCCGCCGCGCGCGACTTCTAGAATGGCTGTTTCGGTTTCTGGATGTCGAAGTAACATTCGTGCACCACCGGGTCCTGAATAATCACCATAATCTATTATTTTTTCGCCAACACGAATAAAGTCAGTCGAGGTGACACCGCAACATTTATTAGACTGTTTAATAATTTCAGACATGATACGCACGGTGGTTGATTTTCCGTTAGTGCCAGTGACCAATGCAATAGGAATTGATTGGTAGTGTTGCCAATTGAGCTGCGTTGGATCTGGTAATGATGTCACCGGCCAGCGTTGACAGCTTTTACCGTAACCTAACGAAAATTCATCATCATCAACTAAATAATCGACATGATTTTTTATGGCTAAATCTATTAAGTTAAGCAGAGCAGGGTTAGCCTCTTCGGCAATCATTTGTTTAAGACGAGTGACGGTTTTATCCATTTCTTGTTGATGAGTGTCACTTATACTGCCGGTTAAAATTTTACTACACGCAAAATCCCATGCGGCTTCGTTGACATCGCAAGATGCATACAGGGCATCCATTGGCGCACTTATCGCAAGGCTTATGCCGTCTTCAAAAATACGATAACACGTAGATTCATCTTGCCAATCGACTGCTGCCAATAACTGATTAACGTAAATTAACCATTGATCAACGACTGTTTGCTTATCGATGCCTGAGACAAAAGCATCAATAATCGCGCCCGATTTATTCCATAATAAGCTTTTGCCGGTAAGTCGTCGCTGGTCATCTAATGTTAAGGTTATAGTGTTATTCATGGCATACCAATTTGATTAAATTTATTCCCAACGCAGCGCTGTTAGGAAAGTGAGAAGAAGGTAAAGCTGTATCAATATAATTGTTCACTTTGAGACAGTTTTGTTAGGTTATTATTTGTATGACAAGCTCGATGATGATTTCAAAAACTAATACGCAGCTTTATTGGTTTAACAATAGGCTGCGCTAGTTTATGCCGCTAGGTTATGTTGGTAACACATCGCCTAGCGAGGTTAAGCTTATTCATCTTCAGTTAATGGTAAATAACTGCATTAACTTGGTTTTAATCACTTTCTTCTTCTATGGTTGAAACAATGCGAACACCTCGATCATCCTTAACTAACTTCATGCCTGATTCTAGTATAAAGGGATCAGGTTCATCGGTGTTTAACATCGAAACAACGGTATGCACGGGTTTTGTTACTGTTTCTGCTGAATTATCTTCACTACCGTTAAAATTAATGATTTGCTTCCAACAACGGGTAATCGCATCACCAAATACAATCACTAAATCATCTTTATTTGCCATCGATAAGGCTTTTTCAGTAGCAGTGACCTCGTCAGGTATCATCAAGATATTGTCTTCGCTAATGCCTTGTGCTTTTAACGTCGCAGCTAACATTTGCGGCACTTCATCACTTCCACGTCCGCGAAGATTGTCATCGGCGCGACAGATATATAAATCAAAATGTCCAGCGGCTGCTTTGGCGATGTTTTCAATATCTTCATCGCGGCGATCACCCGGTGCGGCTAATACCACAATACGCTTACCATTAACGTCTAATTTAGTCGCTAATTCGCTCATATGGCGAACACCATCGGCGTTGTGAGCATAATCTAAAATAACTCTAAAAGGATGTTCATCAAAGACGTTCATTCGCCCCGGTGCTTGATAGAAGGTGGTGTTGAACGTTCTTAATCCTTGCTGAATCGCATCAAGTGGTTTATCTAGAGAATAGGCGAGGGCAGCGGCAAACATCGCATTTTGTACGTTATGAGTGGCTTTACCTTCAAGTGTTGCAGGAATTAAATGTGTCCAAAGTAATGGGATATGCGCACCGTTATCAAAGATGGTGATCATTTCACCATTGATACCTTTTTCAAGCACCACGGCACGCCCACCCGCGCGAATGTGCTCTCTGACTAAACCATGTCCTGAATTCATAGTCACATAACATAAATGTTTTGCTTGAGTATGGTCGGCCATTTTTAAACAAAGTGGGTCGTCGGCATTAAGTATGACCGCGTCTTTGGCTACTTCAACGACAATACGTTTAATTTCAGCAAGTTGTTCTAGGGTATCAACACCTTTTAAGCCTAAATGATCGGGTTGAACATTAATGCAGGCGGCAACATTACTTTCTCTATAACCTAAACCTGAGCGAACGATGCCACCACGGGCAGTTTCAAGAACAGCAATATCAACCGAAGGATCTCTTAAGACAATTTGTGATGCAACGGGGCCGGTCATATCGCCTTTTACCGATAAAAGACCATCAACATAAACACCATCAGTTGATGTCATCCCCACCACATGCCCTGCTGTTTTTAAAATGTGCGAAAGCATTCGTGAGGTTGTTGTTTTACCGTTAGTACCTGTAATGCCGGCAATAGGGATACAAGTGGGTGTATTAGGTGGAAATAGCATATCAATAACTTTGCCAGCAACATCCCGAGGTTTGCCATGGCTGGGTGCAACATGCATACGAAAACCTGGCGCGGCATTGACTTCAACGATACCGCCGCCGATATCTTTATATGATTGAGTAATGTCAGAGGTCAAAAAATCAACACCGCCAACGTCAAGACCAACGGCTTTTATCGCTCGTTCAGCCATCACTTTATTGTCAGGGTGAACTACATCAGTCATATCTATCGCTGTGCCGCCCGTTGATAAATTAGCGGTTGAACGTAAATAGAAAATTTCGCCTTCAGGTAATACGGTATCTACGCTATAGCCAGCTTCTTCAACTAAACGGGTTGCTTGTGAGTCCATTTCGAGTTGAGTAAGCACTTTTTCATGGCCAACACCCCGACGCGGGTCTTCATTTACAATATCGATTAATTGCGTAATGGTGTGTTTATTGTCACCAACAACATGACCCGGTACGCGTTTTGCGACAGCAACAAGTTCGCCATTAACAACAAGCATTCGATGATCTAAACCGGTTAAAAATGACTCAACTAAAACAGCTCTACTGGTGCCTTGTTCGCGGGCAAAATCAAATGCAGTATTAATTTGCTCGTCAGTGGTTAAATCGATAGAGACGCCACGGCCATGGTTAGCATTTAAGGGTTTAAGTACAACCGGTAAGCCAATACGTTTTGCTGCTCTTATGGCATCTTTGGCAGAATAAACCATTTGTTGTCTAGGCACAGGTAAACCGAGATCATTTAATAAATTGTGGGTGTCTTCTTTATCACAAGATATTTCAACAGCAATATGATTCGTTTGGCTAGTAATGGTCGCTTGAATGCGCTGTTGGTATTTACCATGACCAAATTGTACTAAGCTGTACTGATTTAAACGTAGCCATGGGATATGACGTTCTTCGGCTGCCGTTATTAAAGATTGAGTGCTGGGACCAAATTCTTTGCGCTGTGCATAACGAATAAAGTTTGATAGCTCTTCAGCAAAATCGAAATCGGCTTCTAATTTTGTTTGTAGTTGTGCTTGAATATTTACTGGCATCACTGAGATAAGCAGGTTTCTGGCAAGTTCAGCAGCAGCTAATCCAACATCTCGTTGTTTGTACTGAAAGACCATATCATATTGACCAACTTCGCCATTGCCTCTGGTTTTGCCAAAAGTAACTTCAGTACCGGCCATGCATTGCAGTTCTAAGGTTGCATGTTCCCATATGTGAGCTATCCAAGTACCTTCATCTTCTTGCAAGCGCCTAATAAAACCGCCAGATTCGCCGTATGAACAGCCATGCTCTTTTAAACCGGGTAAGGCTTCAATTAAGCCATCAATGAATTCTTTACCTAATTTTACCGAAGGGTATTGCTCTAATATGCCAACATCAACAGCGTGTCGAATAACAGGGAAATGGGCGTAAACATTAGGGCCAACATAAACATTACTTGTTAATATTTTCATTATATGTCCAAAAATCAGGTGATTAGAATTATTATTATGTGTACCTACAAGTTGAACCTTTTGTCGAAAAAAGGGTGCAACAAAATATAATATGACAATTATTGGGAGGAATAAATCACGGTGATATTGAACTGAATATGTGCACAGGTTCTATTTATGTGCATATGTTGAGTTACAAACCGAGAAGTTTCAACGCATTACACTTAAGATCTTTATAAGATCGAATAGAAGTAAAAAATTGCCATAAAAAAATAATGGTATACCAAAAAGATACCATGGTTTTACTAATAGACAAGACAATTTTTTTCTAAACTTGCTAATGATTAAATGCGTAAGGAAAGTCAGCCAAAAAGTTATGGTGAATAGTGTCGTAGAAAAGTGTTTTTTTATTCGGGTTCAATGAAAAAGAAGCGGCGTTTGTGAGCCTTTTAAATAGATTTGCCCATAAATAATGTGTTTATTTATGGGCAAATCTTAGCTCAGCTTATTGGTATCTAAAAAGACTAAACGGCTTTAGGTGATGCGACTCGAGTATTTAAACAATAAGTATCACCGTGGCTAAGCATATGAAGTTTTAACCCTATCAAGGTGATAGAGTCTCCTGTACGAGCTTCAGCCATTGAACTGTGCTGCAAATCAGAAGGGTCAACTACCGTAATACTTCCATGTCCAACTACTTCTAGTAACCCGTCTGGCGCAATAAAGGCCGCGGTATTTTCACAAATTCCTAATCCTGAAGCAAAAGGATTATATGAAACAGCAGAAAGTAGACGTCCTAAACGATTACGTTGACTGAAATGTTGATCTAAAAGTACTTTACTTATCAAACCTAAGCCAGGAGCAAAAGTTACACCTTGCTCATTAGGTAATGCACCCGTAGAGCCACCTGCAATCATATGCTCAGGCATAATAGCTGCACCTGCAGATGTTCCTGCAACATGCACACCTTCAGAATTTAATTTTCTTATACTCTGTGCAACCGAAGTACCGCCTAATATAGTTGACAAGCGTAATTGATTACCACCGGTAATAAAAATACCTGTTGCGTTTTCAAGTGCGACTAAATAATCTTCGCGCTCAGCGTCTTCTCTGCTATTTATCGGTAAAGATATCGCATTTTTGACATTGAGATTACGAAAAATAACTTCATAATTTGGCCCAGTCTCAGCAAGCTGTGACGCGGTTGGAATAATCACTATATTGGCATTTTCATCGCCACATAACTCTACAAAACGTTGTAGAATTATTGGGTCATCAACACGCTCTTCTGCCCCCCGATTGGAATTATAAATCCCCTTTGCTGACCATCAGCAATTTTTGCTGGACACATACCTACCTCTACTCAAAAGTTCCACTTACTACTGTTGTGTTGTCACGTTTATGCCAACGACCTTTTATCATCACGTCAGTAATTTCAAATTTGTTGTTAAGTACGAGCATATCGGCATCGTTATTACGTACTATTTTTCCTTTACTGTGTAAACGTAACAACGTAGCTACGTTGCTAGTAAACATCGGTAAAATACTTTCAAGCGCAATATTCTTTCTTAATGTTGCTTGTAATGTTTCCAGTAATGTACTGGCTCGGCCAAAGTCCATGTGTTGTAATTCGCCTTGTTGATCAAAACAAGGTAAACAACCACCACCGTCTGAACTGACGGTTATTTTGTCCAAGGGTAAACCTCTTTGTACGGCTATCTCTATGGCATCGCATGCCTCTAAACCAGGCTCTGCTGTGCCTTCAGGGAAAGCGGTAATATCGATATAACAGCCATGCGCTAATAATTTGCAACTGTCTTCAAATAATGGCTTATTTCGATTAACGTGCGTCGGATTAAAGACACGGGCAGGAATTTCTGTCTCACTAATCGCTCGCTCTATTAATTCAAGACGCCGTTCACCATCACCGAGATGAAAATGAATAATACCGGCTTTGCCTGTCAATAAACCCGCAACATGTGCTTCACTTGCTAGTTTAATCACTTCTTCAAAAGTTGGTTGGCTTGAACGATGATCACTAATAGCAAACTCACCAATACCAATAACCGGCTCTAAAAAAGTAATATCTGCTTTTGCGCTACCAATTAACGTTGTTAACGGATAATGATAACCACCGGTCCAACAATATGCCGACATGCCTTCTTCACGGAGTCCGTAAACTTTGCTTATCAGGTTGGCAATACTTCGTGTGGTGTCATCTGTACCTAAAAGTCCAACAACGGTTGTCACACCCACTTGGGTAAATTCTGAAAGAGAAACTGGGGGAACTTGTGTTGAAAAACCTGCTTCACCACCACCACCGGTAATATGAGCATGACTGTCGATAAAACCTGGTACTAGGTATGCGCCATTAAAATCGATAACTTCTACCGGCCAGTTATCAGGGATATTATGGTCGGCATTATCGGATACATCAAAAATATCAGCGATTTTTCCACCGGCAATCAGCACATCTTTAATACCCATAGGAGTAGGGTTATAAAGGTTTACGTTTTTTAATAATGAAATCATAGGTTTAGGGTAAGGCTTTATAAATGACGGGCAAGTATAGACTATTCTATACCTAGTCCTAAGGGTTGCAACTATAACATAGCTAGAATTTCTCAGCCAACTACATTTGTAAACGAAAGGTTTAAATACTGTTTTACCAAGCATTTAAATCTATAGCGCATTGATAAGGTTTACGAAAGTGAGACTAATCCATCGCCTAAACTAACGGTAGCTTTTAACGTTTTAATCGTTTGATAAATGTATGAGGGATTTACGTGAAGAAGGTCTGAGCTTAATATAAATAGCTAGCCCCTAACACTGGGTTAGAGGCACTATTATCGTTAACAAAAAAGTGTTAACTAGGTATAGCTTTAGCTAAAAGTTTGGCACTTTTATGCGTGGTAGCATTTTTAATGAAAAAGCGTTTAAGGACGAGTTTGCCCTTGACCCGCAACACGGTATTTAAAAATGGTCAGCTGCTCTAAACCAACGGGTCCACGTGCATGTACTTTACCGGTCGCAATACCAATTTCAGCGCCCATGCCAAACTCACCACCATCAGCAAACTGAGTTGAGGCGTTATGCATCACCACGGCAGAATCGACAGAACGCATAAACGTTTCCGCGATTTCCGCATTTTCAGTGATAATAGCATCGGTATGTTTAGAAGAATGCTCTTCAATAAAATCAAGCGCTTCATCTAATCCAGATACTACTTTAACCGATAAAATCGCATCAAGGTATTCAGTATCCCAATCGGCATCAGTTGCAACATTAATACGGGGATCGCAGGCTTGAGCCGCAACATCGCCACGAATTTCACAACCCGCTAAGGTGTCTACGAGTTGTGGTAAAAATTCTTTTGCTATTGCTTGGTCTAACACTAAACTTTCAGTTGCACCACAAACACCGGTTCTGCGTAACTTGGCATTTTTAATAATACTGAGTGCTTTGGTCAAGTCCGCGTCTTTATCAACATAAATATGGTTATTGCCATCTAAGTGTAACAAGGTTGGTACTTGAGCTTCGTTTCTGACTAGCTCGACTAAACCTCGGCCACCACGAGGAATAACTAAATCAACATAATCTGCACAGCGCAGTAAAGCAGCAACGGCAGAGCGGTCATCGGTGTCAACCAGTTGTATACAGTTAGCCGGTAAGCCAGCCGCACGTAGCCCCGTTGCCATACACTCAACAATAATACGTGTCGAATTTAAGCTTTCAGAGCCGCCACGTAAAATGACCGTATTACCTGACTTAAGACATAACGCGCCAGCATCTGCGCCAACATTAGGACGTGATTCATAAATCATCCCAATAACACCAATAGGTGTTGCTACACGGGTTATTTTAAGACCATTTGGACGGTCAAATTCGGCTAATACTCGACCGACAGGATCGGCTAGCTTGGCAATGTCTTCTAGCGCGACAGCCATACCTTCAACTCTTTCAGGGTTAAGCTCTAATCGGTCTACAAAAGAATCGGCTTTGCCGGCTTTTTTAACGCTTAAAACATCGAGTGCGTTTGCTTTTAGCAGTGCGTCCATATTTTCACGAAGCGCATTTGCGGCAATAGTTAATGCTTTGTTTTTTTGTTCTGTCGTTGCACAGGCAAGTACTTTGGCCGCGGCTTTTGCTTGCTTACCAAGCGTGGTGATCATTGTTTCTATATCAGTATTCTTAGAGGTATTTGACATTAATTTTTATCCTTTTACTTGTTCATTTAACGCTAAACTGTTTGATCAACTTTTTTACTTGAATGATATTAACTTTTATTTTTATCGCTGATATTAATATCAAAAGCAATAATAAAAGTTCAGTTTAAAGAATTTAGGGTTTTCATCAAAAATGTTTGAGTGCGTCATTGCTGACTGGGCTAAAGTTAGCGCAAGGCTACCGCACGTTGATAAGCCGATAAAACTGTTGAGTCAAATAGAGACGCTAACTGTTCATCTTGCATAAGCGCACTTAATCCTGCCGCTGTTGTACCATTTTTACTGGTTACTGAGTTTCGCAAAGTCTCGGCATCATCTTTACTCGTTAAGGCCAACTCCATCGAACCACTGAGTGTATTCAATACCAACTCTCTTGCAGTTTGCGGCGAAAAGCCGAGTTTAATTGCCGACTCTATCCAACAACGTGCTAGTTCAAAGGCATAACCAGGACCACTTCCAGCGACTGCTGTTACTCGGTCTAGCTCGTCTTCGCTGGTTGTTAAGTGTGTATAACCAACAGCATTGGTTAACGCTACAGCGTTTTTAATTTGAGCCGCACTACAACGAGAGTTTGCGAAAAGTCCGCTAACGCCTCTACCAATTTTTGCGGGTAGATTTGGCATAACGCGAACAATAGCTTGTTCGCCAATCAGTTGCTCTATTGAAGAAACCGAGTAGCCAGCAGCGATAGAAATAATGCAACCCGAATCAGCAAGATGACGACGATAGCTTGGTAATATTTTTTCAATAAGCTGTGGTTTAATCGCAATAACGATAATGTCGAAACGTTGATCAGCTAGCTCTTCAATGGCTTGTTTGACGATAACATTCTGCGGTGCTTTAACTAATGAGGGATTAATAATAGTGATGGTGTGATTTGTAGAGGTTGCCCAACGAGTCAATAAAGAACCGCCCATTTTACCACAACCAATCATAAGTAATGACATGAAACTCCTGTTGTTTTTTAGCTTACATTGAATGAAATGCAGATCGTTTTGCAGGTGTTCAGTACGAACTTTTTAAAATCCGACAATATATTTTTCAAAACGTTGATTTTAAGTTCAATTGAAAAATTATCTTTTTTAGTATATGATATCCGCACTCATTTGTCGATTGCCGTCAAATTCTAACGTTTTTACCAACGTTTCAGCAATTTTTTATCTATTACTTTTAACGCGGTCAACCGCAGATAAATTTATGTTATCAGTAATAAGCAATAATTCTAATACGACAATAAAATATCACGAAAATAGCTGCAATTTGTTGAATCAATTTTGTGAATGATTCAACGCTACTATTTATTTTAATTAATCAGAGCACGGAGTAATTTTGCCCTCATTTGAACAACAAAAAACTGATAAATCTTCTCGAAGCAAGCCACGTATCGTTATTAAAGTGGGTTCGAGTCTCTTAGCAAATGTTAAAAATTTAACACCTAGTTTTGCTTTCATGCATGGTCTGTTAAGTGACATCTCTTTGTTACGCGAGCAAGGCTACGAAGTTGTACTGACCTCTTCTGGTTCAGTCGCATTAGGTCTAAATACGGTTGGTTGCACTATTGAAAATGCTAGTGTGCAAGATAAGCAAGCGGCTGCCGCTTGTGGACAACCCATCTTAATGCATGCCTACAAGCAAATTGCACTTGAGTATGGTTTTGATATAGCACAGGTTTTAGTTACCTTAGATGATTTAGAAAATAGACGTCGCTTTCTCAATATTAAAAATACCGTTCATCGCCTGATAAAACAAGGCGTAATGCCTATCGTCAACGAAAATGATACGGTGACTACAGAAGAAATTCGCGTCGGAGATAATGACAGACTTGCTGCTAAAGTCGCTCAAATGATTGGCGCAGAGTATTTGTTTATTCTTACCTGTATCGATGGCGTGTATGACCGAGACCCTTCAGAAGAAGGCGCAGTTTTTGTCGACTCTATCGAAGATGTTAGTAGTTATATGGAAGCGGCAAGCGGCACCAGCTCTTTAGGTACCGGTGGCATGCTAACTAAACTACAAGCGGCCAATATGGCGCAAAATGCTGGTTGTACAACCATTATTTCGAGAGGGACGATGGAAGCGCCTGTTACCGGAATATTGCACGGTGATCGCAGACACACTAAGTGTATTGCTCACTCATCACCTTCATCAGCATGGAATATCTGGCTAACTGACCGTTTACAAATGGCCGGTAGTTTAGTGATAAAACAAGAAGTTGCTGATGCATTATTTGGCGGTGACGAAGGATTTACCTGTCACGATGTTGTTTCAATACATGGCAACTTCGAGCGCGCAGATGTGCTTCACGTCTACGACGAAAAAGGTGAAGAAATAGCACGTGGTTTGTGTAACTTCTCATCGGATGAAACAGCCATTATTGCTAGTCGTCCAGACGAAACGGTGCAAAATATCCTTGGGTATAGCGCTTCACAACGATTGATCAATAGTGAAAACTTGGTCGTCTTAAGTGAACATCATCTTTCTTGGGATGAACCTGTTCAAGATGATTAATTGATTAAATGACCTCTGCAGTAATGCAGAGGTTTTTTTTTATCACTTAAATACACTCGTCATTATTACCTATTCAGTGTTAGCCTCAGCTAACCGACTCAACTATGATTTTCTGTAAACCCTGCTTTTATCAATTAGTGGCCGATTAACTGCCTGACTACATCGAGTTACACCCGCATATAATAACTTAACGATGTTGATCTAATCGCTAAGCTAATTCGTATATAGTTTTTTTGAATCTTCGAATTATATCTATGAAACGTTCCTTATACTGGGTGACTAACGATCTTCGTCTCAATGACAACATTGCACTTAACTTAGCCAGCCAAAGCGAACAATTACTTTGTGTTTATGTCGTTGATAAAAAGTGGTTCGAGCCAAAGAACTATCAATCTAAACCTTTGGGTGATAAACGCTGGCACTTCTTACAGGGGTGTTTGAGTGATTTTAATCAAAGTTTATTAGCATTAGATCAACAACTTTACATTGTTTACGGAGACACATTGTCGAGTTTAACCGCGCTCTGTGAAAAATATGATATTACCGATGTTATTACCACACGTCTTCCTGGCACATATGAAAACAGTTTAATTGATGAGCTCGGTCGGCGTTTGCCCGAAGCGGATATTCATCAGGTCGATCAATTTACGTTATTCCCACATCACATTTTACCCTTTGAACTTGAGCAACTCCCGATAAGTTATTCTAAGTTTAGAAAGGTGATGGCTGATATTAGCATCGCTGATGTTGCACCCAGCACTCAATCTTTGCCCAGTATGTTTGTTAATATGCCTTCACCAACAATTTTTAGGCCATCGTGGTTACCTAACACACCTTATCAAAGGGCAAAGTGTGGTTATAATTTTGAGGGTGGTGAAACTGCCGGTTTAAAACAACTTAGTCGTTATTTTTCATCGGCTTTACCGGCTGATTATAAACAGGTTAGAAATAATTTAGACGGCTGGAATAATAGCAGTAAGTTATCGGCTTGGTTAAATTATGGCTGTATCTCTGCACGGCAAGTAAACCGCTCCATTACTGATTTTGAAGAGCAGCAAGGGGAAAATAGTTCAACACAATGTCTATATTTAGAATTATTATGGCGCGAATACTTCCAGTGGTTACATTTTAAAGTCGGTGTAAAAACCTACCAATTTAAAGGTTTGGCTGAACATCCACCCTTAACTTCATTTTATCCTGAGCGTTTTAATAAATGGTGCTTAGGTCAAACTCCTTATCCGCTTGTTAATGCCTGTATGAATGAATTAATGACCACAGGTTATATAAGTAATCGAGCCCGTCAAATTGTAGCCAGTTGTTTGGTTAACGAACTCAGTGTTGATTGGCGATTTGGCGCGGCTTGGTTTGAAGAGCAGCTAATGGATTATGATGCTGGAGTTAATTGGGGTAATTGGCAGTATATTGCGGGTGTCGGCGTTGACCCTAGAGGTGGCAGACATTTCAATATTGAAAAGCAAACAGCACTGTATGACCCTGATGGAGTTTATCAGGCTAAGTGGCTTACTCGAGATGATTACTCGAGTAAGCCACTTGATTCTGTCGACGCTTCTGATTGGCCGGTGCAACCGCTAAATGACTAAGACACTTATTGAAGAAACACCGATGAATACTGCGGTAAATGTTGTTTGGCTGAAACGTGATTTACGGCTCAGTGATCATCAACCTTTAGTGCAAGCGATTAAATCGGGTCAAACCTTGCTTTACTACGTCTTTGAACCGCTACTTATAAATGATCCTCATTATGATGAGCGGCATTGGCGTTTTGTTTGGCAATCTATTGCTGATATGAATAGTCAGCTAGCCGCTTTTAATTCACGGGTATATTTGTATTTTGGTGATGCAATAGCGGGCTTAATTGAAATCAATAACGTCTTTAAAATAAGCGGGTTGTTTAGCCACGAAGAAGTGGGTTTACTATCGACCTTTGAGAGAGATAAATCGGTACAACAGTGGTGCCAAGCACAAGATATAGTTTGGAATGAGAGTCAATTTGGTGCAGTAAGTCGTGGCAAAAAAAATAGAATTGATTGGGACAAACACTGGCACCAAGTGATGAAAGCCCCGCTGGAACAAGCCAAACTGTCGGATGATGTTCTAGCGAGTTGCACATTAATAGATAAGCTATTTTTCTGCAGTTTTCCAATATCATGGTCAATAACGGATGACTTTATGCTTAAAGGTGGTGAGCTTTGGGCGCAAAGAACCCTGCAATCCTTCTTAAAGGGTCGTGGTAAGGGGTATCATTTTGATATCTCTAAACCGCAAGCAAGTCGTAAAAGTTGCTCTCGGTTGTCACCTTATCTAGCCTGGGGCAATATAAGTTTAAGAGAGTTCTATCAAACTATTTTGATAACAAGATCAGAGCGGGGTTGGAAACGACCAATAGACGCGCTGGCTTCTCGGCTACATTGGCATTGTCACTTTATTCAAAAATTTGAAAGTGAACATCAAATGCAATGGCGACCCGTGAATAAAGCCTATAATGACTTAATGTATCCAGATATTCATTGTGGACTGAGTGTTGAAGAACGACTAGATAAATGGAAAACTGCGCAAACAGGTTATCCATTAGTTGACGCTTGTATGCGTTGTTTAGAGCAAACTGGCTATATAAATTTTCGTATGCGGGCGATGCTAGTGAGTTTTTTATGCCATCATTTACTGGTGGATTGGCGATTAGGCGTTACCCATTTAGCACAATTATTTCTTGATTTTGAACCTGGCATTCATTACCCACAATTTCAAATGCAGTCTGGTGTTACTGGTACTAATATCATAAGGGTTTATAACCCGGTTAAGCAATCATTAGAGAAAGATAGTCATGGTGAATTCCTGAGAAAATGGTTACCTGAATTAGTTGAGTTACCCAATGAAGTTATTCATACACCCTGGTTATTGTCACCCATGGAACAACAGCTTTATCAATGCCAATTAGGTGATGATTATCCATCTCCTATGGTTGATATCAACGAAACAGGCAAGATCGCTCGCGATTTACTGTGGGGCTTTCGTCAACGATTTACCACCAAAAAAGAAGGGCAACGTATTGTAGCTAAACATGTTAGAGGTAATAAAAAAATATCCAAAGCTAAAAAACCTCAACAGTTAAAAATTGCAGAAAGTGACTAAGTTATCATGCATAAAAAATTAACGTTACCCGAGAAAAATTGCCAGACTTGTAAAAAGAATTTCTTTTGGCGTAAAAAATGGCAAGCGTGTTGGGAAGATGTCCGCTATTGCTCTGAGCGTTGCCGACGAAGTAAAAATGACAGCATCAGCTAAAATAATTATGTATAGATCAATTCAAAGTTAAATGTAAAGTAAGGTAAATTAATGAAGGCGAAACATCTTAGGCTAATATTAGGCGATCAACTTAATGTTATGCACAGCTGGTTTGAACGGGTCGATAGCGATGTTGTTTATGTCATCGCAGAGCTTTATCAAGAAGCTAATTATACTAAGCACCACAGTCAGAAGATAACAGCGTTTTTTGCTGCTATGGATAATTTTGCTCAAACTCTGGAGAGTAAAGGGCATCAGGTTTGCTATTTAACCTTAGATGAAACAGCAAAATATCAAGATTTACCTGCTTTGATCGCCACATTAGTGACCACTTATGCCAGTGAAGACTTTAGTTTTATGCGTCCTGATGAATATCGATTGCGCGCGCAATTAAGCGAGATGTCAGCTCAATTATCGGTACCTGTCTATGAAGTCGACAGTGAACACTTTTTATTACCCTTTGATGAACTCGCTGATCATTTTAAAGCCGCTACCCACGTAAGAATGGAAAATTTTTATCGTTTTATGCGCAAGCGCTTTGCTATTTTAATGAATGGCGCCAAGCCTGAAGGTGATGCTTGGAATTTTGATGCGAATAATCGTCAATCTTTTAAAAAAACCGATCTTAAATTTATCCCTAAACCACTGGTCTTTGACAACCCAGCAAGTGATTATTTACAACGGATAAAACATCATAAGATTGACACGATAGGGCGTGAATCTGAGCATGTTGCTTATCCTATTAATCGCCAACAATCGCTAGAATTATTAACGTTCTTTTGCGAACATCAGTTAGAAAACTTTGGTAATTTTCAAGATGCGATGACTGTAGCCTCACCTTATGCTTGGAGTTTGTACCACTCGCGGCTGAGTTTTTCATTGAACTGTAAAATGCTTAATCCGCTTGAGGTCATTGAAACGGCTTTGGCTGCCTATCAAGCATCAGCAGGTAAAATAACCTTAGCGCAAATCGAAGGTTTTGTTAGACAAATATTAGGCTGGCGCGAATATGTTAGAGGTATGTATTGGGCTAATATGCCTAATTATGCCGAGCAGAATTTTTTAGAGGCAAAGCGTGATTTACCCGCTTTCTTCTGGAACGCTAATACTAAAATGCAGTGCTTAAGAAGTGCAATCTCGCAATCACTCAAACATGCCTATGCTCACCATATTCAACGATTGATGATCACCGGCAACTTTGCTTTACTGGCGGGTATAACGCCTAGCCAAGTCGATGATTGGTATTTAGGTATCTACATTGACGCGATTGAATGGGTAGAATTACCGAATACCCGCAGCATGGCACTTTTTGCTGACGGTGGTTGGATAGCGACAAAACCTTATGCGGCTAGTGGTAATTATGTCAATAAAATGAGTGATTATTGCAAAGGTTGCCATTACAACGTTAAAGAAAAAGTGGGCGCCAATGCCTGCCCATTAAACAGTTTGTATTGGAATTTTATTGATCAAAATTATGATAAGTTTGCTGGCAATCATAGAATGAGTTTCCCTATTCGTAACTGGGATAAAATGGAGCCTGCGAAAAAAATTGAAATTAGAGAGCACGCAACACAGTTATTGAATAATCTAGATAATTTATAGGCTCATGAGTTAGCGCTGGCTAGATAGGCAGACCTTCAGTTAATGGATAAAAGTTAGGCGCTAATGGTCTTTATTTATCAGTGGCGCGTATAACGGTTATGTTTATTTATTACCTTTAGGATCCTTTTATGCAATTTTCTATGGATGAAGAGTCAAGAATTATAGAAATGGCTTGGGAAGATAGAACACCATTTGAAGCAATAGAACATCAGTTTAGTTTGCAAGAGCCTGATGTTATTAAGTTTATGCGTAGTCACTTAAAACCTAGAAGCTTTAGATTATGGCGAGAAAGAGTAAGTGGACGCTCAACCAAGCATGTAAAATTAAGAAGTCCTGACGTATCGAGAGGATACTGCCCAACGCAATATAAACAACGTTGATGACAGCTATATAAAAAAATATCAATAAAAAGGGCATCTTATGATGCCCTTTTTCGTTTGATTTGTAAGTAATGACCCATAACGGGTCATACTTTTTAGGCAATCAGTTGTTAATCTTCTTCAACTAAGGTCATCAGCGATGTATTACCACCTGATGCCGTCGTATCAATACTAATCGTTTTCTCGGTTAATAGACGCTGGATCAAATTATCGAAATATTCTGAACTGATCACTGGCAATATCGCCCCTTGACGTTCAGCTAATTTTTCACTGATAAAGTGCTTACGATCACAATGGCTGTCGACCACAACACCTGACAAGGCAGGGTGCGCTAACATCGTTGATAAGTGGCGTAAACGTGCAACCTGAAAAACACCTTCATCGGCACCCGTAGAGAGGAACTTGTCTCTAAAGGCGATGGCTTCATCATAATACAAATCAGAAACAACACTCACAACGGTATTACCGGTAGCCAACGCCGTTACAATAGATAGTACCCAGAAGTGAAAGCTCACTGTCGCATCGGCAAAACAGATAATATTACCGCGGTTTTCCAAATACAACACATTAGACTCACCTGTTGGTCCTGGTAAGAATGTTGGCTTTTTCAAACGCTTTTCAATATCAATCAATTGTGAACGAGCGCCTTTTAAGGTCAGATTTAAATCGTCGGCTAAATCATCAACAATATCAATATGCGCAATTTTGGCTAACAGCTGACGAACACAAGAAAGACGGGTATTTAACTCTGTTAAGCGCCAGCCTTTTTCTGCTGCATTTGCCTTGTCCATAAACAAAGTTGAGGCTTTATCTGATTCTGCATCACCGTCTAATGCTTCTACCTGTGAAGGTAGTAAGTTAAATTGTTCGGCATCTGGCGTAGCTTTTTCAATAACTAAACGTGTTAAGTAATTGGGTCCACCTGCTTTTGGTCCTGTACCTGAAAGACCACGGCCACCAAAAGGTTGGACACCAACAATGGCGCCAATCATATTACGGTTAATATAAACATTCCCCGCGCGTGACAACTTAGCTAAATCAAAGGCACGGTGTTCAATACGCGTATGAATACCCATAGTTAAACCAAAACCTGTACCATTAATTTTATCGATAACCGCTTCTATTTCATTGCCTTTAAAACGTACAATGTGCACACAAGGGCCAAAGACTTCTTTTTTAAGGACGCTAATATCTTTAATTTCATAAAGACGAGGCGCAAAAAAGAAATGCTCGTTACCTGCCACTTCAGCTGATATTTCACACTGATATAATAATTGACCATGGGTTTGCATATAGTCACTGTGTGCATTGAGCGCGCTGAGGGCTTTTTCATCAATTACTGGGCCGATATCTGTGCTTAAATATTCTGGGTTACCGACATGTAATTCTGCTAAGGCACCCTTAAGCATAGTAATGACATTATCAGCGATGTCTTCTTGTAAAAATAATACACGAAGCGCAGAACAGCGCTGACCTGCCGATTGAAATCCTGAAGAAATAACATCGTCAACAACTTGCTCAGGCAAGGCAGTTGAGTCAACTATCATACAATTTTGTCCACCGGTTTCAGCGATGAAAGGGACTTGATCGCCACCTCTATCAGCCAAGGTTTGTGAAATTATTGTCCCTGTTTCAGTGGAACCTGTAAACATAACGGTTTGAATACGACTGTCTGGCACAATAACACTGCCCACTTCGCTGCCGCGAGCAATAACCGCTTGCACAACACCTTCAGGTAGTCCAACCGACTCCATCAGTTCAATGGTGCGCAAGGCAATTAAACTCGTTTGTTCAGCAGGTTTTGCTAATACGGTATTACCGGTAGCGATTGCCGCAGCAACTTGCCCTAAAAATATCGCTAATGGGAAATTCCATGGGCTGATACACAGTACTACACCACGAGCTTCTAAGCGTTCATCTTCTTCGAGTTCAATCGCTTGGTTAGCATAATAACGACAAAAATCGACGGCTTCTCTGACTTCATCAATACCATCTTGCGCAATTTTACCCGCTTCTTTAATACATAAGGCGATAAGTTCGTCCATATGGCGTTCAAGAATATCGGCAACGCGACATAACAAATCGGCACGTTCAGATACCGGTGTTTTCGACCACGAAGCAAATGTTGCTTGTGCGGTGTCGATCATTGCCAGCATGTCATCTTTAGTGTGGTGTTGATGGAAACCTATGACTTCACTATGGTTGGCGGGGTTTTTAACCGCTACCGAGCCTGCAGGTACATCATTTTCATTGATGTGATGATCGGTAAACCAGTTATCTAATGACAATTTTAACGGCGCTATAGCATTAATATCGGTTAAGTCTAGCCCTTTAGAATTATCACGGCCCAGACCTTTCGCATCATGATACAAGGCGATAGGTTTAACTATTTGCTGGTTATATTTATCTTTTAAGCGCTGGGTCTTTTCAACGGGATCGCCCAATAAAGATTCGACTGGCTGAGACTCATCAACGATAGCATTAACAAAAGAAGAGTTAGCGCCGTTTTCTAATAAACGACGGACTAAGTAAGCTAATAGCTCTTCATGATGACCAACAGGTGCGTAAATTCGACATTGAATATTTTCACTTGAGACAATTTGGTCATACAAAGAATCGCCCATGCCATGTAAACATTGGAACTCAAAACCTTCTTTATCATCGCCAGCTAGCTCAACAATGGTTGCCGCGGTGTAAGCATTATGCGTAGCAAACTGTGGATAGATGCTATCTCTGTATTCCAGTAATTTATTGGCACAGGCGTGGTAAGAAACATCGGTAGAAGACTTACGCGTGAAAACAGGAAAATGCTGAAGACCATCTTTTTGAGCATTCTTAATTTCAGTATCCCAATAAGCACCTTTAACCAAACGGATCATCATTTTTCGGTTAGCACGTAGGGTTAAGTCACGTAACCAATCGACGACAAAAAGTGCACGTTTTTGATAAGCTTGTAAAGCCATACCAAAACCTGTCCAATCGCCTAACTCGTTATCACTAAAAACCGCTTCAATAATATCAAGTGATATATCTAAGCGTTCAGATTCTTCGGCATCAACGGTTAAACCAATGTTATAACTTTTTGCTTGTAAGCAAAGCGCTTTAAGTTTTGGCACAATTTCGGCCATAACGCGGGCTTTGTGGGTAAATTCGTAGCGAGGATGAATGGCTGAAAGCTTAACCGATATACCGGGCACTCGGCGAGGATCATTTTTACCCGAGGCGCGAGCAACAGCGCCGATGGCATCAATTGCAACTTGATAAGATTTAAAGTAACGATCTGCATCCGCCATGGTGCGAGCACCTTCACCGAGCATATCGTAGGAATAGACATAACCTTGTTGTTCTTTAGTGGCAGCACGCGCTGTTGCCGCTTGAATAGTTTCGCCCATCACAAACTGCTTACCCATTATTTTCATGGCGTAGTTCATTGACTTACGAATAACTGGCTCGCCTAAGCGACCAATGACTTTTTTCAATAAACCAAAGCTGTCTTTTTTGCGTTTATCGGCATAATTAACCATAGTGCCGGTAATTAATAAGCCCCATGATGAAGCATTAACAAACAGTGAATCACTGCTGCCTAAATGACTGCTCCACTGGCCTTGAGAAATTTTGTCACGAATTAAGGCATCTTGAGTATGTTTGTCTGGCACACGTAATAAGGCTTCAGCCAGACACATCAATACCACACCTTCTTCACTTGAGAGTGAGTACTCTTTTAATAGGGAATCAATTGCGCCATTCCCAGATTGGTCTTCACGAATTTGTAAAACCATTTTGCGAGCTCTTTCCCAAGCTCTACTTCTAGCACTAACATTAACTTCTGCCACAGGTAGAATATGATCTACTGCTATATTTTCATCAATACGATAAAATTCACGGATTTTCTGACGAATTGGGCAGTCTGTGCTAAACGAACCATTAAAAAGCATATACTCTTCCTCAAAATGACTACATAGCAGCTTGGTGCTATATAGCGATAGTTACAATAGAATTTGTTTGTTTAATTCTGATTTGCCTAATTATAAATGTCGCTATAGTACAATACCACCATAGAATGTATTTCCTGGCCAAATAAGATATAAAATATACGGTATAATATGTGTGATCGCTTAAAAATACTGCTGTTTACGCTAAGTTGCCATGGCATTTACTTAGCATTTACTTGCTATGGTTGAGTTAATATTTAGTGAGTTTTTTGTATTGCTAAGTCATTTGTTAATGCTGAAATTAAAGCAACCTCTAGCGATTGCTAGCGAGCGGCAAATAGACTTATATTTGTATCGTTTTTTATGTGAAAAAAAGCCCAGACATGCTGGGCTATATCAATATTAACGCTGAATTTTTAAAGGTTACTCACCTTTAGGGTTATAAATCCAAAGGGCGTTGTTAACATGCTTACTGGTGTCTTCACCAATTAAGACACGACCATCGTCCATCACCGCTAAATTATCAGGGTTGGATATACCATTAACATCGCATTTGTTGCCATTGGCATCGCCGTCTGAATTATAAGCGCCACCGACAACGACTGGTTCCATGCGGTTAACGTTGAAATCTGTTTGGACACCAAAGCGATATACCGCGCCACAGTAAGCTGATGAATCAAGCTGAATATCACCTTCATTATCAACCATACCTTTTCCAACTGAAGACATAGCAACATACATATAAGGTACGGCACCACTGGCAACACCATCATAATTAATGACGACACCTTCCATCTTACGAAATTCAGTGGTTGCGCCTTTGGCTTTAGCTGCACGTAATGTTTCTAAAAAGGCGTAGCGGTCGTCGCCAGTTCCATTGGTTGCCCAATCATCTATTTCTGTTTGTGTGATATAGCTGGTTTCACCTTCAAGGTAATCAGCTTCCGTAATACCATTGTATGAATTTATCCAAGTTTTTATTTCGGTATTATTACTGCTCCCTAACTCAATCCACTGAATATCAAAGCCGGCTTTTGCTGGCGCACTTGTTGCGTCTTGCGTTAATTTAGCAGCATATAAAGTGCCAGCACTTAAATCACCAGCATTGGTAGCAACAAATTTATAAAAGGCTTTATTGGAACCATCATCTGTGGTGTAAACTGTTTTCCAATCGGGCATTACCACCGAATTTTCATGGGCAACACGACCTAAGGTAAAATGCTTTACTGGCGTTGGGCTCGTTGACGTTGGGTCTGTAATTTCAACTATATAGCCGTAATCATAAGGGTTGGGTAATGTTGAACTTGCTAAATAGGTTTGTAAGTTTTTAACATCTGGGTAGCTAGGATAGCCATCTAAGTAAGCGGTGTTATTCCATTGCTCGGTATTTTCAGCTTCGTAGTTTTCTTCTGATGTTAAAGGGGTATTCCATGGTGATAGCGTACCAAAACAATTAATGATTGTGCCTAATACCGCTGAAAAATCAACGTTAATCGCATCACCTATTGTCCAAGTGCCACTGTCTTCTTTAGTTAGTTCTATACGGCTCATTGCCCCAGGGCGATCTTCCCATGCGGTGAATAAAAAACCTGTGTCACCACTGGCAGAGGTTGGGACGAAGGCATTAAAATCAGGATCTTGAGATTGCTTAATCTTAGTTGCTTGATCAGCACTAGCAATCGCGCCTAAACCATGAGGTAATTGGTTATTTAAGGTATCACCTGCTTGCCCCAAAACTTGGTAAGTTCCGGCAACAACCCGTACTGCCATTTTTTCTGTATCGGTTGTTGGAACCGATAAACTCTCAGTCATAGGGTCAAGCGTACTCCAGTCAAATCCGGTTACTACGCCAACTTTTGCTGGCGTTTCGTTACCTGACAGATCTGAAGGGTGTTGTACATTAAAGAAAAGTTCATCGTTATCCGTTAAAAACATACCCGTAATTTCTGCCCCTACTGGCACGGTTGCTAAGCGGGTTAGTTTTGCTGCAGCTGTCAGGTTTTGCCCATTAGCCCCATCACTCCCGTTAGCGCCATCAGTACCATCAGTTCCATTAGTACCGTTGACACCATCATTGCCATTGCTACCATCTAATCCAATAACGCCATTAGAACCATTTGTCCCATTTTTACCGTCATCACCACCACACGCTGTTAACATTGACGAACCGAGAATCACTGCTATGAGTGTCGCTATTTTTCTTTTTTTTAGATTCAGCATTTTATCTTCCTAGAGTTATGTGTAAAAACGCTATTAAAGTAATATCGGGGTGTGACAATTAGGTGACTTCTTTTTGACTTTATTGTTAAGAAAATATGAAAGTTCGCTTCAAATAACTGTAATAAAAGCCTTGTATAATTTACTGAATATATAAATGAGGGGCTATTAAAGCTTATGAAAAATTACGTGTTAATATTTAGTTTACTAGTGACGATTTCCTTTATTGGTTTTTCGAGTTTATCAAAAAGTGAAAAAATGACTCAGGGCTTATTACCCGAAGTAGACATGAGTGAAATAATCACGCCGACAGCTAATGGCAGCATTAATGAAGAAGCACCTATTCCATCGCAGTGTTACACCAAAACTGCAGGGAGTAACAATCCCTGTTACACCTGCCATCAAACCTACAGCCATACTGAAACTGATAGTTACCGTAATAATTTACGTAATGACGGGGTTAATCAGGGGCTTTACAACTTTTCGGATGAAGGTGAGAGTAATAGCTGGAAAAACTTATTTGTTAACCGCGAACCCTGGATAGCAAAAATATCTGATGAACAAATAGCACAATACATAGATCAAGATAACTACAGTCAATTGTCGACGACATTAAAAGATAATGACTGGCAAGGTTTTATTCCCGATTTGAAAAACTATAATTTAGCCGGTGAAGCCTTTAATGATAAAGGTATTGCTAAAGATGGCACAGGTTGGGTGGCGTTTAATTACAAGCCCTTTCCGGGAACCTTTTGGCCAACGAATGGCGCCACAGATGATGTATTAATTCGCTTATCAGCAGAGTTTAGGCAACTTAATGGCGAATATAATGAAGATGTCTATTTAATTAATCTTTCGCTAGTTGAAATGAGTATTAAGGCTTTACCACAAATAGATATTTTCCCAGCCGATGAAGTAACGCTTAATAGCGACTTAAATATAGATGGTCAATTAACCGGACAAGTTGAATTATTGCTAGCTCAAGAATACTTTGTTGGCGATGCCAAGCAGATTAAGGTGCCTCGTCAACAATACCCGGTTAACACCGAAATTATGCATTCAGTTCGTTATGTTGGGATTGATCAAAAGGGTGAAACCACTATTCCGCAACGAATGAAAGAGTTGCGTTATATGACAAAAACGCAATTATTAAATGACTCGGCAATAGATAGTGCTTATCGGCGAGAGCGAAAAGAGAAACTTGATGAACAATTACCCAGTTACATCCGTGTTAAAGACCGTGGTTTTAATAATAAATTTGGCTGGCTTATTCAAGGCTACATAGAAGATTATAATGGTGAGTTACGACCTCAGTCTTATGAAGAAACTTTCTACTGCATGGGTTGTCACTCCGCTATAGGTACCACTATTGATCAAACGTTTGCTTTTCCAAGAAAAGTAACTGGACGAGCAGGTTGGGGCTATATTAATTTAAAAGGCATGAAAGATGCACCATCGAAAGGACAGCAAGAGGGGGAGATTTTACAATATCTGCAAATTAATGGTGGCGGTAATGAGTTTCGAGAAAACACGGAAATGCACAGCAAGTGGTATAACAAAGATGGCTCTGTTAATAAGGAAAAAGTAAAGCAAGCGGACGTTTATGCCTTAATTACCCCGTCCAAGCAACGTGCTTATGCGATGAATAAAGCCTATACCCAAATTGTCAGAACGCAGAGTTTTATTCATGGCCGCGATGTCAATATTACGCCTGCAATTAACGTTCATAAAACAATCGATGAATCAGTTGCACCATTAGAGCCAGAGCATCGAGTAGAAGGGTGGGATATTCGTTTAGATTGGTCAGATAAAGCGATAAATTAAAAAATAGTCCTATAATTCATTATTGCTTTGTGTCGCATAAATTGACTTTTAATTAATGGAAACTCACCTTTGTAAAGGGCTATTTTATTTAACATCTAGCCCTTTTATAAGAGTTAAGCGTAATTTATAGCGGGCTGTTCAATAATTTTTATGATGTTTTTTTGATCTGTTATCGAATCACAATGCGTATAAAAATGACAATAACCAGATAAAATAATTTAGCTTAATGACCATTTTTTTTGGTTTAATATTGTTCGATACAAGGCTTTTATTTGAGTTGTTGTGCTAGCTATTCAAACAGTTGTTTGGAGTTAGAGCTCTAAAATAGTACTTGGAAAATCAGCCTAGCTGTTCTATCTTCTCTTTACAAAATGTGTTTTTTTTGGTATTTTTACACCACTTTTTTGATTGGTAAGACCAATTTACCTCTTGGTTTTTAGAAGATTTACAAAGAAAGTTTAATCACTTTTTAGTTATATCTAACTCTAGGCCAATAAAACTATAGGTTAAGCTGTTAGTTATGACATTGTCAGGTATCCAAAAGCCAGTTAAGCAAGCAAAATTGTCGGATGTAATTTTACGACAATTAGAGGCCTTGATTCTTGAAGGTAGCTTGCAAGCAGGTGAAAAATTACCACCTGAACGAGAGTTAGCAAAACAATTTGATGTTTCTCGACCCTCATTACGCGAAGCTATTCAAAAGTTAGAAGCTAAAGGCTTAGTAAATCGTCGCCAAGGTGGTGGCACATTTGTTAGTGACCAAATTTTATCAGGCTTGTCTGATCCGTTATTTGAGTTAATGTCGAAAAGTAAAGAGTCGCAATTTGATCTCTTAGAGTTTCGTCATGGTATTGAAGGGATGTCATCATATTATGCGGCGATGCGAGGCACGGAAAATGATTTTGCTGAAATACAGAAAAAGCATGACGGTATTGGCAATGCCCAGTTAGAAAATGATTTACGTTTAGAGGCTGAGGCTATATTCGACTTTTATCTTGCTATATGTGCGGCGTCACACAATGCGGTCACTTTGCACTTAGCGCGAAGTATGTCGAGTTTGTTGATTGATAATATTGAGCAAAATCTTACTGTCTTAGCTAAGCGCCCAGATATATTTGCGCAAATGGCTGAATTTAGAAAACGCTTGTTAGACGCAATTATTAGTGGTCAGCCACAAAAAGCTTGGGGGGCAAGTCACCGTCACCTCGCTTTTATAGAAGAAGTGCTACTAAAAATGTCACAAGAAGATAGTCGCATGGAAAGATCAATGCGCAGAATGCAACGTAGTGAATATTAATGGCTATTACGTTGCAAAATAAAATTTAGAAAATAACTGTTTAACGTTAATCAAAGCATGTAAATATGCAAAAGTTGACTATCTTTAAACACAGAAATTTAACTTATAGCTATCATCATTTAAGATGTTGACGTTTAGTGTGAGTGCAAAATTATAGATACAAGGCATTTGTTTGCAGCAATGGTTTGCTATTGCAACAATGAGTAACGCCGTAGTGCTAGTTTTGAAACGCAATAAACCTGCATATAGAGTAATGATGACTATATATACTTACTAACTATTGGAAACTAAGTAATTATGTCTGAGCTCCCAAAAATTGATTTAGATTCATTGGAAACCCAAGAGTGGTTGGAATCTATGGATTCTATTCTGGAAAATGAAGGTCCAGATCGTGCACATTTCATTTTAGAAAAACTTATTGACCGCGCTCGTCGCAGTGGCACACATTTACCTTTTGAAGCAAAAACAGCTTATGTAAATACCATACCTCCTGGGCAAGAGCCTAATATGCCAGGTGATCAAACGATTGAAGCGCGCATTCGTGCAGCTATCCGTTGGAACGCTTTAGTTCTGGTACTTCGTGCGTCGAAAAAAGATTTAGACTTAGGTGGACATATTGGCAGTTTTGCTTCTTCTGCGATGTTATACGATGTCGGTTTTAATCACTTCTTTAGAGCGGCTTCTGACAAAGACGGTGGTGACTTTATTTTCGCGCAAGGACATATCTCTCCAGGTATTTATGCGCGTGCCTTTATGGAAGGTCGTTTAACTGAATCTCAAATGGATAACTTTCGTCAAGAATGTGATGGTAAAGGGTTATCTTCTTATCCTCACCCTCATTTGATGAAAGATTTCTGGCAGTTCCCAACGGTTTCTATGGGACTAGGTCCATTACAAGCCATTTATACTGCGCGTTTCCTTAAATATTTAACCGATCGTGGTATCAAAGATTGTTCAGCACAACGCGTTTACTGTTATTTAGGTGATGGCGAGACTGATGAGCCAGAATCATTAGGTGCTATTGGTTTAGCTTCGCGTGAAGGTTTAGATAACTTAACATTTGTTATTAACTGTAACTTACAGCGTTTAGATGGCCCTGTTCGTGGTAATGGCAAAATTATTCAAGAGCTTGAAGGTACTTTCCGTGGCGCTGGCTGGGAAGTCGTTAAAGTTATTTGGGGTTCTTACTGGGATGCCCTTATTGCCCGTGACACTTCAGGTAAACTTTTACAACTTATGGAAGAAACGGTTGACGGTGAATACCAAAACTGTAAAGCCAAGGGTGGTAAATATACCCGTGAGAACTTTTTCAATAAATACCCTGAGACAGCGGCATTGGTTGCCAATATGTCTGATGAAGATATTTATCGTTTGAATCGTGGTGGCCATGATCCGGTTAAAGTTTACGCCGCTTATAAAAAAGCGATAGAAACTAAAGGTCGTCCAACTGTCATTCTAGCAAAAACAGTAAAAGGTTTTGGTTTAGGTGCCTCAGGCGAAGCATTGAATGTTGCTCATAACGTGAAGAAAATGGATGTTGAGTCTATTAAGCTTTACCGTGATCGTTTCAATATGCCGATCAATGATGATGAAATTGCTGATTTGCCTTTCTATCGATTCCCTGAAGACAGCGAAGAGTTCAAGTACATGAAAGCGCGTCGTGAAGCGTTAGGGGGTTCTTTACCGGCTCGTCGTGTACAAGCAGATGAAACGTTAGAAATCCCATCTCTTAAAGTCTTTGACGCAATATTGAAAGGCTCTGGTGATCGTGAAGTTTCTTCAACAATGACCTTTGTTCGTGTATTGAATGCACTATTAAAAGATAAAAAAATAGGCAAGCGTATCGTGCCTATTATCCCTGATGAAGCGCGTACTTTTGGTATGGAAGGTTTATTCCGCCAAGTGGGTATTTACGCAAACGAAGGGCAAAAATACATTCCTCAAGATGCTGACCAAGTTGCTTATTATCGTGAAGATAAAAAAGGTCAGGTTTTACAAGAAGGTATTAATGAATTAGGTGCTATGGCGTCTTGGGTTGCAGCGGGTACGTCTTACTCTACTTGTAATGCGACAACAATCCCATTTTACATCTACTACTCTATGTTTGGTTTCCAACGTGTTGGTGACTTAGCTTGGGCAGCGGGTGATAGCCAAGCAAAAGGCTTTTTACTAGGCGCTACTGCCGGTCGAACAACCTTGAATGGTGAAGGTTTACAACATCAAGATGGTCACTCACATGTGCAAGCAGGTTTGATCCCTAATTGTGTGACGTACGATCCTACCTATGGTTATGAAATATCGGTTATTGTGCGTGAAGGTTTACGTCGCATGTATGAAGAAAATGAAAATATTTTCTTTTACTTAACCTTGATGAACGAAAACTATAAACATCCGGCGATGCCTGAAAATAAAAATGTTGAAGAGCAAATAATTAAAGGTATTTACAAGCTTGAAACGGTAGCAGCGAAGAAAGCTTCGAAAAAACCAAAAGTTAACGTGCAGTTGATGGGCTCAGGCACTATCTTGGAAAAGGTACGTGAAGCGGCACAAATTTTAAGTGCTGATTACGGTATTTCAAGTGATGTTTACTCAGTAACTTCATTCAATGAATTAGCCCGTGACGGTCAAGATGTTGCACGCTGGAATATGCTTCACCCAGAAAGTAAGCAAAAACAAGCGTACATTTCTAACGTTATTACCAAAGAAAATGGTCCTGCAATTGCAGCAACTGATTATATTAAAAACTATTCAGAGCAAGTGCGTGCCTACATAGACACCGAATACCGCTGTTTAGGTACCGATGGTTTTGGTCGCAGTGACAGTCGCGCTAATTTACGTACTCACTTTGAAGTGAATGCTGCTTATATTGTTGTTGCGGCGTTATTTGAGTTAGCTAACCGTGGTGATGTTGAGCGTTCAGTAGTTACTGAAGCGATTAAACGCTTTGATATTGACACTGAAAAACTTAACCCACTTTACGCATAAGCAGACTAGGAGATTTAATATGTCAGATAGTCAAAAAATTCTAGTCCCTGATGTTGGTGGCGACGAAGTAGAAATTATTGAAATTTGTTTTGCTGTTGGTGATTCAATCGAAGCAGACGAAGGAATTGTTACCGTTGAAACTGATAAAGCATCAATGGACATCCCTGCACCATTTGCTGGAAAGTTATCGGCATTATTGGTCAGTGTCGGCGATAAGATTAAAGAAGGTGATGTGATTGCTGAAATGACATCATCGCAAGCAGCACCCGAAACGGCTGAAGCTACAGAGGAAACTACAGACGAAGCGCCAGCAGAAGCTGTAGAAGAAACGGTTGCAGAAGTTGAGTCAACTCCTGCACCTGCTAAGGCGGCGGTATCAGCAGAAAGTGAAATTATTGATATTGCCGTGCCTGATATTGGTGAAGACGGCGAAGTTGAAATTATCGACGTTTTAGTGAGTGTTGGTGATGTTATTGAAGTTGAAGATGGTTTAATCACCTTAGAAACAGATAAAGCGACGATGGATGTGCCTTCGTCACATGCGGGTACCGTTAAAGAAGTATTGGTTAGCGTTGGTGGCAAAGTAAAGCAGGGCGCTATTGTTATTAAGCTTGAAACATCAAGTGGCTCACCAGTTGAAGTCGCTGCTCCTGCTCCTGTTGCTGAAGAAGTTGCTGAAGCACCAAAAGCTAAACCCGCACCACAAAAGGCTGCTCCTGTTCCGCATCATCCACAAGCGGGCACAGTGGCTTCATCGGGTAGTATCTATACTTCGCCATCGATTCGCCGTATTGCACGTGAATATGGTGTTGATTTAACCTTAGTTAAAGGAACGGGCAGAAAAAGTCGTATTTTAAAAGAAGACGTACAGTCTTACGTGAAATACGAACTGTCTCGACCTAAAGCTAACGCGGGTAGCTCTGTTGCTGCGGGTGAGGGTGGCTTACAGGTCGTCAGTGCTAAGGCTATCGATTTCTCGAAATTTGGCGAAATTGAAACGAAAGCACTTACGCGTATTCAAAAAATATCAGGTCCATTTCTTCATCGTAATTGGGTAACTATTCCACATGTTACTCAATTTGATGAAGCTGATATCACTAATGTTGAAGCGTTTCGTAAAGAACAAAATGTTATTTGTGAAAAGAAAAAGCTAGGCTTTAAGATCACACCATTAGTCTTTATTTTAAAAGCGGTTGCTGATGCTTTACGTGAATTCCCTGCGTTTAACTCAAGTTTGAGTGAAGACGGAGAAAGCTTAATTCTCAAGAAATACATTCACATTGGTGTTGCTGTTGATACGCCTAATGGTTTAGTCGTTCCGGTAGTTCGTGATGTCGACCAAAAAGGTATTCATCAACTCTCTCGTGAACTTCTAGAAATTAGCATGAAAGCACGAGATGGCAAATTGAAAGCGACCGATATGCAAGGTGGATGTTTTACTATTTCTAGCCTTGGTGGTATTGGTGGTACAGCATTCACGCCGATTGTTAATGCTCCAGAAGTGGCAATTTTAGGTGTTTCAAAATCAGAAATAAAACCTAAGTGGAATGGTAAGGATTTTGAGCCTAAACTTATGTTGCCATTATCAATGTCGTACGACCATCGTGTTATTGACGGTGCCTTAGCCGCGCGCTTTACGGTACACTTAGCCAGTGTAATGTCTGATATTCGTCAATTGATCTTATAATTGATAGAGTCTTTGACGCTAAGATAAAAGTGAGTAGGCAGAAATGCTTCTCACTTTTTACTACTTTGGTCAAAGAAGGCGCGATTAAAGATGGTACTTTGGTAGGAGTTTAAGTAAAATTCCGCCCAGTAAAGTATAAATAATATTATATTTGTGGCTTTCCATATTGGCGAAGCGATAAATGACAAAACAACAAGTTAATTGAGGTAAACATGAGTAACGAAATTAAAACTCAAGTAGTAGTATTAGGTTCAGGCCCTGGTGGTTATTCAGCGGCATTCCGTGCTGCAGATTTAGGTTTAGATGTAGTCTTAATTGAAAGCCGAAAAACATTAGGTGGCGTTTGTTTAAATGTGGGTTGTATCCCATCAAAAGCATTACTTCATGTTGCTAAAGTTATTGATGATGCAGCTGCGATGGCTTCTCACGGAGTTACATTTGGTAAGCCAGAAATTAATTTAGATAAAATTCGTGACTGGAAAGATAGCGTAGTTTCCCAACTTACTGGCGGCTTAGGTGGAATGTCTAAAGCGCGTAAAGTGACTACAGTTTACGGTTACGGCAAGTTCACTTCAGATAAAACCATTGAAGTTGAAGGCAATGACGGCGAGAAAACGACGGTTACTTTTGATAATGCTATTATCGCCGCAGGTTCTTCTGTTATCGACTTACCTTTTATTCCAAATGATGACCCACGCGTTATAGATTCAACCGGCGCTCTAGAACTTCATGACATTCCTGATGAAATGTTAGTATTGGGTGGTGGTATTATCGGTCTAGAAATGGGTACGGTATACAGAGCTTTAGGCGCTAATGTTTCAGTGGTTGAATTTGCTGATCAATTAGTACCAGCTGCAGATAAAGACATTGTTAAAATTTATACTAATTTCAACAAGAAAAACTTCAACATAATGTTATCTACTAAAGTGGTTGCCGTTGAAGCTAAAGTTGACGGTTTGTATGTGACTTTTGAAGGTAAAAAAGCACCAGCAGAACCTGTACGTTACGACAAAATTTTAGTGGCTGTTGGCCGTAAGCCAAATGGTCATTTAGTTGCTGCTGACAAAGCAGGTGTTAACGTTGATGAACGTGGTTTTATCAATGTAACGAATGAACTACGTACTAACGTTCCACATATTTTTGCTATTGGTGATGTTGTTGGTCAACCTATGCTGGCACATAAAGCGGTTCATGAAGCGCATTGTGCAGCAGAAGTTATCTCAGGTAAGAAACATACCTTTGAACCACGTTGTATCCCTTCTGTTGCTTACACTGATCCTGAAATGGCTTGGACTGGCGTAACAGAGACTGAAGCTAAAGAGCAAGGTTTAAACATTGAAGTAGCTAACTTCCCTTGGGCGGCTTCTGGTCGTGCTATCGCTTCTGGCCGTACCGAAGGTAAAACTAAGTTAATCTTTGAAAAAGAAACGGGCCGTATTCTTGGTGGTGCCATTGTTGGTATCAACGCGGGCGAAATGTTGGGCGAAATTTGTTTAGCCGTTGAAATGGGTGCTGATGCAGAAGACATCGGCTTAACCATTCATGCTCATCCAACATTAAATGAATCTATTGGCTTAGCGGCTGAAATTTTTGAAGGTTCAATTACTGATTTACCTAATGCAAAAGCGGTAAAGAAAAAGAAATAATCATTGTTTTTAAATAAACGATAAACTTGCATTTATGCTGAAATGCCATTCACTATTGATAGTGAATGGCATTTTTTATGGGCTATTGTTTTAGTTAGCGCTTAATCTTTACTGAACTAAGTACCTAAGCCACAACTCACCAAAGCTATTTAGTGAGAGTCAGCGATATACCTTTTTACCTTCGTTTTTTGATCATTATTATCAGTCATCTATTTTTCAATAACCAACGTCGTTATTAGTTTGGTCTGACTTTATTATAAATATGGCAAGTTTACTGGCAATTTTGTAAATAATTTGTAAAGATATAGGTAAATGATTTTTATCGTATCATCGATAATGACAACTACCGTTAATCAACAAGTCGCTAGGATGCAATAATGAAAAAAATAATAATCACTATTCTATTGCTCAGCGTGACCTTCTTAAGTCATGCCGAAAAGCAAACGTTAACCTACAAGGAGTTTGGTCACTTACCTATAATTCAAGAACCTACCGTATCACCAGATGGTAAACATATTGCTGGAATATTTAACAGTGAAGATGGTCCGTCGGTTGTGATGAGTGACTTTGGCTCAAATAGCATTATAAAACTTGTTAGCCTTAAAAAGTCTAAAGACAGAATAGACTCGGTTATGTGGGCAAATAATGAACGTTTGTTGGTATCATCGAGTTACTCTAAAAAGCAATGGGGTGATAGATTTCGAGTTAATCGATTATTTTCGGTTAACATTGACGGCAGTAACTTGATTGAATTAAATCGTGCAGCAAACCTTCGCAGTTTAACGGGTGCAGAAATCGCTATGTATGATTTAAACAGCTCTCAACAAGTTGTTTCGTTATTAAAAGCAGAAAAAGAATTTGTATTATTGCAGATGTACTCTCCTAAAGATAAAGGTCAATCTGTCTATAAAGTTAATATTTATGAAAATAAGTTTGAAAAGTTATTCGTTAATAAATATGACGTTTATAGTTGGGTTGCCAATAAAGCGGGTGATGTCGTCTTGGGTGTAGGCTCTGACGATTATGACAGTACGATTACGAATATATGGTACAGAAAAGACAATAATGATGAGTGGAAGTTATTACACTCTAAAAAAGCGTTCGAAGGTGAAACTTTTTCTCCTATTTTGGTTAGTGATGATAAGGCGATTGTTATCTCTGATCACAAGATACACAGAGACGCACTTTGGCAATATGATATTAAGTCGGGAGCCTACGATAAGCTATTATATGCTAATGATAACTATGATGTAGAAGGTGCTATTTTTAATGCGGATAGAAATGAAGTTATTGGTGCTATTTATTTTGAGCACTACCGTAAGAATCATTTTTTTACTGATGCTGACACTGAAATCTATAACATTGTAAAAAATAGTTTCAAGCAATACCAAGCCAGTATTTATAGTATGAGCAAAGATAAAAAGAAAATTTTAGTGGCTGCTCAGCGAGATAATTCACCCCCTAAGTTTTTTTGGTTAGATTTGGCTAATAAATCGGGTGGTTTTTGGATCAGTCAATACCCCTATTTAGAAGGCAAGCCGCTGGCTAGTGTTCAACCGTTTCAATTTGAAGCATCTGATGGCATGTCATTGCACGGGTATTTAACGTTGCCAACAACGCCAATGAGTAATAATAAAAAACCCCCCTTGATTATTCATCCTCATGGCGGTCCACAATCAAGAGATTACCAATACTTTAGTCCGTTTGTGCAATACTTTGCCAGTAAAGGTTATGCCGTACTACAAGTTAACTTTCGTGGCTCTACCGGCTTTAGTAACGCTTATCAAACCGCTGGTTACCAACAGTGGGGTAAACGTATGCAAGATGATATTTATGAAGCGATAGACTGGTTAGCTGAGACGGAACTGGTTGATACTAATAATAGCTGTATCGTTGGCGCTAGCTACGGTGGTTATGTGGCATTAACGGCGGCATTTCAAAGGCCCAAGCAATTTAAATGTATTGCCAGTATCGCTGGGATTGGTGACTTACTTGAGTTAGCAAAAGATAAATACAGATACGAATCTAAACGACCTTTTATTGATAAAACTATTGGTAACCCAACGGACGATAAAACTATTGCCAGTCTTAAAGCGACTTCTGCAATTAACTATCTTAAGCAGATCAAAGCACCGATATTATTAATTCATGGTAAACATGATACTCAGGTAAGATTTAGCCAATCTGACGATTTTTATGATGCGGCTAAAGACGCTGATTTAGATATCGATTTTGTTGAGTTTGCCAATGGTACACATTACCTCGATGAAAATGAAAATCGCATAGAAGCATTTAAGGTGGTGGGTGAATTCTTAGACAAGCACTTGTAAGTGCTTGACTAACTTCATATAAAAACCAGCATCTTTGCTGGTTTTTATGTTTAGGAACAGTAACCTGTCTCAGCACCATTGCCATGCCTTGGCAGCTATGTTGTCTCAGCATTAGTGCATTCTTGGTTGTCGATGGTAGAGTACCGCTGCTTTATACTATAAATTATTATTTGAAAAGGACTTATGATGCGTTTATTTACTTTAGCTATTACTTGTTTTGCTCTATCTGCTTGTACCAACATTGTTTCTGAAAACGGAGCTTCACAATGGGATTTCGATCACAATATTCAGTTTAAACAAACAAACATGGCTGGAAATAAATATCACTTAGAGGTGAACCCCAAGTCGGACACCCACTTTGATAAACTGGCTACTTTTATGATGAGGCAGTCTTACGAGATTTGTGGCACTTATGGTTTTACCATTGAAGTGTTAAAAGGTATTGAAAAGTTTGACGACAGAAAATCGTTTCCAAATTTAATTATGCCTTCATTATCCGCTAATATTGAATGCGCTAGTCAGTAGAGGCATTTCTGTTCAAGGTAAACTTCTCTCACGTGCTCACTTAATTACAGACCCAGTTAAGTGAGTATAGTCCTTGCATCGCTGTGCCATTTTTAATAACTATCAACTAAAATAAAAAAGGATTACTTATTTTAGTTGATAGTAAGTTTTACCTCACTCAACCAAAATAAATAACCCTTATATTTCTAAGTCTATTTTAATGTATCACTTAAAATAGAGTCCCCATTAAGGACTCTATATAGCTAATTACATTACTTTAATCGGTACTGCTGGTGCAGTGTACTTAGTCGTCATCTCATGTGTAGGAGGAGCGAATCGTGTTAAATCGATACCTTCTACTGCTGACTTATACTCTTCGATTGTTGGGAAACGACCAAGCATCGTTGAAAGTACAACTAACGGTGTAGAGCCAAGTAACGATTCGCCTTTTTTCTCAGCAGTATCTGCTACAACACGACCTTGGAATAAACGTGTTGATGTTGCAATAACCGTGTCACCAGGTTCAGCTTTTTCTTGGTTACCCATGCATAAGTTACAGCCTGGGCGTTCAAGGTACATGATGTTTTCGTACTTAGTACGTGCAGCATTTTTAGGTACAGCATCGTCAAATTCGAAGCCTGAATATTTTTGTAAAATATCCCAATCGCCTTCAGCTTTAAGCTCATCAACAATATTGTAAGTTGGTGGTGCAACAACTAATGGAGCTTTAAATTCTATCTTGTTACCTTGTGCTTCCATATTACGGAACATTTGAGCGATAATTTGCATATCACCTTTGTGAACCATACAAGAACCAACAAAGCCTAGGTCAACTGATTTATCAGCGTAGTATGAAACAGGGCGAATAACATCATGGGTGTAACGTTTAGAAGCATCGTCGTTGTTTACATCTGGATCCGCAATCATTGGCTGGTCGATAATATCTAAATCAATTACCACTTCCGCGTAGTATTTAGCATTTTCATCTGGTGCTAATGCTGGCGTAGTGCCTGATTTTATACCTTCGATACGTTGGTCAGCTAAGGCGATTAAACCGTTAAGTGTTTTCGCTTCGTTTTCCATACCCTTGTTGATCATTATCTGGATACGGCTCTTAGCAAGCTCAAGTGATTGAATTAATGTTTCATCTTCAGAAATACAGATTGAGGCTTTTGCCTTCATTTCTGCAGACCAATCAGTAAAGGTAAATGCTTGGTCAGCTAATAATGTACCGATATGCACTTCAATGATACGACCTTGGAAGACATTCTCGCCATCAAATTGCTTAAGCATTTGCGCTTGAGTAGAATGAACTACATCACGGAAATCCATGTGGCCTTGCATCTTGCCTTTAAAAGTAACTTTTACAGACTCAGGGATTGGCATAGCCGATTCACCTGTGGCAAGCGCGATTGCTACTGTACCCGAGTCAGCACCAAAGGCTACACCTTTAGACATACGAGTATGTGAGTCACCACCAATGATGATTGCGCGATCGTCTACGGTAATATCATTTAATACTTTATGAATAACATCAGTCATTGCATGGTAAACGCCTTTCGGGTCACGTGCAGTAATAAGACCGAACTTGTTCATGAATGCCATTAATTTAGGAATGTTAGCTTTAGCTTTGCTATCCCAAACTGACGCTGTATGACAACCTGATTGGTATGCACCGTCTACTAGTGGAGAAATAGTAGATGCTGCCATCGCTTCAAGCTCTTGACATGTCATAGGACCTGTTGTGTCTTGAGAGCCAACAATGTTAACTTTAACGCGAACATCTGAGCCTGCATGTAATGGTGTGTTCGATGTTACACCAACTGCGTTGTTATTAAAGATTTTTTCAACGGCGGTTAAACCTTGACCTTCATGAGAAATTTCTTTTGAAGTGGCATATACAGGTGGTGTTGCTACACCAAGTGTTTTAGCAGCGAACGTTTGTAATTTCTTACCAAATGTTACCGCGTAAGAACCACCTGCTTTCATGAATTCTACTTTCTGTGGTGTGAAGGCTGAAGATATATCCGCAAGCTCTTTGTCACCGTTGTACAATTTCTTCGCTTTAGTATCGATAGTTAATACGGTACCAGTCGCTACAGAATAAGCTTCCTCTAAAACTGCATCACCATTTGCATCAACAACTGCTTTGCCACTTGCATCGACTTTCTTAACCCAGTTTTTAAGGTCAAGACCAATGCCGCCAGTTACATCAACGGTTGTTAAGAATATTGGAGAAATACCATTAGTACCCGCAACTATAGGTGCAATGTTAATAAAGGGTACGTATGGACTTGCTTGTTTACCTGCCAATAGTGCAACGTTGTTAACACCCGACATACGAGATGAACCAACACCCATAGTGCCTTTTTCAGCGATAAGCATGACTTTCGCGTTAGGGTACTTAACTTGTAATGCTTTAATTTCTGCTTGAGCTTCTGGAGTGCCCATGCATTGGCCATGTAATTCACGGTCAGCACGTGAATGTGCTTGATGACCTGGAGATAATAAATCAGTTGAGATATCACCTTCTCCGGCAATATAAGTGACTACTTCAACTTTTGCTTCAACTTCAGGTAACTTAGTGAAGAATTCAGCTTGGGCGTAGCTTTCTAAAATATCTTTCGCCAGTGCGTTGCCTGCTTTAAATGCAGCTTCAAGACGTACTGTATCAGCGTCATATAAAAATACTTGAGTTTTTAAAACTTCTGCCGCTGGTTTTGCTACTGCTGCGTCATCAGATAATGCTAAATCAAGAAGTACCTCAATTGAAGGGCCACCTTTCATATGAGATAACAATTCAAAAGCAAATGTAGGGGTAATTTCTGCGACGACTGACTGAGCTAGAATAATTTCTTTTAAAAATTCAGCTTTTACACCTGCAGCACTGGTTGTGCCTGGTAAAGTGTTATAAATGAAAAAGTTAAGTGAATCTTCGCGATGCTCATTTGCAGAATCTTTAATTTGAGCAATGATTTCTGATAATAGATCAGCAGAATCAATGGGTAGAGGAGCTAATCTTAGCTCATTCTTACGATTTTCAATTTCTTTAATGTACTCTAAATATAGACTCATTTAAAACTCTCTCTAGTTCTAATGGGCTAATAACATTATCATCATTAGCAAGGAAAAATTTTGCTTATAGTTTACCTGATTTTTGAGCTACTACGAATCATTTGATTAAATAAGTACTATTCATCGCAGTGATAACTAATATAGGTTTTAGTCGTAAAGGTTATGTAGGTAGGGTGTCAGAGGATAATAGTAAGAAATAATCCCGTAAATTTTATGATACTAGTAGAAAGGTCTAATTTTTTATATCTCGATAATCGCCTATATTGAAGCAAAAAGATCAATAAATTATTCCTATTAGCATAAGATGCTAACGCCTGATACTTAGCGGTATTTGAATTTCCATAAGATTGAAAGTTATACCCGTAAAGCGAATACTGTAATGTTACAAGGAGAAGCTTAAGGTGTTAATCAGCCAAAGTTAATTTTTCCCTTAAAGCGCACAGGGGTTATTTATATGTTTTACGCTTTGAGGTGTTAATCAGCCGAAGTTAATTTTTCCCTTAAAGTACACAATTTTTCCCTTAAAGCGCACAGGGGGTATTTATATATTGTGCGCTTTACAGCAATAACAGATTTAACTAAGGATAATGACTACTGAGTTGGGCTGTTAATTAAGCTTACTGTCCTGCCAAAACTTAGTGCCTTTTATTGTTGCCTGCAGGGCTAAGCCACTTTCAGTAAAAGTGTAGACAGTTACATCACCGTAATACATTTCTCCTTCAACTGAACCGCCTTTATTACCCGCTTTTGCTGCGGCATCAACATTACCACCAAAGCTCCAACCTTGATTAACAAAATCATTCATTGCTTGTGCCGTATGAAATACCATAACAATACGGTAATCTTTAACACCAAGACCAAGGCCTATACCACCTTCAGCCATATTCATATAAGTATATTTAGCTGAATTATTACTTTTAACCACACCATAGCCTGTGCCAGCTGCCATAAATATTAAATTGATATTAGCATTCGAAAAGACAGCATAACCAGCCGCTGAATTAATTTGGCTACGGGTATCTGGTTTATTAGCAAAAAGTTGGTTAAGCACCGTATCTTTCATGGTGAGAATTTCTTGTTGTTGTTCTGCTTTACTACCATCTCCCATTGAAGCACAAGCAACCAAGGTTAAGCTAAGCACTAAAGATAACAATTTTTTAATTGAGAACATCGTTTTTTTCCTTTTATAATTAATTATCTACAGTTTAGAGCAGTGTTAGCCTTTTTATAAGTCAATTTAATCAATAGTAGCTATTTGTTTTAGTGTCATTAGAAGGATTGTTACCAACTTGCTTTTTTATCACTTTCGTATAAGCGCCAAACAAAGCCAATACCGAGGCTGTAAGTAATGTCTTTTTCATAAAGAGGGCTATCTTGGTTGGCTGCACCTTGATGAAATTGTGCTGAGCCAGTGATAAATGCGCGGATATTTTTTCGTATGGGTAATGACAGACCCATAGAAAGCTCTGCACCCAAATAGCCTCCTTTGGCATTATATTGTTGGCGATTGCTATTGGCGAATTTGCGATCAACCTGATAAAAGTAATCTTGTAATTTTTCAGTCGCAAAAGCTAAGCTAAAGGCGATATTTAAGCCTACTTCTTTAACAATTGCACCACGCTGTTGGTATGAAATGGTTGGCTCTATAACAAAACCACGATCGTCGATGCGATCAAAATCAGTAGAAAATACCGCTCTTGCTTGCAAGCGAGCTTTGAGTCTTGCATCTCCACCTTGTGAAAATTTGTAGTCTTTAACGCGATAAATTAATTGTGGCCCTATTTCAAATAAGAAGTCTAATTCAGGCATACCAGCCCGAGATGTATTGTCATCACTGTCGGCAGAGAATGCACCGCCAAAGGAAAGGTCTAATTCAAAATCACTTGTTTCAACCACAACTGCACGCATGCCATCACCACCACCAACCCGAAACACATCGCCCCGATAAACGACATAGGGCGCGGCTAAAGCAATAAAATTTCGCTCGCCTGATGCCGGGTAATTAGCGACTTCTATAGCGCCACCACCAAGTCCAAATTCCCATAAAGGCTGACTTTTGTCGATGTTTTCAAAGCCAGTTAGCCCGCGAACAGGGGATTCGTCTTTGTCGTTAGCTATAACAGGCGATACGAAGAGAGCAGTAGTGAAAATAGCTAAAAAATACAGTTTTATGCAATACATTCAACAACCTTGTTAGAAAAAAAATTTTTATATATTAATCGTAAACCATAGTGCGCGGTGATTAAAACTCTTTTATTCATTTTAATGATAGGTGCCTAATGTCGAGACTGAAAAATAAATGTGCGTTTGATAGATAACGTTTTAGTGACGACTTCATAAATAATTCAAAATATTTTTTATAGGTAAAATTCTTATACTTGCTAGTAATCATAACTCGTTACAATTGAATGTTTAATAACCGTCAAAAGCTATTTGTATCTTACTTGCCGAACCGGATAAAATAACCATAATTATAATTATAAAACAACGGACCGTTATGCACCTCAATTCACTAGCAACTTCATTATTATTATCACTATTCTTAGTCACAGTGTTAAGCGCTTGTAATGAAGAAAAAGTAGCAGACAAAGAAAAGAAAGTTTACCAGGTGCCCGTAGAAACAACTCTCGTTGACAATAGAACGATCACTAACACTTATCGAACAACCGCTGTGCTTGAGGCAAAAGCTGAAAGCAAAGTCACCAATAAAGTCACAGGCATGATTAACACGATATTAGTTGAAGAAGGGATGTCGGTTACCAAAGGACAAACCTTAGCTGAAATTGATTCTGAAAATTATTTATTAGAACTTGAACGTACCACCATAGATGTCGACTCTGCGGTTGCAGAATTTAACCGCAGTAGACCAATAGATGGTGAACAACTGATATCGGTTAAAGATTTAGAAAAGCTTGAGTTTTTAGTGAAAACAAGAAAAAACCAACAAAAAGTGGCGGCGATACAAGTACGTGATTCAAAAGTAAGAGCGCCAATATCAGGTGTTATTGCTTCAAGAATGGTGAAAGAAGGCAATATGACCGCTAATGTTGGTGGTGAAATGTTTACCATTGTTGCCCTCGATACTTTACAAGGGGTTGTTTATTTGCCCGAATCTGAAATGAATAATGTTCATGTTGGTCAACAAGCGTATTTAAACTTTCCGGCAAACGCAAAAGAACTTCCTGCAACGGTTGACTTAATCTCACCAATCATTGATACCGAGTCGGGGACTTTTAAAGTGACCTTAAAAGTTAATAATGATAACCATGTCTTAAACCCCGGGATGTTTGCTAAAGTGTCACTGACCCTTGATGTTCATGATAATGCGCAAATTGTGCCACAAAAAGCCTTGCTGGTTACCGACACTGAAACCAGCTTATTCGTTATTCAAGATAATAAAGCTAAGAAAGTTACAGTGGTTACCGGTTTTGAACAAGATGGTTTTGTTGAAATATTAACGCCACTAAATGCCCTTGAACCGGTAGTGATTGTCGGTCAGCAAGGTTTGAAAATTGATAGTGCTGTAAAAATAATAGGTAAAGAAGAAACCCCAAAGAAGAACGTTGAACTAACTACTGATAATAATGCCGTTAAGGAAAATGCTGATAATCAAGCAACACAAGACTAATAAGTTGTGAACTGGCTTTTACCTAATCATTAAATCTAAAGGAATTATTATTCATGAGTATTGTTAGTACTGTGGTTAAACGCCCGGTAACAGTAGCGATGTTTACCCTCGCTGTGATGTTATTTGGCATGGTAGGGTTTTCTCGACTCTCTGTTGCCTTGTTGCCCGATCTTTCTTATCCAACGTTAACCGTAAGAACCGATAACGCCGGCGCCGCACCTGCTGAAATAGAACAATTGATCAGTAAACCCATTGAAGAATCAGTCGGTGTTGTTAAAGGGATACGCAAGGTTCATTCTATCTCAAAAGCTGGACAATCCGATGTTGTTATTGAGTTTGAATGGGGCGTGGCGATGAACTTTGCGACGCAGAATGTCCGTGAAAAGCTTGATATCATTGCATTGCCAAAAGATGTTAATAAACCGATTATTTTACGTTTTAACCCCGCCCTAGACCCCATTATACGTTTAGGGCTGTCAACTGAAAATAAGCATCCTCGGGCATTAAAAAAGATACGTACTTTTGCCGAGCAAGAAATAAAACGACAGCTTGAAACTATTTCAGGTGTTGCCGCTGTGCAGCTTGGTGGTGGTTTACAGCAAGAAATACAGGTTGTTTTTGATCAAGAAAAGGCTGCGCGCCGAGGTATAACAGCACAAAGTATTGTTGCACGTATCCAAAGTGAAAATATTAATATGTCGGCAGGTCGTGTTTACGATGGTCAGCAAGAGTATTTAGTTCGAACAGTGAACCAATTCGTCTCACTCGAGCAACTTGGCAATATGATTGTTAAGCAAGCCGATGGCAAAACTATTTACCTTAAAGACATAGCACAAGTTATTGATGGCGAAAAAGAACGCACCGATATTACTCGAATCAATAATAATGAAGCGATAGAACTGGCCATTTATAAAGAAGGCGATGCTAATACGGTAACCGTAGCAAAAGCGGTAAATAAAAAATTAGCCGAGCTTGAAGAAACTTTACCCGAAGCACTGACTTTTACGGTTATTTATGACCAATCTGAATTTATTGTCAATGCGGTAGACGAAGTGAAAAGTGCGGCTATTATTGGCGGATTACTTGCCATGTTGATTTTATATTTATTCTTGGGTAATTTTTTCAATACGATTATTATTTCACTAGCGATACCTATTTCAATTATCGCGACCTTTAATTTAATGTTTGCTAATGACATTAGTCTTAATATTATGTCGTTAGGGGGCATTGCCTTAGCGGTTGGCTTATTAGTTGATAATGCGATTGTCGTGCTAGAAAATATTGCGCGCTATCGCGAAAAAGGCGTCAGTATTATTGAAGCGGCAATAAAGGGTACCGATGAAGTCTCGGGCGCTGTTATTGCTTCTACACTGACCACTTTAGCGGTGTTTTTTCCTTTAGCTTTTGTGACCGGTTTTGCCGGGCAATTATTCAGTGACCAAGCGATGACGGTGACTTTTGCGTTACTCGCTTCTTTAATCGTGGCGCTAACCTTAATTCCTATGCTGGCATCACGTCAATTTAGCCAAAATAAAGAAATGCCTACAAATGACAATAATGATGACTCATTAGAAAAACAAACCGATAAAGTGCCGCTAACTAGAAGAAAGAAAGTCGTTAATATCGTCGTGCACATTTTGGCCTTTCCGCTTTTATTGGTTTTTAATTACTTACCTTTATTATTAACCAAAACTTTGTTATTGATTACTAACTTAATTACTAAGCTCGTCAGCTTTATTTTTAAACCGGCACATAAAGCTTTTAGTTATTATTTTGAAAAACTAGCGTCAGCCTACAGTCGGTTATTAAAAGTCGCCTTGCAAAATAGAGCTATTTTAGTGGCACTTAGTTTAGTGTTTGCGCTTGCGGTCAGCAGTTTATTACCAAAAATTGCGGTTGAACTTGTTCCTGAAGTGGCAAAGTCGGAATTTACTATCGAGTTAACCTTGCCACAAGGAACGCCGATAGATGTTACTGATCAACGGCTAAAAGACCTTGCTGCGACTATTGCCGAAGATAAACGTGTCAAGCACAGCTATTCGTTAGCAGGTAGCGGTAGCTTAATGATGAGCTCAGCCAGTAAAGGCGGTGAAAACTGGGGACAACTGTTAGTGGCACTTTACAGCAGTGATGATCTTGAATCAGTTAAAGCTGTGGTTCGCGCGAAAGTAGCTCAAATGGCTGATGTCACGGCTGAAATAGCGCAAACAGAAATGTTTACAACAGAGCGTCCTTTGCAAATTATTTTGTCAGGATACGATCTGGTGGCCTTGAAAAAATACAGCGACCAATTAATTCAAACTATGTCGATGGATAATCAGTTTATTGACCTAAACAATAGTTTACGCGCCGGTCAACCTGAGTTGAAAATCAGCTTTGATAATGAGCGCTTAGCAAGTTTAGGGTTAAAAGCGTCTGATATAGCCGATCAGTTAGTCACTAAAATTGCTGGCTCGGTGGCGAGTAAATACAACTTACAAGACCGACAAGTTGATATTCTAGTGCGCGCCGATGAAAACGCGAGAAATTCAGCACAAGCTATTCGTCAATTAACGGTTAACTCGCAGCAGGCCAAATCATTACCACTAGCCGCCGTTGCCGATATTACCGAAAGTATTGGCCCTAATGAAATCAATCGTATTGACCAAAGTCGTGTTGCTATTATTTCCGCATCATTGGCTTATGGCGACTTATCTGCAGCGGCCGCCAAAGCCGAAAACCTAGTGAAAGAACTCTATTTACCTTTTAATATTAAAGCACGAGTCGCAGGGCAAAATGAAGAAATGGAAAGCTCTTTTTCTTCCTTAATGATGGCGTTAGCGTTAGCGGTATTCCTTGTTTATTTAGTGATGGCTTCACAATTTGAGTCGTTATTAAATCCATTTATTATTTTATTCTCTATTCCATTAGCCGTGTTAGGTTCTGTATTAGGCTTATATGTTACTGGGACTAATATCAGCGTTATCGTACTCATAGGTATTATTATGCTCACGGGTATTGTGGTGAATAATGCCATTGTTTTAGTCGATAGAATTAATCAGTTACGTCATCAAGGTGTTGATAAACTTGCTGCTATTATGGAAGCGAGTCGTTCACGTTTTCGCCCGATTATTATGACCTCGTTAACCACTGTTTTAGGTTTAGCGCCATTGGCATTTAGCAGTGGCGAAGGCTCTGAATTAAGAGCACCTCTTGCCATTACGGTAATGAGCGGTTTACTGGTTGCAACAATGCTAACGTTACTTTTAATTCCTGTTTTGTATAGCTTGTTTGATCGAAAAACCTATATTGTCGAAAGCGATGAACTTGACAGTGATGGTTTTGAAAGCCAGCAAGCTAATAGCGCCTCGTCTAATAATGTAGCCGAGGTGTAAGATGACAAATTCAACGTCTAAAAAGAAAACAGCTAAGCAAAGCATTTTTGACTTACCAGTAACTGTTTGGTTAACCGCTTTAGCGATAAGGCGGCCTGTTACCACGGCTATGTTGATGTTGTCGCTTTTTGTTACTGGGCTTGTCGCCAGTAAATTATTGCCACAAGAAAGCTGGCCATCACTGAATATTCCGATGGCTTTTATTAATGTGCCGTATAACGGCGCCACACCTGAAGAAGTTGAACGCTTAATTACCCGGCCGATAGAAGAAGCTGTTTCGACTTTAGGCGGTATTACTGAAATGCAGTCAAGAAGTCGGGCCAACGGTGCTTCTATTCAGGTAATGATGGATCTTAGTAGTGATCTCGATAGTAAAATATTAGAGGTACGAGAAAAAGTCGATATGGTGCGCCATCTTTTACCTGAAGACGTGCAAAACGTAATGGTACAAAAGTTCTCTACTGAAGATCTACCCATCATGAGCTTGGTGTTATCGGGTAATAAAGACCTCTCCACCGCTTATGACTTTATCGATAAAAAACTGAAAAACCCGCTAGAAAGGCTTCAAGGTGTTGGTAAAGTCGAAATGCGTGGCGTTGTTCAACCCCATATAGAAATTCATTTAGACAGTATTAAGCTCGCGATGAATCGTGTTGATCAAGCAAAGTTATTGCAAGATTTACGTGACAGTAATTTTTTAGTGAAGTCAGGCTCTATTCTCAATGGAGGTAGAAAGTTCAGAGTTTCTCCTGACGGTGAATATCACAGTTTAGACGACATTAAAAACTTTCAAGTTAAAGTGGGTGTTCGGTTAAGTGAAGTAGCGACAGTGAGTTTAACCGCTCCTCCTAAGAATAGCGAAATTAGAACAGATAGAAAGAAGTCAGTTGGCTTAGAAGTCTTTAAAGAGTCTGATGCTAATGTTGTCGAGGTGACAAATAACATTGTTGGTTTAATTGAAGTACTTCGCCAAGAAGATGACTTTAAAGCGATTACCATTGGAATTAAAGATAACAGCGGTGAAGAAATTCAAGAATCATTAGGTGATTTGTTAAAGGCGGGCGCCTTAGGTATTGCCTTGTCTTTTATTGTTTTATTTATATTTTTGCGCAATAGCCACATTACTTTTATTGTTGTTGCTTCTGTGCCTATTTCGTTAAGTTTTGCCTTAGCTGGCATATATTTTATGGGCTACACCTTAAATATGCTCTCACTGGCGGGGCTTTTTATTGCCGTTGGTTTACTGATTGATAACTCGGTCGTTATTTGTGAGAGTATCCTTCAACAACAAGATAAAGCCTTAACCTCAATAGACAAAATTCTTCATGGTGTTGATAATGTCAGTATTGCCATTATCAGTGGCACACTCACCACCACCATTGTATTTATGCCTTTGCTGATGGGTGAAAAAAACTTTATTACCATCTTAGTTGAGCAAATAGCCGTGGCGATTTGTTTACCTTTATTGGCATCATTAATTATTTCAAAAACCGCCATTCCATTAATGCTTAGTCGTGTTAACAAAAAGGCCTTGTCGTCAGTTGTTACCCAAGGAAAATTAGATCGCTGGTATCGTCCTAATTTAACAAGAATACTGACTCACCCTAAAACAACCGGGGTTTTCATTTTATTACTTTGCATTAGTGGTGTGTTAACCAAGCAAATGGTCAATATTAATGGCGAAAAGGGTAAGACTGTCAAAGAAATCAATATTGTCTATCATATCCAAGGGCAACAAAAGTTAGCTGATGTCAGTAAATTAGTCGATGAGATGGAGCAGTACTTATACGATAATCAACAAGCCTTCGAGTTTACACAAGTTAATAGCCGGATTTGGTCAGATTTTGCCATGTCTCGGATAAAACTTAACGATGGTTATTCAAAAACACTTTATGATTTGAAAGCAGAGATTAAAAAAGGTTTTCCCGATACGGCCATTGCAGAACCATCATTTGACTGGTCAGAACAAAAAGAAAATTTGGTCAAACTTACTTTAAACGGCAGCTCAACCAAGCGTTTAATACAATTGAGCGAATCTGTGATCAGTCAGTTAAGTAATGTTGAAGGTTTTGCTGAAGTTGGCATCGATAACGAAGACAAAAACATGGAGTTAGTACTGCGTATCGACCGAGAAAAAGTGTCACGTTTAGGTTTAAACACTCAAGATATCGCTAGTCGTATTTCGAGTGCACTGCGTGGGACTAACTTGCGTTCGTTTCGTGATGCTAAGCTAGGTGAAGTTGATATTCGCTTGGTCTATCACGCTGAACAGGCTGTGCCGCTCGAACGTATTAAAGAGTTACCTATTTATGAGAGTAACGGTAGAGTTATTACCTTACAGCAACTCGTTGTTTTTGACACACAACCGATAATGCAACAAATTACGCGCTCAAACAGAAGAACCACCTTAGGAATTTCTATTAATTTAGCTGACTTAAGCCGTGTTGAAGCCTCGATGAAAATTAAAGAAGTGATGGAGAATATTGTTTTTCCTTCGGGTTATGATTGGAACTTAGGACGCCAATTTGCGCAAGACGAAAAAGCAGCAAAAGACATGATGATGAACATGATGCTTGCTTTAGCGCTTATTTTTATTGTTATGGCAGCGCTGTTTGAATCACTATTAATGCCAATCGCTATCTTGTCTTCGATTGGTTTAGCTTTTATTGGTGTTTACTGGACCTTTGCTATTTTAGGCATGGGGTTGGGTGAAACAGGCCTGATCGGTATGTTGATTTTAATGGGTATAGTGGTGAATAACGGTATTGTCCTCATCGATCAAATCAACAAGTTAAAAGTAGACGCTGAGAATATAATGACGCCGATTATCGACGCTTGTGTTAGCCGTATTCGGCCAATATTTATGACAGTTGCAACAACTATTATTGGTATGGTGCCGTTAGCATTAGCATCAAGTGATAGCCAAGCTTACCCGATGGCGGTTGCGATTATTGGTGGTTTGTTGTTTTCAACCTTTACCAGTTTGTTTTTGGTACCGTTTTGTTATTTGATGCTGGTTAAATTGGGTGAACGGTCAAGCAAGCGTTTTGCTATCGCTAAAGCCTTTGCTGATAAAAAAATTCCATTATAGTTTACCACTCGTATCGTATTATCAAGGGGGATAGAGTAAATGTTAATTCCCCCTTGTGCGATAAATATTCTATAATAAAGATATCAAAAAATTTCCGAGTTATCCCATGGAATACGAATTTATAAACGACCCTACTACTCGCTATGCGAAAGCAAAGTTCTCTTTTGAACATGAAGTTTTTGGCCCTTGGCTTGAAGTTGAAGTAGGCAACGATCCACAAAAATTAACCGCGTTGTTAACGCTCATCGATAAAGCCGAGCACGCAAGTGCACAAGAGCAGGAAATTGTTGGCAGTGAGTATACGGTTAGAATTATTGAAAAAGATGTCTCGATTGCCGCTAACGCGAGCTTAAATGGTATTGAAGCTTTACCTGAAGCACTCAGTGCTGATGATATAGACTTTGACGATCAAGAGTCAGCAAGTTGTGGGCTAGAAGACTTTCGCGAATTATTATTGTCTTGGGCAAGATTCACCACACGTTAACTCAATCGGTTAACCATCAAGTTAGTCATTCGTTATTGATAGATGAATAACGTTTTCATTCTATTTACGCTTTTATTATTTATAGCTTTTCTGATAACAATGACTTTTGGCACTGTTGTCTGACGCCACTTTTCTTATTCTTTTACAAAATTTGTAGGAGAATAAAATGCCGATAACACGTAAAACCCCTTTCGAACTTTCTAAGCTGACTATTGATAGAACTCCGCAAACCAAAGCTGCGGGGCTTACAGGTAACTATACCGATATCTTGATTGTTACGTTACTCAGCACAAGTTTATATTTTGTCGCTGAGCCCGTGGTGATGAAACAATTAAATAAAGGCTTGAATGAATCTAAAGTTATTGAAGCCTTGTCTGAAAAAGAACAACAGATTTTAAAGTTGGTGGCGGGTGGTTTTTCTAATAAAGAAATTGCTAGTAGTATGTTTCTTGCTGAAGGTACAATTAAAAATCATGTTTCAACGACATTATCAAAACTTAATACCCGAGACAGAACACGGGCGGTATTGATTGCACTTAACCAAGGGCTTATTTGACAAACTTATTTAAGATAGCTTGAACGGTTAATCCGCTTTTACATCGAATGACTCGCTGTCTTCAAGATAATCTTGATAGTTGTCTTCATCAATGTCGAGTAAGGTGAAAATCATCTCTTGCAGATAAGGCCAGTCAGCAGAGTCTCGACAGTGCTTATGATTGTGTACTAGGTTTTCAGCCAGTTTTAATATTGCATAGTAAACTTCTTGACCGCGTGGATTATTCATTTTGAGAAAATCACGGTCGTGATGTATTAAAATTAATTCGCAAATATCTTTAGGTAATCGCCAAGAAGAGGCAACGTAATAGCCAATGGTTGCGTGGTTTACACCATAAGCTTGGTCTTCAGTGATAGGAAGTGTTTTATCTGGGGTGCTGTAAGCCAGTTGGTAAGTATCGTTGTAGTCACTATACTTCATTGCCATAATGGGAATGCCGCAATCATGAAATAAACCAAGAGAAAAGAGTTTATCTTTTGAGGTTTTTTCTTTAATCGTTTTGCCAATATGAACACAAGTGTTGGCAATATGTGTGGCACTGTCCCAAAACTCTTCTAAAGCGATACTACAATCTTGTTGGTCAAAACTACGTTTAATCAAGGTGTTGGTTACTAATGAGTTTATTCCCTGCAAACCGATATAACGTACTGATTTGTGAATGTCAGATATTGATCGCGACAATCCATAGAGGGGCGAGTTAATGGTTTTCAGAATAATTGAAGCTACACCGACATCTTGTGAAATAATATCGGCTAACGCATTTACGTCTGGCTCGTCTTCGGCCATTATTTTTTGTAGTTTAATTAATAAACTTGGCTGAGCCGGAATAGAAAATCCACGGCGTATATCAGCGAGTACTTTATCATCAACTTCTAGCATAAGAATTTACTGTTTTATTAATCAATTAAGTATTATGACGGCTATTTTTATTATTCTACTATCGCTGAAGTTGGCGGTATTTACAACTTAATGACTGACAATTTTGTTGCTTTGCCTCTTTGTCAGTGTTTGATGTTTATCACTTGTTAAATATTTGAAAATATTGAATAGTAGCGCTATGTTCACTTAAAATGATAATTATCATGCTATCAATTCTTTCAATATTACCAGAAGTTAAAGTAAGCACTCGCTTAATTCGTATCTTAAAATCTCTTAGTATCACGACTGTCTTTTACTCGGTAATTGCCAGTAGCACTACTATCGTTGATTTGCCGTCTTGGCAACATACGGTGCTGCCAAGTTCACCTTCTTTGCGCGGAAGTGCTGTTATCGATAATTCATTGTGGGTTAGTGGTAGTAATAAGACTGTTTTTGTAAGTCAAGATGGAGGTAAAACTTGGTTGGATAAATCAGTAGATAGCCCTATAAAAACAGGCTTTCGCGATATTGCCTTATTCGATAAGCATACCGCTATTGTTATGGGGGTTGGCAGTGGAGAACAATCTGTACTTTACAAAACCATTGATGGTGGCGATAGCTGGCAGTTACTTTATCAAAACCAAGATAAAGATGGCTTTTTTGACTCCATCGCTTTTTGGGATGCTGATAATGGTTTGTTGATGGGAGATCCTGTCGATGGCTTTTATGTTATAAAAAAAACCAGTGATGGTGGCAAAACGTGGCGCCGTATCGAGCAGAGTAATATCCCGAAACTTGTTGAAAAAGAAGCCGCTTTTGCAGCCAGTGGTAATACCTTAATTATTGGTGACAAAGGTAAAGCTTGGCTTACTACGGGTGGATTTTCAGCATCAGTTTATAGCAGCGTCGATTTTGGTGAAACATGGCAACGTGATCGTGTGCCACTGTACTCTAAAACACAAACCGCCGGCGGTTATGGTTTAGCATTAAATGCCAAGCAACAACTTTTTGTTGTTGGCGGAGACTATGAACAGCGTCCTGCAAGTTACCCTAATATGGCAACTTTTACCGATAATCAATGGCAGTCAGTCAATGCTGGGCAATACGGTTTACGCTCAGCAATGAGTTGTCAGGGAGATATTTGTCTTGCTACTGGAAAAACCAGTAGTGATATTTCGTTTAATGCAGGAACAACCTGGCAAGTATTAGCAAACCCACAAGGTAAAAAAGACGATAAAGGCTTCTATACCCTTGCGAGCGATAAGATGATGTTTTTGGCGGCAGGCGCGGAGGGTAAAGTTGGCGTTTATTCATTTAGACAAAAGTAATATTTCATACTTGCTTATCAAAATTGGCTGCAGGTGATAATCAAACTAAACTTTATCGTTAAAGCGTTATGCTAGTCGATAAAGTTTAGTGTTTTCTGAGTATTAACTATGTTTACCGGTTGAATCACGGACAATCAATCTTGGTGTGTAATGATGAACACTATCCATTGAAAGGCCGGTTTGTTGCGGGTTATATATTGCCCTAAGATTTAACTCAATGAGCAATTATCAATGAGCAATTAGCTATGTTTACCGGTTGAATCACGGACAATCAATCTTGGTGTGTAATGATGAACACTATTTTGAGGGGTTTGTTTACGCGATTTTGCAATCAATAAGCTGGCTGCATCTTCAGCGATTTTTTGGTTCGGTTGATTAGCTGTCGTTAAGCGTGGCCATGTTTGTCGAGAGAAGGGCGAGTTTTCAAAACCAGCAATAGAAAGTTGATCAGGTATTGATATCCCCATTAACCGAGCAGCAAACAAAGCACCCGCCGCAATTTCATCGTTACATGAGAAAATAGCGGTTGGGCGAATATCTTCAGACATTAATTGCTTTGCGCCAAGTACGCCAGATTCAAAAGAATACTCTCCATTAATAATTAACCGCTCATCAAGTGCAATGCCATTGTCAGATAAGGCTTGTTTATAACCTCTTAAACGTTCAACCGTTGACATATGTGCTGCTTCACCGGCAATAAAACCAATGTGTTTATGGCCTAAATCAATGAGATGTTGAGTAATACTTACCGAAGCTGCATGGTCATTTACCATAATGCAGGGGGCTAATTCATCGGGGGCTACATCGCCAGACATTATCCGAACAACATCAACATTTAGGTCGATAATTTTTTGGACAAATTCAGGCATTTCAGAGAAAGGTGGGGTGAGCACTAAACCAGCGACTCGTGTCTTTCTAACCATGTCGGCAATTTCATCAAGTACATGTACTGATTTTGCTTGGCAAGGATGAATAAGTAATTCAAAACCTTGTTGTTTACAAGCCGCTAAAATACCATTTTGCATATCAATGACATAATATGCATTAGGGTTATCATAGATAAAAGCAATGCTGTATGCCTTAGTACCCGCTAAGTTTCGTGCCGCTAAGTTGGGCTGATAATGTAAATCATTTACGGCTTCCATGACTTTATCTCGAGTCAATTGTCGTACAGATGATTCATTGTTCATTACTCTTGAAACGGTTTTTATCGAAACGCCCGCTTGTTTGGCAACATCATTTATTGTAGCTTTCATCGGTTAAAACGGCCTTGTGTATTATTCTTGTTATGTAACCCTACTGCAGCGCAACAGAATATTGTTTCTTTGGCACGGCGGCAACTACTTATTTTAAAATAACTCAAACCTTTATACTAATCTATAGAAATAAAGGATAAAAATTCAAATTGACAGCGCTGTCATTATCAAATATGGTACAAGATTGAACGGTTAAATTAATGCACTATAGGAATATTTATGTCAAGTCGTCAAACACTCAGTAGTTGGAAAAAGCTGACTCAGCTTGCTCAACAGAAACAATCTCAGCACATGAATGATCTGTTTGCTCAAGACAGTGAACGCTTTGACAAGTTTTCTATAGAGTTACCTAGATTACTGTTAGATTATTCAAAGAACCTCATTGATACTGAAACAATGGATACACTGTTCAAGCTGGCTAGTGAATGTAAAGTCGTTGAATGGCGCGAAAAAATGTTTATTGGCGCAAAAATCAATAAAACAGAAGACCGTGCTGTTCTTCACACCGCTTTACGCCGTAAAAGCAAAGAGCCTCTCATTGTTGATGGTGAGAATGTCACCACCAGCGTTCAAGACCAGTTACAGAAAATGGAAGCTTTTGTTAATCATGTTCGTGAAGGTAAGTGGTTAGGTTATTCAGGAAAGCGTATTACTGATGTGGTTAATATTGGTGTTGGTGGTTCCAACCTTGGTCCACAGATGGTCACCGAGGCGTTAAAGCACTACAGTGATAAAAGCATTAATGTTCATTATGTTTCTAATGTAGATGGCGCGCAAATCGTAGAAATACTTCGTCCGCTTGACCCAGAAAGAGTGCTATTTATTGTTTCCAGTAAAACCTTTACCACGACCGAAACTATGACAAATGCTAAAACGGCAATAAGGTGGCTTACCGCATCGTCGTTTGATGATAATGCGGTCGGTAAACACTTTGTTGCAGTAACCGCGAATAAAGAAAATGCCATGGGGTTTGGCATTAAAGAAGAAAACATCTTCGGGATGTGGGATTGGGTCGGAGGGCGCTTCTCATTATGGTCAGCAATCGGTTTAGCAATAGCGTTAGATCTGGGCTTTGATAAATTTATAGAATTGCTTGATGGCGCTAATGAAATGGACGAACACTTTCAAAGTGCACCACTAGAAAAAAATATGCCGGCAATAATGGCTTTACTCAGCGTTTGGAATACCACTTTTCTAGGAGCTAGATCTCAAGCGATCCTTCCTTACGATCAAACCTTACATATGCTCTCTGCTTATTTACAACAAGCTGAAATGGAGAGTAATGGTAAATCTGTTTCGTGGAATGGCGATGAAGTTGACTATGCCACCGTACCTTCTATATGGGGTGAACTGGGTATTAATGGTCAACATGCCTTTTATCAGTACCTGCATCAAAGTAATAATGTTGTACCAGCTGATTTTATTGGTTCGGTTGCCAGTGTTACGCCGGTGTCTGGTCATCACGAAACGTTAATGTCGAACTTTTTTGCACAGACACAAGCATTAATGACCGGCGTCAATGAAAAGCAAGTCCGTGCTGATTTAAAAGCAAAAGGACGGACAGCTGATTACATCGATAAGGTGGCCCCTCATAAAGTGCATAAAGGGAATCGTCCAACCAACACTATTCTTTTAAAACGTATAGATCCTAAAACGTTAGGCAACTTAATTGCACTCTATGAACATAAAATATTTGTGCAGGGTATTGTGCTGCAAATATGCTCTTTTGACCAATGGGGCGTTGAATTAGGTAAGGGCTTAGCAGAAAGTATTCATAAAGAGCTGCAAAGCGGTAATGTTTCGCCGAGTCATGATTGCTCTACGCTTAACTTGATGAACTATTATAATAAAGCTAAATAAGCTTTATTTTTATTTTAGTTTACTTTAAAACGCTGATAAATTGTCAGCGTTTTTTATTTTTGAAACTATAAAGTTACTTTTTTAGACTTCATTAATGACATTAAATTATAGTATTCACTAAAGTAATTCTTTATTCATTAAACGTTACTTTAAATGAATAAAGCAGTGCTAAAAACGTATAATAATTGCTTGTGTGTACGAAAATAATACAGGATGTTTACAAAAAAACTAAAATAAAACTCTATTGTTTACAGTTTGTTGCATTAAAGATGCTGATTAAATCGTAATCAAGTGTAGCCAGATGGTCATTTATTGTGTAATGTTTTACCCGACCTATGACAACGCTGTCATAAATTAAAAAGACAGCGCTGTCTTTGATAGGGTTATAAAAACATAACTATTATATTTAAAAAAACGTGTGTAAGGGAAAGTCGATGTCAATTCAAAAATTTAAAAAAGGCATGTTAGCGAGTTCAATCGCTCTAGTGCTAGCGGGCGGTGCTACACCATTCGCAATGGCTGCTGAAGAAGTTAAAGCTGCCGAGCAAGAAACTGAAGTAATTGAAGTTCGCGGTATTCGTGGTTCTTTGAAACAAGCATTAAATCAAAAGAGATTTTCTAACGCGGTTGTTGATTCAATTTCTGCAGAAGATATTGGTAAATTTCCCGATAGAAACATTGCAGAGTCACTACAAAGAATACCTGGCGTAACGATTGCCAGAAGTTTTGCTGGTGAAGGTGGTGATGTTTCTATCCGCGGTACTAACTCAGAATTAACCCAAATCAGTATGAATGGTAACTATGTTGCTTCAACAGGATGGTTTTCACAAGCAGCAGCAAAGCGTTCTTTTGATATGGATTTATTACCACCAGAACTTGTCGCTGGTGTTGATGTTTATAAATCGCCAACAGCAAGCCTTGATGAAGGTGGTGTTGGTGGTACTGTCGTTGTGCGCACTCGTAAGCCTTTAGAACTAGACTCTAACACCTTGTTTTTATCTGCTGAATACCAAGATAACAGCCTTTCTGACGAAAATGGTCAAGGCTTAACGGGCATGTATAGCTGGAAAAACGATCAAGAAAACTTTGGTGTTTTAGCGAGTTTATCTACGCTAGAAACTGTTGGGCGTGCGCACAAAGCAGAAAACTATATGGATGATGGTTGGGCGGGTGCAGGTATTTCAGAATTCGCGCAAACTCGTGAACGTGATGCGGTTGATCTAACTGTTCAGTATTCACCCTCTGAAGATTTATCAATGAATGTGCATTACTTTCAAGTTGATCTTGATTCTGCTAACAGTAACCAAAACTATTTAATTATTGCGGGTACAGATCCAACCGGCTTTAATGACCAAGTTACTGGAGCGACTAAATTCTCTCCGACTAATGGTTTTGCGCTAAATGGTAACTATTCTGGTGCACCACTTGATGATCAGAATACCCGTAATGCTGAAATGGATACCGAAGTCATCGCATTTGAAGTTGATTATACGGCTGATACCTATTCAATCAATGCCAAAGTTGGTTCTACTGAAGCAACAGGTGGTGACGGTGGTAACTACAATGCTGGTTGGGTTTCAAGTAACAGTAATACCTCTATTGATTTCGATATGAGCGGCGATAATGCGATGTTGCTTTCTCCTAATGGTACAGATCCAAGTAACCATTCTGAATACATTTTAAGTAGTGGTGCTGTTACTGCTGGCTATCGTAAAGACGAAGAGACTTTCGCACAGTTTGATGTTGATTTTAACGTTGAGTGGGGCCCAATTTCTAACTTTAAAACCGGTGTTAAGTTACGAGATCATCAATTTACAAGTTACTCAGATGCATGGACGTTTGATGATAGCTTGACTACAGGTATCACCAAAGCCACATTTGCGGATGGTCATTTTAATCACTCTGGTGCAGGGTTACTTTCGGGTACTCCAACAAACATTGCGCGTGCAGATGGTGCACAATTAAGAGCGCATTATGATGCTCACAAAACGGGTTCATCATTAAACACAAACAGTTACGGTGTTATTAAAGAAGATATTTTTGCTTTATATGGACAAGCTGATTTTAGTGGCGATAATTATCGCGGCAATTTCGGTTTACGCTATGTGGCGACTGATACCTCTGCTGATTATTACGGTTATGTAGATACCGCTAAAATCGTTACAGAAGACAGTGATTACTCAGATTGGTTACCTAGTTTTAATTTAGCACTAAATCTTCATGAAGATGTCATATTACGTTTGTCTGCTGCTAAAGTCATGAGTCGTCCTAATTATTCGTTCTTAAACCCAGCGGCTAGCGTTAACGAAACTACTCGAAGCATTGCTCGTGGTAGTATTGCGCTTGACCCATATCGTGCCAACCAATATGACATTGGTTTAGAGTGGTACTTTAACGAAGAATCTTTATTATCAGCAACCTTGTTCTCTAAAGATATTCGTTCTTTTATTATTAACGGTGCTAACGAATCTACTGTTGATGTCAATGGGGTAGATTATATTTTACGTGAACCCGGTCAAGGTTTAGGTGGGGAACTTCAAGGTATAGAAGGTCAATACCAACAGCAAATGGGTCAATTTGGCTGGTCAGCTAACATTACTTATACTGAAGGCTTTGGTTTACAGAATTTAGGCGCTGATGGCGGGGGTATTGTTGAAAGACCATTGCCAGGGATGTCTAAACTTAGCTATAACTTAAGTGCTTACTATGAAACTGACCTTATTTCAGCTCGAGTTGCTTACACCTACCGTGATGATTTTATCGCTCCGTCTACCGGTATCGGTGGTAACACTACGTGGGATGCCCATGGTTTTTTTGACGCGAATGTTACTTGGCATGCCACTGAAAACTTAGATGTAAGTGTTGAAGGTTCTAACTTATTCGAAGAAACGACGACTCAACGATTTGGTGAGGGTTTCACCGCTATGCGTTTAGCGGCAGATAATGGTCGCAACGTATTCTTAAAAGTATCTTACCGCTTATAACGGGTAATTTGTTTCGATGAGAGGATAGGTTTTACTTCCTTTCATCGTTATTCTAGGCTTAGTATATATTTTTCCTAAATATCTATTGAGCCTCAATTTTATACATGAACTCCTTTCAACCCTTCATTACATGATGAGCTTTCACAATGACTACAGTTAATAATGATATTTTAATTATTGGCGGCGGAACCGCTGGTTGGTTAAGTGCTGCTATTTTGGCTAAAAGCTTAAATTGCAAAGCAGAAAATGGCATAAAGGTCACTGTCGTTGAATCACCAGATATTCCTATTATTGGTGTTGGAGAGGGGACATGGCCTAATTTAAGAGCTACATTACATAAAATAGGCGTGAGTGAAACTGACTTTATTCGTGAGTGTGATGCAACCTTCAAGCAAGGAGCTGAATTTATAAATTGGGCTACAACACCTAAACAGAATGAAAAATCAAGTTACTACCATCCACTTGGCACGGTAAGTCACTCTTCTTATGACTTTAATTTAGCTCCCTATTGGTTGTTAAAAAATAAAACGACTAGATTACCTTATGACCAAGCAGTAGCTTCTCAGGCAAGAATTTGTGACCAAGGTTTAGCGCCTAAGCAAATCGTTATGCCCGAATACAGTGCTGCTCAAGAATACGCATACCATTTAAATGCCAATAAATTTTCTAACTTTTTAAAAAAACATTGTATTGATAATTTAGGGGTGAAATTTGTTAGTGCTAATGTGACGAACATCGTCTTGGATGAAAATGACTTCATCACACATGTTGAAACAGATCATTGTGAAGAAAAGCAAATATCCGCAGATTTTTTTATCGATTGTAGTGGCTCTAAAGGGCTTATTATTAAGCAAACTTATAATATTGAATGGCATGATATTAGCGATGTTCTTTTTAATGATACGGCTTTTGCTGTTCAAGTTCCTTATGCAGATAAAAAGCAACCAATCAAAACACACACCTTATCGACAGCACAAGAAGCTGGATGGATTTGGGATATTGGCCTACAAGAAAGGCGCGGCGTAGGTCATGTTTTTAGTAGCAAATATATTAGTGATGAAAAAGCTAAACAACAGCTCATCGACTATATTGGCGAAGATTATACTGACGATCTGGTTATTCGAAAAATTCCAATAAAGCTCGGCTACCACCAGAAATTTTGGCATAAAAATAGTGTTGCCATTGGCATGTCTGCAGGTTTTGTTGAACCACTAGAAGCTTCCGCTATTTATTTGTTTGATGCGGCAGCTACCATGATTGCAGCGCAATTTCCTCGTGACAAAAAGCAAATGCTTTATGCGGAGCAACAGTTTAATCAAAACTTTAAAATTCGTATGGAACGAACGGTTGAATTTATTAAGTTACATTATTGCATTTCAGCGCGCAGAGATTCGCAATATTGGATTGATAATTGTGAGCCAACCACAATACCAAATAAGTTAAAACAAAGACTCGAATTCTGGAAAAATCAACCACCGACAAAGTTTGACTTTGACCATGCATGGGAACCCTTTAACTTAGACAGTTATTTGTATGTATTGTATGGCATGCATTATCAAACAGATTTATCAGGCAATCTTTCGGCTTATCCAGATGTTAAAAAAGCTGAAAAATTATTTTCTAATGTTGATCGACAAAGTGAATTATTGAAAAATCAATTACCCAAACAACGCGATCTCATTGAAAAAGTAAAAGAATTTGGATTTAACAAAGTATAAAGGTGTTATTGAATGGATGATGGAATGATTAATCAAGTTGTTATCGTTGGTGGAGGCACTGCTGGCTGGCTAACAGCGGCTAAACTTGCAAAGCATCTTGGCTCGAATAAGTCAGATGCAGTGCAGGTTACTCTTATTGAATCACCTGATATTCCAACCGTGGGCGTCGGTGAAGGTACGTGGCCAACCATGCGAAAAACATTGGCTGATTTAGATATCGAAGAACATGACTTTATTAATTATTGTAATGCCTCTTTTAAGCAGGCAACAAAATTTGTTAATTGGCGAACGCCTGCTAAAAATGGTCAAGACTCTGTTTATTATCACTTGTTTAGTTCTGTTGCCCATGCAGATGAATTTAATCTCAGTCCTTATTGGTCTTTGTCAGATCAGCAAATAGATTACGCTAATTTTGTTAGCCCTCAGGCGCTTATTTGTGAAGGTGGTTTAGCACCAAAAACAATAGCTAATAGGGGTTACGATGGTTTATTAAATTATGCTTATCATTTAGATGCAGGCAAATTTGCTGATTTTTTAAAAAAGATAAGCTGCGAACGTTTCGGTGTTAAGCATCTAGCGGCAAATGTATTATCCGCAAATTTGAATGCTTTAGGTGAAATATCCTCTATTGAGACAAAAGAGTTAGGGCGTATTGAAGGTGATTTTTTCGTAGATTGTACGGGGGGGCGCTGCTTATTGTTAGGTGAAGCTTTAGGGGTCGGGTTTACGCCAATTAATGACGTTTTATTTACCGATAATGCGATAGCGATACAAGTACCTTATCAAAATGAAGAGGATGCTATAAGTAGTTCTACTATTTCAACAGCACATTCTGCGGGTTGGACATGGGACATAGGGTTGTCAAATAGGCGTGGTACTGGCTATGTGTATTGTTCTGATTTTGTCAGTCATGATCAAGCAGAGCAAACATTACGTGATTATATTGGTCCACAAGCAGAACAACTGTCAGCGCGAAGGTTAAAAATCTCATCAGGGTATAGAAACAAATTTTGGGAAAAAAACTGTGTGGCAGTAGGTATGTCTGCCGCTTTTGTTGAGCCCTTAGAGGCTTCAGCTATTTTTCTTATTGAGGCTTCAGCCAATATGCTGTGTGAATTATTTCCTCGTAATAAGCGACAATTACCCGCAGTTGAAAAAACATTTAATGACTCATTTCACTACCGTTGGAAAAGGACGATAGACTTTATTAAGTTACATTATTTTTTATCTCAACGACAAGAAAGTTTTTGGTTAGAAAATAAGTCTCTAAATTCCGTACCAGAAAGTTTATTAGAGCAACTCGATAATTGGAAACATCGTCCGGTGAGTAAATATGATTTTCAAAATACCTTTGAACCTTTTATTCAAGACAGCTACCAATATGTTTTGCACGGCATGGGCTACGTACAAGCATTAGAATATAACGCTTCAACGTTTAATGAACATCGTATGCTTGAAAGCATTTTAAAGAAAAATGCTAAATTAAAACAACAGCTACAAAATAATCTGCCAACCAATAGAGACTTACTGAATAAGGTAAGGGCTTTTGGTTTTCAAAAAATATAAAAATATAAAATAAATATTACTGGAGAAATACATGGCTAACTTATCGCCACTCAATAAAAGTCAGCATCAAGCACTGAAAGTAAAAGTAGACCCTAGTTATGCACATAGTGCTAATAGCCATGTTACCCCTATTTCCGTTTTTGAATTGCCGCAAGTTCAGGCGGAATATCCTATTGTTTTTATTAAGGATGCAGAAACAGGACGTTTTCATTTAGTTGCATTACTTGGCTTAAAGCCGCAGGAAAATTTGTTTCATAAAAAAGAGGGCTGGAATGCTTTATATGTTCCTCAGCACCTAACTAACTTTCCTTTCGTATTATCGTCGTCTGTTGAACAACCTAATAATTTTGTTGTGGGTATTGATTTAGACAGTCAAACGGTATCAGAGAGCGATGGCGAAGCATTGTTTACTGATACGGGTGAGCAAACAAAGTATTTAGTAAAAGTCACAGAAAATCTTGCTCGGGCTAATTCACAGCTTAATGCAACGCAACTTTTTATCAATACAATGGTAGATAAAAGTTTACTCTCTTCTCAATCATTAACGATTAAACCTATTAACGCTAAAGAGTTCACGGTAACGGGGTTATATTCCATCGATGAAGAAGCCTTTAAAGATTTAAATGATGCAGACTACCAAGAATTAAAAGACAAAGGGTTTCTTGCTGCGATATATAGTTGTTTGTTTTCTACCCAGCGGATCGCGAAGTTAATTAGCCTTAGCGAAAACTAAACATCAATATCGACTAATTACAATGGAGCCTGAACCCCGAAGAAGTTTTGGCATTCTATTGATTAACCTAAACTTGTGAGTAAGAAAAACATGAACAGACAACTCATTGTCTTATTTTTGGTAACAAGCATAAATTTATTCGGCTGTGAAAAATCACCAACTCATTCCGCTACGACCAATGACAAGACTCAGCAAGATATATTACTTAAACGCTTAGTTAAAGCGACTCAAATTGATATCGACAAGGTCGCTGAAACGCTCAATGTTAAGTATAAAGTATTGACCAATATACCCAGTGATAAGTGTGATATAAATATCGCCGACGGTAATTGCTTTGAAGTTGAGCTAAGTTTCACCGCGACTCAATCTATAACTAGTAAAGATTGGCATATTCACTTTAGCCAAATTGCGCCTATTCAATCTTTTGAAAGTGATGAATTTTCTGTTGTTCATATTAATGGCGATTTACATAAAATATCGTTGAATGATAAGTTTAAAGGCTTTACTGCAGGTGAAACCAAAACCTTATTGTTTAGAGCTATGTTTTGGTCGTTGTCTGAAACAGATGCTTTACCTAACTATATTGTCAGTGCAAATAATTTACAACCGCGTGTAATAGCCAGCACCAAGCCATATATAAACAGTGAAACAGGATTAGAAGTACTGCCTTATGTTGTGCCGTTCACTGATGTTGAAAAGCAGTTTAAACGCACCGCCCAAGATTCTACTCAGTGGCTTGATGCGGCAAGTTTATATCAAAGAAATACTCAATTAGGTGAGCAAAAGCTCGATGTGAGCAAGGTGATTATACCTACGCCGAAGTCGGTTATTTATAATAAGAATAATGCTCAGCTTAGTCTTACTTCTGGTATTAATCTTGATTATGGCAATGTCGAAAAAGATGATGTTATCGTAGCCATTACTCGCTTAGACACCTTAGGTATTGCTAATAATACTCAAGGCAAGCCTGTCACGTTAAGACTGCTTGAAGACAACAGCAAAATGATTGGCAGTTACCAATTAGACATCACCACAACAGATATTAAGATCACAGGTGTTGACGGCGCTGGTGTTTTTAATGGCTTGCAATCACTATCAAGCTTAATCACCTTAGGTTCAACGCAAGTACCTGTGTTAACGGTTAATGATGAACCTCATTATGAGTTTCGCGGTTTGTTAATTGATGTTGCGCGTAACTTTCACGATAAGACGTTTATTTTAACCCTGCTTGATCAAATGGCAGCTTATAAACTTAATAAGCTACATTTACACTTAGGTGATGATGAAGGCTGGCGATTAGAAATCCCCTCGCTCCCCGAGTTAACCGAAGTGAGTAGCAGGCGCTGTTTTGATTTACACAATAAAAATTGTTTATTACCACAACTGGGCGCGGGTATTGACCCTAAAAGTGAAATCAATGGCTATTATTCTGTGGCTGACTATCAAGAGATATTACAAGCAGCAACGGCTCGCCATATTCAAGTGATCCCCTCTTTAGATATGCCTGGGCATTCACGTGCTGCAATTAAAGCGATGGCAGCGCGTACCAAGAAATACGCTATAGCTGAGCAAGATGACAAAGCAAAACAGTTTATCCTCCATGATGCTAATGACCCAACGGTCTATTCATCCGTGCAATTTTACAATGATAATACCATCAACGTTTGCTTAGAGTCTTCTTACGACTTTGTGACTGAAGTGATGACTCAAGTTAAGAAAATTCATGCTGATGGTGGTCAACCGTTAACGCGTTATCACATTGGCGCAGATGAAACTGCGGGCGCTTGGATAGAATCTCAAGCCTGTAAAGACTTTATTGCCAATAACGATAAAGGTGTTAAAAAAATGAGTGAACTTGGTGCTTATTTTATTGAGCGTGTTGCTGGTATTTTATCAGCATTAGACATAGAAACCGCAGGTTGGAGCGATGGTATGGAGCATACCCGCAAAGAGAATATGCCGGCTATTGTTCAGTCGAACGCTTGGGATACGTTAGCGTGGGGAGGTCATAACAAAACCCATCAATTAGTCAATAGAGATTGGCAAGTTGTGCTGTCATCACCCGATGTACTTTATTTTGATTTCCCTTATGAAGCTGATCCCAAAGAACATGGTTATTATTGGGCCTCTCGCCACACTAACACCGAAAAAGTCTTTCAATTCATACCCGACAATTTACCTATTCATGCGGAGTTTTGGTTAGACCGTCAAGACAATCCTTATCAAGCCGATGATAGCCAAACCCCGATGAAGTTAGGTAATCGTTTCCTCGGTATCCAAGGGCAGTTATGGAGTGAAAATACTCGTACTGACCATACGGCGCAATATAAATTATTTCCACGACTGTTTGCTTTAGCCGAGCGTGCATGGCACTTAGCTGATTGGGCAGTTCCTTATAATTATCAAGGTGCTAAATACAGTCAGGCAACTAAATTTTTTAGTGCACAGAAAAAAGCCCTGCGCGATCAACAGTGGCAATTGTTTGCGAATACTATCGGTCAAAAAGCCTTAATTAAATTAGAAAATGATAACATTTTTTATCGATTACCTACCGTAGGTGCCATCGTAAAAGAAGGGAAAATTTATGCCAATATTGCTTTTCCTGGTATCGCTATTGAGTATCAAGTATCGGCGGGCAATTGGACTCGTTACCAAGGGCCAGTAGCTATCGAGGGCACAGTAAACGTTCGCAGCATTAGCTTTGATGGACAACGTAAAGGTCGGGCAGTAACGATTAATAACCACTAATTTGGGGTTTACGCTCTTGGCGGGCTAGTTAATAAAGCCCGCTTAATCAGCCTATTCATTATTTATTTTGTAATAGAAAAATAAAAAAAGCATTTTTATTAAAAAAACAAATGACAACGCTGTCATTTGTCGTTAAGATAAAATCAGATTACATTTTAGACACTGGCTGTTTATCGAGCATTGTGATTAAAATAATAAATATAGAGACATGAGGTCAACATGCTGAGCAGCAGCGGCAACAACGAAATATTCTTAGGCATAGATGGCGGTGGCAGCAAATGCAAAGCTATCCTAATGTCGAATGATAATAAAATATTAGGTACTGGCATTGCGGGGCCTGCTAACCCGTTGCACGGTTATAAACAAGCTATAAATTCAATTGCTGAGTCGGCTAAATTAGCACTTAAAAATGCCGGAATTGATGAAAGTGAGCTCGGTAATATAATTGCCGGTGTTGGTCTTGCAGGGGTGAATTTACCGGTTTTATTTGAACAAATGTCAAACTGGCAGCATCCGTTTAAAAAGATGTATCTTGCCACTGATTTACTTATTGCTTGTCTTGGAGCTCACGATGGTAAAGACGGTGCAGTGATGATAACGGGGACTGGTTCATGTGGCTTTTCATATGTTGATGGTCATCCTTATATTGTTGGCGCTCATGGTTTTCCTCATGGGGATAAAGGTAGCGGTGCATGGTTTGGGTTACAGGCAGCAAAACAATCTTTGTTATCACTCGATGGATTAATTCCTCATTCATCCATTAATGACAAAGTATTAGCGTTATTAAATGTCAAAGATGATGTTGAATTAGTCGAAGTGATTGCTGGTAAGCCAGCTGCTTTTTATGCCCGTATGGCTAATTTGGTTTTTGACTCTGCTGAAGAAGGTGACAAAATTGCGTTAGATATTGTTGCACAAGGCGCTGAATATATTAGCCATGTGGCCAGGCAGTTATTAAAGCAAAATCCACCTGCCATTGCATTAATTGGTGGCTTAACACCAAGAATAAAGCCTTGGTTAGATAAAGATATTAAACGACAACTGATCGAGCCAAAGCATCCACCAGAAGTGGGTTCAGTAATTTACGCTAAACAACAACTTGCTTTACAGTAAAACCTAGCCAATTAATTGATAGAATTTAAGGAACAAGCATTGCTATGACTATATTTCGTCTTTACGTTAAAAAATTATTTGATGGGCAAAATTTTATTGACCATCAAGTGTTAACGATCACCGATGGAAAAATCACAGCATTTGATAATAATATCTCTGACGTTGATGATGTGCTTGATGGTTTAGTGGTCCCAGGCTTTATTGATCTACAGGTCAACGGAGGTGGAGGTGCACTATTTAACGACTCACCATCATTAAAAAACATTAAAACTATCATGGCCGCTCATGCCAAGTTTGGTACTACAGCGATGTTACCTACCCTTATAACCGATAAAATATCAGTGATGCAACAGGCCGCAGAAGCAATGGCAGAAGCAATGGCAGAAAAAACACCAGGTATTATTGGTATTCACTTTGAAGGCCCACATTTATCTGTTGCTAAAAAAGGTGCACATATCGAAGAGCACATTCGCGCCATTTCACCACAAGAATGGCAAGTGCTTGAACGTAAAGATATCGGGCAAATACTGGTGACACTTGCCCCTGAAACGGTAAATGTTGATGACATTGCTCGCATGGTTTCGTTGGGTATTAAGGTGTGCTTAGGCCACACCAATGCTGATTTTAACACCGCACAAAAAGCGTTAGAAGCGGGTGCTGACGGATTTACTCATTTGTATAATGCTATGTCGGCAATACAGGGCAGAGAGCCGGGTGTAACGGGTTGTGCTTTGCTCAACGATCAAGCAAGTTGTGGCTTAATTGTTGATGGTCATCATGTTAATTTCGAGAGCTGTAAATTAGCGCTGAAAACTAAACCAGCAGGAAGGGTTTTCTTAGTCACCGATGCAATGCCACCGGTAGGTACAAGCGATGTTGAGTTTACTTTAGTTGGTAAAAAAGTGCGGCTTAACAATGGCAAGTTAACGTCAACAACAGGGGAGTTGGCAGGGTCGGTGTTGAATATGGCGCAAGCAGTAGCTAATACTCATTTAGGCCTGAGGTTACCTTTAGATGAAGCGCTTAGAATGGCCTCAAAATACCCGGCCAATTATATTAAGCAAAGTGATATTCGTGGCAGTTTAACAATAGGTAGTCAAGCTGACTTTGTTGAGCTTAACGATAATTTTACCGTGAAATCGACATGGATCTCTGGGCAAGCTATTTATAGAAACTAACTAACTTAACCTATCATAAAACAATAATAACAAGATAAATATTGAGGAATATATGGAACAGATAATAACAAGTGATAAACCAAAAAGTAATGCACTGCCGATGGCAATTGTCGCGGTACTCTTTTTTATATTAGGCTTTGCGACATGGCTTAATGGGTCATTAATGCCCTACCTTAAACAAATACTCCAGCTGACACCATTTCAAGCATCATTAATATTATTCTCCTTTTACATTGCTGTTACTTTTACTGCGCTGCCGTCGGCGACGATTATTCGTAAAGTAGGCTATAAAAATGGTATGGCTTTGGGAATGGCCACCATGATGGTAGCTGGCTTATTATTTATTCCTGCTGCTCAAACCCAAATTTTTGCTTTGTTTTTGTTTGCTCAGTTAGTGATGGGCTCGGGTATTACTTTATTACAAACAGCTGTTAATCCTTATGTTGTCCGTTTAGGACCTGAAGAATCTGCTGCAGCACGTATTAGTGTTATGGGAATTTTAAACAAAGGTGCCGGTGTTATTGCGCCTTTAGTTTTTACCGCCTTAATTTTGAGTGGCTTTGAAGGTCATTCAACCGAAGTACTAACCCAAGCCAGTATTGATGAGATGGCTAACTCGTTGGTACTTCCTTATTTAGGTATGGCGATTTTCATTGGTTTACTCGGTTTTGCTGTTAAAAAATCATCACTTCCAGAATTACCCAGTGAAGATGAGGAAGAAGGAGCAAATAGCAAAGGACATATTAAAGAAGCATTATCTCACCCCAATCTAGCATTAGGTGTATTAACTATCTTTTTCTACGTTGCGGTTGAAGTAATAGCCGGCGACACAATAGGTACATTTGCCTTGTCTCTAGGCGTTGAAAATTACAGCATAATGACCTCATACACTATGATATGTATGGTGGTAGGTTATATATTAGGGATCTTTTTAATTCCTCGTTTTATTTCTCAACAAAAAGCCTTAACTGTTTCAGCCCTGCTGGGGTTGGTGTTAAGTTTAGGTGTGGTCTTTGGTGACAATAATTCATACGCTATCGCTAATATAATTCTTGTTCCTTTTGGAGGGGCAGAACTACCTGATACCTTGATGCTTATTGCATTGCTTGGTTTAGCTAATGCGATTGTTTGGCCTGCTGTTTTCCCATTAGCACTCTCTGGAATGGGGAAATTAACCAGCGTGGGCTCGGCATTATTAGTTATGGGTATTTCAGGAGGGGCATTTGGTCCACTATTTTGGGGCTTGGCAAGCGGTTCATCACTTGGTCAACAAGGGGGCTATATTGTGATGTTACCTTGTTATTTATTTATTCTATTTTATGCGCTTAAGGGCCATAAAATGAAAAGTTGGAAATAATATAGATTCTCTGGACAGTTTCTAAATATTTTGAAAAATTTATCCATATGGATATCCGATCTCACTAGTTGAGGATGCGTTAAACGATCTGATTTGATCGACCCTGGGTTTTACACTCAGGGTTTTTTTTACTTAAAATTTATGGCAGTCTAAATAAACAGCTATATATTAATGTGAATATCCGTTTAACGGATTGCTTTTAGAAGATGTGGTTTTGTATTATTGATTATGGTATTTTATTTCATCAGTTATTTATTAAGTTTTGATCTTTAGCCGTTATAGAATGATAATTATACGTGGCAATTATTCAATGAATTTATATATAACAATAATAACAATAATAAGAGAGAATAATGCAAATCTACCAAGAAAAAATAGTAACCTTGATTTATTACAGTGATGACTCCCTAGAACTTCTACATAAGATTGAATCATTTTTACAATCAGCAGAAGGGCGTGTGGTTATTCCTGAAAGCTTTAAGAAAGGTAAGTCGATTATTGCTGTTTGTGAAGGTGAGATTAACATTCTTAATAAAATCGGTGATCGTATTATTTCGGCTTATGATGTTGCTTAATTAAACGATTAAACGATTAAACGATTAAACGATTACAATAAAAAACGCTACACCAAGACAAATATAATATTTATCTTGGTGTAGCGTTTTTGTTTTTTACTAGTAGGTTTTCTTTTCTAACTGTTCTTTACTGTAACTGGGTTTTTGATGCTTTTCACCCATGTCATCAGCTAATTCTTTCGGTATGTAGTTCTCGTCATGTTTAGCTAATACTTCAGAGGCCTCAATAAAATTGCCATTAACTAACATACCATTTGCGACTATACCTTGGCCTTCACGAAATAAATCAGGCAGTATGCCGTCATAATGCACCTTGATGACAGGGTCAGAATCATTAAAAACTATTGGCATTCTCATATCTACAAGTTCAAAAGTCACGTCTAAACTTGATGGGTCACGCTTAACACTACCAGGTACCACTAAACCACCAATGCGAAGACGTTGTCCGTCAATAGGTTTTATGCCGGTATCATCTTTACCCTGATATATTTCAGAGGGTTTATAGAAAAGATCTATATTTTGGCTTAATGCATAAAGCACAAATCCAGCAACGACACTTAGGCCGACTAAAATAGATATAACGATGGTTAAACGTTTCTTACGACGTGGATTCATGAAACAACCTTATTAGAGTTTTTGGGTAAATTTTTTAAAACAGCGATATTGCTATCAGTTTGCTCTGCTTGCGCTGAATTTTGTTGAGCCGCTTTGCGTAACTTCTTTTCGCGCTGTAAACGAAGTGCTATTTTTTGTTTAACCTTTTTATGGTTGCTAAGACTGCTATAAATTAACGCGGCTAATAAAAAAGCACTAACGCCATAAGATAACCAAACAAAAAAAGCATAACCGCCCATATCAAAAAAGGCTGAAATACTATCAAACTGCATTATTTAATGCCCTCTGCGGTGATCAATTCACGTACCCAAGGACGCATACTATTACGTGCTAATATTTCGGTACGAAAACGGATAGAAATAACAAATGTTACCAACATGGCGATACCTAAAAAGCAGATAACAAATGGCCAGAACATATCCATACTCATTGAGGGAGCACTCATTTTACTTACGGTTGCTCCTTGATGAAGGGTATTCCACCATTCGACAGAATACTTAATAATAGGAATATTGACAACGCCAACGAGTGATAGAATGCCTGCGGCTTTACCTGCAAGGTTTTTATCCTCAAAGGCATTGTGTAAAGCAATAACACCTAAATAGAGAAAAAGTAGCACTAATTCAGACGTTAAGCGCGCATCCCATATCCACCAAGTTCCCCACATAGGTTTACCCCAAGCGGCGCCGGTAAATAATGCTATAGCGGTAATAACAGCTCCCACGGGTGCCATGGCTGCCGCCGATGCATCAGCCAGCCTGAACTGCCAGACTAAACTACAAAAAGCCGCTGATGCCATAGCTAAATATATACTCATTGATAATATAGCTGTTGGCACATGGATATAAAAAATTCTAAAACTGTCACCTTGTTGATAATCAGCTGGCGCAAAAACTAACGCCCAGATAATGCCAATAGTGAGTAAAGTGATCGTAATCTTTGCAATCCAAGGTAATAGTTTACCGACAAAGCGATACGACACTTCAGGATTTGCATAAGGATGTAGCCATTTCCACATTAGTTAGTACTCACTTTTAATGCTGCACTAACAGCAAAGGGGGCTAAGGTTAACGAGCCAAAAAACAATGCGGCAATTATAGCAAGTTGTCCGCTGTAAGGTAAGTTCATTGCCGCAGTATCTATGGCACTAGTCGCAAAAATCAATATTGGAATATAAAGTGGTAAGACTAATAAACTGAGTAAGACCCCACCTTTTTTAATACCGACAGTTAATGCAACACCAATAGCACCTAATAAACTGAGCACGGGGGTGCCGAGTAATAACGTTAGCATTAATGCCCCATAGCTATTTTCATTTAAATGTAATAATACGGCAAGTAACGGTGCAATAAAAATAAGGGGTAAGCCAGTAACCAACCAATGCGCAATAATTTTAGCCAGTACTAATATAAATATGGGATGAGGACTCAGCATCATTTGTTCTAAAGAACCATCTTCGTGATCAGATTTAAATAAGCGGTCGAGTGATAATAATGTCGCAAGTAAAGCCGCAACCCAAATAATACCAGGTGCAATACGCGCTAAAGTTGTCGACTCAGGACCAATACCAAGCGGGAATAAAGTCACGACAATGATAAAAAATAACAGTGGATTAATAATATCGTCGCGATGACGAAAAGCAATTGTAAGATCTCTTTTGATGATTAAGCTAAAAGCGGACGTATATGATAAATTATGAACGGTTGTCATGTTATTATCTCTAATAAAATCGGTAATCTAAAGTGATTTTTTTCACCTTATCTTCAGGATATGATAAGTCTTGGTGTGTGGTCAATATAACACAGCCACCACGCTGAGCATGTGCGAGAAACAATTGCTCTAATGTATTGACACCACGCTTATCGATGGCGGTGAAAGGTTCGTCTAATATCCAAATAGGCGCGGTACTTTGCCATAAACGTGCAAGTGCAATACGGCGATGCTGCCCGGCACTTAAATGTGAAGCAAGGGCATCTTCAAAACCTAACAAGTTTACTTTTTCTAACGTTTCTTCTGCTGTTGAAATGTCATTGCCATGCAAGGCAAGATTAAATACTAGGTTCTCTTGAGCGGTCATTTCACCTTTTACACCCGGTAAATGTCCTAAATAGAGTAAGTTTTGATGAAAGGCATCGCCATGGTCAACAATATTTTCTTGTTGGAATAACACGCTACCGTCATAGGGTTGAGATAAACCCGCTAAAATACGTAATAAGCTAGTTTTACCTGATCCATTTGGGCCTTCCACCTGTATAATATCACCGCTAGATACTGAAAAATTAAGTGCTTCAAATAATATTCTATCTTCACGAATACACGTTAATTCGTTAGCACAGAGCAATACTTGCTTATTCGTTCGTTCGTTCGGTGGTTGAATATTTTGAGAGTTTGCCAAAAGAATCACTTTTTGAATAATTTAAATACCAAATTTATGGAACAAATATTAACGTAATTTGCTACATAAAGAGTTGATTTAGATCGTAATACCAAGTTGGGTATTATCATACTATATCGGTCGGTAAAGGCTAGCCCTAGCAATGAGAAAATTAATCATTTATTTTCGTATTACATTAATGAAATTACTCACCATATAGTGCTAGAATTACCAAAATTTTTAGTTTGAATTGTTTTTCTTTAACTTGCTATTTACCGTTAATTGAACAACAAACTCACTAAAACGCCATATTAATGGTGTCTTTAATTGATAATTTTTGTATTCAGTAAATACGCTGAATCGGAGAAAGTAATGATCCCTGAAGTAATGCTCCCTGAGTTAGGACATTTCGCCCTTATAATTGGTTTAGCTTTTGCAATATGTTTAAGCATTATTCCATTAGTAGGATTGGCAAGTCATCAAGAGCGATTAGTCGGCTATGCTAAACCCTTAACCTTTGGCATGTTTGCCTTTACAGCCATTAGTCTGATTATTCTCGGTTGGAGCTTTGTCGTTGACGATTTTTCGGTTAAATATATTGCAGGTCATTCAAATTCTCATTTACCTTATTATTTTAAAATAAGTGCAGTATGGGGGGGCATGAAGGTTCGCTGTTGTTGTGGGTTTTCTCACTAACCGCTTGGACTGCCGCTGTTGCTAAATTCAGTAAAGGCATCGACGAAGCCTTTATTGCTAGAGTATTAGCTGTCTTGGGTATGGTAGCTGTTGGCTTTATGCTGTTTACGCTATTAACTTCTAACCCCTTTGAACGCTTATGGCCAATGGTCCCCACAGAAGGTCGCGATTTAAACCCATTACTACAAGACATTGGCTTAATTATTCACCCGCCGATGCTTTATTTAGGTTACGTCGGTTTCTCTGTTGCTTTTGCTTTTGCTGTTGCTGCGTTAATGTGTGGCAAGTTAGATGCTGCTTGGGCTCGATGGGCAAGACCTTGGACTGTTGCCGCATGGATATTTTTAACTTTAGGTATCGCTTTAGGTAGTTGGTGGGCTTACTACGAACTTGGCTGGGGCGGATGGTGGTTTTGGGATCCCGTAGAAAATGCTTCCTTTATGCCATGGTTGGTTGGTACGGCACTTATTCATTCATTAGCCGTGACTGAAAAACGTGGTACGTTCAGGAATTGGACCGTGTTATTAGCAATATTTGCCTTTAGTTTAAGCCTATTGGGTACTTTCTTAGTACGTTCAGGTGTTATCACTTCTGTACATTCATTTGCCGCAGATCCTGGTCGTGGTTTATTTATTTTATTATTACTGGCGATTGCGGTCGGTGGTTCATTAACACTTTATGCCTTTAGAGCAAGTACAGTACAAACGTTTAGTCGTTTTGCCTTGTATTCTCGTGAAACGGCACTGCTAATTTGTAACATTATCTTAGTTGTGGCAACGGTTACTGTTTTATTGGGCACCTTATATCCGTTGTTGGTTGATTCTATGGGCTTAGGAAAAATTTCTGTTGGGCCTCCGTATTTCAATGCGGTGTTTGTGCCGATCATGAGTTTGCTTTTTGTTGTCATGGGAATTGGTCCGTTAATTCGCTGGAAAAAAGCTAAGCAAGGTGAATTGCGCAAACAAATGATGAGTCCACTAGTGATCAGCGTTATTGTTGGTCTTGCTTTCCCATTTTTATACGGTGGTGAATTTGTGCCCTTGGTTAGTATGGGTATAGGTTTAGCCTGTTGGGTTTTTCTGGTCGTTCTTAAAGAATTAACGAATCAAATAAACTCGGGTAATGACAAAGGGAAATTTTCTAAGCTGACATTAAGCCAGTGGGGCATGACCTGTGCTCACATGGGGATAGCGATCACTATCGTTGGTGTAACGATAGTCTCTGTTTATGAAAGTGAAACTAACGTAAAAATGCACATTAATGAAAAAGTTCAAATTTCTGATACCGATTATGAAATCGCTTTTAAAGGTATTAAGCAAGTAAAAGGTGCTAACTACAGTGCCGAACAAGGTCAGATAGAAGTGTACAATAATGGTGATTTTGTTACGCTTTTGAAACCTGAACGTCGCACATACTTAGTACAGACTATGGGAATGACTGAAGCGGGTATTGACCCAGGTTTATTCCGTGATATTTATGTGGCATTAGGTGATCCCTTAGAAGGAAATGCTTGGGCAGTTCGTGTTCATTACAAACCCTTTGTTCGTTGGATATGGTTGGGTGCAATATTTATGTCGTTTGGTGGGTTTTTAGCGATATTAGACAAGCGCTACCGTCGTAAAAAAGTCAGTAACACCACCAATAAAAAGTCAATAAACACAGCTAGCGCTGATGAACTAGCAACAAATAATCAGGGAAATGCGTAATGGGTAAGTTAATTCGTTTAATTCCACTGATATTGTTTATTGCTTTAGGGGCTATTTTATTTCGCGGTTTATCGCTTAATCCGACTGAACTACCTTCGGCGTTGATTGGCAAAAAATTCCCTGAGTTCAGTTTACACTCGGTATTAAACGCTGATCGAACTGTTACGACAGCTGACTTTAAACCGGGTATAAAACTGGTGAATGTTTGGGGAACTTGGTGTCCATCTTGTCGTTATGAGCACGAATACTTGAACGAATTGTCTAAAACAAATCGTTTTACTATTTATGGTTTAAATTATGATGATCAACGTGTTGATGCGGCAAAGTGGTTAACCCAGCTAGGTAATCCTTATCAATTCTCGGCCTTTGACGAAGAGGGAAAATTAAGTGTTAATTTAGGTGTATACGCAGCACCAGAAACTTTTGTGGTGGACCACAGTAATATTATTCGCAAACGTTATGCGGGTCCATTAACTCCACAAGTTTGGCAAAACGAATTTGAGCCACTTATCACTCAAATAGAAGCAGAATTTTTAGCTTCGTCAACGAGCAAAGGAAGCCAGTAATGATGTTCAATAAATTGTTAGTTGCTGTATTTTTAACGACGGTTACCTTGCTGAGTTCATTTGTTCTAGCCAGCCCGGTTGATACTTATGTCTTTAAAGATAAGGTCACCGAAATTCGTTTTAATGCCCTTAATAAAGAATTACGTTGCCCTAAATGTCAGAATCAAAATTTGGCTGATTCTAATTCACCTATTGCCGCAGATCTTCGCCGTGAAGTTTATGACATGCTTCAACAAGGTAAGGCTGATATGGAAATTGTTGATTTTATGGTGTCACGCTACGGTGAGTTTGTTTTATATCGCCCTAGGGTCTCTAGCTTAACTTATCTTTTATGGTACGGCCCTGCAGGGCTATTATTTATTGGTGTGATAGTCGTCGTTATTATTCTTCGTCGAAAGCCAGTTAAAAATGCCCAACAACCATTAAGCAATGATCAAAAAAATAAGCTTGATCAAATTCTAAAGCATAAATAAGGCTGTCTCATGGAATTAATCTTTATCATTATTGTCTTTTTATTGCTGGTTTTAGCAGTAGTGTGGGCACCATTTATTAAACAACACCAAAACAACATCTCGATTGATGATACTCAGCGTGACGAAACTAATGTGCGCTTATACCACGAACATAAAGCTGAGATAGAAAAAGACTTTCAGCAAAATAATATTGATGATGAAAATTACCAATATTTACTAACAGAGCTAGATAATACTTTATTGCAAGATATGGAAAATCAAGATCTTGCAGATAAAACGCCACAAGAAACGAAAGTATTAGCTATGGCTTGGCCTGTTGGCTTGTCTGTTTTTATTTTAGCTTTTAGTTTTTATCTATATGCTGAAATAGGCACTTATGAAAAATTGACAACAATGACGCCTCAAGAGCCAATGCAGCAATCGGCTAATGCGGAACAACAAACTATTAATGAATTAAAACGCTTAATGGATGTCACTAAAACCGAACCAGACAACTCAGATGCTTGGTACGCTTTAGGTCAATCTTTAGTCACCGTCGGTGAATTTGACAGTGCAGTAAAAGCTTATGACCAAGTTTTACGCATTGAAGGCCCGCAAGCCGATGTGTTTGGTGCTAAAGCCCAAGCGATTTATTATAAGAACGAACAACAAATTGATGAAAGGGTACAAGGATTTATTGATCAGGCTTTAGCGATAGACCCGAGTGATCCTTCCACAAATATATTACTAGGTATGCATAGTTTTACTGCTGGTAAGTATCAAGTGGCTATTTCTCATTGGCAACGTGTTGTTGATTCAGATAAAAAGAATGTCAATAAGCAAGCATTAATTGAAGTTATTGATGAAGCGAAAAAGCGTATTGCCCAACCCAATATGACCGACGATGCTAACAGTCAAATCGAACCAAGTATTGCTGGTCCCAAGCTAACGCTTAACGTTACATTAAGCGATGAAATACAAACCTTGCTGTCAGTGGGTGATGATAAAACGGTTTTCATTTATGCTATATCTGCAGATACTTCTCGGGGGCGTATGCCTCTTGCCGCCGTTAAATTAGTCGCGAGTGATTTGCCCATAACCATAGTACTTAATGATGCAAGTGCAATGACGCCACAAGCTAAGTTGAGTGATGTCGATGTGGTACACATTTATGCAGTCGTTTCTGCTTCAGGCGGCGCTGGTATTAAATCAGGTGATTTCAAAGCTGAACTTAACAATGTGCCAGTAACGACTACAGAGCAATTGAATTTAGTCATTAGTAATATCGTTCCATAATTTAAATATAGTATGGGTTTGAGCCTTTAACACATCAGATTGAACTGATTCTTGTTTGGTGTGTTAGGGTAAGCTTACCCGTTGTCTTTTTGTCGTCATTTAAAAAATAGAGTATCGAATTCATGCCTAAATTTAGTGGACGTTTTCACGGCCGTACCAAAGAAATACATAATAAAACGGCTAAAGTTGGTGTTTTACTCACCAATCTTGGCACACCTGAAGCACCTACTGCATCAGCTTTGAGACGCTACTTAGGCGAGTTTTTATCTGATCCTCGGGTCGTTGAAATACCTCGACTTATTTGGTTAATGATCTTGCATGGTATTATTTTAAGGGTTCGACCTAAAAAATCAGCAAAGCTCTATGAAAGTATTTGGACACCATCAGGCTCACCTTTATTGGTTATTAGCCAACAGCAAAAAGACGCAGTCGCTAAAGTGCTCACTGAGAAATATGGCGATGATGTCAGAGTTGAGCTGGCAATGCGTTATGGTAAGCCTACAATCGACGAGGCTTTAGACAGATTACAACTTGCAGGAGTCAGTAAGATAATTACTTTACCTCTGTATCCCCAGTATGCAGGTCCAACGGTTGGTTCTACTTTCGATGCGGTCGTTAATAAAATTAAATCGTGGCGTTGGATCCCAAGTCTAAGTTTTATTAGTGGTTATCATGACAACCCTAAATACATAGCGGCCCTTGCGCAAAGTGTAAATAAGCATATTGCCGAACATGGTAAGCCGGATAAGTTAGTATTATCTTTTCATGGTATGCCTAAGTATTTCTTAGAGCAGGGTGACCCTTATTATTGTTGTTGTGCAAAGACAACGCGTTTATTAATGGAAACGTTAGCCTTTACCGAGGATGATTTTGTGATGACCTTTCAGTCACGCTTTGGTAAAGCAGAGTGGTTACAACCTTATACCGATGTAACGCTTGTTGATCTTGCTGCTGATAATAAGCATGTCGCTATTATTAGCCCAGCATTTAGTGCTGATTGTTTAGAAACTTTAGAAGAGTTAGTGCACGAAAACCGAGATATGTTTATTGGTGCTGGTGGTGAAACGTATCATTATATTCCAGCTTTAAATACCGATGAAATGCATATTGATGCGATTGTAGATATCATTTCTGCAGAGATAACTCACTAACTAAAATAAGGCACCGTATTTTATAGCCTTGCTGATACCTTTCACGGGTGTTTCCGCTGCGCTATTTAATAACGGTGTCACTATTGTAAACCTCCCTTCATTAGCTCACTTCTTTTTATTAATTAACAAACACTATGGCTGCGCCAATAAGTTCTTTTAAAACGCGATTCATCTGCCCAGCCGTACAAATAAACTCATAGCAATAAGAATACATACTCTTGTTCAATCACTGATGCGTTTTTTGATGATCTTTAGTAATGACTTTGTTAATGGCTTTGATAGCAACGGGGTGTTTGAAGGTATGTGGGTTCTTTAAAAACGTGGTGGGTTGAATTTTAGTATAAAAAAAAGCGCAACAATTTTCATTGTTCCGCTTTTTTATTCGGATCCTAAGATCCTTTAATAACTACAATAAGTCGTTATTAAGAAGCAATTACGTTTTCAGCTTCAGGACCTTTTTGTCCTTGCTTGATAGTAAAAGTAACAGCTTGGCCGTCAGTTAGTGTACGGAAACCGTCACCAGAGATAGCGCTGAAGTGAACAAAAACGTCAGGTCCGTTATCTTGCTCGATGAAACCGAATCCTTTAGATTCGTTAAAAAATTTTACTTTACCAGTTACTGAATCAGACATGTCAACATTTCCCGTAGGTCATTAATTAAAAAATAGTAATAAGTGGATTATCCACTATGAAATATACGGAGTAAATGCTCTCTACCTATAAAAGTACAGACAGAGAAAGGTTTCCAATAACACAAACTAGTAGCGTCTGAGGTTAATCAATAATCGACCTTGTTAAATTAAGGTAAATAGTTGAAATATCCTTCTCCCGAAACGCAAAAACTCAACGCAAAAGTATGTTAGCACAATATTTTCTTGAAATCCTATAAAAATCTTAAGATTTGATGACTTTTTTATGACATAAAAAAGCCAGCTAAGATGCTGGCTTTATTAGATATTTATGATTGAGAATCATTATTATTATCAATCATAAGATAAACAACGCTTACAACGCCGAAATTTGTACTATTTGTTCAGCAAGCTTGGCTAAGGCCGATTCGGTATCAGCTAACTTGGTCTTTTCTTTGTTGATAACTTCTTCAGGAGCTTTACCAACAAACTTTTCATTGCTCAATTTCCCACGGGTTCTCTCAGCGTCTTTCTCTAGTTTATCGACCGCTTTTGTTAAACGGGCTAGCTCAGCTTCTTTATCAATTAATCCCGCCATTGGGATTAATACTGATAAATCACCAACAACAGCGGTAGCAGACAGGGGTGCATTGTCCTTGTCTGTTAATACCGTAATACTTTCAAGTTTAGCTAAGGCACTTAAAAACTGTTGATTTTCGTCTAAGCGACGTTGGTCGTTAGCATTAACATTTTTAAGCAGTACCGGTAATTCTTTACTGGGTGAAATATCCATTTCGCCGCGAATATTACGTATAGCAACAATAAACTGTTTAACCCACTCTAAATCACCAATAGCCGTCTGGTCACATTGGCTTTCATCAAACTGAGGAAAGCGCTGGACCATAATACTGGCGTTTTCATTACCTTTGTTATCAGCAACAAAGTTACTTAATGGCACAACACGTTGCCAAATTGTTTCAGTGATAAATGGCATAATAGGATGCATCAAGCGTAATAAGCTTTCGAGCACAGTCACTAAGGTATGACGAGTACCACGTTGCTGTGCTTCGCTACCTTTAAACAATACTGGTTTTGTTAACTCTAAGTACCAATCACAAAATTGGTTCCAGGTGAACTCGTATAGTGCTTGTGAAGCTAAATCGAAACGAAAGGCTTCAAAAGATTCATGGACAGTTTTTACGGTTTGCTGGAATTGACCTAATATCCAACGGTCTGCTAATGAAAACTCCATTTCACCTTGTTGACCATTAACGACTTTACCGCAGTCTTGCTCTTCGGTATTCATTAACACGTAACGACTCGCATTCCATAATTTATTACAGAAATTACGGTAACCGTCTAAGCGTTTCATGTCCCAGGTAATGTCACGGCCTGTTGATGCAACTGAGGTTAAGGTGAAGCGTAATGCGTCAGTACCATGAGCTTCAATACCTGCTGGGTATTCTTTCTTGGTTAGCTTAGCTATTTTTGCCGCCAATTTTGGCTGCATCATGTTGCCGGTGCGCTTTTCCAATAACTCATCAAGGGCAATGCCATCAATCATATCAAGAGGATCGACAACGTTGCCTTTTGATTTACTCATCTTATCGCCATTTTCATCGCGAATAAGACCGGTAACATAGACTTTTTTGAACGGTACTTGTGGTTGGCCATTTTCATCTTTAATGAAATGCATGGTCATCATGATCATGCGGGCAACCCAGAAGAAAATAATGTCAAAGCCAGTAACAAGTACATCAGTTGAATGGAATTTTTTAAGATCTTCCATATTGCTTGGCCAGCCTAAGGTAGAAAACGTCCATAATGCTGATGAAAACCAAGTGTCGAGTACATCATCGTCTTGCTTTAAGACAAAATCTGCCGCTAACGTGTATTTAGCACGCACTTCAGCTTCGGTTCTACCGACATAAACACCACCATCTTCATCGTACCAGGCTGGAATTCTATGTCCCCACCAAAGCTGACGAGAAATACACCAGTCTTGAATGTCACGCATCCAAGCGTTGTACATATTTTCATACTGTTTAGGCACAAACTCAATTTGACCCGTTGCTACCGCGTCAACGGCAGGGCCCACTAAAGGCGCGGTGCGAACATACCATTGGTCGGTTAATAATGGCTCAATAATCACACCTGAACGATCACCATAAGGTGCGACCAAATCATGATCTTTTACTTCAACAAGTAAACCTAGCTCGTCAAATTTAGCGACAATGGCTTTGCGGGCAACAAAACGGTCGAGCCCTGCAAATTCACTTGGTAATTCAGTGCTGTAGGCATCAGAATGCTCGCCGTTATTTTTATAAACTTCAGCACTTGCTAAAATAGCAGCATTTTTATCTAAAATATTGATTAATGGCAAATTATGACGTTTACCGACTTCATTATCGTTAAAGTCATGTGCAGGTGTGATTTTGACACAACCTGAACCTTTGGTCATATCAGCATGGTCATCGCCAACAATAGGGATTAAACGATTAACTAAAGGTAATAAAATATGTTTGCCGATCAGATCTTTATAACGGTCATCTTTAGGGTTTACCGCAACACCGGTATCACCTAAAACAGTTTCTGGTCGAGTTGTCGCTACCACTAAGTAGTCTTTACCTTCAGCAGTTTTAACGCCATTAGCCAAAGGATAGCGTAAGTACCACATGTGACCTTTTTTATCTTTGTTCTCAACTTCTAAATCAGAAATAGCGGTATGGAATTTTGGATCCCAGTTAACTAAACGTTTACCACGATAAATTAAGTCGTCTTCAAATAAGCGAACAAAAACTTCTTGCACCGCTTCAGACATGCCATCATCCATAGTAAAACGTTCGCGAGACCAATCGATAGAGTTACCCAAACGGCGCATTTGCTTGCCAATCGTGCCACCAGACTCGTCTTTCCATTCCCATACTTTATCAATAAAAGCTTCACGACCGTAATCGTGACGAGTTTTATCTTCTTCGGCAGCAATTTTACGTTCTACCACCATTTGTGTGGCAATACCCGCATGGTCCATTCCGGTTTGCCATAAAGTATTTTTACCTTGCATACGCTGATAACGAATTAAGGTATCCATAATAGTTTGTTGGAACGCGTGTCCCATATGCAAACTACCGGTAACGTTTGGTGGTGGTATAGCAATGCTATAGCCATCTCCTTCACCTGTAGGGCTAAAATAACCTTGCTCTTCCCAACTTTGATAAAGAGACTGTTCGATTTCTGAAGGATTGAATGTTTTTTCCATGGGGATGACTACTTAACTTGATTAAAGTGCATTAATTGACTGTGACGGTTGTGGCGCGGTTTGATTATCCACTTGAAATCCCCATTGACGATAGCCTTTATAGCGCTCTCGAGCTTGTTGTTTTAGGGTTTCATCACTGGGTACAAAGTCAACAATGTGTGAAAATTGATTAGCAAAGTGAGGCACTGTGCTGGTTAAATTTATTAAAATAGCGCGTCGGTTAGTGGGCGGTTGCCAACTAATTTCAACGGCAGCGCCATTTTTAGGGCCTTCGCCCGGTAAATTGTGAGGAACAAAGCTGTCAGGTTCAAAGGCCCAAAGCAGTTCATCTAACTGGTGAGCTGTTTGCTGATCAGCGCAGTAAATAAATACCCGCTGATTTTGGCGATAAAAATTAGCAGCCTGCAAACAAGCATGAGCATGTGACTGTTCAGCCACCGCTTCATGCTTTGCATCTTCTTCAAGCAAATAAAACATTACTTGTGTTTGCATGTTTGCGTTGTTCCTTTTATTTCTTTTTAGTCTAGAGTTATTCGCTTTGCTCTGCGCCAGCACGATTCAATAAAAATTGAGTCAATAAGCTTACCGGACGACCAGTAGAGCCTTTATCTTTGCCACCGCTGCGCCAGGCCGTACCAGCAATATCAAGGTGTGCCCAGTGGTACTTTTTAGTGAAACGCGCTAAGAAGCAGGCAGCCGTAATAGTACCTGCGCCTTTGCCACCTAAATTGGTAAAGTCAGCAAATGGGCTTTCTAATTGTTCTTGATATTCTTCCCATAACGGCAAACGCCATGCGCGGTCACCACTTTGTTCAGAAGCATTTAACAACTCATGTGCTAATGGGTTGTGCGAACTCAACAGGCCTGATGCATGTTTACCTAAGGCAACCACACAGGCACCGGTAAGGGTTGCTACATCGATAACAAGTTCAGGATCAAAGCGTTCAACATACGTCAGCGCGTCACATAAAACCAAGCGACCTTCAGCATCGGTATTTAATACTTCAACTGTTTGTCCTGACATCGTCGTTAAAATATCACCAGGGCGATAAGCATCGCCACCGGGCATATTTTCACAACCGGCTAAAACACCAATAACGTTAATCGGCAACTGTAATTCTGCTAGGGCGTGCATAGCACCTAAAACACCCGCTGCGCCACCCATGTCATATTTCATTTCATCCATGGCTTCGCCAGGCTTTAAAGAAATACCACCGGCATCAAAAGTCACACCTTTACCAACTAAAACTATCGGATTAACATCATCACCAGCACCATTATATTTAATAATACTCATAATTGATTCATTACGTGAAGCTCGGCCAACGGCAAGGTATGAATTCATACCCAATTCTTCCATTTCTTTCTCGCCAACTATTTCGGTGCTGATATTGTCGTAATCGTGCTCTAAAATTTTAGCTTGTTCAGCTAAATAAGCAGGGTTACAGATATTTGGCGGCATATTAGCCACATTTTTACAGGTTGTTATACCTTCAGAGACAGCAAGCGCATGCGAAATAGCGCGTTCGCCCATCGGTAACTCTCGACGTGTTGGTACATTAAAAACCATTTTACGTAGAGGTCGGCGTGCTTCAACTTTACGCGTTTTTAATCCGTCAAAGCTGTATAAACAGTCTTGAGTCGCTTCAACGGCTTGGCGTACCTTCCAATAGGTATCACGACCTTTAACATGAAGTTCTGATAAAAAGCACACAGCTTCCATCGAGCCCGTTTCATTTAACGTACTAATAGTTTTACTGATAATTTGTCGGTATTGACGTTCATCAAGTTCACGTTCTTTACCACAACCGACCAGTAAAACACGTTCGCTTAAGATATTAGGCACGTGATGAAGCAGTAACATTTGCCCTGATTTACCTTCTAAATCACCGCGACGCAATAAGTTACTGATATAGCCTTCACTAATTTCGTCAAGTTGTTCAGCAATCGCTGAAAGACGGCGAGGTTCAAAAACGCCAACGACAATACAGGCGCTACGTTGCTTTTCGGGACTACCACTTTTTACGTTGAACTCCATGAGCTCTCCTAATTCGTACAAAAACAAGCTGTTTTTAAATGAAATTTACGAGTAAACTTGTTTAAATCTATAAATAATCGTTATGCTTACTTTTAAAAGTATTCAGCTACAGGCTATAATTATAGCTTGGTGCAAGCGAATTCCCCTCAGAGCAAAAATTAATATTACTTATGAAAACGACAAGTTTACTTAAAAATAGAGCAGATGTCAGAAAAAAACGATGTTTTTATAGGGAATTCTTATGATTATCTTTCGTTATTTACTTAAAGAAGTCGCTAAAACTCAATTAGCGGTTTTCTTAGTGCTGATGACCATTTTTATTAGTAATAAATTTGTTCGTATTCTTGACGATGCTGCCGAAGGAGGGATCCCCGGACACTTGGTTATGGTCTTTATTGGTTTAAAGATACCTGACTTAGCGGGAATGATTTTACCCTTAAGTTTATTTCTTGGGGTTTTATTGGCTTACGGGCGTATTTATGCCGATAGCGAAATGACAGTATTGCATGCTTGTGGTGTCAGTGAATGGTACGTAGTGCGGGTTACACTGATTTTAAGTGTTGTGACAGCGATATTTACCGGAATTTTTACGCTGTACCTATCACCTATGGCCTCAGAATATGAGTATCAAGTTAAAGAACAATTAGCCGCAGACTCGGGGTTAAGTTCGCTTATTGCTGGTCGTTTTCAAACGACAGGTAATGAAAAAGCCGTCATTTTTATTCACGATAAAAATCGTAATGACAACACCTTTGAAAAAGTGTTTGTTGCGCAACTTCCTGATAAAAAAGCCACGGATAAAAGTATTATTAATGCCAGTTTAGTTTATGCACAAACCGGACAAGTGATTGAGGAAGAAAGTGGCTCACAGCGTTTAGTCTTGAGTGACGGTACACGTTATCAAAACGATACCAAGAGTAAAGAATTCAAAGAAGTCTTTTTTGATAAGTATTATATCCAAATACAAGATCAAAAAGTGGCGCACAAAAATAGAAAGTTAAGGGCTATTCCAACCCAAGATTTATTCGAAGAAGATACCGCTGCTTTTAGTGCAGAAAGTCATTGGCGCATTGCTTTTCCTATTGCGTGTTTGATCATGACATTAATTGCCGTACCCTTAAGTGTTGTTAATCCTAGGCAAGGTAAATTTGCTAAAATGTTACCGGCATTATTGCTGTTTCTAGGTTATTTCTTGATGCTGACAGCGGTGCGCTCTGGCGTTGAGTCGGGCACAATACCTAAAAACTTAGGTTTATGGCCAGTACACTTTTTTGTGCTGGTGCTCGGCGTAAGTCTGCTTATAAAGGATCGCAGTTTTGGGATGAAAATCAAAGCTAAGCTTCCGCTATTATTTCGCAATTTTACCCGCAAAGGAACATCATCATAATGCGTATATTAGACATGTACATTGGTCGAATTATTGCATCTACAACGCTGTTAACGTTATCAGTTTTTGTCAGCCTAAGTGGTATCATTAAGTTTGTTGAAGAAATGAAAACCGTGGGCAAGGGTAACTATGATATTGCGCATGCCGCTTTATTTGTGCTTTATAAAATCCCACCCGATATTGAAATGTTTTTCCCGATGTCAGCATTAATTGGTGGTTTAATCGGTATGGGCATGCTGGCAACAAACAGTGAGCTTGTGGTGATGCAAGCGGCAGGTTTGTCGCGGGTAGACATTATAAAATCAGTGATGAAGTCAGCGACTGTTCTCGTTTTTATCAGCATGGCGGTTGGAGAGTGGTTAGCGCCGGTTGGTGAATTAGCAGCAAGACAGCTTAAAGCGCAGGCGATATCGGGCGGAAGCTTAATTTCATCCGCTGATGGAACTTGGGCGAAAGACGGCGATTATTTTGTCCATATTGGTGAAGTAGAAGACAAAGGGAAATTAAACGATGTACAAATATACCGCTTTGATAAATCATTAAAACTATCAAGTTGGTTATCTGCAGATAGTGCTATTTATCAAAAAGATGCCTGGCAGTTGCGTGATGTTGTCGATACCCATTTAAGTGAAAACCAAATGGTTACCGAGTCATCGCAGGTAAAAATGTGGACATCGAGTTTGACGCCTGAAAAACTTGGCGTCGTTATGGTTACTCCCGAAGCTTTATCATTACGGGGCTTATCTGAATACTTAAGTTATTTGGAAGAAAACAACCAAGACTCAAGTCGTTACGTTTTAGCTTTTTGGCGTAAAATAGTTCAACCACTAACCGTTGCGGTGATGCTGCTACTTGCCTTGTCTTTTGTTTTTGGACCTTTGCGTTCAGTATCGATGGGGGCAAGAATTATGATGGGAGTAGCAACAGGAATATTGTTTTTTATTACTAACGAAGTACTAGGGTCGTTAAGCTTAGTGTATCAGTTGCCAGCGGCTTTTGGCGCGTTAATGCCCAGCTTTATCTTTGTATCATTAGCGTTATACCTAATGAATAAACGGCCCAGTTAACGTTTACTTGTGCGCCTTTTAGTCGATAAATGTGATTAGAGGGCATGATAATCACATTTATCATGCCTCACTTTATTGCAGCGTATTAGTGGCTCTACAAACGTCCACGGTTAGCCTCTAACGTTAAAACCACCACTTCTGTATCGGTTAACCTGTCTTGTAAGCTTAATTTGTTTTTACGATCAAAAATCACCGTAAAGTTACCTAAACCTAATAGCGTAGGCAGTAATCTTTTTAGGCCAGTAACCTTATTGATCAAAGTACCGTCTTGGTTTTGCACACGTAAACGCCAGGCTTTCATTCCTAAGGTTTGACCGGTTTTAGACCAAAACCAAATAAAGAAAAACGACACCCAAGCAAGCTTCCAAAACTCATTTGGCCACTTTAACCAAGCCGTATTGGCAATAGCATCAGAAAAGTGTTCGTACCCCTGTAAGCCAAATAAACCAAAGTGAAAACCTAAGTACATCAATAGAAATGACATTGCGCCGGCAGTCATATAAACCGCAATGGCAATTAAAAGATCATATACCCAGGAAGCTAAGCGGCGGCGAAAACCAGCACGGGGAAAATGTTGAGATGAAATGAAAGTCATAAGTCACGTGAATAATAAATTTTCACCAGTTTATCAAACACAATAGCTAAAGTATAAGAGAGATGATTATTTGTGTTTTTTATCGCTAAAATAGTATTAAAAAACGACATACAAAAATGACAGTAGCATTGAAACTTGCCATCTTTATATGTCGTTAACGCTATTTGATTGTAGTCTCTACGTTGTTATAGAGGAGCTTCTTCATATTGCTCAGTTGGCGCGTTAATCGTGTTTTTTTGCAATGTGACAGCAGTTTGTGCCAATAATCTCCCGTTAACAGTGGTTCCAGTATTAACAGAAATCAAGGTTTTACTGAGCACGATACCTTCAAAAGATGCATAAGTGCCGAGTGCGGTATAACCTGCGACTTGCCAGAAAATATTTTTGGCTAAAGCGCCACCCGTTAAAGTCACGCGCTTGGCATTTGCCTGATTTAAATTACCTGATATTTGCATGATCCAAACATCATCCATAGTGCCATTAAAAGTAACATCTGTACTGATATTGACGTCTGAAGACCATTTATAAACGCCAGGTGCTAGTGTTAGGCCACCAATTTCACCCGCACCAAGTTCGGTATGATCAGCAGGAACTCTGCCTGCAGCATCATTGTAGGCAATACCCATATCACTGACTGCTAATCCTAAAAGGTAAGGTGAATTTATTGAGCAAGGCAGTGGACCAGCAGAGTCAACGGTATACATAGCGCCGGTTACTTCATCACAGTTGAGTAAAAGCGCAGCGCCTGTAATTGGGCTAGTGCCGACATTACCGGTAACAGCAGACGGATAAACATCAGTAATTCCAGATTTACTCAATATGGTGAAAGTACCTGCTTCGCCAAGTTCAACCGCATAGGGGCCTGCGGCCATAACATTTCCAGCAAAAATACTTCCCATAATTAAGGGGATAAGTACTTTTTTAGAATTGTTTATTAAGGTTTTCATAATATTTCTCCATATGGAATTGTCAATTTACAGTAAGTAAATTGTTACTAAGCTTTTTCCATAGTTATGTTATATCACACAAGAATGATTTTAGATTGGCATCAAATGACTTGTTTATATATTGCCCCGTGTATTTTGATTAAAATTATTTAAATTTCGATACAATAGCCGATGAAGGCAAGGTTTTTCTTGAGTGTTGCGAGCTATACATAATCGCATTGTTGAAAGGGGAACTGTCACCTAAGCATTAATTAAGTCGGTGTTTAATGCTCTAAACTTTCAAACCCCTCCAAATCGACCAAATAATAAACATACACACCAACGATTGATAAAAACTATTGCTTAATAAAGTTATTTTCGTATAATGCCGAACAGATTCATTAACGCACTGGCGTTATTGATAAACAGTTTAAATTTTTGGTAGTTACTACGAAAAATATTTAAGCCGCAGTGGTGGAATTGGTAGACACGCCGGATTCAAAATCCGGTTTCGAAAGAAGTGACGGTTCAAGTCCGTCCTGCGGTACCATAATATGAAAGCCCTGATTCGAAAGAATCGGGGCTTTTTGTTTTCCGAAAGATAATATTCAACTAAATTAGTTATGAGCCGCTATAATATGCGTGTTTATTAGATAGTATTAAAAAGGTTTCAATATGGCAGCAACAGCGCATGCACTTCACATCTTGGTTAAACATAAAGAGATAGCAGAAGATATTATTAAGCAGCTAGCTAAAGGAGCTAAGTTTCAAACATTAGCTAAAAAACATTCGTCCTGTCCATCGGGTAAAAAAGGGGGCGATTTAGGCGAGTTTAAACGAGGTCAGATGGTACCTCAGTTTGATAAAGTGGCTTTTAGCGGCGCAATATTAGAGCCCCATCTTGTTAAAACTAAATTTGGTTGGCATGTTATTAAAGTGCTTTACCGGACTTAATTTACGACGGGTGATTGTTAATATCGCTTCTTTTTAAAATCGCTGCCAAAGAAATTTTTGTTCAAGCCTGACAGCTGTCATCACATTTAAAGCCCTGCTTTTTATTAGATGAAGTTTTTTATGAAAATTTTGTTTGCAACATCAGCTAGATCTAACAATGGTAGCTGTTTTGATTAAAACAGCTGCATTACTCTAGCTATGCTACCGGTAATAAGTAATGACGTTGATAATAAAATGGTTTATCAATGATGACTAAAACTTAATAGCTAAACCAACCGAAATACTTCCATCAAGCCACAGACCATCTTCTAGCAAAGCGTGGCAGATGCTTTCTTGACAAAATAACTGATTATCCTCTTCTATATAACTTGCATAACCTCGAAGCTCTGTAACAAGAGCGACATTTTTTGATAGTTCGTAGCGCGTGCCAAAAGCCATAGTGAGGGAGGGGTAGATTTCGTCTTTACTGTCAGTTTCAAAATAAGTGGCACCGATACCTAGCGAGATGGTCGTCACATAATTTTGCTGTTTAAGCTGAGTAACGCCACTGAAATGCAAGTAGGTAATATCGAAGGATTGCTCTTGTAGATCTGAACTACTGACAAAGTCATGGCTAACGGTGTTAAGTAATATTTGTCCTTGGCCATTAGGTGAGTCTTGCCAAGCGATTGCTAAGCCATAATTTTTATCATCAGTGACAACCAGGTCTGTGCCGTTTTGGCTGTTAATTAGATCAGCACTGAACATTTGCCCGATAAAGGGAGTTATTTCTATATCTCGAGCATGGCTTGTAAAAGGTAATAGCAATAAAACTGAATTAATAAGTAGGATGCAAATGAGATTTGCTGACGTTAATGACGTTCGCATTTTATTACCTTTTTAATACGGATAAAAACATAAGTGAGTAAAGCTATTATTAGCTGGATTATTAGACTATTTCAAGCTTTACAATGTTTTTGTAAGCATAGTTGCTTGGTTATTTAATGTGATCAGTAATTTTTCAAATAACTCAATACCTATGGTTTCACCAGTGCTACCGGTTTCTTTATCAATACTTTCTACTTCAAAACGAGGTAATGTTTTAGTGATTATTGGTGCGTCTTTATGACTTATTAAATTAAGTATTGCCGAATTTACTGTTATTTTAGCGACCTTTAATAAACGTGGTGTCGTTGTAACTTGTTGCTGATTTTCGACACTAGGGTCTTTGAGGGTGAATTGAGCTATATTTTTTTGCACGGTTGATAGTAGTCGTTTGAAGCTGCCACCATCTTCGCTGTAATAAATTGAAGCACTCAAGCCATCGATGGTAATACTCTCGATAAGAATAATATCTTCTTTTAAGCTATCACGATCAACCACTAAATGAATGGCGGCAATACTTAGTGTCGATTTTTCATCGGTCGAAATATTCGATAATAGTGATGGAGCCATCACAAAATTACTAATGGTTCCTGTTCCCTGATACCCATGGACAGTTACGTTTTCAACCGTTACTTTTTGTTGGCTTAGTTGCGAACCAATATTTTGAAGTTGATTTTTAATATGAAAATTTAAAGAGTCACTGGCTAAAAACCATAGCGCAGCACCACATGATAATAATAAAACAAAAATTATGGCTGCAAATTTGTTCAAGGTTTGATCCTAAGTTGTATAGCAAATATTTATTATAACGTACTTTTATTATTGAATTTTAACTGGATAAAAATTTTAACTCAACGTCGTGTTGATAAGCGTATTTTTTATTCAGCTTGATTAAAAAAAACACATGGGATATAAGGTGAATGAATAACGAAAATTAATAAAAAATATATCTACCTATAAAATAAAATAAAAATAAAAATAAAAATAAAAATAAAAATAAAAATAATAAAAATAATAATAAAAGTAAGGATCGTTAGTGATATCTCTTAATAAAAAGTTGTGGTCGTTTAACTTCGGCTGCCTAATTGCAGGCACGTTTTTTTGGTTAATCAGTTTTGGGGTTTCTGCTCCTATCTCTGAAGTATTTCATTCTTATCCCGATTTTATACTTAATTATCATGCCGGAGTTGTAACCGCTTTTACCGCATTTTTGTTAACGGGCGCTATTATTTTTATTATGCGCAGCTTGTTCAATGTCTGTGCAAGTGAACATACATTTTGGCTAATGTTACCAAGTGTAGGTTTTATTATTTTAGCGATACTCTTTAGTCAGTCAATATTAATAACCATGCTCTATGCCGCATTCCCAGCATTAATCGTTATCTTAACCAGTGCAATAAAGAGACGGATACCTAAATATAAAACGTTAGCGTAAAGTCCTCAGTTAAGTCTTAGTAGATGATGTTTAATAACGACTGCTCATGTGATGATTTATTTTATTGGTTAATTAATCCTTTAAAAATTATCGAGCATCCTCTGCAGAGACAGTAAACTAGGTTTTACTGTCTCTAATGTTAATGCGCTTACAAAGCACATTAACCAAAATATTACTGCGCCGCTGCGTTGATATCTTGATATTAAAAAACCACCAGCAAGTCGACAAACAAAACTATTCATGATGCCAGTAGTAAATTCATTACACTAATCCCTGATAATTACCTGCATGAACTATTACCTATTTAAAAATTTGTATTTGTTATTTGTATTAAAATAATTAATCTTAAATCAGTATTTATGGCTTATCATCGACTCCATAAATAGATGCTATTGCTTCTGGTGTGTTTTTTTATATTTATCGTGAAGCTATTGAAAATTTAAAAAAACTATATCCATAAGGCGGATATTATTTCTTGTGCTACGCTAAATACACAAGCATTTTTTTTGGGCAATGATTACAAAAAGATCAACATTTAGATATGGTTGTAGCCTATAAATCCAAGATGCGAGAAATGGATAATCTGTACTTAGTGTGCGCATATTTTTTGTCGACAACATAGAAAGTGCCCCACATGAAACTGGCTATTTAGCGATGTAGTTAAAAGCTAAGGCTCTGCTTGCTGAGCGTATTAATACTGATTAATTTTCGATGTCTGATAAATCTTATTTTATATAAGGCGGTAGATATTACTATTTCTAACGCGCTAGTACAGGCACTAGAAAATATAATCGCAGCGAAATTTGTCGTTGGATTTGTTAATACATCTAAGTCAAACTTTGCTCGTTAGAGGCGTTTTTTTAATGCTTATTGATAGGTTTACATAGTTATTTTTATTGACATTAAACAAGATCAATATTTAAATGATGTCATAAAAAATTTTTTAAGTAATACAAATAGTCGTATCTATTTTACTGCTTTTATTGATGGTGTGATAAATGGAAAAATCTGGATCCTTTAATAGTAAGTTAAGCCGTAGAGTACTTATTTACATATTGCTATGTAGTTCGGTATTGTCTATCAGCTCAACTTTTCTGCAATTGTATGTTAACTACAATGAAAGTCTAACGACATTAGATCAAAGATTTAGTAATGTTGAAACAAGTTATCTTCAATCGATATCGACTAGCTTGTGGGATTTTAACGAGCCGTTAGTACAACAGCAAATTCAAGGTATTGTAAAATTACCTGATATTAGTCATGTGAAAATTGTCACAGGTTTTGGAAAAACTTATCAGTTTGGTGACGAAAATATCTCAGCCGATAAAGTGGTTGAGTACCCGATATTTTATAGCGAAAATGATATTGGTGTGCTTATTGTGACCGCGAGCTATAAAGATATTTATCAACGATTGCGGCAGCAAGCAGGCTTTATTTTAACTGCCGAAGTGATCAAAATTTTTATCGTGGCGTTTTTTATTATATTTATCGTTCATTGGCTTATCACTCGCCATATTTATCATATTACTTACTACTCGCAACAAGTTGCGGCTGATAAAATAGATACTCCCTTGGTATTAAGCTCTCGTCCAAAAGCCAAAGATGAACTCGATGAGCTTGCCGAAACGATTAATAACATGCGTACCACTTTAAAAAACGATATCTTAAAGCTTGAAGATGCTGAGAATGCGTTAATTAACCTTAACGGTGAACTTGAAGTCAAAGTGTATGACCGAACGGCTAAATTGGCCTCGAGCAACAACCAATTACAACAATCTTTAGATGACTTAACGTTAGCAAAAGATCAACTAGTACAATCAGAGAAAATGGCCTCTTTAGGGCAATTAGTTGCGGGGGTTGCACACGAAGTTAATACACCATTGGGTATCTGTGTTACATCGATAACGGCATTAAAAGAGAAGGTCTTGGAGTTAAGCCATTCGGTAGAAACTGAAAATCTGACCAAATCACATTTAACTAAAACCTTGAGTCTGTTGATTGAATATCAGAATATTATTGAAAGGAGTTTAAACAAAGCGGTTGAATTAATCAGAGGCTTTAAATCAGTTGCTGTTGAGCAACATACCGACCCAGAGTTGAAAATTAATTTATTCAGACACGTTAATGATGTTGTTAACACGGTAAAAACCCTGTTTAAACGTAAAAAATATGTCATTAATATCGAAGTTGATGAAAAACTTAATTTGCTTACTTATCCAAGCGCATGGAATCAAATTCTGACAAATTTTTTAACCAATTCGCATATTCATGGTTTTGATGAAAGAGAAAGTGGTGAAATCTCAATAAAGTTTGTTGAGGATAATGGCTTCTTAACACTGACCTATAGTGATAATGGCAAAGGATTAGATAGCAGTGTTGTTAATCGTATCTTCGACCCTTTTGTTACAACCAAACGTGGTCAAGGTGGTTCAGGTCTAGGCATGAATATTGTTTATAATTTAGTGGACGCAAAATTAAAAGGCACTATAAAATGCCTAGATACAAAAGTAGGCTGTAGTTTTGAGGTTAGGGTACCGATAAAGGATAAACAAGGTGAACTTGAAGCATAAATCTTATTTATCTGTTAAAAAAAAAAGCCCTTGAGGCTTTTTTTTATTAATGCCCTAAAATAATCTTTAGGCCATTATGATTAAAGTCGTTGTTTGAGTTTAGTCTGTCTTAGATAACTGCTTTAAGGGAATGTCATGAGCGTTACCGATATCATCAACAAATAAAGCGGAAATTAACTGCTGTAATTTATCATTAAAAATAATGGCCAATTCAAAATATCCATTTTTAGTGGTTGTTGTACCCACGTTAAGTTCTTTTACGTTATTGTCTGGCTTTAACAAGGGTTTTTCTTTAGCGCCACCTTCATCTACCACTTTAGGAAAAGCAAACATATAAGTAATAGTCTTTAGCTCTTGGTTCATTTGTGCGTGGCGTGATTCTGCTGAAGCAGTCGAAAGGGTACAGCACAATCCAATGATGCTGAATATGGCACTTAACGCTACCGTTCTAATTTGTGATTTCATGTTGCGATCCTCGTCTTATAAATTCACATAGCATTGACTACAAAACTTCTGTATTGAAAACAATGTTACTTGTACTATCTTATCTGATTGAAATTGTAACTATAATGTTTACACCTTAACTATAAATTGTTAAGAAATATATAGCCAACGATATAAGTTCAATGGCTAAAAATTTGAGTTTAATGGGTTTTTAGTATGGCTTAACCAAGAGAAATCATCATTAAAAGCGTATTAGTTAGATAGACAGGCAATTGTGGAGGAAAGTTTCATTGCGCTTAAATAAAAAAAGAAATATTAAGATTAATATTTCTTTTTTAGAGGGCGTATTAAACGAGATTAACTGAGTTGCTTCACTTTTAGTCGGTAACTATGTAATAAAGGTTCGGTATAACCATTAACTTGTGTTGTGCCTAAAAATACTAAATCACAAGCCGCTTTAAAAGCGATACTCTTTTCAAAGTTACTTGCCATTGGTTGATAGTTAGCATCATTTTTATTTTGGCTATCAACAGTTTTAGCCATCTTTTTCAAACTGGCTAATACTTGTTGTTCACTACAAACCTCATGCTTCATCCAATTGGCCATATGTTGACTGGAGATACGTAAAGTTGCTCTGTCTTCCATTAAACCGACATTATTAATATCAGGAACTTTTGAACAACCGACACCTTGATCAATCCATCGTACAACATAGCCTAAAATACCCTGAGCGTTATTATCGAGTTCATCAGAGATCTCCTGCTCACTCCAGTTGGTGTCTTTGGCGAGTGGGATCGTTAAGATATCATCTAAGTTAGCCGGAGTACGTAGCATTAACTTTTTCTGCAGCGCGAAAACATTCTCTCTATGATAATGTAAAGCGTGCAGGGTTGCTGCTGTAGGAGAAGGTACCCAAGCTGTATTTGCCCCTGCTTGTACGTGATTAATTTTAGTAGCTAACATATTCAACATTTGATCAGGAATGGGCCACATGCCCTTACCAATTTGTGCTCTGCCACTAAAGCCACAGGCTAAGCCGACATCAACGTTATTATCTTCATAAGCGCTTATCCAAGGTGTTAACTTTATATCTGCTTTTTTAGCCATAATACCTGCCGCCATTGATGTATGAATTTCATCACCGGTACGGTCTAAAAATCCAGTGTTAATAAAGACCACACGAGACTTAGCTTGAGCGATACAAGCCTTTAAATTAACGCTTGTTCGGCGCTCTTCATCCATTATGCCCATTTTTATGGTGTTTCTTGTTAACGCTAAAGCATCTTCGACTTGTTCAAATAATGTATTAGCAAAAGCGACCTCTTCTGGGCCATGCATTTTTGGTTTAACAATATAAATTGATTTTTCTGCACTATTACAAAATGACTCAGCAGCTGCGGTTTGTTGTAAATTGAGACTAGCGATTAGTGAGGTTACCATGGCATCAATAATACCTTCTGGCACTTCAGAGCCATCAGCTAATAAGATGGCATTGTTCGTCATTAAATGCCCGACATTACGGACAAACATTAAACTACGGCCTTTTAGCGTTAAATTCGCGCCATCAGTTTGATGATACTGTCTGTCAACCGCCATAGTGCGCTGAATAGTTTTACCATTTTTTACTAAGTCAGTGGTTAAGTTACCTTGCATTAACCCCAACCAGTTTTTATAAGCGACCACTTTATCATCGGCATCAACGGCTGCGACAGAGTCTTCACAATCCATAATGGTCGTTAAAGCCGACTCAAGAGTGATGTCAGAAATGCCTGCTTTATCGCTTTTTGCGATAACACTACTTTCATCAAAGTTAATTTCAAAGTGTAAACCATTATGTTCAAATAATAGCGCGGTCGGTGCATCTACTGTGCCTTGATAACCTTTAAAAGCATCGCCGTTTTCAAGTTTAACGGTTTCGCCACTTTCAAGTGTAACCGTTAAAAAAGCATCAGATACGTTGTAGTGCTTCGCTTGGGCGTGACTGCCAGCAGTTAATGGAATACTTTGATCTAAAAATTGTCGCGCAAATTCAATGACTTTTTGACCACGAACGGCATTATAGCCACCAGCGTTTTCAGCCCCATTTTCTGCAGAAATAACATCGCTACCATAAAGGGCATCATACAAGCTTCCCCAACGAGCATTAACGGCGTTAATGGCAAACCTAGCGTTCATTATTGGTACCACGAGTTGCGGGCCCGCCATTGTTGCTAACTCAGCATCTACATTTTCGGTTGTTATGGCAAAGTCTTCAACCTCAGGTACCAGGTAATTGATGTCTTTTAGAAATTTTTTGTATGATGAAAAATCGAAGTTATCGGCAAAGTTATTCTGGTGCCAGCTATCTATTTTCGTTTGTAAATCATCACGTGTTGCTAACAAAGCTTTATTAATAGGTGTTAATTTTTCAATGATTGTTGAGAAGTTTTGCCAAAAGTCAGTTGGTGGAATTAGGCTATGAGGAAGTACATCCTGTTCAATAAATTGATGTAAACATTGCGCTACTTGGATATTTTGGATCTTTATGTACGGGGTCATCATGTTTCCTCTTGTGCAATCATTTACGCAACTTCTATTTGAATATTTAACTATGGCGTAAATATTTTTATCATAAATGTATTTAACCCTCTTTCTAAAAGAGCATTAAACATAATTAATAACAGTATCTAAGTGCAATGTAGGAGGTATTATTTTTTCATGCAAGAGCTGAAAAAAGTTTCCTAAAGAAATTAGTTGTTATTTTTGTATTTTGATAAGTGATTTTTATTATATCTAAATGATAATTATAGACTATTTAGTTTTTGATTTTATTAAAATTAGTTCAATAACTAATTATTGTTATTAATAATAGCTATCATAAGTACTGTGAATGTAAGTTGTTTGATTTGTTTTTTCTGTGAATATAACTTTTAATAAAGCGCGTTAAGCATTTTTCATTAGAAATATTATGGTAAAGCTGTTGCAGAATACTCATCGTTATCAGTCTATATAGTGAAATCGTTGTGGGCCGTTAGCGTAAAAAAAGTACCAAAGTATTAATAATCATTGGACTAAAGATGGCAGTGATAACCGCTGAAATAATCAAAGCCAAAGAACTGTAGGCGGCATGCTCATAACTCACTTTGCTAATTGTTGCGGTTCCCAATGCATGGCTAGCCGCGCCAATAGCTAAGCCTTGTGCTTTGGGTGAGGTAACCTTAATTAAAGATAGCCAAGGAGGACCTAATAAAGCGCCAAACAATCCGGCTAAAATTATCGCAAATGCAGTGATGGAATTACTGCCATTGAGTTGTTCCGTTAATGCTATGCCAATCGGTGTTGTTACTGATTTCAAAGAAAGTGATACGGCAATATCGTATTGATTAATGGTCAATAAAGTGATGATAAAACTTATCGATATAGCGATAAATACCCCTACCAATAACAGTACCATTATATGTCGCCATTGTTTTTTAATTGTTTGAAGATGCTGGTATAACGGGAAACCCAAAGCCACAACAGCAGGCTCTAAGAGTTTATTTAATGAGGCGGTGGCTTGGTAATACTGTTCAAAAGGAATATTAAATATTAGCAAAAATGGGATCAACGTTAGAATCGATAACAGCATTGGATTTAACCAGGCTTTTTTTAATTTTTGTTGTAACTTGGCATAGGCATGATAAACCGCCAGCGTAAGCAGTATAAAAAATAAGGCAGCGCTTATCATTGATAAAAGAGGTTGGCTTATCACTTGTTTTGCTCGTTAGTTGCGGCTAATTGTTGTCGATTAAGTTGTCGCTGATACACAAGTCCAACAAAGGTGAGTAATAAAAAGGTCGTAAAAAAGATAATGGCAATTAAGGTGAAGCCATGCGCTTTAATTAATTCAAAATGATTAATGATACCAACACCCGCAGGGACAAAACAAACCGCCATATTAGCCAACGCCCACTCAATACAAGGTTGAATACGCTTGGCATTAAGTATCTTAAAATGCAGTAGCATGGTGAACATCATCATGCCATATAAACTCGCAGGTAAGATCGGCAGGAAAGTCTCAATCATTTTTCCTGCTAACAAACAAATGCCCACCGAGAATATACTGTAGATTATATGACTAAACATGGCGTAATCTTACCCTTGTGCTGCCGCTTCAATAACAAGTTGTCTAAACCAAATATGGCTAGCATCATGATGTAATAACGGGCTCCAAATCATTTTTAATTCTATATCAGGAATGTCAAAAGGGGGATCAACAATGGTATATTTGTTATCGTCTTTGTGTAATAAAGCCGCTTTTGTCGGTAAAGTAGCGATTAAACCATCTTCATGAGCGAGTTGCATGGCAACATGATAATTACGGGTAAAAACCTTTATATCTCTTTGTTTGTCTATACGCGCTAACGCTTCATCTACCCAACCCAATTTTTGTACGTCCTTGGGATCCATACCCACCCCAACCCCAAAGCCAGTTTTTGACACCCAAACATGCTTTGACGACAGATAAGTATCTAAATTGAATTCAGCTACATAAGGGCTGTTAGCACTTAACAAACATGAGAATGAATCACGCCAGATAGTTTTCTGATGAAATGACTGTGGTAATTCATCAAAGCGGTTAATCGCCATATCAATTTTTCCAGCTTCAACATCGTGAAAAGTTACGTCACTTGGCGTCATAATATCAATGGTCACATTCGGGGCAATTTCATTTATTTTTCTTAATAAACTTGGCAGTAACGTTGATGCCGCGTAATCACTTGCCATAATGCGGAAAACACGTTGGCTGTGTTTTTCATTAAACTCTTCTTCACCCTGCAACGCTTCTTCAAGTTCTAATAAGATTTTTCTGATCACCGGTGCTAAAGCGCGCGAACGTTCGGTGGGTACCATGCCATCAGATGTTCTTACTAATATCGGATCATTAAATAAGTTTCTTAGTCTTTTTAAACCGTTACTCATTGCCGGTTGGGTAATATTAAGCTGGCTTGCTGAACGAGTAACATTTTTTTCTCTTAATAAAACGTCAAGGTAAATAAGTAGATTTAAATCGATTTTAGCAATATTCATAGTTTTTATGACCAACAGAAATAATATAACTAATGTATATGTCATGTGCAGAAAAATAAATCAAGAAGTTTTCAGTGTCTAATAAAAATATTAATCACCTTTTAAAGCGGTAATACTGAGGTTTATACTTATTACTTATTGAAAAATAAGTACAATTATTATTTGTGAACTTGGTATTTATCTTGTGAATGGTAGTGATTGATATTATATATTTTAAGAATACTCTCAGGATGTTCTAGACTTTGTCTTGTTCGGTGTGTTTACTTTAATTTTTACTTTTTATTTTAAGTGTTGAAGCGAACAAAACCTTTTAAAAATATTACCAGACTCTTGGAGAGTGCTATGTCTAATTATCAAAATGCAATAGAAGCGGTTAAAGCGATTAAAGCAAATGCAGGTACCTCTTGGGATACGATTAATCCTGAGTCAATAGCTCGTATGAGAGCACAGAATAAATTCAAAACTGGTCTAGATATCGCTCAGTATACTGCCGACATCATGCGTCGCGATATGGATGCTTACGATGCTGATAGCTCTAAGTATACTCAGTCTTTAGGTTGCTGGCACGGTTTTGTTGGCCAACAAAAAATGATTTCTATTAAGAAACATTTTGGTGGCAAAACAGACCGTCGTTACTTATACCTTTCAGGTTGGATGGTTGCAGCACTTCGTTCAGAATTAGGTCCTCTTCCTGACCAATCAATGCACGAAAAAACATCTGTCGCTGCTTTAGTTAAAGAACTTTATACTTTTCTTCGTCAAGCCGATGCTCGTGAACTTGGTGGTCTTTTTCGCGACCTAGATGCAGCAAGTACCGCTGATAAAGCCGCTATTCAAGATAAAATTGATAACCACGTTACTCACGTTGTGCCAATTATTGCTGATATCGATGCTGGTTTTGGTAATGCAGAAGCAACTTACCTTATGGCTAAGCAAATGATTGAAGCCGGCGCTTGTGCTCTTCAAATCGAAAACCAGGTTGCCGATGAAAAGCAATGTGGCCATCAAGATGGTAAAGTAACGGTTCCTCATGCAGATTTTCATTCAAAAATTCGTGCTTTACGTCATGCATTCCTTGAACTAGGTATCGACAACGGTATCATCGTTTCACGTACTGACTCTGAAGGTGCTGGCCTGACTAAAGAAATCGCGGTTGTTAAAACGCCAGGCGATCAAGGTGATATCTATAACTCTTTCTTAGATGTTGAAGAGATTGACGTAGCTGACATGGCTGAAGGCGATGTATGCTTTAACCGTGACGGTAAACTTGTTCGTCCTAAACGTTTACCTTCTGGTTTATATCAATTCCGTCAAGGTACTGGTGAAGAGCGTTGTGTCTTTGATAGCATCGAAGCAATTAAAGCGGGTGCTGATTTGTTATGGATAGAAACAGCGACACCTAACGTTGCCGATATCACTGCCATGATGGATGAAGTTCGTAAAGAAATTCCAAATGCTAAACTTGTTTACAACAACAGCCCATCGTTCAATTGGACATTAAACTTCCGCCAGCAAGCGTTTGACGCTATGGTTGCTGCGGGTGAAGATGTATCTAACTATGTACGTGCTGATTTAATGAATGTTGATTACGATACGACTGAGTTAGCGGCATCAGCAGATGACAAAATCCGTAGCTTCCAAGCTGAGACTTCACGTAAAGCTGGTATCTTCCATCACTTAATCACGCTTCCTACTTATCATACAACAGCATTGTCTGTAGATAACCTAGCTAAAGAATACTTTGGCGACGCGGCGATGCTTGGTTATGTTGAAGGTGTACAACGTAAAGAAATTCGTCAAGGTATTGCCTGTGTTAAGCATCAAAACATGTCAGGCTCTGACATGGGTGATGATCACAAAGAATACTTTGCTGGTGAGAACGCACTTAAAGCAGGTGGCGAGAACAACACCTCTAACCAGTTCTAATCACGATTAAAAACAGTTTTCTCTAGAAGTAAAAACCGAATAGCATTAAATGTTATTCGGTTTTTTTATGTACAGGAAGTACGGTATGTCGTGGTGCCATGGATGGCAATGAACGACGAATGTATACGACTGCATGGATGCAGGAGGTAGAGCGAAGCATGGATGCCCGAGCCGAGGATGTACGGTATGTCGTGGTGCCATGGATGGCAATGAACGACGAATGTATACGACTGCATGGATGCAGGAGGTAGAGCGAAGCATGGATGCCCGAGCCGAGGATGTACGGTATGTCGTGGTGCCATGGATGACAATGAACGACGAATGTATACGACTGCATGGATGCAGGAGGTAGAGCGAAGCATGGATGCCCGAGCCGAGGATGTACGGTATGTCGTGGTGCCATGGATGGCAATGAACGACGAATGTATACGACTGCATGGATGCAGGAGGTAGAGCGAAGCATGGATGCCCGAGCCGAGGATGTAAGGTATGTCGTTGTGCCATGGATGGTAATGAACGACGAATGGTCAGCGCTTGTCTTGCGCACTTATCGTCATGCTGAATTTATTTCAGTATCTGTTCTTGAAGTTGCAGTAAAAGATCCTAAAATCGTCATGCTGAATTTATTTCAGTATCTGTTCTTGAAGTTGCAGTAAAAGATGCTAAAACCGTCATGCTGAATTTATTTCAGCATCTGTTCTGTGGCTAAAGTAAAATATGCTAAAACCGTCATGCTGAATTTATTTCAGCATCTGTTCTGGAAGTTGAAGTAAAAGATCCTAAAACTGTCATGCTGAATTTATTTCAGTATCTGTTCTTGAAGTTGAAGTAAAAGATGCTAAAACCGTCATGCTGAATTTATTTCAGCATCTGTTCTTGAAGTTCCAGTAAAAGATCCTAAAGCCGTCATGCTGAATTTATTTCAGCATCTGTTCTTGAAGTTCCAGTAAAAGATCCTAAAACCGTCATGCTGAATTTATTTCAGTATCTGTTCTTGTAGTTGCAGTAAAAGATCCTAAAACCGTCATACTAGAAATTACCGTTCCTTGCTTAAAATAATACTGCTAAATATCAATTATAAACAATCATTTAAAAATAAATGCCGCTTTATTAAAATAAACTGTAATAAAAAGTCTAAGGCTGAGACTATATGTTCGATATTTTAAAAGGAATAAAATAATGAAAATAAAATGGCAAAGCCTTTTAGCATTAAGTTTACTGAGTTTTAGCTCACTACTTTTAGCTGAAGACAATAATACACAAAATAATAAAGAAGTTTTAAGCTTGGAAAACTGCCACTTAAAGGGCATTAAGTCGCAAGTTCAGTGTGGCACATTACAAGTACCAGAAAATTATAGTTTACCCGAAGGTGAAAAAATAAGCGTTAATTTTGCGGTGCTGCCGGCTATTGATAGTAGTCAAAATAAAACGCCTTTAATGTTTTTAGCGGGTGGACCAGGTCAAGCATCCGTTGAACTAGCCGCGCATATATTTAGTACTTTTGGTGAAATTAAAAAGTCGCATGACATTATTTTAGTGGATCAACGGGGTACGGGAAAATCACATCCTTTATCGTGTGATGAAAATGAAGTAAGAAATGCTTATGAAATTATTCCTGAAGACTTTTCTCCACAAGAAATCAAAGACTGTATCGCGCAATTCAAAGGCGACTTAAGTCAATATAATTCAGAAAATGCTATTCGTGATTTTGATGCAGTACGCGTTGCACTCGGCCATGAAAAAATTAATATTTATGGTGGCTCTTACGGCACACGTGCGGCTTTGGTTTATATGCGCCTTTTTCCTGATGCACTTAACAGTGTCGTACTAGACAGTGTTGGCCCCATTGAAGTGCCTATTGGTACTTTTGGTCAAAGTTCTGCGCGCTCATTTAATTTATTACTTGAAAACTGCCAGCAAGATGAAAGTTGTAACAGCGCTTACCCTTCATTAAAAGATGACTTTACAGCGGTTATTGCTCGACTAGAACAAGCACCGGTAAATCTTAAAATAGCGCATCCCCGTTTAGGTACAAAGACTGACTTCGTGTTAAGTCGTAGCAAGTTTATTAGTCATTTACGCATGCAATTATACTCTATGCAAACCCGTACTTTAGTGCCCTTGGTTATACATCAGGCTTTTTTAGGTAACTATCAACCTATGATTGGTTTAATTGCCATGTCAGAAGGGGGAATGGGTATGTATGTGGGGTTAACATTAAATATTGTCTGTAATGAAGACTTTCCTAAAATTACTACTGAAATGTTTGCTGGCGATGCCAACAATACTTTTGGTGGCAACGATAGCCATAGTGCTTGGCTGCAAGCCTGTCCGTTATGGCCTAAGTATGCGGTTAGCGATGATTTCTATCAAAGTGTTACGGCTAATATCCCAACACTTATTTTATCAGGAAATTTAGACCCAGTAACACCGCCGAGTAACGGTGATGAATCTGCCAAAACCTTACCTAATAATCACCACATTGTTTCTAAAAACAGTGCACATATTGTTGCTTCAACGCCTTGTGGTATTGAAATTGTTAATGAATTTCTAACAACACTCAATCCGAATGATTTAGATGAATCGTGTTTAGCTGAGTTAAAAAGTGAAACATTTATGACGCATTTAAACGGCAACCTATAAGGATATAATTATTATGATTGAAGTTAACAATTTACATAAAAGCTTTATCGATAAAAAAAATACGGTAAAAGCCCTAGATGGTTTGTCGTTTACTGCGAAAAATGGCGAGATCACCGGTATTTTAGGTCCAAATGGTGCGGGTAAAACGACGTGTTTACGTACTCTCTATGGTTTGCTAAAAGCTGATGAAGGTTCGGTATTAGTCGATGGTATTAATGTTTTAGAAGACCCTTTAGCTGTTAGGCAACGATTAGGAATCTTCCCGGACAAATTTGGTTTGTACGAACGTTTAACTGCCTATGAACAAGTGGACTACTTCGCCAGTCTTCATGGTATGCAAGGAGCGAAGAAAAAAGCGGCAATAGCGCAAATATTTAAAGATTTAGAAATGGAAGAATTGGCGCATCGTAAAACGGTTGGCTTCTCGCAAGGGCAACGGATGAAAGTCACTTTAGCTCAGGCTTTAGTGCATCAGCCGAAAAACTTTGTTCTTGATGAACCGACTCGCGGACTCGATGTAATGAGCACACGAGTTTTGCGCAATCACTTAGCCAAATTTAAAGAGAAAGGTCATTGTATTTTATTTTCATCACATGTCATGCAAGAAGTTGCGGCTTTATGTGATCGGGTAATTATTGTTTCTAATGGCAAATTAGCCGCACAAGGCACGCCACAAGAGTTATGTGATTTAGCGGGTGAAAGATTATTAGAAGATGCCTTTGTTAAATTAATTGGCTCAGATGAAGGAGTTGCCGCATGATCCAGTTTAAAGCATTATTAATTAAAGAATTAAGAGAAGCCTTTCGTGATAAACGTGCCTTGATGGTCGCGTTAAGTATGGGCTTATTCGCGCCAATAATGATTATGGTAATATCGAAAACCATGATCAAAGAAATCGTGGATAACCCGCCTATTTATGTGCAATTTACCGGCGCTGAATTTGCACCAAAATTGATTGAGAAGTTTGCCGTCAATAATATTTTACAATTTGCCGATGTACCTGAAGAAGAAAAGTACGCATGGCAAGAACGTAATATTGAAGTAGATATACCAAAAGATTTTGCTGAAAAAATGTTAGCGGGTCAGGCTATAGATGTTGTTTTACGTGCAGATTTTGGTAAAAAAGCCTCTAGTGCACCGATCCGAAGAGTCAAAGAAGTGGTACGAGAATACTCACTTGCTATCGGTTATAAGCGTTTACTGGTCAGGGGAGTTGATATTAATTTATTACAACCTATTGTTCTGCAAGAACAAGATACAGCACTTCCAACCAGCAATGCAGTGATGGTCTCGATGTTTTTAGGTATCTATTTATTGATGGGCGCTTTTGTTTCAGGGCTATCAATTGCCATTGACTCGAGTGCGGGTGAGCGAGAACGTAATGTTTTAGAGATGTTACTATGTCAGCCGGTCAGTACCCTTAAAATAGTGTTGGCAAAAATGACTTGTGCCAGTTCTATTTCAGTATTGTCTATTGTTATCATGTTGGTATTGACCACCGTTTCTGTTGGCTTTATTGATCTCACTAAAATAGGGGCAACCTTTAGTTTAAATGCCTTTAGTATTGCGGCCTTATTACTACTACTTATTCCACTATGTTTTTTTGCAACGGCTTTACAATTATTCTTTTCGTTTCAAGCGAAAAGTTTTAAAGAAGCGCAGTCAACCGTCTCTATGCTAATTATGCTTCCTGCTATGGTACCGTTTGCCATTATGATGATTGATGATAAGCCTGAATGGGTGAATTGGTTACCTATTTCAGGACAATCAATGTTGATGGAAGATGTTTTTAAGGGCTTACCTGTCGATTGGACTGTGCTTGCAAGTACCACCGCAATTACGGTGGGGATGACCGTGGCATTAGTGCTGGCACTCGCACAAAAATTAAAATCAGAAAAAGTGGTGATGTCATTAAGTTAATCTTTATGACAATACGCTGAGTTGGTATTAAGATGAATAACTCGATAGAATTAACATTACAGCAACAAGACCGCTTTCAAACGGCGTATCAACATATATTGAGTTATTCTTTGAAACGTACTGCAAATTATCAGCAAACATTCACCCAATGGATGACAGAGTATGAAAAATTACTCCGTCATATCATTACCGGATTTGAAGCAAAACCGTCAATTCAAGATGAGCTTTTTCAAGAAATAGCCCTCAATCTTTGGCGGGCACTACCTAGCTTTAGAAATGACTGTACGGTAAAAACTTTTGTCGCTCGTATTGCTCATAATGTTTTAGCGACGCATGTTGCCAAAGCAGTAAAAAGTGTCAAGGTAGAGCAAAGTATTGATGATATTTGCCAAGAGACAGAGCAAGATAAAATTCAACCTACACCCCATCAGAGCTTAGAAAAACAACGTAGACAACAACGTTTAGCTCAATCTATTAGGCAACTTAAACTTGAACAACAGCAAGTGATCACCTTAGCGCTCGAAGGCATGAGTTATCAAGAAATTGCCGATATTTTAGTGATATCCGTTAATCTTGTTGGTGTGCGTTTACAACGCGCAAAAATCGCTTTGAGTAAGTTAATGGAGGCGGTATGAACGAAGAAGATTCCCTGTTACATAAAAAAAGTAAAGTGATTTTATCTACGCAAAGTCAAGGTGAGGCGATACTTGATGTTGCAACTTTACCCAAGAATAAAGCGACTACACCACTCGATAGTTCGGTAATTGATGAACAATGGGCGCAGATGAGCCAAGACTGGCAAAGCCAACCTATTATTAAAACCGATATTAACCGTTTACTTAAACAAACAAAGCAAAGAACTGTGTGGGCTAAATCTTTATTAGTCATAGATATTATGGCTACGTTGGCTATGTTGTTTGTAGCTAGCTATATGTGGCTCAGTGGCTCGAAAGATCAAGCAACCATTATTTACTTAGGTGGTGGCGGCATTCTTTCCATTATTTTTGTAATATTTGCCATTAAAGCTCGTTTATCGGCATGGAAAATAAATTGTGGCAGTCCTGATAAAGCAATTGAACATGCCATTGTCGGTTGTCAGTCGTCTATTAGCTACATCAAGTTAATAAAGTTCTCTTGTCTCATTATTGGGCCCTTTGCCAATTGGTATGTTTTTGCTGTCACCGAGCAATTAGAAAAATCGCCCATTGTTGGTCTAGCTATTTTGAATATATTTCTGGTGAGTATTTGGCTTGTCAGTCAGTCTTTTTATATAAAAAGGCAAGAAGAGCTAAAACAACTAAATGATATTTTAATAAAATAAATATTGGTTATTTCTTAATAAGGTAGATTATATTTTGTTTTTCCACTTTATTTCTGTTTTAAATTTCTTGTTATTGCTTTTTTTCTTCGTTATATTCTATTTGCTGTTAACGTTGATCAAAGCTGTAAAAGTTTTTATCGATAATAACAGCAACACTCTTGGCATATTAGATTACTAAATGAGCTAAAGCTTGTACCTTTATCCGTGTACAACTGAGCTGATTTCAGGCAATATACGCCGCATAAATTTTGCTATCCATTAGACAATTGTCTGTAACAGCTAAGGCTGAATAATTGAGGAAAAACCATGTTTACACGTGATATGAATATTGCTGATTTTGACCCGGAACTTTATCAAGCGATGAGCAATGAGAAAGTTCGCCAAGAAGAGCACATCGAACTTATTGCTTCAGAAAATTACTGTAGCCCGCGTGTTCTTGAAGCACAAGGTTCTCAATTAACGAATAAATATGCTGAAGGTTACCCAGGCAAACGTTACTACGGTGGTTGTGAATTCGTAGATATCGCTGAGCAATTAGCCATAGACCGTGCAAAAGAATTATTTGGCGCAACTTACGCGAACGTGCAACCTCATGCCGGTTCTCAAGCTAATGCTGCAGTCTTTCAAGCGCTTGTTACTCCAGGTGGTAAAGTGTTAGGAATGAGTTTAGCGCACGGTGGTCATTTAACGCATGGTTCTCATGTTAGTTTTTCTGGCAAGTCTTACGAAGCATTTCAATACGGTCTTCACCCAGAAACAGGTGACATAGATTACGAAGAAATGGAACGTTTAGCACAAGAACATAAACCAGAAATGATCATTGGTGGCTTTTCTGCTTTCTCTGGTGTTGTTGATTGGGCACGTATGCGTAAAATCGCAGACGGTGTTGGCGCATACTTTTTCGTTGATATGGCTCATGTTGCTGGTTTAATTGCCGCTGGTTTATATCCAAACCCAGTGCCACATGCGCATGTTGTTACTACCACCACTCATAAAACATTAGCCGGTCCTCGTGGCGGTTTAATTATTTCGGGTTGTGATGATGAAGCTATCTATAAAAAATTAAACTCTGCTGTTTTCCCAGGTGGCCAAGGTGGCCCATTAATGCACATTATTGCTGCTAAAGCCGTTGCATTTAAAGAAGCATTAGAGCCTGAGTTTAAAGTTTATCAACAGAATGTTTTAGACAATGCTAAAGCTATGGTTGCTGTTCTTCAGGAACGCGGTTACAAAGTTGTTTCTAACGGTACTGAAAACCACTTGTTGTTACTTGACTTAATTGATAAAGATATTACAGGTAAAGATGCTGATGCTGCATTAGGCCGTGCCCATATTACGGTAAATAAAAACTCAGTACCTAACGACCCACGTTCTCCGTTTGTAACTTCTGGTTTACGTTTAGGTACTCCGGCTATTACGCGTCGTGGTTTTGGCGTTGTTGAAACACAAGCATTAACGGGTTGGATTTGTGATATTTTAGACGATATCAACAATGAACAGACGGTTACTGATGTTAAAGCCAGTGTTAAAGAACTTTGTTCACGCTTCCCTGTATACGCGTAAATTAAGCGAACGACTTTAGTGTCTTAAGCGATATAGCTGTGGCGCTTATAGTCTAATGGGAATAGCTATAAATAAGTTAATGTAACAATAGCTTAATTAGACTAAAATGGCCGCATTAGCGGCCATTATTGTTTCTGTCAATTAAACAGAGCTATGTGTCGAAAGTACCGAGTCTATTAAGATAAAAATATACTTATTGGGATCGGTATCACCTTTTTTGGAGCTTTCCATGTATTGTCCTTTTTGTCGAGCCTTAGATACCAAAGTCATTGACTCTCGTTTGGTCTCTGACGGTCATCAAGTTCGCCGTCGCCGCGAATGTCTAGCCTGTCATGAGCGCTACACTACCTTTGAAACTGCTGAGTTAGTTATGCCACGTATTATTAAAAATGATGGTTCACGTGAGCCTTTCAATGAAGATAAAATGCGTAATGGTTTAGTGCGAGCACTCGAAAAACGTCCGGTAAGTGTCGAACAAGTCGAACTATCCATTAATAAAGTCAAATCAAAGCTACGTGCCACGGGTGAGCGAGAAGTATCGAGTGAGTTGCTTGGTAATATCATTATGGAGCAATTAAAAGAATTAGATAAAGTCGCTTATGTGCGTTTTGCCTCGGTTTATCGCTCTTTTGAAGATATTCGCGAATTTAGTGAAGAAATTGCGCGCTTAGGTAATGAAAAGTAGATGAAAGAATTCTCAGCCGAAGATTACCGTTTTATGCAACGGGCTATAATGCTTGCCAAACAAGGACATTTTACCACTTCGCCTAATCCGCGCGTTGGTTGTGTTTTGGTAAAAGATGGTAAAATTGTCGGAGAAGGTTTTCATCAAAAAGCGGGTGAAGGTCATGCTGAAGTTAACGCGTTAGCAATGGCGGGTAAAAATGCGCAAGGTGCAACCGCTTATGTAACACTTGAGCCTTGTAGTCATTACGGATTAACGCCACCCTGTGCTAAAGGACTTATTATTGCCGGTATTAAACATGTCATAGCGGCGATGGTTGATCCAAATCCTAAAGTGGCTGGTAATGGTTTGAAAATGTTAGCACAAGCGGGAATATCTTCGCAACATGGCTTGTTAAGGCAAGCGGCTGAAGATTTAAATGTTGGTTTTATCAAACAAATGACCACAGGTTTCCCCTACGTCCGTTGTAAATTAGCGGCGAGTTTAGATGGAAAAACCGCGATGAAAAACGGCGAAAGTAAATGGATTACTTCCCCTCAAGCTCGACAAGATGTTCAGCGTTTACGCGCACAAAGTTGTGCGATTATCAGTGGTGCTGACAGTATATTAACCGATAATGCAAAAATGACGGTACGTTGGTCTGAGCTAGGGGAATTAAAAGATAGTTATCAAGAGGAAGACGTTAGGCAACCAATAAGAGTGATTATAGATACAAAAAATCGCTTAACGCCTAACTTAGCTTTATTTAATGAGCATAGCCCAATAATATTAATTCGTCGTACCATTGAAAACATTCATCAGTGGCCTCATTTTGTAAAGCAGGTGGCTTTACCTGTCGTCAATACATTAGCTAATGAACAGCAGATTGACTTACCTGCATTACTTCAATATTTAGCTAAACTAAATTTGAATGATGTACTCATTGAGTCAGGTGCTCGATTAGCGGGTGCTTTTATTGAACAAAATTTAGTTGATGAATTGATTTTATATCAAGCCCCTAAATTAATGGGTGCAGACAGTAAAAGCTTAGTGAATATGACAAGTATTGAAAGCTTGAGCCAAGCAAAAGAACTAAATATAATTGATTTACGTATGATCGGCAAAGATATCCGTATTACTGCTAAACTTTTATCGTAAAATTTTAGTATGGTGTTGAGTTTTACTTGACCTAAAAATGACTTAAAGAGTGATTATGTTCACAGGAATAATTGAAGCAGTTGGTAGCATTCAAGCGATAAACATTACTGGACAGGGTGCAAGAATTGTTATTTCCACCGGTTTATTAGATATGAGTGATGTTAAATTAGGTGATTCAATAGCGACCAATGGCATTTGTTTAACCGTTGTCGCTTTCGACTCATCAACTTATAGTGCTGATGTTTCTAATGAAACCTTACAGCGTACCGGCTTTGTTGATTATCAAACAGGGCAGGCTGTTAATTTAGAAAAAGCCATGTTACCCACCACCCGTTTTGGCGGTCATATGGTGTCTGGTCATGTCGATGCAGTGGTTGTTATAACCTCGATTGAACATAATGGTAATAGCCTAGAATACTGGCTTGAAATGCCAAGTGATTTAGTGCCATACATTGCCGAAAAAGGCTCTATTACGATTGACGGCACGAGCTTAACGGTTAACAGTGTCACCAATGATAAATTTCGTTTAACGATTGTTCCTCACACTAACGCGCAAACCATTATTGCTCAATATAAAGCGGGCACTAAAGTCAATTTAGAAGTTGACTTAATTGCCCGTTATATCGAAAGGCTATTAACAAAAAAAGCCGCTAGCACGGTCGAGCACCATAGTTCAGGTGTGACTCATGAACTATTAGCACGTAACGGTTTTATGAAGTAAACAAACAAGATGGCGTTTGTATATCAAGCGCACTATTGTATTCCTCAAAATTATGAAAAAAATTAAATAAAAGAGATGATCATGAATTTAAATACCCCACAAGAAATTATTGACGATATTGCTCAAGGTAAAATGGTCATTTTGATGGACGATGAAGACAGAGAAAATGAAGGTGACTTCATTATGGCTGCTGAAAAAGTAACCCCCGAAGCCATTAATTTTATGGCGACTCACGGTCGTGGTTTAATTTGTATGCCGATGACGGTTGAAAAATGCCAGCAGCTCAAGTTACCTTTGATGGTTGAAAAAAATGACGCTCAATTTAGCACTAATTTTACTGTGTCAATTGAGGCCGCTCAAGGAGTGACTACCGGGATTTCTGCTGGCGATCGTGCAACGACTGTTTTAGCTGCTGTTGCCAAAGATGCCAATCATTTAAGTATTGTTCAGCCGGGGCATATTTTTCCATTAATAGCCAAAGATGGAGGTGTATTAAATCGCGCAGGCCATACTGAAGCCGGAACCGATTTAGCGCGTTTAGCGGGTTTAGAGCCTGCCGCCGTTATTGTTGAAATACTCAATGAAGACGGTACTATGGCACGCCGACCAGACTTAGAAATTATTGCTGAAAAGCATGATTTAAAAATGGGCACCATTGCCGACTTAATTGAATACAGAAATGCTAATGAGACCACTATTGAACGTGTCTCTCAATGTAAGTTACCAACAGCCTTTGGAGAATTCGATTTAACGGTATTTAAAGACACCATTGATGGACAGGCGCACTTTGCCCTAACTAAAGGTGAGATTAAAGCTGACGAACCAACACTAGTTCGTGTTCATCTTGAAAATACCTTTAGAGATTTATTATTTAGCCAACGTGAGAGTGTTGCTCAATGGCCAATGGCTAATGCTTTAGAAAAAATTGCCAAAGAAGGCGGTGTTTTAGTACTTTTAGGTAAGCATGAATCTACTGCTGAGTTAATTTCTCAAGTTGAAAAATATGCAAAAATTGATGCGGGTGAAGTTGTTAATGAAATAAAACGTCATGTTGGCTCTCGTAACGTTGGCGTAGGCTCACAAATCCTTTCTAACTTAGGTGTTAGTAAAATGCGCTTGTTAAGTTCACAAACTAAGTATCATTCGTTATCAGGGTTTGGTCTTGAAGTTGTTGAATATATAGCGGAATAATTAACGTTAGCCCGAGTTTGTTCATCTATAGAAATATTTTTTATAGATGAACATTTAAGCTTGTGATTGCGTTAAAATTGATAGCGATAACTCACTGATATTTCCCTGCCTTTTCCTGGTACTTCACCGTTAAATACTCTTGGGTCGAAGACCACATAATCTTTATCCAGTAAATTTTGCGCAATGAATGAAAGTTGCTGTTTTTTATCAAGCTCATAAGTGACTTTACCTGAAATTAAAAAATACTGTTTTTGTATAAAACGGATATTATTAATTGGAGGTAGTGTTACTTCATCTCGCCAAATACCATTAACATTGAATTTCCATTGTCCTGACTTATAGCTTAAATTGGCGCTACCAAAGTGTTTGAAACTCTCGTTAATGGGGTCATCAAAGAGGTGGGTGTAATTGAGTGAAAAACGTAATTTTGGCGTTAATTCAACACTGGCACTGCTTTCCAAGCCACTAATTTCCATATCAACATGGTTAACAAAAGTAAATTGTGCGTCGCCATCGTCAGGAACCTTATTTATAAAGTCTCGTAAATCATTATGAAAAAAGACCAGTTCACTGGAAAAATCATTATGTTGATATATCCAAACGAGCTCTGTTGTTTTGACAAACTCTGAGGATAAATTAGGGTTGCCGTTAGTCACACTGTCATTTGAATAAAGTTCGTTGTTTACCGGAGTACGAAATGACTCACCATATTGCAGTTTTAAGCTATGGTTTTTATTGGCTTGCCAAACTGCTGCGGCACGCGGTGACAGTTTATGATCAATATCTATCACCTTGTCATACCTAGCCCCTAAAAATAAACTAATATTATTGGCGACTTGCCACTTGAGTTGACTGTAAATTCCATGCATTGCTTGGGCTTGATTTAACGCTTTTGTTTCAGGCATCACAGCGATTGCGACAATTTTGTCGAGATAATTATCATCATTAACGATAATCCGCTCTTGCTGATAATCATAGTAAGTGACGGCGTTACCCGATTGAAATTGATTAGCGCGGCGATATTCAACCCCCGAATTGAGATGAATACGTGGATTAACTATCCAACTGTGATCTAGGTTTACATCGCTTGATTGAGTGCGCCAAAAGGGCCCCACCAAAAAATCATTTTCGATAAGGCCAGACTCTTTTGCTAAGGCCATTCCAGCAGACTTTATTTCAAAGAGGCTATAAGACGCCTTAATCTCTAGCTGATGCTTGTCGTTGTGCCATATCTTACTTTTACCCGATATTGAAAAGCTTTCACTGGTGTGGATATTATCGACAGAATAGCCACCAAGATTAATAAATTCATCGAGTTCATTTTCGCTGTAGCGGATGTTAAGTTTATTATTTTTATAGTGTGCACCGAGTTCTAAATAGGTATTACTATAGGGGTCTTTAACTTGGCGATTCAATGGTGAGGTATATTGATGGCCGTTAGACTTCTCTATCGAAATATTACTGTGTAAACGTAAGTCTTTAGAGAGTTTTTTTTGCCAACTAGAAGAAAGTTGCTGATAACCTTTTTCACCTATACTTACCTTAAGCTGCTTAACTGACTGTTGAGTAATTATATTTAACACACCTAAAAAAGCATTGCTGCCATAAAGCGCTGAACCAGGACCTCGAATAACTTCAATACGTTCAATAATATCAACGGGAATATGGGGGGTGTAAACGGAAGCTTTACCAAAGGAAACTTCATTAAGTCGTTCGCCATTGATCATAACAAGAATATAACCATTGTCTAAATAAACGCCACGGGCATGTTCTTTCGGGACCGCTCCTACCCAATCACCACGAGTCATTTGAAAGCCAGGAACAAAATTCATCACATCATAGGCATTTTTCACCCCTAATGATTCAATATCAGCGCGTTCAAAGATCGTGATTGTTGAAGGTACTGTTAGGACAGTTTCTTCAGTTTTTGTGGCTAAACTAATACGTACTTGCATTAGCTCTTTTATGCTGAGATCAAAGATGTCTTTTTCAGCGACAGCAGCAAAACTACTATTAAGGGGGACAATGAAAAGACAGCTAATAATCCAAACGAGAATTCTCATATAAATTAACAAATTAATAGCTTTGTCATTAAATTAGTTGGTTCTACCGTGCAATGCAAGCGAAAAGCGACATCACTTCAGTCACTGGCTAGTTTTAGAAGCGGTAGTCGAGATTACAGGCTAAATTTAGCCGTGTTTTCAAAGTAAGCTAAAAGTTATATGGCTTTAGCCATCGGCTAGTTTTAGAAGCGGTAGTAGAGAGTAAAGCCTAAATTTAGCAACATTGCCTGTTCTATTTTAAGACTGTCAATCGCAAAGGTAACTGAAAACCAGTCACTTTTATATTGAATCTCTTGAGCCGTATTTTCTAAGTAAGCTAAAAGTTATATGGCTTTAGTTACCGGCTAGTTTTAGAAGCGATAGTAGAGATTAAAGCCTAAATTTAGTAACATTGCCTGTTCTATTTTAAGACTGTCAATCGCAAAGGTAACTGAAAACCAGTCACTTTTATATTGGACCTCTGGGGCGGTATTTTCAATATCAAATGAAATCCGTGTTGATGAATTTTCGTGTGCGATATCGAATCCTAAATAATAAAAATTTTGCTCGCCCTGTCTTTTATAACGCGCTAGATAACTTATTTGCTCGCTGTGATGATAAAAACTGATAAAGCTTACGTGTTCAGGTAACTTAAACTGATGTTTGCTGGTTGTTTCTTTACCACGATAAACAGGTAAGTAGGCGACGCCGCCAACACTATTAATAAAAGTACCATCGGTATCTATATTACCCGCACTAAAGCCAGATTCGTCAACGGTAAAATGGTTATAGATATCTTTTAAGTCAGCGTTAATAGATAAGTATTGGCTTAGCTGCCAACGTAAATGAATATCAATCGTTATACCTGTGCCATCGGCATCCCAATCGTTACTATTGCGGCGTTTTAAAAAATTATTGGCAGTATAAAACTCATCTAATTGTGCAATGGCAGATATATTGCCATTAAGATCACTTGCAAGGGTACCCGTTAAGTTAGACTCCCTCGTGACATTTAAGTCCCAATAACCGACACGTATTTCACTACTAAAGTTTTCAAATTCATATTTATAGCCGATACGTAAACCATTACTACGCTGATGGAATAACTTTAATGCGATATGATATTTTTCTTGTGTGTCGAGTGCTAAATCTTTTCTGTCTAAATAGAATACTTGTGCTGTATCGGGATTTGAATAAACAAAATAATCATAGCGTTGTGCAACACTCAATGACAAGTGTTGCCAATAGCTGCTCATACCCACTTCATTTTGTGTAAAACCGTCACTAGCATTTTTTTCTGGTGATTGTCGCCAGTTGTCAGCAATAAGTTGCTTAACGGGTAAAATATTACTAAATGATTGGCTTGTGGTGAATACTTCAATTTTTGTTGAAGCTTGAGATAAAGTGGATAAAAATATCAATAGTAATAAATAATTAACGTTCATTAATTTCCTTAAGTTCTAGCGGTGTTTTCCATGATATTTATTGTAGCTAAACAAAGTTTAAGTTTAATAAAACAACTTAACTTATAAGTAAAAAAATACCAGTCACACACATGACTGGTATTTTATCTCTACTCTTTGTTTAGCTAATGATGGAGGTTACAATGTTTCGGTTGTTTCATCGGTAAATATAAACCAAATGACACCATCACGATCTTCTATATCTGCAACTTTAGTTGCTGAAGAACCTACTACAATACTACCAATAACATCGGATGTTGAATCTTCCACATCATTCATTATGAGTAATACACCTTCGCTGTTATTTACACTAAAAGCGCCTTCTTCATCAGTTTTCATATGGGCAACAAACTTACGCATATTCTCATCGCCAGGCAATTTGTAACTCATTTCAAGATCGAACTTACCGTCATCAAAAGCGGTACGTTGACCTGATAGCATTAAGTTTACTTGGTAATCACCTAAAGTTGCTTCCAATGAGAGCGCAGCACTTAAATCTAAGAATACATCTTCGTTTTCTAATGATTCATCACTATCTGGATGTGTGTTAACACCAGAAAAGGTTGTACTCCCTATAACTATTGAAGCAATATCTTCGGTTGATAGTTCTGCTTCCACTGAACCTACACCGTCGATATATGTTGTTAAGTAAGATCCTCTTCCATTCACTATAAACTGCTTATAAGCTTCTAAAGCATTTGTTGTTGAAAAAGGATTAAAAGGTATCTGCCAATGAAGCTCAGCACTCTCCCAAGTATCAAATGCATAAAAAGGATTCTCTATTAAAGCGATGCCATCTTCATCAACTAATACGCCTTCATCATTGATGTAATCGCTATATGTGTATGATTGAGTAAAGTAATCAGCTAAACCATCATTATTTTCATCAATAGGAGTGATTCGAACTAATAGATAAAACTCATCATCGATACCAAAAGAAGCGTGTCGGTTTATTAAGACTTCTTCTACATCTAAATCAACATCATTCGTTGAAAAAGTTCTTATATCTGTAACCTTGTCTCCGATATTACTTGTTACATGGCGAGTAAAGGTAAAGTTAGCCGTGTTGGTATAATCAACACCATAGACTCGAGTATAAGTATCGTCTTGTACGGTAACTGTGTTGCTGTCATCACTCACCGTTATTGTAAATACATCTTCAATTGGCAAACTCGAAGTAATATTTGCAGCAATTACTGTGACACCCCCTTCAGCGATTGCAGAATAATCATTATCGTTAAAGAAAACTGATGCACGAGCACCTGTCGTTAAGTTAGTTTCAAGTTCATTACGTTCAAATGCTTTAGTCTCAAATATAAATGCATCTGCTGCATTCGCTATTGAAGCGGGGTACATTCTATGTAATTCCATCAATTCTTCAAATGTATCATAGCTACTTGAGCCCCATTCAGGTGTTACTAAATCATGAACTTCACCCTCATTATTAACTAAAGCGTAATCGTCATTGATTGTAGAACCCGAATAGCCTTTCCAAGTGTAACTATCAGCAACGCCATCACCATTTTCATCATTTGGAGTAACTGTTTCGAAGAAAGCCCATTCGTCTAAATTGGTTGCAGTATCAAAGCCAGCCATTGTGCCATATGTTCGAGGAATTCGTGTTGTAGTGTTGACTCGATGTGGTGTTTCAGTAGATACATCTGGATTCCAAATTGTTTCTTCGCTACTCCAAGCACCTTGTGTGTCATGAGAGGTAAAAACAAAAGTATAATCGACAGGTTGAGACATTAACTTTGAAGATATTGCATTCAGAGTGTTTTTATCATCAGATACGGTAATCGTATACATATCGGCAACCGGAGCGCCAATATATTTAAATTCAGGAGCTTCGTAATTTTCTAAGTTTTTAATGTTAACAGTTAAAGTTGCTCTAATTAAGTTACCTTCTAACGAGCTAAACCCACCACTTAAGGTTAGCATTTCTGGAAGAATATTAGTTTCGGTACTCTTTAAGTATCGATCAACTTCACGCACAGGGTTACCATTTTCATCCCTAATAATTATGTAATTTTCATCTCTTGCATATTCTTCAACAGCATCTAAAACATGTGATTTAACCGGCATTAGCTTAGTTTTAATCATGCCGGTAAAAGCGACAGGGTCTATTACCGTATCACTTGCTTTTTGTTCTAAGATAACTTCAAGCGATAACTCTCCAGAGGTTATTTCTCCTGCGTAGGTATCATCTTCAAGTGAGGTTCGACTGATCGCACTATCAAGGTTAACTTTTGCGAAGCTGCCCTGAGTTAACGATAGCATGGCACCCGCTGATTCAATTGAACCATCAAGGTTTAAAACAATGCTTAAGCCGTCTTCAGCAAAAACAGCAGAAGCATTTAAGCTGATTTTTTCACTACCTGAAGTGGCACTGATTTTAAATAATATGCCACCATTAGCGGTTTCTTCATCAAGCGTTATAGAACCTACTGCACCATCAATACTCAAAAATGGGTCTATTGGGAAGGTTCCCTCCGTAATGGTGCCTGCTTCATACCTTATGCCCATTTCTGATAAGGCGTCGGTAACGTCTGCTAGTAATAAAAAGCTCGCTGCTTCAGCCTCAACCATTAAACCAGCACTATCAATGAGCTCGATGTACTTGTCGCCTTCGGTGGTTATACCGGTATTGGCTTCTTTACCTACTTCAAATAAATGACTAAAGAGACGCACGTCAGCAACCATAGCTTTTGCTTTAGCAATAGCATCACCTGTTGTTGGTACTTCCGTTTCAGGCTCACTGCGGCCATCTTCATCTTCATTGGCCTCTTCATATTCTGATTGGTTTTCTAAGGTGATTTCTTGTTGGTCAAGCTCGCCCAGTATTTCACTGTTATCTTGGCTTGATAATATCGGATCTGCTGCTATCGCTTGGGCTGCAGCAGCTGCGACATCGCCAGCACTATCAAGAACTTCAACTAAAGACAGTTCAAAACCTTCATCGTTATCATCTTGATGTACCAGTAATGCGCCATTGTGTTCGACTATATCTTCAATAACATCGGCCAATCTATTCGATAAAACACCCGTAGCATTTTCTTGACCGGCAAACAAAACAGACATAATGCCAGCATTGATCAAGCCGTAGCGTAACTCATTAACATTATCTTCAGCTGCAACACTGGCTGCATTTTCGACAGCCGTTGGCTCAAGTGCCGTTAAACTGCCCATAATATTAAAAGCATTGGCAATAATAGAAGAGTGCGCTTGTATTGTCGTTTCACTAACTCCGCTTTCATCGGCTTCTATAAGTGCTGCGGCTAAATGGGTGAGTGCTGAAACATTTACATTTGCGGTCCCTGCATTATCACTCCCTACGGTTGAAATCGCTGATAATACTAAGGTTGGATCAACAGTGGTTAGTGCTATTGGAGTGCCATGGGCTAATTCACCACAACCTGCAGGAGCATCACATATCATCGTGGTGTTTTCACCAACAGATAATTCTACTTTGATAGCGCCGTCGTAATCTAAAAGGGTAATGGTATAGCTACCATCATCTTCAGTAATAATTGAAGATGCAGCTAACTCGGCATCTTCAAGTTTAACCGCTTTTCCGTCAACGTATTTATAAACAGTAACCACAGCGTTTGCTATTGTGCCTTTTATCGCTTTACCTTTGATAACGGTTTGTATGAGTACCGGAGCCGGTGGTGGTGCTATTGTAGGGGGTTTAGTACTAGAGCTACTCGAGCCACCACAAGCGGTGAGGGCTGAAATTAGCGCAAGAGAAATAATATTTTGAGTAAATTTCATTAAATAATCCTTATTCATGTATGAGAAATATATCACGTATATTATTTAAGCAGATAAAGACAAATTTTTAAAGAAAAAACAATAATTAGTCGTAATAATCTAAGAATAATTAGAAGGGAAGATAAGGGGGATAAATATTAAGTCACTAATAATTAACTATTATCAGTGACTTTTAGTGGGAGTTTTAACAATATCTAGCGTTCAATAAAATGGGTTATTTTATCAATAATACCTTTGCTATCTAAGCCAAGCTCTTGATGAATCTCTTGTTGGGTACCATGCTTGATAAAGGTATCAGGTAAGCCAATATTTAATATTTTAATCGCAACACCTTGGCTTAATATATATTCATTGACTGCTGAACCTGCGCCACCCGCAATTGCATTATCTTCAACGGTCACAATAACACTATGGCTTTTTACAATGTGGTCGATAAGTGTTAAATCAAGTGGTTTTATAAAACGCATATCAATGAGCGTCGTATTTAATTGTTGAGCCGCTATCTTGGCTTCATCAAAGGTGCTACCAAAGTTTAAAATGGCGACCTTCGGCTCAGCACCATCAGTAGTTGTTTCTAAAATAGTTTTTGCTTTACCTATTTCAATTGTCTCACTGATTTCAGGTAAAGGCGCACCGTTACCAGACCCTCTTGGATAACGAACGGCCGCAGGACCATCATGCTTAAAACCCGTGCTGAGCATCAATTGACATTCTCGTTCATCCGATGGTGCCATAATAACAATATTTGGAACACAACGCATAAAGCTTAAATCAAATGAGCCTTGATGAGTTGGCCCGTCTGCGCCAACAATACCGGCTCGGTCAATCGCGAACAAAACGGGTAAGTTTTGGATCGCCACATCATGAATGAATTGATCGTAACCACGCTGTAAAAAGCTTGAATAAATAGCGACTACCGGTTTTTTACCGCCAATAGCGAGACCCGCAGCAAAAGTTACCGCGTGTTGTTCTGCAATCGCGACATCAAAGTACTGCTTAGGAAAGCGCTGACTAAATTCAACCATGCCAGAGCCTTCACCCATGGCAGGTGTTATGGCTATTAGTGAATCATTATTTTCTGCTGTTCTGCACAGCCAATCGCCAAATATTTTTGAATAAGTGGGTAAACTTGGCTTACTCTTTGGCAAACTCGTTTGTGCGGGATCAAATTTAGGGACAGCATGATATTTTATCGGGTCTTGCTCTGCTGCGTGATAACCTTTGCCTTTTTTAGTGGCAATATGAAGGATTTGAGGCCCTTTTAAGTTACGCATATTAGTAATGGTATCAACCAAACCATTGACATCATGACCGTCAATAGGGCCAATGTAATTAAAGCCTAACTCTTCAAAAAAAGTACTGGGTACAACCATGCCTTTTAAATGTTCTTCTGCACGACTTGCTAATTCTTTAATAGGTGGAATACCCTTAAGTATGCGCTTACCACCCTCGCGTATTCCTGTATATAGACTGCCAGATAACAATCTAGCAAAGTGATTATTCAATGCACCAACATTTTCTGAAATTGACATTTCATTGTCATTTAAAATAACCAGCATATCGCTTTTAATATCACCAGCATGATTTAACGCTTCAAAAGCCATACCTGCTGTCATTGCGCCGTCACCAATAACAGCAACAACTTTACGATTTTTGGCTTCTTGTTCTGCAGCAACAGCCATACCGAGTGCCGCAGAGATAGACGTGCTTGAATGGCCAACACTTAATACATCATATTCACTTTCTTCACGCCACGGAAAAGGGTGCAAACCATCTTTTTGACGAATAGTATGCAGTTGATCGCGCCGACCCGTTAAAATTTTATGTGGATAAGCTTGATGGCCAACATCCCATATCAGATGATCAAAAGGCGTTTTATAAACATAATGTAATGCGACCGTTAATTCTATTGTGCCTAATCCAGAAGCAAAATGGCCACTACTTTTACTTACAGAACTTAATAAGTAACTACGCAGTTCTGTACTGGCCTGAATTAGCTGGCTTTTATTTAACATGCGCAGATCGTCAGGAGAATTTATATTGGCCAATAAAGGGTAGTCGGCAAGATTTATAGTCATATTTATTTTGTTTATTCTTTAAATTGCAAGATCAAGATCAATGAGCGCGTTTGATAATAAACGTCGCAAATTGAGCTAAGTTATCTGTATTGTAGGGTAAAGTTGCTAAAGCTTGAAGTGCTTGTTGATATAAGTTGTCAGCTTTTTGTTGAGCGCCCTGTAAACCTAATAGCGCAGGGTAGGTACTTTTATTAGAGGAAACGTCTGAACCTGCTGGTTTTCCTAGCTCTTCCTCACTAGAAATAATATCAATTATATCATCGCGCACTTGATAGGCTAAACCAATATGATCAGCATAAACGGCGAGTTGGTGCTTTTCATCGGCAGAAATATCGTTACTTAACTCTGTAACCATGGTCACAGAAGCTTTTAACAACGCACCTGTTTTTAGTGAATGTAGTTTTTCTAGTTCAACTAAAGTGATCACTTTATCGGTCGCAGAAATATCAAGTGCTTGTCCACCGCACATGCCTTGATAACCGGAAGCATTGACTAATTGACGGATTAAGCTAATACGTTTTGATTCAACCGCGGCGCTAAAGTTATGATTAACTAAAATATCAAAGGCAAGGGTCTGTAAACTATCACCCGCTAAAATAGCGGTCGCTTCATCAAACGCTTTATGACAAGTTGGTTGCCCACGACGTAAATCATCATCATCCATCGAAGGTAAGTCATCATGAATTAATGAAAAAGCATGGATACATTCTAATGCTGCCGCAATACCGTCAACGTCAGATAAGTTAAGTCCCAGTGCATCACCAGTAATATAACTTAAATAAGGACGCATGCGCTTACCACCAATTAATAAGCCGTATTGCATTGCTGATAGCAATTTTTGATCATTTATTTCATAAGCGGCTAATTTGTTGGCAAGGTATTCATTAATGCGCGTTTGATAAAAGTCGAGTTGATATAATTGGGTCACTAATTACTACCCAAACTTTCTGAGTCAACTTCGTTTTCAAAATCTTCAAGTTGAGCTTTACCATTTTTAGTCAGTAAAATTTGAATCTTTTGTTCAGCATTTTTTAACTTTTCTTGACTGGCTTGGCTGAGATTTAAGCCGCGCTCAAAAAGAGTCATTGAATCTTCTAAACTCAACGCTCCTTGTTCTAAATTCTGAACAATAGTTTCAAGTTCTAAGAGTGATTCTTCAAAGCTTAAGTTTTCTATTTTTTTCTTAGCCATCATCGAGGGTTCAGTGAATAAATATCTAGGCGCAAATTTATACCAAACGCCTTAATTAATCAATAAACTTCAAATGCTTTTGCCCCTTAATGACTATCATATACTTTGTATTGTCGGTCATCTTACGACTATCATAGCGCTTATATTTATCGTTAACGCGCTGCAGTTAACGATAACTAGATAAATATAAATTGGGTTAGCTTAAATATAGCGACTAATTACTTAAGTTATTGACAATATGGGCGATAATAAACTTATAGAACCGTAAGCCATTCATATGCCGTTTTAACTCTGCGCTTTGGATGGTTACGGTTAAATCACGAGTGTGGATAAGAATATAAGTATTCGCGTATCGTAATACCTTAATGTATTATCAAATAATACGACTATCCGTATCATTTTTTTGTGGAGACTTTTTTGTGGATATAGCAACAATATTAGGTGTAGTAGGCGCAATAGGTTTACTCATTATGGCAATGATGTTGTCTGGTGATATCGGTATGTTTATTGACGTTCAGTCAGTTATTATTGTTTTTGGTGGTTCAATATTTGTTGTTTTATCTAACTATAATCTTGGTCAGTTTTTTGGAATTGGGAAAATTATAGGTAAGGCTTTTATGTTTAAAATTGAACAGCCTGACGACCTTATTGAAAAATCAGTTGAAATGGCTGACGCCGCTCGTAAAGGGGGGTTTTTGGCTTTAGAAGAAGCAGAGATAACTAACGGCTTTATGCAAAAAGGGGTCGATATGTTGGTCGATGGCCACGATGCAGATGTCGTACGTGGCACACTAAAAAAAGATATAGAGCTTACTGCTGAACGCCATGAAACAGGCGTAGGTATGATGATGGCACTTGCTGATGTGGCACCCGCGATGGGCATGATTGGCACCTTAATTGGTTTGGTCGCGATGTTATCAAACATGGATGACCCCAAATCTATTGGTCCAGCAATGGCGGTTGCACTACTAACAACCCTATATGGAGCATTCCTCGCTAACGTTATTGCCATTCCTATAGCGTCAAAACTCAAGCTTCGCCTTGCCGAAGAAAAAATGAACCAGGAGCTTATTCTTGACGCTATTCTGGGTATTCAAGACGGACAAAATCCACGTGTCATCGAAGGGTTACTTAAAAACTATCTTGCTGAAGGTAAACGTGCTGTAAATACCACAGAAGAAGAGTAACGGGAGTAATTTATGGCTGAAAAATGTAAATGTCCACCTCCGGGGCTTCCCGCTTGGATGGGTACTTTTGCTGACTTAATGTCACTATTGATGTGCTTTTTCGTTTTGCTGTTATCTTTTTCTGAAATGGATGTTTTAAAGTTTAAACAAATTGCAGGTTCGATGAAGTTTGCCTTTGGTGTACAAAATAAGATTGAAGTAAAAGATATTCCTAAAGGCACCAGTATTATTGCGCAAGAATTTCGCCCAGGTAAACCTGAGCCAACACCTATAGAAGTTATTCAACAGCAAACCATGGAAATGACCCAACAGATGTTAGAGTTTCAAGCAGGTGATGAAACGTCTGCTGGTGGTCGACAAGAACAACGAGGTACAGAACGTGGTGGACAATCACAAAGTACTGCAGATGAAATGTCAGCCCAAGCAATGCAAAAGGCTCAAGACGAATTAGAGCAGGCTTCGCAAGAGCAGGTAAATGAATTAGTTAAAAAAATTGCTGATCAATTAGAGCAACAAATTCAAGATGGTGCCATAGAGCTTGAATCTCTCGGACAACAAGTGATTATTCGTATTCGTGAAAATGGTTCTTTTCCTTCGGGTTCTGCTTTTTTACAACCACAGTTTCGCCCTATTATTAGAGAAATAGGTGAGCTACTCAACACGGTTCCAGGTGAAATTATGGTTTCAGCACACACAGATGATCGCGGTATTAGTTCAGAGTTATTTTCTTCAAATTGGGATTTATCAAGTAAACGAGCTGTCGCTATTGCTCATGAATTAATTAAAGTCCCTGAGTTTGACCAGTCACGTTTATTGGTTGTTGGTCATGCCGATACAAGACCGGTAGTGCCTAATACTAACGCGCTAAATCGCAGAAGAAACCGTCGTGTTGAGATTTCAATTAACCAAGGTAAAGCAAAGGAAACCGAACCTGTTTCTATTATTAAATAATAAATTAAGCCGATAAATTCAACTATCGTGGTGGCGTTAAGTGATAAACCCCCGTTTATTGCTTAGCGTACATTTTTCAACTTACTCTTCATTTCAACTTACTCTTTATTTCAATTTCGTGTATAATTCGCGCCATTATTTTTGTCGGCCGATTATGGCCTTTAGTCTAGTTTTATATTTAGGGTCGTTTGTTCATGAAATTCATCGTAAAACTCCAATCTGAAATTGCTGTAAAGAGTCGCCCGGTTCGTAAGCGCTTTACTAAAATTTTAGAATCCAGCATTAAAAATGTTTTACGACGTGTTGATGAGCAAATTACCACTCAGGCAAACTGGGATAATATAGAGGTTAATACTAAAAATAACTGTCCTAAAAATCGTTTGGCACTTATTGATACCTTAAAATGCGTGCCGGGCATCGCTCATTTTCTTGAAGTTCAACAAACAACCTATACAGATGTGCATAATATTTTTGAAAAAACATTAGCAGCACACGAAAAGACAATTGAAAATAAAACGTTTTGTGTAAGAGCCAAACGAATTGGAACACACGACTTCAATTCCTTGCAAGTTGAACAGTATGTTGGCGGTGGTTTAAACGAGCACGTTGAATCCGCTAAAGTTAAATTGAAAAAACCTGATGTAACTATTCGATTAGAAATAAAAGATGAATACTTATTTATTGTCACAGAACGACATCAAGGACTAGGTGGTTTCCCAATAGCAAGCCAAGAAGATGTTTTATCATTAATGTCAGGTGGTTTTGATTCGGGTGTATCAAGTTTTCAAATGATCAGAAAGGGTGCTCGTACTCATTACTGTTTCTTTAACTTGGGTGGCGCTGCGCATGAAGTTGGCGTAAAACAAGTGAGTTACTACTTATGGAATAAATTCGGTGCATCACACAAAGTAAAATTCTTTTCGGTTGATTTTGAACCGGTTGTTGCTGAAATTTTAGAAAATGTTGAAAACGGTCAAATGGGCGTTATTCTAAAACGTATGATGATGCGTGCTGCTGCGAAAATAGCGAAAAGAGCGAATATAGAATCTTTAGTTACGGGTGAAGCGTTAGGTCAAGTATCTAGTCAAACATTAACTAATTTAAATGTGATAGACCGAGTTACTGATACGTTAATTCTCCGTCCATTAGTCGCTTATGATAAACAAGATATTATTGATATCGCCCGTAAAATTGGTACAGAAGACTTTGCTAAAACTATTCCGGAATATTGTGGTGTAATATCAAAGCGCCCAACCATTAAAGCGGTATTATCTAAAATTGAAGCAGAAGAAGAAAACTTTGATTTTGATGTTTTAGACAAGGTTGTTGAAGCAACGCGTATGTACGATATACGTGATATTGGTAAAGAAAGTGAAGAAGAAATTCATGCAGTTGATACAGTAGACGATCTTCCTAGCGATTCAATCGTTATTGACATTAGAAGCCCTGATGAAGAAGACGAAAATCCTCTAGAACTTGAAAACGTCAACGTTGTTCATATTCCTTTTTATAAGCTATCTAATAAGTTTAGTGAGCTAGAGCAAGACAAAGAATATTTACTGTATTGTGATCAAGGTATAATGAGTAAGCTACAAGCACTTTACTTAATTGGTGAAGGCTATAAGAACGTTAAAGTTTACCGTCCTTAATATGACTCGGTAACTCGGGTCAATATTTATCCTCAAGTGCTTTAACAGCTAACCATAGTTGAGTATTCATCGCTGTGGTTAGTTTATGTTTCTCCCCTAAACGGTGAATGTAACCGTTGATATACTCTATTTCTGTACGACGTTTATTACGCACATCAGCGCGCATCGAAGAGGTGTTTCTATTGGTACTTTTAGCAACATTATGGATTAACTGTCGTAATAAAATTTCACTTAATATTACGCCTTCCTTCGTCGCTACAGCAACGACTTCACTGATAATATTTTCGGTCATTCTTTGGTAAGCTTTTTGATTAACTTCACCATTTTCAATGTCGTTTAGTGCTGAAATAGGGTTGATCACACAGTTAATGGCTAACTTTTTCCATTGCGCTTGTTGAATATTTTCTTGCCAGCTAAGCTGTTTCAGGCTTTTATTAAGGTGTTCTAACAATTGCTTTTGCTTTATTGAGTCAAGTGTCCCATAAATAATACCCAGATCGCTATGGCCCATACCGGTATGTTTAACATGATAAGGGGCGACTTTTTTAGCGCCTTGCGTAAGTAACAAAGCCAATAAACATTGTGATGGTTTAAGTCTTGGGTTAATTTCTTCGAGAGTTCCTAAACCATTGTGGGTAAGAATAATAACTGCATCGTCACTGATTAAATGATCAACAGCTTTCATTGCTGCGGTGACTTGATAAGATTTTACACAAAAAATTATAACGTCAGCACTGGCTAGTAATTGGTTATTAGCCATTGTAAATGGAAAGCTTTTTGCAATATCATTCACTTCACTAAAAAGGTAATCAGATAATGTTGTTGGCGTTGACGGTAATAATGACACTAAGTTATCACCTTGTTGGTTAATTATCGCTTGAGAAAGCCGATGATAACAAAGTAAACCTATTGCACCTTGGCCAACAATAACAATATTCATCTTATTTTTTTATGCCTTTGGGCTGTTGATAAAGTAAAAAAAGCCATTGAAGAACAGCAAAGAAAGATATGCCGACAACATCAGCGACAAAGTCAAAAAATTCCCCGCTGCGAAAGCCTAAGTAATACTGGCTTAATTCAGTCAATGCACTATAAAAAAATAAACAAATAACCGTATTGATTAAAGGTAGTTTCATCAAACCAACTAAAATCCAAGTCAGACCAAAAAAACCAATAACATGGCCAATAGTATCTATTTGTATTTTATTAATAACGGTGGTTTTTAAATCATTAGGGATCAAAAAAATCAGTGCTAATACCAGTAAAAAAATTAATATAATTAGTCGTTGCATGTAACGTTTCATTAAGGGGGAATTTCATGAAGTCATTAGTTTAGAATTATTCATCATAACATGTGAAAATAGCGGTTGCGATCACCTTTACCCGCTAGTGGTAATCTTGCTAAGATTGCCAACACTTAAATTATTGAATTATCGAAAGGTCAAGATCATGCCCTCAATGGATATCGTTTCCGAAATTAATTTGGAAGAAGTAAGAAATGCAACTGAAAACTGCAAGAGAGAATTAGAAACGCGTTTTGATTTTCGTGGTGTTGAAGCGAGCATTGAATGGAAAAAGCCCAATGTAGTAGTAAAAGCTGAAGGTGACTTTCAAATAAAACAACTGGTAGATATGGTGCGCGTGCAGTTGGCAAAGCGTAATATCGATGCTAAAGCCCTTACCCTTTCTAATACCGAACATACAGGTAGAACCTTCACTCAAAATCTTTCATTTAAAGAAGGTATTGAACAGCCTATCGCTAAAAAAGTCATTAAGTTAATTAAAGACAGTAAGTTAAAAGTACAAGCGGGCATTCAAGGCGATCAAGTACGGGTGACTGGTAAAAAACGTGATGATTTACAAGCGGTCATGCAATTAATTCGTGAAGGCGATCTAGAGCAATCTTTTCAGTTTAATAACTTTCGCGACTAATACCGCGCTTTCTTCATACATTCAGTCTTTGAAGGGTGAATATCTTAATACTAAAAAACAGCACTATCGGTGCTGTTTTTTTATACGTTTACTTTTTGTTTTACCCGGTAAGTAATCTTATCTTTACAAGTACACGATGATTTTAGTGACAAATTGCTTACCTTTAGACAATTAACGCTGTTGTTTTGATGACACATTAAGTAGATTAACCGCATTCTAATAATAATAAAGATTACGTTTAATGAGTGTTTCAAGAGGTGGGTTTAGTTCTCGGATTGGTTTTATCATGGCAGCGGCAGGTTCCGCTGTTGGTTTAGGCAATATTTGGGGATTCCCAACACAAACAGCAAGTAATGGTGGTGCTGCTTTTGTTTTAGTTTATTTAGTTTTAGCCTTTTGCTTAGCTTACCCTGCATTTATGGCCGAATTATTGATAGGCCGATACGGGCAAGCGAATGCAGTTAGCTCGTTAGAAAAAATGTCACGCAGTCTTTGGCAGAAAAAATTCGCCTTCTTTGTGGGTTTTGGAGGCATAGTTTGTGCGGCACTTATTCTTAGTTTTTATGGAATTTTAGCGGGCTGGATGATGTCTTATGCCGTTGAACCCGTTTTAACCTTTGTTGGTTTAAGTGATGCAGCGCAATGGGTTATTTCACAATCTTTGTGGCGTAATTTAGGCTTTACCGCCTTATTCATGGTCTTGACCGTTTTTATTATTCGCCATGGCGTTGAAGATGGTATTGAAAAATGGTCAAAACGTTTAATGCCAATGTTGATCGGTTTATTAATACTGTTAATTATTTATGTTGTTACCTTAGATGGTGCAGCTGAGGGATTAAATGCTTATTTGAACCCTGATTTTTCCCGTGTATTTGAAGCTGATTTATTAATTAGCGCATTAGGGCAAGCCTTCTTCTCTTTGTCACTAGGCACCAGTGTGATGATTATTTATGGTTCATATATTTCTAAAAAAGAGAATTTAATTACCCTAGGTGCACAAGTTACGCTTATTGATGTGTCTATCGCATTCCTAGCCGGCTTATTAATTATTCCTGCTATGTATGTTGCTCAAGCACAAGGCGTAGCGATATTTGCTGATGATGGCAGTTTAATCAATGGTTCAAGTCTGGTCTTTACTGTTTTACCCAGTTTATTTGAAAGCATGGGTAATATGGGCAGTTTTGTCGCTTTTGCTTTCTTCTTATTAATGTCTATTGCCGCTTTAACATCTTCTATTTCAATGCTTGAAGGACCGGTATCTTACGTGGTTGAGCGTCATGACCTTCCAAGAGAAAAAGCGACCACCTTAATTGGTATTGGTATTTTCTTATTGAGTGTGGTTATCGTTTTAAATATTGAAACTATGCTCGATTTTGTTGCCATTGCTGCTACGCAATATGGGCAACCGATTATAGCGATGCTATGTTGTGTCTTTGTTGGCTGGATTTGGCATAGAAATGATGTGCTTATGGAGCTTAAGCAAGGTCATGATAGTGCAGAGCATAGTGTGTTTTGGAAAATTTGGCCTTGGTATACCAAGTTTGTTTGTCCAACAGCGATAGGTGTCGTGTTTATTCATTCATTAAATCTTTTTTAAAACAGTAGAATTTAAAAATGAACATAAAAAAGCGAGCTTAGCTCGCTTTTTTTATGTTCACAGTCTCAGTGAATTGGTTAGGATGACTATGCGTTAGTTAGTAGAATGGTGTTTTTCTTTCACCTTTGTCGTCATGCTGAATTTATTTCAGTATCACGATGACGCTTTCAATAGGAGGCAATTGTTAGCTTATATTTGGCCAAGTAAGTGACCAAGGGGTCTTAATGGCCGCTAATTGTTGTTGGCAAGATTCACTTAAATATTTTTCTCCAGAAGATGGGCAAAGTACAAATTGATATTTTTCCCCATCTAAAGTGAAGCTCAGCGCGTATGCATGTAAATAACCACGTTGCTCTTGATAAGCATCTTGCGTTGCGTAAAGTGGATCACCGAGTATTGGAGAGCCAATACTGGATAAGGCAACACGTAGTTGGTGGGTTTTACCACTTCGCGGTTTTAATAAATACAAACGCTGACCATCGCTTAGTGAATACGACAAGAACTGTGTAATCGCGGGGTTGACTTGTGTTCGCAGTAATTTCCACATACCTCGGCGACTTTTTTCCATATCGCCTTTAATCAAACCTTGTTTTTTCTTAGGTTTTTTATCACTGATCGCCAGGTAATATTTTTCAACCTTATGTTGTTCAAATAACGTTTGAAACTCTTGCGTAGTCGCTAAGTTTTTTGCAAAAATCATTAAACCTGAAGTCATTTTGTCAAGGCGATGCACCGGGAATAAATCATCAAATTTACCTTGCGCTTTTCCTTGTTTTTTAACTTGGTTGAAAAACCCTTGCTCAAGGTCGCCTTCATCATGGAAGTTAACATCGGCTGGTTTCTCTACAATAATAAAATTATTGTGTTCAAAAATTATATTAATCGATTGCACTTATGAAAGCCTTAATCCTACCAAGATATAAAGAATAATCGTGAGCACAGCACCAAATAATGCATATGGTAATTGTGTCTTAACATGCTCGAAATGATCACAACCACTGGCGATTGATGCAACCACGGTTGTATCAGAAATAGGAGAGGCGTGGTCGCCAAATACGCCACCACCTAACACAGCAGCGACTAAAAACTCTATGGGTAACCCGCTTTGTTGAGCGATAGGTACAGCAATAGGCACCAATATAGCAAAAGTCCCCCAAGAGGTTCCTGTTGCGAAAGCCATTAACGCCGCGGCAATAAAAATAACGGGTGCCATTAAAAATAACGGCAGTTCAACATTAAATAACTCACTGACATAAATACCTGTGCCCAAACCTTTTATTGCGTCACCAAAAGCAAATGACAACACTAAAATGGCAACAGCAGGAAACATATGTTTAATGCCTGCAGCGGAGCTGAGGGTTATTTCTTTAACACTAAGGAGTTTATTCAAGGTAATTAATAGCACTAATAAAATAAAAGCGCTGATGATTGACCAAAACACAGCAAATGAGCCTGAGCCACGGCGTATGTCGCCATCACCTGTTATCCATAATAAAATTAGGGTCAATGCTAATAACGTTAATAAAGGCAACCACATGATATAGGCTGGCGCTATTTGTTTTACAGTATCTTGTTGCTGCTCGGTTACCAAAGACTCTGCTCTTTTCATCGGACCATAAATTTTTCCGCTGTAGGCGGTATAAAAAGCCAATAAAATAGCGATTATTGCGTAAAAGTTATAACTAACCGTACCGATTAAAATACCCACTGAGTCGGCAAGTTGATAGTCATCAAGTAACCCTAATACATAAGCACCCCAGCCATTTACTAATAATAAAATGCTTACTGGCGCGCAAGTTGAGTCAATTAGGTAGGCTAGCTTTGCGCGGCTCATTTTGTATTTATCAAAGAGTTTCTGACTAGCCATACCCGCAGTAAACATACTTAAATTAGTATCGGTAAAAATACTGGTACCAATAATTGTCGGCAGCATACTTGCTTGTCGAGCGTTTTTGACTAAATTTAATGAGGACAGTTTTTCGATAAAACCATTAACCGCGCCTGATTTATTCATTAGGGTCACTAACGCGCCAATTAATAAACTAAAACTAACGATATAAAGGTTATTGGTAGAAGTGAATACACCACCAATCGCCAAAAAACCATCGGTTAAGCCCGTTAGTATTTGCCAGTTTGTCGACATGATACTTGCTAAAATTAAACCGCAGAATAAAGCTAATAGAGCGTTTTTTCGCCAAATGGCAATAACAATAGCAACAAGTGGAGGAAGTAATGATAAAGGACTGTCTTGCATGATTTTAACTATTTTCTTATTATTATCTTATAAGGCACTTTACCGTAAGCGCTAATGTTTAGAAACTGCTTTGTAAGAGATTCATACAAATTTGATTAGTTTTATTTTGAAAATAAAATTAGCGTATTACGGTCTAGTGCTTTTAGAAAATGAATGTTTATTTTGAGGATGTCACTTAAGATTGATTTTTAATACGATAAAGTATTGAAAAGTTAATTATTACCCTCAAATAGTCAATAGCAGCTACGCTTAATGTATTAGGGATTATTTTTGAAACTTTCTTTTGATGACTATGTAATGGCATTTAGCCAAGATGAACATTTATCTTCCTTAACAGGTATTGGGCGAGGCATAGAACGAGAAGGTTTACGCGTTTTACCTGAAGGACGTTTGTCATTAGCCCCCCACCATAAAAGCTTAGGCGCTGCGTTAACACATCCTAATATCACTACGGACTACTCAGAAACGTTATTAGAGTTTATTACACCGGTGAGTTTTGATCCCGAAACAACTATCGCGCAATTACAAGATATTCAAAAATATACCTTAAGTAAAATTGATGGCGAACTGCTGTGGCCAATGAGTATGCCATGCTTTGTTGATAATGATGACGCTATACCGCTAGCAAACTATGGTTCATCAAACGTAGGTCAAATGAAAACAGCCTATCGTCAAGGACTAAAAAATCGCTACGGTAGTATGATGCAGGTTATTTCTGGTATTCATTTTAATTTCTCATTTTCTCAAGATTTTTGGCAAAGTATGCAAAAAATTTCAGAAAATAAGGCACCAATAAATGATTTTATATCAGAAAAGTATTTTTCATTATTACGTAACTACAAACGATATTGCTGGTTGATACCTTACCTTTACGGTAGCTCGCCCACTATTTGTGGTTCATTTTTGAAAAATAAAACTACCACGTTACCTTTCAAAAAGTCAGCGAGTGGTTATATGTACCTTGAGTACGCTACATCGTTGAGAATGAGTGATTTAGGTTACACCAACAGCGAGCAAGCATCGTTGAAAATTTGTTATAACGATTTAAATGGTTATTTAGATGGTGTACAAAATGCGATTAATCTACCTTCAGAAAAATTTGCTGCCTTTGGTGTAAAGGTTAACGGAAAATACCAGCAACTTAACAGTAATATTTTACAGATTGAGAATGAACTTTATGCGCCTATTCGGCCTAAGCAAGTTGCTAAATCTGGAGAAAAACCCTCAGAAGCATTAAGAAATAGAGGGGTTGAATATATTGAAGTACGCGCCCTTGATGTTAATCCATTCTCTGATACGGGAATAAGCATTGAGCAAGTTTATTTTCTCGATGTTTTTATTACCTATTGTGCCTTAGCAGACAGCCCTTTATTTACTTATCAACAACAAGAAAGCTGCGATGCCAATATGGACGAAGTTGTTGTTCGAGGCAGAGATCCTCTTTTACTACTCAATGATAATGGTTGTGATAAATCAGTGAAAGCCTGGGGCAGTGAAATTTTCCAACAAATGCAGAAAGTCGCAATCTTATTAGATAGTGCTTATGGCAGTGAAAAATATAGTCAAGCGGTCGCCAATGAACAACAAAAATTGCTTGATCCCAATTTAACACCTTCCGCTAAATTACTTGATTGTGTGGTAAATCAAAATCAAAGCTTAACGGGTATCGCTTTGCAAAAAGCACAAGACTATCGTCAACAGTTACTAGCGGCAGATTATCAGGTGTTTAATGAGCAGTATTTTATTGATGCGGCAACAAAATCACATCAAGGACAAAAGGATATTGAAAACGCCGACCAAGTAGACTTTGATACTTTTTTAGCTGATTATTTTGGTAAATAGGCTTTAATAATTACTCGCCAAAATAGCGCGTTAGTTAACGTGCTATTTCATTTTTCACTCCTGACAATAAAACTCTTGTTCAAGTATAACCGCTCTTGTAAGCCCCATTTCCTTGTCGTGTTGACTTTACTCATTTCATTTTGCTAAATAATAGCCAAAAAAAAACGCATTACTTAAAAAAGCATGCGCAATAAAAACATAATAACTGCTAATAACTAAGGGAAACATAAACACTTATAAAGTAAGAGTGTTAGTTGTGGTTTTAGTTCCATTTATTTAGCTATTTTTTATTCATTGTTTTATCGGCAGAGTCATTGGTGATTAAATCGCTTATTACAGATAAAATGCTAATCAAAGTTTACTGGAATTTAGGCAAAAAAAAACGCATTACTTAAAAAAGAATGCGCAATAAAAACATAACAACTGCTAATAACTAAGGGAAACATAAACACTTATAAAGTAAGAGTGCTAGTTGTGGTTTTAGTTCCATTTATTTAGCTATTTTTATTCATTGTTTTCTGGGCAGTGTCGTTGGTGATTAAATCGCTTATTACAGATAAAATGCTAATCAAAGTTTACTGGAATTTAGGCAAAAAAAAACGCATTACTTAAAAAAGAATGCGCGATAAAAACATAACTACTAAGGGAGAAACATAAACACTGCTAAGTAAGAGTGGCCGTTCTAGTTTTAGTTCAATAATGTTTCATTTAAAATGAAAATATTTTTTACAATACTACTCTCACTATTATCTAGTTGGTATAAAGTCTTCTTTCTGGCATGATAACAATATCCAATCCAATAACGTACTGATGTTATGTCGTTTATTAAACCTTTTCTTATTTCATTGTTCAGCATCATACTCCTCTCAAGTTGTGCTACATCACCGCCAAAAAATCCTGAAAATATCTGTGAAATTTTTCGTGAACACCGTGATTGGTATTTTGCTGCCAAAGAAGTGCGTGAGCGTTGGGGAGTGCCTATCCATGTGCCCATGAGTATGATGTTCCAAGAAAGTTCATTTAGAGCCGATGCTTTGCCTCCTAGAGACTATTTACTGGGTTTTATCCCTTGGGGTCGGGTAAGTACTGCTTACGGTTACTCTCAAGCAAAAACGATGACTTGGGATGATTATATTAAAGAAACAGACAATTCTGGCGCCGACCGTGATGACTTTGACGACGCTATCGATTTTATGGGTTGGTTTATATTTAAAACACAGAAAATTAATAAGGTCTCTAAATGGGATGCTTACAACCAATATTTAAATTATCACGAAGGTTGGGGGGCTTTAAGCGTCGCTCTTATAAACAGAAGCCTTGGCTGGCAAAAGTCGCCCGCAAAGTCGATAACCGAGCACGGCGCTACAGTAGCCAATTAAAAAGCTGTGAAGCAGATTTAAATCATGGTTGGTTGTGGCGGTTATTTTTTGCTTAAAGTTTATTTGTCGATATAACTGTCATTAGCTTTGTGAGCATGGTCTTTTATAAAAAGGTCATGCTTTTTAGTTTTAGGGCTAAATTAAAGCCAATGATTGTTCACCGAGTTACATAACATAAGTAGTGATAACATGTAGCATAAATAGTGCTTATATAATCTCTTTTCAGTAAAAATGCTCGCAAAGGCTTATGTTTCTTATTATAAAAATTATTGTAAAAAAAACTTCATAAATATTAAAGAAAGGCATTGCATTATTTGAGGGCTGGCTCTTATTGGGCTGTGTTTTGTTATCCACAGAAATTGTGGAAAAATCATTATTAGATCCGGTGGTGTGAATAACTCTGTGAATAACTTTGTGGCTTGCTGCTATTATCCACAAAAGAAGAAATAAGAGTATCTAAAAGTAATTGTTACTATGATAAGAATTTCATAAAAAAAGGCCTTAAAATGATGATTTAAGGCCTTGTGTTATATCTGTGGTGTAACCAAACTTGCTACTTTTCTTTATCATTATCGAGATAAAGTTCAGGAAGGATCCTAACTGTTTTGATCATATTATCTGAGACATCAACAATTTCTAAAGGGTAACCTGCTATACGTACACTTAAATTAGCTTCTGGTATATCTTCTAAATATTCGATAATTAAGCCGTTTAATGTTTTAGGACCATCGGTAGGGAAATTCCATGTCATTTCTTTATTAATATCCCTTACCGTAGCACTACCATCGACTAAATAACTGCCATCAGGTTGTGCATTAACCTCTTCACTTGTCGTCGGCGTCATCGTTGTTGTAAAGTCACCAACGACTTCTTCCAAAATGTCTTCTAGGGTTACTAAGCCTTGAATGTCACCATATTCATCGACGACTAAGCCTAATCGTTCTTTAGCATGCTGAAACTTTAATAGTTGCACATTCAGGGTGGTGCCTTCGGGAATAAAATATAATTCTTTTATTGCTCTGATTAAGGTGGTTTTAGTAAATTGATTTTTGAATAAGAGTTTCAAGGCATCACGTAGATGAATATAACCGACAACATCATCCATATTGTCTCGATACAATAAAACACGGGTATGGTTAGATTGTGCCAGTTGTTTTTGAATCTTTTTCCAGTCATCATTAATATCAATGCCCACTAACTCATTACGTGGGATCATAATATCTTCAACGGTCACTTTCTCTAAATCAAGAATACCCACCAGCATATTTTGATCGCGCTCGGGTAGCATAGCTCCAGAGTCATTAACAACGGTTCTAAGTTCTTCTGAGCTTAAACTGTGATGAACACGTTGTTCAGAACTTACACCGATTAATAGCAATAAACCGTTAGTGATCCAATTTACAGCAACAACTAAAGGGAACAGCACCTTCAATAAAACCGATAAGACAACTGAGCTTGGAAAAGCGATTTTTTCAGGGTATAGCGCCGCTAATGTTTTTGGGGTTACTTCAGAAAATATTAGCACAACAAGTGTTAATGCAATGGTTGCAACTAACACCCCCATGTCACCAAATAAACGTAAGCCTATAATAGTGGCTATCGCAGAGGCCGCAATATTAACAAGATTATTGCCAATGAGTATTAAACCAATTAAACGATCTGGACGCTCTAATAATTTACTGACGCGTTTAGCACCTTGATGATTTTGTTTTTCTAAATGACGAAGTCGATAGCGGTTAAGCGACATAATGCCAGTTTCAGATCCTGAAAAATAGGCTGATAGAATAATTAGAATGCCAAGAATGGCAAAGAGCATTTCCGTTGATATGTTGTCCAAAAAAGGAACCCTATGTTGTGTTATAGATAGTCATTAAGTAGGTTATATACTTAATGACCATTATTTTGATAATTTACAGTAAAATAAATTCTTTAACAAATCGACTACCGAAATATGCCAATGTTAATAAAGCACTACCGGTAACCATTAATATTAATACTCGATGTCCGCGCCAACCCCTATTGTAATGACCCCAGAGGATCGTTGAATAGACCAGCAGGGCTAATACAGACAATATTGTTTTATGTAAGTTTTCGTGTGAGATCATCCCATCTAAAAATAAGAAGCCAATCACTTGGCTGAGTAATAAAAAACTCGTGCCAATACTTAATATAATAAAAAGCTGACCTTCAACTTGCATCAGTGGCGGTAAATGACTGACCGCCGCCAAATTTTTTGTTTTTAATTTAAAATGGATATAAGCCACTTGAAACGCATAAAGTGTCGCAATGACCAGCGTACAATAAGAGAGCAGTGCAAGCGTCACATGGCTTATTACACTTAATTGATGATTAATTAACGGGGCTTGTTCTACACTCGTTATGAAGACCATCAAAAATTGCCAAATACCCGCAAAACCATAAATAACCGGTAAGAGTAGATTCACCTTAAAACGCAAGGCAAATGCAGAGACCGATAAACAAATAATTAAACTGACTAAAGAAATAACGTTAGGCAACGCAAAGTTAATATCCGCTTGAGCAACTAAAAACTGTGCATTACTTAACGTGTGAAGCACCATAGCTAAACAGCCAAAAAATAATACAAAAACTAAATTCGGCCCTTTAGGATGAAATAAACGTAATAACATTGCAGAAGTTGCCACAGCATAAGCAAAAAATGCAATTAAAGAACAAATATCCGAAAAACTCACAACGTGCTCCCACACAAGAACTTAAAAGTTAGGTATTTATACCTGCAAACGATTCTATCAGAATGCGGGTAATACACCCTATATTAAAACTATAAAACTAATTTTCTTAAAGGCTTTATCGATAAAAAGGCAATTAACCCTGCGCAAGTTAACCCAAACCAAAAGGGCAGTAATTCATGGCTATGTTGCATTTGCTGGGTAATATTAATATCAAAAAACGCCAAGCCCCAATCAAGTAATAAGCCAAAGCCAATTGCACATAACGAAATACCTAATAAATACCGGATTAAAACACTGCTGCCCATTTCATTTTTAATGACGCCCAATGTTGAAATGTTGGTTGCAGGGCCAGCCATCATAAAGACCAACGCCGTGCCAGGAGATATACCGGCTAAAATAAAGCCCGCGGCGACAGGGGTCGATGCAGTGGCACAAATATACATAGGGATTGATATAACGATCATCACTAACATTGCGCCTAAACCACTTCCGTAGCTAAGTAAAAAAGAGGCGGGTAAAAATGTTTTTATTAACGTGGCAAAAACTAAACCGACTAATAACCAGATAATAATATCGTCAATCAATTGCGTTGCCGCGTAATGAATACCTGAGGTGGTTTTATTGATAAAGCTTGCAGACTTTGTTGGTGGTGCGGTTGTTTTTTCACTGGCACAACATGAAGGCTTTACATTTTGTGTCGCAAGTACAGGTTCATTAACTACTTTTTTCTTACTTGGACAACAACTAGGTGCATCTTCTACTGCTGATTTGGGCAGAGTAATATCTTCTTTCTTTATCGTTGAAACCAATAAGCCAGTAATAATAGCAGAAAATATCGCTGTTATTGGCCGATAAATAGCAAACACTGGCCCTAATAAAGCATATGAAACAGAAACAGAGTCAACGCCTGTTTCTGGGGTCGCAACTAAGAAGGATGAGGTTGCCGAAGCGGAAGCGCCACTGCGACGTAATTCAGTCGCAACAGGGATAACACCACATGAGCATAAAGGTAAAGGTGCGCCAATGAGTGCGGCTTTAATAATAGCGAGTTTCCCTTCGCCTAAATGTTGACTTAAAATTTTAGTGGGTACCCAAGACTTCATTAAACCAGCGATGAGTAAACCTAATAATAACCAAGGACTTGCTTCAGCACTTAGGGCTAAAAAGTTTGTCAGTAATGCAGATAAATATTCCAAGACAGTCACTATATTAATTATATAAAAGTTAAACCAACCTACAGCTTACCATACTTATATTAAGGTGCATTAGTCGTTATCAAATAACGACGATTTATTTATCTGATCTGCTGTTCTTTACTCTTGTAGTTAATTGATAAATCTAACGCTAATGAGTATGAAGAAACTGAGAGGATTTGCTATTAATCCTTTCGCTTATTTTATTGGCGGGTATAATATGCAATAATTTTTATATTCAGCACAATATAGAGTCATACATGTTTGAGAATCTTTCCGATCGTTTAACGAAAACGTTAAAAAATATCAGCGGCCGTGGCCGATTAACAGAAGACAACATTAAAGAAACATTACGTGAAGTGCGTATGGCACTTCTTGAAGCGGATGTTGCCTTACCGGTTATTCGTGATTTTATCGCTAAAGTAAAAGAGAGCGCGGTTGGTCAAGATGTCTCTAAAAGTCTTACTCCAGGACAAGTCTTCGTAAAAATTGTTCAAAAAGAACTTGAACACGCTATGGGTGAAGTCAACGAGACCCTTAATTTAAAAGCGGCTCCGCCAGCCATTGTATTAATGGCAGGTTTACAAGGGGCGGGTAAAACAACCTCTGTGGCAAAGTTATCAAAATACTTAACAGAGCGTGAAAAGAAAAAGGTATTAGTCGTCAGTGTCGATGTTTATCGTCCGGCTGCTATTAAACAGCTAGAAACATTAGCAAACGAAATTAATATTGAATTTTTCCCAAGTGATATTTCGCAAAAACCAATAGATATTGCTAATGCAGCTATTGAACATGCTAAAAAGTTTTTATTTGATGTATTAATTGTTGATACTGCGGGTCGTTTACATGTCGATAAAGACATGATGACTGAGATACAGGACCTACATGCGGCTATTAATCCAATAGAAACATTATTCACCGTTGATGCAATGACGGGACAAGATGCGGCAAACACAGCGAAAGCCTTTGGCGACGCTTTACCGTTAACCGGTATCATACTGACCAAAACTGACGGTGACGCTCGAGGCGGTGCTGCGCTTTCTATTCGCCATATTACCGGCAAGCCTATTAAATTTATGGGTGTTGGCGAAAAAATTGAAGCATTAGAACCTTTCCATCCTGACCGTATTGCCTCACGTATTCTTGGTATGGGCGATGTACTTTCTTTAATCGAAGAAGTTGAACAAAAGGTTGATAAGAAGAAAGCTGAGCAATTAGCCAAAAAATTTAAAAGTGGTAAAAGTTTTGATTTAGAAGATTTTCGTGAGCAACTTGTGCAAATGAAAAACATGGGTGGCATGACTAGCATGATGGACAAATTGCCAGGTATGGGCAATATGTCAGATAAAATTAAAGATCAAATGGATGATAAATTAACCTTACGAATGGAAGCTATTATTAGCTCTATGACTAAAGGTGAACGTGAGCGTCCTGATATTATTAAAGGTTCTAGAAAACGTAGAATTGCTGCAGGTTCAGGTACTCAAATTCAAGATGTGAATCGTTTATTAAAACAATTTATGCAAATGCAAAAAATGATGAAAAAAATGTCAGGTAAAGGTGGCATGCAGAAAATGATGCGTTCAATGAAAGGTATGATGCCCCCAGGCGGTGCAGGTGGTGGGCCAGGTGGCGGGATGTTTGGCCGTTAAGATAAACAATATTTAATTTCAAAAGGTAGCGTTCGCTACCTTTTTTGCTTTTAGTCTTTAGTCGTTTCAGGTTTATCATTAGCACTGGGCGATCTTTATACTTGCTATTTATCCTAGGAAGCGTAAAATACGCGAGCTTTTCTGTCACCTAGGGTGTCAGGAAATGTCTGGAAAATTCGTTTTAACACTTTAAATAATAGAGGGCGATATGGTAACCATTCGTTTAGCTCGTGGCGGCGCCAAAAAGCGTCCATTCTATCAGGTTGTTGTTGCAGATAGCCGTAACTCTCGCGATGGTCGTTTCATCGAGAAAGTTGGCTTTTTTAACCCAACAGCAGAAGGTCAAGCTGAGAAATTACGCTTAGACCTAGACCGTATCAACCATTGGGTTGGTCAGGGTGCTGGTTTATCTGATCGTGTGGCTAAGTTAGTTAAAGACGCTCAAGTAGCAGCTTAATTAATTTAGTAGGTTTAGGAGTTGTTGTGGAAGAAATAAATAAAGAAGTCATCTTAGGTAAAGTAGGCGCAGTTTACGGTATCAAAGGTTGGTTGAAAATTCATTCGTTCACTGATGAAACCGAAGCTATATTAGACTATTTTCCTTGGTCTCTAAAATTAGGGAATAAAATACAATCAGTCGATATATCTGATTGGCGCAAACATAATAACGGACTCGTTGTTCATGTTGCTGGTATTGATGATCGTGATATAGCCCAAAAGCTTGTCGGATCAGAAATATTTGTCAACGAAAGCGCACTAGCAGAATTGCCCGACGGGGAGTTTTACTGGCGCGATTTGATCGGCATGTCTGTTGTTACTGACAAAGGTTACGACCTTGGTCATGTTTCTGAAATTTTAGAAACTGGCGCTAACGATGTACTGGTTGTTAAAGCTAATCGTAATGACGGCTTTGGTCAAAAAGAGCGTTTAATTCCGTATCTTTTTGAACAAGTTGTAAAATCAATTAGTGCTGAAAATAAACAAATTTGTGTTGACTGGGACCCAGGTTTCTAACTTGAGTAATAGTGTTTTAACAAACAAACGATGGTATGGGGTGATAAGCCTTTTTCCTGAAATGTTTGACGCCATTACAGAGTATGGGGTGACAGGCCGAGCGATCCGTAACGGGTTAATTGAATTTCATAAGTGGAATCCAAGAGACTTTACGCACGATAAACATAGAACCGTTGATGACCGTCCTTATGGCGGTGGTCCGGGCATGTTAATGATGGTGCAACCGCTACGTGATGCTATTAAAGCTGCAAAAGCTGCTGCGAATTTCGCTGCAGATTCTGCGATAGGTGATAATAGTAGTTCTGATAAAGAACAAGTCAAGGTTATATATTTGTCGCCGCAGGGACGTAAACTCGACCAAGCTGGTGTACGCGAATTAGCACAACATAATAAGCTGCTATTTATAGCAGGGCGTTATGAAGGCATAGACGAACGATTAATTGAGTCGGAAATCGACGAAGAATGGTCTGTCGGTGATTATGTTTTGAGTGGTGGTGAACTCCCCGCAATGAACATGATCGATGCTATAGCACGTTTTGTGCCCGGTGTTTTAGGACATAATCAGTCAGCTGAGCAAGATTCTTTCTCAGGGGGTTTATTAGATTGTCCTCATTACACAAGGCCAGAAGTACTCGACACTTCAATAGAAGCTATGTCGGTACCTAAAGTGCTATTAAGTGGTAATCACGAACACATAAAGCAATGGCGTATGTTTAAGTCACTAGAAAGAACATGGACCAGAAGACCAGAACTATTAACTAACCTAGCTCTGACAGCAGAACAAAAGAAAATGTTAGCTTCTATTAAAGAAGATAATAAATGATTTTGTTGATGCCTGTGAACCCTAGGAAGAAGGTATTATGAGTAACATTATTGATATGCTCGAAAAAGAGCAGATGAAAACAGATTTACCAGCATTCGCACCAGGCGACACTGTTGTTGTACAAGTAAAAGTTACAGAAGGTGATAAATCACGTCTTCAAGCATTTGAAGGTGTAGTTATTGCAATAAAAAGCCGTGGCATCAATTCTGCATTCACTGTTCGTAAAATCTCGAACGGTGTTGGTGTAGAACGTGTATTCCAGACACATAGCCCTATTGTTGACTCTATTGAAGTCAAACGTCGCGGTGATGTACGTCAAGCTAAACTTTACTACTTGCGCGAGCTATCTGGCCGTAAAGCACGTATTAAAGAAAAATTGGCAAAAAGATAATCTCTTTTTAAGCCCGTTTTGCTTTAGCAATACGCATAAAAAAAGCCTGAATAATTCGTTATTCAGGCTTTTTTTGTTTTAGTGTATATTCGGATACAGTAACCTATCTTACTGGTTCTGCTGATTATATTCTTACCCAATCAAGATGACTGACAAGCTATTTACCCGTCGGTTTTAGTTCGACCCTCTCACCGTAGAAGAACGAGTTAAACCCTAGTTTAACGATCATATTACTTTCCTGAAGATTTAAAGCTCACTGACTTTACTTACTATAGGTTCATTTTGACAATAGTCGCTATTAACGGTGTAAAAAGCTAGCTCACGATTTTTACTTTGTTGTCGAGCTTCATCAACGCTGTTACAAAAACTTCTGTTATCTAAAAACAAAGGATAATAAATAATGTTATTTCTAACCAGGGGGCGCTTCTAAATAGGCGTCAGTGCTGAGGAATTAAAATACGTTGTTAAATTTTCATTTAAGTTCACTTATGTTCATTTTGTGCTTTCTATATGACGACTAAACGATTATAAAAAATATTATTCGTTAATTTGTTTGCTTATGTTGATGCAGGTGGCAAAATAGCGACATCTAACTCATAAAGTATAAGTTTAATGACACAACAGCAACGACAAGCGTTAATTTTAGAGATGATTAAAAAAAGCGGTTTTGTCAGCATTGATGAACTTGTTGAACACTTTAAAGTGACCCCACAAACGGTTCGCCGAGATCTTAATCAGTTAGCTAAAGTACAAAAAATTTCACGTCATCATGGTGGTGCCGGCATTGAGTCAAGTACTGTCAATACTGATTATCAAACACGAAAAATTATGGATCTTCATGCCAAGGAAAAAATTGCTGCTGAGTTAGTGCGCATGATCCCCAATGGAGCATCGCTTTTTATCAATATAGGTACAACCACAGAAACCATTGCGCGTGCCTTATTGGACCATAAAGGTCTTCAAATTGTGACGAATAACTTAAATGTTGCTTCTATACTGGGTGCCAAGGAAGATTTCTCTGTTGTTATTGCTGGTGGCGAAGTTCGCCATAGAGATGGCGGCGTCATAGGTGAAACAACGGAAGACTTCATTAAAAATTTCCGTATGGACTTTGGTATTATTGGCATCAGTGGTATTGATATCGAAGGTTCACTTTTAGATTTTGATTACCGAGAAGTTAGAGTAGCTCAAGCTATTATTGCCAATTCACGGCAAGTGATTTTAGCGGCCGATCACTCAAAATTTGGTCGTAACGCTATGGTACGCTTAGGTAATATTAATCAAGCAGATCACTTTTTTACCGATGCTCCACCTCCTGATGAAATACAGAAAATCCTTTCAGATCATAACGTCACTTTACATTTAGTTTAATTTATAATCATTATTTATTAGCACTAACTGTTAGCAATATATAGCGCCTTATCTTAAGGTTTAGTTTAAACCCTACTTGCTAAATAAATTTTTCTAATCAACAATCCTTTAATTATCCATAAAAGTATAAATGTATGTTCGTTTATGTTCGTTTTTATTGCTTTGTTTTCACATTGGTTGTATTGTTCAGCAAATAATATCAACGTTAAGTACAGGCAAGCGACAAAATAGTGAGGGCTAAAGTAATTTCCTCTGGTCGCAACTAAGGAACAATATGAAAGATCAAAGCGTTATTTATGATTTACTCGTTATTGGTGGGGGGATCAACGGTACAGGCATTGCTGCTGATGCAACAGGTAGAGGGTTAAATGTTTTACTTTGTGAAATGAATGATCTTGCCTCCTCAACCTCATCAAATAGCAGTAAACTTATTCATGGCGGTTTACGTTATCTCGAGTACTATGAGTTTCGCTTAGTTCGAGAAGGGCTTGCTGAACGTGAGATCTTATTAAAAAATGCGCCCCATATCATATGGCCTTTACGTTTTCGTTTACCTCATCGTAGTCACCTACGCCCTTCTTGGATGATAAGAATTGGCTTATTTATGTATGATAACTTAGCTAAACGAGCAACACTCAAGGGCTCAAAGGGAATTAAATTTGATAAAAATAGTCCCGTTGTAGATACAATCACTAAGGGATTTGAATACTCTGATGCATGGGTTGATGATGCTCGGATGGTGGTTCTCAATGCCATCGCCGCCAGAGATAAAGGGGCGAATATTATGACGCGTACTCGTTGCTCAGATGCAAAAAGAGTTGGTGATATTTGGGAGGTAACACTCAATGACAATATCACCGGGGATAAACAGCTTGTTAAAACTAAAGCGTTAGTAAATGCAGCGGGTCCATGGGTAACAAGTATTTTCGATGAAGCATTAAAAAAGCCATCACCTAAAAAAATTCGTTTAATTAAAGGCAGCCACATTATAGTGCCGCGTATTCATAACGAGTCGCAGGCTTATATTTTACAGAATGAAGATAAACGTATTGTCTTTGTTATTCCTTATGAAGATGACTTTTCTTTGATTGGAACAACCGATATAGAGCATATCGGCGATCCCGCGACAGCTTGTATTTCAAAAGAAGAAACTGACTATTTAATCTCGGTAGTTAATGGCCATTTTAAACACCAAATATCAAACAAAGATATCATTGCGACTTATTCAGGTGTTAGGCCCTTACTCGATGACGAATCAGATTCGCCTGCAGCGGTAACCCGTGATTATACTTTCGAAGTAGATGCACCTTATGGCAAAGCGCCCTTACTGTCAGTGTTTGGTGGAAAAATTACCACTTACCGTAAATTATCTGAAGCTGCAGTTAATGGAATTATTGATCATTTTCCCGATGCGGGTGAATGTATAACAGCAGATACGGCTTTACCGGGGGGAGACTTTGACAATCAACACAATTTACAAACCAGCTTGCAAAGCCAATATAGCTGGTTACCCTGTCAAATAATTAAGCGTTATGTTCGCTCTTACGGTACGTTAAGTCATAAAATCTTGGCTGGAATTAACTCACTAGAAGGCATGGGTGAGTATTTTGGTGCCGGTCTTTACCAACGCGAGGTAGAGTACTTAATTCAACAAGAATGGGCTGTTGATCTTGAAGATATTATTTGGCGCAGAAGCAAACTTAGCCTACATTTAACTCCCAAAGAAAAATCTGGATTAGCACATTTTTTAGCGACATTTAATTCCAGTAATAAAGTTACATCTACCATTGAATGATAACAAATAAAGCCTAGTTATATCCTCCTGTCTTTGTAAATACAGTACTCGCTTTGACAAATTTAGTGAGTTAGCTCAGTACTGTATTTCTACGATAAATTAAGTGGTTAGATAACACTCTAAGAGCATGTTATTAAAGTGTAACGGTTAAGATTACACCAAGAAAAAGCGTATATAAAACCTTTTTTAACATGTTCAATCGGTTTAAACCCCATACGCCTTATCCCAAAACTGTCTGCTTATTTTATAGCACTAATTATGGTCAAAGCACTTATCGTCTAGGGGTTTTCCCTAATAGAATAAAATAATAATATTCGATATTATCCGCTTAATATAAGGTTGCGATACTTTATAGCTGCTTGAATAATTAAGTTGAAATATTAACGATATCAATATTATTAAGCACTCAATAAAGGTATTTATTGCTTTCTTTCTTGATGGTTTTAGGTGGTTTAGTACTTGTCCTATCTTTAATTAATCACGCAAATTTAACCTTTTAAAGACAACAATATTTCTACACTTAAGCAAAGTGACGTATTGCCCCTGCTTTTATTTGTTAGCTTATCCGCTAATTTTTGTGTTGGAATTTTATTGTTTATTGTATTACTTCAGATAACTTTATTTAGGAAGAATCCAAAAATCTCCTTAATAACAGCGTACTTACAATGTATTTACAATTACTAAAATGACTTTTATTTATGTAAGTAAATGTTTCTGTTAATTCAAATATAATGATGTTACCGTGGCCAAAATACAGATTGTTGTACATTTGTGCTGTTATTTTTTAGTGTGGTAATTTTGAATTTTAGAATACAGGTTCGAAAAAAATCACCATTAATATGGCTAGGTGCAAATTAATCATTAGAGATTCAAATTAATAGGTTTTGCGGCTTAATTTAGACGATGAACTCCAAAACATAAACGCATTATATTTTTTAAATTATCGATGGAGTCATCATGGTTACTTTTATATGAGCAAGATTAACAATCCTGCCTTAGGCTCTCAGCAAAAAGTAGACAAAAATGTTTACACACGAAGCTTAATCGAAGCCAGCCTTGATCCGCTGGTTACCATCAGCCCAGATGGTAAAATAACCGATGTTAACGAGGCGACTATTAAAGTCACGGGTGTTAACCGTAATAATCTTATCGGTACTGATTTTTCGGTTTATTTTACCGAGCCTGAGAAAGCCAGAGAAGGCTACCTACAGGTTTTTGCTAAGGGCTTTGTCACCGATTACCCGCTCACCATACGCAATAAAGACGCTCGTCTAGTCGATGTCCTATATAACGCTTCGGTTTACAAAGATGTTGATGGCAAAGTACTCGGTGTTTTCGCCGCTGCTCGAGATGTCACACAACAAAAGCAAGCTTCGCAATACGCACGTAGTTTAATTGAAGCCAGTCTTGACCCGCTAGTTACTATTAGCCCTGACGGTAAAATCACCGATGTTAATGAAGCGACCGCTAAAGTAACGGGTACAGCGCGTAATAAACTTATCGGTACCGATTTTTCGAATTACTTTACAGAGCCAAATAAAGCACGTGAAGGTTATCAGCAAGTATTTGCTAAAGGCTTTGTCACTGATTATCCGTTGACCATCCGCAATAAAGACGCACGTTTGGTCGATATGCTTTACAACGCCTCTGTCTATAAAGATGTTAATGGTAATGTGCTTGGTGTTTTTGCTGCTGCGCGTGATGTTACCGAGCAAAAACAAGCATCGCAATATGCCCGTAGTTTAATCGAGGCTAGCTTAGATCCGCTGGTTACAATTAGTCCTGATGGCAAAATAACCGACGTGAACGAGGCGACAGCTAAAGTGACGGGCGCCGCGCGCAATGATTTAATTGGTACTGATTTTTCTAATTATTTTACTGAGCCAGAACAAGCGCGTGAAGGTTACCAGCAGGTTTTTGCGAAAGGATTTGTTACCGATTATCCACTAACTATCCGTAATAGTGATGGTCGTCTGGTTGATGTGCTCTATAACGCCTCCGTCTATAAAGACGTGAATGGCAATGTGCTTGGCGTCTTTGCCTCAGCGCGCGATGTTACCGAGCAAAAGCAAGCATCACAATATTCTCGTAGTCTAATTGAAGCCAGTTTAGATCCGCTGGTAACCATCAGCCCAGACGGAAAAATTACTGATGTTAACGAAGCGACAGCTAAGGTCACCGGTGCAGCACGCGATAAACTGATTGGTACTGATTTTTCTAATTACTTTACTGAACCAGAGAAAGCGCGTGAAGGTTATCTGCAGGTATTTGCTCGAGGCTTTGTTACCGATTATCCGTTGACTATTCGCAATAGTGATGGCCGCTTAGTTGATGTACTTTACAATGCATCTGTTTATAAAGATGTTAACGGTGATGTGCTCGGCGTGTTTGCATCTGCGCGTGATGTTACCGAACAAAAACAAGCTTCACAATACGCCCGAAGCCTAATCGAGGCGAGCGTCGATCCTTTAGTGACGATCAGTCCAGATGGCAAGATAACCGATGTTAATGAAGCCACTATCGAAGTTACGGGTGTTGAGCGCGAAGAGCTGATTGGTACCGATTTTTCGAATTACTTCACTGAACCCGAAAAAGCGCGTGAAGGTTACTTGCGGGTATTCGCTAAAGGTTCTGTAACTGACTATCCATTAACGATTCGCAATAAAGACAGCCGCTTGATAGACGTACTTTACAATGCGTCGGTCTATAAAGACGTCAATGGTAAAGTACTCGGAGTTTTCGCAGCCGCTCGCGACGTCACAGAGCAAAAGCAGGCGGAAGCAGAAATTGTTGCACAATCGAAAATTCTTGAACGCCAGAACTGGATTGGTGAAGGCCAACGTATGCTCAGTGAGCGTATGCAAGGTGAAAAAAACGTTGTAAAACTGGCCAACGATATTATTACCTGTGTTGCCGAACGTGTCGGTGCGCAAGTAGGGGCGCTGTTTCTTCTTGAAGATGAGTCATTTAAATTAAGTGGACGATTTGCTTACCGCACTCATGCTGGCGTGCCTGACATATTCGCTTTAGGCGAAGGTTTGGTCGGTCAAGCTGCTGCTGGGCGCAAAGCCATTGTGTTAAACAATGTCCCCGATGACTATGTGCTTGTTGGTTCGTCGCTCGGTCAAATAGTGCCAAAGAGCGTGCTGGCGATGCCGATATTCTTTGATGAAAAAGTAGAAAGTGTTATTGAATTGGCTTCGTTAGCGCCTTTGTCAGAGTTGCAGCGTGAATTTCTCAACAGTACGGCTTTAGGTATAGGTATCGCTATCCAAACGGCACGTTCTAGAGAGCGACAAAAAGAATTATTAAAAGAAACACAGCGCCAGTCAGATGAACTTCAGCAACAACAAAAAGAACTGAAAGTCGCTAACGAAGAACTCTTAGAGCAATCGCGTCGCGTCAAATTATCTGAGGAAAAGCTCCAGACTCAGCAGGAAGAGCTGCAAGTTACCAATGAAGAGCTTGAAGAAAAAAACGTGTTATTGCAACGCCAGAAACAGGAAGTGGAACGAGCGCGTAAGAGCATCGAAGAGAAAGCGAGTGAATTGGCTTTAGCGAGTAAGTATAAATCTGAATTTCTGGCTAACATGTCACATGAATTGCGCACGCCGCTTAATAGTCTGTTATTACTGGCACAAGGCTTGGAGCGAAATAAGGAAGGAAACCTCACCGAGGAGCAAGTCGAGTCAGCGAAAATTATTTACGGCAGTGGTGGCGACTTGCTGACATTGATTAATGACATTCTCGATTTATCAAAAATCGAAGCCGGTAAAATGAACCTTTCAACGAGTAATGTGCGTGTCGAAGAACTTGCCGGGAGAATTCGTTCATCATTCGAACATATGGCTACTGACAAGGGACTGGACCTAAAAGTAGTTATTGAGCCAGATGCGCCGATTGAAATTTTTAGCGATCGCACCCGAGTAGAACAGGTAATACGTAACTTGTTATCCAATGCCCTTAAGTTTACTGAACGTGGCGGAGTGGTCATTAGCTTTGGTAAACCTGCAGCGAATACTAATTTATCACGCAGTGGTCTCGATAACGATTGCTGTCTTGCTATCTCAGTAAAAGATACTGGTATTGGCATTGAACTTAAACAGCAAATGGTTATTTTCCAAGCATTCCAGCAAGCCGATGGCGGCACGGCGAGAAAATATAGTGGTACTGGTCTAGGGCTGTCAATCTCGAGAGAGCTTGCTATGTTGCTTAATGGCGAAATTCAATTGGAAAGTGAACTAGAACAAGGTTCAGTGTTTACGCTTTATCTGCCATTAACGCTAGAGATAACAAAAAATGACATAACATCTGACACTGAGAAGTCACCAGTAAGCGGTAGCAATGAATGGTCAACCATAGGCCATAGGTCAGTTCCACAAAGCAAGACTGTTAGTGGCGATCGTGAGCATCTTTCTGTAAGTGATAAAGTGATGCTTATTATCGAAGATGACTTGAAATTTGCTAAAATTCTTTCTGAAAGATGCGGCAATAAGGGCTTTAAGTGTCTGACGGCACCTAGCGGTGAAGTCGGTCTGGAACTAGCATCTATACATCAGCCGAGCGCAATCATTCTCGACATCGAGCTACCAGGTATTGATGGTTGGAGTGTACTTGCAACCTTAAAGGATGATATTAATACTCGCCACATACCTGTGCATATTGTTTCAGCCAAAGACACTAGTGTTGACTCTAACACCAAGTCATTAGGCAATGGCGCTATTGGCTTTACAACTAAGCCGCTGAGACAGGAAGATATCGAATCGATTCTCAGTAAACTACAAACAACTTATTCGAGTGCTCATAAGCGAGTGTTAGTGGTCGAAGATGACCCTGTCATATCGCAACAGACAGTTGATCTGATCGCGAGTGATGACATAGTTGTCGATGTGGCAGAAACTGGCGCTGAAGCTCTGCAAGCACTGCGAAATAAACACTACAATTGTGTGGTGCTCGATCTCAAGTTACCCGATATGGACGGTCCTTCTGTGCTCGAGATATTAGAAGCTGAAGGCGTAGAGTTGCCACCGATAGTTGTTTCAACGGCTCGCGAATTGACGCGGACAGAAGAAGAAACGCTGCGCGAACACACACAGAGCATTGTCATTAAAGATGGCCGTTCCCAAGAACGGTTACTCGATGAAGTCTCGCTATTCCTTCATCGAGTAGTCGATGAAATACCAGCGACGAAAAGAAAAGCTATTCAAGATCTTTATGATACCGACGAAGTTCTGCGTGACAAAAAAGTCCTTATCGTCGATGACGATATGCGAACGACCTTTGCGATGGCGCGTTTGCTGACCGACCGTGGTATGAAGCCGCTTAAAGCAGAGAATGGTGAGCGCGCTTTGCGTCTACTTAGTGAGCAACCGGACGTAGACTTAGTGCTAATGGATATTATGATGCCGGTAATGGATGGGTACACCACCATGGAACGAATTCGCAGTCAGGAGCAATTCCAAAAGTTGCCTATCATCGCACTTACCGCCAAAGCAATGCCCGAGGATCGTCAAAAATGCTTGGTCGCTGGAGCGAACGATTACTTGTCTAAGCCTGTAGAGGCGGATCAATTAGTGTCGATGATCAGAGTATGGCTATACCAAGGAACTTTATGACTAAGCAACGTACAGAAGTCGTGAATACTATCGAGACAGAGAAAATAGAAATTGACCGATTATTGGAAGATATTTATCAGCACCACGGTTATGACTTTCGTTCTTATGCCCGCGCTTCGATCGAACGCCGTATTCGTCTGTTTATTGCCAGCAAAAATTGCGTTTCGATCTCTGAAATTATGCCGAAGTTGCTTAGCGACCGTGAGTTTTTTGCCGAATTCATCAGTTACTTTTCTGTCTTGGTAACAGAGTTATTCCGTGATTCTTTCGTCTATCGCTTGGTACGAGAGCAAGTGGTGCCACTGCTAAAAACCTGGCCACATATCAAAATATGGCATGCGGGTTGCGCTACTGGTGAGGAAGTCTATTCGCTAGCTATCATACTTAAAGAAGAGGGGATATACGATCGCACAACGATCTATGCCACCGATATTAGTGAAGAGGCTATTGATAAAGCGAACGAAGGCATCTACGAGATGGCTGCGTTGCGCGAAGCCACACTGAGATATCAGCGTGCTGGTGGCAATGCTTCATTTTCAGATTATTATCATGCTCGTTATAACGCGGCTGCGATGGATGCAGCGCTGAAAGAGCGAATCGTATTTTCCACTCATAATCTTGCTACCGATAGCGTCTTTGGTGAAATGCATTTGATTTTTTGTCGAAATGTCCTGATTTACTTTAATCCAGAATTACAAAACCGCGCGCTGGGATTGTTTACTGACAGCTTAGTACATGGCGGATTTCTTTGTCTTGGCACTAAAGAAGATATCAGCTTTTCTAAGGTTAATACCCGCTTCGAAGTGGTTGACGAAAAAGCGAAAGTCTATCGTAAGCAGGACAGAATATGAGTTATCAAGTCGTTGTAATTGGTGGCTCTACCGGAGGCTTTAATGCGCTTGCTAGCTTAATTGGCATGTTACCAGCAGACTTCCCCTTGCCGATATTGGTTGTTTTACATTTACATGCTAACGACAGTGAGGGTTTTTCCGAACACCTTGCCCGTGAAACTCAACTTACTGTTATTGAGCCATGCGACAAACAAGTTATGTTGCCCGGCTTTATTTATACCGCTCCGGCCAATTACCACATGTTAATGGAGCGCGATGGCAGTATTGTGCTTTCGGTGGATGAAAAAATAAATTGGTCACGGCCTTCCATTGATGTTTTGTTTGAAAGTGGCGCACGTGCTTGGCAAGCACAAGTTATTGCCATTCTCCTTTCAGGCGCAAACCGCGATGGCATGCAAGGCATGTTAGCTGTGCACCAGGCTGGTGGCTTTACACTAGTTCAGGAACCAGCTAGCGCCGAAAGCCCGATTATGCCTCAGGCGGCTATTACCGCAGGGGCAGTGAATGAAGTTTTGAACACTGAGTCTATTGGCAAGCGTTTAATGGCGTTAGTTTCATTGGGAAATTATCAGCCGAAGCGGTTGTCATTAGACCGAAAATTAGCAGTAAAGGATTTACGTAAATGACTGAGAAACAAAAAATTCTGATTGTTGACGACCGCAAGGAAAACCTCATCGCTCTTCGGCAGGTTTTAGGCGATATCGATACTGAGATAATTGCTGTTACTAATGGCAACGATGCTCTTGCTGCAACCCTTGAACATCGTTTTTCTTTAGCTATTTTAGACATTATGATGCCGGGTATGGACGGCTATGAGCTTGCCACGTATTTGCGTGGCGACGAGAAAACTAAATTAACCCCTATTATTTTTGTGTCAGCCGCGCATACCGACGAACATGACGTGTTTAAGGGGTATGAAGTGGGCGGTATTGATTACATAGTTAAGCCTATTGTGCCGGAAATATTGCTGGGTAAAGTGAGGCTATTTCTTGAAATGGACCGCTACAGAGAAGAATGGGCAGAGAATTTACGTGACGAGCTGGAACGGCGCTATGCCTTGGCTAATATACCTGCAGTACCCACCACTAACAGCAATAACGCGTCGATTCCTCTTGCTATCTCCGATCAATTTATCTTTGATACCTTAGCCCAGCGTTATGGCGAAACACTCGAACAAGCGGTTGAAAATTTGATCCTACAGTCAGGGCATCCCATTGGCAAAAACCTTTGGGCATTAGCTGAGGAGCTCGGCAAGTTATTTGCCAGTGCCCGAGACGTTGCAGAATTACATTCGGTAACGCTGGCAAAAAAAACCCAAAATGCACCACCGCTAAAATCAAAAGCTATTATCGAAGAAGGTCGCTTTGTAGTACTTGAATTAATGGGTTATCTAGCGACTTATTATCGCAGTAATAGCCAAGAATAAAAATTGAAGCCAAACATTGCAAAGTTAATATTAAACCAAGGAAAACCCATGAAAACATTCGCCCTAAAATTGTACATAACTGGAAAAACGGCTCGCTCGGAATTAGCTATTCATAACCTTACCCGAATTTGTGAGGACGAGCTTTATGGCGATTATGTGATTGATGTGATTGATGTCATGGAGCACCCTCAGCTTGCCGAAGAACAGAAAATAGTTGCGACCCCTACCTTAGTGAAAGTACTCCCTGAACCTTTAAGAAGAGTCATAGGTGATATGAGCGAATCAGAGAAAGTGTTACTTGGTCTCGATATTGTCATTGTGAAAAATGACAATATTATCAAAAAGGAAGTAGAGTCATGAGCTCATCAGCAATGAAAGCTATGGAAAAAATTACCACAGGTATAAGTGGTTTTGATCATATCGCCTTTGGCGGACTGCCTAAGCACAGAACAACTTTGGTCGTGGGCACGTCAGGTAGCTCTAAAACTTTGTTAGCGGTTCAGTTTCTGGTTGAGGGTATTCGTAAGGGAGAGAGTGGGGTCTTTGTCACCTTTGAAGAGTCACCACAGGATATTATCCGCAATGTTATTGGCTTTGGCTGGGACCTTGAACAATACATCACTGATGGCAAGTTAGTCTTTGTCGATGCTAGTCCACAAACCGAACAGATTGATATTCAAATAGGTACTGATTTTGACCTGTGCGCATTAGTGGCGCGGATTGGCTACGCTGTTAAAAAGGTCAATGCTCAGCGACTTTCGGTTGACTCCTTAGGCAGTGTTTTTAGTCAATTTACCGCAATGGAAGTTGTCCGTCGAGAACTGCACCGGGTCTTTATGGACCTAAAAAAGTTAAGTGTTACAGCCATTGTTACTGCTGAGAGAGTTGAAGAATACGGCGCTTTGGCTCGCTTTGGTGTTGAGGAATTCGCCGCTGATAATGTACTGATTTTACGTAATGTATTGGTTGAGGAAAGACGACGCCGTACTATTGAAATTCTCAAATTTCGTGGCAGTTTCCATCACAAGGGGGAGTTCCCATTTTCTATTACTACTGACGAGGGTATCGTAGTGATCCCACTGGCTGAAACTGCACTCGATCAGAAATCCTCAACAGATCGTGTCTCATCAGGCAATGCAGTGCTTGATGAAATGTGTGGTGGTGGTTATTACCGCGACTCTATTATTTTGCTTTCTGGGGGGACAGGTTGCGGAAAAACCTTGCTCATTGCAATGTTTGCTATCGCCAATCAAGGGCCTAATGAACGTGCCTTATATTTTGCTTACGAGGAGAGTCGTGAACAGCTGACCCGAAATGCTGCTGGTTGGGGCATTAACTTTGAAAAGCTTGAGCAAGAAGGCAAGCTTAAGATTATCTGTCGTTATCCTGAGTCGATGTCAATGGAGGACCATCTATTATTGATGAAAAAAGAGATTATCGACTATAAACCAACCCGAATCGCCGTTGACAGTTTATCAGCACTAGAGCGAGTGACCAATGGCAAAGCTTTTCGTGAATTTGTTATCGGTATTACTTCTTTTGTTAAAAAGAAGCAGATCGTTGGCTTGTTTTCCTCTACCACCTCATCTTTGATGGGGGGGGCTCGGTGACAGATGAGCATATTTCCACCATTACCGATACTATCATTTTATTGCGTTATGTTGAAATGTTTGGCGAAATTCGCCGTGGCGTATTGGTGTTAAAAATGCGTGGTTCGAAGCATGACAAGGGCATTCGTGAGTATCAGATTAATGACGAAGGTATGCATATTGGTGCTCAGTTTCATGGTATTTCCGGCATATTAGCGGGTAATCCAGTGCAGATTCCACAAGATGACTCTGATCGTCTTGCTACGCTGTTTAAGGAATAAGACCAGAAATAAAGGAGATAACGTGATGAGAAATAAAGGAAATCTGTGTGATGAGAGATAAATCAACCGCTGCTTGTTTAACAGCCGATGCCGAGAATTGGCGTGATAAGCCGTCGTTAACAAAAACGGCGGTTAACAAAGGTGTCGCGTCGGTAATGGAGAAGCCAAAAATTCTCATCGTAGACGACCGCCCACAAAACTTGTTCGCTTTGCGGCAAGTTTTGAAAGGGTTGGATGTTGATATTGTTGAAGCGACCAACGGTAATAATGCGCTTACGGCTTCGCTCGACCATAACTTCGGACTCGCTATTTTAGACGTAATGATGCCCGGTATGGACGGATATGAACTTGCCACTCACTTGCGTGGTGCTAACTCCAGCCTATCTATTCCGATTATTTTCCTAAGTGCGAATAAGGCTGATGAGCAACGTATGTTCAACGAGCATAATGCTTTCGATATAGATTACATTGTTAAGCCTTACTTACCCAAAGTACTAATAGCCAAAGTCTTGCAATTCCTTGAAATTGACCAGTGCCGGAAGGAAAAATTACTCCACGAGCAACAATTACAATTTGTTACCGATCATGTGCCCGTTATGATTGCCCATATTGATAAAGAAAAACGCTATGTGTTTGTAAACCACTATTATGCCAAGTGTTATGATTATAAAGCCAAGGACATGATTGGTATGCATACCCGTGATGTCTTTGGTGTGTCGGGTTTTATCCAGTTAGAGCCTTATATGGATATGGTGCTGGAAGGTGAGACGCTTGATTTTGATATGGCTGTATCTAAATCAAGCAAGGGCATAACTCATATACATTTGAACGTGGTGCCTAATTTTGATGAATCAGGACGAGTGCAGGGTTTTTTGGCTGCCATCACTGATATCACCGCGCGCAGTAAAGTTGAAAAGGCTTTGTCAGATACTAGTGCTAGCTTTAGAGAAATTGTAGCGCGCAGCGTCGATGCGATCATAGTGCTGTGTGAAGAAGGTAATGTCGAGTATGTAAACGCATCTGCAGAGATAATTTTTCAACGTTCAGCAGAAAATTTTGTTGGAGAACATTTCGGCTTACCACTGATTGATAGTGAGTTCACTGAGGTTGATATCTTTCGCCAGGATAAAGCGCCTGGCATTGGCGAACTCCACTGCGTAAAATGTTTCTGGAATGGCCAAGCAGCAAAGCTGATCATGGTTAGCGATATTACCGAGCGCAAGCAGGCCGAGTTAAAAATGATTTATCTCGCCCATACGGATCCACTGACTGGACTTGCTAATCGCACCTTACTCTTTGAACAATTTACAGACGAACTTAAAAGGGTAAAACGCACCGGTAAATATATGGCGGTGATGATGCTCGACCTAGATAAGTTCAAATTGATCAATGATACTCATGGCCACAAAGCGGGTGATAATGTACTGGTGGAAAGTGCACAACGTATTAAAGACAGTTTAAGAGAAACCGATATCGTCGCTCGCCTTGGTGGTGACGAGTTTGTTGTGGTAGTTAACAATCTCGATACCATAGAGGCGGCAATGGCGGTTGCTGAAAAAATAACTCTCCGGATGCAGTCGCCATTTATTGTTGCTAATAATGAATGTTCTATTACGGCCAGTTGTGGTATTGCTATTTTTCCTAAAGATGGTTTGACCTTAGATGATCTACTGGCAAACGCTGATGCTGCTTTATTGCGCGGTAAGTCTGAGGGGCGTAATCAGTTCCAGTTTTTCGACGAGTCTATCCATCAGCTAACACTAGAGGCACGCGAACTAGATAAAGACCTTAAAATTGCGATTAAAGAAAAGCAATTCGTGCTCTATTTTCAACCACAATTCGACGCTAATGGCATCATAGGTGCAGAAGCGTTGCTTCGCTGGAACCATCCGAAGAGGGGATTACTATATCCTGGTAGCTTTTTATCCGCCTTGTCGAAGATGGACTTTAGAGAAGTAGAGTTATGGGCGATAACCCAAGGCTTAGCCATGGCGAAAGCATGGCAACTCAGACATCAGCGAAAGTTCTATGTGGCGGTCAATCTGTCGGCGCCGACCTTGCAGGATCCTAGATTACCGGCTTACGTCAATGAGCAAATAGAATACGCGGGTCTTAGCTACGATAGCCTAGAAATTGAAATAACCGAGGGCATGTTAGTTTCAAATGTTATTGAAACATCAAAAAATCTAACATTACTGAGTGAAATGGGCGTAGGTATTGCGCTTGACGATTTTGGCGTTGGCTATTCTTCGATGGTGTATCTGCTGAAATATCCACAAATTAGTAAGTTAAAAATCGATTGCGAATTTGTTTGGGAGATGGAAAAAAACTCCAGAAATCTTGCCATTTTACAATCAATTATTGATCTTGGGCATTCCTTAGAAATGCGTATTATCGCTGAAGGTGTTGAAACTATGCGACAATTTGAGCTTTTAAGCCTATATGGTTGCAAGCACTTTCAAGGTTACTTGGTTTCTCCTGCTATAGCGGCAAATAATTGGCAAGCGCAAGAGCAACAATGGCACAAGACTATAGCAGCACTTACTTAGTCGTAGTATATCGAAACCACGTTGAGCTATACACTATATGTTACTGCTAGTACGTAGCTCAATAAACTTAACACGTTAAAGTGTTAAGTTTACGTTGTTTGGCTTGATGATTGTAGAATATCCAATTTTCATTAATTAAACACTTCTTGCCAGGAGATGATCCGGTCGTTACCTCGAAATATACCAAAGGTAGCAACAGCGGTAGGATTATTATAGAGGCCATCATTATTCCAGTCGTATTCCAACCATTCATAAGCATCATATGAGACACCTATTTGTCCTTGATTATTAGCGCCCGGCGCTGCCAGTTCGATGTCTTGTGTTTTACCGGCAACAAAATCTCCTGTGCCGCCTTGGACATTAGTCAGTGCGGGATCTAAGCTAATATCGGTCAATGAAATATTATTATCATTATAACCTGCACAATTATTTAAGCTGGTAACAAAAGCGCTACCATCAAAATGTTGCACTTTCATCGGTTGCTTAATATCAGAGGTTTCTGATCCGAAGCTATTTTCTAACACTAAGCGACCATATCGAATTTCAACGCCGATGGGTAATGCATCAACCGTTGTGGTTACGTTAATGGCGTCTGTATCTATAATAGACGCTGTAGCAATAACAATATCGGAGGTAAATGGCTGAACAAGTGCATTGGCAGAGCGGTTGTAGAAATAATGATCGTCATCTGACAATTGATAGTGCAATACACCTTTGGGTAATGCGACGACACTAGGTAATTGAGTTAAGTCAATTTGACTTAACGTACCGGTATTCATATTGGCAGTTAACGCTAGCCTGTTACCATTAATTCCTCTCGCTAATTGGTCTAATATTGGTGTGGTGATATTGATATTATCAGCAATGAGTTTCATATAATCATTAGCGCTACCTTGACTATCCTGAAAATAATTTTGGGTAATATTGTCTTGTTTATTATAAGCGGTAATTGCCAATACCGGATTGGTTAAATATGAAATTGCCCCAATACTATTGGTTGCTTCATCTTTTTGACCGCTATAGGCAAAGGCTGAACCGGTACTACAGGTTGCAATAAAATAACCATCATCAGCCACTGTTTGGCTAAAGTGATGTGGAATAAAGCGCCCGATGTTAATTGCTTCGCTAGGTATAATAACACCAGCGTTGCCATAGTTACTGTCTTGAACATCTAAATTAAGCAAACCTACCTCTGAATATTGTGCAGCACTATAAATTGAGCTCCCCAATAAAAAATTGTTCAGGGTGACATTTTGAAAGACAGCACTTGCCTTGGTGACTAAGTGACTTGATGCCTTGTAGCCTAAATTACCGTTGACACTCTCTGTTAAGGTTGGGCCGATGCGATTAAGCTTTAGTGCGATTTGTCCTGGTAAGTAATTAGGGGTAATAACAGCGGGAGAAGCGGCATTATAAGCAGTAACAGTCAGAGTGAAATTTTCCCCCGCGGGATAAGTGGTTGTTGCGGTTGCGCTAGCGCCATTTAAGTTAACGCTCCCAGACTTTGCACTAACCGTAAGTTTTGCTGGACTCACCCAAAATGAATTACTGCTACCCGATAGGGTAATGCCGTCTATGTCATAATTGGCGTGTAATCGAATTTTTCCTGCATCGTTATATATCGGTGTCGGTATTGTCGCGATACTGTTGGCACCAAAATTTAATAGCGTATCAGTAGTATTTGAGTGTTTGGCAATGTTTTTGTTATTGATACTAAAACTCAGACCGCTGCTGCCACCGGGATCGACATTTTCTTGAGAGAATCCAACCTTAATATCATTGTTAAATAAACCACTACAGACGCCATTAGTATTTTTCACCGCTTGAATCTTTAACGTTTCACCAAATACCAAGCCTGCTGTTTGATTGGGTATTATGGCGTTATTAGCTGTACCTGAAAGAAACCTAAAACCGGCATCGGTAAATGCCATATCACAACTATTGCTACTGTTATCGTCACACACTACTGGGTTAGCTGCCTCAATAGTGGCATTAGCCAACGAAAAAGTCAGTGTTTCAACAACCGTATGATCAACATTAACGATAGTACTGCCGCTAAAGGTTGGTGAACTAATGACTGTGCTGTCAGCAATAAAATCAAGAGTTACAGACTCGGTACTCAAAGTTGAACAGCTGTCATTGAGACAAGCTTTAATCGTCACAGATTCAGTATCACAGGTTAATCCTTGGCCATCGTGTACAATTTCATAATGATGAATAACGGGACTACAAGCATGATTTTCTCTATAAATGGTAGAAATTTCGTTGGTAGTTAAAGCTTCTCGATAGACTTTTACTTCATCAATATCTCCGGTAAATCGATTTCTTGCTTCGCCTAAATCTGTTTCCCCACCAATAGTTGTTGGGCCTGTGTCTTCTCCCCAAGTTCCGCTGTAGGTATTACTGGTGAGGCCTCCGGTAATTGTTTGCGCCTCGCCATTAATAAAAATCTGTCTGGTTTTGGTTAAACTATTATGCACCGCGGCAACAAATGTCCAGGTATTTAAAGGAATGGATGTTGTTGTATCAACACTTATAGGGTTTACACTTCGTGCATAAAATCTTAATTTACCATTGCCTGGATCGCCTAAACTAAAGCCAAAACCACGGGTGTTTTTTTCATCATCGATAAATATTCTTGAACCAGCATTAACATTACTTGGGTTGATCCAAGCCGTTACTGTGAAACTATCTGTTAAATTTTCAAAGCTATCGGGTAACACTACGTAATCATCTACGCCATCAAAACGGCCATAACGACAAGTGCCTGTATTACCGGTAATGGCGGCAGTTACTGATGCAGTTAATGCGCCATTAATTGCTTGTGCGCTAAAATTACCAATTTCATCAACAACTTCACCAGCATCCCCAGACCATATTTGCTCGTCAAAATGATATTCGGCCACAGGTGTTATTGTCCTGCAAGGATGTCGTTCGGCCATAATAGTGGCCACTTGTTCTGTAGTTAATGCGCTCTGGTATACGCGCACCTCATCCATCAATCCATGAAAGTCATAACTCGCATTAATAGACCAACCACCGATGCGTAATTCACTATCGATATAGGCTCGGCTATTATTGGGCGAGTTTCTACGCTGTGTTAGCTCCTGTTCGACACCGTCAATATGTATGCGATTATTCGTTACGCTGCCGTTAGTGAACTCGACAGCGATATGATGCCAACTTTTGGCTAATCCGGCACTAGCAACACCATATATATCATTATTGCCGGTATTAAATCCTATCGAACCATCGATTATCCAAATGTCGTGGATCCTCCAACCAATGGGCATGGTATTAGTTGTTCCATCCCAATTCATCCAAAAGGTCACGGTGGTTTTTACCCCGATGGTGCTGGTATCTAATGGCAACCCCGTTACCTGAATAGCACCATCATTTTGACTAGCATATCCACAAGTACCAGGATCACTGGTTAAGGCAGGTGTGATGGTTTGCGGTATAGAATTATTATTAACCTGGGCATGATAACCATTGCCGGTATTGTCGAGTATTTCACCTGGACTCCTATTCCAACTAGTTTCCTCAAATCGGTATTCTAGAAGTGGGGTGGGAGTTAACTTGCAACCATGTGCGCCAATGATGTTGCTGGCGCCTAATGTAACTGCACCAGAGGTCGTAAATAGGCCACCACAAGCATCACCAATACCCTTTAAAATAGTATTTTGTCCAGTCAAAATATAAGAACTCGCAAAAAAGGTACCAATGATACTCGCGTTTTCGCCAGTGGCAGTATAACTTGCTGCATTCCAAGTGATGGTGCTGTCAGCCGTTACATTAAGTAACACCATTGTTGTATTGGCAGCAAAATCAAAAAAGGAGTCACTATTGATAAGCCAGTGTCCTTTCTGACCTTTGCCATCAAAAGTGATTGTGATACCCGCAGTGATTGAAAGTGCTGTTGCATGGTAAATACCGGCATCTAGTTTAGTATCTAGGGTCATTGCCGTAGGGAGTTCATTTGTTGAAGGTGCTTGTATGGCAGCTAAATTAGCTTTTATTTGTTCAAGTTGAATTCGTTGATCTTCGATAGGGGCATTGATAAATAATGTCGGGCTTCTCTGCGAAGTTGTGCCGCCGACCGTTGCTCCTGTTCCAAGTGTAATAGTGGTTCCTGCTGTTGCATCGCCTATCACCTTTGCGTTTATGCCTAAAGTTAAAGCGCCTATTCCTGCTTGAACATTACCACTGATTGTAGTGTTTTCACCGAGTGTTAAGGCAGTACCAGCCTGAGCATTACCACCAATGATTGCGTCTTCACCAATGTCGGTAGATCCTAAAGAACCAGAAGTAAGGTTACCGATAATGACTGATTTCTTACCAACACTTATTGCGGCTCCTGCTGTAAGAGCACCGTTAATTTTTGCAGATGCGCTGAGCGTTACCGATGCTGCGGTGTGAAGGTTGCCACCAATGGTTGTATTCGCGCCAATATTTCCAGCGGCCATGGCCTGTACATTGCCATTAATTATTGAATTGATCCCCATGATTACTGCCGCGCCAGAATAGACTGTTAAGCTATCTAAAGGGGGATCTAGTTTTGGTGGTAGATCTGCTTTTGCATTAGAGCAAACAAAAAATATCAGGAATAAAAAGTATTGCGATGTATATTTCATAAAGTCCGTTTCTTATTATTTATTGTTATCTAAAGGGTATTGGCCAAAAAAAGCCTTATACTGCCATTTATTGATAAATATTAGCCTCAGGTAGAATGTTGATCTAATAATTACAATTGTTTTAATGGGTAGATATTAATATTCGACGAACGGGTAGCAGATGTGGGAAACGTTAATTAAGAGGGCGAGATGTTGATAACCCGATAATAAGACCTATTAAGGTATTATGATTAACGCTGTCACTTCTTTTTACCCTGAGAAAAGTCAATACATCCTTTTTAGTGCCAATGACTTTGCCTGATTGATGATAATTTATTCAATTATTTGACGTATAAATCTGAATAACTGATTTTTAAGTTAACACATAAATACAATTTATAGCTTTAAATGTTTAAAGTAATAACTCTAAAGTGTTTTTTCACTTGGCTCTAACCAATACAAAAAGTAGACTTGGCGGCCCTTACTTTAGCAAGTAACGTTATTGAATTTGGTGCCGATACTGTTATTGGTAAAAAAGATTGTACCAATGGCGAGTCCAGAGCTTCTGCAGATAGCATTGCCGTCACTGAAGTTCCCGAGCCTACAACGCTGTGGTTATTCGCTCTTACGCTTTTCGGTTTAGCAATTAAAGCGCAAGGTAAAAAGGATAAACAAGTATCTTAGTCATACATAGCAGCTCCTGTAGGAGTTGTTTTAATTTGTCAGCTGCCGTGTTTAGACATTATTGTGATATAGCGTTAAATTATTATTTAGATAAAGGTATGGCTTCGATAATCGTCTCATTAATTGCACGTTACTCATTAATTAATTTGTGTATAATTTAAAAAACTAATATAAGTATGTTTAAAATACGGGTATCAGAACTGTGCTAAAAAAAACGTTAAATAAAATTTCTTCAATAACACTCTTTTTTATTACAATTGCTACAACCGAGGTTAAAGCGTTAGAAACTATATTTAATGCAGACATTACTGTCGACAATTCTTTTATTGATAATAATACTTTTTCTAAAAATGTAATACGCGGTCTGCTCAATGTTGGCTTTGAAACAAATCTAACTAACCTTATTGGCAAGCAAAGTTATATTTCAGTAGGGTATGCTCTGCAACGTGGTGAACAAGGTTCTGATATTGCTATTGATATTCAAGGGTTTAGTAATATTGATGAACAAGACTTTAACCATGCATATGAAGTTATTTTTGCGGTAAAACTCAACAAAAAATTATTTATTAAGCTAGGACAGATGGACGCCAATAGTGATTTTGCCTTCACAGAATATGGTCAGGAATTTATTAACTCTTCTATGGGGGTGAGTCCAACAATTCAAGGTATTCCCACCTATCCTCAGCCGAGTATCGGTATTTATAGCCAATATAAATTAAATTCAGCGATAACTACTCGACTTGGTTTTTACGAAAGTAGTGCTAAGTATAATCACTTTGATGATTTTTTCTCTATTGCTGAAGTGCAGTGGCACTATCAAGGTCATAGTTCGGTGAAATTGGGTGCTTGGAATCATTCATATCTTGAAAATAGCGATCGAATATCAGCAAGCTCAACAGATATCTATATCGTCGTTGATCATTACTTTAATGAAAAATTTAGTGCCTTTATGCAATGGGGACAAGCAAAGAAAAAAGTCGTTGCTGTAGATCAGCATTTTAGTCTTGGCGTTAATTACCAAGGACTTTTCAGTGAAGAAGATACCTTGGGCCTAGGGTTCACCCAAGCGGATGTTGTTGGAGCGTATAGTGAGCAAGTTACTGAGTTATTTTATCTATTTCCAATAAATGACAAAATAAATATCAAACCTGATGTTCAATATATTTCATCACCTTCTGGTGACAAATCAGTAAGTGATTTACTCATCTTTACTTTACGCTTAACCGCCCAATTTTAAGGGGGATAAATAACCACAAGAAATCGTTTAATTATCGACATGCTTTTTCTATTAGCTGTTAAACATATTCTTAATATTTTAGATTTACCCTAATGTTACTTTTAAATAATTTCAAACCTAGGGGACTTTGCTATAAATTAACTGTTGTTCTAATATTATATAGCTATTAATACTTTGATAGCGCTCAAATTTAATTATGTTGTAGCTGTCAAATCGGCAGTTGGCGTCTATTATAAAATAGAAGGAACTTTTGGATTTAGCTTAATATGATATCAAAAAATGTTAACAAAATAGCGCTCCAACAATACGTGACTAATGATTCACTGCACCAATTATTTGATGCAGTGAATGTTGTTTCTGTGCAAGGATATGATGAAAATAGGCGAGTCATTTATTGGAATATAGGCAGTGAATTACTTTACGGTTTTACCAAGCAAGAAGCTCATGGAAAAAAACTAGAAGACTTAATTATCCCCGCCGCCATGCGCAAATCAGTTATTGCGGCACACAGTGATTGGATAAATAAAGATATAGAAATTCCTACTGCAGAGATCACTTTATCCCATAAAAATGGCCATGATATTAATGTCGTTTCAAGCCATGTAATGTTTACTAATCAATATAATAAAAAACAAATGTACTGTATTGATGTTAATTTAGCTGATGTTAAGTATGCTCAGTCGCAAGCGCTATTCAAAGACCATATGCTTAAAACCATTATTGATGCTATCCCTGATTTATTCTTCTTAATGGAAGTCGACGGGACTATTATCGATTATCGTGCAAGCGAACAAAAAAAACTTTACGTTTCACCCGCGCACTTTATTGGCCAACGTATGACGGATGTATTACCTAGTGAGGTCGTTAAAAAATTTGAAACTCATCTGGCTAAAATACAACAGCAAGAAGAGATGATAACCTTTGAATATGAGCTAAATATGCCTTATGGATTAGCATATTTTGAAGCTAGAATGAGCTATTTGGCAGAATATAACCAAATAGTAACTATAATTCGTGATATTAGCGAACAGTACAAGTCTGCTGAAATAATTCGCAACCAAGCTTATTTTGATACCTTAACTTTATTACCTAACCGGTTTTTATCACTCGACCGTTTATCACAAATGCTGATTGAAGCCGAAAGAAATAATGAGCAAATTGCCGTCCTTTTTCTTGATTTAGACGATTTCAAGAAAGTTAATGACTCATTGGGTCATGAAATGGGCGATAAAATACTGATCAAATCGGCAAAGCGGTTAAATAACGTTGTTCGAAAAGAAGATACGGTTGGCCGCTTAGGGGGTGATGAATTTATTGTACTGTTGCGCGGTATTACCTGCCATCATGATGCAACAATTATTGCTGAAAACTTACTCCAAGTCTTTAGAGAACCTTTTAATATTGATAGCAGAGAATTAATACTTACCTTAAGTATTGGTGTTGTTGTATACCCTGAAAATGGCTGCTCTAGCTCTGATCTACTACGTAATGCTGACACGGCAATGTATGAAGCAAAATCTTTAGGTCGCAATACGTATTCATTTTTTACTAAAGAAATGAATATTGTGATGTTGCGCCGTTTTGAAATTGAAGAACAAATGCATGGCGCACTAGAACGTAATGAATTTGAGCTATATTATCAGCCTCAATTAGATGTCAAAAGTGGCAATGTCATTGGAGTTGAAGCACTGTTGCGATGGCATAATTCTGTTTTAGGTAATATCGCGCCAGTTGAATTTATTCCTATTGCCGAACACACCGGTCTTATTGTGCCGATTGGGCGGTTTGTTATTAAACAAGCACTAAGCTTTTTAAATATATGGCAAAAAAAAGATCATAAAACATACACTATGGCTGTGAATATATCGCCTCGGCAATTTAGAGATGTTGAGTTACTCACTTTTATTAAAAACTGTCTTGATGAGGAAGCGATTAATGCGAGCAGTTTGGAAATTGAAATTACTGAAGGGGTGTTAATGAGTGGTCAATCTTATATTCATGACGCCTTGATTGAAGTTGAAAAACTGGGTATAAAACTATCAATGGACGACTTTGGTACCGGGTATTCATCATTAAGTTATTTAAGAGAATATGCCTTTGATGTGCTCAAAATAGATAGAAGCTTTATTCAAGGGATCACAATAAATAAGGCTGATTGTCAGTTAGTTAAAACTATTATTGTCATGGCCCATAGCTTAGGTATGACTGTTGTTGCCGAAGGCGTTGAAACTCAGTCACAGCTTACTTTACTAGCAGAGTTAGATTGTGATTTAGTGCAAGGATATTATTTTAGCCGACCAAAACCAGCCGAGCAATTACTTGATTTTTCAGCTCACTTCAAATCCTAAACTTAACATGATTGCTAACGTTTACGACTCTGTTATTAGCAGAGTGAACACCACCGCAACAGGCATTCTTTTGTGGGTCTATTTAGCAATACCGTTAACCAGTATCACTTAAGCACTTTAATTTTACGCTACTAATCTGTAATGCTTTCATTAATAGGCTAATATTTTAATGAAGTGATCGCCACAAAGAAACCTCAATTGATTAAAACTACCTATAGACTTACCAAGGGGGTCATCATAGCGATGACTAATCTCTTCAACGCTAGTATTATCATAAAAAGTGACCTATAACTAAATATTAAAATGATTATTATCATTACCTTATAAATTGATTTGGGGCTGCGTATATGCAAAAAATGGGTTCGATTACCAAATATTTGGCGTTTTTATGTGGGATAATTATTAGTTTAACGATGATGTTTTATAGCTATTCCTACATCTTAAAAAGTCAGCTTTTAGAGCAAGGAGAAAATATACTTAGCGATTTAATGGATACCACAGCTTATGGATATGATGTTATTGAGTCATTAAATAACCAGAACTTTACTTATTGCTCTGATGAAAATTTATTAGCAATGCGCAAATCTCAATTTGAATCAAATGATATTAAGGATATTGGCTTCCTCGAAAATGGCGTATTAACCTGTACCACAGGAATTGGCATCTTAAAAACACCCATCAAGGGGCTTAGCTATGACTTTATGCTCGACGGACATGAATTCTGGTTTAACCATAAGCTGATCACTTTTGATAGAACGGTACAAGGTATTGTTATTCGAAAGGACAATTATAATTTAGTCGCATCATTTCAAGGCATTTTGTATGAACACAGAAAATTTAAAAGCTATGAACTGCTAGCGCTCAAAGGTGAAGAAATTATTCATCTTTTTGGTGAACCTGGAATATATCAAAAAAAATCAACAAGTAGTCAGCCTTATTTTAACTCAGGATTACTATCGCACTCTTTTGAATTTTGTGGCCCTAAAGGATTAATCTGTGTGGCTATTGTGCAAAAAAACTTTTCAGAATTCCAACTTGCACCTGTTTTATTAATTTTAATGTTTATTTCTTTGATTTCAGGTGTGGCAACTTTACATGCTTATCAATCGATTTATAGTTACATTTATAGTACCAAAAGAAGAATAAAATTAGCCTTATCTTTTAAAAGTATTAAGCCACATTATCAGGCTATTGTTGAGTTACAAACGGGTAAGGTTATTGGCTGTGAATTACTGGCACGATTTGAAGACCATATTGGTCCGCTTTACCCTGATCAATTTATTTCAGTGGTGGGTGAATTAGATATGTCTTGGTTGATGACGGAAGACCTTATCTTGCAAGCCATTGACGACTTTAAAGATATTAAGATTATCAATGAACCCTTTTACCTTTCCATTAATGTTTATCCTAAAGATATTAATAACGGAAATATTCTCAAAGGAGTCGAACTGTTTAAAAATATAACACCGAATCTTGAAGTTTGCTTTGAGGTAACAGAAGATGAAGAGTTACATTACAGTAAAGTGGGCAATACCTTAGAATTATTGTCAAAGAGTCGTATTAAAATTTCTATTGATGACTTTGGCACCGGTTACTCTAATCTATCTCAATTAAAGCTGTTAGATATTGATACCTTAAAAGTTGATAAGTCATTTATTGATGAAGTTGAGACAGGCTCAATTAGATCAACCCTAATACCAAATATTGTTTCAATAGCGGATAAGTTAGGCGCGAGTATTATTGCAGAAGGTATTGAAAATAAATTACAGGTAGACGAATTACTGAAAATGGATATTAAATTTGGTCAAGGTTGGTATTACACAAAAGCTTTACCATTAGCGGAATTTAAACATTATTTGATCAATAATAGTGACTACAAATTTCATCAGTAAACCTAGGTGATTCTTGGTTTTATAACCGCTAATTTATAGTCTTATCGATTAAGCATATTGGCTGTTAATTTAAATAAAACCCCTCAACAATTTTTGTTCAGGGGTTTTATAACATTAATCTTTTATCAGTTGTTTAATTTTCGCCGCAGAGAAGAAATTATATAAAACAGGTAAGACAAATAAGGTTAAAAAAGTTGCGGTGACTAATCCGCCAACAATAACACTCGCGAGGGGGCGTTGTATTTCTGCACCCACGCCATTAGACATCATCATCGGCATCAGCCCCAAAGCGGAAGTCATCGCGGTCATTAATACTGGACGTAGTCGCGATGTCGCACCGTCGAAAACTGCTTGTGACGTTGATAAGCCTTCTCTAATATGCTGGTTTATCCGCTCAACCATAACAACGCCATTGAGCACAGCAACACCAAACAACGTAATAAAACCAATAGAGCTCGGCACAGATAAATATTGTTCGCTAAGATAAAGTGAGAATACACCGCCAATTATGGCTAAGGGGACATTAACCAAAATTAACATCGCCTGACCCAACGAGCCAAAAGCAAAATAAAGTAACAAAGCAATTAATGCCAATGAGAGTGGCACCACCAGTAATAGCCTCTGTTGCGCACGTTGTTGATTCTCAAATTGACCACCAATAACCACAGAATAACCTGTCGGTAAGTCTACTGTGCTGGCAATAATTTCACGAATATCAGCAACAACACTGCCCATATCTCTATCTTGTACATTTGCTTGAATAACGACTCGGCGTTGAACATTATCTCTACGTACCTGTGGTGGGCCTGACTCAAAGGTGATGGTGGCGATATCTCCTAAACGGACCCAAGCACCTGTTGGCGATTGTAAGCGAAGGTCTGCAATGGCTTCAGGACTGTTGCGATACTTTTCTTCCAATCTGACATAAATATCATAGCGCTCGTTACCGTTAATTATCTGCCCAGCACTCACCCCGCCAATGCCATCTTTAATGACATCCATAACATCGCCAACCGACAAACCAAAACGAGACAGTTGCTGTCTTTTGGGCTCTATGACTAATTGTGCTTCTCCTGCTATTTGCTCTAATGCGACATCGCGCGCGCCTTTCACCTCTTTTATCGCCGCTGTAATTTCTTCGCCTTTACTGGCGAGTACCGACAACTCTGGACCGAATAATTTAATAGCCAGTTGTGCTTTGACCCCAGACAGTAATTCATCAACACGGGTCGCAATTGGCTGTGAAAAATTAAGCAGTAAGCCAGGAAATTGTTCAAGGTCCTCTGCCATTAACGTTTGCAACTCGATGCGACTTTTAGCGCTACGCCATTGTGATACTGGCTTTAATCCTAGGTATATTTCAATGTTATTAACGGGCTCAGGATCGCCACCGATTTCAGCCCGGCCAATGCGACTAAGTGCGTAGGTTACCTCAGGAAACGCCATTAACTTTTCTTCAAGAATAGGCGCTACTGCTAACGCTGTTTCCAAACTCGATGATGGGGCTAAAGTGACCCTTAAGTTAATGGTGCCTTCTTCAAGTTCGGGTACAAACTCTGTGCCTATTTGGGGGACCAATGATATAGCTGCAACCAGTAATGATATGCAGGTAAACACCACAACCTTAGGGCGTTTCATCGCGGCTTTAAGACTTGTTCGATAGAGTTTATCTAAAGGCGTTAATATAAAACTTTCCCTTTCTTTTACGCCTTTGTTAAACATAAACGTTGCTAGTGCAGGCACTACAAAAAGCGCCACTAGGATGGCAGATATTATGGCTAAAATAATGCTAATAGCCATAGGTTGAAAAAGTTTAGCTTCGACCCCTTCAAAACTAAATAGTGGCGTAAAGACCACCAAAATAATGGCTGCGGCAAAAAATACCGGGCGAGCAACTTCTTTTCCTGCTGCCTTTAGCTGAAGTGGGATATCTTGTTGCTGGCTATTTTTATGGTTGGGATCGCTAGAGTGGTGTAAATGTTTAAAAATGTTTTCAACCATCACCACCGAGCCATCAACTAACATACCTATTGCGACCGCAATCCCGCCTAATGACATTAAATTAGCTGACAACCCTAGCCAAGACATCACCATTAGCGCAATAGCGACCGAGATAGGAATCGAAATTAACACCAAAAATGTTGCGGTTAAATTCATTAAAAATAAGGCGAGTATTACCGCAATAAATATAAAAGCTAAGGCAAGTGCTTCAACAACAGTATTAACCGCTTGCGTAATTAAATCGGCTTGGTCATAGAAAGGCTCAAAGCGCACACCTTTGGGTAGGGCTTGATTAATCATGGGTATTCGAGCGTTAATTCCGTCAATGGTGGCTTTGGTATTTGCGCCAATACGCTTTAATACGATACCTGAAACGACTTCTCCCAAGCGTTCAACTTCGCCATTTTTGTTTCTGCGTGTCATGGTCGCCGCGCCTTGACGAATTTCACTCCCCAAAGTTACTTTGGCGAGATCTGCGATAGTGACTACCGTGCCAGACACCGTTTTTACTGGCACCTGTTTAATGTCGGCTAATCCCGCTTCACCACTATTAAACCAACCTGTGCCTCGTATAACTAATTGCTCTTGTCCTCTGTTCATATACCAACCACCCACATTGGTATTGTTGTTTTCAAGCGCGGTAACTATGTCATCTTGGCTTAACTGATAAGAAAGTAATTTACTGGGTTCAATGTTGACTTGATATTGGCGAACACTACCGCCAAAAGATAAAACATCAGTTACACCATCTACTGGCATAACCAATAATTTCACTAGCCAATCATTTAAACTTCTTAAGGTCATTGAGTTATAACCCGCCTCTTTGTCAGCAATGAGTAAGTACTGAAAGACCTGACCTAAGCCTGAGGTATTAGGTCCCATTGCAGGTGAACCAATGCCTTGAGGGATTAGTGCTTTTGCCGCTTGTAGCCGCTCAAATACTAATTGACGAGCAAAATATATATCGGTGCCTTCTTTGAATACCACAGTAACGCCAGATAACCCTGTTTTTGATATTGACCGTACCTGTTTAACATCAGGCAAAGCATACATCACCGCTTCAATTGGGTAGGTGATGAGTTGCTCTACTTCTTCAGCGGCTAAGCCAGGTGCTTCGGTATTTATCGCTACTTGAACATTAGTGACATCAGGAAATGCATCTAGATTCAAATTTGGAATGGCAATAATAGCGGCTGCCATGGTGGTGATGAGTGCAATAACCACCAGTAGCCGATTATCTATCGACCAATCAATCATTTTATTTAACATCGTGTTATTCCTCATTAGTGGCCGTGTGGATCAAATCCACTTTTCGCTATTTCTGAAGCCACAAAAAAGGCACCTTGGGTAACCACTCTTGTGTTGGCGGCAATTCCGATGATTTGACGGTAATTGCCTAAAGGCTGACCTAATTCAACTTCAACAGCCTCAAATTCACCCGGATGGTCTTCAACAAAGACAGTCCAATCGCCATCAGCCCCACGCATTAAGGCTGTTTCGGGCACTGCGATTACGGCAGCTTGCGTGTCAAATTGAAAGTTAACATCTACAAACATCCCTGAGTGTAATGAATCATCTTTATTTTCGACAGACAACCTAACAATTCTCGTACGGGTTGTTGGGTCGATTGTATGGGCTTCTTGAATAACCAAAGCATGATAAGTTTGGCCAGCAAACTCTATTTCAGCCCTTGTCCCCGCGGGTAAGTTTAGTTTTTTGTTGGGTGAAACACGCGCCTCTACCCATAAGCTTTCTTCGTTTGCCAAAATCATAATTTGTTCACCGGGGGTGACTCGCTGTCCTTGTGAAAAATCATCACTTAATACCGCTCCTCCGCGCTGCGCTACTAAGGTATATTCACCTAAGGTTGATGAATTGTTTTTAACAATATCTTCAATAGCGTTTTTTGTTAGCCCAAATGCGGTCAAACGGCTAAAAGCGGCGATGTAATCAGTCTCACTTTTTAGTAAAAGACTCTCGCTTAAGGTACCCTTAGTTAATTTTTTTGCCCGTTGCCATTCACTATACGTTACTCGATAATTAGCTTGTGCTGCAGCAACAGATTCACTAAATAACGTGACTAATGGTTGGTCTTTTTCAACATGTTCACCTAAGGTCGCATGACGACTTATTACCACTGACTCTGTGCGTGGTGAGACGATATAACTGGTGTAACCATTCGCTTTTATTTCTCCTGGGGCATAAACACGTCGTGCGAAAATCTTGGGTGTTAGCATCGATACTTTAATATTTGCGAGTGTTAATTGTGCCGTGGTAAAGCTAACCCCTGCTTTGTGCGTGTCTTCGGTGATTTCGACAGCAAGAGCAGGAATAGTTAAGGTGGTTAAACCATAAAATAAAACATTCAGTAGCTTTAATGGCTTTGGTTTTTTATTGGTGTTGATCATTGTTATCTCTTAATTTAAAGGTAAACGTTGCAACAACACTAAATTCAATATTTAGTGTTAAGTAAACTTGTTGCGAAAAATTGTTATAAAATTAAATTAAGCGATGGGGGGCGTATAAGTTGTTCTATAAAGTTGATATTGATATCGATAAGATAAAAATATTGATTGGGAATTAATAGCTTAGTGACAGTCGAAGTTGATTTTTTTGTTAAAAACCATTGGCTGTGTGAACCTTGACAGTGCCCACAATGATGACAGTCTTTGACGTTATGTTCAGTATCAGAGCTTGCATTAAGTCGCGCTTGATTGTCAACTTCATGAGAATGTTCAGTTTGTAAATGTTGAGCGTCAAGCTGATGATTATTGTCTGAATTAGCCACAGCAACAAACGATTGCAAGGCAATCGATAGTACTATTAAAAAGCCAAGCCAAATGTTTTTCATTTTTACTGCATTCTTCAATTTACAAACAGAGACTGGCGGATGCTAAGCTAAATCATATTCTTAGTCAATAATTAGCGAATCAGTGTCTATAACTTCTGGGTTTTTGAACACCTAAATAGCGAAAGCAATAACAACTAACCTACCCCAGCAAGTGATGTAAAATGCCCGCTTAATTTTTCTAAGTTGCCGACAGGCAAATATACTGTCGACAATGGTGAATATTCTCGAAACATCCTAGTCGCTATTGGTAAGGGCAGTAATGTTGATTCTACAGAAGTATCTGAAATTATCTCTATTGTGGGCAACTCTTTAGTTAGTATCGATACCACATCGGTAGAATCTCCTTCAGTTGTAGCTGCTCCATAGTCACGTTTTTGCCGACCACTCAGTGTTAACTGTTCATCACTTCCACTAAAGTGAACAACATTGACTCATGTGCTGTTGCTTATAAGTGCACGGCTATTTGTCATAGTACTTACGCAATATTGAATTTAAGGTTACGCTATGCTTTTTTACACTATATATATTAAGAGGTAATACTTTGCTACAGCGGACTTTATATTTATTACGCCATGGTGAAATTGCTACACCGGGTATTTTAGCGGGTAAAACAGATGTCGCACTTTCTGAACAGGGCTTGCAACAGCTGTGGGACGTTAGCCAAAAATTACCTGAGATATCCTTTTGTATCAGTTCACCTTTGCAACGTTGTCAGGTGTTTGCCAAAGCATACTCATTAAAATACAGCATTAATCTCCAATTAAGCGATAACCTTAAAGAAATGAATTTTGGTGATTGGGATGGAAAAACCTATCAAGCCTTGTGGCAGATAAAAGCCAGTGCGGTGCAGCCTTCACTGGGTGATTTTTGGCAAAACCCTTGGCAGCATACTGTGCCTAATGGTGAAGCTATGGCTGATTTTGTCAAGCGTGTCGATACTTGGTGGCAAGAATGGCTCGCAGACGCACCCGAAGGAAATACCTTGGTGGTTGCGCATGGCGGTGTTATCAAACACTTAATTGCGCGTGTACTTAATTTGCCTATGCCGGGCACGGTTCATATGAGTCATATTGATATTCCTTATGCGGGGCTAGTTAAAGTTAATATTTATACTGATGATAGTGGCGTTGATTGGCCAAAAATAGTGTGGTGATAAGTTACCTCGATAAGTCAATGAATTCGGTGTTATTGGCAATTAAACCTTGCTATTTTTAGTGAGCAGACGATAATCTCCAAACAAAATTATATAACTCATTTTTAATGTGGGAATGTGGTGAAAAACCGCAACTGTACCCGCAACTGTAAAAGCCTTTTAGTGGTAGTTAATAACCATAAAGCTTAAGTCAGGATACCCATTAATTTAGAGTCATTTGCCTATCAAAATGACAGGCAAAACCAACAAAGTCGAGCGGGTTTACTCGAACATTGTATTGTCGACTCTTGAGTTTTCATATACTAAGAGATTGATTGTGCTCTGTTTGATGCTCCTTAAGTGTCAATAGTATGTGAGTAGCAATTTTTGAATAGTCGCCAGGAACAATCCTCATCAATAAATACCGCTAATACCGCATTGCTTTCAGTGCAGCATCTTTCTTGGCATGCCGACAGCCAACTTATTTTAGATGATATTTCTTTCACCATTAAAAAAGGCAGTTTTACTGGTATTTTAGGGCCTAATGGTGCCGGAAAGTCTAGCTTACTTCGCTGCTTATATCGTTACGTAAAACCTGATTCTGGTTTGGTGCAATTTAATCAAAAAGATATTTGGCAAAAGTATGACGCCTATCAATATGCGCAAGATATCGCTGTAGTTTTACAAGAAACACCCACCCATTTTAACTTAACTGTTCATGACGTTGTTGCGCTGGGTTTACTGCCACACAAAGGTCTATTTACCCGTGAACAAGCCAGCGACCGACTCAAGATAGACCGTGCTATTAAGCAGGTTGGCTTAGTGGATAAAAACTTACAAAATTTTGAACATTTATCCGGTGGAGAAAAACAACGCGCACTTATAGCTCGTGCTATCGTGCAAACGCCCAGCTTACTTATTATGGACGAGCCAACCAGTCATCTTGATGTTCGCTATCAAATTCAGGTTATTGAATTAGCTAAATCGCTAGGCATCACGGTTATTGCGTCTTTTCATGATTTAAACCTTGCCAGTGCGATGTGCGATCAACTGCTGGTGTTAGATAAAGGTAAACTGGTTGAGCAAGGGTCACCACAAGCGGTGATCACCTCTGAAATGTTATCAAATGTATTTGGTGTCTGCGCGCAAGTTTCTCTTCATCCACAACATAAGGTTCCTCATATTTCTTATTTCTATGGCTACGATACTCAAGAAAAAACGGCAGAAAGTAGAGCGTTACCTCATGTTTAAGGTCAATCATTCGGGGATTATTTTTCTAACCTTAGCTTTCGGTGTTATCAGCTTTATTGCGTCGTTATCTTTAGGTGCGGCAGATATTAGTTTTAGCGATGTTACTTCGAGTCTACTGGCTAGTTTATCCACAGATAAAGACGCGAGCGAGGTGATTTTTTATGAGCGTATTATTTGGGAATTACGTATGCCGCGCGCTATTTTAGCTTTTTTAGCGGGTTGTGGCTTAGCGGTTTCTGGGCTGATTTTACAAACGGTAACGCGAAATCCCTTAGCTGACCCTTATCTTTTTGGTATTTCTTCAGGGGCTTCTTTAGGAGTCGTTATATCTATTGTTTTATTGGGCAGCACTATTTCTGTTGTAACACCTGTCGCGGCTTTTGCGGGCAGTTTAGTGGCGATGCTAATGTTGCTAATGATCTCTGGTCGTCGGCAAAGTCAACAAGTTGAATCTATGCTATTGGCTGGCGTAGCGTTATCGTTTTTGTTCAGCTCGTTTACTAGCTTGTTACTTTATCATACCGATCCACAAGCGGTTACGGCGATATTATTTTGGACTATGGGCAGTTTTTCGCGTGCGCAATGGTCTATTTTATGGTTTCCCGCGGTCGTTATTATTAGCTGTGTCATTATGATGTTAGCGTATCGACGCCAACTGAATGCAATGTTGTTAGGCGATGAAAGTGCTACAACCTTAGGTATTAATGTTAACCGCTTTCGCTTAGTGATGTTGGTACTGAGTTCACTGATCACCGCAACGTTAGTCTCTTTGTGCGGCGGTATAGGCTTTGTTGGCTTGATGATACCCCATATTGTACGATTTTTTGTTTCTCAAGGCACTGTTTTTGGCATTATGTTAACCGCTTTAGTCGGTGGTGTTTTTATGATTTGGGTGGATGTATTATCGAGAGTTGTACTAGAAAACCAAGAGCTACCCGTAGGTGTTATCACTTCTGCTTTGGGGAGCTTATTCTTTTTATCCTTGTTGTACTTTCGCAAAAATAAAGCTTAAAGGAGCTATTGATGAACTTTGCTATTAAAAAAGTAACTGATGTGTTTAATCAACAGATCCAGTCGACTATCGATGGAAAAACTAAACCACTCGGCGCATTAGGCCAACTAGAAGATACCGCTAAAATTATTGCCGCTGTGCAGTTATCAATAGTAAATACTGACCAACAATCATTGAGTATTAAACATCCTAGTTTATTCATATTTGCCGGTGATCACGGTGTCGCAGCGCAAGGTGTTTCTATTGCACCGAGTGAAGTGACCTCACAAATGGTGGCTAATTTTGCCAGCGGTGGCGCGGCGATTAATGTCTTTTGTAAGCAGCTTGGTTGGCAGTTAAGTGTGGTAGATGCGGGTATTTTATCGCCAATTGATAATTGCTCAGGCGTTATCAATCAACGTTTAGGCAATATCACCGCACCATTAAATATCGCACCAGCGATGAGTCTAGCGCAAGTTGAACTCGGTTTTGAAAAAGCGACTGCTTTGGTTAAATCAGTTCATGAAAAAGGCTGTAACTTAATTGCTTTTGGTGAAATGGGAATTGGTAACACCACTTCTGCCGCAGCTATTATGGCGGCTGTTATGGGGATTCCAGCCAGTGAATGTGTTGGTCGAGGTACTGGCGTTAGTGATGAAATAGTAAAAATAAAACAACAGGTCATTGAGCAAGCATTAGTGCTTCATCAAGGAAATCTAAACAGCCCTAAAGAAATTTTAGCGTCTTTAGGCGGTTTTGAAATCGTACAAATTACCGCCGCTATGTTAGCAGCGGCCGAACAAGAAATGCTTGTTGTTGTTGACGGTTTTATTTGTACTGCCGCCGCTATGCTCGCTATCAGCATTAATAAAAACGTTAAAGATTATATGATTTTTGCTCATTGCTCGGGTGAGCAAGGTCATCAAAAGATGCTTAGCCATTTGCAGGTTAAGCCGTTATTAAATTTATGCTTACGCTTAGGGGAAGGCACAGGCGCTGCATTAGCACTGCCATTAATTCAGGCAGCTGCGGCTTTTTATAATGATATGGCAAGCTTTACTCAGGCGCAAGTGACTGATGTTACGGGTGCTAACACTAACAAAGCTGAAGATTAAATGACTAAGCAAACACGCTGGCAACAATGCCAACAACAATACTATTTGTTGTTACTTGCTTTAAGTTTTTTTACTCGTATACCGGTGCGTTTACCTGAGGTGGTAAAACCTGAAATGCTCCATCAAGCGAGCCGATATTTTGCCTTAATTGGTTTATTTATTGGTGTGATCACCGCCTCTATTTTAGTATTGTTGGCGAGCTTTTTACCCATTTCTTTAGCGGTACTCATTTCTATGGCGGTGAGCTTATTGCTTACCGGCGCTTTTCACGAAGATGGTTGGGCTGATGTTTGGGATGGCTTCGGTGGTGGTTGGACCGTTGAACAAAAGCTAAACATTATGAAAGATAGCCGTTTAGGGACTTATGGCGCAGCCAGCTTGTTTTTCATTTTAATGATCAAATATCAGAGTTTAGTGTTATTAAGTAGCCATAGCAGCAATCCTTTATTAGCACTTTCTGTGGCATTGATTATAGCGCATACCTTAAGCCGGGCCGTCAGTACCAGTTTAATCTTTAGCATGGCTTATGTTAGCGAAGATGCACAATCAAAAGTTAAACCTTTAGCGCAGCATTTATCTCTAAAAGGCTTGTTAATCTTATTAATCACCGCAGCGTTGGTGATATTTAGCTTATTACCAGCATTGCATTGTTTAGCACTAATAGGGGGCTTATGGGTAATGCGTCTTTTATTAATATTTTGGTTTAATCGTCAATTAGGCGGTTTTACTGGTGATTGTTTAGGAGCGGCGCAACAAATTTTAGAAGTGGCGGTTTATATTATTTTACTGGTCTTGGCGTCTCCTGCAACAACATTTTTGACGGAGGCCGGCCTATGAAAATTAGTGATGCTAATACACTTCATTTAATTTTAGGCGGCGCACGCTCAGGTAAGTCGAGCCTCGCCGAAAGTATTGCCAAACAGGCGGAGTTAGCCGGGCTAACGATATGTTATCTCGCTACGGCGCAAGCCCATGATGAAGAAATGAGCGCACGTATTTTACAGCACCAAGACGAGCGTCCTCAACATTGGCAACTGCTTGAGTCGCCTTTGTATTTAGCTGAGGCACTTCAACAAGCATTACAAAGCAGTGATTGTGTGCTGGTTGATTGCTTAACACTGTGGCTCAGTAATTGTTTGTGCCATCAAGATAGCGAGTTTTATCGCCAACAAAAGTCACTGTTTATCGAATTTATAACGCTTTTTATTAGTGATACCAGCACTTATCAATCAAAAAAACTTATTTTTGTTAGTAATGAGGTTGGGCATGGCATTGTGCCTATGGGTGAGCTGTCGCGACAATTTGTCGACCAAGCGGGTTGGCTGCATCAAGAACTGGCGACATTAGCTAAGCAAGTCGATTTTGTCATTGCTGGATTACCACTGACATTAAAAAGTGACGCGTTGATTAGTCAAATATCGGAACAACAAAACTAATGAAAACATTAATGGTGCAGGGCACCACCTCTGACGCTGGAAAGAGTACCTTGGTGGCTGGTTTATGCCGAGTATTTGTAAATTTAGGTTATAAAGTTGCACCGTTTAAGCCACAAAACATGGCTTTAAATAGTGCTGTTACTAGTGATGGTGGTGAAATTGGTCGGGCGCAAGCACTGCAAGCGATTGCCGCAAAGATTGCACCACGTGTTGATTTTAATCCGATATTACTTAAACCTAATAGCGATACGGGGGCACAAGTGATTGTTCATGGTCGAGCCATATCAAATATGGAGGCGACCAGCTACCACGACTATAAAAAAGTAGCGATGGATGCTGTTCTTGAATCACATCACCGTTTAGCGAAAGAGTTTCAGCTGCTAATGGTTGAAGGGGCAGGTAGCCCCGCAGAGATAAATTTACGCGCTAATGATATTGCTAATATGGGCTATGCCGAAGCCGTTGATTGTCCAGTGATCCTCGTTGCTGATATCGATCGGGGTGGTGTTTTTGCTCACTTAGTGGGGACACTCGAGCTATTATCACCTTCAGAGCAAAACCGCGTGAAAGGTTTTATAATTAATCGCTTTCGTGGAGACATTAACTTATTAACGTCTGGACTTGATTGGTTAGAAGAGAAAACGGGTAAGCCAGTATTAGGGGTATTACCTTATTTACACGACTTAGCACTTGACGCTGAAGATGCCGTTGCGATTGAAAACAAGGTTGAACAAGCCAAAATAAATATTGTTGTACCGTTATTACCGCACATAAGTAACCATACCGACTTTGATACGTTACGCTTGAACCCGGAAATAAATTTACGCTATGTTAAAATGGGCGAGCGGATAAACAATTGTGACTTAGTGATTTTACCCGGCAGTAAAAATGTTATTTTTGATCTGCAATTTCTTAAAGAACAAGATTGGCAAAGCGATATAGAACGTCATTTGCGCTACGGCGGTAAAGTGTTTGGTATTTGCGGTGGCTATCAAATGCTTGGGCAAACTATCAGCGATCCTGAAGGTATTGAGTCAAGGATTGAGGCGATAACCGGCTTAGGTTTACTCGAACTTACCACTGAATTAACCGCAGAAAAAAAATTAGCACAAGTCTCTGCCACTATGACCTTGGGCAGTAAAAGTTGTCAGGTCAAAGGTTATGAAATTCATTGTGGTGTTTCTACCATGACGGCTATTGATAATAAAACGCCTGTGCCTCTGTTGTTCAATAAAAGTGACAATCAGACCAGCGATGGTTGTGTTTCAAATGATAATCAAATAGCGGGTACTTACCTACATGGTATTTTTGATGAAGGGGCTGCGACACAATTATTAGTTGACTGGTTAGACAGTAACAATGACATCCAGCGGACGATTAATCTTGATGAACACCGAGAGCAACAGCTTGAACGTTTGGCTAATGTTTGCCAGCAATACCTAAAAATATCAGCGATTGAAGATATTATTAACAACAGCAAAACGACCACACCCTAGTGCTTGAAAAGCGCCTCTTAAAAAGTAAAAGGCTTAATAAAATGACAAAAAGATTTATATCCTTCGCCGTAATAAGCTTATTGCTGATAGTCATACCCAGTAAAAGTTTTGCTGAGCAATCGGCAAAGCGCATCGTTGCCTTAGCGCCACATATTGTTGAAATGTTATTTGATATTGGTGCTGGCGATAAAATAGTCGGTGCGGTTGCCTATTCCGATTATCCTAAAGCGGCGCTAGATATTCCGCGTGTTGGCAGCTATCACGGCATGCAAATAGAAAAATTATTGGCATTGAATCCTGATTTAGTTATTGTTTGGAAGTCAGGCAACTCGCAAAGTGACATTGATAAAATGAAACGCTTAGGACTAAAAATTGTTTTTAGTAATCCAGTAGATATTGCGGATGTTGCCACTGAATTACGTTATTTTGGCGGTTTAACCGGACATCAACAGCAAGCAGAAAGTGTCGCGTTAGCTTATGAACAACGTTTAAAAAAATTACGGCTCGATAATAAAACTAAGCAAGCCATCCCTGTTTTTTATCAACTGTGGTCAGAGCCAATGATGACCATTAATGGCACAACTTGGATAAATCAGTTAATTGAAGTGTGCCAGGGAGTGAACGTTTTTAAGGATAACCCGACGCCTTATCCAAAGATAAGCACGGAAAACGTTATTGTTGCCCAGCCGCACTTAATGATTTTACCGGATGAAAACTCCGATAAACCACAACCCATTATTGACTGGCAAAAATGGCCAGAAATACCCGCGGTGAAAAACAATAAGTTTATTCACGTTGATGCAGATTTATTACATAGATTCAGTACCCGAATGTTAAGTGGTGTTGCAGATATGTGTGAAAAAATTGATCAGCAAAGATAGCGGTTCAATTTACTGAGCTGATTGATGATTTATCTATCATCTCAGTAAATTAAAGGCTAAGCCGATGATAATTTTGCGCAGCCCCAGCAATGGTAATTACCACGGGAAGTAATGCTTTTTATTGAGCTTAATTTAAGTCTAATATGTTGTCATTACACGATAAAGTCTTGATGAATTAGACTTCTCATATTACATCGAGCTACGAGTCATATCACCGCAGGTTATTCATCTTAAATAGCAAAGTGATATAACAAAAAATACCTGCTGAGTTTAGCTACTGCATTAGTTCTGCAGACGTAATTGCTATGATATAAGATTCAACAAGTTATTGGCCGGTTAACAGCAAGAGACACTTGATATAACGTTAAATAAGGTCGTTCTCGTAGTCATACGGGTGAATGCAATTAAACCCGTTAATATTGTGCGTTAACTAACACTTAATATAGCACTGAGTAAAAATAAAAAAGGGCACATAAATATGTGCCCTAAATCAAATTACTTCTTAATGTCTTACCTTTAAGCGAATCTTATTCAATAAAGGCAATGGCAGATGGGTTTAATTCTGTTGCAAGTCTTGGAAATGCTTTAAGGTTAGTTTCAGTATTTATAACATCAACGCCTGGCTTCTCTGGATTGCTTACGCTAAGCCAAAGAAAGTTTGCAGCATCTAAAGCAATATAGCTAATTTGTTCAGTACCCGTAGCCGCTACCTTTTCATTAGCAATAACACCCGTTGTTGGATTGAAGATATAAACCGTTGAAAGCTCATAATAACTTGGCGTAAAAAATGTTTCACTGGCAACAAAATAGCCTTTTGTTTCGGATACAACGACGCTTGAACCAATAAAAGCACCGGTATTATTTTCAATATCTGCAGCAGACAAAACACTGCTCAAGTTATAATCACTTGTCGCTATCGCTTCGATGCGACTAGAGGTTAAGTCAGTACTGCTATATGAGTTACGTGTTGTAACATATACCGTATCGCCTTGACTCACTATACTATGACCCAGTGGGTTTAAGCCTTGAAGCGGAATACCTTTAAGATTATCATTTTCATCAGCATTTGTTTCAATCTCTTGGTCTGTCGCTGTATCAAAAACGGCTACATAAGCTGTGTTTGGTGAAAAAGAGTCTGATAAACGTTGCATAGCAATAAACAGTTTACCGTCAGCAATTGTCGCAGAGGCAGGGTTTGGTGTGCCATTACTATTGTTATCAGCGATGTAGCTAGATAGATCTAATTGACCTAATTTGAAATCTTCAAATTGTGTTGCCTGAGGATTAACAATCCAAACTTTGTCTGAACCGTAACGTAAAAGATAAGCTTTGCTTTCATTGACCGACACTAAGTCATAGGGATTACGAGTATTTGAATCGCCGGTATCTTGGGTTGTATATGACCAAACTTCTGTATCAAGGGCATCAGCATTATATTTTGAAATAGAATCAATGTTATAACGGCCAATGTGAAAAACGTCTTTATTGTAGCTACGAACAGTATAGTCAGAGGCATCTTTAATATAATAGCCTTTGGTGACTTGCTCTGTAATTGGGTCTAAGGTCACAACTTCAGAGCCTGAAAAATCAGGTGCAACTGTTTGAACAACCGCGAATGATGGTGTGTCTTTCACATCACCGACACTCACTTGAATAGCCAATTCACCGGTTAAGTTCTTTTTACTGTCATCCGTTGCAACAATTGTGACAGCGAAAGGACCGACTTCACCGCTGTCAAAATCAGGAGCATCTATAAAGCTTAATTCACCACTTTGTGTGATGCTAAATAAATCACTTGAATTACCCGTAAGTGAAAGTACGATAGCGTCTCCATCGGCATCAGTAGCATTATAGGTGCCAACTGATGTTGTGTTTTCTTCTATCGTTGGGCTACTTGCGCCGGTAACTATTGGTGCGACATTACTTTTTGAACTTCCGCCACAGCCTGCAAGAGCAACAGTGCTCAGTACTAAACTTAATGGTAATATGTGTTTTTTAAAGCTAGTTAACATTTAAAATCCCTTAATTGTGTATTTTATTTTTAAGCTGCGACCCTGCGATGTTCTATTCGCAAGATCTTGGTATTTATCGTTAAATAAATTATTGGCGGCAAAAGATATTCTATGTTTGCCTTTTTTCCAGTTGACTGAAAAATCTGATACGGTGCGGTTGGCTGGATTACCATTACCTACATGACCGTTATTATTTTGAATTCTGTTAATGAGATTGAAGTACAAGTCTTTATCTTTACTTACTTTAAATGACATATTCCATGCGGAATTTACCTTGTATTTCAACGCTACGCTGTACTGTTGATGATATATACCAGGTAGTTTCTTCTTATTAAATGCGACAAATTTTGATGTGGTTTCACTGTCTATAATATTGGCTTGTAGTGCGAAAGATAATTGTGTTAATAATTGATAATTTGTTTGAATTTCAATGCCTAACAAGTCTGCATTACTGACATTTCTATAGCTACCGACATTACTTGAGTTAAAAATGGCGACAATTGAATTTTCTAATTTTTGTTGGTAAATAGATGAAGATATAGACAGACTTTTGTAAAGGTACTGCCCACCCATTGAGAGTGTTTTTGCTTCTTCTGGCAATAAATTATCATTACCCTTAAAGGAGCCTCTATCACCAAATAATTCGTATAATGTCGGTGTTCTCACACCATTACTTAAGTTACTGGTAACTTTTAAATTACCTTGCTTAAAGCTTAACCCGACTTCAGTTGTTTGATAATTATCATTGGCTACAAACTTAGCTGCACTGGATTGATTAATCGCTATGTTTGAATTTTTCTCTTGTAGGTTACTCAACAATGCATACACTTCTATGGGGAGTGACTCGGGTTGCCACTCAATGCGAGAGCCTATGTTGAGTTGTTCTTGTTTTGCTGAAATATCACATGACGCTATACCATTACATTGTGTTGGTTTTCCGTTGTGTTCGCTAACAGAGCTGAAATTTTGTTTATTAAAACTGACAAATGGCATTAGATTAAACTCGTTCCATGTAAGGTAAGGTTTAAAGCCGATATGTTTTTTTGTTGTTTCATAATCATTGATATCAAGTTTTATCGAGTCGGGACTTGAAATATAACGCTCATCTTTATTTTCAGCGTAGGCTTCAAATTCAATTGAATTTAGCCAAGGGGATTTGCTTAACCATTGATGTTGATAGCTATAGCGTAAGTTGTCAGAGTTTAACGTCGAATTGTTTTCAGGGGAGTTGTTTTGGTAATTAGGCAGGGCTTTTTCTTGATCGTTATATTGTACATTGACCCTGATCTGATGTTGATTAAATTGGAATATGTCGTTTATAAAAAAAGACTTCTTTGTAAACTCATTATTTCTTAATGCTTGTCTGTCAGACGTATCACTACTACTAAAGCCCGCAGGAACGATAAAATCGTAATCGTTGTCACTGTTAATATAATGACCACCAAAAGACAGACTGTGAGTTTTAAATGCTTTATTATAAAGCGCATTAACTTCTTGATAGCCAAATGAGCCCGTGGCCAAGGTTAATTTACTGGAGTCTTCAGTGGGGTTGTAAGTGTTAATGCGAATAACACCACCTATAGGGGTAGCGCCGGTACCAATCGCTTGATTTTTACTGATTTCAATACTTTCAATTTGTTCTGTGGGTATCTGGTTTAAATCAAAACCACCAAATTGGCTATCGTTAATAAGTTGACCATCAATATAAAGTTGGACCTGCTTACTACTCGACCCTCTAATTGAAACAGAGACAGGATTACCAATTCCACTTATTTGGCGAATTTGAATGCCATTTATCGACTGTAAAATATCGGCAAGCGTTTGCGATGAGTATATAAAGCTTTCGCGATGTAATACTTGATAATTAGGTGTATTAAATGACTGATCATTAACAACTTCAATGACTTCTATATCGTCAGTTGACACGTCTCCTACTTGCGCAAATACAGGCATCGCTATGAGTAAAAGAACAAAGATATTTCGTAAATAAGAAAAAATAATAACCTCAAAAAATTTTGAGGGAGGTACGGAAGGATCATGACAACTAGCTATTGCTAATGTCATTAAATTCCGTAGCGCCCACCGCACTGCAAGTCATTCGATATCATTTAGGCCGGTCTCCGGGCTTAACTTTACATAGCGTAAAGTATTACCGTTGCGGGGGCAGCGTTAGAATTATGCATAGCATGTACTAACTTCCCGATTATCTCTAATTCATACCTTGTTAAAGTATAAATATTGAGCACCTAATCAATTATGGTCGTTATTTTGAGACTATTAATATAGCTTGTCAACAGTTAGAGTATTAAATCTATAGTTCATGGCTAGTTAGCTTTAATCGTTTGACGGGTTTAACGCAACGTCATTTACTCTTTATTTTGACTCAGCCCTTTGAGTTCAGAGGTAAAACATGTCGTATTATCAGAAAAACTTTGTTGCCAGACTATTTTATCTGATGGTATTAACGATGATCTGGTGAGGCATTTTTTGAAGTTACTGACACTTTAGTGACGGCAATTTCTTCTTTTTAATTAATAATGAATCGTTCAATAACAGCCGATAAAACCTAAGCTCTACGGTAGGTATTTATTGTCTGCCAATTTCACCTAGGCTGTTTAATGGTGAGTTTGGTCAGTCATTATCAGCGACAATTGTCATTGTTATTGATTCGCTATATCCACTGATTTTAAAGTTAATTTTTCAATAATATTAGCTAGCTGATTTTTTTCTTCAGCACTTAATACCGATAATAGTTCTTGCTCACGAGCTAGCACCATAGGTATTAACTGTTGATATATAGCCAAACCTTGCGTGGTTAGTTTTAATAGCGAAGAGCGTTTATCGGATTTATCTGTGTTTTTAACCAATAATCCCTGAGCTTGCATCCTTGTTATTGCGCGGCTCGCCGGCATTTTTTCTAAGTTAGTTTGTTCACCTATCTGCTTTGCGGATAATAACTCTCCGTTACCTAAGCTGGCTAGCACTCGCCATTCTTGACGAGAAAGCTCAAATCTTCCTGTGTAAATGTCAGCAATGTTATCACTCACTTTTACTTGCAGTTGCGTCAGCTGATAAGGAAAAAAGTTGGTTAAGTGTAAGCTTTTCATCGTTTAGTTATGCTCGGCTATGCTTGTGAAATCATGTTGTTGTCTAGTCTAAATGATTCGGCATTTAAGTGATGCTTTTTCAATAGTTTATAGAATTCTGTTCGGTTTCGCTGCGCTATTTTTGCGGCTTGTGAAACATTACCTTCGGTGGTTTTTAGTAATTTTGCTAAGTAGTCACGCTCGAATTGCTCTCTCGCTTCTTGAAAAGAAGGCAGCTGTGCACTTTCATTACGTAAAGCATTATTAATTAAACTCTCACTAATTAATGGCTCGGTAGATAAAGCGACGCATTGCTCAACAACATTTTGTAATTGTCTAATATTACCGGGCCATTCAGCCCTAATTAAAATCTCCATCGCGGCTTGGCTAAAGCCGTTTATTTTATGACTGGTACTTTTAATCGCGACTGTTAAAAAGTGCTGGGCAAGCAAAGGAATATCTTCACGTCGTTCAGACAGGGCTGGTAAAGTGAGTTCCACAACATTTAAGCGGTAGTAAAGATCTTCACGAAAGCTTTTATCTATGATGGCTTGTTGTAAGTTTTTATGGGTAGCGGCAATAATACGGACATCGACTTTTACTGACTGGGCACTGCCGACTGGGCGCACCTCTTTTTCTTGTAAGGCGCGTAATAATTTAACTTGAAAGCTCATCGGCATGTCGCCGACTTCATCAAGAAATAAGGTACCACCATGGGTTGATTGGAAAAGCCCTTGATGATTTTTATCTGCGCCAGTAAAAGCACCTTTACAGTGTCCAAATAACTCTGACTCGAGTAATTGTTCAGGTATTGCCGCACAATTAATCGCCGTAAATTTTTTATCATGACGCTTACTTGCTAAATGCACGGCTTTTGCCAGGAGTTCTTTACCTGTACCACTGGGACTATGAATCAATAAACTAAAGTCACTTTGGGCAACTTGATAAGTTTGCTGTAACAACGAAGACATAACGGCACTTCGGCTAATTATTTTCTTGCGCCAAATATCGGCTTTTTTGTCGGTATTATGAGCGCTACTTTGTGGTTGTAAGCGAATGGCTTCTTGCACAGTAGAGAGTAATTCTTGGCTTTCAAAAGGTTTGGTTAAAAAACTAAATACGCCTTGCTTAGTCGCACTAATAGCATCGGGTATCGTGCCGTGTGCGGTCATAATGATGACGGGCAAATTAGGCTGTTGCTGACGGATTTTTTCAAATAATGCCATACCGTCCATACCTTCCATACGTAAATCGCTGATCACTAATTGCGGATGAAATGTTTCTAAAATACCTAAAGCCATTTTAGCACTGTTTGCTGACTCTATTTGATAACCCGCAGCAGATAAGCGGATACCAAGTAATCTTAATAAACTGGGATCGTCATCAACAAGTAGTATTTTTTCACTTTTTTGCTGATCGAATTTTTTGCTGTTTGTTGAAACCATCATTTTTACTGCCCATGCTCATTAATATTATGTTCTATTTTTCTCAGCTGATTTATTTGCTGCTTTAACACTTCTAATTGTTGTTGTTGATCTTGATAGGCTTGCTTAATGAGCTGTCGCGCCTTTTTTTCTTGCGATAGTTCATTCAGTTGTAATATCTGTTGGTTGAGTTGTGTTTTTAACATACTAAAAAAGGCAAAGTCGCTTTGGCTTAGATTGCTTTTACTCAGGGTAATAAGCGACAGCTGATTTAATTTACTTTTTGCGGTGAACGGATTGTGAACCGGTGAATGAGGTAGAGCAAAAAATAGTGCTGATTTTAATTGCCATTCAATAGTTTCATCACTGTTATTTTTATCTTGTTTGATTAACATGCTCTCGGCTAACGAGACTAATTGATGTTGGTGTATTTTATCGGCAATTTGTGCTTGGTTTAACTCGACTAAAGACAAATAATATTCTGTATACTCAAGGGGGGCACTGTTAATATGATGGCTTTTGTTGTCGCTATTTAGTAACTGACAACCCGTTAATACGGGCAGTAATAACAGTAAAAAACTAACAGTGAATATTCTATAAAATGAACATAACATTACACTGATACTCCACTCGTTTTTTTTGTTAGAAAAGCATTAGGCAAGGTTATTGTCATGGCAGTGCCACTATTTTTACCTGTGTTACTGGCTATATTAATGGTGCCATTTAAGCGCATCAGTAACTCCTTTACTATGGTTAAACCTAAACCACTACCTTTTATTTTGGCATTCTTTGCCGGTGTTCCTTGATAAAAAGCATCAAATATTTTTTCTTTTTGGCTACTGGCTATTCCGTGACCTTGGTCAATAACGGTTATCGACAACAGACTATTATCAAGTGAACAGTTAATGTTAATAACATTATTGTCGTGCGAGTACTTTATCGCATTGGATAAGAGGTTATCTAAAATAACACTTAATTGTTTGGCATTGACCTTGAGTTGTATTGCGTGGCTTTTATAGTCAATGGTTAAGTTTTTCTGCTTAATATCTAAAGTTCTTTGCTGTAATACCTGAGTAACTAACAATGATAAATCAACAATTTCAGTATCTTGCAAACTGGTTGAGTCGAGCACAATATTAAAGTCAAGTAAGTCTTCAATTAAACGTTGCAAGCGGGTAACACTGCTACGGATAATGTTAGATATTTCTTGCTGCTCAGCGTTTAACTCACCAACACTGTTATCGTACAGTAATTCTGTTCCCTCTCTAATGGCGGCAAGTGGCGTTTTTAGTTCATGGGAAATATGACGAATAAAACTCGATTTTTGTAATTCCAGAGCATGCAAGCGCTTACGCATCACTTCCAAGGCGTCAGCAATTTCTGTCATCTCAGGTGAGCCATGTAAAGTGACCTTTTTTTCAAAGTCTCCTAATGCTAAATGATGTATTTTACTGAGTAACTGCTTGAGCGGTTTAGTGATTAAATAGATAAAAATTGCGGCGATAAGTAAAGTAAAGGGAATGATAAGTAAGCTTTTTAGCATATCGTGTCTAACACCGTTGGCAGAATCTTTAACCTGTTCTACTTGTAAAATGAGTAAGTTATTACTTTCTTCGGCTATTGTTTTTCGTATCGAAACTAGTTGGGTAAATTGTTCTTGTAACGATGTTAATGACGATTCTTCTAGAGGGTGCCGCGTTAAGTAGCTATGCAGGTACTCAATCGCTTGAGAAAACTCTGTGCTGAGTAAGCGTAAGCTTGGGTTGCTTTTAAAGAGGTTATTACTTGCCATTGCTTTTAAGATAACTTGTTCGTCTTTTAAATAAGCACTCAATAAGTCTTGATCTTTTAGAATGATAAATTGCCCAGCACTGCGTTCCATTTTAGCTAAGGTAAAGTTAATTTGACGGTTTGTTTTAACGAGTTCAGCAACATTAAAGATAGCCGATGTACTTTGTTGAGAAAGCTCAGTGACTTGATTTGCGCTATAAATTAACGCTATGACTAGCGGAAACGCAACAAAAGTAAAACCTAAAATGCTTAGTTTTCTAATCGAATACAAATTTATTGCAAAAAGTTCGGACAAGCTAAGTTTTTTCATAGATATCACAAGTATTAATCAGGAGTGTATTTTAGTTTTATTAAGATAAAAAACAAGCGTGTCGCTTATTTGAGACAGTACTTTAGATGATACTAGAATGTTTTTTGTTATGACTTTTATAAGTTAGTCACTGTTTTACATCGGTTATTTTCTGAATTATTAACGATTTTGTTTTTTTACTTTTTTTTGGGCTGTTTTATCTGTTGCTTAATGGCGACACTTTAGGCGGCTTAGTTATTTTGGTTTTATCATTAATTGAATTAAATCAGTGCTTTATATTTTTGGTTCGATTCCTGCAATGTCGTTAATGATATTATTACAATCATTAAAATAACCCGATGAACTCTATAAATAAAGGAATTAAAATGAATTCTATTAGCTTAACAAAAGTGACTCTACTTGTTGGTACTTGTGCCTTAGCTTCGTATTTTGTCAACGCAGGAGATAAAGTTGCAAGCCTAGATATTCCTATTGCTGAACAAGCAGCAACTAAACCTGTGGCAACTAAAATGTTGTCGGTAGACAATGTAGCAAAAAGTACACCGGCCATACTGACTCAGTTCGATGAAAATAAAAATGGTTTGCTTAATGAAGCAGAAGTTATTGCGAGCAAAGATGAAAAATTAGTTAAGCATTTTAAAGACATCGATAAAAATGCCGACGCTGAAATCAGTGCTAGCGAGCTAAAAACCTACCTTGCGGCTGTAAAAATTAACAATTAATGGTTGAAAAATAAGCCATATCTCTCTAGAATTATAGTCCCTAATTTCCAACTGTAGATAATAAACAGTTGGAATTTTTATTAGTTAATACGCAGTCGAAAACTATTATGAGCAATAAACCCACTGACGGTGTCCCTATAGAATCAATGCCTCGATTTGTACAAGTTGATGATTGGATTTTTGAAATAAAAACCGTACGAGCTATACGTGTTGATGAATATGGTAAACCCTACACGGCGATCGCCAATTTAACAGTAAATGGAGATAACGCCTACATAGATGGTTTGTTAACACGAGAGAATGAAAAATTTAATCGAAAAGATTACGCAGCTTTCCATAAATTTTGTCAGCAAATGCAAGTTAAACAAGCTCATTTCGATCGCTTTAAAAATAACAAACTCATTGCTGAACGTGTTGATATTAAACCGATTAAAGTTGAAGCTGAAGCGGTTAAGCAGACAACAATACTTAAACTGGTTCGTTAATCTTATCTACAGGTTTGCGCTATTTTTTGAATCAAAAGCGGCTAAAATATCAATAATTCTAATCCCCAGATAAAATGAATGCCTATTTATGTCATTAAGTACTGCTCGTCTCGACCGTTTCATTAGTGAAAATTGCAGCGTTAGTCGCAGAGCTGTGCGCTTAATGTTAGCGAAAAAGCGTATAGCGGTAGATACTATTATTGCAGATGATATTGGCCAACGAATTGATAAGTTCTCAAAAATCACTCTAGATGGTCACATTTTACAAGATAATCGTGCGCTCTATATAATGCTTAATAAACCTATTGGTGTAGTCAGTGCAACGATAGATAAACAACACAAAACGGTCATAGACCTACTTGTCGAGCAAAACTTATTTAGCGACAGTGGTAACGAAGAAAAAGACAACTTACATATTGTTGGTCGACTCGATTTAAATACTTCCGGGTTACTGTTACTGACCAACGACAGTCGTTGGTCTGAACGACTTATGTCCCCAGAGCATAAAGTAGAAAAGTGCTATCAAGTCACTTTACAAAACCCGTTAACAGATGACTATCAGTCAGCTTTTGCACAAGGGATGTATTTTGAATTTGAAAATATCACCACTAAGCCAGCAAAATTAACAATTATCAGTAATACTGTAGGCCAACAAACTAATCAATATATTGCTGAAGTTAAGTTAATTGAAGGGCGTTATCACCAAATTAAGCGGATGTTTGGTCGGTTTCGTAATCCCGTTATAGGCTTGCATCGACAAGCCATCGGAAACTTATTCTTGGATGAAAATCTACCTGTAGGTCAAAGTCGATTTTTAACGGATGTTGAAGTCCTTGGTATTTTTACAACGACTGTTACTAACTGATAATAATAGGTTAATCTAACTCATCAGCGTCACTAATACGCTCTAATCGTTCCTGTTCTTCAGCAAATGCTGCTTTTATTTCTTCTAATATTGTATCAACATCAGCCGATTTTGTGTCTTCTTTAAATAGGCCCGTTAACTCGGTTTCTGGTGATAATTCTGCTTTCTCATATAAGGCCCACATTTCTTGAGCATATTTACTTTTTGCTAATTCTGGGGCAAATTGAGCATAATAATCAGTAATATTTTCAACATCGCGCAGTAACATGCTTTTGGCATTATTGTTGGCTGAGGCATCTACTGCCTGTGGTAAGTCAATAATAACAGGACCGTATTCGTCAACTAGGACATTAAATTCTGATAAATCACCATGAATGATACCCTCGCAAAGCATAATCTTTACATAATTCATCATGATCAGGTGGTCTTCAATGGCGTGTTCACGTGGCAATATTATGTCATTTAAGCGCGGTGCAACATCGCCTTCACCGTCGGTGATCAGTTCCATTAACAGCACACTTTCAAAACAACCAAATGGCTGAGGCACTCGTACACCAGCAGCAGCTAACGTATAAAGGGCTTCAACTTCGGCATTCTGCCAAGCATCTTCTTGTTGTTTTCTGCCATACTTTGAGCCTTTTTCCATCGCACGTGCACGACGGCTATTACGGCTTTTTCGACCTTCTTGGTATTGAGCTGCTTTTTTGAAACTGCGTTTATTGGCTTCTTTATATACTTTAGCGCAGCGAATATCATCGCCACAACGTACCATATATACAGTTGCTTCTTTGCCACTCATTAATTGACTGATTACTTCGTCAACCAGTCCATCGTCAACCAGGGGTTGTAGTCTTTTAGGTATTTTCATTATTTAATTAAATCGACTTTGAAGTTATTCTTCGTCAAGTTCGTCGAAGTCTTCGTCTTCACCAAGCGGTTTTACCGAACGGAAACCTTCTTTTACGACGATCTCTACATAGAATGAAGTTAAGCCAAGCTTTTCAGCTTCGTCGATATGCTTATTAAGTGCAGATAAGTGTACAACTTCTGCGTCTGCTTCGGTGATACCATATTTAGAGTCAAAATCCCAAAAATCAACGCCAGCAGGCAGCTTTTTGTTTCTTTCTCTTTTTATGTATTTTTTCACATCATGTTTTACACCTTCAAATAAGCGAGCAACTTTAATTTTTGGGTGAGTGATGTTGAATGTTTTTTTCATGACGTTCCTAAATGATATTGTTAAGAGAATTTGTTACATATGATTTGCATTTTACGTTAATTTTTCCTTGGGTGCGACAGTTAGTATTTGCTAAAGTGAACTTGGTTATATTTTTCGATGTTTTATTCAATTTTTTATAAGGTTTTTCTGTTATGTCATCCGTTATTAAACGTTTCTCCCAGTTAGTTTTTGCTTCGTTAACAACATTGCCCTTAGTCGTGAATGCTACGGGTGATAACAATTTTACTGAATGTATCAATAATTTGCAGGTCAAGGCGGAATCTGCTGGTTATTCAGGCTATATTGTTAATGATATTATTCCAGCGCTTGCGCCGATAAAACGCGTGATTGAGCTCGATCAACGCCAACCTGAATTTAGTCAAAGCTTTGCTGATTATTTAAAATTACGCTTAACTAATTATCACATCCAAACCGGTAGAAAGAAATTAGCTGAGCATAAAGAGCTGTTTGATAAATTGTCTAAAAAATATGGCATTCCTGCACAGTACTTAGTGTCTTTTTGGGGCTTAGAAACTAACTTTGGTAGAAACAAAGGGAAAATGTCGGTGTTAAACTCTTTGGCCACATTGGCTTGTGATGAGCGACGTAGTGAATACTTTACCGCTGAACTATTTGACCTGTTTCATTTGATCGATAATAAAACGGTCACCACCAAGCAACTCGCTGGTTCTTGGGCAGGAGCCATGGGACATATGCAGTTTATGCCCTCAGCATTGAGAAAGTATGCATTAGACGGCGATGATGACGGTAAAGTAGATGTTTGGCAAAGTGAAGCTGATGCGTTAACGAGTGCCGCTAATTATTTAAATAGCATTGGCTGGTTAGAAAAAGAGCGTTGGGGTCGACAAGTACAGCTGCCAAAAAACTTTGCTTTTCAACAAGTCGAGTTTGATCAGTTCTATCCTTTAGCAACCTTTAAAGCTTTAGGCGTAACACGTGCTAATGGTACTGCTTTATCTGATTATAAAATTGATGCTGAGTTAGTCTTACCTGCTGGCGCTGGTGGACCTGCATTTTTAGTCTATCCTAATTTTAATGTTATTATGAAATGGAATTTATCTGAGAATTATGCGCTTTCTGTAGGCTTGTTAGCTAACCGTATTCAAGGCGCTAGCGGCTTAAAGGTCAGTGCTCAAGACAAGGACGTATTATACAAGCCTGCTGAACTACAAGCGCTTCAGGAAAAGCTTAATACGTTAGGTTTTGATGTTGGAAAACCTGATGGTATTTGGGGACCAAAAAGTCGAAAAGCTATTCGTTTATATCAGTTACAACATGATTTAATCGCCGACGGTTTCCCCAATAGTGCGGTATTACTAAAAGCAGGTATTCAAGGATAACTCTTTTTACCGCTTAGATAAGATATTAATGGTTATATAATTGAATGAGTACTTTCTGGTTAAGTCTTATAAAAACGCTTATATGCGCCAATTGAGAAGATGGCGCCGAAGAAAAGGGCAGTGTTAAGTAGGTTAAGATTACTGAGTCTGTCTATGCTCAGTAATGTCTTGAACGTAATTTTTACTTTGTCGGTTAAATGAATTGTTCGTTAATAACTAACGCGTTATGGCCTACCTGACCTAAATGAATAAAACCGACAATATGCCGGCTTTATTTTTATCGAGTTAATTTATAAATTAATAAGCTTGATTACTTTAATAAGGTCTTCACTAACCAAGCTGAAATATCGCTAAGTTGTTCTGGTAATACACTGTGTGGCATACGATAAGATTGCCATTTTGTATTATATCCAGCATCAATCAATAGTTGATTGGCCATTTTACCCGAGCTCATTGGCACCACATCATCTTGTTCGCCATGGTTTTGCAAAATAGGCGTTTGCTTATTGGCTATGTGACAGCTGTCGGGCAACTTATCTGCGGTTGGTAGGTAACATGATAAAGCCATAATACCCGCTAAGGCTTTTGGGTACCTAAGACCGGTAAATAAGCTAATAACGCCACCCTGACTAAAACCTGCTAGTACTATTTTATTGGCAGCAATACCTGAATCTATTTGCTGTTGAATAAGCGCGTGAATGGCTTGTTCCGATTCAAGTACGCCAGCCATATCAGCTCGGTTATGCAAGTCCATACTTTTGATATCGTACCAAGAACGCATCACATAGCCTTGGTTAATTGTTACCGCTTGCTCAGGAGCATGCGGAAAAATAAAACGAATACCGTGAGTTTTGGGTAAATTTAATACCGGAACAATGGGAGCGAATCCATCACCCGAATCTCCAAGCCCATGCAGCCAAATAACACATGAAGTTGCTGGAGAACTAGGATCTATAGTGACGCGTGCTAAAGATTTTATTGGCATGTAGTTTACTTATATTAAGGATATTTAATTGCCTGATATAATAACAGCCTCTGACTATTTCCTGTAGTGGTTACTGAAATAAGGTTTTAATTATTGTTCATTATTATCTTAAAAATATTTGATTAAGTCGCTCATGACAAGGTTATTAGTTTCATCAATTCTGTTAAAACAGCACTATGGCCAAAACAAATATATTTTTCCTGATGAACGCTAGCAGCGAAGTTTCTCTCGTGTGGAAAAGCAGTTAACAACAGCACTGATAAGGTTATTGAAGTATTTTGCCAAACAGATGATAAGTACTTTCATCTTCATATTTGTCATTCAGTTACAGGAATAGTAAATAAAGATAATTTATTTGTGCCTTTCACACTTTTAAGCGAGAGGGAAAGGGCTATCGGGCTAACATTGAGCAAGCAGATATTGTTTAATCATGATGATTCTTTAACGTTAATTAGCAGAAAAGATACGCTAGGTGTCGAAGCGATAATACCACTTCTTAAATGTTGAAGTTAGCTAAGCATTTTTATTTCGCAGATTAAATCTACAAAACACTCCTCATTTGCTATAATCGATACACTTAATTGCAATACCTAATAAAAACGTGGATTTTTCACGCTTTTTTTATATTATTTCTAATCTATGCTTAACCGTATTATTAGTGATAATTCCTTATACGGAGTTTATATAGTTTCATGAGAAAGTTGTTATCTTCACCGGTTAATATGCCCTTGTCTGATGCTGAAAATCAGGTTTATCAAAATGCCCTTAAATATATCACGCCATTGAGCCTAAATTTAATGGCGGTTAAAGTGACACATCGTCCAGATGATTTTCTGGGCTGGTGTGGCGAGTTGGCCCGACTATGTCGTGAAGAACTTAATAAGGATCTTTTAGAAGATGAGCAACTTTTACCGCTTAAGAAGCTACAAGATATTCTTGAAGCTGGCTTTACGCTTAGTCAGTTTAAAATGGCTAGAATTGCTCCTTGGCCTATATTTGCCAGTTTTATTGAACAACAAAGCACGATTCATGCTTTAGATGAACGCTTACGTTTATTAAATTATCTTGACGAAATTCGTCAACAACCTTTAGCAGACTTAATTGTTGAAGACCGTTTAGCTTTTTCTGGTAAGCACACAACTCAGCATGACTACAGCATTTATAATTTTGATGTTGAATGGTTTGCTGGCACTAAAGGTGCAAAAGTTTTTCATACCTTGCTTGAGCAGTCACCTGAAAAGTTTGATGCGGCATTAGCGCACATTCCTTTAACAGGAGAAGTAAGTCATGCAAACTACCAAAGCTTTGTTAATGACTTTCAACAAATTTTTAAAGAATATACCCAAACAAAAGCCCAAGGCGAAAAAGCACCCTTAGCGGTAGCTACCCGTCTGTTAGCGATGCGCAGGCCGGATCAATTTATTGCATTAAATAACAATAAAATTGATATCCTTTGTCAAGGCTTATCGATTGCTAAACTAAAAAATACAGATTTTTCATCTTACTGGCATGACATGATTGGTACTATGCGTACTTTCGCATGGTGGCATCAAGCACAACCAGAGATAGTTGAAGCAAACAGTGATGCAAATGACGGCGAAGAAAGCGGTCAAGATGAAGCTACTGGCAACAAAGAAAATCGTGAACTTATTCTTTGGAAAAATCGTGCGGTATTAATTGATTTGTTTTTATTTGCTGATGCTGACTTAGCACCAAATTCAAACTACATTAAGTTACGTGAAAAAATGCTTAATAAAGCGAAGTCGAAGTCAAAGGCGACGCCTAAGAAACGTAGTAAAGAGTCAGCTGAAATATTAGTGGACAAAGCGCTTACCTCAGAAGATCTTCCTGCGTACTTACAGGGCAAACGTGACTCAATTATTATTCAGGTTAAAAATGGTAAAAGTGTTGAACAAGCTATCGGTTTAATGCGCGCAATTTTTGGCTAATTAATCGCTATTTTATGCTCAATTGCTTGGAGTCAACTTAGGTCCATTCAAATTTGCAGCTAACTCATTTAGGGCGTATTTTAACATTAAGTTAAATTACGCCTTTGAGTTTTTATCAACATGGTTAATCTTCACCTTCAACAAAACTGACGATTCTTTATATTATTAAGAACAAAAGAATGAAGTTTCCTTATTTGAATATGCTTATCACCATCAATGACTCTATTAATTAAAGGGCCAACAGGTTGTGGTAAAACACGTTTCATTGCCCATATGCCAGAAAAACTCAATAAGCCCCCTTTATACTGTTTCTTGATTAAAGAACCAGGGATAGATCCCCATTTAGCTTTGAAATTAGTTGAACTTGCCCAAGCTTTTTGGTAAAAAAAGTAGCTAGCTAAGTACCGCTATATGTTGATATTAATCAGCAAAAATTGAAAGCCAGTTATTGAAAAGTAATTGGCTTTTTATGTCAGGATGGTCTTTCTCAGACATCCTGTCTTTCTAGGCATTTTTGTATCCTTACATTCCAATAGCCATAGTTTGTTGATACTAAATAACAGGCATAAAAAAACACGAGGCTGATATAATCAATCTCGTGTTTTATTTAATAGAGCTATGGTCTAACTGTTATTTTTTGTAGCTAGAAGCAATGTTATCCATGCGTTCATTAGCATTAGCAACAGATGTTTTAACACCTTCTATTGTTTCTGTATTCATTGTTTGCTGACTTTTTACATCGGCAACTTCATCCGTTAAGGCATTAACTTTATTAGTTAGTGTATCAACCTTTTGGTTTAGGCTACTTACACTTGCTTCTAAAGCTTCAGTGTTAGCACAGCCCGTTGCTGTCATGATAAGTGCTGCTAGAGCAAGAGTTTTAATTAACATAGTGTTTTCCCTTTTATTATATTTAAAAGACAAGTATGGCATAATATAATAAATTTATTACACATTATTTATTAATATTTACTTGGTTGATTTTTGAATAACTTCTTCAATTTTATTGGCTAATAAATCAATTTTCACTTCGAGTTGCTTATTATGGTCAAGTATTTCTTTATTTTGTCGGCGCAACTCTCTATTTTTAACGTCTGTGTTAGAAAATCCAAAAAAACGATTAATAAACTGCGCGCCAATAAAACTCATTAATCCAACACCAATATAGAACATACACATAACAACGACCCTTCCACCTGTAGTTACAGGATAGTAATCACCGTAACCTATGGTACTAGAGCTAACTTGTAGCGCCCAGAAAGCATCATTATATGTTTTTATATTGGCCGTAGGTGCGGGTAATTCGAAATGCAGTAACAGTTTCGCTGCACCAGCCATAATCAAATAGAGTGTCAATATTGTTAAGATTAATATATATCGAGATTTATAATTTTTAATACCAAATTCATCGATAGTGTAATGTTTAAGTCTATGGCGCATCATCATAATGTTTATAATTTCATTTTTTGCAGTTAACTATTATTGGTTTGCGTAACATGTAGAATTAAATCATCCATTAATTTACGCTTTATTTCAAGTTGTTGTTCAGGAGAAAGGCCGTATTTTAAGGCTAAAATTTGGTAATCATCTTGTCCTAAACTTACGGTTAAACGAGGTCGTTTAGGTCTTTTATTCGTTGGTAGGCCTAGAATATCACGAATTTGATCTGATGGACTGAGACCGGCATGTAATGCTTGAGTACGAATAGCTAATTGAATTTTTTCATCCATATCAAAAGCAACTTGCACCGCTTTGACTGCTTGAATTGAAGATTGCCATTTTTCAGGTAATTTTCTGCTCACAAATTAGCTCCCCGGGAAAATATCGATAATATCAGAAGTTGGGCGGTATAACGTAATAAATAAGTCGGTATCACCATCTTGCCATACTTCAATATCAATACCGCGCGATTGCTCTTCATCAAGTAAGCTGTAAAGTTCAAATTGCTCGCCTGCTTCATTTCCTTCATAGGCGCTTAAACTTTCACTACGATTATCTCTGCGGTGAAAATAACCTACTTTTGCAAAAACTTGTTGCTGGTATTGTGAACTGCTCCAGCCTGATGTTAATAACGAATCTGACTTTCTCTCTAGAAAGGCTTCGCCAGGTTCATCAAATACGGTGGCAAACTCATCTAAATCGAATAATGATTCGATATCTTGGTGTTGAATTTTAAGGGCAAATTTAAGGTAAGTTTTATCATCACTTTCGATGGTTAAGTAAAGTTCAAGGTTGTTCGCACCTTGTAAAACCCATTCAGTTTGTGTGTTATTTTCAAACTCGTAGCAGTTAATGGCTGATACTTGAAACTGTTGTTTACGTAAGGACTCAGGTAAGGCGAAACTATCGGTCAGCACAATAATATCTTTAATCTTTAACTCTTCAGCTGAGTTAACTTGGCGTTCGTCTTCTTTCTTTTTAAATAGTCGCTTTAGAAAACTCATATTCAGATCCCAAAAATCCGCCTAGTTGTTGGGAGGAAAACAGCTAGGCGGTTAAAACGGTATTCGTTAGCCAATAATGGCTAACGAGCATGTGTGTTACTTTTGTTTAGCTTTTAAACGGTCTAATACTGAATTCGCACTATTATCTGTGCCACCAATACCGGCTTGCTTAAGTTGAGCAGCTAATGAATTATCTGAGTTTTCAGACTCTAACACTTCTGCAGCTTTCATTTGATCATCAAACTTCTGCTGTTTAGCTTTAATGCGTTCTAAAGAATCTTTAGCATTTAACAGCTTAGAATTACTTGATGAAAAGTTATCTGTGATCGCCGATGTTGCTTTTTGAACACTTTCTGTTGTTTTAACCATAGAAAGTTGACGTTTATATTCACCTACTTGGCGCTCACTTTTCTTCACTAGTTCTTTTAAACGATTAGCACTACCTGAAAAACTATCAAGTGCTTGTTGTTGAGATGCTAGATCATTTTCCAAGTGAGAAATTTTTTCAGCAACAGCTAATGCTAAGGTTTCATCACCTTTTTCAAGGGCTTGTACTGCATAGCCTTCATGTTCAACTACTTCGCGCTTTAAACGGTCAACTTCACGGCTTGATGACATTTGTTGAGCCATAACACCAGTAAGGTCACGTTTAGCTTTAGTTAGGTGATTTTCTGAATCACGAATCTCTTGTTCAAAAATACGGGTAGCGTTTGAATCAACAATTGATTCTCCAACTTCTGAAGCGCCACCTCGAATTGCGGTCATTATCTTTTTAAAAATACTCATAGTTTTTTCCTTAGGGTGGTTAATTAAATTAGGTACTCGCCCATATCATCTATAATTTCCATCGCGTTATTACTTAAAACGCCTAATTCGTGTTCAATATCATGAAAAGACGAATTAATAGATAGGGCACCAAAAATTACGTATTTATCACCAATTTTTGAAAATGATGATAAAGGCATCGGAATATTCATTTCTAACATGCTTACGTGCATGTCTTGCAGGTATTCAGGTTTTACTTCTTCGACGCCCCATAAGTAGGTGATACATAGTATTTGATCATCGGTTACAGAAACAAAAATTGGTAATTCTTCACGGTCGATAACAGTAATTTGTAAAACGTCCACTTCGCCTGAAATAGGCTGACAATCAAAAACCATCCCGGTTTCAGAATTGTCCGCTAAGCTATTTAAGTGATCAGCAATTTTATGAATGTTCATGTGATTCCTTAGTCTGTATTTTTCGTTAATAAATCTAAAAGTAAATATCTCTCAGACATATTATGTCGTCGAGGTAAATTTAGCACTTTGACATAATATGTCAAGAGCCGATTTGCATTATTTGTTATTTATTTGTCATTCTTGTAAATAAGCATTGTTCAAACCTTGTTGATCGCGCCATGCTTTTTGGTGTAATTGATAAATATTATGGCTACCTAAATAGTTAATAGGAACATCTGCTTGGTTCTTGTAAAAGCTTTTCGAAAACTCGAATGAATTAATCACCATAGGTAGTGTTAGCCAATGATGTTCAATCGGTAATTTTTCTAAGGACTGTAAACGGTTAAGGGGGCTAGCACCCCGTTTTGACGCTATCGTCCAACCCCATTCGCCAAAGCTTGGCACATTATCGTGATATTGCTGGACGTGAGCGAATTTAGCCGCTTTTACTGTTTTTCCAATCGCAATAAAAGCATCTTTTGCATGATATGGACTTGCCGATTGTATGCCAATTAAGCCATCACCCGCGAGTAACTGATGTAAGCGCGCATAAAAATTAACAGAATAAAGTTTATTTAAATCAGGGTGGCTAGGATCAGGTAGGTCAACAATGATGCTATCAAAGGTTTGTTGTTGTTTTAACAAGGTATCAATCGCTAAAAAGGCATCTTCATTAATAATCTTTACCCTCGGGTCTTGTAAGCTTTTCTGCGTTAGCTGATTAAGTTGAGCCGCCAACGATGGTGATAACTTTTCGGTAGGATCCAAAAATATTTGCATTAATTCGGCGTCTAAATCAATTAAGGTGACTTTTTTGGGTGACCACTGCAAGACATCACGCAATGCTAATCCATCACCACCGCCAATGATTAATATATTGTCATGTCTAGCAGAACCAGCCATAACAGGACTGACTAAATAACTGTGATAAATAAACTCATCAGCAGACGAAAATTGTAAACGGCCATTAAGATAAAAATTAATCACACTTGGCTGCTCTGCTCCCATATGTCGTTGGGTAAAGTTTAGTTGTTGATAGCGGGTTTTATCGGTATAAACAACTTTATCTAAGTAGAGCAAGTTACTCATTTGATTTAACCAGCTATTACCTGACTGATAAATAACGCCAATGGCGATCAATAATAAAATATGAAGTGAAACTAAGGTTTTTCGCCAGGTGAGTTTATCCCAAAAATGAAAGATAAAAATACCACCGACAATGAGGTTTAAGGCAGCCGTTAACGCACTGGCTTTACTGATATCAATAGATAATAAAAAAATTACCCAAATTGCAGCACCAATGCCCGCTCCAACATAATCGGCACCATAAATAGTGCCTAGGTTATTTTTCAAATGTTTTTGGTGAATTGATTCTCTAATACGTGCGATAAGGGGAATTTCCATACCAATGAAAAAACCTAAGATGAAACCAAAAAAATAGGGACTATTAAAAGCAAGCTGCGATAGTTGTTTTAAAAAGCCACCCTGGGGCATAGAGTCGGGTGGCAAATTAAAGGTGTCTGCTAATACCTGCGGGAACGTTTGAGTGAGTGCTATTAAGCCACCAATAATTAAAATTGAGCTGCAACCTAAAAACGCTATGGTAAGCTCTAACCAAACAAAACCTTTGAATGCACAGGTGATCTTTCGTGCGGCAAAAGCACCTAGCCCCATGGCGACAATCATCAAGCCTATCATGGCATAAATAGTACTTTCCATCGCGCCTAAGACACGACCAGCATAATGGGATAAAAGGTATTCATAGATTAAACCACAACCGGCTAAAACGGCCATGGTTAAAATAAGCAGAGTATCGTTCCAAAATAATTGTTTTTTATTCATAGTTATAAAGTACCTAGCACCATCAAATAAGGTCAATGGCTAATACTGTTCTTCCTGAAGATAAAAAAGCTTTAAGAGCTTATGCCCTTAAAGCTTTTTTGGTAAAAGAGGGGAAGGCTATGCCATCAATGCGGTTAAAATGAGAGCAATTGAAATACTCGTTGCCATTTCTACACAAGCAACGCCTATATTTTGTTGTTGATCAACTTCTTCAACTAAGTTAATTCCCCACAGTACAATACGTTTGGCAATGGCTGTTAATATTGCGACTAAGAGAGTCATCACAACAGCAAATACAAACCAAGAGATTAAATTGTAAAATAAAGTTTCAGGTGAGTAGGTAAGAAAATGACTCGCAGCGGTAACAGCTAAAGCAGTACTAATTAATTGGCCAGCATAACGTATAGCAATTGCGGTTTGTCCACGTGTAAATGCTTCTTGTAAGCAATCGCCTTGATTATTTTTTGCGTATTGGCGCTCTTTTAAGCGAGTAACTAATAATAAAATAGCTTGAGAGATAATAAAGCCAGCAATGATGGCAATAAAAGTATCAAGGTCTAAACCATGAACCCAAAGTAAAACCGCGCGAATGATGATAGCCGTCGCAATGGCACCTGCAGCATCAACAATACCTATGGTTAAATTTTCATTGAGAATTTCTTGTGTTTTATTGATGTGTTGCAGTGATAATTTATCATGGATAACACGTCCAATTTTTATCAGTATCAAGCCTAATGTGCCATAAGCGAACATGCCAACAAATTCCATCCAGTAGCTTGGCGCATTTTCACCACTGATTGCACCTGTAAGAACAATACCTAAGGCGGCAACACTCCCTGCGACACTGATGCCAAAAGCAAAGTTATCTTTTTGTGCTAACTCTTGCGTAGAGTTAACTTTAGCCGATAAACCTGAAATAAAACGCATTGCACCTAATAAAACAATCGCAATAGAAATATCAATAACTAAGTAAATTAATAAATCTTGATTTAGGGCAGTAATTTCAAAAAATGTATTCATGTTAATTCCTATATCCTACTCGTTATTTGCCGCGTCTAAAGCTGCGAGATGTGGTGCTTTTGCTGTTTCTAAAGCTGGAGCTTTTTGAGTAGCTAGACTTCTTTGCGTATGAACTATTGGTACTAAATCGCTTTGCACTGGTTTGTGCCGTACTACTTTGTTTAGAAAGGCTAGATGACCCCGTCCGACTTTTACTGTAAGTACTGTTATATTTTTGACCGCGGCTTTGAAATGATTTTTTTGTACGGGTATCTAAATCATTTTGTTTTTTTAATTGGCTTGGTGAACTATAGCGAGTTCGGCCGTAATCATTATAATAACTGTAGTTTCTTGAACGACCCCAATCATTATATGAAGTGCGGCGAGAACCAAATACATCACCCATCATTGAATACATGCCATACCATGCCCAAAAAGACATACCATTGCTTCCTTGCGTCCAACTACCATAACTTGGATTGCCAATTAACTGTTCTCCGGTACCAAAGTCCTGAGCATTATTGGCTTGTTTACTTTGTGCTTTTGATAACGAGTTAACGCGCGGCAAAACCCCATCAGACATGTCAGCAAGCACATTGAGTGGATCGCTTAATGCGTCAGAGTAAAGTACTGGGTCAGCGGCAAGATAAATGTTAACCAGTTCATTGAAGATATCTTCTTTACTGGCAAACATACTTGGTTGATTTTTAATGGTTGCTAAACGGTCAAGTAGCGACAAATACATTGGACCTTTTGTCGTCGCATCTTTGTTAAATTCGTTAATTAATTGCGTAAGATGAGGTTTTTGCTGTTGAAGTTTTTCAGCATATTGATGAATTAAACTGGCATTACGTACCTGACCATCCGTTAAGGCGTCAGCTAATTGTTGAATACGAAGCTCAGTGATTGGCGTTTGTTGTTTAATTTTTTCTTCGAAGGGATCAGAGCAACCGACTAAGAAAATAATCAAGCTTAAAAAAGCGTATTTGATGTGTTGCATTCCTGCCATAGTGTCCTCAAAAATGCTATTATTAACATATACTCAGGTTATTTGAGTACGAATTTGCTATCTATATGTGTAATATATATAACACGTTATTAATAGCATCATAGACATAATATGTCTATTAATTCGTGATTTCATTTGAAATTCTTCTTCTTATCTTTTGCATAGTTAACAAATGGGTCATTAAATGAATAAATCAACTCAGCTACCAAATATACTCTCCCTGCAACAGCAAAAAAGCACGCAATTGTTTAATCATCAATACCCCGAAGCAACCGCTAATTTGTCCAAGCAACAACTCGCTGATTTTCATCAAGCATTAATGGCAAGTGACTTTATATTAAACAGTGCATTGCAGTGCCCTGACATTGTGGTGTCTTTATTTTCAAGTGAACGTGTTTACCAAACTGACTGTCCCAATTATCAGCAAATGCTTACTGAGCTGATTGCCCCTTGTGAAAGTGAAGAGCAATTACATAAAATCTTACGGCAGTTTCGTTTACAAGAGATGGTTAATATTGCCGTTGCTGACTTGTTGTTTGATCTTGAATTAACCTTGTCGTTAGAGCGTTTATCCGAACTCGCTGACCAGCTTATTTTAGCCGCATTAAACTGGTTAACATTACTCTGCCAAGAAAAATGGGGCATACCCAACAGCAAAAATGGTGAGGTTCAACAACTGTTAGTTTATGGGATGGGCAAGCTAGGTGGACGTGAATTAAATTTTTCTTCTGATATCGATCTTATTTTTACCTACCCAGAAATGGGAGAAACACAAGGTGCTAGGCGTAGTCTTGATAATCAGCAATTTTTTATTCGTTTGGCACAAAAATTAATTACTGCCTTACATCAAAAAACGGCCGATGGTTTTGTTTATCGCGTTGATATGCGTTTACGTCCTTTTGGTGAAAGTGGTCCGCTTGTTTTAACCTTTAATGCCATGGAAGATTATTATCAAGAGCAAGGGCGTGACTGGGAGCGCTATGCGATGCTCAAAGCGCGTCTTATTGGTCAGGGCAAATATCATGACCAACTTTCAACCATACTCAGACCTTTTGTTTATCGTCGCTATATTGATTTTAGTGTTATCGATAGCTTACGCCGTATGAAAATGATGATCGCCCAAGAAGTGCGTCGTAAACAATTAAATAACAACATAAAACTGGGTGCAGGCGGTATTAGAGAAGTTGAATTTATAGTGCAAGTGTTTCAGCTTATTCGTGGCGGGCGGATAAAAGAATTGCAACACCGCCGCTTATTAACGGTGTTACCTATTTTGGTCGAGAAAGAAGTTATTACCGCTGAGAATGAAGCCGTGCTGACCGATGCTTATTGTTTTTTACGGCGAGTAGAAAATATTATTCAAGCGTTAAATGATCAACAAACTCAGACCTTGCCAGATAATACCTTGGATCAAATGCGTTTATTATGGGCACTTCATCATAAACAATGTCAAACATGGCCAGACTTTCTTGATTTTTTAGCGTTGAAAATGAACAGCGTTCATCAGGAGTTTTGTGCACTCATTGGCGAAGAGAGTCCAAATCATCAAGCGAAAGATCAGCATTGGACGGCATTGTGGGACAGTAAATGGTCAGATGAGGAGAGTGTTGCTTGGATCGAACAGGTCAGCTTCTTCGTTGATGCTAAAAAAATATGGAGTTTGCTCGCTGAATTTAGAGCTGAGATGGAAAAGCGCAGTATCGGTAATCGTGGGCGCGGGGTACTTGATAAATTAGTACCCGTTTTAATGTGGCACATACAGCAAGAGCATAGTGGTCACTTTACGCTAGAGCGAGTCTTAATTATTTTTAATAAGATATCAACGCGTACCGCCTATATTGAATTATTATTTGAAAATGAAGGTGCACTGAAGCACCTCATTAAACTGTGCCATCAAAGTAGTTGGATCGCAGAGCATATTGCCAAGTATCCGATATTATTAGATGAATTAATCGATCCTAAATTGTTACACAATCCACCAGAACTGAGTAGTTATTCTGCTGACTTAAGACAAGCAATGTTGCGGATACCTGAGGATGATCAAGAGGCACAAATGGACATGCTAAGGCAATTTAAGCAAGCCCAACACTTGCGAATTGCGACTGGTGATATTTGTGGGATCTTACCCGTAACTAAGGTTAGCGATCATTTAACCGCTCTTGCTGAAGCCATTATTGAAGAAGTTATTCATTTAGCTTGGCAACAAATGGCTCAGCGCTTTGGCGTGCCAGAGTCGACAGTTGGTGAAAACCATAAAGGCTTTTCTGCTATTGGCTATGGAAAAATGGGCGGTATAGAATTAAGTTATAGTTCTGATTTAGATTTGGTTTTTGTTCATAATAGTCAAAGTAATGAAGTTACTAACGGTTTAAAGCAGCTCCCCGCTTCGCAATTTTATATGAAACTAGCACAGCGCATCATGCACATTTTTAATACACGTATGGCCAGTGGTATTTTATATGAATTAGATATGCGGCTGCGTCCTTCCGGTAACTCTGGTTTGTTGGTCGTTCATGTTGATACTTTCGCACAGTATCAGCGAGAAGAAGCATGGACATGGGAACATCAAGCGTTAGTCAGAGCTCGTACTGTATTTGGTAACCTTGAATTAGCGAATAAGTTTTCAGCCATTAGGCAAGAAATACTGACCTGCGTCCGTGAACGAGCAACTGTCAGTGCTGATGTCTTAAAAATGCGTGCAAAAATGCGTGCGCATTTAGATAAATCAACATCGGCTGACACTGACATCAAGCAAGGCGAAGGTGGGTTAGTTGATATCGAATTTTTAGTCCAATTTCTTGTGCTTAGCGAAAGTGCAAAGCACCCAGAGCTTTGCAAATATTCCGATAACGTGCATTTACTTAAAGGGCTACAACGCTGCGGAGTAATAAGCTCAGAGCAACAAAAGCAGCTAACGACTAGTTATTGCACATTACGTGATTTCGGTCACCACGCGACCTTAAAAAATGAGCAGCAATTATTGACTAAGGTCGACTTTGAGGCAATAGCTGAAAACGTTGCTGCTATTTGCCTGTCATTGTATGAAGAATCTTTATAGATATGTCTGATAACTACAAAGACGTTATTATTTAGCGTCTTTGAGACTTTTGCGGTAATAAAATACACTCTTCATCGAGGTAGGGTATATCTAAATCAATCAGTACTATGGCTCGTTGTTGATGACAAAAATAAACCTTGATACCTTCGCGAAAATGTCCTTCAACCGCTTTACCGACTTGGTAAGCTGTTTTGATGATTTCTTTATTAATGCGAAAAGGGTCTTTGACCAGAAAATCTCTATTTAACCACCAGATAACTTCTAAACCCTCACTATTTGCATATTCTGAAAGTTTTTGAAAGAGTGTTTCACCTAAGCGAAATGGGTGGTTTTCATTGGTGCCACGCCAGTTTTTTCGTAAGGGACGTGTGACCATGCGCCGAGCTTCTAGCAGTTTGACAATGTCACCCGTTGGCTCTTGCAAGTAAACTATATTATTGCGAATTTTTGGACCTGAACTGCCATCGTCACCATGTAAGTTGGCGTAAAAGCGAGATAAACCATCTGCTGCCGCATTATTACTTTTTATTTTTGAAGTCGAGGACTCTGATGCCAGAACGGCTTTATCTGCTGGTTTAATCGGCGCAACTTCTATTGTTGCCTGGGTATCATCTGACAAAGAAGAAAATAGCTCTTCTTGGTTGTCAAATAATAAAAAAGCTAAAGCAATTAGAATTGAGCCAAAAATAATGTTGCGTAACCAAAAGTTCATATAAGGCTTTCTTAGTTATGAGGCCATATGGAAAATTCCAGTATGGTGTACCTATAATAAATACTACCATACTGAAAAGTTGTTATTTATACAATGCTGATGATTTCAACCATGACTTATTTGTAAAGTGAAGGGTCATCTTCATTGGGTCTTGTTTTAAAACGTCGATGTAACCACATGTATTGTTCAGGCTTAAACATAATGGCTTTCTCTAACTCTTGGTTGATGCGAATAACATCAGCCTCGTCATTATCGGTAGGGAAATTCTCCATCATCGGCTTTATTTCTAAAGTGTATCCGCTGCCATCATCATTTCTGGTCGGTATGAGTATGTGATTTTGTACGTTTTTCTGGCGAGCAAAAATTAATGTACCCGTGGTTGTTGCAGCATCAGGTACAGCAAAAAAAGGCACAAATAAACTGCGGTTTCGACCATAATCTTGATCGGGCAAATAAACACAAACTTCTTTATCACGTAGTGCCTTCATTAAGCCCTTAACGTCGCGCTTACCCAACATGTATTTATTGGAGCGGCCACGACCTCTAAACTGAAAAAATTCCATCAGTTGATTATTGTGGGGGCGATAAAAAACCACCGTAGGGTGGCCAGTACCAATGCCACGACAGTTAATTTCTACACTTAAGTAGTGCATAGTTAAGAGTAAAACACCTTTACCTTCTCGATGGGCTTTTTCTAGGTGCTCAAGGCCAACAATCTTTGTTTTTCGTCTAACTCGCCAATCTGGCCACCACCAGCCCATGCCGGTTTCAAATAAGGCGATGCCGGTGTTTTCAAAGTTTTTCTTTAAAATACGGGTACGTTCTTGTACCGACATTTCTGGAAAACACAGTTGCAAGTTTTTCATCGCTACCGTTTTGCGACTTGAGCCTATTTTATACAGTAAGCGCCCGAGCATCCTGCCAAGCATTAATTGTAATTTATAAGGCAACCATGAAATGGTATAGAGAATAATTACCCCAAACCAAGTTAACCAATACTTAGGCAATAGGAAGGATATTTTAAAATCAGGTTGTAAAACTTTATTTTTACTCACGGGATGATGTCAACTCATTGAAATTCATGTGATACAATATTAACCATTATATCTGTATATCCATAAAGAGTTAAGAGGCATAGGATGAAAGTAGACATTCCCGCTTTTGAGCAAGCAAGTGTGTTGGTTGTTGGTGATATTATGTTAGATCGATATTGGTACGGTCCAACACATCGTATATCTCCAGAAGCCCCCGTTCCAGTTGTTAAAATTAATCAAGATGAACATCGCCCCGGCGGTGCGGCAAATGTTGCATTAAACATAGCTTCTATTGGTGGAAGAGCCACTCTCGTTGGCATTACTGGCGATGATGAAGCCGCTCAGCATTTGAAAAAAAAGCTATCAGCATTAAATATTCATTGTGAATTTGATCAACAAGCTAATATTCCCACGATCACTAAATTACGTGTCATGAGCCGAAATCAGCAGTTGATCCGCTTAGATTTTGAAGAGTCTCTTAGCGAAGTAAATAAAAAAGTACTTGAAGAAAAAGTAGCTGCCCAATTAGTTAATCATGACTTACTCTTGTTGTCTGATTATAGTAAAGGTACGTTATCTGACGTTCAAAATTTAATTGCTATAGCTAAAAAGCAAGGGAAAGCTGTTTTAGTTGATCCCAAAGGTACCGATTTTGAACGCTATCGTGGTGCAACTTTATTAACACCCAACCTATCCGAATTTGAAGCTGTGGTTGGCGCATGTAAAACAGAAAATGATATTGTCACTAAAGGTCAGGCACTGTTAGTACATCTTGATTTAGAAGCAATGTTAGTGACGCGCAGTGAACAAGGAATGACCTTGCTTCGTCGAGATCATGACGAATTCCATTTACCGACTCGAGCGCGTGAGGTTTATGATGTAACCGGCGCAGGTGATACGGTTATTGCGACCCTTGCTTTGGCTATTGCAGCAAAAGCTGAATATACCCAAGCGAGTGCTTTAGCCAATATTGCTGCCGGTATTGTTGTTGGCAAATTAGGGACATCAACCGTTAGCGAGACCGAATTATTAGCTGAAATATCGACAGGACAAGAAAGTGGTTTTGGAGTTGTCAGCGAAGAGCAATTAAAAATAGCGGTTAAATTAGCAAAAGCTCGTGGTGAAAATATTGTCATGACCAATGGCTGCTTTGATATTTTACATGCGGGTCATGTTTCGTATTTAGCCCATGCTGGTACTTTAGGCACTCGTTTGATTGTTGCTGTTAATGACGATGCTTCTGTAAAAAGATTAAAAGGCAGTGGACGACCGGTTAACCCTACCGACAGACGAATGGCAGTTTTAGCTGGTTTAGGCGCTGTTGACTGGGTAGTGAGTTTTTCAGAAGACACCCCTCAACGTATTATAAGTAACATTCTCCCTGATATATTAGTTAAAGGGGGGATTATAAAGTTGAAGATATTGCTGGCGGTAAAGAAGTGATGGCCAATGGCGGCACAGTTAAAGTACTTAACTTTGAAGAAGGTATTTCCACGACCGATATCATCAACTCTATTCGTTTGAAGTAGTCTACCTATTTTACCGATATTATTAACTCGATTAAAACTGAAGTAATAAAGCGAAGCAATGAAAAAGCAGCTATATTAGCTGCTTTTTTCTTTAGAGACATCAGTAACCTAATGCGTATTAGCTCTCTAAGTAGTCTGTCGCTTTAACATTGAATTCAGCCAGTAAGTCATTAATCAAACGATTAATTTCTCCAGCCATTAAGGCAAAGTCTGCATCAAGTTTTGCTATAACGTCGTCACTATCGATATCGTCATTTTGTTCTTGTAAGACATCAAAAAACTTTAAACGTTTAATCGCTAGATCGTCACAAAGAATAAACGACATCGCTTCATCCCATTCAAGTGCTAATTTCACTACGTATTTATCAGCGTCTAAATGGGTTTTAATTTCATCGCTATCAAGATCTTGATTTTTAACACGAACTACCGCGCCATCATCGCCTAAGGCATGAAACTCTGCTTCCATACCTAAAGTAAAGTTGTCGCCAATGCTTTTCTCGTTTAACCAGTCAGTCATCAATTCATCAGGCGCTTTTTCTGGTGAAACACTTGTTACGGGTAAAGTACCAATAACTTTGCGCAACAAGGCTAATAAATCTTCAGCTTTACCGCGGCTACCTGAGTTTACAACAATAAGGTTATGCTCAGCATTAATGTAAGCATGGGTATCGGTAACGCGAGAAAACGCCCGAGGTAGTAGTTCAAAAATGATATCTTCTTTAAACTGTTCTCTTTCTTTTTTAGTTGCGCTGCGCGCTTGTTCAACTTCAAGTTGAGCAACTTTTGCTTCAATCATATCTTTTACAACGGGAGCAGGAAGAATTTTCTCTTCTTTTCTTGCGCAAACTAAAAGGTTGCCGTTAGCGGCATGAACCGTTGAATGGCCATGTTTACCCAAAGCATTTACCCAACCAAAATGCGATTGTTCTGTTGACCCACAAGGGGTGAATAAATGTTCAGCTAAGTGTTTTTCTAATTGATCTTCTGATAATGCAAAAGGGCGAGTAAATGTGAAAAAGTATAGGTTTTTGAACCACATAGAAGTTTCCTGCGCCGCTGGAGCACTAAGTGCACCGGCTGATAAATTTTAAAAGAGCAATATAGTAACTTAAATATCAGCTATTAGCACTCACTTGCAGAGTCTTACTGTTAAGATATCGCAATGAAGAATATTTTAACGCATATCATTAAATTCAATATCATAGCTAAGACCTTGTCCAACCTCAGAATGTGCGACTATTGTGCCATTCAATGTGTCAGTAACTAATTCGTTAATGATATGAGTGCCTAAGCCTGTGCCTCCAGTACCACTTTTGGTGGTATAAAAAGGGTCAAATATTTGTGGTAATTTATTTTGAGGAACACCAACACCATTATCTTGGTAATGCAGATATAAACGTTCACCTTTTAGTTTTGCACCTATGGTAATCGTGCCATTCTCTATACCATCAAATCCATGGATAATAGAATTAATTATTAGGTTAGTAAATATTTGTGATATTGCCCCCGCATGGCAATAAATGTCAATATTATCAACACAGTTTACGTTAATCGTATGTTTAGTTTTCTTTAATTTTGGCTGCAAAGATTGAATGATTTCATGCAGGTATTGTGCAACATTAATCTTGCGTGTTTTATTGCTGGTTTGATCAACAGCGACTTGTTTATAACTGGTGATCAAATCAGATGCGCGATTAAGATTGTTAAAGAGTAAATGTAAACTTTGGTCAGCATTTTTAGTGAAGTCATCTAATGATCGTTTGGTTAGTTTTTGGTCGTCGACATCATTTTTTAACGAATTTAACAAATCTGATAAATAACTGGTTGAGGTAATACTGACACCAATAGGGGTATTAATTTCATGGGATATTTCCGCGGATAATTTACCTAAAATAGCCATTTTTTCTGCATCAAGTAAACGTTCTTGCGCTTTTTTGAGTTCTAGAATCGAGTTTTTTAATTCTTGGTTGGTCTTTGTTAAGGTTTGTTCTGTTTGGCTGCGGCGAATATTTTCAGCTTTTAACTGTTTTTGTTGCTCGATAAGTTCACGCTGTTGTTTATTCATTTCAAGCATGGTGGTACTTAGCGATGATGTTTTTTTAGCGACTTCTTGTTCTAATACTAAATTTTGATCGTCAAGTTTATGATTCGCCATTAATATTTCTTGCTTTGCGGTACTCAGTCGATTTTGATATTGCACCAGCTCATCGAGCAGATTGTTGTAAGCTCTTTGTAAAATGTTCAGCTCGTTATTTTCATAATTCATGGTATGAAGCTTTGAAGCTTCGGGATCGTCTATATCAAAATGGTTAATTTGTTCTGTCAGTTCATTAAGCGGATTTGTTAATAAGCTGGAAAAGGCGAGGGAAAATAAAATAACTAACGCGGCTGTTTTTACCATCGCATTACCGATTAAAAAATATATACCCACTTCAATACGATCGAAAATCACTTCATTACTTGATAAGAGAACGACGGTCCCCACTTTTGTTGTTCGACCAGAAAACTCAAAGATGAGTTGAAATGAATGGCCGAATAATCCTTCAGCAAAAGAGCTAATGACAGTAGATTCACTATTTAAGGTGACTTTATCTACTTGATTAAGAAGTTCACCCTCGGAATACTCACCTAATTGCGCAATGATTTGATCATTTTCATCGGTAACAACAATCCCTTTTATCATAGGAATGGCGACTAATCCCACAGCAATATCAACAGCTTGCTGCGTATTTAACTCCCAAACAGCACGTGTTAAACTGCTGCTAAATGTTTTTTCTAAGGTCAGTAACTCACTGTTTATGTGGCTCTTAGTGTTAATGTATTCAGCACCAATTTGCACGCAGGTGACAATAAAGGTTAAAACAAAATAAACCGAGAGCACTCGGGTCAATAGTTTTCGAGAAATGCTTGTTACCTTCATTTTATCTTCTTTATTATGATACCTAGCTTAATTCTAGACATTTTACGGTAGGTTAAAAGTATTTTCTGCTATAAGAATGATTTTTATTCAATATAAAGTGTTTTATCTCTTTTTAAACGAAATAATTTTTTCTTTTAAATTGCTTTGGCTTATACGAAGTCTTTCTTAGCTAAATTTATCAAATTGTCATAAACTTTTAAAAAATAATTCATAATGTCACAAAAATGTCATATAAATTAGGCAGAATATGCGGCAAATAATTAGTTAATTTAAATCGTTCTTAATATAAAAGACTCTGTCACCCAATAAGGTATATATATGAAAATTTCTTACAGCACTCTTGCAGCGGCATTATTATCAACTCTTTCTGTATCAGCGTTTGCTGGTGATGTTGATATCTATGGTAAAGCCAATGTTACAGTTCAGTCATCAGATGACGGTACTGGTACTTACTCTGAAGTTAAAAGCAACGCTTCACGTATAGGTTTTAAAGGTGGTCAAGATTTGGGTAATGGCCTTGAAGTTATTTTTAAAGCCGAGTTTCAAGTCGACCTTGATGGTGATAGTGACAAGGGTGATAGCATTACTGACCGTAATCAATACATTGGTTTGAAAGGTAATTTCGGTGAAGTATTGTTAGGTATTAACGATACCGTGTTAAAACAGTCACAAGGCAAGGTTGACTTATTTAGTGATTTAAACGCAGATATTAAACAGCTCTGGAAAGGTGAGAACCGCATGAGCGACACGGTTACTTACAAATCACCTAAGGTTAACGGTTTTCAACTGGGTGTTACTTATATTGCAGAAGATGAGGTTGATGGACAAGATGGTACTTCAATGGCCCTTTTTTATGGTGATAAAGCGCTTAAAAAATCTAAGTTCTATGCTGCTATCGCGGTAGACTCAGAAGTAAAAGGTTATGATGCGGCCCGTTTAACCGTGCAGGGTAAACTCGCTGGTTTTACGTTAGGTGCTATTGTTCACAGACAAGAAAAAGTTTCTGATGGCAGTGATGTCGAAGGTTTGTTGTTTTCAGCAAAATATGGCTTTGATAAAATTACAGTTAAAGGACAAGTACAAACGGCTAATTATGATGGCGGCGATCGCCGTTCAGGTATGACTGTTGGCGTGGATTACGCCTTAGCGAAAAGTACTAAACTTTTTGCTTTTTACACGAGTTTTGATCTCGACAATGAAGCTGATCAAGATTACTTAGCGACAGGCATAGAATACAAGTTTTAATTAATCACCGTATAGTAAAGATAAAAAAGCGACTTTTGGTCGCTTTTTTTATAACTAGCGCTTTAGATGAAGATTAATAAATTAAGCTTTTGGCATGAAGATAAATGAATTAAACTTGTTGTGTGTAATATAAATGTCATAAAAAGTTATCACAATGGTCAATAAGTAAAGTGTAGTTAGACAACGGGAAGTTTACATGAATAGACAAATATTGGTTGTTGAAGATGAAGCGCCGATCAGGGAAATGATTACTTTTGTATTAGAGCAAAATGGTTTTAATGCTATTGAAGCTGAAGATTACGAACAGGCAAAAGCAAAGATTGTTGAGCCTTATCCTGATTTGATTTTATTGGATTGGATGCTGCCCGGAGGCACAGGTGTTAAGCTTGCTAAATCATTAAAACAGAATGAATATACGCGATCTATTCCTATTATAATGTTAACTGCTCGTGCCGATGAAGACGACAAGGTTAAAGGTTTTGATGCGGGTGTTGATGACTATGTTACTAAGCCATTTTCGCCGAAAGAGCTTATAGCGCGTATCAAAGCTGTTATTCGCAGAGTTTCTCCAACTGCGCTCGAAGAAGCCATTGAATTTCATGGTATGAAACTTGACCCCATCGCCCACCGTGTTTCAATTAATGACCGCTCACTCGAGCTTGGACCAACGGAGTTTCGTTTATTACACTTTTTTATGACTCATACCGAGCGTGTTTATAGCCGTGAACAATTACTTGATAATGTTTGGGGTACCAATGTTTATGTAGAAGACCGAACGGTAGATGTTCATATTAGACGATTACGCAAAGCGATTACTGGCGAAGGGCATGAAGACTTTATTCAAACCGTTCGAGGCTCTGGCTACCGATTCTCCGGAAAGCTTAAAACGAGTGCGTAATACATAAGTATGCATTTTTATTATTATTTATAGGTAAAAACGACTCACTATGTATTTTCGTTTATCCGTAAAAAGTATTATCACGCGTTTACTGACTATATTGTCGGTAAGCGCGTTATTTGGTTTTTTAATTGGCCAAACTCTCCTCGTACTCTGTATCAGTACCTTGGTTATTTTATGTTGGCATTATCACCATTTGCTTAAACTGATCAAGTGGCTGTGGCGCAGTAAGTCACTCTCTCCTCCACAATCTGAAGGTATCTGGGGGAAAATATATGATGGCCTGTACCGACAAATCAGACAGCATCGCCACAAACAAAAACAGCTAAACGAAAGAATTAGAAAATTCAGGGATGGTGCTGAAGCATTACCTGATGCTGCCTTAGTCTTATCTGATGAACTGACTATTTTGTGGGGTAATAAGAAAGCTCAGCGCATTTTAGGTATTCGTTGGCCGAGTGATGTTGGTCAACGTATTGACAACCTTATTCGTTTTCCTGAATTTTCTAAATATCTAGAACTTGGTAATTTTGAACAGCCCTGTCATATTATTTCACCTATTAACAGCGAATTACAGTTAGAGCTGCGCTTAATGGCTTATGGAAGTGACCAAGTACTCTTTCTTGCCCGAGACGTCAGTAAAATTAAAAGATTAGAAGAAATGCGGCGTGACTTTGTTGCCAATGTTTCTCATGAACTCAAAACACCGCTTACCGTGGTGCGTGGTTATGTGGAAATGATACTGACCACTGAGCATGCGCTCGAGCCTCATTGGCAAAAAGCTTTTAGCACTATTGAAACTCAAGTATCACGTATGGACCGCTTAGTAGAACAGTTATTAGTTTTATCACGTGTAGAAAATCATGCCGATGAAGAAAATAAACAACTTGTTGATATGCCTAAACTAATTAAAACATTGGTCGACGATGCCACTTGGCTTAACCAAGATAAACAACACAAAATTACTGCTGATCTTAATGATGACTTATGGATTGAAGGCATAGATACTGAATTGAAAAGTGCTTGTGTTAACTTAATATCTAATGCTATTGCTTATACGCCTGCCCATGGTTCTATAGACATTTTATGGCAACGAAGTGGTAATAAGGCTAAGTTTTCTGTTAAAGATAATGGTCCTGGTATTCGTCCTGAACACGTTAACCGGATCACAGAACGATTCTTTAGAGTAGACAAGTCACGTTCTCGTGACACTGGTGGTTCAGGGTTAGGTCTATCAATTGTTAAACATGTTTTACATCACCATAATGCCGAATTAGCCATTGAAAGCGAGTGGGGCAAGGGCAGTGAGTTCATTATTTACTTTGAAGCATTAAATAAAAAATAACCTTATTTACCGCACCTTATTCACTAGTGAGTAAGGTGCCGATAGCGCTTTATTTGCTAAACGTGGCTTATCTACCAAGGTTAACTAACTTCAGCACACGCTAAATTTTTATCATTATAATAATTATGCCGTGGTATTTTTATCCTAATCTTTTATCTGAAAATTCACCGCTTTAATGATGAACGCTATTATTTGATGTGTTAATTCTTATTTCGCCGTAAGTTCCAGTAATACTACTCGTTATAAAGTCGTAGCTAGGGTCTAACTATTCGCCTTTATCTTTGAACTAAGGAGAGAAATTGACTAAATGTTGTTTATATACCTATATATCGATCACTGTAATATAAGTGTCATAAACCTTAAATATAATTGTCACATAAACTTTATATAGTGTTCATAAATTAATTAGCCCCAAACAAATTAATAATAATTTAATGGGGACAACACTCTCAGTGGAGAATAACATGGGTTTTAAACGTGCTTTAGGCGTTATAGGTTTAGCAAGCTTGGTGAGTTTCTCATCATTAGCAATGGATAAAAATTTACCTGAATATAAAAAAGTCAGTGGTATTTCAGGTAACTTATCTTCAGTGGGTTCAGATACCTTAGCAAACATGATGACATTCTGGGCTGAGGAGTTTAAGCGCACTTACCCAAATGTGAATATACAAATTCAAGCCGCTGGTTCATCTACTGCGCCACCAGCATTAACAGAAGCCACTTCAAACTTAGGCCCTATGAGCCGTAAGATGAAGTCGCGTGAAATAGAAGCATTCGAAAAACGTTACGGCTATAAGCCAATGGCGGTTCGTGTTGCTATTGACGCATTAGCGGTATTTGTTCATAAAGATAACCCTATTAAAGGATTACGTATTGATCAAGTCGATGCTATTTTCTCAAATAACCGCAAATGTGGTGCTGATAAAGATGCAGACCGTTGGGGCGACTTAGGTTTAACAGGTGACTGGGAAGCAAAAGACATTCAACTTTATGGTCGTAACTCAGTTTCTGGTACTTACGGTTATTTTAAAAAGAAAGCCCTTTGTAAAGGTGATTTTAAAAACACGGTTAATGAACAACCAGGCTCAGCTTCAGTCGTTCAATCAGTATCTTCTTCACTAAACGGTATTGGATATTCTGGTATCGGTTATACAACTTCAGGTGTTCGTGCTTTAGCTTTGTCTAAAAAAGGTGACAACTATGTTGAAGCTAATATGGCGAATGCTATATCGAAAAAATACCCACTATCTCGTTTCCTATACGTTTATGTAAATAAGCATCCAAACAAGCCATTAGCGCCAATGGATGCTGAATTTTTAACTATGGTACTTTCTAAGTCAGGTCAAAAGATTGTTGAGAAGGATGGTTATATTCCATTACCGAACTCAGTTGTTCAAAAAGAATTGAAAAAATTAGGTATTAAGCTTTAAGTAAAAGCACCAATACCACTTTGAAAAGGCCTGGCTTATGTCAGGCCTTTTTGTTTTCTATGGCACTCGTAAAAACCTAAAAGTTCATCAAAATCATTAGGGGAGGTAAGGCCATTTTCAGTTAATACTTATTTTTTTAGTTTTTTAGTTTAGTCGCCAGGAGTTAACCGTAACTTTACGGGAGCATTATTGAAGGGGAAAGAGGAGGGATCTTGTTTACTAGATTCTTTTTAACATCAGGGTTAAGCAAGTCTATGAATAAAATATCACGGGATTATCAAGCCCAAAGAAGTATTGATAAGTGGGCTAATAAAACCGTGTAGATTAAGTTACTATTCAACAGATTAACGGGAAATATCAATCATTAAATCGTCAGCAAGATCTTCTAATGCATTTATTAAGCTTGGTGTTTGTTCTTTATTAACCGCTAAGGTTATTTTTGCTTTAAATAGTCGCTGGCCAGTATGTGGCGCATTATCTTGCTCGCTGACAAGCTTTATCATGTTACCCCCTTGATGGTGAATAACCGCAGATATTTCTTCTACAATACCTTCTCGATCGTTTGCTGTTAGCTCTAAAACTACCGGTGATTCATCGTTTATTTGGCTAGGGGCAGTTTTTTCGATAATGACTTTAAAACCGTCCAGTGTTGTAATTGCACGAGTTAGCGCTTCACATTGAGCTTGCTCTACCGCTATTTCGAGTACACCAGCAAAACAGCCCGACAAATGATGTAAACTACTGGTTTGCCAGTTACCTTGGTGTTGTTTAATGACTTTGGATAAAGTTTCGACTAAACCAGGACGGTCTTTGGTAATAAATGAAATAACTAAGTGATTCATAATGTTCCTCTATAAAGCAAGGCGAATGTCATCATATTAAGCAAGGCGTGATAATTGTGAAAGTTCTTTATGTAACTGGCTTTCATCACCTAAATTTAATTCAACTAACCGTCTTAAATGGGTCACACTGTCAATATCGATAGCATTACATTGCAAGCCTACTTCACACTGTAAACCTAGCTTGTCATTTTCTTCATGAACGACAGCAATATGCATTTCAACGATTGATTCGCCATTAACTAAGTCAAAATGTAATAAGCCTAACTTACCTTTTAATGACTTTTCAGCTTTAGGCATAGTAACCAAAGCGCCATTAAGTGAAATGTCGTGGATAGTAACTGGATAATTCTGCTGTTCAACCTCTAATATCGCATTGATTGAAAACAAAACTCGCGTGAATTGACGTCTATTTTCCATTGCTTAAGTTCAAATTATAAATGGGTATCTTCAGCATAGCTCCCTTTTAGCAAAAAGGCACTTTATTCGTGTGGATTTTTATAAAACCACAAAAATAAAGTGCCGATAACTATTTAATAACTAATAGATAATTTAAAAATTATCTATTAGCTTTAGCTTAGCCAATTTTTTTGTATCTAATTCTGTGAGGCTCAGTCGCCGCAGGGCCCAGTGTTTTCTTTAACCAAGCTTCATAGTCAGTAAAATTACCTTCATAGAAGTTAATCTTACCTTCATCACGGTAATCTAAAATGTGAGTTGCAATGCGGTCAAGGAACCAACGGTCATGCGAGATAACCATGGCACAACCAGGGAACTCTAACAACGCTTCTTCAAGCGCACGTAAAGTTTCAACATCAAGATCGTTGGTTGGTTCATCAAGCAGTAATACGTTACCGCCGGTTTGCACTAGTTTAGCTAAATGAACTCGGTTACGTTCACCACCAGACAACTCACCGATGATCTTTTGTTGATCGTTACCTTTAAAGTTAAAACGGCTGACATAAGCACGGCTTGGAATTTCAAAATTACCAATTTGTAATATCTCATGGCCTTGAGATATTTCTTGGTAGACGGTTTTACTATTGTCCATGTCATCACGGAACTGATCTACACTGGCAAGTTTAACCGTATCACCTAACTCTACATTACCTGAGTCTGGTTTTTCTGCGCCTGACATTATTTTAAACAATGTTGACTTACCTGCGCCGTTTGGTCCGATAATGCCAACAATAGCACCTTTTGGCACACTAAAACTTAAGTCATCAATGAGTACTCTGTCACCAAAAGATTTTGTTAAGTTATTAACATCTAAAACCTTATCCCCTAGACGAGGTCCAGGTGGAATGTAAAGTTCGTTGGTTTCATTACGTTTTTGATGATCTTGACTATTAAGCTCTTCAAAGCGCGCCATACGGGCTTTACTTTTTGATTGACGAGCTTTCGGATTTGAACGCACCCATTCAAGTTCTTGCTTGATGGTTTTTTGTAGTGCACTTTCACCTTTACTTTCTTGTGCAAGACGTGCATCTTTTTGTTCTAGCCATGAAGAATAGTTACCTTCATAAGGAATACCGTGCCCTCTATCAAGCTCTAGAATCCAACCCGCTACATTATCAAGGAAGTATCTATCATGGGTAATTGCTACCACAGTGCCTGGATAATCGTGTAAGAATCGCTCTAACCAAGCAACAGACTCAGCATCTAAATGGTTAGTGGGTTCATCAAGTAATAACATGTCTGGTTTTTCGAGCAATAAACGACAAAGCGCGACACGACGGCGTTCACCACCACTTAGTACCGCGATTTTTTGATCCCATTCAGGTAAGCGTAAAGCATCAGCCGCACGTTCTAAAACGTTATCAAGATTATGACCATCTTGCGCATTAATAATATCTTCTAAATCGCCTTGCTCTTTGGCTAAGGCATCAAAATCAGCGCCTTCTTCTGCATATTCGTTATAGACTTGGTCTAAACGAGCCATAGCATTTTTAACTTCAGCAACCCCTTCTTCAACAGCTTCACGCACTGTTTGGCTTTCATCAAGTTGAGGCTCTTGCGGTAAGTAACCAATTTTTGTACCGGCTAGAGATGTTGCTTCACCTTCAAAATCTTTATCAACACCTGCCATAATTCGAAGCAGCGTTGATTTACCTGAACCGTTTAAACCTAAAACACCAATTTTAACGCCAGGGAAAAATGAAAGACTAATATCTTTAAGTATTGTTCTTTTAGGTGGAACCACTTTTGATACGCGGTTCATCGACATGATAAATTTATCTGGTAATGGTTGTGCCATGAAAAACCTTATTATTTGAAGGAAAAAGTAACTTGTCGATATTTTAGGTTAAAGGGGCTAGGCAAGCAAATGTGTTTGAATCGTTTTAGCGCTGGTGTTTAAAAAAAAGCGGTTTGTAGATAATAAACTGGTTTTAAAAGAGAGCTTTTAAAACCAGTTATTCGATCTCACCGGTTATACGCCTAATAATATGAATTAAAAAACCAGGTTAAAGGTGTACTTTTAATTGCTCAACGATAGCGAAAAAGGTGGGTCTTTTAAACGTATCGGCTTGCATACAACGCTCTTTTATTATCAACAGCGCTTGGTATTGCGCAGTGTTTTCTAGATGAAGAGACAAAGGCAATAAATCATCTAATAAACAGCCTAAAGCTCTCACTTCTATCGCTTGCATTGCTTTTTGTTGTGTTTCAGGCAAAACCTTTAAGTTAGAAGCGGCACCAAAATCACCAAACAGCATATTTGCGTTTTCATCGACCATAGTATTGTGAGCATAGATGTCACCATGGCTGACTTTATTTTCATGTAAATGACGTAAAGTATCAGCCATGCTAAGGACTATTTTTATTATCTGACTTGTTGTTAATGTGGCAGATGTAGGGAACGTATCACGAGTACAGCTTGTTAATGAAGGGGGTAAACCTAAGTTATAAAAACGCTGGGGAATTAACTCCATGATTAAAGAAAGTTGCTCTTTCGACATAATTTTAGCAATGACTTTGATTAAGTTTTTATGTTCACCGGCTTGCAAGCAATTATTTAGTTCATCAATAGGGTAACCATCACTGGTTATTTCACCTTTAAAAATCTTTACTGCTATATCGTCATCTGAATCAATGGTGATAGGTTTAGTTAACCATGTTGCTTGATGAATTATCCCTGATGCGCCTTCACCTAATTTTTGTTTTAGTTGAAAGTCTTGTGGTGAAATACTTGGTATCTGATCAATGACTGGTTGAACACTACGCGTTAACTTATTACCCGAAAAAGCTAGCCACGCCAATTTAGGTAGTTGAAAGAGCCAATCGGGAAGTGTGATTAACTGATTAGCCGAAAGACGCATTAATTCTAAATTTTTACAGTTCTTCATACTATCGGGCAGTTGCTGTAATAGATTGCCAGCCAATGCTAATTTTTGTAAACGGCTTAGCTTGCCCATTGAATGGGGTAGTGCTGATATTTTATTATCAGTTAATATCAACCAACGTGTTGCTGTTGGCAGCACGTCTTCATCTACTCGGCTTAATTGATTACCCTTGAAACTGATCATTTCTAGTTGTGGGCAAGCTGCTAAAACTTCAGGAATACTTTTAAAGTTATTATTAGTTAAAAATAATATCTTTAACTTCTTCAATGAAGAAAACTCACAGGGTAAAGCCGTTAATTTGTTATTTGCTAAGTCTAATACTTCAAGAGAGTTTGCTAATGAAAAGATTTTTTGCGGAAATTCAGTTAAATTCTCACTGAGGGTTAAATGCGTTATATCTGAATATTTACCTGAATTGAGCTGGGCTAATGTTTGCAAGATAAAGCCTAATAGGGCGCTAAAATTTGCCGCTATTTTACCGCGAAACTGAACTAAGCTAAAGTGCTTTAATATTTTTGGCGTAAATTGGCTGTTCTTATGCGATTATCAATGATTATTTCCTGTTTGGTTATCCTTAAAGCGATTAATGTCATCATAACTTAACCACTTTATTAACCTTAGTTTATTCATTTACCTCACTGATAAATAAGAGTCACTATGTATAAAATACAAAAAAAAATCATTATTACCAGTGTTGTGATAGCTTTTTTCGTTGGTGTTTCAGCGAACGCACAGCATTACCAACAAGATATCGATAAAAATAGTATTGTAACGTTTAAACAGGTTATGCAGGCATTGTTATCTGACACCAAGATGATCACACAAGGAATTATTTTAGAAGACTTTAGCCTTGTTGAAAGTGCAGCACAGGGGATTATTAATCACCCAAAACCGGCAATGTCGCAACGGAAAAAATTGATGAAAGCCTTAGGATCAAAAGTCGCTATATTTAAAGGTTTTGACAAAGTTGTTCATGGTGGCGCTATCAAAATTAAGCAAGCGGCCAAAGAAAAAAATATGGTTGTTATTGTCGCTGAATATCAAAAATTAATACTGGCTTGTCAATCTTGCCATAGCACTTTTAAAGCTTCACTGACGATAGCTTTGCAATAGTGAGTGCTAGCTTTTACCTGAGTAGATATTACTTTTTAATGATATTTATAAGTGAATATATAAATAAGTAATAGAAAGCTGACAAGGGTATAACCCAAATCAGCTTTTTATTTGAAATGAATATTGCAATATAGAAACTGGCAGTCAATAATTCCCTTTCAATTCTATTTTTCAATTAGTCGCTTATTTTGTCTTATTTAGATTTCAATATTGAGAATAGCTTTTCTTCACAGTTACCTGAAGATTTAGAAGAGTCTATTTTTCCGCACCAAGTTCATGCCGCTGCTTTTTCTTGGGTATCGCCTAAAAGAACGTCAAATCCACAGTTGGTTACGACTAGTCGTGATGTTGCCTCAATATTAGGGTTAAGCGAAGAGCAGCTTAAAAGTGATGAATTTTTACAGTTGTTCACGGGGAATGTCGTGCCTGAAGAATTTGCCCCTTATGCGATGTGTTATGGCGGACACCAGTTTGGCCATTGGGCTGGACAATTAGGTGATGGCCGCGCCATTAACTTAGCTGAAGTAAACACCCCTTTAGATGGCCATAAAGTTCTCCAGCTAAAAGGTGCAGGACCAACACCGTTTTCACGAACGGCTGACGGCTTAGCGGTATTACGTTCATCGGTACGAGAGTTCTTATGTTCAGAAGCGATGTTTCATTTAGGTATTCCTACCACCCGAGCACTGAGTTTATCGTTAACGGGTGACAGTGTCGTTCGGGATATGTTTTATAACGGTAATGCGAAAGCTGAATTAGGCGCTGTTGTCTGTCGAGTGTCATCGTCATTTATGCGTTTTGGAAGTATTGAGCTACCGGCTTACCGTAAAGATAAGGCTTTGTTAAAGCAGCTCGTTGATTATTCGATAAAACGAGATTTTCCGCATTTATTAAATGACCACGAAAATGACTCGGTACAAGGTTACTTAGCTTGGTTTGATGAAATTGCCCAACGCACTTGTCGATTGATGGTGCATTGGATGCGGGTTGGTTTTGTTCATGGCGTAATGAATACCGACAATATGTCATTAATCGGTGAAACGATTGATTATGGTCCTTATGGTTGGATTGATAATTTTGATTTGTCTTGGACACCAAATACAACAGATGCCCAAGGTAAGCGTTACAGCTTCGGCAAACAGGGTGAAATTTCACAATGGAATTTATTTCAATTAGCGAACGCTATCTATCCATTGATAGAAGAATCTAAGCCACTAGAAGTGATATTAAATAATTACAGTAAAACGTATCAACAACAGTGGCATGAAATGATGTCGAATAAACTGGGTATTACGGCTGAAGATATAAACCATAAAGCGGACACAGCATTGTTTTTAGCACTCGAAACCTTGTTGGGTGATATAGAAACAGACATGACTATTTTCTATCGTTTACTGGCTGATTTTAGTTATGACAAAAAAGTTAAAGCAAATAACGTCAATCATTTTGCCGATTGTTTCTATCTAGACGAGCAGTTAACGCCTCAGCATCAAGCACGTTTTTCTTCTTGGCTAGAAAGCTACGCTAATCGAATTGAGCACGACGAAAAAACAGCAGCGCAAAGAAAAGCGGTGATGAATAAGGTGAACCCTAAATATGTATTGCGTAATTATTTAGCACAACAAGCCATTGAGCTTGCAGAGCAAGGTGATTTTAGTAAATTACATGAATTACAAAAGGTTCTGGAAAAACCTTATGATGAACAAGTTGAGTTTCATCATTACAGTGAGAAACGTCCTGAATGGGCGAGAAATAAGGCGGGTTGTTCGATGTTATCGTGCAGCTCTTAAAGCGTTGTTGAATAACGCTTAAAACTAAAACCTTACCGACCTGTGTTTTTTACGAGGTCGAGTAAGGTCAATATTGCTGGCGTAGAGACTTTATCAAAGCCATTAACTTAAAAATTAAGCGACAACGGCTAAGTGTTTATCGCGCTACTTGGCACACTAGTCGGACTAATATGTTCAATAGGATAACAGCCTAATATTTTAATGAAATTAGTAATTGAGGTTATTTCATTAATTGCTTCTTGTAGTACAGCACTCTTCAAATTGGCTTCAACATCAATATAAAACATTTCTTCCCATGGTCGCCCTTGAATAGGTCTAGATTCAAGTTTACACATGTTAATACCTTTTGCTTTTAAAATAATAAGACAGTCAACTAAGGCACCTGCTTTTTGTCCTGTTGCCAAAATCAATGCCGTTTTAGCCGGGATTTGTTCAGCGACATCAATAGGTTTACGAGCGACTAAAATAAAGCGACTGTGATTTTCTGCTTGGTTAGCAATCGACTTTTCTAAAGCATGAAGCTTGTAGAGATGACCACCTTCTTCACTGCCAATAACGGCGACTGTAGGGTCTTGCAACTCATACGCTTGGGCCATTGCATCAGCGGTACTGTCACAATATTCGATGCGAATGTTTTTTTGTTTGTCGAGAAAATTACTGCACTGAGTAAAGGGTTGTCCGTGCGCGTAAATCGTTTTTATTTTGCTGAGTTGGGTATTTACTGCGGTTAATAAGCAGTGCTCAATCGGCTGAGTTATCTCACCAACAATTGACAAGTTAGTGTGTTGCAGAGCGTCATAAACTTCGTTAATACTACCTGAACTGGTATTTTCAATGGGCAGCATACCGTAATCTACATGGCCAGATTCGACTTGTTGCATAATTTCTTTGAAACTTTGGCAACCGTATTCATTGATTTTTGCTGCACGGCGTGAAAAATATCTATGACTGGCTAAATAGCTATAAGAGCCCTTATTACCTAGAAAAGCGACGCTAACCGTAGGCACTTGGATATTGGGGTTGGCCAATGTTTGTAAATAGGCTTGTTGATTTAATACTGAATCTTCAATAATTGTTTGATAAACGCTGGTAACATAGTGAGCGTCTAAACCAAGCACTTTACCTTGGTTAATTAAACGTATTAATAATTCTTGCTCGCGTTGTTGATCGCGAACGGGGCGTATCTGATGCGCTTTACTTTTTGCAACACTGAGAGTGAGAGAACGGCGTTGAGCAAATAACTCTAATAATTGCTGGTCAAGTTTGGTTATTTTTTCACGAATTTTATTCAGATCTAAATCTTCACTCACAGTACTTCCACCCTATATATTATTTTCGAAAATGGTTAAAAAGAAAGAATCCTGATGTTTTAGTAAAGGAAAGTCATGAAGGCGACTAAAACAAGCTATTAGCTAGGATATATAGCATTACTGTAGCGAGGGCGAAGAAATTGTTCAAGCCTTTATTGCTAAAGGCTTGTATTAAAAAAATCTATAATAGAAATAGATTTTTAGCTTTGTGGAAAACATTGCCAAATAATGGCAAAAGAAGACACGGTTGCTACTCCCCAGACAATTGAGCGCAGTAGTCCAATATTGAATAAATATAATAAGTTGTAAGCCACTCGAGCGACAACGTGGGTAATTGCTAAGAAGGTTACACTGTCGGTTATTGTATTTGTGGTTATTGCGAGTAAAACCGCAGGGACAAAAATAATCAGTGATTCAAAAGCATTTTGGTGAGCCGCGAGTGCACGTGCTCCAAAGCCAGTTAGTTTTGCTTGTTGCGCACGCGGGTGGTTATTGTCATAACCATCGAGTTTACTCATAGCTATTGCGACAGGGGCTTTAGCTAAATAAGGCAATAGAGTGGCTGCAAATAAACACCAGATAAGAATCGTCATACTTTTCCTCTTTTTATATTGTAGATATTAATTTTAATGTTGAAAATTTAGCTTAATAGCTCAGTAATGTCAGTGTATATTTTGTCTTACCCGGTAAGAAAGGTGAGGGCTTTCCTTGTACCCAATCATCATGACCTAAACCATAATAAGGGCTCCACGGGTGGCCAGACTGGCTGGTTGGCATATGTAATATTCCTGAGGCCTCATGACCCGGTGAAACCACCATGCGTTGAGAGGCACCAAAAGACTTTCCTTGGACACGAGGCATATAGCTATCGCCAGCAAGAGGTATTGGCAGCATATCTAACCAACGACCAATAAAGGGTATAGCGTTACTAAGTGGGTGTTGTATTTTACTGGTGTTTTGTTGCCCCCAAGTCGCTTTAGCCAATGGTTGGTCTTGGGTCATATCCGTTAAGGTGGTAGAGAGTGCTCGCTCAAAAACTTTTTGCCAGTTATCTTCGGGCAACCATAAAAAGTTGCTTGGTTGTTCATTAATCATTTGCCAAAGCGGTGTTTCTACTTGGTGGCGAATGGTGTGAAAAGAGTAGCCATTATCTAAGTGAGTTAAGTTTTCGTTGAGTAGACTAAAAACATCATTACGCACATTCAAGCGAAAATTATTAACAAGGCGATAAGCGACTGAGTCTGTGCATGCACATAAATTATCAGTATTAAGGGTTTCTTTCACTGCTTGCCAACGTGGATGATTGATAATAGCGTCTGGTGTTAGTACGTTATCAATTAAAAATTTCTGCCAGCGTTTTAAAAAAATGGCGCGGTCGTCTAGCGCAATATCAAGTAAGTTTTGTTCTGAAAAAATCTCTTTTGCAAGTAATCCCTCTCTGATTTGTTGTGCCCTTGCACCAAGTGCATAACCGCCGTTGCCTAATTTTTCTAACATTTCACCGCCAACCACACGAGCATTTGCGGTCCATAAACGGTTATTTTGTGGATTTTTAATTTTAGGATACAGATCCGCTTTTAAATATCCCTGCCAATGATTGATACCGTCACCCCAATGTGTAGGTGTTTCGCCAAACGAGGAAGATTTTTTTGGAATAGGCCCCATGATTGTCCAGCCAATATTTCCCGCTTTATCTCCGACAACTAGATTTTGTGCCGGAATACCTGCTTGGTTAGCAATGTTAAATGCCTCGTCAACGCTAGTGGCTAATTCGAGTTGAGTTTGGTGCAGATTTACGGCTTGTACATCATGTGCAACCCAGCGATAAGCTAATAATTGTTGGCTGTTGTTCACTCCTATAACGGGCCCCCAAATTGTTTCTTTGACTATGATTTCCTGTGCGTCTTGACCTTTTACCGCAATAACATGTTTATGCTCAGTAAAGTCTTGATAGCCAGCAGGTGTCAAGTATTGGCTCTTATCTGCATTGGTATCTAAAATAATTATATCGCTCCAATCGCCGTAACTATTTGTAAACCCCCATGCAATATTACCGTTACTGCCAGCAATGATATTAGGTGTTCCCGGGAGGGTCAGTCCAGTTACTTTGATAGCTTTATTATTATCGCTTTGATATTCAAAGGTTGCCCGAAACCAAGTGTTTGGTACGCGTATTCCTAAATGCATATCGTTAGCAACAATGGCACTTCCTGTTTTACTTATTTTCCCCGATACCGCCCAATTATTTGAACCAGGGAACTCCTCACCTTGATATTTTTGCTCAGATATATCGGTTACTAAATTTAGCACAGCATTAGCAGCTAAAGCATCTTGCTCAGATGAGGCTGAAGGCCATGCACGTGTTGGCATTTTACTTGATGGATACTGACTACCATCAATGGCTGCATCCCAGATGCTGCCTTTAGGATTCAAAAATTTAAAGACATCTTCACCTAAGGTGTTTTTTATATTTCCTAAGGTTCTTTCACGGTCACCTGCCGCATATTGCAAGTCCATGTACATACTTAATACGGTTAATATGGTGTCTTCTTCTTGCCAAGAAACGGGAGCTTGTTGAAGTAATAAATATTCAAAAGGAGGTGAGCTTAAATTATTTATGCCCTGATTCACACCACGGGTATAGGCTTTGAGTAAGGCCAAATCTCTTTCAGGAAGTTGTGAAACTATCGCTCTAGCACGCTCACGAAAGCGATGACGGCGGATCTCTTTATCATGTGGCAAGGCTTTTTCGCCAAATAAGCTGGCGAGTTCGCCTGCTGAATTACGGCGCAGTAGGTCCATCTGAAAAAAACGTTCTTGGGCATGTATAAACCCTGTGGCGACTGCAACATCGTTACGTTTCTTTGCTTTTATGGTGACAATACCCTGACTATCGCGCTCAACAATGGCAGTATCACTCAAGCCAAGTAATGTTCGCTTTCCTTCAAGTACCGGTAACGCGCTATCAATTTGGCTGTAAATCCAAGTACCTAAACTTGTAACAACTAAAAATAAGATCAGCAAGAAACCAATTAATATATGTTTAAATCTATTCATAATGTGGTGTGTTTAGGGTATGTAGACGTGCTAGATTACCTTATTATTTATAAAGTTAACATTTAATGATAGAAGATTATTATCGGTTTATGTACAAAGAAAAGCCGAGCTACTTTTTTATTGCTATTTTTCCCGATAGAATAGCAACAATTACTATTGATAAACCTAATTAAGGAGTTTGTATGGCATCTTTACAAGATCAGCTATTAAAAGCAGGCTTAACGACTAAGCAAAAAGCGCGACAAGCAAATACAAGCCAGCGTAAATCAAATAAACAAAAACGCAGTGGCGTAGCAAAAGACGAAAGTTTACAAGAACAAGTAAAACAAGACTTAGCTAAAGCTCAAAAAGAAAAATTGGCAAAAGACACCGCGCTCAATGAAGAAAGAAAGCAACAACTCGCCAACAAAGAAAAAATGCTACGTATCCAACAAATACTCGAACACCATCAAATAAAAAATGTTAGTGGTGAAACAGAATATAATTACACCTTTAACAGTAAAATTAAAAAGTTATTTGTTAACGCGGTTACCCATAGAGCTTTAGTTAATGGACGATTAGCGGTTTGTGGGTTAACCGAACAGAGTTATTTAGTGACAGCTGAAACCGCAGCAAAAGTAGCGACTTTAGATGCTAGTGTTATTTTAGTGCAAAATGATAAAGTGGAAAGTGATTTAGTTGAAGCTGACGATCCTTATGCCGATTATCAAATTCCTGACGATATGATGTGGTAGATAGCCATTTGCGCGAAATGAAAGCAGTGTTAACTAAGTAGATATGTTAAACTCGCGCAAAATTAGGGTGGCTGTTTTTAGACAGTCTAGTGTTTTTTTTTAAATAAAGAGAAGTTGATTTATGTTTATTGTTCGCTGGATTATTGGTCGTATTATCTTATTGTTAAATTTTATTTTTTCACCGAGCGGCCCAAAAAGAACAACTCAATTGCAAGCTGAAATAGATACAAGCACACAACACTTGAGCTTATATCAATTACCCGCTTGTCCTTTTTGCGTAAAAGTTCGTCGTTCCATAAAACGCGATGGTTTAAATATCGAATTACGTAATATTAATCAAAATGAAAATTATCGTGAAGAGTTAATCAAAGAAGGTGGAAAACGTACGGTACCTTGTTTGAAAATCACTGATGAAAACAAAAAGGTTACTTGGTTATATGAATCGTCTGCTGTGGTTGATTATTTACATCAATTTGCCCGTTAATTGATAGAACAGTAATATTATTTTATAAATAATGAAGTATTTCTCTATTTCTCGGGTCTATTGGTTTATCGTTAGTTAATTAATAACCTGAGAAGTCGCTTTATGTTAATTAAATCTCTTGGAAAATCTGCACTAAAAGAACATCAAGTTACCAACGAAAGTGTTTACTTAAAGCGTAGGCAGCTTATTAAGCAAATGGGTTTTTTCGGTGCCGGTACTTTATTATCTTCAACTATATCTAGCGCTGTAAACGCACAAGGTTTAGATTTTTTTTCATCAGAACCAGAAAAGACCTTTCAACGTTATCCCTTAAAGTTCACGGCTGACGGTACTAACAATACTGAAGTGCTGACACCTGAAGCTAAGGTAACCAGCCATAATAATTTTTATGAATTTGGTATAGGTAAAAACGATCCCGTTAATAATGCGCAAAACTTCAATATTAAACCTTGGCAGCTCACGATAAGTGGTGAGTGTGATAAGCCTTATACTTTAGATTTAGATGATTTAACGAAAAGTTTTGCCCTTGAAGAGCGTATTTATCGGCTGCGATGTGTAGAAGCTTGGTCAATGGTTATCCCATGGGTTGGCTTTGAATTATCAAAAATATTAAAAAAGGCACAGCCGAACTCTCGGGCTAAGTATATTGCTTTTGAAACCTTACACGACCCAGAACAAATGCCAGGACAAGCAAGTAGACGGATGGGCGGCGGTATTGATTACCCTTATGTAGAAGGGTTACGTATTGATGAGGCGATGAACCCACTTACCTTAATGAGTGTCGGTCTCTATGGCAAAACATTACCAGCACAAAATGGTGCGCCAATCCGTTTAGTGGTGCCATGGAAATATGGTTTTAAAAGTATTAAATCGATTGTTGCAATAAAATTTGTTGAACATCGTCCTGCGTCAACATGGAATATTTTAGCCCCTAACGAATACGGCTTTTATGCCAATGTTAATCCTGATGTTGACCATCCAAGGTGGAGTCAAGCCAGTGAACGAAGATTAACTTCTGGCGGATTGTTTGCGCGTAACCGGATCGATACTTTGCCTTTTAATGGCTACGGTGAGGAAGTTGCCGATCTATATAGAAACCTTGATTTACGGAAAAACTTTTAAAAATAGCGACAGGGTAAAATCGTGAGTAGGGGCTTTATTGCCCAGCTAATCTGTAGTAATAACTTGAGTCGTATCATTTCTATGAAGTATAAAGTTATTTTGTTTAAAATTTTTGTCCACCTCGCGGCTTTTTTACCGCTAGCCAATGCTTATTATCTGGCTTTTACTGATCAACTAGGCGCTGATCCAGTTGAAGCCATTATTCACTTTACCGGTATTGGTGCGTTTAATTTATTATTGTTAAGTTTAATGATAACGCCTTTAAGTAAGCGTTTTAAAATATCAATATTATTAAAAGTTCGCCGATTAGTAGGCTTATATAGCTTTACTTATGCTTTCCTACATTTAACCAATTTTCTAGTGTTTGAAGTGCAGTTTGATTGGTCACTATTTGTGAGTGAAATACTTGAACGACCTTATATTACTATTGGTATGGCGGGCTTATTGATTTTGTTAACGCTTGCGATAACATCAATTTCGCTATTAAGAAAAAAAATGGGTAAAAATTGGCAAAAGCTCCATAATTGGGTTTACTTAGCTGTTGTTCTTGTTGGAATTCATTTTTATTGGTCGGTAAAGTCTGAAATCATAGAACCGAGCATTTATCTTTTTATTACTTTTCTTCTTTTAGCGCTTCGTTTTAAAAAACTAAATAAGTGGATAAAAAAAGACTAGCCAAAAGCTGACCTTAGGCTCAATACTTGTAAGAGCAACTTGGAGACTAGAGCTGTCATTACGCTTTTGCGAAACCAATAGCATATTTAGAGGGGCAACTGAAATACGATGATTTTTTGGGGCTGGTTTAAGCTCATTATAGTCGTTAATATTTCAATTTTAGAGACTAAATAATGTGGTAGCGCTAAAAGCGCCAAGTTCCATTTATATCTAACAAGCCGAAATTATTACCATCAACTCTTATCCATGATATACCGTATTTAATCGCAGTTGTGTGTGAAAACCAATAGTGATGTGCCAATGAAATAGTGAGTAAGGTCTCATTATTCCAGTCATCAGAAAAATCAGAATAAACTACACCAGCTTTATAAGCGTTATGTTTAGCAATGTAAAAGGTGGTAAATACTTTTGCCGTAATTCGTTCTTCGTTATGCGAAATTGAAGAAGCAATGTCCAAACCTTTCCCTCCATTAATGCTTGTATATCTAGCTTTAATAGCAATTAAAGTATCGCTGTCATATTGAGAGTTATTGGATTCGACATAATCATCAATGATATCCGTATATTCACTATTTTCAGAGTAGTTATGGATACCAATCCCTAACGTCAATTGTTGGTTAACCGCATAGTTCAGAACAAGGTCAGTGAGTAATTCATCTTCTTCATATTTGCTCGTCTTTAATGCCCCATTACGGTCAGTATAACTGTCTTTATGTGTTTTGTGTTGGTAGCTAAAATCTGCTTCTAAACTCCAACGTTGACTAAAATATAACTTGCCAGCTAAGTTAGGATTAGAGTTAAGAGCATTCAAATCAACTTTTAACCAACTGTTCCTACCTAAATGGGATTGCAAATCGTAAGGCTGTTCATTATCGGCAACAGGAGAAAAATAGTATTTATAACGGGCACCGACAATCGGAAATTCAGACCAATCTCCATCTATAAATGAAAGACTAGCCAAATTGATAACACCGTATTGTAATTCATGTTTAATTGTTTTTTTTTCTGACTCTGCGAAAGCTGGTACTGACAATAAAACGGATGACAGGAAGATTAAATGAGATGTTTTAATGATAAATCCTTTTAGTATTAATAAGTTGCTAAGTAATCTTACTTTATGTTGATTATTTTAGTCAACTTTTTTTCTTTCGAATTATGCTCTTGTTCTGACTAAAATGAGAATAATTCGAACTAAGAAGACTTGGCAATGACAGAATGTAAACGGCAAGTATGGTGGCTTAGTTGTCTATCCATATAAAGATCGTTCTATGTATTCTTAATTAAATAAATAGCCCAAAAGCCTATTGGTGTTTACGACCGCTTAGTCAGACCTCTTGTCGTTAGATAAGCCAAGGCTAACTATATTCGTATCTTTGTTAACATTAAGCCAGTGAGCATCAGCGTGTTTTTCAGCTAACGAATAACTGCTGCTTTGATTTAAAGTCATTATGACCGCTTTGGTGGCTTAGTTCACATTCAGACTGAACGAGTCATTGGCAAAAGTTATCATTAATAGAGTCATGTCTTCACCTATGGCGAACGTCAGCTATCAAAAACTTCTAGCGAAATGTGGTTGTTATTTCATGTCGGCTGTAGATTTAAAGCTACCAGAAAGAGCTAAGTATATTTTGAATTCAAGACTTTCATTTTGTGGCAATGGCTGAAATAAAAACTTTTGTCCTAAAGTAAATATACCTAAACATGATTAGCTAGTCTGGGGAGTCTTTGGTTTGTTTAGGTATTAAAATCATAAGTGACTGAATGTTTATCTTTAAGTTTCTATTGGTTAGGTTGGTGTTTGTATATTAAAATTGGGAAAAATTAAGGGTAATGGCAGTAATGTCATTCCCTTTTCGGAAATTGTGTCTGATTAGTAAATAAATATTGAAATGTTAAGTCTGCTAATCTTTTTAAGTTATTAAGCTTAAATAAAAAACCGACTAAGTGTTAATTTAACCGGATTTTTTTATCAAACTTTACTCATTAAACGCAATATTAAAACGTTTGATTGTTATTCATTGTGCCCTTGGTTTTGCTCGCTGGCGCTTGCCAAGTAAAATCACTATATTGTTTACCTGTACCTGAAAGCTGTAATGTATGATTACGGTTGGTTGATGAGTTTTCTGCCACGCCAATGTCAGTTGATATCATACCCGCTGCTGCGCCACTTGTTGCTGTCATGGTGCCTTCGTAACTTAAAAACTGAATAACATTGTCGTTATTATCAATTAAAGCTAGAGCGTCTGAACCGCCGTTTTGTAGACCCGTAGCATTAAAAGCTAAGGTGCCATAGCCATTTTGTTGGCTACTGAAAGTGCCAAATAAATTGATGGTGCTATAAATTGCGCCATCATTGCCGTTATAGGCTTCAATGCGCCAGTTAGTTAAGTCAATACCCGCATTACCAGCAATTTCAATAAACTCGTCTTTGTCGCCGCCTTTGTTGTCGTAATGAAATTCATTTATCCACGGATCATAAATAATTTGGTTAACAGTAACAGAACTTGATGTTTTAGCGCTGTCGGTACTGTTATCAGTTACGGTTAGCTGAACAGTGTAAGTACCTGTATTAGCGTAATCATGCACAGGTGTAACACCTGTTGCAGTATTACCGTCGCCAAAGTCCCAGCTGTAACTGCTGATAGTACCGTCGATGTCGTTACTATTACTGGCGTCAAAATTACATGATAAATTGGTACAGGTCTCAGTAAATGCTGCTGTAGGTAATTCATTCACTGGTGTTGAACCACCAAATGTTTGGTTGGTATTAGCACTGTTTGACGTATTACTCGCTGCGGCTTGCCAAGTAAAATCACTATAGCTTTGACCTGAACCGATAAGTTGTAAAGAGTAGCCAACTGGTGTATTTGATGTTTCTGATACGCCAATATCGGTTGAAGTCATGCCTGATGCAACACCGTCAGTAGCTATTAGCGTTCCTTCATAACTTAAAAACTGTACTACTTCATTGCTGTTATTAACTAAGGCTATACCTTCAGGCGCGCCGTTTTGTAGGGCACTTGCAGAAAAGCTTAATGTACCAAAACCTGAATATTGATCGCTAATTGTGCCTGATAAATTAACAGTTTTATATACGGTTCCGCCATTGCCGTTATAGGCAACTAATGACCAACCTGTTAGATTAGTGCCAGTTGAGCCAGCTATTTCAACAAATTCGTTAATGTCACTACCATCATTATCATAGTGGAACTCATTGATCCAAGCGGTGCCAGCAGGTGGTGTAGTTCCCTCATTAGTTGTGGTTGAAACTTCACTACTCATTGCTGATTCATTAGCTGAATTGTCAACCGCTGATACTCTATAATAGTATGTGTTGCTTGCTGATACGCTGTTATCGGTATAAGCATTGGTATTGACTAATTCGCTGTTAATTTTTACAAAACCAGTACCAGAGGTGTTACTGCGATGAATGTTATAACTAGCAAAATCTGGTTCATTATTAGCTATCCAAGCAAGTTCAACTAGGTTATCACCGCCAGTTGCACTTAAGCCTATAGGTGCTTCCGGTGCTGTAGTATCACCACTGCCACCAGAGCATATGCCTTCAAATACACAAGCAACATATTCTGGATGATCAACAAATGGGTTACGATTGTCTTGATAACTATAAACTGTATCATTATGGCGTACTTCAAAGGCGTCAACTGGATCATCTTTATGCCACTGTATTAGAACCGATTTTAAACCCATATAAGCGACGCTAATGTTTGAACCAGCGTTTGAGTTTTCAATCAATGTACGATCATCAGTTAAAATAAGATCAGGTTCACTAACACCAGTAACGCCATGAGTACCACCTTCGTATCGAATTGCCATATACATTAAGGCACGAGCTACGTCACCCTTTCGGCCTTGCCATGTTTGCCAGGTACCTTGGGCGAAAGAGCCTTCAGTCCAGTTTGAGTCATTTACGCCACCCCCGCGGTTATTGGTAAACTCAGTGATTTTCTCTAAACAACTTGCACCACAGTTTGCATAGGGTTTATTACTACGGCTTGAATTATAACCACTGTTGGCAATAAATAGGTGATGAGTGTCGGTATAGGCATAGTTATCGCTGCCATCACTAGGAAAGCCATAAGATTTAGGCCAACTGTGTTCTCTATTATAAAAAGTATTACCGCCACCTTCTTTGGCGTAGCTAGCATTTTTATAAATGTCGATAACGTTATTAGCATTATCAGGGTCTTGATCAGCGGCTTCTAAAATGTCCCAGGTGTCCGTTGCCGATGAGGTATAAGGGAAACGAGTGTGATCGTCAATTATTTCATGTAATGAGCTCTTTAATGCAGCAGGAGAGCTAGTATTAATTGAGTTATAATAATTGACAGGAATATCAGCGAGTGCGGTTGCTGAACTGAGGATACTAGTTACACACATAATTGTGCCGGCTACTCTGGCGAGCTTGCCATTTAGGTATTGAGTCTTCATTTTAAACCTTGATATTTTATTGTTATTATTAATTATCTAAGTGCAATGAAAAGCTAAAGATCACTACGACTAGATAAGCTGTCGGTAAATCTTCTGCATCTTAACTTCAATGTATTAAGTAAATGTTACAAAAAATCCTTTTTATTGAGCAGTTTTTGCATACTTTCGCTGGTTATTGTATGAAGATCGACCGATCAGTCAATACTTTGTTTTTGTTTTTTTTGAACGAAGTTTTTCGTAAATCTGTGTGTGTGTACTTGGTTATATTGATATTTTATTGGTTGTTTGCGTTACGTAATTAAATGTTGACTGTTTGGTTTGTTTTTAAGATCAGACATAATATCAAAATGCTAAATTACTATGTCTCGAAAGTGCGCATTGTTAACATCGAGCTCATGAGTAACTGAGTCTTCTTCAGTTAGCCATAAGCTGTCCTTATCCAAGAAACTTCTATGAAGAGTTTGTGGCAAACTAGACTGTTTGGCTTATTTGATTTTAAAACTCCTTAGCAGCGATATAATAAGTATTCGTCCAACTAGCTGATAAGCTTAAAAATCCCATAGTTGCAATATCCTGGCTTTGATCGTATATTTATTAATCATATTGTATTTAGTTGATAGGTACTTATTCATGGATGAGGTAGGCTTTTTCAATAATGCACTCGATGCTCTTCCTGAACATATTTGTATTATCAATAATATTGGTGATATTGTATTTGTAAATCAGGCATGGGTCGATTTTGAATTAAATAACTCTTCAACGCAATCCACCGATTGGCATAAAATCAATTACTTCGATATTTGTAAGAATTCAATAAGTGAAGATAATGATGATATTTCACTCATTTTATCAGGCATAGAAGCTGTTGCCAGTCAGAACTCTCCGAGTTTTTCATTTGAATATCCTTGTCATAGTCCAGACAATCATCGTTGGTTTTCACTCAACTGCACTCCATTTAAATCCAACCAAAAAACTTATACCTTAGTACAGCATGTTAATATCACGCAGAAAAAACAAGCAGATATAAATTCCAATATCGATGCCCTAACAGGAGTTGCAAATCGTAGATCATTTGACGAGTTTTTTCAAAAAGAATGGCTTCGATGTGCCCGGTCATTGTCTCCAATTAGTCTCATCATTATTGATATTGATGACTTTAAAGCATTCAATGATACGTATGGTCACGTTAAAGGTGATTGGTGTTTAAAGACAATTTGTAATGAATTAAAACAATTAGTAAACAGACCAAGTGATCTATTTTGTCGGTACGGTGGGGAAGAATTTATTTATGTTTTAGGAAATACGTCATCTAAACAAGCACAAGAAATTTGCACCAAAATACATCAAGTTTTAAAAGAATTGAATATTAAACGTGATGCAATAAAGGATAGTATACGTGTTACCGTGAGTGCTGGTTTAGCTTGTGTCCATCCAAGTAACTTTAATAACAAAATCGACCTACTCGAATATGCCGACAAGTATCTTTACACAGCTAAATCTCAAGGAAAAAACACAACCAGATGTCACTATTGTGAAAGTGAGATCTGCTCTCCTAAAAATTGCAGTTATTAATTATTATGCCTGACCCCCTCCTCTCCAGAGGAAGGGGTGGTAAATATAGAATACCTATTCCTCACTCTTTAAAATTGTCAACAAAGCTAGCTAATAATATAGGTTTGAAACAGTTATTGAATTGTCTTCTTTCGTATATTTGTTAACATTGGCCTAGTGATTATTAGAGACTTCTCCAGCTAGCCATGAGCCGACATAAGCCTTTGCAAATTAAGATGCATGTTTAGGCTAATATTAACCAATATTTTCTGCTCACTTGTGGGACGGGTTTAAGCTCATTGCGGACGGTGCTATTTCACATATTAACGCTAACTAATGCCACAAAAGAGACCTTTCCTAACACCCTAAATCAGCACCAAAAAGGTCTTCTCTGATACGATAGCGGACATTCGCCACAGATTTAAATACGCATTGTTTGACTATAAATATTACCAGTTAATCGAATAACCTGACTGGCAAAAATACCACCACAGCGGTCATTCATCATAAAACTTGCAATACTGTATATTCTCATCCACGGTGCATCACAATCACTCAATACCGCTATTGAATGATCGATTTGAATAGTATCGTTCAACTTTAACCTTTTTTGTCTAACCAGTAGGTTTTTCAACCGCTATTCTTTCCATTTTTTATGATAAGAATAACCATGCCAACAGCACCTATTTCAATACGTAAACTCAAAGATATTTCATTAATAACAGTACCTGTTATTATAATGGGTACTTAAATATATAAAGTACCCATTTTGTTTAGGAAGTAAAAAATGAAAATAATTTTAATCACACTGTTTTTTTTATTAACTCACATAACAGCTGTTAATGCTGTTAATGTTTTACCAACTTATAGCACGGTCTATGATGAAAGCAGAGATTCATTTAAGGATAGCTTATCCGCTATCAAAGTCGCTAAGGAAACGAATAAAAATGTATTGATGATTGTAGGTGGTAATTGGTGTTCATTCTGTAAAAAAATGGATGACTTTATTAAAGACTCACCAAAAGTAGCTGAAAAATTATATAATAATTTTGTAGTCTTGAAGATTAATTATAGTGATGAGTATAAAAACGATGAATTTTTAAAGCATCTCCCCCCTATTTCAAGCTACCCTCATATTTATATTTCAACGTCATCAGGCAAAATGGTTTTTTCTAACAACACACTAAATTTGCAAGAAAATTCTTACCATACAGAAAAAAAGTGGTTAGATTTTATTGAGCATTGGCAGCCCAAATAATCTTAACTTAAATTGAGCATTGGCAGCCCAAATAATCTTAACTTAAATTGAGCATTGGCAGCCCAAATAATCTTAACTTAATAAGTAAAAGCTTATCATAACTTTAAATATGCAATGACTTAAGGGTAATATGACGTATTTCAGTTAATATCAACAGGCACAAGTGTTTCAATTTATATTACTAAATTGAAACACTTGTTTGCTAAAGCTTCATTATTAATAATAAAATAACACTATAGAATACTTCATCATTTAGTATATCAAGTGAGTTAGACAGTGTTGCTATGGTTGGACGATAATTAGCACTAGTTTGCGTCATTTTAGCTAGTTGATAAATTTACTAGGTCAATAAATATTAGAGTCTATAGACGAAACTCCATCGTCGTCGGCTTTGAGCTTAAACCACCCCACAAGTGAGTAGGAAATTTTGGCTAATATTGCCCTAAATATGCTCCTGAATTTGCAAAGGCTTAATGTCCGCAATTAGCTAGAGAAGTCTCTAATGCTCACTGGCCGATGTTAACAAAGATACGAGCTGACCGTAATTATAGTTATGTTTTAATACTCAACCTGTTCTTGGTTATTAAAAAATTAATCAAACAACATATTTTTAGCCGTACTAGGTATCATTAAACATATGAAAAAAAACACACTACTATATTTATCTTTTGGCTCCATCGCAACCACATTCAATGCTCAAGCATCAGATGAAGAACTGCAAACGTGTTTAATGAAAAGTCTCAAAACAGCGGACTTAACAGTAACCGTAGGAGAGTTAAAAAGAGCTTGCAACAATTTGCTATTGGTTGCCAAAAAGGCACAGCATAATAAAGTTGAATCGTTTTTTAAGCAGGAATTGAAAACAAAAAATTTGGCTTCAGCGCCTTATGTGATGACGCCTTATGTGATGACACCTCACCGAATGAATTACCTTTTACCAGTGAGTTATAGCGATAATATTAATAAAGAAGACTACGATATAGTAGAAGGATGGGCTGATAACTTTGAAGATATTGAAATTAAATACCAGCTTAGCTTTAGAGTACCCTTACTCACTGAACGTCTATTTACTCAAGGTGACGGAGTAGCCTTCGCCTTTACGTTACAGTCTTGGTGGCAAATTTATGCTCGCAGTATTTCTCGTCCTTTTAGGGAAACAAACTATCAACCAGAAATTTTTTATTATACCCCGTTAAGTTGGCAGCCACTTGAAGGAAACACGGCATTTTTGCTTGGTTTTGAACACCAATCCAATGGCAATTCATCGTCATTCTCTCGCAGTTGGAATAGGCTTTATGCGAACTTTGTCTTTGCTAAAGATAATTATGTTATCTCTTTTAAACCTTGGTGGAGAATACCTGAGGGAAATAAAGTTTCCACTGCAATGGTGCCAGGAGATGATAACCCTGATATTACAGATTACATGGGGAATTTTGAACTTTCTTTAGTGTATAAGTGGGACGATTATGATGTGTTTTTTAAAGGCAGAGAAAACTTTAAAGCGCACAAAGGCTATGTGGAGTTAGGTGTAACCTTTCCTATTTTTGAACGGTTAAAAGGGTATATTCAGTATACTAATGGTTATGGTGAAAGCTTGATCGATTACAATAACTCACAACAAACCATTGGTATTGGCTTTTCGTTAACTGATTATTTTCAAGATTAACTTAACCTAACCATTGGTTAGTTCTTTAACAGCTACTATTCTATTAGCTTTATGATCATACAACAGACATTTCACTTAATACTTCTAAGCCAGCATGAGGGGGTACTGAAAGTATATAGAATTTTTAGTCAGTAGCATTTCATTATCAACTTGTTGAAGTTGATTAAAACTAAACACTTTTGAGTTTGGTTATATGGATACGTGTTTATTTATACAGGTTTTTAATACTTGGTTTGACCTTATACTTAGAATGTCATTAACAGAATAAATGGGAACTAAATTAAAATGAGTCAAAATTTTATCTTTAACTCATTTTATGAGTTTTTATTTAGTTAAGTCAATTTCTAGCGTTGGCATCAAATAAGCTGGAAGGTTTTTACGGCGTCCTGTTTCACTTGGACTATAATGTTTAGCTAAATAATCAAGTATTGGTTTTTCACTGTCCCCTAATGGCCATAAGCCACCTGTCTTTTGCATCCAGCGAATAGTTTCCAACCAAGTATCTCGACTCATTCTATTTTGTATAACCAAAGCAGCAGAATGACAGCCGGTACAGTGAGCTTTAACCAACTCATAACCTGTATCTATAACAAAGCCGCTGTCTTTATCCAGAGCCTCTTTGCTATTTGCATAGCTATAAGGGAGTGCTATCAAGCTTAATATAAGTATCGTTTTTTTTAAAATAACCATATTACACCACCTGAATTGCAATTCGATGACACGCGTTATTTAAATAACCTTTAGGGTTCCAACCAGGTATTATCATAGGCTGAGATACACCATCACTATCTGTCGCTTTAGCCCATAATTCATAATAACCTGTTTGTGGGAATTTAACTTTAGCTTGCCAATGTTGCCATGCATTACGATTAACGGGTTTAGTTATGTTAACTTCTTGCCACGTTTGACCAAAATCAATGGATACATGCATTTTTTCTACGGCTTTATCACCTACCCATGCATGACCATTTGCTGAAAACTCGTCTTTTAACGCATGTCTAACGCCTGATTTTGGAAAAGTAACCAGGGACTTAACCGGCATGCTTTCAATAATACACATGTCTTCATCAGGAACCTTAGAGCCAGGAGCTACAGGTTTACAGGGTGTTCGGTATGCTTTACCGGTCATTTTAGTACCATCATGAACAATGTTACGTATTGAAATACCCGTTAACCATTTACCTGAAGTTGAAGCAGGCCAGCCACCAAAAACTAAACGTAAAGGATGACCGTTCATTGCCGGTATATCTTCATCGTTTACTGACCAAGCAATTAGCGATTCATCTTCTAAAGCCTTATGCATTGGCACACCGCGAGAAATAGCAGCCTTCTTTGGATCCCTGCTTAAATGTTCATCGGCTGCGTGATAGCCAATATAAACAGCATCATCTTTAATGCCACAATCTTTTAATACATCTTTTAAACGTACGCCTGTCCACTTAGCACAACCAACAGCACCTAAGCTCCATTGATTACCTTTCGCTGGCGGATCAAATTCAGCGCGACCATTGCCACCGCACTCTAATGTTAATTGATAAGTATGATGTTTAAATTTCTTTTTCAATTCAGCTAACGTATATGTTTTACTTGTTTTAGCTGATTCACCACCAATAGTTAATGTCCAATTATTAACATCAACATTTTCAGGAGGAATACCATTGTTACGAACAAATAATTTATTAGCCGGAGTGATTAAGTCATTGAGTAAATGAGCGGGTACTTCAGCATTCAGAGGTCGATCATTTAATATTATTAGACCGGCATGTTTACCGGCAATACGAAATTTTTCAGTACTTTCAGCAAGTGCTGCGGGAATAAGACCACCCGGCATAAATCGCCCAAAAACGACTTCAGCACCTAATACTACGCCCATTACGGATAATCCCGTTAGAAACCCTCGACGAGAAACGGGATCGGTTGTTCGACCAAATAATGCTTCATCTGCTTTTTCTGGATTTTCCTGATAAAGCTCGCCAATGCCTTTTTCTATTATTTGTGTTTTAGATGGTTTTTTGGAATATTCTTTGGATGGTTTTTTCATAATTAACCTTATTTTATTTTTTATTAGCATTAAAATTATAATAAGCGTGTGGCATTACCACCCAAATACTTATTCATCACGTAGTCTGTCAAAACTCTTTAACGAAACTTTTAATGAACCGAAAGACTATTCAGAACCAAAAATGAATTTATCTGACAATTGACTAGTTGATTTATAATATATGTTCCCCCTTAGAAAAAAGCAATAATGGTTATATAACAACCAAGATATTGGTGTTATATATACTATTAAAAAAAATGAATGTCATATATACGTAGGAAATAGCGCAAGACATGGGGAGGATTAAGAGATAGATGAAATAGATCGCGATTTTTACTTTGCCTGATAATATAGTCAAATGTAGATTGGCTAATTATCGCACTGTCTATTCTTTTACTGATCAGCATATTAAGTAATGCCTGTTCACTAATTGTATCGCTACGATTTATTCTTTTTTTAGCCACTAGCTCATTAATGCCATAGTAATAGAAGCCACGCACCCCGCCAAAAGCAAGATTTTCTAAAGAGGAAGGATCGCTATACTCAATCGGTTTATTTTCTAGAGAGATAACTTCATCTTGGTCGGTGAAAACCATTGAAGTCCATAAATATTTATTCTCTGTTTGTCTTTAAACCAGATAGGATTAACACCTAATAATACGCCATTTAACTTTTCTTGCTTGATCATATGATCAATGCATTTGCGCGGAATAAAGACTGTTTTAAAGCTATATTTTTTATTTTCACTGTTTAAAAAAATAGAGAAATCATAATAAAGCCCTTGTTCATTTTTTACGCTTAGAGTTAAAGTTCATTACTTAAATTCCAACGACTACCTTTAGCTGATAATTGCCTCACAAAATAACAGAGCATTTCCCTAAGTACTGAGTAGTTTCACAAAAATTTGGTGTTTTTTATGCTCAGATTTACCGTAATGCAAGCAAAGTCCAATATCTGCTTATTAGAAAAATTTAAAAATAAAGACAACTAACCGTATAGCTGAGATTGGCACTGAACGGCCCCACAAACTTTTCTAATGACCGCTTTTGGCTAGCTGAAGAACTCTCTGATGATCACTAGCTTAATGTTAACAAAGATACGAAACCGGACGTTCCACAGAGATTAATATATGGAATTTTTAATGATTGTTTTTACCAGTAAATCGTTAGGTTTGAGTATGAACAAAGCCTATTGTCTTACTTTGAATATTTTCTGAAAATAACACCTGAACGTCAGGGTATTTAAAAAGAAGAAGTCAACTTTTAACGAGTATAACTTCATTATCAATTACTACTCTTCGATCACTTAATAACTTAGTCATTTCCTCTACCGGTAAAGGTTTACTGTATAAATATCCTTGGGCTAAATCGCACCCTAGACTAGCTAATTTATTAGCTTGCTCTCTTGTTTCTACTCCTTCAGCAATTGTTAATTTGTTTAGTTTTTTACATAACACTAACAAGCTACTGATTACAGCTTCATCTCTCTTATCGGTCACTACATCGATAATAAATGAACGATCTATTTTAATAAAATCTACATCTAAGTGCTTAATATAAGATAAAGAACTCATACCTGTACCAAAATCATCAATTGACAATTTCACACCCAATTTTTTTAATTGGGCGAAGATTTCTTGTGTTCTTTCAATATTGACCATACTAGCATTTTCAGTGAGTTCAATTTCTATAAGCGCTGCTGGAACTTTATAATGCAACAACAGATCAGCAATGTAACTCACTAAATCTGGATCCATTAAGTTGTAGGGTGAAATATTTACTGCTATTGATAACTCAATCCCATTATCTAACCAATTACGACATTGAATGATCGCATGCAGCAATACGTATCGTGTAAATTCATGTACAAACATACTTTGTTCAATAATATCAATGAACATGTTTGGCCCTAACAGACCTTCTTCGGGATGCAACCAACGCACAAGCGCTTCAACACCGATAATCTTGTTATCGGGTAATTGTACCTTTGGTTGATAATATAAAACGAACTGATTCTTATCGAGGGCAGAGTTAAGTTGACCTCGTAAGTGTATTCTAAATTCAGAACGAGTAAAAAGTTCTTGCTGAAAAACTTGAAAACCCAGCCGATGTTTTTTTGCCTGATACATAGCAATATCTGCATTCTTAAGAAGGTCATCAAGCTGTAGACCACTTGTAGGATAAAACGATACACCTACACTTACACTTGTTTCAAAGACGTAATTGTTAACTTTGATGGGTTGACGACATAATGTCACTATATTTTCAGCTAATGAAATAGCTTTACTTTCATCTAAATTATCACACCATACAACAAACTCATCCCCACCATAACGTATTGCTTGTGAGTTTTTCTCTTTCAGATTGCATAAACGCATTGCTATCGCTTTTAATAGTTCATCACCCACCAAATGTCCCATGGTGTCATTAATGTCCTTAAATTTATCGAGATCAATTACATAAACAGCTAACAGGGTATTCAGTTCTTGATGTGCTTTTATATTTTTAGCATTTAAATATGACTGCGAATGTTCATATAAATAGGATCGATTAGGCAAACCAGTCAGGGTATCATGAGTTGCTAAATGTTTAAGTTTGTCATTACTTTGCTCAAAACGTTTAGTGATTACTGCCGATATGAATAAGGCAACCCATACAGTTATCCAAAAGGTTAAAAAAGCGGTAATAAATAGTCTGTTTGACACATAACTTAAGGTTTTATCTAAAACATAAGTTTTACTTACTATTAATATAGATAAGTTATCAACGGGGGTGTTTTCATAAATCCAAAATAACCTATCTGTATCTGTATCTGTATCTGTATCTGTAAAATAATAGTTAGACTTTTTAGTGTTAATAGTTTTATTTATCAGTTTGTTAGAGCGGTATAAAGGAGAAGATTTTAATTTAATATGTTTTTTATCAAACCATATTTCAAGTCCAATAACATTTTTTTCTAGTAGATCCATAAGCTCATTTTTTACATTTTCATCTGATGCTAACTCGGTAATTTTACCCTCATGAATAATAGCTTTAACATGTTTAGTAAGCCGAGCAAGCATCATAGTGTTATGTTCTAACTCTAAGGATTGACCAAGATCTCGTGATAAATTAAATGCTACACTAATAAAAATAGCTGAGACAATAATAGCTACTCCAATAAAACTATAAAGTACACGTTTCCTTAAGCCTGACGATAAATCAGTATTATTCATAAGCTTTACTACTTAATCTTTTTTACAAGTACTTATGTCCGCAATTTTATATACCGGACACCACCCTATGGCGAATGAAAGTAAATTCATTCCAGCAAAAATCAAAATCGATACTCGTAACAAATCATCGCCAATTTGTTCAGAAAATAGTACAACATAAACAATTAAAACAACGGCTATTACGCCTCTTATGATTCTATCTATCGCACAGAGATTTTGGTTGATTTTTAGCATAAATATCTTCTTATAGTGGAGAGGTATTTTAATCAATTAACAATGCATTAAACAATTTATCTACTTTCATAATAGTCGCTATTTCAAATAATAAGTCAAATTGAGAAACATTTATACTATTCGAATAAAAGGCCATATCCAAACTACTTCAATAGATGTCATAAATCCATAATTATAGTGAGGTAGTGACATTACTTTCAGCCTAGAGGCTGTCTCCACTTTAAATAACGTTGACCAATTGAACTCATAGCTATGAGCTGCCTTTAGTTACTGAAAAGCTAATGTCGGCTTATGGCTAATCAGTGACCTTAAGAACAAACCAGAGTTAATGTCAGGAATGCGCACAAAGTGATCGTTAAAAAGTGAACGCAGAATGACTGCTATGGTGGCTTTGTTGACTATCAAGATGAAGGTAGAACAACGTCTAATGAACACTAAAAACAGCTCAAAAATCTATCGATGTTAACTATATTCGTATCAAAGTGAACATAAAACAGGGTTGTTTTGGCCAGTAAATTAGATCAGGTTTGTGGTATCTACTGCGCTTAGGGTTAAATTCTATAAATTAACTATTTCAAAGTTTAGTTAAATTTTTTGAAAGGTACTCTTGGCACTTAAACGTAATAAGTCCAGTTTCCAACTTTATTAAACTTCTACATATATCTACACCGGCTAATTATGCCGTTGATTTGTTGGGTGGTTCAGTACCACCGTATACTAACAATAAATTATTGTTTAAAATTTATGCAAAGTGATATTTGTGAAATAAGTAATGATTCATATAGGAAAAATAAAGAAAGATTTGAGAAAATAATGACAATACCTAAAGTGTTAATAAGGTCTTAACGCGTTCGTTAATCAATAAAGGTTAGCGTGTTAGGTGGGCTAGTGTCTAAGTTACAAAGGTAACTTTTGGTTGGTCTTGGTTATTGGGTACTATGCCTTCAATAAAGCCTTGAACAAGCGCGAAAATATTTGTTGATGGTGCATTAGCACTTTTAGACGTTACGACGACAGAAACGAGTTTTTGCGACCGACAACCAACAAACCCACAAATATCAAAAAAATAGAGTTACAGGTAAGTTATTTGAAAGTTAGTTATGGATTTATCAGCAAGGTAATGAATTATTTTTTCATCTGCTTTTACCGCGTCAATTGCAATAGAATTAGCTTGGCAGTGATTTGAAATCGATAAAAGAAGTATCAATACTATAATTTTTGTCATTGATAACCTTTCCTTTATCGATTTTTAAGCAAACTGACTATTAAGAGCGAGCCGTTACTTCTAATAAATGATAACCAAATTGCGTTTTTACTGGTCCTTGAACCGTGTTTAAATCAGCAGTGAAAACCACTTCATCAAATTCTGGTACCATTTGACCACGGCCAAATGATCCTAAATCTCCACCTTGCATTTTTGAAGGACAGTTTGAGTGCTCCTGCGCTACAACCGCAAAATCTGCTCCATCTTCGATTTGTGCTTTAAGCGTTAAACATTGCTCTTCTGTATCTACTAATAAATGACGTGCTGATGCTTGTGACATGTTGCTTCCTATATGATGGTGTAAATTAATCCTCTAACTTTACCGTATCTTTGGAAAAAATTAAAGAAATCGATGGATTGAATTAATATTCATCAACTTTATACTCGGTTTATCGATTAAAATGTCTAATTAAAAATAAATTTATACTTTTGTCATTGGGTCCTTATTTTGTGTTTGTTAAATCATAATCGTTTTATTTAATTGTGATGTGATAAATTAATCGTCATTACCCTTTGGACTTTGCCTTATGTTTTTACCTAATCTTAAGCATTTACGCTATTTAATTGCGCTTTACCAAGAACAAAATTTTCATCGAGCAGCCAGTGCATGCTTTGTTAGTCAGTCAACCTTAAGTAGCGCTATTCTAAAATTAGAAGAACAGCTAAATTGTCAATTAATTGAACGTGACAACAAGTCTTTTTTATTTACGACTCAGGGCATTGAAGTTGTTGAAAAATCGCGACAGTTATTAGTCTCGGCCAACGAATTAGTCAGCTTTGCAAAACAACAAGGTAGCGAGTATACCGGGACTGTACGTATTGGTTGTATTCCAACGATTGCGCCATTTCTCTTAACTGATTTTGTGCGCGCCTGCCAAAGTAAACTTCCTGATTTAGCCTTGTTTTTACGTGAAGATACCACTGAAAACTTAATGAATATGCTTAATAATGGTGAAATAGATGTGTTGATTCTAGCGTTGCCAATAGCAGTAAATAACTTTCATTGTCGATTAGTAGGTAAAGACAGGTTTTTTATGGCAGGTAATAAAACGCTAGTAGAGACTTTTCAACAAACAGACAGTTATAAACATTTACCGGAACAGAGTATTTTCTTATTATCATCAGAGCATTGCCTTACTGAACATGCCTTGTCAGCATGTAAACTTGCTGATAAATCGCGTATTCATTCTTTTTCTGCGTCAAGCTTGTCAACATTGGTACAGATGACCGCTTTTCATCAAGGCTTTACTTTTTTGCCTGAAATGGCGGTAAAGAAAAATATCGGGGAAAATGAGGGGTTAACCATAGCACCGTTAGATCAAGATTATTATCGAGAAATTGGTGTGCTATGGCGAAAAACGTCAATGAGAAATGTTTTATATAACCAATTGTCAGCGGTGATAACTGACTTATTAATTTAATTCATCAAGCTAACTATTTGATAATTCAGCTCAAGGTAACGATTTATTGAACAATAGCTAAACCATTATTTGCTGGCCAAACTTATCGGAGCCAAAGGGCAGTCTAGTGGCTATATTTTATTTATTATCGGTGTGGGTGTTGGCTAATTAGAGAATGCTTTATTTTAATGTTATTACACCTTATCAGGGAGATACCGGTACATTAATCGTTATGGGCGTATTTTTTATCACCGCTTATTTTTCTTTTAAAACGCCAAGATGTTTTACTCATAATAAAGCCTAAAGCCTAAAGCATCACCTTAGACTTTATAACTGGGCTGCTATTCTGCTTGGCTAAAAACCATATTAATGTAATCAACCATGCCAACAATTTCATTGTTTGCAACAACGGGCGCTAAGTGAATGCTAAAGCGTTCAAATAACCGAGCGCAATATCTTACATCCATATTTGGATCAACACTTAATATAGGTTTTGCCATTATTTCATATAAGTTTACCCGGTCGGGCGAACGGTCTTTTGCTAAGACTTCTTTCGCGATATCAGCAAGCATCACTAAACCGTATTCATCTTGTGGATTACGCTTATTGATAATTAAGGCATTAACATTATGCTTTTTTGCTAATTTAATACCTTCAGCAACAGTCATCATGCCATCAGCGAATTGATAGTTATCAGTGGTCATTGCATCTTTAACTTGTACTAATTTATGGATCATAGTTCTTCCTCAACTTTACCTTTTAAGCGTTCTACTTGATGAGCTACGCCAACAGCATCTTCGACATTTAGTTGAATCGCAATACCTTTACCCGGGTCTTGGTCAAACCCTGCGATTTTACTGATCCGTTCTAGAATTTTTCTGGATAAATGTTCTTCAACGACAAAAAGTAATACGTCTCTTTGTGTCTCAAGTTGCATACCAAAAAAGGTTCTTTGGCGTTTAATACCTTCACCTCTAGCATTATTTATTATCGTTGCGCCAGTGGCTCCAGCCATTCTGGCGCCTTTCATAACTTCGTCTGTTACACCGTCGTCAACAAATGCGACAATTAGTTTGAATTGCATGTGATCACCTGTTTAATTTATCTTGTCTTGAGCTTTTTGAGAGCTGTTGTTTTTTTCTTAAACTACGCTTATTAATATTAATTCGTTTTCTTTTTTTACTTTTTTGTTCGATTTGTTGGGCTTTTGCTTGGGTTAATTGTGCATAAGCCATTACAGCAATAATAGGAAATAAACTGGCAAAAGCGATTAAGCCAAAACCATCAATCAGTGGACTACGTCCTGGAATGGTACTGGCTAAACCTAAGCCTAAAGCCGCAACTAAAGGGACTGTGACTGTTGACGTGGTTACACCACCAGAGTCGTAAGCAAGAGGTACAATTAGCTTAGGACAAAAAAAAGTTTGAATAACGACAACGATATAACCAGAAATAATATAGTAATGAATAGGATGACCAACCACGATACGATAGCTACCAAGGGCGATACCGATAGCAACACCAATCGCCACAGATATTCGTAAACTATTGGCTTTTATGGCTCCACCAGAAACTTCTTCTGCCTTTATTGCTACAGCAATCAATGACGGCTCAGCAATTGTGGTACTAAAACCTATTGCAGCTGCAAAAATATATACCCAGAAGTAATCTGACCAATGAATGTGAGTTAATACCTGTTCGCCAGTATGGATAAATTCTGGCGCTGTTAATTGTGTTGCCATCATTTTGCCTAAAGGAAATAAAGCTTTTTCTAGGCCCAGTAAAAATAAAGCTAAACCAATTAAAACATAAATAAAACCAAAGCCGACTTGTTTGATATGTGGAATGGGTTTGCGGATCACTAATAGTTGGAAACCTAAAATAATTGACAGTATTGGCAGTACGTCAATAATGGTGTTTTTTAAAGTAATTAAAAACTCAAAAAGTAAAGCCATTAATTGATCACCATGCCGTAAATCATCACAAAAACCATTGGGGTTAAAGAAGCCAAAGCGATTAAGCCAAAACCATCGGTCATCGGGTTTCTACCTTTTATTGCCGAAGCTAAACCAACGCCCAGTGCAGTGACTAAGGGGACGGTAATGGTTGATGTAGTCACGCCACCTGAATCGTAAGCAATACCGATTATCCAACTTGGAGCAATCATAGTCATCATCACTACAAGTACATAGCCTCCCAAGATGAGGTATTGAATTGGCCAGCCACGTATAATACGTAATACACCAATCACAATGGCAAGCCCTACGGCAAATGCAACAGTAAAACGCAGTCCATTTGCATAGGAAATTTGTGCGGCTAAAGTATCTTTTATAATGCCACCAGAGGCTGCCACACTTGCTGCTTCTTTAGCTACAGCAATTAACGAAGGCTCGGCAACGGTTGTGCCAAAGCCCAGGCAAAAAGCGAAGGTAAGTAACCAACTAATACTGCCTTTTTTTGCAAAGGCTTGTGCCATAGATTCGCCAATGGGAAATAGTCCCATTTCTAGGCCATAAATAAAAAATGTCAGGCCGAGTACAACTAATGCTAAACCTACTAAAATATCACCAATATTTGGCATGTGTTGTTGGAGAACAGCAAATTGAAAAAAAGCGATCACTAAAATTATTGGCAGTAAGTCTTTACAACTACCGAGTAATGCTTTTAAAAAAACCATAAGTTGTTGATTCATATAAATAGTCTTTTAGCGGGTTTAGGGTATTATATAAAATGCACAAAGTATTACTTTGTGCTGAATCAAACTAATTGTTTATTTAAATTTAAGCTAAGTACAACGGATTAACCTTATATAAAATCACAGTGTAGATTAACATTGTTAGGGTTTTCAATTATCTGTGCTAGAGTCATACTTTGATATATAAAGATTCGTGACTGGCTAAAGTAATTAACGCTTAGTTGGTAGCCTTATTATATTTTACAAGTATCACTATTAATCACTAAGCGAGCAATAACATGAAAAAAACATCAATAGTATCCTGTGCAATATTTACTGTGTTATTTAGCATCTCAAATGCTTTTGGCGCGGTTATCCCTTCAAGCAATGTTATTCAACAGCAGCAAAGTTTGTATAACACCGAACAAGTTTTAAGCTTACTTGATGGTGCAGAAGTTCAAGAAAAGTTAGTTTCTTTGGGGGTTAATGTTGCCGATGCTCGAACTCGAGTGGCTAATATGACAGAACAAGAACTCAATACTTTTAATTCAACCCTAAACGATATGCCTGCTGCTAGAGGAGTTGTTGGTACTATAGTCACTGTGCTAGTGGTTTTAGCTGTTTTGGATGTAATGGGTATAACTGATGTTTATTCATTCATTAGACCCATAAATTAAATTATAGGTGTTAAATTATACCTTTTGTAAAGCTGGCCTATTGGTCAGCTTTTTGTTTTTAGCTAATGGCTGTGCAACGCCACCGCAAAGCAAGGCGCTCTTGGCTTCACCGCCTGACATTGCCGCTAAACATCAAATTAGCAACGTACCTTTCTTCCCCCAGCAAGATTTTTTTTGTGGTCCTGCAACGCTGTCTGAAGTTTTTAATTATTATGGGGTGGAAAAAGATCAACAAAGCTTAGCGGCTGAGTTATTTGTTCCAAAGTTAAAAGGTAGCTTTCAAATTGAGATGGTTGCTGCTGCTCGTCAATCTGGTTTTGTTGCTTATGCACAAGAAGGTAATTTGGCTCAGTTATTGTCGTTAGTTAGCGAAGATATTCCTGTTGTTGTTTTGCAAAATGTCTCAACGCCTTGGTATCCGATGTGGCATTATGCTGTGGTTACCGGTTATGACTTAAAAAAACAACTTATTACCCTGCATTCGGGGGACCTTGCTAATAGAATTGCTGAGTTTAGTGTTTTTGAAAGAACATGGGCTAGAGGTAAATACTGGCTTTTAGCTGCGCTCCCCCCAACTAAAGCGAGTCAGTATTTGAAGCCATTCATTTATACGCGCGCAGCCCAAGATTTAATTTCAGTAGGGAAAAGCTCAGCAGGCATAACAGCGCTTACCCAGGCAACCAAGCAATGGCCCGATTATTGGCTACCTTATTTTTTATTGGGTAATTACTTTTTAAGCCACGATGTAAAACAAGCAAATTTTTGGTATCAACAAGGCTATAAATTAGCAACACAAGAGTCTGCTTACCTCAATAATTATGCTTATGCATTAAATGCGGTAGGCTGTAACCAATTGGCAAAACAAACGATTGAACAAGCCTTAATACTCGCACCGAAAGACGCTAACATTATTGATAGCCAACAAGCTATTTATCAAAGTAAAGAAACAGCACAATGTTCGATGTCATCTGTTTCACTGCATTAATGAGTTTCGCTTTTTCATGAACCCGTTAAATTTTGTTAAAATTAATACTAATACTATGCGAACAAGGAGACCTATTAGTAACAAATTTGCCCCCTTAGTATTAGTACCGCTCAGTATTAGTTCACCCTAGTGCCAATCCAAGTAGGGGGTACTAGTGGGGATCACTTAAATAGTATGGTTGCTTTTTCTTTTGGTAATAAGGCGTCTGGCCGTTCTACCCGATAAAGACCATTAGTGTGCTTTTTTAATAACCAGAGACCTTCATTACCTATTTCTAAAACAACATCAGTACTCTTTAACATACCATTAGTTGTGAAAGGTGGGAGTTCTATTAAAATACTCTGTTGACTCGGTGATAGCCCTTTAAATACCTGTTCGATATAAATAGCACCCACACGAATAACTTGTTTGTTTGTAAGTGTTATATTTTGTTTAAGTATTAGCTTTCCTGTTACGGCGACATTAGAAGTTTTAATAAGCGCTTGCGAGCTTAAAAATATTTGATCGCCATGAGCGACAAACGAATTTAGTAGCATAAATAAAAAAAGTAAACACGTACGTAGCTTAGTATAAAAGACTATTTTTTTTTGTACTATAGAACTATTTTTTAATAAAATAAAAGTCACCACTAATATTTTTTCTTTTTACAACAAGCATAAGTAAGGCACTTAGCAATAACAAAATAGTGCTTGGCTCTGGAATAGCGGCGATTTGAATATCTCGAAGACCTACTCTCGTTATTAAAGTATCGAAATTTCTATTAGAGAATGCACGGTCTAGTACTCGTTGCTCGTTTGGCATAGACGGTTGTGAAGCACCTGTTGCCATCAAACCATAATCCGACTCACCGGGGTTAAGTTCTTTTCCCCCTGAATGTGATAAGAAAAGAGAATGGCCAATTTCATGTGATGCTGTACCGGCTATCAGATTAATCAGTTCTTTATTATTAGTGGCATAGCGGGCTAAGTCTGTTGCTATATTATTGGTAAAAATTGAACCAATAACCTTCCCTTGCAAATACGATGTTAAAGCACATCCTGAGCAGGCATGACCTAAATATGACTCTCCACTGGTTACGTTACCGAATCGGAAATACAAGAACTCATTATCGCCATTACTTGGGCCTGAACCTATTGTGCCAACTTCGAAATTAATATTTAGCTCTTTGCCAGCCGATAAACCAGCATAGCTATAACCAAAGAAGTCATTGCTGATCGCCGAGGATATATTGTTAATCACGTCATTTAATCCCATGTTACTAAAGCCATAGATAGATTCATCAAAAGCATTAGTCTTGGCGCTATAGATATCAGTTGAGTTGATAGTCGTGAAGTCTAAAATGATCGTGGTTGCTACAGATTTTGGCATAAATAATGCCATTGCAGTAACCAATAACAGTAAAGTTAATATTCTTTTTTTTATTATCTGGTGGTTTTGCATGGTAAGCCTTTGTGTTCGCCAAGTTATAAATGAAAAAATTTACTCTCGGAGAGATTGAAAATCAATTAAAGAATGATTGTAGTGCGTTGTATAATACGACCAAGTTGTAGTTATCGCGATGTTATTGGCGATGTTATTATCTAATATAATATCGCGTTATTTTATCGCATAAAAATACCAAGTCCCAGTGTTGTATTGTAAGATCTATCGTTTATTTTGCCGTAAAATGTTGTAAATGTTAATAACTTTATACGTCCATTAATGCCCTGTAATAGTTGTGTTACTTAAAGAATTCTTAACTAGCTGGCTAGTCTTTATTTTATTTGTCATTAAAAGGGTTATGGGTAAATTGACACATAATAGTGCTAGCTGAGCTCTTTTCAAAGACAAGTAAATGGCTTTTAAAATGAGTGATTTCAGCAAGTGCTACTTTAAAGAGCAGATAATAACTCATAGAATTTATCCCTAATTAGAGGCCAACTTAAACGGCAATCTTGTTGCATGTGAAATACTTTAATATTGCGTAAAAAATGACTTTAGCGGTTGTCTATGAAATCATCGTTTAATTGACGAGCAAGTACCAACAGAAGTTTAAATGTATCCGTCAAAAAAGTCATACTAAGACAAATGCTTAGTGCTAATTAAATAATCACAATCACTGTTGGGAATGCTAATAAGCGCCTCCACTAACCATTGGTTATTAAAATACGCTCGATGAGTCACTAAATACATTATTAAGTCGGTAAGTTTGAAGTTATAACTTTCACGGATAACAACAATAAACGGCTAATATTTGTTAGTCGCTTTTTTTTAGCTAATAAACCCTTATAATGTCAGCACACTTGTAAGAGAAGTACTTTATGACCATTGTTTATAAAACCCGAACTCAGTTAGTTGTTGAAACCCTTAGAGAGAAGATCCTCAGTGGCGAAATTCAAGCAGGACAACCTTTACGCCAAGCGGCATTAGCCGAAGAGTTAAATGTTAGTCGAATTCCGGTACGTGAAGCGTTACTACAATTAGAAGCTGAAGGTTTAGTTGCTTTTGAACCGCATAAAGGCGCTACAGCTACCGAGTTAAATGCTAGTCAAGTTGATGAATTATTTGAACTACGGGCTATGTTGGAAGCTGATTTGTTGGCGTCATCAATCCCTCGTCTTACGGTTGAAAAACTTGACGAAGCGACAGAACTTCTTGGGAAATTAGACAAGGCGCTTGGTAAAGAGAATGCTGCTAATACTTGGAGTGAATTAAATTCTGATTACCATAATTGTTTATACTCAGGGGCAAATCGTCCGCAAACACAAGACTTAGTAAATACCTTGAATAAAAATGCAGACCGTTATATTCGCATGCATTTATTATGGGCAGGGGGTATTTCAAAAGCAGAATCTGAACACAATGAATTACTCGCTTTATGTAAAGCAGGTAATATTGAAAAGTCTGTTGCTTTGTTAAAGCAGCATATTTTGGGTTCTCGTGATGAAATAAAAGCGTTCCTTTGTGCAAGAGAGCTCGCAGAAGGATGATATTAATTCAGCCAAACCAATAAAGTAGTGGCAGAGTCTTGTCTGTACTTTATATTGTTGGATAGTAAAACATAACGGCCACTATGTTTATTTGGGGTGTATTAAATCACTTATAATATTTTTTCGTAGAATTTAGTCTGATAATATTAACCATTGAGGCTAAGGTTAACAGTCGATCAGACACGGTAGAGATATTAATTATTCAAAAAATCCTTAGTAAGTTTATCGCGACAGTGTCAGAATATCCCTCATAATACAGTGATTAAATAAAGTATCACTTTCCCATCGTCATCCTGAATGAATTTCAGTATCTATATGACGGCTTTAAGATTTCGAATCTATTTAAAAAAGGACTAAAAATGAGTTTATTAATCACCGGTGGTACTGGATATATCGGTAGTCATACCGTGGTAGAGTTACTTAAATTAGATAAAGATATTATCATCGTTGATAACTTATCAAATTCATCTACCTTAGTCCTTGATCGCGTAAAAGCAATTACGGGGAAAACAGTCACTTTCATTAAAGCTGATATTTGTGATGAAGCAGCGCTCGATGCTGTTTTTGATCAATATAATATCGAAGCAGTTGTGCACTTTGCTGGCTTAAAAGCGGTTGGCGAGTCGAACGAAATACCACTGAGTTACTATCAAAATAATGTTTTAGGCTCTGTTACTTTATTTCAGGTGATGGCTAAACATGGGGTTAAAAATTTAGTTTTTAGCTCATCTGCAACAGTTTATGGTGAGAATAACCCATCACCATTAGATGAAACTATGCCAACCTCTGCGACTAACCCTTATGGTCAAACTAAGTTAATGGTTGAGCATGTACTGTTTGATTTAGCAAAAAGTGATAGTGAATGGTCAATCGCCTGCTTACGTTATTTTAACCCGATTGGTGCACATGAATCAGGGACTATTGGTGAAAACCCTAACGGCATTCCTAATAACTTATTACCCTATGTTGCTCAAGTGGCAGTAGGGCGTTTACCTCAACTACAAGTATTTGGTGATGATTACGACACGCCAGATGGCACAGGTGTTCGTGATTATATTCATGTGGTAGATTTAGCGATTGGTCATGTTAAAGCGTTAGAGAGTTTAAGGAAAATACAAGGTTGTAAAGCCATTAATATCGGTACGGGGAATGGTACGTCGGTATTAGAAATAGTGAATACTTTTGAACAAATTAGTGGTCAAAATATCGCTTATAAAGTTGTACCGCGCCGCGCGGGTGATATTGGCACTGTTTACGCTGATGCATCATTAGCAAACAGCCTATTAGGCTGGCAAGCAACACGTAATTTAAATACTATGATTGCTGATACTTGGCGCTGGCAGTCACAAAACCCCAATGGATTTGAGTAAGTTAACTTATTCAGTAAACCGCAGTTTTAAGCATTGCACATCAAACTAAAAATCACTAAAGTAGCGGCCTTAATTGCCGCTATTTTTTTATGTTTTAATTGGTCTTAATTACACTTATGCACGCTGTACATAAACTTCATCATTATCGTATGAGTCTGAGCACGACGACTTACAAGTCTCGTGGGCAACGTGTTGTACGTTGTGACTTATGTCGTCTAGCAAAACCTCATTGTATTTGTTCATATTCGCCAAAATCTACCAGTAATGCTGGTTTTTTATTATTGATGTATGATACAGAAGTACTAAAACCGAGTAATACAGGCAAGTTAATTGCTGATGTCGTGCCAGATACCTTTGCATTTCTTTGGTCAAGAACCAAAGAAAATAAAGAAATGTTAGCCATTTTAAACGACGAGCAATGGCAACCTTATGTTGTTTTTCCTCAACAATATGCACAGGCTGAACGTGAGGTTTTTTGTAATGAAATGACCATACCTTCAGGTAAAAGACCACTCTTTGTTATGTTGGATGGTTGCTGGCGTGAAGCGAAAAAAATGTTTCGTAAAAGTCCTTACTTGAACCAATTTCCCATTGCTGCTTTTGACCCACATTTACTTGACGAAGCGGCTAATACTTCTCGCTATCAAATACGCATTGCCGAAGAAAACTATCAGTTTGCTACCGCAGAAGTCGCGGCAAAAATGTTAACAATGGCAAAAGAACCGGTCAATGGACAATTATTGGATCAATGGTTTGATATGTTTAGTTATCAATATCAAAAAAGTGTTTGCCAAAAAAATAAAGGTAACCCCAAAGCCTTAGAAGATTATCTTGAGTATACCCAAAAGTACAAGATTGCACTCAAAGATAGTGAATAATACATTGACAATAGCTGGTTACAGCCAGCCTTTTTGTTGAGCTATTCTAGCCGCATCAATACGATTAGTCGCATTGAGCTTTGAGATACATTCTGATAAATAATTTCGAATAGTCCCTTCTGATAAAAAGAGTAATTTAGCAATGTCGTGAGTTGTTTTACCTTCACTTGCCAGTTTCAAAGCTTTACGTTCTTTGTCTGACAATGGGTCAACATCATCAAGGGCCGCAATGGCTAACTCGGGGTCGATTACTTTTTTACCCTGCATTACTTTTCTTAATGCCGCTGACAATTCTTCTGACGGAGTATCCTTAAGTAAAAAGCCTTTTACGCCCATAGTCAGTGCTCGTTTAATATAGCCTGCTCGACCAAAAGTAGTGATGACAACTGTTTTTATGTCAGGGTACTTTTTTGCTGTGATTTGGGCTAATTCTAAGCCACTCATTAAAGGCATTTCAATATCGGTCAATAAAATATCTGTATTATGTTTATCAATGAGTTTTAATGCTTCAACACCATTTTCAGCTTCACCGACAACTTCAATATCTGCTTCTAAATTCAGTAGAGCAGTAAGTGCACCGCGAATAAGTGCTTGATCTTCAGCGATGATCACTCTGATCTTTTTATTAAAACCTTCACTTTTCACTGATGAATACTCCATTAGGCAAGTGGATACTTAATTCAAACCCTTGCTGTATATTTAAAGAAAACTTGCCCTTAAGTTCACTTACCCTTTCTATTATTCCTTTTAATCCGTTACTGAATAAAGGTTTTTTATTTGTTTTCAAGAAATGCGAACCATTGTCGAATATTGTTAAAAGAAGTGTATCTTCTGTTTGCTGAGTTTTTATCAAAACGTGATTGCCATTACTATGGCGGAGAATATTGGTGATAGCTTCTCTTAGTATCAGCAGTAATGAACTTTCAGCTTTTGCTGTTAAATGCTTTAGTGATACTTCTTGTACAACAGTGAAGTTTTTATCAGCTAAACGGGCGACTATTTTGTCGACTTCAACTTGAGGATCTTTAGCTTTATAACCTGAAACCGCTTGTCTTACTTCACTTAAGGTTTCGCGGGTTATTTTTGCGACTTGTGATATTTCATCGATTGATTTTTCTACATGCCCAGCTTTTGCTAGTTTTTCAGCAAGCTCTGCTTTTAAAGCAATAGAAGAAAGTGTGTGGCCTAATAAGTCATGTAAATCTCTGGCTATTCTTTCTCGCTCTGCGACAGTGGCTAATTGTTCTATTTGCTGCTGGCTTCGCTGCTCATTGAGCTTTTGTTCTCGGCTACGACGTTCAGCCAAGCCAAATAAAAAGTTAGGTATGCAAATAAATAGTGCCGGGGTAATAAAAAATCCGTCAGTGAGCTCAAAGCTAAATGCTGTAAGAATAATTAAGCCAATGGTCAGTAATAAACCGACAATACTTTTCGGTGTTGGATAATAGTAGCCAATAAAATAGGTAGCAAAGGCAAAAAATGTGAAGGTACCAGGGTTAAAATAAGTACCGATAAAACTTAACAATAAAATACCGATAATAGGTCGAATAGCCGTCCGCTCATCATGACGTTGACAGTTAATATAAAAATATAAAAAGCCGGTATAAATTAATAACGCCCCTGATATATTTATCACATCGAAATGTTGCCAATTAGACAATAACGGAAAAAAATAAAAAAGTGAGAAAAATAGCGGGATCCAAGTCCATAGCGCTACTTGGTTTTGGGTTAAACTTGGTGCAATAAAAGTACGAGTGTTCATGTTTAGTTCCAATAATTCTTATGATATTAAAGATTAAGGCGTAATATTTATATCATAATTAGTTAAAAACTACAGAGCTTCTCGAAAATTTTAAGAAAAGCGCTGTTGAATTATAAAGGGAAAATCAGCTGTTTTTTTGCAGTAAATTTTTAGCCCAACCATAATTTGGTGATATTTCTACGGCTTTAGCCCAATCAGCCAGAGCTTCGCCCTTATTACCTAACTCCAATTGTGTTAACCCGCGCCATGTGTAAGCTTCTGCAAATCCCCAGTGATACTCAGAATATCGGTCATTATTAAATTCTTTAATCGCATGTGATAAGTCAATTAATGCTTGATGCTTACTACCACCAAACATTGCTGGTGTATTATATTTACTGACACCTTTAATAAGTAATACGCGTGGATTATTAGGTGAAATTTTCTCTGCTGTCGTTAATGCTGTTTGTGCTTTTGGACCTAATTCACTACCGCTCATTGGTTGAAAAGCAATACGCAAGCCGTAAACCTGTGCTAATAAAGCCCAGCTTTCATTGTCTTGTTTGTCAATTTTTACCAGTTTAATTAATTGCTCAGTGGCTAGCGTTAACGCGTTAGTAGCCTTGTCTTGCTGTTGAACAAAGCTGTAATTTAATCCTAAACGATAATTTGCTAGCGCTTGGTCATAACCCTGGCTATTTTCTTTAATAGAGATTAATTGGGTTAAGTTTAATTCCATTGAGGCATTTTCAATAGCGGTAATGGTTTGCTGATCTGCTTGCACTTGAGTACTGAGTATTAATGAAGTACTCAATACCCATTTAAGTAATGTTGTTTTCATGATGTTCTCGCTTATATTTTATTTAAAGTAAAAGGGCGTTTTGCGGGTCCCCTCTTGGCGAAAACAAGTATTTCAAACATCTCGCCTCAGTATCAGGGAACTTTGTCATGAGTTAACATGACAAATGTCATTATTCGTTTTGGTATTAACTGTTTTGGTATTAATTGTTTCGGTATTCACTGTTTCGGTATATAATGCGACCGCGAATTTAATGAGGGTAAGTTATGAGAATATGTGGTGTTGAATTAAAAGGTAATGATGCAATTATTTGTATTATGTCACGTGAAAACGGTTTGTATGATATTCCGCAAACACGCGTGCAAAAAATATCTTTAGTAGATGCAGGTGATTCCGAAGCAGTACAACACTTCCAATTTACCTTTGCTAAATTGATGGAAGACTATCACGTTGATAAAGTTGTTATCCGTGGTCGTGCTTTAAAAGGTAAATTTTCTGGTGGACCGATCGGCTTTAAATTAGAAGCGTGTATTCAACTTATAAAAGAACTACAAGTAGAAATTATTGCGGGTAGTTTTGTTAAGAAAACCCTGGTAAGAAGTCAAATAGATATTGATTTTCGTGATACCGGCTTGAAGCAATATCAAGAGCCTGCCTTTGATACCGTTTTTGCTTTTTTTGAAAGTGACCCTTACATGAAGTAAGTGTTTCTTTTAGTTGAAGCTGATAAAAACCCCACTAAGTTTTCACTTACTGGGGTTTTTACGTTTACGACGAACAGTATGATGTGATGCTAACAGCCTGATTAATATCCTCCAAATGTGCTAACAGATAAAATGATAAGAAACGTTATCAGTCACTTTTGTTAATAACCGTTAATAACGCCGCAATAAGCTCATGGGTGCTAGATTTAATAGCGGCAGAATTTTTTTTCTTAATATTGGACTCTAAGCTCATTGCGACTCGTGTTATGTTGTTATAACCAAACATTTGTGCGGCTCCAGCTAGTTTATGTGCTTGTTTAGCAAGTGCATCATTATCATTCGTTTGGTTCAACAATATGAAGTTTTTATGTTCTGCAATTAAACCCACTTCAAATTTAGCAACCAAATCAGATATATCAATGTTGCTATTAGTTAGCGAGCTATTGTCTTCGTGGTTGGTATTGATCGGCTGTTCAAAATACTTAGCGATGGTATTGATAAAGTTTTGTCGCTCAAAAGGCTTAGCTTGAAATCCATTAAATCCTAGCGCTAAATATTGTTCTAGATCTTTGGCTAAGGTATTTGCCGTTAATGCAATAATCGGTACTTCACAAGATCTAGCTCTTAGAATTTTTATCGCTTCTATACCATCCATTTTTGGCATCTGAATATCAAGTAAGATTAAATCAGGTTTATTTTTAAAGTAAGACGCTATTACTTCGTAGCCGTTTGTCGCAGTATAAACCTCAAAACCTAGTCCGGTCAGTAGCCTGCTCATTAAATGCCTATTATCATCATGGTCTTCAGCCAATAAAATAGCGCCACTGAAGGTCTTCTTTGTTACTTCGAATTCTTTTACAATCTCAGTTGAACTGGTGGGAGTAAAGGGTAATATCAAGGTAAAAATACTGCCTTGACCTATCTCACTTTCAACATCGATTATTCCCCCCATGAAGTCAGCTAATTTTTCAGATAAATTTAACCCTAAACCTGAGCCACCAAAGCGCCGACTAATGCTGGTATCTGCTTGTGTAAAGGCGTCAAACACTCTTCTTAATTGTTCATCACTGATACCTATGCCTGTATCACGTATTTTGAAGGTTAATTCGTTGATATGATTATAATGCTGCGCGTATATTTCAATAGCAACATCCCCTTTTTCAGTGAACTTAATGGCATTTGAACAAAGGTTAATAAGAATTTGCTTTAAACGAAAGCCATCAATATTGATCATAAAAGGGGAGGGCAAAGTATGGTGTATGGTGAAATTTAAGCCCTTAGATTTAGCTTGTTCTGAGAAAATATTTTTAATGTCGACAAGTATTTGTATGAGATCTAAGGCCGTTATTTCTAATTCAAATTTATTTGCCTCTATTTTGCTTAAATCTAGGGTATCATTCAATAAGCTCAACAAATGCAAGCTATTATTATATATGACTTTTATGCTATCAGTACTGTTATCAATATCACCATGTAATATCGCTTCAGTTTGGCCAATAATAGAGGTTAAAGGTGTTCTTATCTCATGGCTCATATTCGCTAAGAATTGAGATTTAACTTCATTCGCTTTAATAACCTTTTTCGATTCTTGTTTGATTGAAGCCGTTTGTGTGGAAACTTGATGCTCTAATTGCTTAATAAGGTCACGTTCAAAAATTGCTTTTTTTTGATGAGCCCTAATAAAAAAGACTAATATGAGCAAAGATGAGATGAAATATAAGGTATATGCCCACCAAGAGTTCCAGAACGGTGGTAGCACGGTTATTTTAAGTGAAACACCTTCTTCATTCCAAATACCATCAGGGTTGCTTGCTTTTACTCTTAGTAAGTATTCACCACCAGATAGATTTGTGTACGTTGCTCGGCGATTTTTATAATCGGTCATTATCCAATGGTCATCAAAACCTTCAAGCTTATATGCATATTGATTTTTTTTCGGGGCAGAAAAATGTAAAGCACTAAACTCAAACGCCACTAAATTTTCTTTGTGGCTTAAAGTGATTGCTGATGTTGCATGGATCCCTTTCTCCAAAAAAAATGTATCATCTTCAGGTTTTGCCTTATTTTTATCGTGTGCTTTATTGGCATCGATAGCGACTGATTGATTCAACAACAGCATTTCGGTGAAAACGACCACAGGTTTATTGTTATCCTGAATTAGCGTATTAGGAAAAAATCGATTAAAACCATTAATGCCGCCAAAAAACAATTCGCCACTGTCACTTTTATAAGAAGCGCCAGCATTAAATTCATTACTTTGTAAGCCATCGGCAACATCATAATTTTTAAACGTTTTAGACTTGGGGTTAAATTGAGATAAGCCTTGATTGGTACTTATCCATAAATACCCTTGCTCATCAATCTCTATTGCATAAATGGTGCTATCAGGTAATCCATCCTCTTCGGTAAAACGTACAAACGCCCCCGACTTCATATCCATAAGGTTTAAACCATTCATGGTGCCTACCCAAAGGTTACCCTCGTCATCTAAAGCTATTGAGCTAATATAATTATGACTTAAACTGCTTGATTGAGTCATATCATGACGATAATGAGTAAATACTTCAGTCTTCGGATTGAAATAATTAAGGCCCTCAGCAGTAGCCACCCAAAGATTTTTTTGGTTATCTTCAGTTATTGCTAAAACATGGTTATGGCTCAAACTGTTTAACTTCACTTCACTATGCTGATAGGTCCTGAATTTTGCAGTTTTAGGGAGAAAATAATCTAGACCATTAGTAGTACCTATCCAAAGGTTATTTTGGCTGTCTTCAGTTATCGCTTGGATACCTCTGCTACCTAAACTGTCTGAATCATCCAAGTTATGCCAATAATTACTGAATATTTCCGTTTTGAGGGTGAATTTATTTAATCCACTCCTAGTGCTAAACCAAATATTGCCTTGGTGATCTTTAGTTATTGCGTTAACCCCGTTATTACTTATATTTTCTGGGTTAGTTTTATTTATACTATAATGCTCAAACTGCTGAGTTTTTTTATTAAAGCGATTAATACCTTCTGAATCAACCCCCACCCAAAGGTTGCCTTGCGGGTCTTCAACGATCGCAGCAACCCAATTACTACTTAAGCTCACGGGGGTAAGGGTATCTCGACGGTAATGTCCAAACTGTTCTATTTTTGGATTGAAGCGGCTAAGACCCGCTTTGTTAGTCCCTGACCAAATATTACCTTCTCTGTCCTCTAAAATAGCCATAACACCACCAGAGCCTAAGCTATTTATATTAGCCTCTTCATGACGGTAATAGGTGAAAGCCTCAGTTTCAAGGTTTAGTCTATTCAATCCTAAACTTGTCCCAATCCAAAGGTTGCCGTTTTTATCAGCCGCTAACGTGAAAACTATTCCATCGCTTAAACTATTAGCATTATTAGCCTCATGGCGGTAATGAGTAAATTGCTCAGTTTCCAGACTAAATCGATTTAAGCCGTTTTCAGTAATCATCCAAAGATTATTTTGTCTATCGGTAATTATTGACCAAACTGGTCCTTGAGTTATGCTATTGGGGTCGTTAGCATTGTGAAAGTAATGAGTAAATTGCTCGGTTTTTGCATTAAAGCGACTAAGACCAGCATGAGTGCCAACCCAAATTTCGCCGTTATTATCCTCTAATATTGCCCAGACATTATTATGGCTTAAACTCTTTGGATTATTTATATTATATTTATAATGAGTAAACCGCCCTGTTTTTGGATCAAAACGATTAAGTCCGCCCCGAGTACCTATCCAGATATTGCCTAAGCGGTCTTGAGTTATTGCATTGACAACATCATGGCTTAAGCTATTTGGCTTCTTAGCATTGTGACGAAAGTGGCTAAACTGTTCAGTTCTCGGATTAAAGTGGTTAAGTCCAAATTCTGTACCTATCCAGAGGTTAGCACTTTTATCTTCAAATATAGTTCGAATCACATTGCCTGTTAGTGAGTTCTGATTTTTACCACTATGCTTAAATACTTTAAACGTATAGCCGTCATAACGTGCTAACCCGTTGGAAGTCCCTGCCCATATGAAGCCTTGTCTGTCTTGTAGTATTTGATTTACATCACTTTGTGGTAGGCCATCTTCAATAGATAGACGCTCAAACCGAGTTGATTGCACTGCAGCGAATGAAACGCAGGAAGGAAAAAGTATCAGCAAAAATAAAAACAGCGAAGGCTTTATTTTACGGTTATTGAAAATAATACTCATTTTTACAAAACCTTTCAATATGAGTAATACAGCAGATTTTAACTTCATAATGGGGGTTAACTTTAGTGAGCTATATGGCGTTGAAAGAATATTATTATTACATTATTCGATTATAAACAATACAAATAAACTTTTATTAAAAATTTTTAAAACTGGACGTTATCCCGTTAAAGACAACAGCAGTGGGAATGGGATCAGGATGGGAATAAAAGCACTTAGGTTTTTTTTAGCAACTATAAAGCGCTATCTCAGTTAATATCATTTTCAATTATAAATCATCATGCTGAGACTCATATAAATCTAGTATCAGCATGATGGAGTCTTAAATAACGAATATTAATAATATTAGCGTTAACGTTATTTAGTTGTCGTTAAACCACGACGGTCAAGCAAAGGTTGAACTTTAGGGTCTTGGCCTCTAAAACGACGGTACATTATGGTGGGATCTTCACTACCACCGGGCTCTAAGATATGCTTACGGTATAAATCTGCAGTTTTCTCATCGAATATGCCATTTTCTTTAAACGCTAACCAAGTATCTGCATCATAGATATTTGACCAAATGTAGCCGTAATAACCTGATGAATAACCGCCAGAGAATATATGGGAAAAGTAACCTGTTCTATAACGAGGTGATATCTCTTTGATTAAGCCAATTTCTGATAAGACCTTTTTCTCAAATACGGCAGCATCTTGCAGCTCTGCTGTTTCTAAAGAATGCCAACTCATGTCAAGTAAAGCTGCACCAAGGTATTCAGTGGTACCAAAACCTTGATTAAATTTACCTGAAGCTTGAATTTTATCAACTAATGCCATTGGAATAACTTCACCTGTTTTATAGTGCTTAGCAAAGTTTGCTAATACTTCTGGTTCAGTCATCCAATTTTCCATGACTTGTGAAGGATATTCAACATAGTCACGTGGTAAAGCAGTACCTGTTTGTGAGCGGTAATAACCGTTAGACAACAAGCCCTGAATTGCATGACCGAATTCATGAAATAAGGTCGATGCTTGATCAAAAGTTAATAATGTTGGCGTATCACCGACCGGGCGTGGATAATTTAATACGTTGTAGATAATAGGGGTAACTTCTTCACCATACATACGATGTTGTTTACGGAAGTTGCTCATCCAAGCACCACCACGTTTACTTTCGCGCACGTAATGGTCAGTCATATAAATACCAACATAGCTGCCGTCTTTATCAAAGACTTCAAAGGTACGTACATCTTCATGGTATTTAGGTAAGTCGTTGCGTTCTTTGAAGGTTACGCCCCATAATTTCTCTGCGGTGAAAAAGATTCCCTGTAAAGTACCTTCTAGCGAGAAATAGGGTTTAGTTTCTGCTGCATCTATATCGTAGCGAGCTTTACGAATTTTCTCAGCGTAGTACCACCAATCCCAGGCTTCTATTTCAATTTTAGTGCCTTGTGAGTTAGCCAGCTTTTGCATATCAGCTGACTCTTCTTTTGCTCTTGCTAAAGCGGCTGGCCATACTTGATTTAATAAACCAAATACGTTTTCAGGTGTTTTAGCCGTCGCATTTTCAAGGACAAAATGTGCGTGAGTTTTATAACCTAATAACTGTGCTTTTTGGTAACGTAAGCTGGCTGTTTCTGCAGCAATACTCTTGTTATCAAACTCATCGTCATTGTTACCGCGCATGGTGTAACCTTTATATAAGGTTTCCCGTAATTTACGGTTAGTTGCATAGGTTAAAAAGGGATTTTTGCTAGGACGATGAGTGGTGAATACCCATTTACCCTCATGGCCTCTGTCGCTTGCCGTAACAGCTGCGGCGGCAATAATATCGTCAGGTAAACCGTTTAAATCAGCCTTGTTATCAATAACCATTTCAAAGCTGTTCGTTTCGTGTAATAAATTTTCGCCAAATTTTAAGCTTAATTCACTCAATTGGGTATTAAATTGGCGTAATTTTACTTTGTCAGCATCTGATAAATTAGCACCACCACGGACAAAACCTTTGTAGGTTTTTTCAAGTAAGGTTAATTCGTTTACTTGTAAATTCAGTTGATCTTTTTTGTCATAAACCGTTTTTACCCGAGCAAATAATTTTGCATTAAGATTAATGTCGTCATTTAGCGCTGATAATTGTGGTGATACTGCTTTGGCAATATTGCGCATTTCTTCGTCAGACATTGAACCGGTTAAACCGTAAAATACATTACTGACGCGGTTAAGAAAATCACCTGACTTTTCCATCGCTTCAATGGTATTTGCAAATGTTGCTGTGTTAGTAGCATTGGCGATAGTGGAAATTTCTATTTTATTTTCACTAATAGCTTGCTCAAATGCGGGTAAGTAATCACTTTTTCTAATTTGATCAAAAGGGGGAATGCCGTGTGGCGTAGTAAATGCACTGAACAATGGATTTATATGTTCAGCTTTTTTAATTATTTGCTGACTTTCTTTGATTTGATTCTTGTTATCGTCGTACAACTGACAACTGGCTAATGTGATAGCAATAGCAAGTGGGGCGAGTAAGCGCTTTTTCATAAATGACCTTTATTAAATGTTAGACAATTAAATGATTTTGTTAATATCGTATAGACAAAGCTAATGAATTTATTCTATGTTGCACTCGGCCAAGCTACAAGACGCAGCACGTTTAAAAACGGTGAATAACCGGTTAAAAAAGCTAAATTGTTAAGTTGTCAGCTTTTACCTTGATTATTTTTGTAAAATACAGAATAAGATAAGTAGGCTTTAGCGGAAATAAAAATCCCATGCGAGCACGGGATTACATAAGAGCAATATATAGCTGAGCTTAATCAGGAATATAATCAAGTACTAAGCTATTTTCAGTCGAATTGTAGTGAATTATTCGCTGGTAGTTGGGCGAGATATAACTGTCAACAGAACCGGCAGTATATCCGACGGTAAATAAGGCTTGTTGGTTTTCATCATATTTACTGAGAATAAAAAAGCCACTACTATCGAAACGATAGAAATAACTATTATTAGCCGAGTCAATGGCTACGTTAACCGTTCGTATACTCGCTCGCAAAACGCCTTGGTCAGTAAAATTTGTACCATCAAAAGTTGTCCACTCTGAAGTGGTGCTTGCTGTATAAAGATCTGCACCGCGACTACTGGTGACTATATTTGATAAAACGCCACTATAAGCGCTGTTAATATTTTCATTACTGGCAATTTGTTGAACACTTTCAGCAGTAAAGGCATTGTACGCTAAGGTATATTGTATTAATGCTGAAGTGTTAGCGTTATAAGCTATAACATGATTGCTTGCCGGTACGTCATAGATGATGGATGAGTTGAAGATATTATCTCTATCCCAAAACTGCACCGCTAAGGCTAAGTTTGCATATTCTAACGCTTGACTGATAACAATGGCTTTACCGGCAACTATCGCGATAGTTTTAGGCCTAAATTGTAGATCTATGTCAGCATCCGGCAGTAAATTAATACTGAAATCGTTAAGGTTTATTTGATAATGATTAATACGCGTTTGTGGCTGCCCATTTTCATCGTTGTAGTTTTCACTATTTGAAGCTAACAGGAGTGAGCCATCCGGATGAATAACCAAGTCGGTTAAATCAACACCGCCAAGCGGTGAATTAATCGTTGTTATTGCAGCGCCAGTAATAATATTAAACACTTTTATCACATCACCTTGGCCGATATAAATATTAGGACGAAGCGGGTCTAATACGACAGCTGAGGTATTAGGTGTAATATCAGAGATAACAATTTCACTGATGCTTGTTGTGTCAAAATCGCCCTTTTCAAAGCTGACTTTTATTGTACCTTTGATGCTTTCAGAACTATTGACCGGTGCTAAGGTGATTTCGCCATAGTACAAACCATTAGTCGTTATTTTACTTGGATCGGCGTCGATCGCTAGGGTATTATTAACGGTATCAGCCGTTAACGTTAACCAATTAACATTACTTTGTGCTTGCCAAGCTACCGCACTGGATTTATTGGTGACAATATCTACCGTATGACTGAGCGTTGACTTGTCCGCTTGTGAAGTAAAGGTTAGTGCTGAAGCGTTACTGAATAACCTTATTTCATCAACCGCTAACTCAACCACTACTTGTACATTGATACCCGTCTCTGGGTCGGTAATAGTAATGATACCGGTAAATAAACCCCAACCGATGATCTCATTTGAGTCAATTGAAATAACAAGCGTTTTACTCTCTTGCGTTGTTGTTTGAGTCAAAGATAACCATGAAACATCTGTTGTTGCTTGCCATGAATCACTCACGCCTGAAATAGTCAATTCCTGGCTAGCAACGCTGGCATTGCCTAAGGTAGTATTAAAGGACAACTGAGATGCAGACACATCAAACTGCGCTAAAGTTACCATTTCTATTTGAGTACTATTTACCGCGTTCACTAACAAGCGTTTATTATCAGATGAAATATCAATGCTGGTCGGCTGTTGTCCCTGAGTTTCAATGGTAGCTGTCAGTGCTGATGCTTGGTTGTAAACATTCACAACGAAGCCGCTAGCGGGAACAAAACGCAGATAATGGGCAAAATTGTTATTCGACTTTTCAACAAATAACGTCGTTGCACCCTCTGCTTGGCTGAGTAATCCCATATCGGTAAAAGCGGTGCCATCAAAGCTAATGTGTTCACTTGTTGGGCTAATAAGATAAAGCGCCGTTTCGTTATCATTAACGACAAAGCTTGAAATACTATCGGCTTCAGCTAACCGTTCTGGTTTATATTCATGGGTTAAGGTCGTAATGATTTTATCTTGACTAAAGTCATTAATTTTTGCGTTATAGCGATTTAAGGTTGCTGTTTGAAAGTCTAGTGCATATAAAGCTTCTGTTTCACTGGCTTGGTCAATGGTTGCCGTGAAAAAGATATTCTCACGATCCCAAAATAAGCGTTGTAACTCTTCATCTGCATATTCAAGTGTTTGCGTGACAATAAAGTATCGGCCTGAAAATTGTACGTAACGGCTAGGTTCAAACTCTATGGTTGGTGATGCAATTTCAGTAAAACTATAATCGCTTAAATTGATATTATAACGATGAACAACTTCAGTGGTGGTCTCGTCTTCATTGATAACAACTTCAAGCGCTTTTGCTAATAATTTACTACCGTCAGGATGAACAATAAATTGCTCAAGTAGGGTGTTATCAGGAGCGATAGCGATGGTTGCAATTAATTCACCACTATATTGTTGATAAACAAGTAAGTTGTTTTCTGAGCCAACATAAAAGTAGGGCATGTTAGGTGCTGCTATCACGGTATCGATATTTGCGGCTATGTCCGTGATAACTTTAGTTTCTGTTTGCTCAGTACTTTGAAATAATGATACCGGTAGAACATGCCCAATAACAACTTCATTTTCAATGGCATTGAGGGTTATTTCAGTTTGACTTATCGCCGCTACCGGCATGGCATTAACATCAACAGCAACCTTAAGAAAGTCATTGTCGAGTTTTGTTAAGGTTAACCAGGTTGAGGCAGAACTTGCTTGCCAATTTATTTCAGCGCTGCTGTTGGTACTGACTTTTATGATTTGCTCAAGCACTGAAATATTCGCGGTTGACGTAAAAGCTAAGCTGGCTTGGTTGGCATATAAATACTGATTATCTAAACCAACTTCTACAGGGATAAGCTTAGTATCACCCGTTGTTGTTTCGGTGAGTATAATATTTCCGCTTGCTAACTGTGCGGCAGTAAAACTGCTAATATTGGGGGTAACGGTGACCGTTGCATCACCTGAACCTGAAGATATGTCAAAAGTTATCCAGTCAATATCACTGCTTAACTGCCAGTTATTACTCTCACTGGTGATAGCGATTGTTTGGCTAGGAATGCTGACATCACCAAAGGTGCCACGAAAACTGACCAGCTCAGTATCTATATTTGCTTGCCAAATAAGTAATGAAACGTTGATGTCATGATGCACTAAGGTTGCGCCATTATCAGAGAGTTCGCCCGTTGAAAAACGCAACTTTGTCACGTATTCACCTATATTAATTTGGTCTGCTTGGGTTAAATCAATATGAACAGTGGCAGAATTACTGGTTAGGTTTTCAGTTCTAAAGGCTAGCCAGCCCACGGGTTGGGAGTCAGGGGCATAACCCACTAATAAACCGTCGCCAGCAAAAGTAACATTAACGGTTATTGAATCGTCAAACTCAGTAATTATCTCATTGCTAAAGCTAATCGTTGAAACATCAGCGTTAATGGCGTAATTTTTTGATTTATCATTAGAACCACCACAGGCAGAAAGCAATAATGTCATACAAAAAATGGTGAACATTTGACTGAGGTTCTTAAAACATACCTTCATACAGATCCCTGTTTTATTTTGCTGTTTATCTGCAAACTTTACGCTTACTTTTATAACAACTTATTCTGCGTGATTATTCACTCAAAGTAAAAACTTATTATTTATCTAAAATTTAAATAATTGAACACTATAATTATCCGTTAATTTAAAGGTAAAATAAGCGGTAAAACGTCTTTAAAGGTGATGAATCATTGAACAAAGCTATCTTACATTGTTCGGTAGGTATCCTCTCTCGTCGCGAGCATTCTTATGAAGAGTTAATGCAAAAGCTCAAATTTCGTCAACACAGCGAAGATGAAATTACGCCAGTCCTTGAATTTCTAATTAAAAAAAAATATTTGAGTGACCAACGTTTTGCCGAATCTTTGTTTGGTAGCCGCCTTAATAAAGGTTATGGTTGGCTTTATATTAGCAATGAATTGGAACAAAAAGGTGTTTGCGATACTATTATAGTTGAACTGAGTAAAAATCAGCAAATTGATTGGTATCTTCAAGCCGAGCTTGCGTATAATAAACGCTTTGGCGAAAGTACAATTAAAGACCAAAAAGATAAATTAAAACGCATTCGATTTATGCAGTCTCGAGGTTTCTCTTCGGATGAAATCATGATATTGATTAAATATACTCATAGCGATTAAACGAATAAATTCAAGAATTAACTTTTCAGAGAGTGAACATTCCCATGATTAAAACTAGTGCACAATTACGACAGACTTTTTTAGACTTTTATGCTTCGAAGCAACATCAAATTGTTCCAAGTAGTTCATTAGTTCCAGGTAATGACGCGACGTTATTATTTACCAATGCCGGTATGGTTCCTTTTAAGGACGTTTTTTTAGGGGCTGAGAGCAGAAGTTATACCCGCGCAACCTCGTCGCAACGTTGTGTTCGTGCTGGTGGTAAACATAACGATCTAGAGAACGTTGGCTACACGGCGCGCCATCATACTTTCTTTGAAATGTTAGGTAACTTTAGTTTTGGTGATTACTTTAAAGAAGACGCTATACGTTTTGCCTGGGAATTTTTAACGGTAAAATTAGCCTTACCTAAAGAAAAGCTATTAGTGACTGTTTATGACAGTGACGAAGAAGCCTTCGCTTTTTGGCGTGACGAAATAGGTATTCCGGTAGATAAAATTATTCGTATCGGTGATAAGTCACCCAGTAAAAAGTACGAGTCAGACAACTTTTGGTCAATGGGTGATACGGGACCATGTGGACCTTGTTCTGAAATATTCTATGATCACGGTGAAAATATTTTTGGTGGACCTCCAGGCTCACCAGATGAAGATGGTGACCGTTTTATTGAAATTTGGAACTTAGTTTTTATGCAGTACAACCGTCATGCTGACGGTACCATGGAAAACTTGCCAAAGCCTTCTGTTGATACAGGTATGGGCTTAGAACGTATTTCAGCGATAATGCAAGGCGTGCATAGCAATTATGAAATTGATATTTTTCAAGGCTTAATTAAAGATACTGCTGAGTTATTACAGTGCAATGATTTAGAACATAAGTCTTTGCGTGTAATTGCCGATCATATTCGCTCATGTAGCTTCTTAATCGCCGATGGTGTTATGCCTTCAAACGAAGGTCGTGGCTATGTATTACGTCGTATTATTCGACGTGCCGTACGCCACGGTCATAAATTAGAAGCAAAATCACACTTCTTTCATCGACTAGTTGTTTCATTAGGTAAGCAAATGGGTGAAGCCTACCCTGAGCTTATTAGCCAACAAGCGGTTATTGAAAAAATATTACGTATCGAAGAAGAGCAATTTGGTCGCACCCTAGATCGTGGCATGATCTTACTTGAAGATATTTTAGCGAATCTTAAAGGCGACACTATTTCAGGTGACGATACCTTTAAACTTTATGACACCTATGGTTTTCCTGCCGATTTAACGGCAGATATTGCCCGAGAACGTCAATTAAAAGTCGACCACAATGGTTTTGACATTGCTATGGGACTTCAACGCGAACGTGCTCAGCAAGCAAGTCAGTTTGGTTCTAACTATAACGACCAGCTTAAATCTGATCACAACACGCAGTTTAAAGGTTATACCCGTAATGAATTCTCCGCAACGATTGTTGAATTATTCAATAACGAAGCGTCGGTTGCTGAATTAAAAGCAGGTGAGCAGGGCATTGTTATTTTGGACAAAACACCTTTTTATGCGGAGTCGGGTGGCCAAGCAGGAGACCAAGGCCTCCTTCATATTGATGAAGGTATATTTGAAGTACACGACACCACTAAAATGGGTAATGCCTTTGCTCATAAAGGAATTGCTCGCGTAAATATTGGCTTAAATCGCCTAGTAAAAGCTGAAATAAATACTGAGCGACGCGCAGCTATCGTTAAAAACCACACGGCTACTCACCTTCTTCATGCGGCATTACGTAGCGTCTTGGGTGAACATGTTACGCAAAAAGGTTCGTTATGTGATGCTGAAAAGTTACGCTTTGACTTCTCTCACTTTGAAGGGGTTACCGCGCAAGAGTTGCAAACTGTTGAACGTCTAGTTAACCAAGAAATACGTAATAACTTGTCTCGTGAAACCAACTTAATGCAGATAGACGAAGCTAAAGAAAAAGGCGCTATGGCTTTATTTGGTGAGAAATACGACGATGAAGTACGAGTGGTTACTTTAGGTGGTTTTTCTACCGAGCTTTGTGGTGGTGTTCATGTTGAGCGTACTGGCGATATTGGTTTTGTTAAAATAGTGTCAGAATCAGGTATAGCTGCAGGTGTTCGTCGTATAGAAGCTGTTTCCGGTGAGTGTGCACTTGCTTTTACTGAGCAGCAAGGTTCAAATCTAAGCTTAGTTGCCTCAATGGTTAAATCTGATGTGGCGAGTATGCCTGGAAAAGTTGAGCAATTAATTAGTCGCGGTAAGCAACTCGAAAAAGAAATTCAAATCCTAAAACAGCAAGTAGCGGCTCAAGCCGGTTCTGATTTAATCAGTGAGGCTGTAGATGTTAATGGTGTTAAGGTACTTATTGCAGATTTAGCAGGTATCGAGTCTAAAGCGCTTCGTGGCATGATGGATGAACTCAAGAATAAAATAGGCTCAGGGATCATTTTATTAGGCACAGCATCAGACGGAAAAGTAGGTTTGATCGCTGGTGTAACTAAAGATCTCACTGGACAGGTAAAAGCCGGTGATTTAGTTAATGCAGCAGCACAGCATGTTGGTGGTAAAGGCGGTGGGCGTCCAGATATGGCACAAGCTGGTGGCAGCAAACCAGAGAGTTTACCCATGGCATTAGACGCAGCGAAAGCATGGTTAATTGACCAATTATCGTAATATTATAGTAAGCTAATATATTTCATTAAGGAGCGTTTTAGCTCCTTTTTTGTGGGTAAATCTTTTAAATAGCAAATTAGGTTACTTAGTGGTTAATGTGGCGTTAATGTACGTTAACTACAATATTAATAATAACAAATAGTTATAATTAATTTCAAAAAATCACTTTATTGCTTGAATAAGCTTGCTAGAATGCAAATATTGGTTATAAGTACAAAGTTAATAACTGATTATCACTCGTGGTAATAAAATCTTTGTAGATAGTGGTAAAACTGGGTCGTAGTGAACTTAAGTAACTATTTTTTACAAAGTTTTTAATTTTTATTATGTACTTTTACCAAAATTAAACTAAATTTATTACTAGCTTATAATTTTTTAGTGGACTGGCTTTTAAACATAAAGGATATTTAGGATGTTAATTTTAACTCGTAGGGTTGGTGAAACGTTAATGATTGGTGACGAAGTTACCGTCACTGTTTTAGGTGTAAAGGGTAATCAGGTTCGTATTGGCGTAAATGCGCCAAAAGAAATATCTGTTCACCGTGAAGAAATTTACATGCGCATACAAGCAGAAAAAACAGGAAGTGACAGTAGCGAAGCCGAAACAGGTAATAAATTTTAGCTTTGTTGAACACCTTCATTAAAAAAAGTCGGCATTTGCCGACTTTTTTAATGACTAATATTAATTTTTTTTAGCATTAATTTAGTGACAACAATCTTTTTGAGCTTGAAAAATAGCCTTGTTGGTTGAAATCTCGGCAAACAGATTTAAAAGTACAGAAAAATAGAAAATATTGTTGACTTATTTTCTCGATCCATTAGTATTCGCACCCACTGGAGATGTGACCGATTGGTTGAAGACGCTCACCTGTTAAAGGAGTATCTGGCTACTAGCCTGATAGAGAGTTTTTTCTAAGATGTATTTTAAAGTACGAATTAGAACTCTACAGTAAAGAAGTAAAAATGGAGAGCTGTCCGAGTGGCCGAAGGAGCTCCCCTGCTAAGGGAGTAACGGCTTTAAATCCGTTCGAGAGTTCGAATCTCTCGCTCTCCGCCATTACTTTTATTAAAGGTAACTGCGGTAAAAGTAATAAATGCAAAGCAATTTGCTATCTTTAGACTAAGATATAAAAAATAGTTCATGTGAGGGCGCGTAGCTCAGCTGGATAGAGTACCTGGCTACGAACCAGGCGGTCGCAGGTTCGACTCCTGCCGCGCCCACCACTTTTCTTTATTTGAATGTGGACTAAGCAAATATCATCGCTTATAAAATTAATAGATGTTATCTTCAAACGAGATATTAAATAAGGTTTAATGTGGGCGCGTAGCTCAGCTGGATAGAGTACCTGGCTACGAACCAGGCGGTCGCAGGTTCGACTCCTGCCGCGCCCACCACATTTGCTGTAAAGCTGAAATAAACCAATCTTCGGATTGGTTTTTTTTCTTCTGCAATATAGCAGTTAAAAAACTCAAGTATCATCGTTAAGAAGTATTTTGAGTTGTTAAGCAAATACCAAGGCTTATAAAAATAATGGGTGTTATCTTTGAACAAGATAGTAAATAAAGTTTAATGTGGGCGCGTAGCTCAGCTGGATAGAGTACCTGGCTACGAACCAGGCGGTCGCAGGTTCGACTCCTGCCGCGCCCACCACATTTGCTGAAAAGCAGAAATAAACCAACTTTCGAGTTGGTTTTTTTTCATCTATATTTTGCCCAGCTAAAGTAATAGTTTATCTAACTTGCTGGGGAGACCGAGCATATAAGAGTAGCTACGAAACTAACCACTTGTGATCGCCAGTTATTCGCCTGCTAGCACCGCCTATTTACTTGTAAACTGAGCAGTGTTGTTGGTTATTTTAAACCTCGCTGATAAAAGCACTGTGCTTAATCAATACGCAAATGATTACGTAATAACATGTGTGTAAAAGATGTTTTTAAATAAAAGCCACGAGGCAGTGTTCGAAAGGGCTCGCCGTGTTTATTAAAGGCTTGTGTTTTAGCTTGGCTATTGGCCGCTTTTGGGCGAAGTTGTAACACTTGGCCATGTTTTCCTGAGATATTTTCTACTTCACCTAATACAATCATATCGGTAAGCTCTTGCCAGTCTAGGGCGAGTAATTGTTCTTCTTCATAAGACGGGGACCAAATAAAAGGGGTGCCAACTATACGCTCACCTATTGGTATATGTCGTTCAGAAATTACTGGGACCCATAAAACACGCGCCATTTTGTTACGTATATGGCTGGTTTTCCAACTAGCCCCTACTAAGCCAGTCAAAGGTGCAACACATACAAATGTTGTCTCTAAAGGTTTGCCTTGCATGCTAATGGGTAACGATTTTAATTCAATCCCTAAATGTGGAAAGTCAGGTTCAGGTTTTGACCCCGCACTAGCGCCAAGAACCTGTTCAAGTAAAAGACCTATCCAACCTTTTTCTCTCGTTAAATTATCAGGGACTACTACGCCTGCTTGTTCAGCTATTTCAGCTAAATTAAGTCCAGCAAGTGCTTGCGCCCTTTTTAGTAAATCATCTTCGTTAGCAGGGATATTAATTTTAATGAGTAAACTCTTTAGTCGTGACTTTTCTTTACTCAGTATAAAGATTCATAACATCTGAGGCTATGGTCTAGATAAAATAAAAAATTAATTAATTGCCCGCAAGCCCATATTATGGAAGAATCAGGATATATTTTATGAAAGTTATTGGGAATTCCTTTGATAGATGCCGAAGGCTATAGAGCTAATGTCGGCATAGTCATAATCAATGATAGAGGACAAGTATTTTGGGCTAGGCGTTATGGTCAACACTCGTGGCAATATCCACAAGGGGGGGTTGATGAGGGAGAAACAGCAGAAGAAACCATGTACCGAGAATTACACGAAGAAGTGGGATTAAAACCGGAACATGTCAGTATTGTTGCTTCGACCAAACACTGGTTGAGATATAAATTACCAAAACGTTTAATTAGGCATGAAAGTAAACCTGTTTGTATTGGGCAAAAACAGAAATGGTTTTTACTTAAGCTAACTTCAGAAGAGTCTGCGGTTGATTTACTTCATTCGGCTCATCCAGAGTTTGATGATTGGCGTTGGGTAAGTTACTGGTACCCAGTGCGTCAGGTAGTGTCTTTTAAACGTGAAGTTTACCGTAAAGTGATGAAAGAATTTGCTCAGGCGTCTATGCCTTCTTATCGCCATCAAAACCGTAAACGTCGTAGTTGATTATTATTATGTAGCAGTTTTATACGACAAAACACAAATGTATAATATACCCGTATCACTTAAAGATGACCCTATATCTTAAAGTGAACGGGCATTTTTATTTAAGGAGCAGTATGTTAACTATCCTACGGAGAATTGTTCTAGAATTTAGCCAAAACGCTGAACTCGACAGTGCATTACATCGTATGGTGGAACAAATAAAAGAAACGATGAATACTGACTGTTGTTCAATTTATCTTGCTGACCACCTCAAACAACATTTTTTATTGGTTGCCTCTGACGGTTTGGCAGAAGGTTCGTTAGGTCAAACAACCATTGGTTTTACTGAAGGCTTAGTCGGTTTAGTTGGCCAGCGAGAAGAGCCACTTAACATTGCTAATGCGCAAAACCATCCTCAATTTATTCATGCCCCTGAAGTTGAGGAAGACGAATTAAATGCCTTTCTGGGGACCCCCATTATTCATCGACGAAAAGTGCTGGGCATACTGGCGATTCAACAAAAAGAGGCTAGGCACTTTACCGAAAATGAAGAAGCATTCTTAGTTACCTTATCAGCCCAACTAGCTACTTCATTGGCCAATGCCGAAGCTAATGTGTTAATCACTGAGCAAGATGCTAATAGTCATTGGACTAAAGCATTACAGGGGGTTGCTGGCTCCTCAGGGGTAATGATTGGTGAAATGTATGTTGTGTATCCAGCGGTAAGTTTAGCTTCTGTTTCTTTACAACGAACTACAGCCCCAACACTAGAGTTGCAATTCTTTGAAGAAGCCGTGGATAAAACACGCATAGATTTTGATTTCATGGCCAGTAACTTACGAGGTATTATAGCGGAGAGTACTTTAGATATTTTCGATATGTACAAGCAATTATTAAATAATGCAAATATTACTAAAGAAGTTACCCAGAAAATAATATCAGGTTGGACTGCTGAAAGTGCTCTAAAACAAATCATTGATAGCTATGTTCTTCAGTTTGAGGCCTTAGATGACCGTTATTTGCGTGAAAGGGCCAGTGATATACGTGACTTAGGTAATCGATTATTACTTAACTTAAAAAAATTAAATATAAAAGAGCAAGAACTTCCTCAAGAATTTATTCTGGTTGCTGAAGAAGTAACGGCAGCTATGCTTGCACAATACCAGCACCAAGGCTTAAAAGGTGTAGTCTCGCTTCAGGGCTCCAATAATTCTCATGCTGCTATTTTAGCAAGAGCACTAGGTGTGCCAGCTGTAATGGGTATTGAGAAAATATCGCTTAGTCGATTACACCAGAAGAACTGTATTGTGGATGGCTTTAGTGGTGAGCTTTTTGTTCAGCCCAATGAAGCCTTACAACGTGAATATCAACACTTAATCGCTCAAGAGATATTACTCGCCGATAAAGTTAAAAAAGTAGCACAATTACCTGCTATTACCAAAGATGGTCAAACCATTGAGTTGCAACTTAATGCAGGGCTTTCATCAGGGTTTGAATATTCAAAAAATTCAGGTGCTGTGGGGATCGGTTTGTATCGTACTGAAATTCCTTTTATGAACCGCAGCTGCTTTCCTTCTGAATCAGAGCAAACTGAACTTTATCGTCAAGTATTACGTGCTTTTCCTGATCAACCTGTAACTATGCGTACCTTAGACGTTGGTGGTGACAAGTCGTTACCCTATTTTCCGATCAATGAAGATAATCCATTTCTTGGTTGGCGTGGTATTCGCATTACACTTGATCATCCTGAAATTTTTCTCTTGCAAGTACGAGCAATGTTGCGAGCGAATGTTGGCTTAAATAATTTAGAAATTATGTTGCCGATGATTTCAAGTACTCTAGAGGTAGACGAAGCAACCCGCTTAATCAATCAAGCTTATTATGAACTGTCTAATGAATTTGATTTTATTGGTGAAGAAAAGCTCACTCGTCCAAAAATTGGTATAATGATCGAGGTGCCAGGTATTATTTATCAATTACCTGAATTAGCCAATAAAGTTGATTTCTTTTCAGTGGGCAGTAATGATTTAACTCAATATTTATTAGCAGTTGACCGAAATAATGCCCGCGTATCCGCGTTATATAATTCATATCATCCAGCTGTTTTAAGAGCGCTTAACCATATTGCTGAACAATCAGCTCGCTCATTGGTACCCTTGAGCCTATGCGGCGAGCTAGCCAGCGAACCAGCAGGCGCTTTATTATTATTAGCGATGGGATATGACAAATTAAGTATGAACGCGCATAATGTCGCAAAAATTAAATGGGTGATCCGCCATGTTGATTTTCATCAAGTAAAAATGATGTTGGCGCATGTGTTAACCCTTTCAACATCCAAACAAGTACACAGTTATTTAAATGAACAACTTGAACAATTCGGTTTAAGCAGTTTCGTACGTGCCGGTAGGTAATGTTTCCGGTTAATTTAACTTAAAAAGCAGTAAACAATGTTATTAAGTATCTTTCTAATTTGCGTGTTACTCGGCTCAGTGGTCGGTTTCTCTGCTGGTCTTTTAGGGATAGGTGGCGGGTTGATAATTGTACCCGCTTTGGTGTATTTATTACCGCAGCTAGGGATTGAACCTAACTTAGTTATGCCAATGGCGCTAGCGACCTCGTTAGCCACTATTGTTGTTACTTCACTTTCCGCGGCGTTAGCTCATCACCGTAATAGCAATATACCTTGGCCACTTGCTAAGCAACTCATGATGGCGATTGCATTAGGATCGTTACTTGGCGGATTTATTGCTGATATGCTTTCTGTTGTTGCACTAAAAAATACTTTTGCTATTGCTGTTTTTTTACTCTCGTCTTATATGTTTATTGCTATAAATCGAGCGAAGAAAAATAAATTAATTAATCACAATGATGATGAAAAACTACCCAAAAATATAATTGTTAAAGGTATTGGCTTTTTTACTGGTATTTTAGCAAGTCTGATGGGCATTGCTGGTGGTGCTATTCTAGTGCCTATATTAAGTTACTTTAAAGTCCCTCTGCGCCAATGTATTGGTGTTGCCACGGTGAGTGGTATGGTTGTGGCCATATTCGGTGTTAGCGGCTATGTGATTGCTGGTTGGGGAGAAGAGAACTTACCCAAATACAGCTTGGGCTATGTTTATTTACCTGCTTTGCTTGGTATCATTATTACGTCTTCTCTTTTTGCCCCTATAGGTGTTAAAGCGGCGAGTAAGCTACCGGTAGGTACTATCAAGAAAGCATTTGCGATATTTTTGATGTTAGTAGCAGTTAAAATGATACTAAGTTAGTACAATAGCATTTGTTTAAAATTAAAATTTTTAGAGAAGGAAAGACAGTGAAAGAATATTTAGATCTCATGCGACATGTTCGTGATAACGGCGTACAAAAATCAGACCGCACAGGTACAGGCACCAAAAGTATTTTTGGTTATCAAATGCGCTTTGACTTAGCAAAAGGCTTTCCACTGGTCACCACTAAAAAATGTCACTTAAAATCAATAATTCATGAATTATTATGGTTTATTAAAGGCGAGTCTAATATCGCTTACTTAAGTGAGAATGGCGTTAAAATTTGGGATGCTTGGGCAACAGAGTCGGGTGAACTAGGGCCTGTATATGGCGTACAGTGGCGTAATTGGCCATCAGCCAATGGCGAAACAATTGATCAACTTACACAATTGATTGATGATTTAAAAAACAACCCAGATTCACGACGTCATATTATTACCGCTTGGAATCCTGCCTTATTACCTGATACATCTATAAGCCCGGCAGAGAATGCTGCACAGGGCAAGCAAGCGTTACCCCCGTGCCATACGCTTTTTCAATTCTATGTACTCAATGGCAAGCTGTCGTGTCAATTATATCAACGCAGTGCTGACATTTTTCTAGGTGTACCGTTCAATATTGCAAGTTATGCATTATTTACCATGATGATCGCCCAAGTTTGTGATTTAGAGCTAGGTGATTTTGTTCATACTTTCGGAGATGCTCATTTATATTCAAACCATATGGAACAAGTTGATGAACAATTGAGTCGCACTCCGCTAGCTTTGCCAACCATGAAACTTAATCCCGAGATAAAAAGTATTTTTGATTTTACTTTTGAAGACTTTGAATTAGTGAATTATCAATGCCACGCTCATATAAAAGCCGCTATATCTGTTTAAATACAAACTTCATCGACTGAGCAATTGCACGTTATTGTTTCAGTCGTAGTTGGGGCTATTAACCATGCATAGTGAAAAATTTAGCTAATAAGGTTTGCTCATTTTCACTATGCTTTAGATCTTTTTTGATACAACCGATAGGACAAACGCCAATACAAGTCGGCTTATCATTATGGCCAACACATTCAGTGCATCCATCCACGTCAATCTCATAAATCATGTTACCCAATGCAATAGCCTCATTAGGACATGCTAGTTAGCACCTATGACAGTTAATACATATATATCTTCTAAAATCAGTGCATCTAGATCCACTGCTATAACGGACGTAATATCTTTAATAAAGTCGTTTGTTTGATAAATATACAGCATTGAAAAATTTACTAATATTTGACCTAAAATAATAATATAAGCAAAAAAGTGTGCTACTTTTTAATGTAATACAATCGATAATTGACAATAATAATTAAGGTGAGACTATGGGAACTGAAAATGCCCTTTATACAATTTTAGTAGAAAAAATTAAACAAGATGCGCTTGTACTCCCAACCTTGCCAGAAGTAGCACTGAAAGTGCGCCAAGCGGCGGATGATTCAAACATTAACTTAAAAGAAATGAGCGATATTATTGGTCATGACCCTGCTTTATCTTTAGGTATGTTGAAAGTAGCGAATAGCGCTATTTTAGGACGTTCTGTTAAAGTTGAAACAGTCAACCAGGCTGTTACTCGCATTGGGTTGCGCCAAATCAAAAGTATCGCAACAGCGATGGCGTTAGAGCAAGTATTTGTTTCAAAAAATGAAATAGTTTCAATGTATTTGAAAAAGTCATGGAAAAAAACCGTCGACGTAGCCTCGGTTGCCATCAGTTTAATGACTTTTTATATTCAAGACCATAAACACACATCATTAACGTTAGATACCTTAACATTGGCGGCATTGGTTCATAATATTGGTGTTTTACCGATTTTAACTGAAGCTGAAAATCATCCTGATGTTTTCGCTAACCCGACTTTTTTACAGCAAGCTATTGCTAAGTTAGCTGCGGATATTGGTGGAGAAGTGACTAAAGCGTGGGGATTCTCAGATGAATTTACCACCTTAGTAACCAGTTGGAGTGATTTAACGGTATTACCTCCTGAAACTCATTATTTGGATTTCATTCGTGCAGGTGCTATTCATAACGGTATTTTCAAGAATGTATCGACCTGTGAAGTGTTATTAAAAAGCTATGTGAATAAAGGTATTTTACCCGACGTGGACTTTATGGAAAGTGAAAGATTTCAACAGATGGTTACTGATGTAAAAACTATGTTTAGTTAATAACAATAAAGTTGTAGACAATAAAAAACCCTGAAATATCAGGGTTTTTTTATATCTATAATTTTTATACCTACAATTAATACTTCACAAAGGAAGTTTAATAAGCTTACTTAGCGGCACTTAACCCTTGATTGATGTTGACTAAGTCTTGCTCACTGATCGTACCTGCCGCACGTTTTAACGATAAAATTGATTGTACATAATTATAGCGCGTTGATGATAAGTTACGTTTTGCGTTATATAAATTACGCGTGCTATCTAATACATCAACAATAGTACGAGTTCCTACTTCAAAACCAGCTTCGGTTGCTTTTAATGCACTATCAGCACTAACAACAGATTGCTCAAGGGCTTTGATTGCCGAAACGGCAGCAATAACAGTGTTGTATGCATTACGTGTATTACGAACAACATTACGATAAGTTAATTCTAAATCTTGACTAGCAGCAACATAGTTGCTTTGTGCCTCGCGAACAGCACTTGACGTAGCGCCACCAGAATAAATAGGTACGTTTAACGTTATGCCGATAGACTGACTATCTAAAGCTGGGTTTTCAAAAGTGGCATTGTTTACTTCGTTATCTTGATCTCTAGCACCATAACTGCCCGATAAACTTAATGTTGGATAATGACCAGATCTTGCGATATTAATATTCTCTTTAGCGACATCAACCGCTATTTTTTGGCTAATTAAATCTAAATTTTTTGCTTCTGCTGTTTGTTGCCATTCGTTTGCGCTGTCGGGTATAGGGCGCGAGGTACTGAAACGTTCAGTGTTTAAAACACTTAAGTCTCTTGGATACACATTGGTAATTACCCTTAATGCTTCTTCTGCAGTGTAAACACTGTTTTCAGCGCGAATTTCAGAAGTAACGGCATTATCGTATTGCGACTGTGCTTCATGCACGTCTGTTACCGCTTTTAGACCAACAGAGTAACGTTGCTTTGTCTGTTCTAATTGACGCTCAATAGCCGCTTTCTCTGCTTTAGCAAAATCTAAATCGTCTTTAGCACTTAAAACATCAAAATAAGCGGTCGTTACTCTAACAATCAACTCTTGTTTTGCTGCTTGATAAGAAACATCACTGCGGTGCGCGGCTTTTTTGGCATTATCTAATCTTAGCCATGTACTATGATTGTATAATGGCATACTTAAACTCAAGCCATAGCGCAAAGTATCAGATTTATTGGTCAATGTTCTATTTGATGATTGTCCATCATCCGATGTTGGAATAAATTGATCTTTACTTATTGTGTAGCTAGCTGCAGCACTGATCTCTGGTAATAAAACAGCTCTGGCTTGATCTATGCCTTCTTTTGATGCGTTAAATAAAGCCTGTGATCTCAATACGGTAGGATCATTTTTTTGTGCTTGTTGATAAACGCTCAATAAATCTTCAGCGTTAACTAACGTAGTATTAGTTACACAAACCAAACCAATGATCAGTGCCGTAATTGTTTTTTTCATGAGTGAGCTATTCCTTTGAGTGTGCCATGTACGCTATATTTTTATGATACTATCGTATCTTGATTTTTGAATTAGCTAAATATAATAAGTGTTTGCGAATGCATTCTAGTGTAACAAAATGTTTTATGCTAGTGGTCGCTTTATTATAGTATCTTCATTTATTTAAAATTTTTTATATGGGAAATAAAGCCACTCAATGTCTAACAAAAATATAAAGCCATCAAAGTTTTCAAATGAAGACGTCACCATTTATCAACAAAAAACCTGCTACCAAGGTGTTTTTAAAATGGATGAGTATCAACTTAGCCATCGATTATTTGATGGTGGTGAAAGTAAAGTATTAACGCGCGAAGTCTTTGAACGTGGTCATGCGGTAGTCGTTATTCCTTATGATGCGATCTCTGATCGCGTTGTGTTAATCGAACAATTTCGAGTTGGCGCTATTGGTCAAGGAGACACACCATGGCTATTAGAGTTTGTCGCCGGTATGTTTGGTCAAGATGAATCACCTATTGATGTTGCTATTCGAGAAGCTAAAGAAGAAGCCGACTTAACCTTAAATGCTAATCAACTCGATAAAGTGCTGGAGTATTTTTCAAGTCCTGGTGGTATGAGCGAAGTTATACATTTATATGTTGCTAATATAGATAGCAAAAATGTCTCAGGCGTGCATGGTTTAGAAACTGAAAGTGAAGATATTTTGTTGCATGTTATGTCAAGAGAGCAAGCCATGTCGTTGTTAGAAAATGGAAAAATCACCAATGCAGCAACAATAATTGGGTTACAATGGCTACAAAATAACTTTCATCAACTACAGCAGAAATGGTCTTCGTAAATGATACAGCAAAATAAAAAATATCAGCCAAGATTATCAACCTTAATGAATCTTTGTGACGTTAATTATATGTTTTTAGTTCGCTTATTGGCCAGTCATAACGATGAAGAAGCGGTTGGTGATGAGCGGTGTTTTTTTATTTCTGATTTTTTATCTTATAAGATAACAATACTCGAAATTACTCGTTACACCAGCTTGGTGAGTATTTGCCAAGAGCTGCCTAAGACAAAACCAGTAGTTACTGAAGAAGATAACAATAATAAAACGGTATTTGACCACATTTTACGTCCCAAAATGATTATCCGTTTATATCATGATGCTCGAATGGCTGAGGTGATCAGTAATCAAGACATTAAACAAGTTCAACCTCGTTACGATTACCCCAATAGTAAAATGCATTTACCTGATGAAAAAGAGCAAATTAATCAGTTCCTTAAAGAATGGCTGCAACTTTGTTTAAAGTTAGGCCAAGTCAATTTATCACTTCTTGAGTAATCCTTTTGTCTTCTATTTTTAAAATTGCGCAAATAAGCGACTGCCATTTGTTTTCTCAAACGGATGGTTTGCATCATGGTGCTAATGTTTACCATAATTTAGTCAGTGTTTTAGACGATATTAAAAATCTGCATTTAGTAGATGCTATTGTATTCACCGGTGATATTACTCAAGACCATAGTGAAAAGTCTTATCAACTTTTTGTGCAAGCGGTTGTTGAAAGTGACATAGCGATACCTTTTTATTATTTGGCGGGTAATCATGATGAACTCGAGTTATTGGATAAATATTTATCTGTTCCTCCTTTTAATCGTGAAAAAGTCTTTAATGATAAATATTGGCAAATTGTTTTACTTAACAGTAAAAGTGAAACGCCGAAAGGTCTGGTAACACCAAGCGATTTATCTGCATTTGAGTCAATCGTTGATGGTAATAAACATCAATTAGTGATGATGCATCATCACCCATTAGATGTTGGTTATTTTATTGATCAACACGGTTTAGAAAATCAAGCAGAGTTTTGGCAAACGATTAATAAGTTTTCGAGTATTAAAGCCATTACCTGTGGTCATGTGCATCAAGCATTAACCTTGTATTCAGACCAATCACCAGCCATACCCTTATTTACCTGTCCCGCTACATCGATTCAATTTGACACGAATAAAAGCGCTGGTGCTTCAAATGGGCAAGGGCCAGGCTATCGTGTTTTTTCGCTATTTACTAATGGAAAAATAAAGTCAGACAGCTACTTTTTAACAAAGGAATAAAATGTCTAAACAGGTTAATATTTTATATCTACATGGTTTTAATTCATCACCACAATCGATGAAAGCGCAACTGACAAAGCATTATTTTAATGAACATTTTCCCGAAGTCTCATTTTTTAGCCCTCAGTTAGCTTCGTCACCAACGGCTGTTATCGAACAATTAACGACACTAATAGACTCAAAAAGCGATAGAGAAAACATTTGGTATTTTATTGGTTCATCACTAGGTGGCTATTTTTCAACGTATTTATCAGAGAAATATCGAGGCAAAGCCGTATTAATTAATCCTGCGGTAAAGCCCTTTGAATTATTAGTCGATTATTTAGGTGAGCAAACTAATCCTTACACGCAGGAAGTTTATTACATTGAAAAGCATTTCATTGAGTCATTAAAAAGTCTTGAACAACAATTTATTTCGAAAAATAATTACTTGGTCATGGTACAAACAGGCGATGAAGTGTTAGATTATCAAAAAGCTGTCGATAAATATTGTGACTGCCAAATAATTGTCCAGCAAGGCGGGGATCACAGCTTTATTGATTACTCGAAAGTGTTACCTAAAATTGCGATGTTTTTTAATTTATACCCAAAAAGTCAATAAAGTAGACCAATAGGTATTAAAACATTTTTTAATCATAATCATTATTAGAATAGTTAAATGAGCGAACAATATAATTCAGACTCCATTGAAGTCCTCAGTGGTCTAGACCCAGTACGACACCGTCCAGGTATGTACACAGATACTTCTCGCCCTAATCACTTAGGACAAGAAGTTATTGATAACTCGGTTGATGAGGCTTTGGCTGGGCATGCGCAAAATATCACCGTTGTGCTCGATAAAGACCAATCACTCGAAATTATTGATGATGGTCGAGGTATGCCAACCGATATTCATCCCGAAGAAGGTGTATCAGGTGTTGAGCTTATTTTCTGTAAACTTCATGCCGGTGGTAAATTTTCTAATAAAAATTATCAATTTTCTGGTGGTTTGCATGGTGTTGGCATTTCTGTGGTTAACGCACTTTCTACCCGCGTTGATGTTTCAGTTCGCCGTGACAGCAAAGTGTATGAAATGGCTTTTGAGCATGGCGAAAAAGTTGAAGAGTTACATGAAACCGGTACGGTTGGCCGAAGAAATACCGGTTCACGCGTAAAGTTTTGGCCTGATCCTAAATATTTTGACTCAGCAAATTTTTCAGTGCGTCGCTTAGTTCATTTATTAAAAGCGAAAGCTGTTTTATGTCCAGGCTTGACCATCAAGTTTCATGACAAGAATGAAGATAAAAAATATCAATGGTATTACGAAGATGGTTTAGTCGACTATCTGAAAGATTCTCTTAAAAGCTGTATTTGTTTACCTGAAGATCCTTTTGTTGGGACTTTTTCTTCTTCGCATGAAACAGCTGATTGGGCAGTAACTTGGCTCTCTGAAGGTGGTGAGGGCATTGGAGAGAGTTATGTTAATTTAATTCCAACCATCCAAGGTGGTACACACGTTAATGGTTTACGCCAAGGTTTATTGGAGTCAATGCGCGAGTTTTGTGAATTTAGAAATCTCATTCCTCGTGGTGTAAAATTAACGCCAGATGATATATGGGACAAATGTTCATATATTTTATCGGTGAAAATGCAAGAACCACAATTTGCAGGACAAACTAAAGAACGCTTATCTTCTCGACAATGCGCCGCTTTCGTTACCGGTGTGGTAAAAGATTCTTTTAGTTTATGGTTAAATGAACACACTGAAATCGCAGAAAACCTTGCTGAATTTTGTATTTCAAATGCACAGCGACGTTTGCGTGCCAGCAAAAAAATTATTCGTAAAAAAATTACTCAAGGACCTGCTTTACCTGGGAAATTAACTGATTGTGGCAGTCAAGATATTGCCCGAACAGAATTATTTTTAGTGGAAGGAGACTCGGCAGGAGGTAGTGCTAAACAAGCAAGAGATCGTGAGTTTCAGGCAATTATGCCGCTTAGAGGTAAAATTTTAAATACCTGGGAAGTCGATTCCGGACAAATACTGGCTTCACAAGAGGTCCATGATATTTCAGTGGCATTAGGCATAGATCCCGATAGCGATGATTTATCAGAATTGCGCTACGGTAAAATTTGTATTCTTGCCGATGCCGATTCCGATGGTCTTCATATTGCGACGTTATTATGTGCTTTATTCATGCAGCACTTTTTACCCTTAGTGCAACGCGGCCATGTTTATGTGGCTATGCCACCACTTTATCGTATCGATGTCGGTAAAGAAGTTTTCTATGCCTTAGATGAAGCCGAAAAAGACGGTGTTTTAGATCGAATAGAAGCTGAGAAAAAACGTGGTAAAGTTAATGTACAACGTTTTAAAGGTCTGGGTGAAATGAACCCTCTACAACTACGCGAAACGACTATGGATCCCAATACACGTCGTTTAGTGCAATTAACGGTAGATGAGCACTCTGAAACGATGGAGTTAATGGATATGCTACTGTCAAAAAAACGTAGTCCAGATAGAAAAACATGGCTGCAAAGTAAAGGTGACATGGTAGAAATTTAGCCACATTTAGTTTTTAACACCAAAGCATGAGTTAACTCATGCTTTTTTTTGCGCATTTTATCTAGCCACTGCTTTTATTTAAAAAGGTTATTTGCATACACTTTCAATATAAAATAACATATGATTTACCATATATATGAAAAATCATATGTTAGCTATATATTGTTATTTTATATATGCTCCAAATTAGCTTTCGGATAAATGCGGTGCCAGTTATGAATAATGATAGGGTGGTTCAATTTTTTAAAAATTTAGCTGATGATACTCGGCTAAAAATAATCTTACTTATACAAACGGAAAAAGAATTGTGTGTCTGTGAATTAACGTCCGCTTTGTCTTTATCCCAACCTAAAATATCACGTCATATTGCTCAACTTAAATTACATCATATTCTCAGTGAACGAAAAGTAGGACGCTGGGTTTTTTATAGTCTCGTTGATGCTATGCCACTTTGGCAAAAAGAAGTCATCGAGTTATCAAGTCTTAACAATCAAGCATATTTAAGCGCATGTGTAACAAACCTTATTGATATGGGCAATCGTCCAAGCAGACAGCAAAAATGTTGCGAATAACCGAAATAAAGAGGAATAAATCATGACAATTAAAGTAGGTATTAATGGCTTTGGCCGCATCGGACGTTTAGTTTTGCGTGCGGCATGGCAATGGCCAGAAATAGAGTTTATTCAAATTAATGATCCCGCAGGTGACGCTAAAACATTAGCACACTTACTGAATTTTGATTCTATTCATGGTCGTTGGAAATTTGATGCACAAGTCGACAATAATCAAATGATCGTCTGTGATGAAGACGGTGAACATCACATTAATATTAGTCATAATTTAAGCATAGCTGAAACCGATTGGTCACAATGTGATGTTGTTGTAGAAGCTTCTGGAGTGATGAAAACGACTAAACTATTAAGCGCTTATTTAGCACAAGGTGTTAAACGGGTTATGGTCACAGCACCGGTAAAAGAAGAGGGCGCCTTAAATATTGTCATGGGCGTTAATCATCACCTTTATAACAAAGCACAGCATAAAATTGTCACTGCTGCTTCTTGTACCACTAATTGTTTAGCGCCAGTGGTTAAAGTTCTCCAAGACAGTGTTGGCATAAAACACGGCAGTATGACAACTATCCATGATATTACTAATACGCAAACTATCCTTGATGCGCCTCATAAAGATTTACGTCGAGCACGAGCTTGTGGCCAAAGTTTAATTCCAACGACTACCGGGTCTGCAACCGCTATTACCCATATTTTTCCTGAGCTGAAGGGAAAATTAAATGGTCATGCCGTGCGAGTTCCGTTAGCGAATGCCTCAATTACTGACTGTGTATTTGAGCTAAATCGAGCCGTAACTGTTGAAGAAATCAATCAATTGATGTCTACGGCGGCGCAAGGAGAGTTAAAAGATATACTTGGCTATGAAGAACGTCCTTTGGTCTCTGTTGATTATAAAACGGATCCACGTTCATGTATTGTTGATGCGTTATCAACCATGGTTGTTAATGACACCCAATTGAAAATGTATTTGTGGTATGACAACGAATGGGGTTATGCCAATCGAGCTGCAGAGTTAATGTTGTTAGTTGGGCGATCTGATATTAAGCACTAGTCTTTGAGAATATCGACATAGACGGCGTTTTTAAACGAATAATATCTTGGCGTTACGCTAGTGTTAAATACTCTTGGTTATTTATTAGTATTCGCCAACATCAATCGAAAATACCATTATTGGTACCTTTATGTTAAACAAAATAACCGCACTGCCTAGTGCGGTAAAACAGTATCTATTAATTACCACTAACTATTGGTTTTTCACTTTAACCGATGGTGCTTTGCGTATGCTGGTATTATTACATTTTCATCATCTAGGTTATTCCCCGCTTGCCATTGCGATGTTATTTCTATTTTATGAAGTTTTTGGCGTGATTACCAACCTAGTGGGTGGATGGTTAGGAGCAAAAATTGGTTTGAATAAAACCATGAATATTGGTCTGTTCAGCCAAGTGTTCGCATTATTAATGCTGACAGTTCCTGAACAATATTTAACCGTTATCTGGGTTGTGTTGGCACAAGCGCTGTCGGGTATAGCCAAAGATCTTAATAAGATGAGTGCTAAAAGTAGTATTAAAACGCTGGTACCAACGACCAATAACAACCAAGATCACGCTGTTCTTTTCCGTTGGGTTGCTTATCTGACGGGATCAAAAAACGCCTTAAAGGGCATAGGTTTTTTCCTAGGTGCCTGGTTACTAAGTACCGTGGGATTTTCAGCTGCCATGCTAATAATGGCGAGTGTGTTGGCGATTGTTTTTGTGCTTAGTCTATTATTATTACAGGGTGATTTAGGTAAGGCAAAGCACAAAGTTAAATTTAAAGAGATATTCTCAAATCACCCATCATTAAATTACTTGGCGGGCGCTCGCTTATTTTTATTTGCCGCTAGAGATATTTGGTTTGTTGTTGGATTACCGATATATTTGGTCAGTAATTTAGGTTGGCAACATACTAATGTTGGGATATTCATGGCTTTATGGATTATCGCATATGGTATTGTTCAAGGCTCAACACCTAAATTTTTTATTAAAAATAACCAACATAATATCAACGGTCATCTGTTATTTACTTGGGGTATGATTTTATCCAGTGTCACCTTGTTGTTAGCACTGTTGATGTTTTATGCGACCAAGCTCAACATCAGTACTGAAATCATCATTATCGCTGGTTTATTTATTTTTGGGGCTGTTTTTGCTATTAATTCGGCGCTGCATAGCTATGTGATCGTAGCCATGGCGAAAGAAGATGGCGTTTCTATGGACGTTGGCTTTTATTATATGGCTAATGCCCTGGGAAGGTTATTAGGTACCGTGATGTCAGGTGTTATTTATCAATTTACTAACTTAATTACCTGTTTAATTATTTCCGCTTTGTTTGCAGGGCTTTCAGCTTTATTGATCAAACGTATTACTGTGTCAAACGAGTAAGGCGAAAAACAGTGGCAATGTTAACGTTAACAGTCTGCTGTTAACGTTAACTATCGATATAGCGATGAAGTTAGTAACGGACCGCTAAATCATTTAATTGGATGTTACCCAGTAATTGCCCATCAGTAGTCATTGCCTGTGCACTTTGCTGAGACACCTGCGTTATTTTTACTGTGTAAGGGCTAACGTTAAAACCGGCATAGGTTTTTCCTGCGTCAGTAATGATATTATTTAAGTGTAATAGAGAAAACTCATCACCAACTTTTACGCCATGCCTTTTGCCTAAATTAATCGTTAACGAATTACCGGCTATTTGTACTATCTTGCCTCGAGTCGGTTGACACATCATATTTTCGTCGATATCAATGATCATATCGCCTAACACTTTTTCAATAGCCATTCCGTATTGGCTTTGCCAGAATACTTCGCTATGAACATCAACTTGCTGACGTTTGCCAAATTCCCATGGGGCAGAGCTACGGTACTGCTTAGTGAAGACAGATTCACCATTACTACCGTTGTAAATATATAGGCTGACACTAAACTGACGGTTAAAAACATCTTCCTGCCAAAACTGCCAACCATTGGTTGAGCCCTGTGCAAAGCTAATGTCATTAATTTCAGAATACATGACATACTGAGTATCGCTGATATTAGCTAACGACATGGTAAGACTTTTTATTGCTTCAACTTGCAAACTGTTATTTAATCTTGAGAACTGAGACTTCTCTTTTAACAACAATCTGGTGTCTAGATAAATACCTTGGTTGTTAATTTTATAAGCAAGCTTAGCCATCAATTTATTATCAAGCGCATAAACCTTACCGATACTCGCTTGCTCTCTATGCATTAAGTTACTACGGGTAATTAATAAAGACTTTCGATAATCAGAAGAGAAGCACTGTTTACTTTGTGGGAAGATGTCAGCACGAATGGTTACGGTGACCAAATTGCCCTCATAATTTTCATCAACCAGCTCAAAAGAATTAACAGTACCGCTGGCGCGAATATTAATTTCATTTTGTGTCAATAATCCGTTAACCGTTTTTTGCACACTCGATACTGAAGCACCGGCAACCAGTAAGGCTTTTTTTAATGCGTTCTCTATGGCTAATGTTTTTGCTCGTTCGGCATTGCCCTGCATTATTACTGACTTTCCCTGAGCTTCATACCACTGGGCATCAGCAGAATGAGTGATAAAAAATAAAAGTAGAGCTGATATAAATAAGCGCATATGAAGTCCGTCAGTAAAAAGGGTTTAATATCTACTGTCGAATATGCAGTTTCTATGCCCACTTATTTTAATGCCCTGGTAACTTTATAGATTGGCGCGATTTGTGCTTTATTTATTTTAGAAACTATTTGATGTCGTTTATCGATATTACTGCAAAACTGATTATTCGCTTTCAGAGCGATCAAGGGGAGCTCAATGAAAAAGTGGCTTATTCCATTATTTATTCCAACGTTGATGTCGTGTTCATCAATGAATATGATGAGTGATGAAGATAATTTTTATAAATCAAAACAAGAAGTACGAGGTGAAATTGACAGTTTCAATCTCCCTAGGCATGCGATAGCAGATGTGGTTAAAGGGCTTACTTATCAGATGCTTGAAAGCAGCTCTTTTGTAAACCCTAAAACACCTATCGCGGTAGCTTCTTTTGTCGAATTAGAAAACCTTGAGTCAACTAATTGGCTGGGTAATCAGATATCAGAGAACTTTGTTCATGAATTACAGCGCCATGGTTTAGTTGTTATTGATTTTAAAACGACGGGGCATATTCGTGTTACTGCTCAAGGCGATTATGTTTTTAGTCGCGACTGGAAAGAGCTACCGGAGCGGCAGATTATTGACTATGTTGTAACTGGTACCATGATGGAACAAGAAAATGGTGTGATGATTAATGCTCGGATGATTGGTATGCAATCACGTGTTGTTGTTGCCACGGCACAATCTTTTATTCCAAGCTGGGTGATAGGTGAACAGATTAATCAAGATGAAAGTGTTCGGATAAAAGATGGATTAATCATTCGAAACAGCGTTATGTTAGCAGAAGACGAACGTTCAATTAAAATTGTTAATTAGTTTTTTACATTGATGTAGGGCTAACTTTTGGTATTTATGATGAAAAAAATTATTCTTAATATATTAACCGCTGGTAGTTTGGCTTTGTTACTCGCCAGTTGTTCTAGTGTTTATGACAAACACGTACAATGGCAAAGTGTTAAGCCTGAAACCTTCCCAGTGTTACATGCTATTGGTCAAGCGCCGATAAGTTTGCAAAACTCACAACATGAAACTCAGCGGATGTTGATGGCGATTAATGCCTCAAAGCTTGCCGCTTATGCCGAACTTGCAGAACAAGTTTATGGGCAAAAAATAAATGGTGAAATGACCATGTCACAACTGATAATGGGTAAAAATGAAGTTTCAGCGTCAGTTCAAGGTGTTATCCGCGCAGCTAAAGTGATTAAAAGCTATCCTGTTGGCGACAGCTATACCACAGAGTTAAGTTTAGACTTTGAAGATGTTTATAATATTTATTTAGCTTCTTCACCCAAACGTGAAATTAAAGCGGTTACCTATTATTAAGTGTTAACAGCATACCCTTAAAAATTATACTGCAGACTTGCATAAAAATAAGCGCCGTTAAAACCGAAAGGAGCTGAACGGCGTGAATATTTAAATACACCCGTGCTATCAACAATGATATTACCTTGTTGATCTTCAATCGTGCCTCCTCGAGAGTTTCCTATACGATTTTTGTCAGGCATAACATCAAAAAAATTATGACTACCCACAGTGACCGCAAGATTTTTTGTCATTTGATGGCTAACGCTAATATCAGTTAATAGCTCTTCGCCATAAGTTTGTTTACCACCATCGGTTATCGTATATTTACCATAGTGATTGAATAATATATTGATGGTCCAGTGCTGGTTTTTATAGAGGGTGTTTAGACTTATTTTATTGCGTGGTTGCCATTCTTCAATGATAGAAATATCTTGTTGTGAAAAAATTTCTTCAACGCTAATGGTATGCAGTGTGCTGTGTTGAGGTGTAAATAACTTGGTTACCTCAGTATTGGTAAAGTTTGCCGCCAAGGTGAAGTTAATATCTCCAGCAAAAGCTTGAGTCTGCCAAGTAGCAACAATATCTGTCCCTTGAGTTGCGGTATCAGCGCCATTTAAGAAAAACTGTCCTTTGGTAGCAGACTCCTCAGTAAAAGCTTGATCGAGTAGAGGTGATATTCCCATGCCCAATTTACTACTAATGACAATACGGTTATCAATATCAATCTGATAAAAATCAACACTTATATCTATATTATCAGTAGGGCTGTAGATAAAGCCAACACTGAGGTTATCAGATTCTTCTTCTTTTAAAGAAGGCACCCCGAGTCGAGTGGTCAAAGTACTGTCATTTCTGAAGGTTTCCACTTCTTCACTCAACAGAGAGCCACTTTCGTCAACAATAAACTGTGTACTGATATTATTGAAATACATTTGCTGCATAGAAGGTGCACGAAAACCTGTGCTATAGGCACCACGTAAAATAAGTTGCTGGTGTGCTTGCCAATGCACCGCAACTTTTGTGTTGGTACTGTTACCAAATATATCATAATCATCATAGCGAATGGCCGCACTGAGCTCGATAAAGTCATTGATTTGGGTCACAGACTCCGCAAAAATTGAAACAACATCTCGGCTCTCGTTAACCGCAAGTTCAGGTGCAACTCCTGGAAAACCTTGAATACCACCGGCGGCATCTTGGTCAAACAATGCTTGATTATTGTCAGTATCATAATCCTGAAAGCTGTAGGGGTTACCTGGTATTATTTTGTATATTTCTTGGCGAAATTCTGTGCCTAACGCGAGTGAATAATTTTCATAGTCTTGGCTGAAGAGTAAATTCACTGTCTCAAGTGACAAAGATAGCCCGTAAGCAAAAGCAGACTTTGGTAATTGATCACGTAATTCATCTACTGTTAAGTCACTGGTTTGTGATAGATAGTTAGCGTAAGAAGCATTAAGTGAATCTTTAGTCGTATAGTCTATTTGGTTCTTGCCATAGGTATATGAAATATCAATGGCGCTGTCATTATCGAAAGCCGCTTTATAGCCAAGATTGTATGACATATCTTTTATATCTGAATCTATTTTGGGTAAATAACCTTGAGGAATAGCGGCTTGCCCATCGTTTAATAATGGGTTTTCATTACTATTCGCGCTGTGACGAAAAAAAGCGGCAGATTGATTTTCTCGATGTGAATAGGTTAAAAAGCCATAAAGTTGCCCGTGATTCAGTTCAAATGTACTGTTTGCGGCAAAAGAAAGTTGTTGATACGAAGGGTCGCCAATACGAAATGTTGCCCGGTTAGCTGTTAACTCCCTAGGATCATCGGTTTGCCAATGACCATTGTCCAATTGAGTGCACTGGCCAAATTGGCAGGCACCATGTAAACCTGAGCGGTTGGTACTTTGATGGTCGACTAAACTTAATGTGGCATTGATAAAACCATCATCACCCAACGGTAAGCCTTGCGTATAAGATAGCTGATAATCTTGACCATCGCCTTGCTGATAAGCACCAGCTGATGTTATTAAGGTTGTTTGCTCACTACTATCGTTTAACACAATATTAATAACACCCGCTATGGCATCCGAACCATATTGTGCGGCTGCACCATCACGTAAAATTTCAATACGTTTAATCGCTCCTACTGGAATGGCATTCATATCTGTTCCGGCTGTACCTCGCCCAACAGAGCTATTAATATGAATTAAACTCGCTTGATGACGACGCTTGCCATTTAATAAAATCAGTGTCTGATCTGGCCCTAAACCACGCAACGTTGCTGGCTGTAATACGTCACTGCCATCACTTATTGCTGAACGAGAAAAATTAAAAGAAGGTACTAGTGCCTGCAATATTTGACCAAGGTTAGTCTGGCCACTATTACGCAGAGTGTCAGCAGATATAATATCAACAGGAACAGGTAACTCTTTTACGGTTCTGCCATTAATATGACTACCTACAATAACTATTTTTTCAATGGCTTTGACTTTTTCTGTGGTCTTACTTTCTTGTTTAGATTTGCTCTGCACGGTAACGTTATTTTTCTGCTTTATCGACCATTGGCCTTTATTATTTACTTCTGCATGAAGACCCGTATTTTTAAGGAGCTTCCTCAAAGCCAAAGAAACTGAGTAATAACCCTCTATGGCATTACTGTTAAAACGTCGGGTTAAATCATAAGAAAATATAATGGTCTGATCGGCCTGCTGGGCAAGTTTAATTAATGCTTGATCAACGGATTGAGCGGCGACAGTAAAGTGCGTTATATTGGGTGCAATAGCTTGTACTTTAGCTTGAGTGGTTAAACTAAAAGATAATGGAAGAATAATAAAGAATGAACAAAAAAAATGTATCACTTTTTTTGTTAAAACGGCACTAAGTGGCTGTTTTTTTCTTTCTTTAAATAAATAGTTTAGCAAGGTGTCAACTAGTGCTTTAATTGTGATCGTTGAATACAGAAAGCTCACCTTCTATTTATAATTTTTATTCACTGTATTTATCTATAGCCTACTTGAGGCGTTGACCATTAAATTATGGCGTCAGTTGCTTTGGTGATAACTACAGTATTGTGACTTGTCTTGGTATATTTTAGGTCGAAATTATAGCTAATTGAATCTAATAAAGTACCAACATCGTCTGACTTAAAATAACCGGACACTTTCATTTGGGCAAGCGCTTTATCTTTGATAGTAAATTTAACATCGGTATAGCGACTAATTTCATCAAGTGCAGTGACCAGTGATTCACCATCAAAAATAAGTATGCCTTTTTTCCAGGAAAGTTCCTGAGATAAAGTGAGTGATGAAATTTTATTTGTCGGTGATTGAATTTTGTTGATTATAGTCGATTTTTCACCTGCAACTATAATGTTATCTTTTTGCGGAAATTGAACCGTGCTGGCTATTTTTTCAGTTAATGCCGGTAATGTTTCATTCGAATCAGCGATTAATACTCGCCCTTCGGTAACAATTAACTCTAATTGATTATTATCGCTTTTTTGTACATTGAAAATGGTGCCTAAAGCGGTAAATGATTGTTGCCCAGACGTGACACTAAAGGGGCGTGATTTATCTTTTGCGACTTCAAAAGAGGCTTCTCCTTTGATCAAATTTAATTGACGATGCCCTTCACTGAAGCTAATAGTGAGTAAACTATCAGTATTTAACTCGACATTTGAACCATCGGGTAAGGTAACTTTTTTATGTTCGCCTATCTTTGTTGAAAACTGATCGTAAATAACTTCAGATGACGTTAATTGAAAAAACGAAAATATAGGTTTATTTAAAAAAAACTCACTGGTGATCATACCAAAGAAAATAACACTGGCAGCCAGTGATAATTGCATGAATAATTTTTTAGAGTGAGGAGAGTGTTTTTTTTCTAAAGGGAATAAACCATTAAACTCGGCAAGTAACTTAGAAATTTTGGTCGAAGGTGAGTATTTATGAAGTGCTAAGTGATGATTGTTTTCTTGATTCACCCAAGCAACAAAAGCTTGTCGCTCTTGTTGTGATAATCCTTGTTCAATGCGAGATAGCCAATATTTGGCCTGCACTTCTATTTCATTATTATATTGTATTTTAGTCATAATAAATATTTTGTCTTCATTCAATTCACGCAAACATCGATATATTTATTCGAACATGCCGTGCATCCTAGCGAAATAGTAAACGGTTTTTTTATTATCAAGGAGAACTTAATTTACCTACTTAACAAATTATTATAATAATCAGGGCTTTCAAAACTAGAAAACCCTCCTATATTTCTACTCTACCTTTATTTCTTTTTGTTTGCACGTTTTGCTTGTTTTTTCGCCTTAGCTTTTTTCTGTGATTTACTAATTTTTATTTTAGGTTTTTTCAAGGCAACTTTAGACTCTTTATATTGTGGTTTTAAGCCTTCAATATTTCGACGTGACAAACGCTCGTCCATGTAACGTTCAATCTTAGCAATGACAGGCATATCGTGTGCTTCAACTAAAGAGATAGCCGTACCTTTATTACCCGCTCTACCCGTACGGCCAATACGATGTAAATAAATATCTGCTTTGCGTGGCATATCAAAGTTAATAACATGAGTAATGTCATCAATATCTAAACCACGAGCAGCAACATCAGTAGCAACCAATACTTTTACCATACCTGAGCGTAAACGGTTAATGGCATGATTACGTTTGTCTTGTGGCATTTTACCTTCAAGCCAAGCACAGGGGATTTCTTCAGCGTAGAGTTTTCCTGACAAATGCTGGACCGTTTCACGTTTGTTGGCAAAAACAACCGTGCGTTCAAAGCCTTCTTGTTTTAACAAGTTGATTAATAATTTAAATTTATGTTCTTTATCATCTGCTAAGTGAAGCCATTGATGAATTTTTGCTTTTTCTTTTCGTGATGGGTGAGACTCTAAAAATACTGGCTCGTTAAGTACTTCTTTTGAAAAACGTAAAACACCTGCACCTTCGAGGGTTGCTGAGAAAAGCATGGTTTGCTTGCGCCAGCGAGCTTCACCAACAATACGGTTAATCGCATCAGAGAAACCCATATCAAGCATACGGTCAGCTTCATCAAGTACAAGAATTTCAATGTCGCGGGCTTCAAATTGTTCTGATTCAAGATATTCAAGTAGACGACCTGGCGTAGCAACTAGAATATCGGTGTTCTTAGTTAAGACATCTTTATGGCTGTCATAACTAACACCGCCAGTGATCAGCCCAGTTTTAATATCAGTTAATTCAGTTAATTGTGTACATTGCTCACTGGTTTGAATAGCAAGCTCGCGCGTTGGCGACAAAATAAGTACCCGAGGAAAACCTGGGCTTTTACGCGGGTAATCTAGCAAATGTTGAGCGATAGGTAATATAAAAGCAGCTGTTTTACCTGTGCCCGTTGGCGCTGAAGCTAAAACATCTTTACCTGTCATGGCGACAGGTAAAACCAACTCTTGAATAGATGTTGGTTTTTTATAACCAGCATTTGTAATGCCGCCTAGTAGTGCTGAATCTAGGTCAAATTGCTCAAACATAAAGTATAATTTCGGTCAGGATAATATTGCCGTGAATTATAAAGCGAAACAGGCTATTTAGCTAAAGCTAAAGCTATTTATTTTTAGTTTTTATTCACTTTCAATAATCTCAGCTATTTCTCTTTGTATTTGTTGACACCACAGCGCAATACGTTCATCACTTTGTTCGTATTGATTGTCTTCATCTAATGCCAAACCGACAAATTGACTATTATCTTCGGTGAGCGCTTTAGAGGCTTCAAACTCATAACCTAGGTTGGGCCAAAAACCAATCACAAAACCATCTTGAGCGATGACTTGTTCATGCAACATGCCCAGCGCATCTTGAAACCACTCGGTATAACCAATTTGGTCACCCATGCCATAAAGGGCGATAATTTTTCCTGATAAATCTAAAGTCGCGATATCATCCCAGTGGCCTTCCCAATCTTCTTGGATTTGACCATAATCCCAAGTAGAAATACCCATAATAACCAGGTCGAAATCGTCAATCTTACTTAGCGGTGTCTCTTTGATATTAAACAATTCAACGTCGAACTCTGTCTTGAACTTTGCTTTGTCGGCAAAATATTGTTGAATTTTCTCCGCCGCCATTTCAGTATAACAAGTGGTAGAACCGTAAAATAAACCAATTTTCATGAGGTAGCCTTTAGCATCTTTTTTGAGCTTAGAAGTAAGATATTGACCGATTAACATTAGGGTCACTATTTTTGCGAGAGTTTAACAGATAGTTTATATCAAGGCAGTAAAATATATATATCGTTATAAAGTCGTTGTTTACACTTATTAATCGAGTGATATGACTAGGTTTATTGCATTTTATTTCAATTCCCTGTAATTTTAGCGACAAAGAAACGGTCATGTTATATAGCTCAATTAATCTTGTGTAATCATTGAGATTACCGATTGTTAGTTCTACTTTTAGGAAGTCATTAATGTTTAAGAAAATTTCCCTTGCCCTTGCGGCGGTTTGTATTGGTGTTGCTGGTCTAGTGTTTGCTGTAGAGCAGCCGACTGTTGTTGCAAATAGCGTCTCAGCCACCACGTCTACCATCAATAATTCTATCGAATTCGATGCGGTTCAATTAAAAGCAAAGCTTAGTTTAATGCTAGGCCTAGAAATTGATACCGTTAAACCATCGGCTATGCCTGGTTTAGTTGAACTTATCACTAACCAAGGTTTATTCTATGCGAGTGCCGATGGTCAATTTTTCATTCAAGGTAAACTTTATGGTTTAGGCGGCAAGGTTGTCAATTATTCAGAAACAAGTTTAGCGCAAGTTCGACTTGATGGTATGGACAAGTTTGCTGATGCGATGATTGTCTATCCAGCAAAAAATGAAAAGCATGTTGTTACCGTATTCACCGACATCACTTGTGGCTACTGTCGCAAGATGCATGAACAAATGGATGAATATAATGATAAAGGTATCACAGTACGTTATTTAGCTTACCCTCGTTCAGGTGTGAAAGACCGTTCTGGTCAATATTCTCAAGGCTTTAAAGATTTACGTTCTATTTGGTGTCACGAAAATCCAGCAGATGCGTTAACAAAAGCTAAAATGGGTTCAAATGTTGCACAACGTATATGTGATAAGCCCATTGAAGAGGAGTTTGATTTTGGTCGTCAAGTTGGGGTTAGTGGTACACCGGCTGTTATTTTAGAAAACGGTATGATGCTACCTGGCTATCAAGAACCCGATGCGCTTGTTGCTATAATTGAACAGATGAAAACGGCAGGATAAATTATAATCGTTTGTTATTGATTTAACCTAAATGGCAGGCCTAATAGCCTGCCATTTTGCTCTCTTAACCTCATTAAATTAATCATCAGAAACTCTCCTTATGCAAAAGCAAATAGTACGCCGTGTCAAAGTTGAAGATAACCATCTTCCCAATCATCTTCATCCACTTATTAAGCAAATATATGCCAGCCGCGGTATTGATAAGGCAATTGAACTCGAGCTTAATGTCAGCCAACTTTGCGCCATTGAAAGTTTGAAAGGGATTAATCAAGGCTGTGAGGTTTTATATGAAGGCCTAGTCGCGAATAAAAACATTGCCATTATTGGTGATTTTGATGCCGATGGTGCGACCAGCACCGCATTAATGATGGAAGCTTTACGTTTGTTTGGCTGTGATAATTATCAATTCCTAGTACCTAATCGATTTATATATGGTTATGGTTTAACACCTGAAATTGTCGAAATAGCTGCTCAGCAAGGCGCACAGCTATTAATAACCGTTGATAATGGTATTAGTTGTGTTGCCGGCGTCGCTAAAGCCAAGTCATTAGGATTAGGTGTTATTGTTACCGACCACCACTTACCGGGCATGACACTACCTGATGCCGACGCTATTATTAATCCTAACCAAGTTGGCTGTGACTTCGCCAGTAAAGCGCTGGCGGGTGTTGGTGTTGCTTTTTATTTTATGATGGCAATGCGTAAATATTTACGTGAGAAAAACTGGTTTGTTGACAAAAATATAGCAGAGCCTAATATTGCTCAACTCCTTGACTTAGTGGCATTAGGGACAGTAGCCGATGTTGTTTCTCTTGATAACAATAATCGAATTTTGGTTGAACAAGGCTTAAAAAGAATTCGTGCGGGGGTTACGCGCCCAGGCATTCAAGCGTTGCTCGAAATAGCCGGTAAAGATCAGAAAAAGATAGTTGCCAGTGATTTTGGTTTCGCTTTGGGTCCAAGAATAAATGCCGCAGGGCGTTTAGACGATATGTCGTACGGTATTAATTGTTTGCTTGCTAAAGACCTTGCTTCTGCTCGAGTCATGGCTGCTGATCTTGATGATTTGAATAAGTCGCGCCGAGAAATCGAGCAGGGCATGCAGCAAGAAGCAGAACAAGTATTGAAAAGCTTAAATTTCTCTGATGATAACTTACCGCACGCGATTTCTTTGTTTCAAAAAGATTGGCATCAAGGGGTTATCGGTATTGTGGCTGGTCGTTTAAAAGAAAAGTATCACCGACCTAGTATTGTTTTTGCTGGCACGAGTGATGATCTTTCTCTTGAGAAAACAGAAAAAAATAGCGAAATTAAAGGTTCAGCACGCTCTATTCCTGGTTTACATATTAGAGATTTACTGGAACATATTGACACGCAGCATCCAAATATTATTATTAAATTTGGTGGCCACGCCATGGCGGCAGGCTTATCAATAGCAGAGGAAAACTTTGAAGAATTTCAGCGCTTATTAAATCAATATGCCGAGCTTTGGTTAAGCAGTGACGATCTCAAAGGTACGCTTGCCTCCGATGGCGAACTACCCACCAATGAAATGACTTTATCTTTTGCTCAGCTATTACGTGATTCTGGCCCTTGGGGACAAAACTTTATCGAACCTTTATTTGACGATAAATTTAAGCTGGTTCAGCAACGTATTGTCGGCCAGAAACATCTGAAACTGGTTGTTGAAAAAGCGGGGCAAGTTTTTGATGCTATCGCTTTTAATGTTGACTTAAGCCGTTGGCCTGACCATCAAACTCAACAAGTCCACCTTGCTTACCGTCTCGATATTAATGAATTTCGTGGTAAGCAAAGTGTGCAATTTATTGTGGAATACCTTGAATAAAAGCCTGGCGATTCATTGCTTTATTTTCAGCCAGTTTAGTCAGTTAAATCGTTTATTTAGCGATGAAATTACGCTATAATGCGCGACTATTTTATTTTATTCTTTCGGGCGTGCATCTTGACGCCAAATTTGCGATGTAAAATTATAAACTATGATTGAAGCTAACCCGGTATTAAACAAGATTAAAGACATCCGTGAGCGTACAGATATGCTTCGGGGGTATCTTTGACTACGACCAAAGATCAGAACGTTTGGTTGAAGTGGTGCGTGAATTAGAGTCACCTGAAGTTTGGAATGATCCTGAACGAGCACAAGCACTCGGTAAAGAGCGGTCTTCTCTTGAAGCCATCGTTGAAACCATTGATGAAATGGATCGAGGCTGTGAAGACGTTGAAGGTTTAGTTGAACTTGCTCTAGAAGAAGACGACGAAGAAACTTTTAACGATGCGAGCGATGAAATTCAAGCGCTAGAAAAAAGTTTAGAAAAATTAGAATTTCGCCGGATGTTTTCTGGTGAACATGACGAAAATAGCTGTTATTTAGATATTCAATCGGGTTCTGGTGGCACTGAAGCACAAGACTGGGCTGAAATGTTAATGCGTATGTATTTACGTTGGGGTGAAGCACACGGTTATAAAACAGAAGCGATTGAAGTGACTGACGGTGATGTTGCAGGTATTAAAGGCTGTACGATTAAGTATACCGGTGAATACGCTTATGGCTGGTTACGTACCGAAACAGGTGTTCATCGCTTAGTAAGAAAATCACCATTTGATTCCAGTGGTCGTCGTCATACCTCATTTGCTTCGGCATTTATTTATCCTGAGATTGACGATAATATTGAAATCGATATTAACCCTGCTGACTTACGTATTGATACCTTTCGTGCTTCGGGCGCGGGTGGTCAACATGTTAATAAAACTGATTCAGCTATTCGTATTACTCATGTTCCAACGGGCGCTGTTGTCGCTTGTCAAGCTGACCGCTCTCAACATAAGAACCGTGCAACGGCGATGAAGTTGTTAAAAGCTAAGCTCTTTGAAATGGAAATGCAAAAGAAAAATGAAGGTAAGCAAGAATTAGAAGATGGTAAATCTGATATTGGCTGGGGTAGTCAAATACGCTCATACGTTTTAGACGACAGCCGAATTAAAGATTTACGCACCGGTGTTGAAAATCGAAATACCCAAGCAGTTTTAGATGGCGATTTAGACAAATTTTTAGAAGCCAGCCTAAAATCTGGTTTATAAAGTAGAAGAGCCTTGCGTGGCAAGGTTCGACAATCAAAACTTAAAAAGTTAACGAGAAAAAAAATGACCGACCAAGCACAAGTAAATCAGCAAGATGAAAACAAATTAATCGCCGAACGTCGCGGTAAATTAGCGAAAATTCGTGAAAACTGTCCGGCTAATGGCCACCCAAACAAGTTTGACCGAAAACACTACGCTGCTGATTTACAAGCTGAGCATGGTGAGAAAGATAAAGAAACACTTGAAGCTGAAACAGCAACCTATAGTATTGCTGGTCGAGTTATGGCTAAGCGTGGGCCATTTTTGGTACTACAAGATATGTCTGGTCGTATCCAAGCTTATGCACATAAAACAGTGCAAAAAGATATTAAAGAGCGTTGGGGCACTTTAGATATCGGCGATATTATCGGTGTTACCGGCACTATGCATATGTCTGGTAAAGGTGATTTATATGTCAATATGGACGAATATCAACTACTCACTAAGTCATTGCGTCCATTACCTGAAAAATTCCACGGTTTATCTGATGTTGAAACTAAGTATCGTCAACGCTATGTTGATTTAATCATCAATGAAGAAACGCGTAATACTTTCCTTATTCGTTCAAAAATTGTTGAAGGTATTCGTCAGTTTTTAACTGTTCGTGGTTTCATGGAAGTTGAAACGCCAATGCTACAAACTATTCCCGGTGGCGCAACGGCTAAACCTTTCGAAACTTTTCATAATGCCTTAGACATTCAAATGTATATGCGTATTGCCCCTGAGCTTTATTTGAAGCGCTTAGTCGTTGGTGGTTTTGAAAAAGTATTCGAAATTAACCGTAACTTCCGTAACGAAGGCTTATCTTCACGTCATAACCCAGAATTCACTATGATTGAATTCTATCAAGCTTATGCCGATTACATTGATTTAATGAATATCACTGAAGATATGTTACGTACTCTTGCTGAAAACGTACTAGGTAGCTCTGTTATTCGTAACACCGTTAAAAATAGTGATGGCGAAGTCGTGGAAGAGAAATTTTATGACTTTGGAAAATCGTTTACGCGCTTATCTATGGTTGATGCTATTTTATTATACGGTAACGACCTAGACGAAAACATTTTACGTAACCCAGAAGCAAACTTCGACGCACTTAAAGCTATGGCCAAAACTGTTGGTGTTAAAGAAACTGAAGCATCAAAAGTATGGGGCCCAGGTAAATACATTTGTGAAATATTTGAAGAAGTTGCTGAGCATATGCTTGATCAACCTACTTTCATTACAGAATACCCTTGGGAAGTTTCACCATTAGCTCGTCGTAATGATGACAATCCATTTATTACTGACCGTTTTGAATTCTTCGTTGGTGGCCGTGAATTAGCTAATGGCTTCTCTGAGCTTAACGACGCAGAAGACCAAGCAGCACGTTTCCGCAACCAAGTTGAAGGTAAAGATGCTGGTGACGATGAAGCGATGCATTATGATGAAGACTATATTCAAGCGCTTGAATATGGTTTACCACCAACTGCTGGTGAAGGTATTGGCATTGACCGTTTAGTGATGTTGTTTACTGACTCACCAACGATCAAAGATGTTATTTTGTTCCCTCATATGCGTCCTTTAGCTGAGTAACCTTTACCAAGAGCGCTTTTAGAAGCGTTCATTAAATTTATAAAAGCCGGATAAGTTAATCACTTATCCGGCTTTTCTGTTTAGAAAGAACGAAGGTGGTATCAAAATGACTGAGTCTTATCCCTTTATCGTCATGCTGAATTTATTTCAGTATCTGTTTTTGTGTTGTTAACGACGAGATCCTGAAACAAGTTCAGGATGACGATGGTGATATCAGGTTGCCGGAGTTGGTATCAGGATGACGATGGTGATATCAGGTTGACGGAGTTGGCATCAGGATGACGATGGTGATATCAGGTTGACGGAGGTGGCATCAGGATGATGACGCCAATATCAAAAGAACAGCTTAGATTCAGACGAACCGTGTCTAGTTATCCCTTTGCAGTCATGCTGAATTTATTTCAGTATCTGCTTTTTGTGTTGTCAACGACGAGATCCTGAAACAAGTTCAGGATGACGATAGAGGCGGTATCAGGACGATGGAGATGGTATCAAAATAACAGCTTAGATTCAGACGAACCGTGTCTAATTATCACTTTGTCGTCATGCTGAATTTATTTCAGTATCTGCTTTTATGTTGTCAAAGACGAGATCCTGAAACAAGTTCAGGATGACGATAGAGGCGGTATCAGGACGACGGAGGTGGTATCAAAATAACAGCTTAGATTCAGACGAACCGTGTCTAATTATCACTTTGTCGTCATGCTGAATTTATTTCAGTATCTGCTTTTTGTGTTGTTAACGACGAGATCCTGAAACAAGTTCAGGATGACGGGGGTGGTATCAGGACGATGGAGGTGGTATCAAAATAACAGCTTAGATTCAGACGAACCGTGTCTAATTATCACTTTGTCGTCATGCTGAATTTATTTCAGTATCTGCTTTTATGTTGTTAACGACGAGATCCTGAAACAAGTTCAGGATGACGGGGGTGGTATCAGGATGATGGAGGTGGTATCAGGACGATGGAGGTGGTATCAAAATAACACTTAGGTTTAGACGAACCGTGTCTAATTATCCCATAGGCGTCATGCTGAATTTATTTCAGTATCTGCTTTTATGTTGTCAACGACGAGATCCTGATACAAGTTCAGGATGACGGAGGCGGTAGTATCAGGATGACGGATACGGTATCTGGTTGACGGAATCCAGATCAGCATAACGGGCTTGTCTTAGGGCAGTTATGCTGAAACTGTCAGTTAAATATCTGTTAAGCCCCAAACGAAGGCAATTACACCTGTGAAGCCAATAAGTATCATATAGGCGGTGCCTATAAACGAATATTTGATAAAGGTCAAAAAATAACCCTGTTTATAGACGCGCTTTTGCATGATAAATAAATATATGGGGATCCAAATTAATAAGGCTTTACTGGCAAATTCAATCGAGCCAGTAAGTAAAGGGAGGACTGTTTTACTATAGCCAGCAAACACATCTAGTAACTCTACCAACAATATAGTAAAGAAAATAAAACTATGGCTGTGCAGGGCAACCGTTAAATGCTCCATATAAAGACGTTTGGAAAATATAAACATTATTTTTAATAAAACAGCAAAAAGAGGTAGTAAAACAAACATTAACTGCGGTAATTTTCCAATAACTTCTTGCACTAATGGCGCAGCATCAGAGCGGAAGGCATTTTCTGCTTTCTTGATCAAAGACTTTGTGAACACATTAAGGTTTTTATTATTCTCGTCACTCAAAAAATCAAAAGACAAGGTACCATCGGCATTGTTGCCTATGGTCGTAGAAGTTTTATCTACCTTATCTAGCTCCTCACCATTTTTAAATTTTGCAATATTTGAGGTTAATAAATCATAACGTTCTTTCTTATTCCCGCTCAGCGTTTGTCCATCTTTAAATTTTATTAACTCTAAATCGACTAGCTTTTTAGTCATATCGATTAACAGTTTGTTTTTTTCAATGCTGTAATCTTTATTAATATCGGTTAAATAGGTTTCAAATTTTGCGATGCTTTTTGTTGTTTCTGACAAATCAACGGTATTGTCCGGTGAAGTATCAATGGCTTTAAGCTTGTTTTTTTCAAGTAAAACAAGCTGATCTTTGATTTGAGTGATTGATGTCTGATTGTCGCTTACCGTGGGAAGAGTATTAATGTCTGAGAGCACAAAAAATTTTAAGGTAATAAAAAAGACAATACTCACAAAAAGGTACAAGCGCAGTGGAGGCACGTAATGGACGCGTTTCCCCGCAATATACTCATTAGTTAAAAAACCAGGACGAGCAACTAATGGCAATATAGTTCGGGCGGCACGAGAATCAAAACTAAAAATATCATCAAGAAGGTGTAATATAACCACCCAAAAATATTTCAATGTTGATTCTGCTTGTTGACCACACTGACCACAAAAAGGACCATTGAGTGGCTGATGACAATTATCACAATTGTTATTTGCTAAACTTCTTATGGTATCAGGCTGTTCAGAGACTGATGACATGATATCAATATCATTATTTTTTTTAACTAACTCGGTATTTTGCATAAAAGTTTCAGAATAAATACAAACAATAGAACAAAATCATAGCATTATGTTTATAAAAGTGTGAATGAAAAGTTATAAATATTTACAAATTAATTGAGTTAACTGCGTGCTGTTTGTATAACTATCTGCTAAATTTACTCTAATAAGAAAAATAGGGTTGAATGTACTATGTTTATTATTATGCAAAAAAGTAAATATTAAACAAAGTGTAGTAATAGAAAAGCCAAATACAGGAGAATTATAATGGCGTTTGAAGTTAAATTTGAATTAACAGAGTCAGACTTAGACCACTTCCGTGATGTAATGCGTAAAGCACAATCAGGAGCTGCAAAACTTAGTGAAGCAGTTATTTTAAGTAACGCTAAGAGTATTAGCCAAGATATTAAAGGAAGTGTTCCAGAATTTGTCAGCGAACGCATTAAAAAACTAGAAACTTTAGTGGCGATGATAGAAGACTCTGAATGGAAAATTCCAGCAGAAGAGCGCAGTGATGTGCTAAGTGCATTGGCTTATTTTAGTGATCCGGAAGATTTAGTACCTGACCATATTCCTGTATTAGGCTTTTTAGACGACGCCATCATGATTGAATTAGTTGCCGAAGAACTGAAAGACGATATCGAAGCATTTTTAGAGTTTTGTGCTTATCGTAGCCGAGAAGAAGGCCGTAGTGGTGATGTTACAGTGACTCGTGAAGAGTGGCTAGATTCTAAACGTCGCGAACTTCATAGTCGTATGAGAAACCGACGCTCAACCCGTCGAAGCGGTCGATCATCATTTCGTTCAGTTTTTTAAACACTACTTTAAAAAAATTGAATTCTAAAAGCTTACTCATTTTTTGAGTAAGCTTTTTTTTTGTGTTGTTTACGATGAGATCCTTAAACAAGTTCAGGATGACGGGTGTGGTATCAGGATGACGATGGAGGCGGTATCAGGATGAAGGAGATGGTATCAAAATAACAGGCTGGGTTAAGACGAATAGTGTCGAGTTATCCCTTTGCCGTCATGCTGAATTTATTTCAGTATCTGTTTTTTGTGTTGTCAACGACGAGATCCTGAAACAAGTTCAGGATGACGGGTGTGGTATCAGGATGACGATGGAGGCGGTATCAGGATGACGATGGAGGCAGTATCAGGATAAAGGAGATGGTATCAAAATAACAGGCTGGGTTAAGACGAATAGTGTCGAGTTATCCCTTTGCCGTCATGCTGATTTAATTTCAGTGTCTGTTTTTTGTGTTGTCAACGACGAGATCCTGAAACAAGTTCAGGATGACGGGTGTGGTATCAGGATGACGATGGAGGCAGTATCAGGATGAAGGAGATGGTATCAAAATAACAGGCTGGGTTAAGACGAACAGTGTCGAGTTATCCCTTTGCCGTCATGCTGAATTTATTTCAGTATCTGTTTTTTGTGTTGTTAACGACGAGATCCTGAAACAAGTTCAGGATGACGGGTGTGGTATCAGGATGACGATGGAGGCGGTATCAGGATGACGATGGAGGCGGTATCAGGATGAAGGAGATGGTATCAAAATAACAGGCTGGGTTAAGACGAACAGTGTCGAGTTATCCCTTTTGCGTCATGCTGAATTTATTTCAGTATCTGTGTTTTTGTGTTGTCAACCACGAGATCCTGAAACAAGTTCAGGATGACGGAGGTGGTATCAGGATCACTGAGGATTATCCCATTGCCGTCATGCTGAATTTATTTCAGTATCTGTTTTTTGTGTTGTTAACGATGAGATCCTGAAACAAGTTCAGGATGACGGAGGCGCGGTATCAGGCTGACTAAGTTGGTATCAGGACGATGGATTTGGTATCAGGATAATTGGAGCCGTCACCCGTGAGTAACGTATATCATTACCACTAAAAATCCAATGAGTACGGTATTTAAAGCAATAATATAAGCAAAACCTTTCACACCTTCTTTTACACTAAAGCCTTTAGCATCTAAATATCGCCACCAAAAAAGGCACATAATAATAGGGAGCAGAAAGAACAGTTTGATCATATTAATTCCTCGGTTTTATTTTTTGTTTCGAAAGGGACCTTTTCGCTCCAAGGAGCAACTTTAAATAACATTAGCATTCCTGGGATCGCGAGGAAAGTACAAAGAAAGTAGAATGATGTCCAACCTATTTGCTCTACAATAAGGCCAGTTGTTGCATTGGCAAAGGTTCGAGGCAAAGCGGTTAGCGCCGTAAAGAGTGCAAATTGCGTTGCAGCAAAAGCGGGGTTGGTTGTTCTTGCTATAAAGGCAGTAAATGCAGCGGTACCTAAACCAACACCTAAGTATTCAAAGCCCATCGCAAAAGCTAGAGCGTAAGTATTATGACCTATTTCTGCTAAAGCGGCAAAGCCTAATATGCTGATGATTTGCACAAAGCCAAACAGCCATAATGCCTTATTTATACTGAGCTTTATCATTACGATGCCGCCAACAGCAAGCCCAATAGTCATCGCAATAAGCGACGCTGTTTTAGCAACCACCCCAATTTCTGTTTTAGTAAAGCCTAGGTCTATAAAAAATGGCGTTTGCAGGGCTGTAGCCATACTGTCGCCTAATTTATATAAAAATAAAAAAATGAGAATTTGTAAGGCACTTTTAAAGCCTTTTCGTGAAATAAAATCTCTAAAAGGCAATACAACAGCATCATGTAATGTTTTAGGAGCAAGATGTTCGCTTTTACTCTCTTTAATACATAAGGTTAGTAAAATACCGATGAGCATAAACGCAGCAACAATAAGAAAAACTGATTGCCAGCTGATATGGTCAGCCAATATAAAAGCTAACGAGCCCGGCACTAAGCCAGATAGACGATAAGCCTGTACATGGATAGAATTACCTAAACCCAGTTCGTGTTCTTGCAATAACTCCCTGCGATAAGCATCGAGAACAATATCTTGGCTTGCACTAAAAAAAGCAACAGCAGCGGCAAGATAAGCGACAGACCAAATATTAATAGTCGGGTCTATAAAACCAAAACCAGCGATAGAGAAGAGTAATAAAATTTGCGTAGCAAACATCCAACTTCGACGTCGACCTAACATTGGAAAAGAATACCTGTCCATCAATGGCGACCAAATAAACTTCCAAACATAAGGAATGCCAATTAATGAGAATAAACCTATCTCAACTAGACTTACTCCTTCTGATCTTAACCAACCAGGTACCAGTTGATATAAAATAAATAACGGCAAGCCCGAAGTGAATCCGGTGAAGATACAAATCAACATTCTTTTATTGAGAATAGCTTCTTTGAATGTTTGTTGAGTGGTCATGCAATTGCCTACAAAAATCTTAGTAAGCATAGGCTATCAAAATGTTATTGAAAACAGAAGTTTATTCTTGAGTTCTGTGAGCAAGTGTCGAGGATTTTACTAACGTTAGCCTAAGGTAACGGACGCCAGCCAATACAGTCAATAGGATAACTGCCAGCACCTGTGAAGAAATCTAAACAAGTCGTTATTTCACTTTTAAAATACAAGTCATGACTCAGTGATTGTGCTCCATGTAAACTCATCTCATGGACTAAGTGCCAAAAAACGCGCTCTTTTGCACTACTTGGGGTTTCATCATTTACCTTGAGCAATGTCCATTCCTCCATGGTATCAAGGATGAATGTGTCGAGTTCGGTATAATGCAATGATTGGTTAATCACAGCTTTAATATAGTAAGCTATTTGTTGTGTTTTTTCGTTGATAAACGGCTCAATTATCATGGCATCCTCAGTTCACTTTCGTATTTAAATCATTCGAGTAGGAAAGTAGCTACCACTTTATTGAAATGGTGAAAATAGTTGTTATTGTTTATTTACTACCTTATATATCGTAGATTAAAAACAGTTTGTCAAAGGTGTAGGTAATTTAATTTTCATTTAATTGTAAGAACGTACAAAAAAGAATGTTTATTATGACATTGTTATAGTCAGAAATATTACCTTCTGACTATAATTTTTAGCTGAAATTTTATTGGATAAATTTATTCTTCTGGTAATAAAGTGGCTTTAATTAAGGTAATAGGTTCTACGGGCACATCGTCCCAGCCCATCGCATCACTATAGTGTGTTTTAGCTAAATTCATAGCATCAACAACTGCCTGACCTTCAACAATAGCGCCAAATACGGTATATCCCCAGCGACGGCCTGGATCTAAACTTTTATTGTTAGCCATATTAAAAAAGAATTGACGATTTGCGGTGTGTGGGCGATTTTCTTTTGCCATAGCAATCGTGCCACGTTCATTTTTTAAACCATTACCTGATTCATTAACAATATTTCCAGTGACTTTTTTAAAATTGAAGTCTTCATCATAACCACCGCCTTGCACAATAAAGTCTGAGACAATACGATGAAAAATCGTGTTGTTGTATTCACCTTTAACCACATACATTAAAAAATTATCAACAGTTAATGGCGCACGAATACGGTCTAATTCAACAATGATGACTCCTTTTGACGTTTCTAATTTCACTTTTGGAAATAAGTTATTGGGATCAATGGCGATATTATTCGCTGATAGAGTGCCAGATAAAAATATAAGTAAAAAAAATAAACCTTTCATTATCATTTCTTCTTTTAAAGGGGCTGTTAAAAATTATTTTATAAAGCGCTGAATTTCAATATTATTAATAACTTGAGATAATAGCTGAGTAAGTTGTTGACTAAAGTCACGCTCTAATACAGCAATATCTGCGCCCAATGGGCCTTCACTGGTTCCGCGAACTTTAAAGGTGTTACTCAACGTTTGTGAACCATTGTTAACCGTTACACGGATCACAAGTTCATTGTTAACTTGATATTTCATCATTTCTTGTTGCACGCTGCTCAAGCCATTATCAATAATTATTTCAATTGCATTACCCGCTTGAGCGTTAATGTCTAAGCCCTGCTTTTTAAATTCAGCGGCTAACGTTTCCTCAATAATACGGTTTAATGGTTGCTGACTAGAATAAACCTCTGCCGCTTCATCTTTTCTTAATACTTGCACAACATGCTGGGCACTCCGCAAATCAGTGACCGTTAAACTCGCTTGTTTATTTTGATAAGCACTTTGGCTAGATGCACTATTATTTATGCTTAAATCTGGAGCAATAACCACGTAAGTGGGTTTGTTGGCACAAGCCGTCAGTACAAGCAGTAAAGTTGTTGCGGCTAATGTTTTAATTTTATTGTTAATGAATATATTTTTCATGATCTGATTAACTCCATTATTTTATTGATGAAAGCGTGACAAATTTATCATTGCTGGCAATGAGTTTTTCATTACCAAAAAGTCGTTTAAGTTTAATATGGTATCCGAGTTGTCGATTACCAATAATACGTAACTCACCACCGTTCTTTAATGCTCTATGGCTATCACGAAACATCTGCCAAGCGATGTGGTCAGTGGTTGCATTTTGTTGGTGAAAAGGAGGATTACACAAAATCAAATCAACACTATTAGGCTCCACGTCGGCTAAGCAGTCATTTATCATGAACTGACATTGTTCGAGTTGCTCAGGTAAGTTTTTACTGATATTAGTCTTAGCAGAATCAACAGCCATATAAGATTCATCAACAAAAGTAACTAATGCCTTGGGTTGCTCGGCCAATACGGCTAAGCCAATCACACCATTGCCGCAACCTAAGTCAATAACATGACTACCTGCTTTGACTTCAGGAAGGTGCTTAATAAAGTGGCGAGCGCCAATATCAAGCTTTTCACGCGCATAAACCCCTGAATGATTACTGATAATAAAAGCGCTATCTTCTAACGGCCAAATTGTTGGAAAAGGTGAAGAGAAAACTTGCTTGTTATTAAGTTGAGAGAAGACTAAACGTGCTTTCTTTACCGCTAAAGACGTTTTTGTTGTCCCTAAATATTTTTCAAATAATTTTAACGTCGAACTATGAATATCTTTGGCTTTATCGCTAGCAATAAAAATAAGCCCTTGATTATATTTAGCTTTAATTGATAATAGTTGATCGATCATTAATGACTTACTTTTAGGTATCTTGTACAACACCACAGTAATATTATCGGGTAGGTCATCCAAACTCGTTATTTGGCTAATATTGTTAAGCGACAAACCGTTTTGCTCAATATTATATTTTAACCCTTGATGGCTTATCCAAGAGTCGGAAACCGTAGTCACATTTGACTGAGTAAAGTTAGCGGTAATAGCGCCAAAACTATCATTGAAAATGAGTAATTTGTGCTGGCTACCCGCTAAATCTTGTTCATTAACATAATTAATTAAATACTCGTCGGCTGAATCCCAAGCAACTAGTGCACGGTTAACTTGACCAACGGGGTAGCGATCTAAAAAAAGGTTCTTGTCATAAACGCCATCTGCGTTAACAATAAAAGGGCTGATCATAATGAAGAGGTTCGATTTTCACCTAGAAGAATGTCAGCTATTGTGACAAAATATAGGGAATTGAGCCAGTGATAGTTGCTTTGAGCGCTTAAAAACTATTTTATAAATAAATGAGATTTTTTTTATCAATAATGGCAACTGTTTACTCGCCATTAATGCCAGTGAAACCACTATAGCCATCCAGACTGATGGCATATTGTGTGTAACAAACTAAAATGACTCCACTATAGAAAAACACATCAGGGATTTAATAATGACCATTGAAGCTGTAATAGAACAAAAACTTCTTTCCGCATTTTCTCCAATACATCTCGATGTTATTAATGAAAGCCATCAACATAATGTTGCACCGGGCAGTGAATCTCATTTTAAAGTGATTATTGTTAGCGACGACTTTATTGGAGAACGCTTAATTAAACGTCACCGAGCCATTAATTGGTTGCTTTCAACAGAGCTTGCCGAAAAAATACATGCGTTAGCGCTTCATACTTATACCAAGGATGAGTGGGACAAGTATTATGCAGATAATACCCCTTTGTCGCCTAAATGCTTAGGTGGTGGTAAAAAATCAGCGTAACTTTAGCAAATAAATTAGGGGGCAAACGCTAGCTAACCATCATTCGCGATTTTATTCCTAATTTATTATACCCTCATAATTGTATTCACTTTTCGTGAAATACTTGTTATTTAACCTTAACTATCTATGTAAAATGAAGAATATTTGCCAACAGCTATGTCACTTAATGGCTAAATTTAGCTAACAAGGTCATTGATAGGGTCACCGATAAACCGAAACAATTATTTCAGGGTTATTATGACTGATGGTGTGATTTATTTTTCTCATTGTGGTGTCGCGATATCACTTTAATGTGGGTTGGATGCGATACAAGAGTTGGTATTGTACTTTCATGCTAGGAGCATTATGTTAGGCGCTGTTTATACGTTAAAAGCTGATGGCCATGTTTGGGCAGATGTTCTTTATTAAAATCGCTAGCGGCTTTAATCCTTTATTTTGAGGAAAATATTCACTGGTCATACCTCGTATTCTTTTTAGTAGCGTAAACTATGCGACAATTTTTAAATTTATGTCGCAATAAATATTGAATAATGACTAAATTGCCGAGTTGTTTGGCGATAAAAATAGTATTAATTAAAAGGTCTTCTTATGGTTATTAAACCTAAAATTCGTGGTTTTATTTGTACAAATGCACACCCAACCGGCTGTGAAGCTCATGTCAATGAGCAGATTTCTTATGTTAAATCTCATCAACAGGCTAATGCCAAGCCAAAAAATGTTTTGGTTATTGGTTCATCTACTGGTTATGGCTTATCGTCACGTATAACCGCTGCATTTGGTAATAATGCTAAAACATTAGGTATTTTCTTTGAGAAACCGCCTACTGAAAAGAAAACAGCCAGTGCGGGTTGGTATAATACTTCGGCGTTTCAAAAGGCCGCTGAGCAAGAGGGCCTTTGGTCTAAGAATATTAATGGTGATGCGTTTTCACATGAAATTAAAGCAAAGGCTATTGAAACGATTAAAGCTGAATTAGGTGAAATTGATCTAATCGTTTACTCACTTGCTTCACCTCGTCGTACTGATCCAGACACCGGTGAAGTTTATTCATCGACGCTTAAACCAATTGGTCAAAGTGTTACCACTAAAAACCTAAACACCTCAAAGCGTGTTATCGATGAAATTTCTGTTGAAGCAGCAAATGAAGCCGAGATACAAGGTACCATTGATGTAATGGGAGGCGCTGACTGGGAATTATGGATTAAGGCATTGAATGAGGCTGGCGTTCTTTCAGAAGGATTTAAATCAGTAGCTTATACATATATTGGTAAAGAATTAACTTGGCCAATATACGGAAAAGCGACCATAGGTAAAGCGAAAGAAGATTTAGACCGTGCTGCATCGGCAATTAATAAAGCGACCGCTAACCTTAAGGGCGAAGCTCATGTTACTTCATTAAATGCGGTCGTTACGCAGGCGAGTTCAGCAATACCCATTATGCCACTTTACATTTCAGCAATGTTTAAAGTGATGAAGGCAGATGGCACTTATGAAGGATGTATCGAACAAATTCAGAACCTATTTGTTGAGAACATCTACAGCGAGACACCTCGCTTAGATGATAATAATCGTTACCGTCAAAATCATAAAGAGCTTGAAGACAGCGTTCAAAAACGCGTGACAGACATTTGGAATACCGTTGATTCTGATAATATTGATGAGTTAACTGACTATGTTGGCTATCATCAAGAGTTTTTAAAGTTATTTGGCTTTAGTGTTGCAGGTGTTGATTACGAAGCTGATGTCAATACAATGGCAGAAATTAAGCATCTCTTATAACGATTAACTTTCATTATTTGCGATTAGCCTCAATAATAAAAAGCCGACATAAAATGTCGGTTTTTTTAGGTCTGACAAAATTTTTGGCTGATAAATGAGCGAAATCAATAATATTCAACTAATTTGTAATTTAAGTAACTGAGATCGTAGATAGCCTTAGAGTTTTTGTGTTAAAATCGCGCTAGAAATTTTAACTTAGAGCCAGTGGGTCTTTTTTATGCTTAAGCAACTTCCTTTGTTGCCAATAATTAAGTACTTACTGAAATACACTGAAATCGATAATTTGCTTTACCTAAATAATATTGATTACAAGTCATCGTAAAATAGTTTGTTTAGGTAAGTAGATGATTGATTTTGATACTCCCATCAAAAGTAGTGCATGTGTTTATGATTACAATAAAAAAAGGTCTGGATGTTCCTGTCGTTGGTTCTCCCCAGCAGGTAATCCATGATGGCAACGCCATCAAAACCGTTGCAACATTAGGTGAAGAGTTTGTGGGTATGCGACCAACCATGTTTGTTAAAGTGGATGATCGTGTTAAAAAAGGTCAGATTCTTTTTGAAGATAAAAAGAACCCTGGCGTTAAATTCACAGCTCATGCTGCCGGTGTTGTTAAAGAAATCAACCGTGGTGAAAAACGTGTTTTGCAATCAGTCGTTATTAAAATTGACGGCGATGAGCAAATTACATTTCCTTCATACACAGCGAATGAACTTAACTCAATAAAACGTCAAGATGTTGTTGATAACCTGATTAATTCAGGTTTGTGGACAGCATTGCGTACACGTCCGTTTAGTCGAGTTCCTGCCGTTGATTCAACGCCAACCGCCATTTTTGTTAGTGTAATGGATACTAATCCGCTAGCCGCTAACCCTGAAGTGATTATTAATGAACAAAGTGAAGCCTTTAAAAATGGCTTGACAATACTTACTCGTTTAACTAGTGGTGAAGTGTTTGTTAGTAAAGCGCCGGGTGCTAATATTCCCGTTGAAGCTAATGTGCAAGTTAACGAATTTGCAGGAAAACATCCTGCTGGTTTAGTTGGCACACATATGCACTTTTTAAAGCCGGTTAGTGCAGAAAAGTCTTCATGGAGCTTAGGCTACCAAGACGTTATTGCTTTTGGACAGTTATTTACTACTGGTGAGTTAAATAACACCCGTATTATTTCACTTGCTGGTCCTGCTGCTAAGAACCCTCGTTTAGTGCGTACTATTTTAGGTGCAAACACTGACGAATTAATTGCTGGTGAATTTACCGACGGTGAATTACGTATTATATCGGGCTCTTTACTTTCAGGAGCAAAAGCAAAAGGTGTTCACGCTTACCTAGGCCGCTACCATGTGCAAATTTCGTTGATTTTAGAAGGTCGCGAAAAAGAGTTTATTGGTTACATGTATCCTGGACCTAATAAATTCTCGGTAACACGTGCATATATGTCTCATTTCTTCCCAAAGAAATTATTCAATATGACCACTACAACTAACGGTAGTCCTCGTGCCATGGTGCCAATTGGTAACTTTGAGCGTGTGATGCCATTAGATATTCTCCCAACAATGTTATTGCGTGATTTATGTGCCGGTGATACCGACAGCGCGCAGCAACTTGGTGCTTTAGAGCTTGATGAAGAAGATTTAGCCTTATGTACATTTGTTTGCCCTGGCAAAACAGATTACGGCGTTATTCTTCGTGAATGCCTAACCACAATAGAGAAGGAAGGTTAGACATGGGCTTGAAAAAGTTTATTGAAGATATTGAACCGCAATTTGAAAAAGGCGGTAAGCTAGAAACGTGGTACGCTTTGTATGAAGCTGTAGCCACCGGTTTATTTACTCCTGGTCAAGTGAACAAAGGTGCTACTCACGTCCGTGACAGCATTGACTTAAAACGCATCATGATAACGGTATGGTTAGCTGTTTTTCCTGCTATGTTTTTTGGTATGTACAACATTGGTTTTCAAGCAGCTGATGCTTTAGCTGCTGGTTATGCTTTACCTGATACTTGGCAAGTAGGCTTGTTCGAATTCCTTGGAGGTAGCTTATCTGCTGACTCGAGTGTCTTCGGTATGATGCTTTATGGCGCCGTGTTCTTCTTACCTATTTATGCGACTACCTTTATTGTTGGTGGCTTTTGGGAAGTTCTCTTTGCTTCAGTGCGCAAGCATGAAGTTAACGAAGGTTTCTTTGTTAGTTCAATTTTGTTTGCCTTGATCTTACCTGCAACAATTCCATTATGGCAAGTTGCTATCGGTATTACTTTTGGTATCGTTATTGCTAAAGAAATCTTTGGTGGTACAGGTAAAAACTTCTTGAACCCTGCGCTAGCGGGTCGTGCATTTCTGTTTTTTGCTTATCCAGGTGAATTATCAGGTGATGCTGTTTGGGTTGCTATTGATGGATATTCAGGTGCGACACCATTAAGTGCTGCTGCTGCAGCAATTCCAGGTTCGGTTGATTTTGCAATCAATACTAACTGGTGGAATGCATTCTTGGGCTTTATCCCGGGTTCTATGGGTGAAGTATCAACAGCTGCTATTTTCCTAGGTGGTGCATACATTCTCTATAAAGGTATTGCTTCGTGGCGTATTGTCTTAAGTGTTTTCGCCGGTATGGTGTTCACTTCATTACTGTTTAACAGTATTGGTAGCGATACTAACGCAATGTTTGCTATGCCATGGTACTGGCATTTAGTCACAGGTGGTTTTGCTTTTGGTCTGATGTTTATGGCTACTGACCCTGTCACTATGTCTTTTACTAATACGGGTAAATACTGGTTTGGTGCATTAGTTGGTGTAATGGTTGTACTCATACGTGTAGTTAACCCGGCATACCCTGAAGGAATTATGTTAGCTATTTTATTCGCTAATTTATTCGCCCCTCTTTTCGACTATTTTGTTGTTCAAGGGAATATCAAACGGAGGCTCGCTCGTAATGTCTAGTAATAAAGAAACTCCAATTAAAACAATCGGCTTTGTGTTTTTAGTTTGTCTGGTTTGTGCTGCGTTAGTCTCTGTTGCTGCGATTAGTTTAAAACCGTTACAACAAGCTAATAAACTACTTGATAAGCAAACTAAAATTCTTGAAGCTTCCGGCTTATTAGAAAAAGCAGGTACTGATATTGTTGGTACTTACAACAAATATGTTGTTGCTAAAATGATTGACCTAGATTCAGGGAAAATTATTGAAGGTAACACTGATATATTTGACGAACGTGCAGACGCTCGTAATGCTGCTAAAAGCTCTAAGCTTACTAACGATACCGCGGGTATTAATCGCCGTGCTAACCGTGCAGTTGTCTACTTAGTTAATAATGAGCAAGGCCAGCTAAATACTTTGGTTTTACCTATTGTTGGTTCAGGGCTGTGGGATTTAATGTACGGTTATATTGGTTTAGCGCCAGATTTAAATACCGTTCGTAGTCTTATTTATTCTGACTTAAAGGAAACTCCAGGTTTAGGCGCTGAAGTGCTTAACCCTAAGTGGAAAGCTTTATGGCCAGGTAAGAAAATTTACAATGATAGCGATGAAGTGGCTATTAAAGTGATTAAAGGTGGTGCTAAAGCCGGTGATGTTCATGGCGTTGACGCATTGTCAGGTGCTACATTAACCAGTAATGGCGTGCAAAACACCTTACATTTTTGGTTAGGTGAGCAAGGTTATGGACCTTTTATTACTAAATACCGCAGTGTTGCTAGCGAAGGAGAGATGAACTAATGTCTTCAGATACTAAAAAAGTACTATTTGGACCTATTGTAGATAACAACCCTATCGCTTTACAGGTACTAGGTGTTTGTTCTGCTCTAGCGGTAACCAGTTCAATGGCAAACGCTTTGGTTATGACCATAGCGGTAATGCTAGTTACTGGCTTTTCTAACTTTTTTATCTCACTTGTGCGTAATCATATTCCATCAAGTGTGCGTATTATTGTGCAAATGGCGATTATAGCGTCATTGGTAATTGTGGTTGACCAAGTGTTAAAAGCCTTCTCTTATCAGTTGTCGAAAGAGTTGTCAGTTTTCATTGGTTTGATCATTACTAACTGTATTGTAATGGGCCGTGCAGAAGCCTTTGCTATGAAAGAAAAGCCGGGCGTTAGCTTTTTAGATGGTATTGGTAACGGTTTAGGTTACGGCGCAGTTTTGATGGTTGTTGCTTTTTTCCGTGAATTATTTGGTTTTGGTGAGATCTTTGGTATTGAAGTATTTAAATTAGTTCAAAACGATGGTTGGTACCAAGGTAATGGCTTATTAGTCTTACCATTTAGTTCATTCTTCATTATTGGTTTAATCATCTGGGCTGTACGCCAGTGGAAACCAGAACAAGTAGAGAAGGATTAGCCCCATGGAACATTATTTAAGTATTTTTATTAAAACCATATTTATTGAGAATATGGCGTTAAGCTTCTTCTTGGGTATGTGTACTTTCTTAGCTGTGTCTAAGAAAGTAAGTACAGCCATTGGTCTAGGTGTTGCGGTTGTGGTGGTATTAGGTTTAGCGGTTCCAGCTAACCAAATTATTTACCAAGCTATTTTAGCGCCAGGTGCTTTAGACAGCATGATGGGTATTACTGCTCAGAAAGATTCAATTGATTTAAGCTTTTTATCCTTTATTACCTTTATCGGTGTTATTGCTGCTTTAGTACAAATTTTGGAAATGATTTTAGATAAATATTTTCCTGCTTTGTATCAAGCATTAGGTATATTTTTACCTTTAATCACTGTTAACTGTGCAATTTTTGGTGCGGTATCTTTCATGGTAGCGAAAAACTTAACCTTGGGTGAAAGTGTTGTTTATGGCATTGGCTCTGGTGTGGGTTGGATGTTAGCTATTGTGTTGTTGGCTGCTATACGTGAAAAGATGAAATATTCTGACGTACCAGACGGTTTGAAAGGTTTAGGTATCACGTTTATCTCCGCTGGATTGATGGCTTTTGGCTTTCTTTCTTTTGGTGGTATTTCACTTTAAAAAATATCGGTCTAAGTCACTTATTACCAAAATAATTTGAACTTAGGCCCTAGATAATTTAAGGAAAAGTCGATGGAAATCATTCTCGGCATATCGATGTTTACCGCGATAGTGCTAGCATTAGTTTTAGTCATTTTGTTTGCTAAATCTAAGTTAGTCTCTTCAGGTGACGTAACAATTAGTATAAATGGTGACCCAAATAAATCAGTAGTAACCGCTGCTGGTGGCAAGCTTCTTGGCGCTTTAGCAGACCAAGGGATTTTTATTCCTTCTGCTTGTGGTGGTGGTGGTACTTGTGGTCAATGTCGTGTTGACGTGCATTCAGGTGGTGGCGACATTTTACCAACTGAAACCGGTCATATCACTAAGCGTGAAGCTAAAACAGGTTGTCGTTTAGCCTGTCAGGTTGCCGTTAAGCAAGACATGGTTATTGAAGTAGAAGATGAAATTTTTGGTGTTCAACAATGGGAATGTGAAGTTATCTCTAACGATAACCAAGCAACTTTCATTAAAGAACTTAAACTTCAAATACCCAATGGGGAATCTGTTCCGTTTAAAGCCGGTGGTTATATTCAGATAGAAGCTCCAGCTCATCATGTGAAATATAGTGATTTTGATATTGATGATCAGTACAAAGGCGATTGGAACCATTTTGGCTTTTTTGATGTTGAATCAAAAGTTAATGAACCAACGTTACGTGCTTACTCAATGGCTAATTATCCAGAGGAAGAAGGCATTATTATGCTTAACGTGCGTATTGCTACGCCTCCTCCAGGACGTTTACATTTACCAGCAGGTAAAATGTCATCTTATATCTTTAGCCTTAAGCCTGGCGATAAAGTTACTATTTCTGGTCCGTTTGGCGAGTTTTTTGCCAAAGAAACAGATAATGAAATGGTGTTTATCGGTGGTGGTGCTGGTATGGCGCCAATGCGTTCACACATCTTTGATCAACTTAAACGTTTACAATCTAAACGTAAAATGTCGTTCTGGTATGGCGCTCGCTCTAAACGTGAAATGTTCTATGAAGATGATTACAATGGTTTAGCCGCTGATAATGATAACTTCAAATGGCATGTTGCGTTATCAGACCCACAAGCTGAAGATAACTGGGAAGGCATGACAGGTTTTATTCATAATGTACTTTATGAAAACTACTTAAAAGATCATGAAGCACCAGAAGATTGTGAGTACTACATGTGTGGTCCTCCAATGATGAATGCTGCCGTTATTCATATGCTTAAAGATTTAGGCGTAGAAGACGAAAACATCATGTTAGATGACTTCGGCGGCTAATCGTTTATTTTAACTTGCCTATTGGCTTTATTTCGTCGTCGGCTGTGCTCACTGACTAACGTCAACTCCGCGCAGCCTTCTCGAACTAAAGGCAATATACAGCGTTTAAATTAAACATTTACTCAATGAATGAAAGCTTCAAATAAAAGACGACTCTTGTCGTCTTTTATTATTTATATAAGGCGTTTTTCCTAGACGCTTTACCTAAATAATAAATTTATAGGTATCAAAATGATTAAAGTAAAAGTATTGATGATCAGTTTTATGCTGGTGTTTTTAGCCGGTTGCTTTCCAAGTAGTGATTTAAGTAAGCAAGAAGTCTTGTTGCAAGGTCGTACTATGGGGACTACGTATAATATTAAAGTGGTCATCGAGAATAATGCGATTGATACTAAACAAGTCCATACAGGCATTGATGCACTATTGGTGCAATTAAATCAAGAAATGTCGACCTATATCGTTGATTCTGAATTATCACGATTTAACACATCGACATCCCTTACGCCTGTCGAAATATCTGTTGGGTTACAACGTGTTATTAAAGAAGCGATTCGCTTGGGGCAATTAAGTGAAGGCAATCTTGATATTACAGTCGGGCCTTTAGTCAACCTTTGGGGATTTGGCCCAGAATATCGTCCAAATACTATACCAACGGCGGAGGATTTACTGTTAGCGCGCCAACAAATAGGCTTGTCAAAGCTGGTGTTAAACGGTAATAAACTTTCTAAAAAAACGCCTAGCCTTTATGTGGATTTATCAACCATTGCCAAAGGTTATGGGGTCGATTTAGTCGCAGAATATTTAGAAGAAAAGGGCATTAATAATTACCTAATAGAAATTGGTGGAGAAATGCGTTTAAAAGGTTTTAAACACACCGGTGAACTTTGGCATGTCGCGATAGAAAAGCCTATTCAGGATGCAAGTGGTGAGCATCGCTCTGTTTATCAAGTGATCATTCCAAAAGACAATGCAGTGGCAACATCAGGCGATTATCGTAATTATCACCAAGCCAAAGATGGTCAACGTTTTTCACATATTATTGATCCAGCGACGGGCAAACCCATTAATCATAAGTTAGTCTCAGTAACGGTCATTCATCCGTCTTCTATGACCGCAGACGGTCTGTCTACCGCGATGATGGTTATGGGTGAAGTAAAAGCGATCGACTTTGCAGAGAAAAATGGTATAGCTGCTTACATTATTGCTAAGACAGAGCATGGCTTTGTTGAGCAAAGCACGGTAAAATTCATGCAGTATTTAAAGTAACTGGTTAAAGCGAGTTACTGTTTATTCATCTTAATAGATAAAGAAAATAAGTAGGTTAGTTTATGATGATATTTATGATCACTTTAGGTTTTTTCCTTGTAGTTGTTGTTGCTATGTCGGTTGGCTATATCTTTCAGCAAAAGTCGTTAGCAGGCAGTTGCGGCGGATTAGCAACAGTGGGTATTGATAAGTCGTGTAATTGCGATAACCCTTGTGAGAAACGCCAAGAGCGCGAACGTATTGCTGCGGCTAAAGAGCAGATGATTGATATTAAAATTATCTAGCTGAGTAACACTTTTATCCTAGCTTGAGAAAAATAATCAGTATCTGCTAACTGTGGATACTGTTTAACACTAATGATTTTAATAAAATTGGTTATTAATTTACAACCCCAATAACTTGCTAAGCCACACTTAACTTATTCATAATAAGAATTACCATCCCCTCCAATGCTACATTTCGCCGACGATTAAAAATTATATGATTAACAAGCTCGATTGCATACTTGCAGGTATGCGCAGCTAATAAACGACTACAAGTATCGACAAAGCTTACCTGAATATTCATCTTCTAAGTCATTGTTACCCAGGGTGATGAGCGCTTTTGCAGTACTCAACTATAAACTTATATAAGCATTACTATATAGGTTAAATCACTGCGTAATTTAGGTGATAGCTAGCATGTGTAAACGTCTTAAAGAAGTGCTTAGTTATTACTTAGTAGCGATTATGATGGGTGAAACACTAATAGCAAGATTGTTGGAAAGTGGTAAATCATTGTAGTCAGAAGATGTGTCTATGCGCGTTATTGTTATTAGAAATTAACAGCGAACTGTTTAATACCATAGCTTAATCCTCATAGGATAGAATTAGGCGACTTAGATAAAAATCGTCTTCTCTTACTAGGCTCGATAGTGTCAAATGTTTGTACTTTTTAATTCTTGCCGATTTTTTGTGATAAATACGGTAAATTGTTATTGTGATCGGCTTACCTAGCCAAATTAAATTCACCTCTATTCTTGTATCCTACATCGTCGATTTACTGTTCAAGCCCGCGTATACACTGGATCCTATTAACTATACATACAGATGTTAGTTTATTTTTTCATGACCACTTCCCTTACTGGGCATAATTTTTGCTTTATTATTTTTTATATAAGCTAGTATCTAGATAACACATTATTTTTAATGATATTTCTTACTGATGTTATTTCATTACAAATTAATTTATAGTAGATTTACTACATAGAAAGTAAATGATTATTTCTTTCAATTCATTGCATATCACAAGTGTTACTAAAAGAAATTAAAGCAGATATGACTACAGATTTTTTAAAGTACCAAAAGATAATTGAACAGTTTCGTGGGAAGGTTTTAAAGAACGATTTTGAAACAAATTTTTCTGCGATGACTCAACATATCCCCAAAACAGAGCGCTTTTTGCTTAAAATGGAGCTCAAGCGTTTAGCTGTTGCATGTACGCGTCTAATCGATTTGCGTGGTCATGTTGATGGTGAATGTCGATCTTTTGAGCATGATGGACGCGTTCACTATCTTGATGATATTGCGATTAAAGTTTATCAAGAAAATATAGGTTTTTATCAGGGATATACTTTTGGTGTTTACGAAGCAGTAATGAACACTGAAAATAACTTTCGGGTTATATATCAAAAAGAAAAAAGTAACATGGGTAAACCGGTACAAGTTGAGACGACTAAAGCCAGTAAGACCTTTGAAAAAACGCAGTACCCAGCAAGTTTGTTTACTTTTGGTCCGTATCATAATCGTAGTGAAGAGCGAATGAATTTCGCTATTACCTTAGACATACTGCTTGAAAGCGATAATAATGAATACGAGTGTACGAGTTCAGATATCAGTGTTGAAGGGTGTAAGTTTCGCTTTAATTTTAAAAACATAATTACGGTTGGACAACATATAAGTATTCGGTTTCGTGGTCTCGAAGACGAATTTCAATTTGGTAAAGAAAAAAGTTTTAATTTTGAAGTTAAAAATATACAAAAAATTGATAAAACTCAGTTAATTGGCTGTCAGAGAGTTTACTCGAAAGATAAACGCGTTGACGGTTTTCAAACTTTTCTCCAGGGCTTCATCCAAGGCAATAAACGCCGTTATAAAGTTAACCTAGACAATACTATTCATGCTATTCAATCACGTAGCTTTGAGCAATATAGTTTACCTAAATTAAATGAATTACCAATTTTTGTAGAAGATAACAAAGGTGAACTTTTACCTAGATACGCGCTCACCTGTCATAATAACCAAGCCACTTTTCAATATTGGCAAGATGAAAATCGCCACTCAACCTTATATTGTCTGATAACACCTGAACGCTTGCTCAGAATGAGAAAAGCTCATGCATTAGGTAAGTCATTATTAGTCTATAGTTTCGTGCACAAAAGCCAAGGTAAATCATTTTTTTATACGGCAGATGTGGAGCAATTAAATAATGATAGTGATTTTAAGGTACAATTTTTAGGATTTGCTGCGTCAAAGCCGAGCTTTGCTATTACTCAACTATCGATTATGGACGTTGATATTGATAAAGCGCATTCGCCGTTAACGTTATCGAATACGCTAACAAAAAAGAATGAATACTTAAATCTCCCTATCCCTAGTGATGCAATAGAAACCCTTCATAATCTGCAAAGTATCGTAGTCGCTAGTGATGTAACCAACCCAGCATCAACTAAGCAGTATCAACAACTATCATTTGAAAACATTGATACAATTCGGTTAAAAAACTTTGGTCATAAACGACTTACATCACCGCTGTTGATGGATGAAGTGGGCATTAATTATAAAAATCAACGACAAGAGTCAAGATTTAAATATGTTACTCCTGTTGAACTTGAAATTGCAGGTGTTCGTTGCTCGGGTAAATCGCATGATTTTTCCATTTTAGGTTTAAAACTAGAACTTGATAAACCCTCGGTATTAAACAAAGGAGACGTTGTCTATTTAACTTTTCCTGGCTTGCAAAAAATCACCTCAGCCTTTGATTTAAAAGGTTTGCCTTATGAAGTTATGCGAGTTAATAAAACGAAAAACATACTTAACTTACGGGTTTATGTTGAAAAGCATCAACACATGGGAAGAGCATTCTTTAAAGCATTAATTACAAAAAATCGTGACAAGTTAACCCCAGACGAATATGCCTTAATGATACCTGGCCTTGCTAAGGCATTAAGAAATATTTACAGTAGAAGTTTAACTATTCCAACATTAATGGTGCAAACCAGTGGCAGTCGCTATAAATTAGAAGCTATCGTTTGTGGTACTGTTAAAGATAAGTTATTGCCGGTTATGAAACAGTTAAGTGATTCGCCATCGCAGTATAACCTATACCCATTACTCAATAATTTACAAGCAACTAGTACCTTAACCTTACCACTGAAGAAAATGCAAACCGATGATACTCCGGTGCTTGAGACATTATATATTGCTGTAAATTTAGATAATGAAATCATTGATCAAGCGGTTACGACCAAAACAGCAAGCGAATTAGAGTCGCCGATGTTGCAGCGAATGTTTATATCGCGAGCATTAAATCGTGGTTTATTCTTTTGTGTACAGGTTAGATTATCTCGAACTGATGATCCCGACATGGACCATCTTAACCCAGAATTAAGCTACATCAGTTCCTATGCTATTCATCGTGGTAAACAAATAGAGCAAGATATTTGGAGTGTTGCTGGCGTTATGCAGTTTCTTGATATTACTCAAGAAACTTTAGTTCGTCATGAGCTATTAAGTGCTGTTATTTAAAGGGCTCTACGCTAGCCAGTGTAAAAGACAATCAAGACCATCGGCATTAATGGCACTGTCTGCCTTTGCTAAAACTAGTGGCTTAGCATGAAATGCTACGCCCAAATGTGCCGCCGCCATCATGACTAAATCATTGGCACCATCACCCATAGCGACGGTTTGTTCCTTAGCTAAGTGATATTGATTTTGTAAAGCGATTAAACAATCTGCTTTTACCTGTGCATCAACAACATCCCCTAAAACTTTACCCGTTAACTTGCCATCAATAATTTCTAAAGTATTAGCATGTGCGACATCAAGTGCCAGTAAATCTTTTAAGTGATCGGCAAAGTAAGTAAAGCCACCTGAGGCAATCGCAACTTTCCAACCATGGGATTTTAATGTACTAACAAGTATCTCTAAACCAGCCATTAACGGGATATTCTCGGCAACCTCAGCCAAGATGCTTTCTGAGGAACCTTTTAAGGTGGCGACCCGTTGGTGCAAGCTTTGTGCGAAATCAAGTTCACCAAGCATAGCAAGTTCAGTAACGGCCGCCACTTGTTCTCCAACACCTGCAAGTATTGCAATCTCATCGATACATTCAATTTCTATGGTCGTGGAGTCCATATCCATAACCAAAATACCTGGCTCTGATAATTTTGGCGCGTTTTCAATCAGTGCTGCTTCGATTTTATTGCTAAGGGTAAAGTTGACTAAGCTTTCTCTTGCCATTTTTAAGTTTGCACAGGTAACGTTAAAGCGATAGCTGGTAAGATTATTTCTTAGGTTGATAGCATTTATCGCACAAATTGATAGTTGGCATTGACTGATTAAATTACTGAGCATACTAAGACTAATTTCACTGAAAACTACAAGCTCTAAGGGTGTTTTAGCGTGTCTCTTCTCGGCTAAACACGTTTGACCACCTTGTTGTTGGGTAAGGCGCTGATCAACGCACCAGTCACTACCTTCGAAAGTGGTAAAGCAAGGTAAACATTTTTCTGATGTTGTTGAAGAAATAAACTCAGCTAAAGTAAGTTGTTGAATATGCTCAAGGGAAAAACGTTTAATAGCAATGGACACAGTACCGCCTTTTATGTGAATGTTAGTTTTAGCGATTATTTTCAATGAATAATGCTATAGTATAAAAATGAACGTAATGATAAATTTTATACATTTGTAGTGCTTATGACACAAATAGAACAGCCTTTATACCCTAAATTATCATCCATTTATAATAAAATTATGCAATTAGCTATAGCGATTGTCTTTATTGTCGTACTAATGAATCTATGGATATACAGCCAGACACAAAATAAGCAAACTATCGATCAACATTTTTATGATGTTGGTCAGCAGTATTTGCAACAAGCTTCAGCAGGTTTATCTGTATTAATCACCGAGGTTAACACGAAAGAGAGTCGACAATTACTGCAAAACTACGTTGATGAATTGCAACTGGCCGAGGTAATAAAAGAAATTCATCTCTATGATTTATCAGGGCAATTAATTATTAGCAGTCAAAATTCAAAAAGTGTTAAAGCTCTTTTTGGCCTGTCTGAATATAAATTAAATAAGAGTGAATTCGCCGTGCCTTTCGTTAGTGAAATCCGTAAAGAAAGATTAATTGGCTACGTTCGCTTAACCCTAGACAAAAACTATTTAACCACTAAGTTATTAAAAAATAACGATCAACAGTTTACGCTGTTACGTTTAATGATGATAATCGCTGGCGTTGTTGGCTTTCTGCTTACCAGAGGTCTCAACCGATTTAGTCGTCAGGGGTTTAGATTAGTTGATAAAGATAAAAGGCTGAGTTAAGTCGGCATCATTTAATGGAGCTAGTTAATCCATTTTATCGCTGAGCCAACTGAAAGAGGGTTGAAATATTATCTTCAATTTTTTCGGCTATTTCCTCTTTGCTCTCTTGGCGCAATTCGGCTAATTTTTCAAAAACATCAATAACACGCAGAGGTGAGTTATCTTCGCCTTGAAAACCATTTAGCGGCATCGAAGGTGCATCTGTTTCTAATACTAGGCTACTCAAAGGTAAGCGCTTAATGGCTTTTATTGTTTTCTCCGCTCTAGGGTAGGTGATTGTGCCACCGATGCCTAACTTAAATCCCAAATCTATATATTGGCAAGCCTGCTGGTAGCTTCCTGAAAAAGCATGAATAATACCTCCTCGGGAAACTTTTACTTGTTTTAATAGTGTGATCGTTTCGTTGTGCGTGCGCCGGTGATGAACAATAATCGGCAGTTGATGCTGTTGTGCAAGGTTAAGTTGGAATTCAAAAAATAACATTTGTTGATTAATATTATCTTGCTGCTTTGCGATAACGCCATCAAGCCCAGCTTCGCCAATTGCAATTATTTGCGTTTTATTCTCTACTATTTTTTGCGCTAAGTCATCGAGATTTTTTTGCGCTAATCCCTCTAAAAACCAAGGATGAATACCTAAGCAAGCAAAAACATTGCAACCACTTAAAGGTTGGTTTTTATTATGGTGGGCTAAGCTTAAAACATTTTGCCAGTTATCTGGTCTAACGGCAGGAACAATAATTTGATGAATACTTTCTTTTGCACATTGCTCAAGCAGTAAATTTGTTGAAGCACTACCTTTAGGGGTAAAAGCGTTGAAATCTAAATGACAGTGGCTATCGGTAAATTTCATAAAATAATCGACTTTACTTGAAGTGAAAATAATGGATGTGTGAAATTATAGCTTATCTAAAGTTCAGCTTGGTGATTACTGTCTTAGCTTTGCTGCTCTTTTTTCCAAAGCGCCAAGCACATTTTCTAATTTAAAATGCTCAATAAATTTTGGCTCGGGTTGTTGCTCTCTTAATAATATATCGGCTAGATAAACTGCTTGTGCGATACCAAATGATTTTTTTAAGAGTTTTTCCGGCTGATGATGCATAACTACCGCCTCAATTAAATGATAAGAAAAGCTCCACAGGTGTAGGAGGTAGCCACCGACATGGTTATGATCTGTGCCAAATATTTTTTGCTCTAAGGCATTGTTGTTGGCATTTTTAAGCCGATATTGAAAATATGTTTTTGTAAGTGTTGGGTCCATCTCAAATAGTACAATTTTACCAATGTCGTGCAATAAACCCGCAAGTAGAGCATCTCGCTTAAGTTCTACTTTCACCATTGAAGCGGCCAAGCGGGCCGTTGATAAACAGTGTAGTTGTTCTTTAATCAATGAAAAGTCAGCAATGTCGGGTTCATAAGAAAAAAGTTCAGCAGTCATAACAATACAGCAGAGTGTTTCTAGTCCCATACGTGTTATTGCTTCGCTAATGTCGTTGATTGGCTTACCTTGGTTCATAAAGGAACTATTGGAAAACTGTAATACTTTAGCGGCTAATGCTGGGTCTTGAGAAATTATCTCTGATATTTTTTCTGAATCGGTATTACTTTCTTCTAAAATTGCATTGAGTTGTAAATAGATTTTGGGTGGGCTTGGTAAGGTTTTAACTTTGGCAACGACCTTGATAATATGATCTTTGGTGATCGCTTTATTATTATCGCCAAGGGCTTTGATGGTTTGATGAATATTTTCAACATTAAGCGGCAATGCGTAAGTGTAATGGCAATTATTAGCGGCTTGACCATTAAGCTGGCTCTGTGCGATGTTATCACTAGTAATTGCTATTCGTATCATAGCAGGATGTTTAATTGCTATGGCTTTAAGAAGATCTAAGCCACTTATTTGTCCTAAGTCCAATACACTAATAATAGCGTCAAATTTATATTTTTTTAAGGCTTTCAGGGCATGTTTGCCGTTATCAACATAAGCGGTTTGGCAAGGACCATTATAAAATTTCTGCTTTAATGGCAAGAGTTTTTGGTCTGTATTATCAACGATTAGCACTTTCATTTATTGACACATCCTACCTTAATACTTGCCATATGCTGAAACTATTTCAATTTTTTGGCATTGCCCCTTAAGTAAACAAGGGCTAATGCCATCTATGCTTTTATGGAGACTACATGCGTTCCATAACGTCAATGCCAAGAATATCTAAGCCTTGTTTTAAGGTCTTAGAGATACTTAAACAAAGTGCTAAGCGAGACTGTTTTACATCTTGGTCAATACCCTCTTTAAGAATAGGGCAAGCTTCGTAGAAGCTCATGTATAAACTCGCTAACTCATATAAATAATTACACAATAGGTTAGGCATAGATTCGCTAATGACCGCATCTAGCACTTCTTCGAGCTGGAGTAATTTTAACGCTAAGGCTTTTTCTTGTGGTTCAATAATGGTGATATCAGCGCTAAAGTTTACTTGTTCAATTTTTGCCTTGCTGAAAATACTTTGAACACGTGAATAAGCATACTGCAAGTAAGGAGCCGTAGCGCCTTCAAAACTCAACATGGTTTTCCAGTTAAAAATATAGTCGCTGGTTCTATTTTTAGATAAATCAGCAAATTTAACCGCACCAATACCTACTTTTACTGCAATTTCATTTAGCTTATCTTCAGGATAATCTGGATTTTTTTCTTTAATGACCGCTTTTGCACGAACAATGGCTTCATCAAGTAATTCTGCTAATTTTATAGTACCGCCAGTTCTGGTTTTAAATGGCTTACCATCGTCACCCATCATCATACCAAACGGGCAGTGATCATAACCAACATGTTCTGGCAGTAACCCTGCTTTACGCGCTACAATTTCTACTTGTTTAAAATGTAAGCTTTGACGGGCATCGGTAAAAATAATGATACGGTCAGCTTTTAGTTCATTGCTACGGTAGCGACAAGCAGATAAATCTGTGGTCGCATATAAATAGCCGCCACCGGTTTTTTGGATGATAAAAACGGGGGCATCACCGTCTTTATTCGCCATTTCATTAATAAAAACCACTTTTGCGCCTTCGCTAACTTCAGCAATACCCTTAGTCATTAATTCATCAACAACCCTGGGTAAATCTTCGTTATACGCACTTTCGCCCATGATATCGTCGCGGGTTAAGGTAACATTAAGTTTTTGATAAATATCTTCACTGTGGGCAATAGATATATCAATGAATAATTTCCATAAGACTAAGCAATCTTTGTCGCCACCTTGCAGTTTTACCACATAATCACGAGCACGGTCAGCAAATCCTTCTTCGTTATCAAAACGTACTTTTGCTTCACGGTAAAAGTTTTCTAAATCAGAAAGTGCAGTTTCAGCAACTTCATTGGCATTAAGTTTATCGCTTAAATGCGCCAATAACATGCCAAATTGTGTGCCCCAGTCACCCATGTGATTCTGGCGGATGACTTTGTCACCACGAAACTCTAATGCACGTACTACGGCATCTCCGATAATGGTTGAACGTAAGTGGCCAACATGCATTTCTTTGGCGAGGTTTGGCGCTGAATAATCAACAATAACTGTTTGTTTTTTGTCTTCTTGAGTGGCACCACGCTGGGTTACACCTAATTTTTCATCGTCAGTCATTTTAGCAAGTTGAGCGGCTAACCATGATTTGTCTAAATGAATATTAATAAAACCCGGTCCCGCTAACTCTATTTGGTCAGCAATACCCGCTAAATCTAAGTGGTTAACAACGGTGGTCGCTAATTCGCGTGGGTTCATTTTCAGTTTTTTAGCTGCACCCATAACACCATTCGCTTGGTAGTCACCAAAATTAGGGCGACTTGACAGGCTTACCGCTGGGTTAGTGCCTTCAGGCAATCCAGCCAAAACCATGGCCGCAGATACTTTTTCACTTAGTAATTGCTTAATATTCATTTTGATCTCTGTTTTCTTATAATAGAAATTATTTGCTCATTTTTTGCAAGTAGATGGCATTTTAGCAAAGCGTTTATTACTTTTTATTGGTCAGTTTAGTTGACTAAATGAGCCAATAAAAAGTATCAAACAACGCCGATAAAATGCCTACTACGCAGAAAAATTTAGTGTTCTCGGGTCTTGTGGAACTGAATGTCAGGATGACGCTCTTGTGCCAAATTCAAATTCACCATAGTCGGCGCAATATACGTTAAGTTATTACCGCCATCTAGTGCTAAATTGTCATAAGCTTTTTTACTAAATTGCTCTAGTGTTCTTTCATTATCACAAGTACACCAGCGCGCAGTTGCTACACTTATCGGTTCGTATATAGCGTCAACTTTATATTCAGTTTTTAAACGTTGTACAACGACTTCAAACTGCAATACACCGACCGCGCCAACTATCATCTCGTTTGAGTTAAAAGGTCTGAATACTTGCACAGCACCTTCTTCTGAAAGTTGTATTAAACCTTTTTGTAATTGTTTAGCCTTTAATGGATCACGTAAACGAATACGACGAAACATTTCAGGGGCAAAGTTTGGAATACCACTAAATTTCATCATTTCGCCTGAAGTAAAGGTATCACCGATTTGAATACTACCGTGGTTATGTAAACCGATAATATCGCCGGCGTAGGCTTCTTCTACATGTGCACGGTCTCCAGCCATAAACGTTACGGCATCGGCAATTTTTACATCTTTGTTAATACGTACTTGACGCATTTTCATGCCTTTTTCATACTTACCTGAACAAATACGCATAAAAGCAATACGGTCACGATGTTTTGGATCCATGTTCGCTTGAATTTTAAAAACAAAGCCAGTGAATTTTTCTTCTTGAGCGGTTACTTCTCTAACATCAGTTAAACGAGGTAAGGGTTTTGGTGCCCATTTAGTTAAACCATTAAGCATATGGTCAACACCAAAATTACCTAAAGCCGTACCAAAGAATACTGGCGTTAGCTCACCCTTTAAAAACTCTTCCAAATTAAATTCATGTGATGCACCCGCAACCAGTTCTAATTCTTCACGTAAATCGTCAGCATAAGTTCCAATGACCTTATCTAACTCTGGGTTATCAAGCCCTTTGATAATTCTTTCTTCTTGGATCATATGGCCAAGTCCTGACTTATATAAAAATATTTCGTCAGTTAAAATGTTATAGACACCTTTAAATTCTTTACCCATACCAATCGGCCAAGTAATAGGGGCACATTTTATTTTCAGTACATCTTCTACTTCATCCATAACTTCCATAGGGTCACGAACATCACGATCCATTTTATTCATAAAAGTAATGATGGGCGTATCACGTAAACGGGTAACTTCCATTAACTTAACAGTACGTGCCTCAACACCTTTAGCTACGTCGATAACCATTAAACATGAATCAACCGCGGTGAGTGTTCTGTAGGTATCTTCTGAAAAATCCTCGTGACCAGGTGTGTCCAGTAAATTAACTAAACAACCGTTATAAGGAAATTGCATTACAGAGGTCGTGATAGAAATACCACGCTCTTTCTCCATTTCCATCCAATCAGACTTTGCATGCTGGCCTGACTTCTTACCTTTTACCGTGCCAGCTCGTTGTAAAGCCTGACCAAAAAGTAATACTTTTTCAGTGATGGTGGTTTTACCCGCATCAGGATGAGAGATAATTGCGAAAGTACGTCTTAGATTGACTTCATTAGCCTGTAGCGTTGTCATGTTTTAAAAGTTCTCTTTGGTGTACATGCTGATGCACATAAAATGCTTTTTTTAAATACTGAAAGGACATGTGAACAATCCTAAATTTTGCGCGCATTGTACCATAAATATAAATAGCCGCATTAGGGGACTGTCTTTAAATGATTATTTTTAGCAAGAATCCTAGACATTAACACTTTTTATTTTGTTATTTGATTAAGTGGCAAGTGATCGTGCAGATAATAATTATTTGATTGGTTATTTTTAAGGTTGATATTCAATAATAAAGTCAATAAAAGCTCGCTTTTTCTGAATTTAATAAAAACATCAATAGTCATATTATTTGAAAGTCTTGATCAAAATCAATATCTCACTTTCGAGTATAAGATAAATTACGCTTGAGTAGAAAGTCTGAAATACGACGTAAAAATAACGAGATAGCATGGTTGATTTAGCTAGAAGAAATTTTTTTAAAGCAAAAAAATTAACAACCGCTCCGGCAATCAGATTGCCTTGGGTGCTCAATGAAACCACTTTTATTGCTGGTTGCACACAGTGTGGTGAGTGTTTAACGTCTTGTCCTGAAAATATCATCCAAAAAGGTGATGGCGGCTTTCCTGAAGTTAACTTTTTAAAAGGAGAGTGTACTTTTTGTCAAGCGTGCGTTGAAAGTTGTCAACAGCCACTTTTTGCTGAACGCGCACTGGCTTCAGAAATTAATGCTTGGGATTTAGATATCTCCATAAAGGGCGATTGCTTAGCAGTTAACGATGTGTTTTGTCAAAGTTGTCAAGAGTGCTGTGAGACAGAAGCTATATCTTTTAAATATATAAATTCATCAGTACCACAACCCCAGATAAAACTTAGTGACTGCACAAATTGTGGGGCCTGTGTTGCTATTTGCCCGCAATCATCTATTGAATTAACACCAAAAAAATTCTGTGGGTGAGCAACCCACACACACTAATAGGAGAGTTATATGAGCGCTCTTGAACAAATGATTTGGAATATCTTAGGGTATTCATCGATGCCTGTTATTTTTTTAGCTGGTTTTGCCGGTACCGCTTTAGTCGCTATCGCGCTTTTAAAAATGTTAGGTATTAAGCCGGCTGGGGAATAATCATGATCAATCTACTCGAAGAAAAACCTATTAATATTGCTGGTGTGCTTTTTGTTGCTCAGCCAAGTAATACCACCAAAGTGGCCAAAGAACTTGGCGGGTTTCCTGGCGCTGAAGTGCATGAAATTGCTGATAACGGTTCTATGGTGGTTACCATAGAAGAAAATGATTTAAACAGAGGTGAAAAAGGCAAAGGCCTTATTAACACCATTACAGATATGAGTAATTTACCGGGTGTGATCTCTTCATCATTGATTTTTCATCATAATGATTATGGGCTACCACAACATCAAGGGATAAAGGTATGACATTAACAAGACGTGATTTTATAAAAGCGAACGCCATTGCAGCAACTGCTGTCGCTGCGGGCATTGCTGTGCCATCTTCAGCTTCAAACTTGCTGACTAAATCGTCGGATACCACCATTAAATGGGATAAAGCCCCTTGTCGTTTTTGTGGCACAGGTTGTAGTGTGCTTGTTGGAACACAAGAAGGAAAAGTGGTGGCGACTCAAGGAGACCCTCAAGCAGAAGTTAACAAAGGCCTCAACTGTATTAAAGGTTACTTTTTATCCAAAATTATGTACGGTAAAGACCGATTAACTCAACCGTTATTACGGATGAAAGACGGTGTTTATGCCAAAGACGGTGAGTTTACACCGGTAAGCTGGGATACCGCCTTTGATGTTATGGCTGAAAAATTTAAAGCTGCTTTAAAGAAAAAAGGACCGACCTCTGTTGGTATGTTTGGTTCGGGTCAGTGGACTGTTTGGGAAGGTTATGCCGCTTCAAAATTAATGAAAGCGGGCTTTTTAACCAACAATCTTGATCCTAATGCTCGTCACTGTATGGCGTCAGCTGTGGGTGGTTTTATGCGTACCTTTGGTATCGACGAACCTATGGGTTGTTATGATGATTTAGAGCACGCCGATGCCTTTGTACTTTGGGGTTCTAATATGGCGGAAATGCATCCTATTTTATGGTCGCGTTTAGCTGATCGTCGTTTAAGTCATCCTCATGTAAAAGTAAACGTATTATCAACGTATAAGCATCGAAGTTTTGAACTTGCTGATAACGGTATGATTTTTACACCACAAACAGATTTAGCGATATTAAACTTTATTGCTAATTATATTATTCAAAATAACGCCGTTAACGAAGATTTCATGAAAAAGCATGTCAATATTCGTGAAGGTGTTACTGATATTGGTTATGGTTTACGCCCTTCTCATCCATTACAAAAAGCGGCTAAAAACCCTGACAGTGGCGCATCTAAACCGATGAGCTTTAATGACTTTGCTAAATTTGTTAGCACTTATAGTATTGAATATACGTCAAAACTTTCGGGCGTTTCTGAAGATAAGTTATTAACACTGGCTAAACTTTATGCGGATCCTAAAGTTAAAGTGACTTCGTTTTGGACGATGGGTTTCAATCAGCATACTCGTGGTGTTTGGGCAAATAATCTTATGTACAACGTGCATTTATTAACGGGTAAAATATCTGAACCGGGTAACAGCCCGTTTTCATTAACCGGACAGCCATCAGCCTGTGGAACGGCTCGTGAAGTAGGGACTTTCTCACATAGATTACCTGCCGATCTCGTTGTTAAAAATCCTAAACATAGAGCGATAGCTGAAAAAATATGGAAATTACCTGAAGGTACTATTCCACCTAAACCCGGTTATCACGCCGTTCTGCAAAATCGTATGCTTAAAGACGGCGAATTAAATGCGTATTGGGTTATGTGTAATAACAACATGCAAGCCGGACCAAATATCAATGAAGAAGGGATCCCTGGCTATCGTAATCCAGAAAATTTCATTGTCGTTTCAGACCCTTACCCAACGGTAACCGCACAAGCCGCTGACTTGATTTTACCTACTGCTATGTGGGTAGAAAAAGAGGGAGCTTACGGCAATGCAGAGCGCCGTACACAATTTTGGCATCAACAAGTAAATGCGCCAGGTGAAGCGCGTTCAGATTTATGGCAAATAGTTGAATTTTCTAAACGTTTTAAAATTGAAGAAGTATGGCCTGAAGAATTACTTGCCAAGAATCCTGAATACCGTGGCAAAACTATGTTTGACGTGCTTTATGCAAACGGTAATGTAGATAAATTCCCGATGAGTGAATCCAAAGGTGATACTAACTTTGAAGGTGATTATTTTGGTTTCTATATTCAAAAAGGCTTATTTGAAGAATATGCAACCTTTGGCCGCGGACATGGTCATGATTTAGCCCCCTTTGATCGCTATCACGAAGAGCGCGGCCTGAGGTGGCCGGTTGTTAATGGTAAAGAAACTAAGTGGCGTTTTCGTGAGGGGCACGACCCTTATGTAGAGAAAGGCAGTGAAGTGCAGTTCTATGGCCATAAAGATAAAAAAGCCAATATATTTGCCTTACCCTACGAGCCAGCGGCAGAGTCACCCGATGAAGAATTCGACTTATGGCTGAGTACCGGTCGTGTTCTTGAACATTGGCATTCAGGCTCTATGACTGCGCGCGTGCCTGAACTTCATAAAGCATTTCCTGATGCGGTGTTATTTATCCACCCTGACGATGCTAAAGCAAGAGGTTTACGCCGTGGTGATGAGGTGCTGATTGAATCTCGTCGAGGTGAAGTAAAATCTCGTGTTGAAACTCGTGGCCGTAATAGACCCCCGAAAGGTTTAGTTTTTATGCCTTGGTTTGATGCAAAACAATTGGTTAATAAGTTAACCCTAGATGCTACCGATCCTTTGTCTAAACAAACTGACTTCAAAAAATGTGCGGTAAAAGTGAAAAAAGTCACTGTTTAGCACTAATTAAATTTAGTTAATCTACCGGGTAGAGGTAAAAATGAAAATATTATCAATAATAATGATAACAGCCAGTTTAGCCATGGCATTAAGCGTACAAGCTTATCAAGAAGTAACGTCAGGCGGTTTAGAGACTATTCGTGGCATAGCTAAAATTAATGAAACCAAAAGTGCAGAAGCGCTTAAACGTGTCATTAAAGATAAAAACCCTATTCAGCGCAATTATGTGCATCAACCACCTGTTGTGCCTCATCAAATACGTGGTTATCGGGTCAATAAAGACAGTAATAAGTGTTTAACTTGTCATGGTTGGAAGTATGCGAGAGAAACTGGCGCAACCAAAATAAGTTTAACGCACTTTGAAACACGTGACGGTAAAACACTGTCAGATGTTTCTCCGCGTCGCTACTTTTGTTCTCAATGCCATGTTACACAAGCTGATGCACCTGAGTTGGTTGATAATCTTTTTAAACCCGTTGAATCGTTAGGTAATGATTAAAGATTGGTTTAACTAAACGTAATTTAGGGGATTAACATGACCAAAAAATCAAAAATAAAAAGCTTACTTTCGTATTTAAAGTCGCCAAGCAGTGCCGCCTTATGGTTTATTTTAGCTATCGGCTTTGCTGGCGGTGTTATCTTTTGGGGGGATTTAATACCGCGCTTGAAGTGACCAATACCGAAGAGTTCTGTATTAGTTGTCATGAAATGGAAGATAATGTTTATGAAGAATACAAAGAAACGATTCATTACTCTAACCGTTCTGGCGTTCGTGCTACTTGTCCTGACTGCCATGTTCCCAAAAAATGGACACATAAAATTGTTCGTAAAATTGCGGCGAGTAAAGAAGTTTGGGGCATGCTTACTGGCTTGATCGACACGAGAGAAAAGTTTCAAGATCATCGCCGCGAATTGGCTGAACGTGAATGGAAACGCATGAAAGAGAATGATTCACTGGAATGTCGTAACTGCCATAACTTTGAGTACATGGACTTTTCAGAACAAGGTAATCGCAGTGTTAAAATGCATTCAAGTGCACTGGCTTCTGGCGAAAAAACCTGTATAGATTGTCATAAGGGTATCGCCCATGAATTACCAGACATGAAAGGTGTTGAAAACTGGTAGTTTACTGACTTTACGTGAATAGCTTAAACGCTTATTGGTGAAACTGTGATATGTAAAAGCCTCTTTAATTGTCATGATTAAAGAGGCTTTATTTTGTTTCGTGTATGATAGATTTAACTCTTATCGCTCTGATTATTGCAGCAGATTTTTTACTGAACTCTATTAATTGGAAACTTATTTATGCCTGTTTTATTAGGTATTAGAGCACTTTCTTCATGACGATAGCGTCTTCATAACCGAAACCAGAGGCACTTGGGTAGTAACCTGTTCTTCTGCCAGTTTCAATAAAGCCATTATTGATATACATCATTTGAGCACTGATGTTTTTTGCCCGAACTTCTAACCAAATAACGGTATTGTTTAGTTTTTTTGATTGCATAAAAAAGTGTTCTAGTAATGCTTTACCATAACCTTTGCCCTGTAGTGTTGGTAATACACAAACATCCATTAACGTTGCTTCACCAGCGACATGCTCGCCAATATAAAAACCCACTAACTCATTATCTACTTGTAAGTAATGACCATAATAGCGCGCGCCAATACAGCCGTTAAAGGTTTTTTCACTCCATGGGTGAGAGTGACAAGCATTCTCTATAGGGATTAGTAAGTCTACGTCGTTGCTTGATATTTTATGGTAGCTAAAAGTCATATTATTGAATTTCTTGTAGTTTTTGCCAAAGTGTTTGTTTTAATAGCGGAGAATTTTTCAAAACGTTAATCGACGGGGTAACCAAGTGATGCTTTGTTAGTGATATATCAGTCTGTTCACTAAATTGCCAGGTTAATAAACCTATCGATAAGGCGTTATTATTGCAACTTACTTCACCAATGGAGCAACCTAAAGAGTGCAGGATGTCGGTAAAGATATGAGTATCAACTAATGTAGCAAGTTCAATGTCTAGATAAAGAGGATGGTCGCTATTGTTCGTTTTTTTGCTATTTTTTAACTGCCAAAGTTCAATACCCATAGCCTGCAAGTGCGAAAACTGTCTTTTAGTCATGGTCATAAATTAAGGCGATAAAGCATAGCGTAAGTAAGAAGCACATAATGACAGAATTTTCACTTAATACCAAATATACCCGTTATTATTGGTGGTGTATTAATCCTCTGATTCTAAATTAATCGCAAATTTAAAGATAAAGCCATTGTACTTTATAGCGTTTTTATTTGAGTCATGACTAGTTGTTCTAACTCTTTAAAACTAATGGCTTTACTGAAATAATAACCTTGATACTCCTGACAGTTTAATTGTTGGAGAAATACTAAATGCTCACTTAATTCCACCCCTTCTGCGATAACACTTAAATTTAAATTATTAGCTAAGTTAATAATAGAGCGAACAATACTTTGATCGATTGAAGACTCATGCATTCCCATAATAAACGAACGGTCAATCTTGAGAATGTCGATAGGAAATTGTTTTAAGTAACTTAAAGAAGAAAAACCTGTACCAAAATCATCTAATGAAAGCTTAAAGCCAAGTGCCTTAAGCTGTTGCATGGTTAAAATAGCGATATCTATTTTATCCAGTAACATGCCTTCAGTAATTTCAATTTTTATTCTGGCGGGAGGGATGCCATATTGGTTTAGTTTCACTTTTAAAAGTGCAATAAGGGCTGCTGAGTCAGAAAACATTTTTGCTGATAAGTTAATGGCAATAGGTCCAAAGTCTAACGCTTGTTTTTGCCATAAAGCAACTTGAGCGAAGACCTTATTTATTGCGATTTTATCCAGTTGGTCTATTAGACCAAGCTTTTCAGAAAAAGGAATAAAACTGTCAGGGTAAATAATATTACCGTCCGCTTCAACCCAGCGAATTAAGGCCTCTGCACCCGAGATTAAGCCAGACTTAGTATCAACAAAGGGTTGATAATAAAATTCAAAGGTCTCATCTTTTATTGCTGTGAGTAGCCTTTGTTCTTGCGCTAATTGTTCTGCAACTTCACTGTTCATGCGCTGTTCAAAAAATTGATAATTATTCTTTTTTTGAGCTTTAATATCAAAGATTGCCAACGCTGCTTTTCTTAATAGCTCTTGAGGAACATCAGCATCTTCAGGGTATCGAGTAATGCCAATGCTTGCGGTAACAGGCAACTGGTGGTCATCAAAGGCATATGCAGTGTCAAAACAAGACAGTATTTTCCGTGCAACAGCGATAGCGCCATAATTAGGGTCAGAAAGCTCAACTAAAATACAAAATTCAGCACCATTAATACGTGCAATAACGTCTTTTGGGTATAATACCGCACTTAAACGATGGGCAATTTCACGGATAACTTCATCACCGGCACTATGACCATAAGTGTCATTAATTTTTTTGAAACTATTTACATCAAGTAATAGTACGGTTGGTGATTTGTGAGAGCGCTGGGAGTTCAAAGAAGATTGGACAATCAATTCATGCAGTAGGGTTCTATTAGGCAATTCGGTTAAATCATCGTGGGTAGCAAGCTTACTCAATTGCTGTTGTATTTTTACTTTTTCAGTAATGTCTCTAAACACACCAAGATAATGGATGATTTCATTATTATCGTTTGTTATCACTTCAATCTCTAATTCTAAACTATAAATTTCACCGGTAGATTTTTGATCAAAAAGCTCGCCCAACCAACTACCATGCACCATAGCCTGAGCGCGTAATTTTTCAGATAAATCAGCAGGCTGACCATTTATTTCTGCAAAAACTACCTTTTGACCTATTACTTCAGATTTATGCTTGTGGGTATGTGTCACGTAAGCATTGTTTACTACTTCAATTTCGAAGTCTTTATTGGTTATCCATACCGCATCAGCCGTATTCTTAAAAGCAATAGACAATAACGTCAGCTGTTCTTCATTGGCTCTGATTTCATTATTGTGACGTGTTAAACGTACTTTTTCTTTTCGTATATAATGACGATTTACCGTAAGTAATAAAATGACTAAGGAAAATAGACTAATAACAATCGTCACAATACTTTGAACTTTTGCTGACTGTAACTCTAATGTTTGTAATTGATTTTCAGCTTGTAATAAGTTGATCTTTTTCTGTTTTACTTCTGCTTTATATTGATTTTGTAGGACCCTGATCGATTTTTGCTGTGCTTCGTCATTAAGTTTATTAATTAACAGGGTATGTTTTTCATAAAAATTAAAGGCTTGTTGCCAATTTTTCTGCGCTTGATAAGCTTTGCTGATGCGTTTATAAGTATCTGCTTCAAGTTTTTGAAGTTTGGTCTCTTGATAGTAAAGTAATGCGCGATTATAAATAGCTAAAGCTCGAAGAGGCTCTCCCTGCAGTAGATAAATATCGCCAATAAAGCCTTCTGCACTAATTTGTGATTTTTTATTCTTGGTTGCTGCAGTTAATTGCAACGCTTCTTCTAATTGCTTCTTTGCTAATGTTAATTCATTAATTGTAATGTAGGCCTCGGCGAGACCAATAATGGCACCTAATGTCTGTTTAGGAAAATATTTACTGTCAGGGTGATTAATTGCTTTTTTATAGGATACGATTGCATTCTCAAACTGTTTGAGATCAGTATAATAAATACCTTGATTTGAAATGTTAATGATATAAAGCGCACTGTCGTTAAGCTGTTGTGATATCTCTATAGGTCTCTCTAAATATTTTAAGGCCGCATGAAAATCTTTTTGTGCCCAGCTAATTAGCGATAAATTATTAAGCGCCGCCGCGACACCTTGTAAAGCCTGCAAGTCTTCATATAAACGCAAACTAGTAATAAAATACTGTTGTGCTTGATCATAATCGCCAATTGAGAAATACGAAATACCAGTTAAATTATTAATTTCAGCAACATCTAAGTTGGTCAGGTGGGCATCATCATTTAAAAGACTGTTATTTCTTTTTATTATTAGGTTGTTCATCTGATTAAATAACAGCAAGGAAATCTTTAATGCTGGCAGATGTTGTTGATCATTTTGTAACTCAAGCAGCTGATTTTTTTTTAATAGAAGATTTAATGCTAATAAGGATTTTTTTGAAATGATTTGATTAAGGTTTTTTTTATAGCGGTCTAACCATTTTTGAGCATTAATAGTATCTCCTTGAAAAATAGCATTGTAATGCAACTGATTAATAATTAGTGCTTCAAAGCGCTTGTTTTTAAACGGCGTTACTTGCTCAAGCAGTTTAGTGTAGCTACTTTCTTTTTCTTGAAATGAAATCGACGTATTATTACGGATAGACTGATAATCGGTGTCTAAATTTACTTCGCTGGTTATTTCTGTGGCAACAGCGCTAAATATTATGAAATATAAAGAAAAAAATAATAAATAGGGTAATTTTATTTGGGGCACAGTACTAAAAAGTGTCAAATTATTCCAGTCAGATATTATTAGAAGTAATAAATATATTATAGGTTATATTTTTATTTCTTCACCTAAAAATAAATTATACTTTAATAAGTATAATGACTGCTCTTATTTTTAGAGAACTGAGTTACTATTAAGTTTTCGGTGATTTATAAAGATAGATTATTGGTCATAGCTAGAAATAGCTAAGAAAAAATTGGCAGGGGTGGAGAGATTCGAACTCCCAACCGTCGGTTTTGGAGACCGCTGTTCTACCAATTGGAACTACACCCCTGCAACGGATTCGAATTATACGCAAGCAATAGCAAAGGTAAAGCGCTAAAGTCAAAAAAAATGAAATAAATGACTGTTTGCTTAAAATAACAACATTGCGTTTGTTTTAAACTCAATTATTATCAGATAAAGCAAACAATCACAGATACACTATTAATTATTACAAAAACGTAGTGCCTCTGGGTAAGGGAATACATCTTCAAATTTACCCGTAGCCACACTTTTTTGGCATTGTTGCCAAAAACTGGCTTCTAACAAATCCGCATGATGTAATAAAAAAGCATTGCGGTATTTCTTATTTGCCAACGCAAAAGTCGCAATTTCCTCTGGAAACATGTCGCCAGGTGCTACCGAGTACCAAGGTTCTGCTGCATAAATTTGTTCCTCGGTAATCGCTTCTGGTTTCACCCTAAAGTTAACTTCATCCATATAGGTTATTTCATCATAATCGTAAAATATGACTCGTCCGTGTCGGGTTACGCCAAAGTTTTTGAGTAACATGTCGCCAGGGAAAATATCGGCAGCAATTAACTGTTTTATCGCGCTGCCATAGCCATACATTGCTTCTTCAATTTCCTCATCACTCGCTTTAGCTAGATATAAATTGAGCGGTGTCATACGACGCTCAATATATAAATGTTTGATGATAATTAATTCATCTTCAAAACGAATAATAGATTGAGCAACATTGAGCAGCTCTGTTAATAATTCTTCACTAAAACGGTCTTTGGGAAAAGCAACTTCAGAGTATTCCATGGTGTCAGCCATTCGTCCAACTCGGTCATGTAATTTAACTAAGCGATATTTCCCTTTAACTTCTTGCTTAGTCATGGTCTTACTCGGGGCAAATTTATCTTTTATAATTTTAAAAACATAAGGGTAAGAGGGTAAGGTAAATACTGACATCACCATACCTTTAATACCTGCAGCTAATTCAAACTTGTCATCACTTGCGTCGAGGTGATTAAGAAAATCGCGATAAAACTGTGTTTTCCCTTGTTTATGAAAACCAATGGCTGAATATAAATCGGCTAAAGTTTTATGAGGAATTAAGCGTTTTAAAAATTGCACTAAAGCAAAGGGATGCTGACAGTCGACAAAAAAGTAAGCGCGGGCAAAACCGAAAACCACCGCCATATTTGCCCCTTCAGTTAACAACGCATCTATGTATAATCCTGCTGCTTTTCCTTCTTTTTCATTATTAACAATAGGGACAATAAAGGGGGTTTCGCCGCCAGGAGAAATAACTCGACCAATAATATAAGCCCCTTTGTTACGATAGAATATAAAATCAAGAATATCGAACTTCAATTCGCTAAGTTTATATCGTGTTTTATGAGCTTGAACGCGAAAAGACTTTATAAGACTTTTCATGTCTCTTTCTAAGTTAACAAAGGGAATGTTGAAGTTGGCATTATTCATAATAGCCGCAATAGTTTGTTCTAGGCCTAACTCACTTGGCAAATAGCGCGTGTATATAATAGGACTGGCAATGTTTTCTATTTTTTCAACGGTACTTTTTACAAAAATAAAAGCATTGTGGTAGTACTTACGTTCAAATAAATGACAAAAGATAGAGTTATAAAAACTCTCTGCTAGCTCTGGTTGATGGTGTTCTTTTAATAAATCGACGTAACTTACCTTAACGTTTTGCCATAAAAGTTCGTCAAGATTTGAGACAAAAAAATCTTTTTTAATGGTCTCAAGTGTTTCTTCAACACGTTTATCATAAAAGTCTGTTCTACTTTTTGCTGCATCTTGAACCGCTTGCCATTGGCAGAGTTCAAAGCGTTTTTTTGCGGATTGAGTAATTTCACTAAAAAGATAGATATGTCGCTCAAAGCCATTAAGGATGGTTTTAGCGAGAGCAAAAGCAATATTGTTCATGATATTTTCAACTATAAATTTATCGATAATCTCAGCATACGGTAAATTGTCAAAAAGGGGAGATAAAGTTTCCAATATGATGATTATAAACAAGGTAAATACTGAGCTGTTTTATATTTAAGGTCTCTTGACCCTTTATTGCCACTGTATCGGCGTTATTACTTGCTATTGTTGGCGCTGAACACTAAAATTACGCGTTTTTTATTCTCTTAAAATAGATATTCTAATTGGTATTTACATGCGCGTAGCTGACTTTTCTTTTGATTTACCCGAAGAACTTATTGCCCGATATCCGAAAGCGGATCGTACCTCAAGTCGTTTAATGTCTGTTAACGGTAATAGTGGTAAAATCCTTGATCTTGGATTTACCGATATTATTGAACAACTTAATGCTGGTGATCTACTTATCTTTAATAATACCCGCGTAATACCAGCGCGTATGTTTGGACAAAAAGAAAGTGGGGGGAAAATTGAAGTTTTGGTTGAAAGGATCCTCGACGAAAAACGTTTTCTTGCTCATATTCGTGCCAGTAAGTCACCGAAAGTCGGTAACAAACTTATTTTAGAAGGCAAAGTCTCTGCGACTATGCTTGGTCGCCATGGTGCTTTATTTGAATTAGAAATACAGGGTGATCAATCAGTTTTATCTGTGCTTGAAGAAATTGGCCATATGCCATTACCTCCCTACATAGACCGTCCTGATGAAGACAGCGATCGTGAAAGATACCAAACTGTTTATAATGAAAAACCTGGTGCGGTTGCTGCACCTACCGCAGGTTTACATTTTGATGAAAATTTATTAGAAAAAATAAAAGCTAAGGGTGTTGATCTCGCTTTTATTACCTTACACGTTGGCGCAGGTACTTTTCAGCCAGTAAAAGTCGATGAAATAGCCGACCATATTATGCATGCTGAGTATGTTGAAGTATCTGACGAAGTTGTTCAACAGATAGCCCTGACAAAAGCGAATGGCGGTCGCGTTATCGCTGTTGGTACAACATCGGTACGTTCGATAGAAAGTGCTGCTAAGGTGGCTAAAGATAAAGCCTTACCGCTTAGCGCTTTTTATGGTGACACGGATATCTTTATTACCCCAGGATATGAATTTCAAGTAATTGATGCCTTAATCACTAATTTTCATTTATCAGAGTCAACCCTGTTAATGCTCGTTAGCGCTTTCTCGGGTTACGAACACATGATGTCTGCCTATCAACATGCAGTGCATGAAAAATATCGTTTTTTCAGTTATGGCGATGCGATGTTTTTAACGAAAAAAGATTACAATATTTAAGATAATGTATAAAGCGTTTAATAATTTATAATAAACAACCGCTAGCCTGTTTCGCTAGAGGGTTTGGAGAAAGTCTATATGACAGATAAAACAGTAGCACCAGTGACTAAACCAGTAAAAAGTAAGATGAAGTACCAATTAATCAATACTGACGGTAAAGCACGTCGAGGCCGTTTAACGTTTGATCGTGGCACCGTAGAAACGCCAGCGTTTATGCCAGTAGGGACTTATGGCACGGTTAAAGGCATGAAAATGGAAGATGTTGAGGCAACAGGCGCTGAAATTATTCTAGGCAACACTTTTCACCTTATGTTACGTCCTGGTACTGAAATTGTTGAACAGTTTGGCGGTTTACATGATTTTATTAATTGGCAAAAGCCAATTCTTACTGACTCCGGTGGTTTTCAGGTGTTCAGTTTAGGTAAAATGCGTAAGATTACCGAAGAAGGGGTTAAGTTTAGTTCTCCTATTAACGGTGATAAAATAATGCTAACCCCTGAACGATCAATGGAAGTTCAGCGCAGTTTAGATGCCGATGTTGTGATGATTTTTGATGAGTGTACGCCATATCCTGCATCACATGAAGAATCAAAAAGTTCGATGGAATTATCATTACGCTGGGCACAGCGTTCTAAAGTTGCTCATGGCGATAATCAATCCGCTTTGTTTGGCATTGTACAAGGCGGCATGTATGAAGACTTACGTGAAGTTTCTGTTAAAGGTCTAAAAGACATCGAGTTTGATGGTTATGCGATCGGTGGTTTATCGGTTGGTGAACCCAAAGAAGATATGATCCGCATTCTTGATCACACCACCCCCTTGATCCCTGAGAATAAACCCCGATATCTTATGGGTGTTGGAAAACCAGAAGACTTGGTTGAAGGTGTACGTCGTGGTATTGATATGTTTGATTGTGTTATGCCAACACGTAATGCCCGAAATGGTCACTTATTTGTGACTAACGGCGTTATTAAAATTCGTAATGCCAGCCACAAAACAGATACGGGGCCATTAGACAGCGAATGTGACTGTTATACCTGTAAGAATTATTCACGCGCTTATTTGCATCATTTAGATAAGTGTAATGAAATACTAGGCTCACAATTAAATACCTTACATAACTTACATTTTTATCAACGTGTTATGAAAGGATTGCGTGCGGCTATAGAGCAAGGTAAGTTAGACGACTTCGTGAGCGAGTTTTATGCGTTACGCGGGTTACCCGTTCCAGAATTAAAATAGCTATTTACACAATTAAAAGAATCATCCATTTATTAACAATAAAAATCAGAGGAAATTATGAGTTTATTTATCAGTGAAGCACACGCAGCAACCGGTGGAGCAGCAGGTGCCGATGGTACATCAATGTTGATCATGCTAGCCGTTTTTGGTTTAGTTTTTTACTTTATGATTTACCGCCCACAAGCTAAGCGTGTAAAAGAGCATAAAGGCCTAATGTCAGCATTATCAAAAGGCGATGAAGTTTTAACACAAGGCGGCATCGTCGGTAAAATTGTGAAAGTTTCAGACGAAAAAGATTATATCGTAGTAAGTGTTGCTGAAGGTACTGAAGTTGTTCTTCAAAAAGCAGCAATCAATGCGGTATTACCTAAAGGCACAATGAAGTCATTGTAATTGTAAGTCGTGGTAGGTTAGTTACTTGCTTGGCTACTTGCTTGGCTACTTGCTAAACAAGTTGAGCATTATGACTAACCTGCAACGATTTAAAAGAACGTTAATAAAAAGGATGAACTTGTGCTAAACAAATACCCCTTATGGAAATCACTGATGGTGCTATTTATAGTCGCTTTTGGTGCTTTATATGCTTTACCTAATTTATACCCTGAAGACCCCGCCGTGCAGGTTTCAGGTTTACGTGGCGTTGAAGCCAATGCTGCAACGCTTGATAGCGTAAAGAGCGATTTGACTGCAGATAATATTTCATTCTCAAGTATTGTACTTGAAAATGGCCAATTACTTGTCCGTTTTAGTGATACCGAGCAACAACTTCGTGCCCGTGATTTACTTGAGGAAAGTTTAGGCGATAAATTTTCGGTGGCGTTAAACCTTACACCGGCAACACCTGCATGGTTAGCAAGTGTTGGTGGTACACCGATGAAGTTAGGTTTAGATTTAAGTGGTGGTGTTAGCTTTCTAATGGAAGTGAACATGAGTGAAGCGATAGTTAAAGCGCAAGACGCCTTAGTTGATGACTTTCGTACCGATTTACGTGGCGAAAAAATTCGTTACCGCAGTGTCAAAAAATCGAGCGACTCCATCAATGTTCAGTTTCGTAATGCGGAAGACTTAACTACAGCCCATGACTTTTTGAAAAAACGCTACCGTGATTTTTTAATGTCAGAAAATGCGGATAATTTAACCTTGTCTGCAAAAATGACCGATGAAAAGATTAAAGAAGTTCGCGAATATGCCTTGCAACAAAACATTACCATTATTCGTAATCGTGTTAATGAATTGGGTGTCTCTGAGCCGCTTGTGCAACGCCAAGGTAAAAAACACATCATTATTGAATTACCCGGCGTGCAAGATACAGCTAAAGCAAAAGAAATTTTAAATGCAACGGCAACTATCGAATTTAGACTCGTTGATACCGACGGCGATTTAAGTGCGGCACTTAATGGCAGAGTGCCAGCGAGCTCTAAGTTATTATATGAACGTGACGGCAAACCTGTTTTATTGAAAAAACGTGTCATGCTAACTGGTGATCATATTGTTGATGCAGGCTCAAGCTTTGACGAATATAGCCGCCCACAAGTCAATATTTCGCTTGATTCTGCCGGCGGCGGAAAAATGTCTAATGGGACTAAAAGCAATATTGGTAAGCCAATGGCGACCGTATTTATTGAATATAAACCCACTGACCGTAAAGATGCTGAAGGGAATACTATTTTTGAAAAAATAGAAGAAGTTATCTCAGTAGCAACCATTCAAGCACGTTTAGGTAAAACCTTCCGAATTACTGGTGCGGGTAGCCAAAGTGAAGCACATAACTTAGCCTTATTATTACGTGCTGGAGCGCTTGTAGCACCGATTCAAATTGTTGAAGAGCGAACGGTTGGCCCTACATTAGGTGCTGAAAATGTGAGGCTTGGTTTTGAAGCTATTTTAATGGGCTTTGGCTTAGTGTTTATTTTTATGATTATTTATTACCGTGCTTTTGGTGTGGTAGCAAATCTAGCGCTTGGTGCTAACTTAATCTTAATTGTTGGGGTGATGTCCTTAATTCCTGGGGCAACGTTAACGTTACCCGGTATGGCTGGTATTGTACTAACAGTTGGTATGGCAGTAGATGCCAACGTACTTATATTCGAACGTATACGAGAAGAAATACGAGAAGGTAAGTCGATTCAACAATCTATTCACCAAGGATATGAGGCAGCATTTTCAACCATTATTGATGCCAATATTACCACGCTTATTGCGGCACTTATTTTGTATGCTATTGGTACAGGTCCGATTAAGGGTTTTGCGATAACCTTATCTATCGGTATTCTTACCTCAATGTTTACAGCGGTTGTGGGTACACGAACCGTAGTTAATGCTGTTTGGGGCGGAAAACGTCTCGACAAACTTTCAATATAGGGCGTAGATATTTATGCAAATTTTACAATTAAAAGAAACTGTCGCCTTTATGAGTTACCGCAAGGGAGCATTGATGTTTAGTGTTTTATTGATGCTTGCTTCTGTATTTTCTTTAATGACCAATAAATTAAACTTCGGCTTAGATTTTACGGGTGGAACATTAATTGAGGTGGGTTTTGAAAAAGCGGCTGATTTAAACAAAATTCGTGCGGTAATGGACAGTAATGGCTATCCAGATGCGGTTGTGCAGTTATATGGTACTAGCCGTGATGTGGTTATTCGTTTAGCAGAGCGCGAAGGTTTAAACGTAGAAATGCTCGGTAATGAAGTACTTAGTGCCTTACAAGAAGGCACAGGGCAAACCATGGAAATGCGCCGTATTGAATTTGTCGGTGGCAGCGTCGGCGATGAATTAGCAGAGCAGGGCGGATTAGCGATGTTAACTGCGCTAATTTGTATTCTCGTTTACGTAGCATTCCGCTTTGAATGGCGTTTCGCTTTAGGTTCGGTGTTTGCTTTATTTCATGATGTATTGTTAACACTGGGCTTGTTCTCAGTATTAAAACTTGAGTTTGACCTGACGGTGCTTGCAGCGATATTGGCGGTTATAGGTTACTCACTCAATGATACGATTGTTGTGTCTGACCGTATTCGTGAAAACTTTCGTAAATTACGTGAAGGCGGGCCAGCAGATATTATCAATATTTCGTTAACACAAACCTTAAGTCGTACTTTTATAACGTCAATAACCACGTTATTAGTATTAGCTGCACTGTTTTTTAGAGGTGGTGAGCTTATTCATGGTTTCGCAACCGCGTTATTGTTTGGGGTCTTTGTTGGTACTTATTCATCTATTTATGTAGCAAGCTCTGTTGCACTCGCTTTTGGTATTTCTAAAGAAGACTTGATACCAGAAGTGATTGATAAAGAAGGCGCAGATCAAGAAGAGATGACGCCTTAACGTATCAATCAGATAATAAAAGTTGTTAACTAAAAGCCGAGTATTCTTACTCGGCTTTTTATTGTCTTATCAAGAAGATTAACTGATTAGCACCGTTTAAAAGGGCTTATTAATAACTATTAAGATGATATTTGAAATAAAATTGTGCTAATTTTCAATTTTATTAGTGTATGGTATTTACATTAAATAGTTTATTAGTATAATTACTCTAGTTCTTAAGGGCTATGCTCTTACCAAACTTTTGTTATTCCCTTACAAATGTTTTTATGCCGCGTAACTTACGCGGCTTTTTTTTGCCTAAAAAAGGACATTTGAGGTACGTTAGGCTTTATTGGCAATGTCGTGTATCACTTTAGCAATGTTAATATTATGGTCTTCAGCTCGGGCCGAGCCAACGATGGTAATAGCGACAAGTGAAAGATCGCAATCTTTTGAATTAATATAATTTTGAAGTTTTAAGCTATAAAAAGTTTTTACTTTAGGTTTTAGTGGCTCAGCTCTGTTGCCTTCAACCACAATGGCTATTTTATCATTAGAAAGTTTAACCAGTGAGCCCACCGGATGGACACCTAAATACTTGATAAACTGTTGAACAAGTAGCTGATCAAACTTGCCTTTTTCGGCTAATAAATAACGTAACGCGTTAATGGGTTGTTGACCTTTTTTATAAGCTTTATCACCTGTTACGGCGTCATAAACATCAATAATTGCTGTAATACGAGCAAGTTTAGAAAGTTTTTCTTTTTTTAAGCCCCTTGGGTAGCCAGAACCATCTAATCGTTCATGGTGATTAATCAACATATCCATAATGATAGGATCATTAAAGCCATCTTTTTTACAAAGCTGATGTCCCCATGCAAGGTGTTTTTTAACAATATCCATTTCATTAACTGTTAGTTTATCTGGTTTTTCAATGATGCCTTTGGGTATTTTTGCAACACCAATATCATGTAATAAAGCGCCTAATGTCATTTTTTCAGCGGTTTCTTTATTTAAGCCAAGGAAAAGTGCAAAGCCGCATACTAAGATGGCGCAGTTAGTGGCATGCTCCCATTGATAGGTAGAGTGATGGCGAATACGCGTTAAAATAGTTATGGCATATTGATTACGAATAACCGAGTTGGTTATCTCTGAGGCGAGCAAACTGATTGCCTGTGGTGATAGATTTTTTTGACTTTTCGCTTGATTGAATAAATCTTGAATTTTTTTATTACTATCATCATAGATTTCACACGAACGTGAAAATTCTTCATTTAATGAGCAAGGTAAAGTCACTGACTCTGCCGTTGATAACTTTTCTTCTTTAACAGTCAGATTTTGATTTTGTTCCTTACCAGACTCAAGTTTGATAATAACTTGAGTAACGCCTTGTTTTTTTAAAGACATTATTGTGCTTTGAGAGTTAACTCTGCCTTGGTTTTTTACTTTTGTTTTGCTGTGTTTAAGCATTACGGTGGTAACGAACATACCAATTTCTAATTCATCAATGCTTAATGTCTTCAATCTAACTTCTTCAGTCATATAGTATTTTTATTATTATTGTTCCATATTCATTCATACTTGCTTGTTTTTTATACTTTTACAATAAATTGTTATATTAGCAAATGAGATGGTGTGAGATAATTAAAGACTGCTCATTAATTAATTGATACCAATAATCATGAATTCAACAATCTTAAGCACCTTTTTAGTCGACGTTAAAAACAATCAATCGTTCTGGGCACTGCAAGAAAAGTCAGCAGAAGATTGGGTAGTACTTGACTCTATTAACTTTGAAAACACTGAAGTTATGCCATTATGGTCAAGCCAAGAACTCGCTCAGAAGCATTGTGTTGATGAATGGCAGGAATATGTACCGACTAAAATAACTTTAAGTGACTGGTTGGAATTTTGGTTAGAAGACCTTAGTGAAGACGGCGTTATCGTTGGTATTAATTGGCAAGAAGAAACTAGTGATACCGATGATAATACATATGTTGAGTTAGATTTAGCCGAATTTAGTCAAGCACTCGCTGAAATTGAAGCTTTGTAACGTTTAGAAAAAGCAGTATGTTGACTTTATTATAGAGCTCAACATGCTGTTGTTATTCGCCTGATGCATCTAAATAAGTTAGTAAACTTATTCGACCATTCTTGGTCGACGCTATTTTATTTTTATTGATTAAATCTTTCCAGGCGGTCACTTTGCCACCCGTATTGAGCCGCTCAAAGCTTGCCGACTCATTTCCTTGCGCTAAAGATAAAAAATTGAGTAATTTTTGATAACTGTCTGACTCGCTAACATCTATAGTCAGTAAGTCTTTTGGGCGAGCAAGAAAATACTGCCCAACCTCACTCTTATGCCGCTGGTAGCATAATGATAAAAAATTATCATCTTCAATATTATCTAAGGTAAAAGGTGAAAATGTACTCTGGTAACAGCGTTTAATAATCGTATTAAAACCACCATCATCTCGGGTAACGTTGATATACATACGTTGTAGTAATTGTTTAATCGAGGGTAACCATTTTTGTGACTCACGGGACAAATAGATAAATTTACTGTTAGGGTAAAATGTATCTAGACGTTTAAAATCAGCAAAAATGGGCGTATCGGCGATCACTTGTGCTTGATCAAAAGTTTTTTGCGTATAGGCTGTGTGTGCGACGGTATAGTCGAGTTCAAGCATGGCGGCACAAATACTGGTTGTGCCGGTGCGAGGTAAGCCGATAATGAATATTTTAGTGCTGTTCATCTCTTAGTTACATCCAAGATTTGCGGCTACTTTCTACTTGGTAAAGTGCATTATCAAGTAATTGGTAGGCAAACTCTTGTTTGATAAAAGGAATATCTTGCGCGCCTGCCGCTAATACTATGCTTACTGAACTGAGTTGGTGGCGTTTTTGAAACCAACTTTGTTTAAACTGAACTTGTTGAGTTTTAAAAATAGGAAAACAGTAATAGTCGACGCCAAAATAACCTTTACGGATATAAATAAAATCTTCATCTTTAGCATAACCCCAACGAAACCAACGCATAAAAATTAACAAACCAACAAATAAATAACCGGGAATTATAGCCATTAATAAATTAGGTTTATCAACAGTGATGAAAAAAACTAACAGTGAAATAAATATTGGGGTGAGAATATAGCCAAGATTACGCAACAGAAAACGTTTACTAATACTTTGATAATCAACCGTCATCATTTTATTAGTTGGGTATACGTTGTTAACTAACGCCAAACATTCGCTAGGATTAATTGATGGAACAATAATACGATTATTTTGTGCACTCGCTTGATACTGATTTAAAGCACTATTGCTTTGTTCAAATTTAAGGTTAATTCGTTTGAGTATCACATCAAGCCAATCTTGTTGACGAACTACCATTTGCAGGCGGGATAATCGCATGATCACTTCATACTTGGTTAACAGACCACTGCGGCGAATATAACGATCGTCGACTTTACTTAAGGTGAACTGGTAAAATGTAATAATAGAGCCGGCGATAGAAAATAAGGTAAAAGGTAATAAAATAATAAAAGTTAAGGTTAGTGCGTATAAACCAACTTGCCACATGGGTTTATCAGCAAACGTTAAGAATTTTTCAAGGTCGATACCCAAGCCATTAAAAAACTCAACAATATAGCGACCAAAATCATCAAAAAATGGTGCTAAGCCACCAAGGAAAATCCAGATTCTGTTGTTAGTTAAGCCATGAATAATAAGGTCTGTAATACTGCGTGTGTTTAAAATAGTTTCGTTGTTTTGATCCTTTGATGCTAAGTCATTAACTGTTTCGGCATCGGCATCGGCGACTGTCGAACTGGCTATTTTATGCTGAGCTAAAATTTCTATTTTAAGTTGCTCGGCAAAGTCTACTTTTAAAGCGACAACTTTAGCTTCTTGCATAGCGGAGCCTGCAGTATCAAGCTGGAGACAGGTAAAACCGAATAGTCGATAATACAACGGTTGCTCTAGTTTTACGTTTTGAATTTTAGCAAAAGGTAAATTAACGTATTTCTTTGAAATTACGCCAGAGCGTATTTCAATATGATCCTGATATAATCGATACTGAAAGAAGTAGAAACTTAAGAAGGTCGAGATCATAATAATGGCGAGTATGGCTAAACCTATCGGTAGCCACAAATGGGGATGTGCAATAAAATTATCGTAACCTAAATATAATGCGGGTAAAAAAACGACGATATTACTTAAAAATCCCATCACAAATTTTGCTAAAAAATAAATAATAGCGATAGGTGATATACGCTGCCAGTCTTTGGTGTTTTGTTTCGAGCCAAGAGGGGGAATTGTTACTTCTCCATCGCTCTCTAGCGTCGGTGTTGATTTATCCATGATGGTTAACATCTTTGTGATCAAGAATAAATTGGCGAATGCTCTCTGCTTTCTCTAACGGTAAACCTGGAATTTCAAAAGTGTGCAATGCACCACCAGCGCTGAAAACTTGCAGTTTAGCCAAACCTATTTTTCGGTCAATAGGACCACGCTTTAGCTCTACATGTTGAATACGTAGCATAGGTTGGCTAACAGTTTTGAGAAAAATAACGCCACTTTGATAACTAAGGTCTTGTTGGCGAAGTGCGTAAAACTTTCTTTTATCGGCAACTATAGTGTAAAGGGTACTCATAAAACCAATCAGTGCTATTACCCAAATAACATAACTTACAAAGTTATTTACTGCAGTAGTTAAGGTAATAAAGTGTTGTAGCTGAACGATGAATAAAATACTTATAATAAACAGGGTGATAAATAAGGTGATATAGCGGTTACTTTTTGCATAAAGCGGCGATAACATTTCAAATTTTAGTGAGTCTAATCTTGGTAAATCGTTACTTGTTAAATCTGTGTTTGAAAAGTTAACCGTTCCTGGGATATTCTCAGTGCCCTGCATAATCGCTATTCCTATTATTTTTATTATCAAAAGAGTGGGTAATTGTTATTATAATTCTTAATATAAATCGAACAACATGATTAATATTGGCGCAGTGCGGAGCTTGATTTTCTTAAAAGATTTTTTGGGTGTTTAGTATTATTCTGGTGATAAATAACCTAAATTCATCAAGCGCTTCTCATCAAAGGTGTTAATAACATCACCAATAATGACTAATGTTGGTGGTTTTATATCATGTAATTCAACTAAGTGGTTCAATCCCGCTAACGTACCACGGTAAACTTGTTGTTCTGGATTTGTTCCTTTATAAATCAATGCTGCGGGTGTTGAAGCTTTACGACCCGCCTTGATTAGTTGCTCACTGATAATGGGTAAGCTTTTGATCCCCATATAAAAGACAACGGTTTGTTTATTATCGTTAAGCGTGTGCCATGGCAGTGATAATTCACCATTGTCTTGGACGTTACCAGTAATAAAGGTGCAACTTTGTGCGACTTGTCTATGCGTTAAAGGGATACCTACATAGCTAGTGCAAGCAGAGGCCGCGGTCATTCCTGGTACAATATGACAAGCGATACCATTTTTTAAGGTATATTGTGCTTCTTCACCTCCTCGACCAAAAACAAAAGGATCGCCGCCTTTTAAGCGTAAAACTTTTTTGTTTTGTTTAGCATAATCAACTAATAGCTGATTAATTTTGTCTTGGGGGACTCTGTGTTCTGCCTGTTTTTTACCGACATAAATTCGCTGACAATTTTCGGGTAATAACGCTAATATTTCAGCACTTACTAATCGGTCATAAATGGCGACTTCAGCTTGTTTAATGAAACGAAAAGCTTGTAAGGTGAGTAAATCAGGATCGCCAGGACCCGCGCCAACTAAAGCGACTTCGCCACAAGCAAAAGGTTGTTTACTGTTTGGTGAGTCAGGCATCATTAGGGTCATTGGTTATTTACCATTAGAAGAAACGTTTAAGTTCTTCAAAATACCGTCGTGTATATTATAGACAAAGCCGTGTACGGTGACATCTTGATTGGCATTCCAGGCACTGACTAATGTGGTGGTATGACAAACATTGGCTACCTGCTCAATCACATTGAGTTCACACAGTAAGTTGACCTTTGTTTGCTGGTCTTCAACGGCATCAAGGCGCTCTTTGTGAAAACGATAAACATCTTTTATATGCCCTAACCAATTATCTATTAGCCCATGACGCTTATTATCAATTGATGCTGTAATACCGCCACAGCCATAGTGACCACATACTATTATATGTTTAACTTTTAGGTTTTCTACAGCAAATTGAATAACAGAAAGGCAATTTAAATCGGTATGGATAACTTGATTAGCAATATTACGATGAACGAACACTTCGCCTGGTGACATACCGAGCAATTCATTGGCTGGTACTCTTGAGTCAGAGCAACCTATCCATAAATATTCGGGTTTTTGTTGTTCTGACAAGCGTTTAAAAAAATCGGGATCTGCTTTTTTTATCTTTTCAGCCCACTGCTGATTATTGTCGAACAAATGTTGAATTGAAGTCACGGAATGCCTTATTAAATAATCTATTCATTGATTTTATGAGAATACACCAAGAAGTGAAAGATAAATGTGAGATCAATTATTTATGATGTATATCCATTTAGTTGGGCACTTAGCAATAACTGCCGATATTATGAAAACTCAACTAGGCAGAGTCATCTCAACCGGATGTGAGCGACAATTTTAGCAATACAAAAACGAAAGCAGTTGGACTAAAAACAACCAACGTAGCTAAGTTTGGTGTCCTGACTAAGAATAAATCAACTTATCTATTAGCTAAAAAAGGGCGATTTAGGTGAATTTAAGCAAAGCAAATAGCTAAGACTTTTAATCATGTCGTTTTAAAGGAAAAATTATATGGTTTATCTCTCAATAAAAATAAAGTTTGGCTTTGATTTTAGCCAAACTATTTATTGTCATTAATCTATTTTATTATCTTTTTTTTCTTATTTATCCGCCAACACTTATCATTATATTATAAGTGTTGGCGGATAACATTGAATGTTCGACAATCAATTGTTACTCAGTATCGTTAAAATGACAGCTGATTCTTGTCGAATGGTATAAATTCGTAAATATTATTAGCAAAACTGCTAAATAATAGGTAATTTATAAGGAAATAAAGATAAGTAGCTTTAATCTCAGCTATTTTTTTAAACTAACATCATGGATACTCTATGTTTACTCGCTTAAGCGTAAAATTACTTATACCGACTGCTGTTTTTGGATTATTAGCAGTATTATTTATTTTGCTATTTACAGATGAGTTAAGTAAGTCGTTTGTTATCGGTATATTGTCTCTATTAGTGATTGCCCAATTAATATCAGGTTATATATTTACTCAAAATCAGCTGTCGTCTCGATTAACAAACTTACTTCATTACTTAACGCTTGTGGTGAGTACTAAGCAGGCGCCTCCTGGCCCATTAGTTGATGAAGGTAATGATGAGCTAGCTCAAGTCACCAATGAGCTTAGTGCTTTTATTGGAAATTTATCCGATGTGCTTGCTGAATTACGAACCGAGTCTGAATCGTTAAAAGAGGGATCATTTTTACTGGCCACACAAATGACCGATTCAGTGAAAGCCGTTGATGATTCTGCCCGTCAAATAGAACTTATGGCTCACTCTATTGATGAAGTCGCGTCAACGTCTAGTATACTTTCAGAGAGTGCTTCACAGGTAAGTGAGACGACTAATCAAGTTATTGACATTTTATCGCAAGGGACAACTTCTTCAAATACCAGTCAGCAAACCATTGAAGCTTTTTCTAAAGAAGTTACCGAAATGGCGACAGACTTAGCACTACTGCAAACAGAGTGTTCTAATATCGGTTCTGTTCTGGATGTTATTCGTGGCATTGCCGACCAAACAAACTTACTCGCATTAAATGCAGCGATAGAAGCAGCGCGAGCAGGTGAGCAAGGTCGCGGTTTCGCAGTTGTTGCCGATGAAGTAAGAGCTCTTGCGCATAGAACACAAGAAGCAACGGTTGAAATTCATTCAATGGTTGAAGGTCTGCAAGAGAAATCAACGAATGCTGTAACGGCGATTTCGCGTGGTCAAGCATTGACGCAAGACAGTTTAACGCATTCAGCCGAAGTGGTTGAAGCGTTAGAGCAAATAGGTCGAGTCTTTAAAGAGGTTAATGCCTTAACCTCTCAAATTGCTAGTGGCACTGAACAGCAACAGCAATCAACTGCAGCGGTTAATAGCAATATGGCTGAAGTTGCCTCTTTGAGTCGAGATATCACTAATGGCTTAAGTTCTGTTGCCCAGCATGCAGAGCAACAGCAAAAGGTATCTGTAGATGTTGCTAAGACCCTAAATAGGATTTGTGTTTAGAAAGTAGCATGTAAAAGCACAGAGAGTAACATTTTATCATAAGCCCATTTAAACATGGGCTTTTTTATGTTCAGGATAAACGGTGATAATTTTTTCATAAACATCTTAAGTACATCCTTGCATATCGACATAAAGGCGTGACGATGTTTACACAGCAAGACCATTTCTAGGCATCCATGGCATTATTACTTTCGTGTATGTCGATGCCGAGTGAAGCTGCACAGACGTCGCATAATGTTTGATATTGGCATCATTTTCAACAGTTGCCTTTTAAAAGGCGATAAACAGATTAACTTGTTTTTTAGAAATTGCATTTCAGTCAAAACCTCTGATTTTCAGCAAGCAATATTAATGATCACTTTATATGCATTATAGTTAGCAATTCATTAATTTCTAACTCCGCTTTAAGTCTATAGTCTCTAAAGCTCTATGAACTAAACGGTGTGTGTGATTTTTCCCGATGATTAAAAGCCTATAGTCCTGAATCATCGGTAGTAAGTCTGATCCAATTAACGCTAAGACTTCATGATAACAATCGAATCAAATTTAGTTGGATCATTTTTGATTTTAGATCTTTCAGGTTGATGTATACCAATATGCGTGGCAAGCTAACTTTGATTTCAACTATTCTCTTTTCGACCTTTTGCAATCAGTTTGCCTAGGTGTTTTGATCAATATATTTTACTTTTATCTTCGTTGGAAATAATCGTTTTATTTTAAGGTATCACATGAAGAAAATTATAATCGCTGTCACTATTTTTATTTCAGCCTGCTCTCAAAATCCAAAAGAAACAACAGAAGTAGAACTTTGGCAAGCAACCGCTGATAAAGTTACTATCACGCGAGACAACTGGGGAATACCACATATTTATGGCTCTACAGATGCCGATGCTGTCTTTGGAATGATCTACGCGCAAGCGGAAGATGATTTTAATCGTATAGAAATTAATTTTTTAAACGCTATGGGACGTTTGGCTGAGGCAGAAGGTGAGTCGGAAATTTATCGTGATTTACGGATGAAATTATTTATTCGCCCTGATGAAATTAAAGCCATGTATGAAACAAGCCCGTTATGGTTAAAAAAACTGATGAATGCTTGGGCTGATGGTTTAAATTATTATTTGCACACCCACCCACAGGTTAAACCTAAAGTACTGAAACGTTTTGAACCTTGGATGGCATTAACTTTTTCTGAAGGCAGTATTGGTGGTGACATTGAACGCGCGCGCCTTAACCGCTTAGAAAACTTCTATGGTGATAAAATAATCAATATTCCTGATGAAAAGCTCGACTTAACCAAAGAACCGCAAGGCTCCAATGGTTTTGCTATTGGTCCTAAAAATACAGCCTCGGGTAATGCAATGTTACTTATTAACCCTCATACTTCATTTTACTTTCGTGCAGAATTGCATATGAAAAGTGACGAGGGTCTGAATGCCTATGGTGCTGTTACTTGGGGGCAATTTTTTGTTTATCAGGGCTTTAATGAAAGAAATGGTTGGATGCATACCTCGACAGGCTCTGATTTTATTGATGAATATTTAGAAACTGTAGAAGAGCGTGACGACGGGGTTTATTATTTTTATGATGATAAGTGGCTCAAAATGGCGACATCTGTTATCAGTATACCTTACAAAACCTTTCTAGCGGATGGAGAAGAGGGTATGGCAACCAAGCAAGTCACTGCTTATCATTCCCATCATGGTCCTATTGTACGGGCCGAAGGTGATAAATGGGTGGCTATGGCTATTATGGAAGAGCCAATGAAGGCGCTGATACAATCTTACGAGCGTACTAAAACAGATGGTTTAGCAAGCTATAAGAAAAACATGGAATACCATACTAACTCATCGAATAATACGGTTTATGCTGATGGTGATGGTAATATTGGCTTTTTCCATGGTAATTTCATCCCTAAACGAGATCCTACGTTTGATTGGACTAAGCCTGTAGATGGCAGTACCTCAGCGACAGAGTGGCAAGGAATTCACAGCGTTGATGAATCAATAAATCAGTTTAACCCTAGTGTTGGTTGGCTACAAAATACGAATAACTGGCCATTCTCTATGAGTGGGGCACAAAGTCCTAAAAAAGCAGATTATCCATCATATATGTCTACTTATACTGAGAACCCTCGAGGTCTACATGCCCTTCGCGTTTTAGAAAACAGCAAGGATTTTACCCTTGATAGCCTAATAGCTGCTGCTTACGATAGTTATTTAACCGCTTTCGAACCATTAATTCCGAGCTTAGTGAAAGCTTATGACAATGCTAAAGCTGAGGATAAAGTTGATTTAGCCGCTGCCATGAAGAAATTACAAGCATGGGACTTACGCTATGCTGTTGATAGTGTCGAAACGTCTGTAGCAATTTATTGGGGACGTGAGTTAATGCGAATGTCTTCAGAACCTGCTCGTGCTAATAAAATAAATATTTATGAATATATGGAGAATAAAACCTCAGCAACTGAGAAGCTAGATGCTTTACGTGCAGGTCTTGCTAAATTAACCGCTGATTTTGGTCAATGGGATATGGCGTGGGGGGAAATTAATCGCTTTCAACGAATAACAGGAGACATTGTACAGCCGTTTGATGATAACAAACCTAGTGTTCCTGTGGCATTTACTTCTGCGCGTTGGGGAAGTTTAGCGGCTTATGGTCAGCGTACCTTTAATGACTCAAAGAAAAACTATGGTACACGCGGTAACTCATTTGTCGCAGTTGTTAATTTTGGTAAAAAAATAACGGCAAAAGCCATAACGGCAGGTGGGCAGAGTGGTGATGTAAATTCGCCACATTTTGCTGATCAAGTAGCTGATTATTCCGATGGTGTTTTACGTGACGTTTATTATTATGACACTGACATTAAAGCGAATACTGAGGAATATTATAGGCCTGGAACTAGAAAAAAGGTTAATAAATAACTATATTGAAACACTTAAATTCAAAACATGAGGCAACACTTTGAATGACTCGCCACATTTGATGAATAAAAACGTCGAGAAAAAATACAGTGTGATATACATTTTTTATTGGTTGCGGATGGTGATAAAAACATTCTGTAAAACGTCATATATCACCGAAAATGCAACCATCATTTTTAATCTTGTGACTGGCAGCAATGGTGGCTAAGCGGACTACTTATTAAAATAAATTAAGATAGGCCGGCTTTGTGGTAAATGTGATCTGAAGAGATCAATCGGTCGTGATATCGTCATGCTGATACTGAAATAAATTCAGCATGACGTAGTTGGTATCAGCATCACGTAGTTGTTATAAGCATGACGTAGTTGGTATCAACATAACGTAGTTGGTATCAATATGGCTGAGTTATTACCAATCAATACCTTTTTGTGCTTTTATATTATTATCAAAAGCATGTTTAATCGATTGCACTTCACTTACTGTATCAGCTAATTCTAAGAGTGAACGATGTGCGCCACGGCCTGTGGCTATTACATGTTGCATAGGCGGGCGATTAGCGATGGCGTCTAGTACCTCATCAAGGTCAAGGTATTTAAACGACAGCATGTAAGTCAGTTCATCAAGTAGCACAACATCAACGGTTTCGTCAGCTAATAGTTTTTTTGCTTCTTTCCAAACAAGTTGAGCAGCGGCAATATCGGTTGATTTATCTTGTGTATTCCAAGTAAACCCTGTTGCCATCACGTGAAAAGGTACGCCGAGCTTTTCTAGGACATTTCTTTCGCCACAAGCCCAAGTGCCTTTTATAAACTGAATGGCTGCTGCGTTTAGACCGTGTCCTACTGCGCGAGTTAGCGTGCCAAACCCTGATGTTGACTTACCCTTACCGTTACCTGTAATTACAATTAATATACCGCGTTCATCAGTGGCAGCATCAACTCTTGCATCAACTTTGTCTTTTACTTTTTGCATGCGTGCTTGGTGTTTTTCACTTTTTTGTGTTTCGTCGACCATGAGTATTCCTATGGGTAATTATAGTTTTTTTAAAGAGGAGAAAAGGCAAGGCTAACGTTAAGGGGCTCCCTTAAAAAATAGCAATTTACCGTGTATTCCCGCACGATTTTATTGATGTTAATGGTGGTGATCTTATTGTGGATAGGTATGCTGACTCATCGAGCAACTCTTAAGTCACTGCAATTTACAGTTGCGGGAACAGTCAAGGTTTCTCACCTTATTCCCTAAACACGTTTACGTTGCGTTAGTTTACGAGATTTTTAATTATTTACAATATCTAGCGGTATTAAACACCATTGATTTTATGTTTTTGATAAATAGAATCTAAGGCAGGGAATTTTCAGTAATAAAAATGCCAACAATAGTTGTTGGCATTTTAGTGTTTTCTAATAATAACGTTATTTAATTAAGCCATTGGCTTACCAAATTTTTACACGTTTCTCAGGGGCGATATACATAGCATCACCTTCTTTAACGTTAAACGCTTTGTAGAATTCAGGCATGTTAGATAAAGAACCTAATGCACGGAACTCACCAGGTGAATGAGGGTCAGTTGCTACTTGATTACGTAATGATTTCTCAACCTTTTTTCCACGCCATACTTGAGCAAAGCCCATGAAGAAACGTTGATCGCCAGTTAGTCCGTCAATTACCGGTGCTTCTTTACCATTTAATGAAGCAATATAAGCTTTATACGCGATAGTTACCCCTGATAAATCACCAATATTCTCGCCCAGTGTTAAAGAACCGTTTACATTTAAGTCTTCAAATACTGAATAGCCATCGTATTGTTTTACCAAGTCATCGGTGCGAACTTTAAAGGCCGCTAAATCTGCTTCAGTCCACCAGTTACGCATGTTACCGTCGCCATCATACTTACTCCCTTGGTCGTCAAATCCGTGACCCATTTCATGACCGATAACCGCGCCAATACCACCATAGTTAACCGCATCGTCAGCAGCTAAGTTGAAAAATGGTGGTTGTAATATGGCTGCAGGGAAAACAATTTCATTCTTAGTTGGATTGTAATAAGCATTAACAGTTTGCGGCGTCATGCCCCATTCTTGCTTATCAATTGGACCACCTAACTTAGCGACTTCTTTTTGATGAGAAACACTACCAGAACGCATTTTATTGCCAACTAAGTCATCACCTTTGATAACAAGTGCGGAGTAATCTTCCCACTTATTTGGGTAACCAATTTTAGGATCAAAGCTTGCTAGTTTTACATGGGCAGCTTTTTTAGTTGAATCAGACATCCACTCTAGTTCATCAATACTTGCACCATATGCTCCGCGTAAGTTTTCAACAAGTTGTGTCATACGGGTTTTAGCTTCAGGCTTAAAGTGACGGCTCACATAAACTTTACCAATAACCTCACCTAAATTGCTGTTAACTACGCCAACACCACGCTTCCACATTGGACGTTGTTCTTTTTGTCCTCTTAACTGCTGAGAATAAAAGTCAAAGTTTTCATTATCTAAGTCAGCGGTTAAAGAACCAGCAAAGTTACTTAAGGTATGGAAAGTTAAGTAAGTTTGCCAATCAGCTAATGGGGTTGCTGCAAATATTTCGCCAAAACCTTTAACAAATGAAGGTTGGTTAATAATGATGTCTTTTTGCGCTGATACGCCTTGAGCAGCAAGGTAAGCATTCCAGTTAAATGCATCAGTAACTGTATTTAAGTCAGCGACATCGAATTTATTGTAAGTTTTACTGCTGTCACGAGTTTCAATTTTTGTCCAATGAAAACCTGCTAATTTAGTTTCAATTGCCATGACCGTTTGCGCAGCAGCTTTACCGTTCTTCAAACCAGCTAAATTGAACATATTTTCAATATGAGCAACATAACCTTTACGCAATGCGGCAAAGCGTTCGGTTTCATCAAAGTAGTAATCTCTGTCGGGTAAGCCTAAACCTGTTTGCCAAATATGAGTGGCATAGCGAGTTGAGTCTTTACCGTCAACGCTAATATAAAACGCTAACGGACTACCGACACCATTTTTTTGATTTTCACCAAAAAATGTTGCAAGTTCATTCTTGTCTTTTAAACCATTGATGCTATCAAATAATGGTTGAATAGGAGCCGTACCTGCAGTATTACGTGCATCCATGTTCATATATGAACGGAATAAGTCAGCTACTTTTTGTTCGTCGCTGCCCATTTTTAAATTTTCTGTTGCTGCTAATTCTTCAATGATTACTTTTACATTGTCATCAGCTTCGTCACGTAAGTCATAAAAGGCACCAATTGACGTTTTGTCTCCAGGGATTTCATTAGCGTTCAACCAAGCACCGTTTACATAACGATAAAAGTTGTCTTGTGGACGAACTGATAAGTCCATTGTTGCTTTGTCGATACCTGAAGCTAATGCAGTTTTTTGCATGATCGGCATTTCTTGCTTAGTTGTCTCAGTGCTTTCTGGATTGTCGTTGCAAGCGGCAAGCAACAATAACGAAGAACAGACTGCACCTGTTATTATTTTTTTCATGGTAATCTCATTATTATTAAGTAAAGAATATGGTTATAAAATGGTAAACGCATTGATACTAAAGGGTTACAGGGCTTTTTACTAGATTTGGACATGAATTTTTACATAATGTATCAGCAATGCCGTATTTTATTTTGTACATTAAGCCTGATGATTTTTTTATTTTTTTATTTAACTAATTGAAAATAAGCGTAATATTTTTCACTTTGATTTTTATCAATATTAATTATTGGCTTTTTTGCTGCCAAATAAAACATTGACTGTGCTATGCTGTGGCTACTTATAGAGTAATAGTTCTCTTACTGAATAACATAAGATGAAGTTTAATTAATGTTTCAACCCGTCAGTTTTTTCATTGGGCTACGCTATAGTCGTAGCCGTAAAAGTTCTGGATTTGTATCCTTTATCACTTTTTTCTCCATTGTCGGTATCGTCCTGGGTGTCGCATCATTGATCACAGTTGTTTCCGTTATGGACGGTTTAGAAGGTGAACAAAAACGGAGAATATTGGGTCTAGTTCCCCATATTGTCGTCGCCAATCAACCTCAGCAAAACAAAAACAATGCTTTACCTACATGGCAAATCCTACGTGAACAATTATTACTTACGCCTAAAGTTAAAGAAGTTACTCCTTTGTTGGAAAGTGAAGCACTCATACAAGCTAATTCTGGCGCATTACGCGGTGTACTCATTCAAGGAATCATGCCTGAATTCGAGCTGCACAATATTGTTAATAACTCTATGGTATCAGGACATTTAGATAATCTATCGACACAGAGCTTTGCCATTGTTATCGGACAGTCGTTAGCAAGGCAACTTGATGTCGATTTGGGTGATAAAATACGTTTAACACTGCCTAATAAAACCGTCTTTACCCCAATGGGGAGAATTCCGGTGCAACGCACTTTTACCATCGCTGGTATTTTTAGTGTTGGCTCACAAGTTGATGAAGGACTGGTCTATATTCACAGTAAAGATGGCGCAAAACTTCATCGACAAAGAGGTGATGGCGTTGAAAAACTTCGTTTTTATCTTGATGATGCTTTTGCTGCTGAGCAAGTGGTCAAACGTTTAAAACAACAATATCCACAGTATGATTTTACGACATGGCGCGATACTCAAGGCGCTTTATTTTCTGCTGTGCGCATGGAAAAAAATATGATGTGGTTGATGTTGAGCTTAATTATAGCCGTTGCCGCATTTAATATTGTTTCCGCTTTAGTGATGGTTGTTATCGAAAAAAAGGGTGAAATTAGTATTTTGCAAACACTTGGGCTAGATCGTCTTGGCGTGGTAAAAATATTTATTACTCAAGGTTTAGTTAATGGTTTTTGGGGCGTCACTATCGGTACTGTGGTTGGCGCCATACTAACCTTAAATTTAAATACTATATTTACCCTTCTCGGTGTTAATTTATTGGGAGCAGGGCAGTCTTTGCCCGTCGAACTATCAGTGAACAATGTGTTTAGTATTATTTTATCAGCGTTAGCGATGAGTTTTATTGCTACATTATATCCCGCTTATCAGGCTTCTTTAACAGAGCCTGCCGAGGTTTTACGAAATGAGTAAAGGTTTACTTTGTCAGCAATTATCAAAGTCATATTATCAAGGTAGCATTGAAACCAAAGTCTTAGACGGGCTTGATTTGTCAGTAGACGCGGGTGAACTTGTTGCTATAGTGGGAAGCTCTGGTTGTGGTAAAAGTACATTTTTACATATAGCTGGAGCACTAGATTCTCCGTCTTCAGGGCAGGTTTTTATTAGCGGTGTTGATATCCACCAGTTATCTGACAAGCAACGTGCTAAATTTCGCAATAAACATATTGGTTTTATTTATCAATTCCATCATTTAATGATGGAGTTTTCAGCACAAGAAAACGTGGCAATGCCTTTACTGATTCGCGGGGATTCACCTAAAGCGGCCCTAGCTGCTGCACAAGAAATGCTCACACAGGTTGGGTTAAGTCATCGCTTTGAGCACCGGCCCTCAGCGCTTTCTGGTGGTGAACGTCAACGTGTCGCTATTGCTCGGGCATTAGTGACTAAACCTTCGTTAATATTAGCTGATGAACCAACAGGGAATTTAGACTTTGATACTGCAGAGCAAATATATCAGTTATTACGTGACCTTAATAAAACGGTAAACACCAGTTTTGTTATTGTTACCCATGACTTAATACTTGCTGCCAGAATGGATCGCCAACTACGTTTATCGCACGGCCGGTTAGCGCCCCTTGAAAGTTAAGGCTTTTTAAATGACCCAATCATTAAGTTTATTTTTAGGCTTACGTTATGTGCGTAGCCGAAACGGTAATGGCTTCTCTTCGTTTATCTCAGCATCTTCCACTATCGGTATTGCGCTTGGTGTAATGGTATTGATTATTGTGCTCTCAGCAATGAACGGTTTCGAGCGAGCATTAGCGCAACATTTGCTGTCGGTTATCCCTCACGGCGAGCTAATTGCTGTTAATACGCCGATAGATAACTGGCAAAAACACGTGGCTAAAGCACAACAACATCCGCAAGTGATAGCCGCAGCACCCGTGATAAAACTTACCGGTATGATGCAACATGGCAGTGAACTCAAAGCTGTTGCTGTGCGTGGTGTCGATGTAAAGTTAGAACAGCAAGTTTCTACTATTGCCGATTATATGATTGCCGGTAGCTGGCAAGCGATCGTCGATAATGAAAATACCGAAACCCCTACGGTCGGTGTTGTTATTGGCTCGGGAGTTGCAAAAAAATTACAACTTGAATTAGGCGACGCACTACAATTGTTACTATCGAGTGTTATTGTCCAAAAAAGTAACCAGCAAGCGAGTGCTAAATTTCCGGTGCCGGTTAAGCACCAAGTCAACGTTGTTGGCATTTTTAAATTTGGCGGTACGATTGACGAAAACTCTGTATATCTTTCACTTGAGCATGCCGAAAAAATGGTGAATCTCGAGAAGGGGCAAGTTCAGGGAATTCGCATAAAAGTAGCTGATGTTTTTCAAGCGCCCCAGGTAACACGTGATGTTGCTTATAGCTTTGATGATACTTATGTTGCCATTTATGATTGGACACGAAGTCACGGCCATATTTTTAATGATATACAGCTTGTGCGCTTAGTGATGTTTATTGTCTTAATATTAGTCATAGCGGTAGCAAGTTTTAATATTGTTTCAACGCTTATCATGGCGGTAAATGAGAAAAAAGGTGATATCGCTATTTTAAAAACTATGGGGGCACCAGCGAGCGTTATAATGATGACCTTTATGTTTCAAGGACTGGTTAATGGAGTCGTGGGTTGTCTAGTGGGGACAGTGTTAGGTATTGTTATCTCATTAAATTTAACTGATATTGTTACTGCAGTAGAAACACTTCTGAACGTAAAAGTGTTATCAGGTGATATCTATTTTATCGACTTTCTTCCCACTCACTTAAGCCAAGCTGATGTTGTAATCACTGTTTGTACGGCTTTACTGATGAGTCTACTGGCGACTATTTACCCCGCATGGCAAGCAACTAAGGTTGAGCCAGCGCAGGTGTTAGGACAAATGTAGCAGGTTTCACTTTTATATTATTAACCGATAATTTTTATAACCAACGCGAGACTAGAGCAGATTTTTACTTTCTACTTTTACGTTTATTCCATTGTTTGATAACAGAATATCGCCATAGGCCATGTATGGCAAAATAACCTATTAGCGAGAAAAGTACCGCTAGCACGCCACAGCCAAGTAAAAATGCTGGTCCAATAGTTGATAAACTATCAACCAGCCATTGCCAATTCGCTTCAAAAACAAATGCTTTTTCAGGTCGACCTAATAGCCAGATGCCAACCATATAACAGCCATAAAAAATTGCAGGTATTGTTAACGGATTCGTTATCCAAACGAGTGCAACAGAAAGTGGCAAATTCGAATGTACTATAATAGCAACACCAGCAGCTAAAACCATTTGAAAAGGTACCGGGATAAAGGCAAAAAATAAACCTACGGCAAAAGCTTTTGCGACAGAATTACGGTTTAAGTGCCATAAGTTGGGGTTATGCAATGACGCACCAAAAATTTTTAAATGTTTATTATTTTTTATGGTGTTGTGATCCGGCATATAACGCTTGAAGAGTTTTTTAGGCATATACTTACTTATATTATCTAGGCTTTATTTATCGATTAGACAGATACGGAAATTAATCACTATGGAACGGTGGCTATTTACATTTTTTATTGGTGCTATTTTGTCACTATTCTTACCGATAGTACCAGACATTTCGCAAGTTTATATTTGTTTTTGTTTTGCTGTCATTTTTTGTCTCATCAAAAGGTTACAGAGTTATAGTGGACTATTTTTTGGCTGTGCTTGGTTACTCTATGCTGGTTTCGTTTATCAAAACATATGGCAAGTTAATAGCCTAATTACAGATGATTTTTTCGGTACAACCTTAACGGTAAGAGGTGTGGTTGCTAATATTCCAAAGTCATTAACGCGTAAAACAAAAAAGGATGAAACGACCAAGCAAGTATCACGTTTTAATTTTGTTGTTGAAGAAATCAATCAACAAAAACTTCAATCAAAGATAAATATTCGTCTGCGTTGGGATCATAAGTCTGTTAAACCGGATCACTTAAAAAAAGTTACTAATATTAACCAAGGCCAGAAATGGCAACTTACGGTGCGAGTAAAACCTGCCCATGGTTTTGCAAATATTGGCGGTTTTAGCTATCAAACATGGTTAAGACAAAAAGAACTCCATGCTACTGGCTATGTAAAACATTCAGCAAAAAACAAATTAATAGCAGCGCAGCCTAGTTATCGTCAAAATTTGTACCTACAACTTAATGAATTAATAGACTCATTGGCTTTGACAAACGATCTGCACCATTTTATTTTTGCTCTTACCTTTGGCGAACGTAGCAAAATTACCGCTGAGCAATGGCAAGTGTTACAAGCAACAGGAACACAGCATTTAATGGCTATTTCTGGCTTACACTTAGGCTTAATTGCCAGTGGTGCTTTTGGATTCATCTTGATGTTTTTTAGCTATAGTCCGTTTTACTTACTGTTAACTGAAAAAGGCAAGTTATGGGTGGTAAAAAAGAACAGTCGTATCGTGGCTTTCGCTTTTAGTAGCTTAATTGCACTATTTTATGCTTATCTCGCCGGCTTTTCTTTACCCACATTGCGTGCCTTGATCATGATGCAAATATTTATTTGCGCTAAGTTATTGGGGGTTAAATTAACAATAATACGTTGGTTATTACTGAGTATCGTTTGCATTATATTAATATCACCTTTTAGTCTATTTAGTGTCAGTTTTTGGCTAAGTGTTTATGCGGTATCACTGATATTATTGGTTATCTGGCGATGTCGAAAGTTACTGTTAACATCGGGTGATGGTAAAGTTGAAAAAATAAAAGCTTGGCTCCATTCTTTAATGATTATACAGCTAGGTTTAACATTATTTATGTTGCCTGTGGCGGCTTTATTAAATCATCAACTGCCTCTTTCTGCATTACTTGCTAATATTATTGCCGTGCCTTGGATGAGTTTTACCGCTATTCCGTTATGTTTATTGGCTGTGGTTGCTATGCCTTTTAGTGAAGCGCTGGCTATATTTTTTCTTGAGTTATCGTTAATATCATTAACATTTATTTGGCAGTGGCTACGTTACTTATCGAGCCAACAATGGCTGTTTATCGACGTTAGCCATCAGACGTTAGTGGTTGTTTTGATAATCACCGGTTTATGCTTCATCAGTTATTTTCTAGCCTTACCCAAAAAAATACTGGTTGTTGCAGTATCACTTACTTTTTTATTCAGTTATATGTTTATTAATGACCAACAAAAAAGTGATGACTGGCAAGTGACTGTCCTTGATGTGGGGCAAGGGTTAGCGGTTGTTATTGAAAGGCATGGACAGGCTATTTTATATGATACAGGGGCAAGTTACCCCAGTGGATTTAACTTGGCAGAAAGTGTGGTTTTTCCTTATTTACAGTATCAAGGCTTGACCACTCTTGACTATTTACTGTTAAGTCATGCTGATAACGATCATGCTGGTGGCTTGGCTTTTATCGATAAAAAAGTGGCGCTAAATAAAATTATCGTTAAGCACATCAAATATAATCAACCGGTAGAAGATGTTGGCAGGTATAGTTTTGTTAACATGCACAGTTGTAAACAAGGCGATGATTTTTCTTGGCAAGGTCTCACTTTTTCTGTGTTGTGGCCGGTGGTTATTGAAGATAAAGAAAATGATAATTCGTGCGTGATCCATATTTCTGATGGTAAATATAAGGTGCTATTAACGGGTGATATTCCTCATAAAGTTGAAAAAATACTGGTCGCTAATACTGAAATCGCTAATCAGTTAAAAGCTGATGTTATTGTTGCGCCGCACCATGGCTCTAAAACCTCATCAAGTACGGGGTTTATTAAAGCGGTTTCACCCGAGGCCGTTATCTTTAGTGCGGGTTTTATGAATCGATGGAAGATGCCTAATAAAGCGGTACTTAAACGTTATCATCAGCTCAATGTAACGCCGTATGCAACTGCTGAACATGGAATGATCCGCATAAACATTACCGAACAAGCCCTTGAAATTCAATCTTATCGTCTGCATATCAAGCCATATTGGTTTGCTAATTAACGTTGTAAATATTATTAGTTGGTTGCAACTAAGAAATAACGTTAAAATGGCTTGGATATGAATAATTAATCGCGAAGTCACAGAGAGACTGAATGTTAGCAAGTAAAAGCAAAGTAGCCGCACAAGCCACAACGTGGCAAAATTTTAAACGCTTAATGAGTTATGCTAAACCTTACAAAGCAGGGTTTGTCATCGCTATATTAGGGATGCTTGGCTACGCCGGTATCGACACTTTATTTTTCTCGCAGTTACAGCCATTAATCGATGATGGTTTAACTGATGCTAATCCTAACTTTATGAAGTGGGCCCCCCTTTTTGTTATTGTTTGTTTTATTATCCGAGGTATCTGCCATTTCTTTGGTAATTATTGTTTAGCTTGGGTGGGTAATAATGTCGTTACCGATTTAAGACAAAATTTATTCGAACACATTATGGCACTACCGGTGACTTTTCATGATAAAGAGTCTACTGGAACGTTAATCTCTAAACTGACCTTTGATACCGAGCAAGTCCTTAATGCAACCAGTAAAGCGTTACTTACCTTAGTGCAGCAAGGCGCTATGGTGATTGGTTTTCTCGCGGTTATGTTTTACAACAGTTGGCAGTTATCAGCAATATTTCTCCTTATAACTCCTATCATCGCTATTATTGTTACTGTGGTTTCGAAACGTTTTCGCCAAGTTAGTAAAAAAATTCAAAATGCGATGGGTGAAGTGACTTCTGCTGCCGAACAGACCTTTAACGCGCATAAGGTGGTCTTAACCTTTGGCGGACAAGAACGTGAATTCGAACGTTTTGGTCAGATAAATAAACATAATCGCCAACAACGCATGAAAATGGTGGCCACTAAATCTTTCAGCGTACCTTTGATACAAATTATCGCTTCTTTTGCGTTAGCGTTTGTACTTTACGTTGCCAATTTAGAAAGTATGAAAGCCAGTTTAACGCCAGGGATTTTCATAACGGTGATTACTTGTATGACTATGCTACTGAGACCCTTAAAGTTATTAACTACGGTTAACAGTGACTTTCAAAATGGTATGGCGGCTTGTGTTAGTATTTTTGCGGTGCTTGACCAAGAAAATGAAAAAGACACGGGCCAACAATCACTTGATAAAGCCAAAGGAACACTTGCTTTTGAACAAGTTGATTTTTCTTATACTAATGACGAAAAATTAGCGCTTACTCAACTAAGCTTTACCGCGAATGCTGGCGAAACAGTGGCTTTGGTTGGTCGCTCGGGGAGTGGAAAATCAACCGCCAGTGCAATTTTGCTGCGCTTTTATAATGCAACAGCGGGTAAAGTATTAATTGATGGAAAAGACATTACCTCATACAAGTTGAAAGACTTACGTGCTCAATTTGCTTATGTTTCTCAGCAGGTGGTGTTATTTAATGACTCTATCGCTAATAATATTGCCTATGGTAAACCCAACGCCACTCGTGACGAAGTTTTAGCTGCGGCTAAAAGTGCTCATGTGCTTGAGTTTGCAGAAAATATGGTTGACGGAATAGATACTAACATTGGTGACAATGGTGCTTTACTTTCTGGTGGACAACGCCAACGTGTTGCTATCGCTCGAGCATTATTGTGTGATGCACCTTTTTTAATTCTTGATGAAGCAACCAGTGCTTTAGATACCGAGTCAGAACGTCATATTCAAGATGCTTTGCAAGTTTTACAAAAAGATCGTACCTGTATTGTTATTGCTCATCGCTTGTCTACCATTGAAAATGCCGATAAAATTATTGTTATGGAACAAGGGAAAATTATTGAACAGGGCGATCATCAAACATTATTAGCAAAAGAAGGTGCTTATGCAAAATTACACAACTTTCAATTTAGCGAATAAAATGACGGTTGAGATTTTGCTATGCGCTTAATTGAAAAGGTTTGGTTTTTTCAACACCCAGCAAAATGGCTGCTCGTGCCGTTATTGTTACCGTTAACCGTTATTTTTTGGTTGCTATCCGCGTTACGACGAAAATGCTATCAACTGTATTTTTTTAAATCTTTTGGTATCGACATCCCTGTTGTGGTGGTGGGTAATATTGGTATTGGTGGTAACGGTAAAACACCGGTGGTTTTGTACTTAATTAAGCAATGCTTAGCACAAAACATGAAAGTTGGCGTTATTAGTCGAGGTTATGGTGGACAAGCACCGCACTATCCCTATTTACTCAATGCAAGCAGTAGCGCAGCTGAAACAGGCGATGAGCCTTTATTAATTTATCAACGCCATGGTATTCCTGTTGTGGTTGGCGGCGATAGAGTGGCGAGTGCCAGGTTGTTAATGCAGCAAGGCTGCGACGTTATTATTGCTGATGATGGTTTACAACACTATCGCTTAGAACGAGATTTTGAGCTTATTGTTATTGACGGTAAACGCGTGTTTGGAAATGGCTTGTTATTACCCGCAGGGCCATTACGTGAAGGTTTATGGCGTTTAAAAACAGTCGACGCGCTTATATTTAATGGCGCAACGCCAACTGATAATAAAGTTTATCCAGTTGGTATACCACAAATAACAATGACCTTAATGGCAAAAACGGTGGTTAATGTTAAAACCAATCAGCAGCTATCATTAACTGACTTTTATCAACAGTTTAATGATAATGAAAGTCACACTAAGCGTATCAATGCTATCGCCGGTATTGGTGACCCTAGTCGTTTTTTTAAAACTTTAGTTGATAGTGGCTTTAGTCTTGAAGCATCAGTAGGTTTCAAAGATCACCAGCATTACAATGAAGCGCAATTTGTCAGTTTTTCTGACGATATTCCACTTTTGATGACAGAAAAAGACGCGGTAAAATGTACATCTTTTGCTAAAAATAACTGGTGGTATTTACCGGTTGATGCCCATATTGAAAATAAACAAATAACGCCATTTTTAGACGCGCTATTTGACAAAGTAAAAGCAGATAAACTGAGCCGTATTAAGGCTAGATTCACGCTAAGTTAACTAATCAATAAACTGATAAATAAGAGAATAAACATGGCATTTGACGTAAAACTAATGGAAATATTAGCTTGTCCAGCATGCAAGGGCAAACTTGATTACAATAAAGAACAACAAGAATTAATCTGTAGATTCGACCGCCTTGCTTACGCTATTGAAAAAGGCATTCCGGTCTTGTTAGAAAGTGAAGCGCGCCGTATTACCGAAAATGACTAATTAAATGTATTTGGAGAATTAAATGTCTTTTATTGTTGTAATACCTGCTCGGTTTGAGTCGTCTCGTTTACCGGGAAAAGTCTTAGCCGATATTAATGGTAAGCCGATGATCCAATGGGTTGTTGAAAAAGCCCAGCAAAGTGGTGCTAGCCAAGTGATTGTCGCCACTGATAATAAGCAGGTTGAAGAAGCGGTATTAGCATTTGGTGGCGAGGTTTGTAAAACTCGTGCCGATCATCAATCGGGTACCGAACGTTTAGCCGAAGTGATGAACATTTATAACTTTGACGATGATCAGGTTATCGTTAATGTTCAGGGGGATGAGCCTTTTATTCCCGCTGAAAATATTGCGCAAGTTGCCAGAAATTTAGCGGACCAGCAAAGAACAAATCAGCAACAAGCTAGAATGGCGACACTTGCTGTGCGTATCCATGACGTTGAAGAGGCTTTTAATCCTAACGCGGTTAAAGTGTTAACAGATAAACACGGTTATGCGATGTACTTTAGCCGTTCGACGATCCCTTATGACCGAGATCGTTTTCTTAATGAGAAAAGTGTCGCCGCTATTGGCGATTTTTACTTACGCCATATTGGTATCTACGCCTATCGCGCTGGGTTCATTAAAGATTACGTGCAATGGCCGGCCAGTCAATTAGAGCAAATTGAGTCTTTAGAACAACTGCGCGTATTATGGCAAGGTGAAAAAATTCATGTTGCGGTAGCCGAAACTCGTTTAGCGGTTGAAGGGGTTGATACGCCAGAAGACCTAGAAAAAGCTAGAGCTTACGCTTTAACGCTTTAATTTTTTATAAAATAAAATAAAATAAAATAAAAAGGCCTTATGTTTTCACATAAGGCCTTTTTATTACGCTAATGAAATATTATTTTAATAGTTCAAGCGCTTTAACACAGCGACCAATTTGTTGATGGCTAGCTTTGACTGTCTTTAACACTTGCGGCTTCATACCACTGTAGTCTTTAATCAGTTGCGCTAATTCTGCTTCACTGGCTGCATTACATTGTGTCGGTAACATGCTACCGGCAAAAGACTCTAATAAACCTAAATCACTTCCTTCATTTAATTTAGGGATGTGTGCGAGAATTTTAGCTTTATAAGGCGCTTCTAAAGCTTGTTGCTCACCAGGGAATAAACCCCACATAATATAACGAAGTGTAGAAAGTTTTAGTTTGTCAGGGTTATTAATAACGATGTTAAACCATTTTTCTTTAACTTCAGCCTCAGGTCGAATAACTTCTGCATAAATAGCACTTTTAACACCTGAATCGGTAATGTCTTTTTTGGCTTCAGTGCTCAATAATGCTTGGTAATTACCATGTTGGTAACGGTTCATTTTAGCAATTAATGTCCAGCGCTTGTCTTGATCTATGGTAATACCATCAAAACTTTTTTCACCGTTCAAAATATTTTGTAAGCGATTTAAATGCTTAGTTGTTTTCGTTACACCAACATAACGACCATACCAAAGTTTTTGGAAATCTGAACCCGCTTCGGCATTTTCTAATAAACGTAAGTATAAGTTTTCAACGTCCATATAAAGCGCTGTATAATCTTTTTGCTCTAAGCGTGTTGCAACAGTTAGAAAGCCTAAAGCCGAGGTTAACGTACTCGCAATTTTACGTGATACGTTATAATCGCTTTCACCTTCAATATTAGCCATGGCAAACGTTACCAACTGGTCAGCGGCTAAGTTTGCATCGTTGACGCTGTCAGACAAACTCTGCCATAGCATTAAGCGCATAGTGGCATTATCAATCGCATTAATGTGTTTTTGTGCTGATGCCAATGACTTTTCATCAAGATCTACTTTTACGTAACCCCAATCAGCTTCGTTTGGATAAACCAAATCAGGACATGCTTGACCTATCACAGCCTTGATCTCAGTGGTCGCACCTTTATACATAATAGGTGTTGCAGAGGTTAAGTTCATCGCAGTGCCATCAGCACTAACATTGTATAAACCAATTTGAACACGTTGTTCACGTAATGTTGGGTAACCATCTGGTGCTGTTTGGTTTATTGCAAACTCACTAATTTTACCGTCACTACATTGGTAATTAACTTTGATGGTGTTTAAACCTGCATTATATAACCAGTCTTGTGTCCACTGGGTCATATCTTTACCTGCAGGTTTGCCAAGTTCACCGATGAAATCTTCTAAATCAGTATTTTGGTAAGAAAACTTTTTCAAGTAATTGCTGACACCAATGCGGAAGTTCTCTTCACCTAAATAATAAGGCAACTGCTTTAATACTGATGCGCCTTTACCGTAGGTAATACCGTCAAAATTTGACAAAGCAACACCTGTAGAAGCAACCGGTAATTCTATCGCATGAGTGTTCACTGAGTCATCAGTGCGGTAAGCCCATTGTTTAGTACCAGAGTAGAATACATCCCAGTTGTTCTCAAAGTCGCTGGCTTCTGCAATAGCTAAGTTGGCCATATAAGTAGCAAAACTTTCATTTAACCATAAGCCGTTCCACCAGCGCATGGTAACTAAATCACCAAACCACATGTGTGCCATTTCATGAGCAATAACATTAGCAAGACTCATACGAGCACTGGTTGATTTCTCTCCACGTGCAATATAGCCTTCATTGAATGTAACCGCAGCAACGTTTTCCATAGCACCGGCATTAAAGTCAGGTGCAACAATTTGGTCATATTTGCCAAAAGGGTATTGCACATCAAAGTACTTATTGAAGAAGGCAAAACTTTGTTTGGTTGGAATAAACCATTCGTCAGTTTTAACGTATTCGGCTAAACTTTGACGAGCAAATAGACGCAATTTCATCCCTTCAAAATCATCTTCCCATACAGCGTAATTACCTGCATGAAGAGAGAAAACATAAGAAGAGAATCTTGCTGAAGCAGGGAATGACCATACTTTGTTATCACCGCTTTCGCTAATCGTTGTTTCGCGAGTTGCGCTAATTATTTGCCAATGAGCGGGAGCGGTCACTTGTATTTCGTAGCTGGCTTTTAAATCAGGTTGATCAAAATGAGGAAATAATCGGTTCGCGTCATAAGGTTCAAAATCGGTGTATAAGTAAACTTCACCATTTTTAGGGTCAACAAAACGATGGAAACCAGAGCCGTCAGTAGAGTAAGGACGTTGGTAATCTATAGTAATACTTTGCTTACCCGCTGTTAATTCGCTAGCAGGAATAGTGATAAACCATTTTTCATAGCTAAATTTAACTACTTTACCATTCACTTTTAATGAGTTTATGGTGCCTTCATCAAAATCTATGGTTAAATCATTTTGATTGTTTTCTACTAAATCAAAGAGTAACTCGGTAGAGCCAGAAAAACTTTCGCTTTTATTATCAATCGTCACACTTAACTTATAGCTAACGTTACTGACTTGTTTAGCACGCATCTCAGCATAAACTGCTTCAAGTGATTCACTTTGAGTGCGTAATAAACTTGTTTGTTGTTGTACGGTTTCAGCGACTGCTGAGTTGCTTGCTGTGTCTGCTTTTTCACAGCCCATCAACGCAACACTTGAGCCAATAATAGCAATGGACAGCGCCTTAGCTATTTGAGATTTATTTAATGTCATTTACCCTGATCCTACTTTATTATTTTTAATATTTCCTAGTGGAAACACTTTTCATTGAAAATACCTAAGTACTTATATCATATAAGCGGGGTAAAATTACTTCAGTCATCGCGTAAATAATGAAGTTGATCGAATTTTAACTGATTTTTGGTAAAGCTTGCTTTTTATCAACTTATTTTTATCTACTTTTTTAATATAAAATATTGTTGTGTCAGTATTTTCTTAGTATTTATTCATGTCAAATAGGTGCTGTTTGTTGTTCACTTTTTATTGTTTTGGTTTGCTGATTTATGTCAAAAATTAATTGTGTTGAGTAATATTGATCAACGCGATGAACATTTATTGTAATAAGGGGATTAAAATGCCGACGTTCATCTTATTTTCTATCGGTTCAAACGAATAAACCTTGTCAGGAGACGTTACTTCTCTTTATTATAATCAGGAGCCATTAATTAAAAGAAATAATAATGAACATAAAAAGAACTCTAACAAGCATCGCAATAATAAGTACTATGGCCCTTTCTGGTCATAGTTATGCAGATACAGCTGAAAAAGATCAAGCAAAGAAAGTTTCACCATCAACCTGGCTAAATTTATCTGAAAGTGAGTTAGTTGCCGTTGAAAAATATGCGACCGATTACAAAACTTTTATTTATCAAACACCAACAGAATTGACCTTTGTTACAGAAACTATAAAACGTGCTGAGAAACAAGGTTTTAAGCGTCTGTCTGAAAAAAGTAACTTAAAGCCAGGTGCTCGTTTTTATGACGTCAATCGTGACCGTACTATTTCATTAATTGTTATTGGTAAAAAAGGCCTTGAGCAAGGTACTCGTATTGTTGGCGCTCATATTGATTCACCTCGCCTAGAACTTAAAGGACGACCGCTTTATGAAAAAGAGAAGTTTGCTATGCTGCAGACTTATGTTCATGGTGGTATTAAAACCTATCAATGGGTCAATATCCCTTTAGCGCTGGTTGGCCGCGTTGACAAAAAAGATGGGACAGTTATTAATATCTCTGTTGGTTTTGATGAAAACGATCCTATTTTTATGGTACCTGATTTAGCGCCGCATGTAGATCATCCAAACAGGGATCGTAAAAGTCGTGATGTGATCAAGAAAGAAGAGCTTGACGTTATCATCGCAGCTAAACCTGACTTAGATAAATCAATAAAAGAATTGATCACCGATTTCTTAAAAACAGAGTATGACATTTCAATCGATGATTTAGTGTCTGCTGAATTAGCCTTAGTACCAGCAACTAAACCTCGTGATGTTGGCTTTGATCGCAGCATGATCGCTGCTTATGGCCAAGATGATAAGGCAAGCTCTATTGCCGCTGTTACTGCCATCTTTGAACAGAAAATTCCAGAGTATACCTCGGTTGCCTTTTTAGTGGATAACGAAGAAGTGGGCAATATTAATAATACCGGGGCAAGCTCAACTTATCTTGTTGATATGTTAAGTGGCTTGTTATACAACCAAATGGGTGACGATTATAACGATTACCAGTTACGTAAAGTTTTGCGTAATACCAAAGTTATTTCAGCGGATGTTAACCCGGGTGTTAACCCTAACTGGGCTGGTGTTTGGGAATTAGGTAATGCGCCACGCTTAGGTAACGGTATTAACTTGAAACTTTACGGTGGTGGTTTTAATGCTAACTCAGAGTACATGGCATGGACGCGCAATTACTTAGATAATAATAAAATCAAATGGCAAACATCGACTTATAAAGGTAAAGCTTCTGGCGGAACTATTGGTAGCGATTTGTCTAATGACAATATGGAAGTGATTGATTTTGGTGTACCCATTTTGTCAATTCACTCTCCTTATGCGGTAGGTTCAAAAGTTGACTTATATTCATTATATAAAGCCATGTCAGCTTTCTATCAGCAAAAATAAACTTAACACTTAAATTTCAATATCAAAAGATCAGCATTTGCTGATCTTTTTTATTTATATAAAGCTAAAATACCATTTTTTATAATGAATACAAGACTCGATGATATTAGTGCTTTAAGTCTTAGTGGTGATTACTTTATAATTACTGTAATGGATCGCTAAACTTAGGAAGAATTCTTTATATGCTATTAAAATTATTTCAGCTACAAAACTGCCCAATAAACTCATTGTTAAACAACTATAAAAAAACACTTTTATTAGTGCCTATCTTTTTGGGTATACAAGCATGTGGAGGAGGTGGTGGTAGCGATAATACGACCCCAACAGCGCCAAAAAATTATGCTTTTTCATTAACGTCTACACTGACCAATAAATGTGGCGAAAAACTACCGTTTGTTGATGTTGAGCTGTTTATTCAAAATAATGATTGGAGTGTTGTTACAAAGTTACAGCCAAACGATGATGGACTTTTTAGTTTTTTATCAGACAGTGAACTCATAAATTACACACTTGTTGCTAAAACTCAGCAAGCAGGAAAAGTGGAAGGTTTAGATTTTGTTAGCTTTCATCAAGTCAAAGCAACAACGCCCGCAATTTATCAGGCAGAACATATCAGTAAAGTTGTGGATGCTAATTGTGAATGTATCACTCGAAATGTTGAAGTGTCACATACCCCTATCTCTGATATAACTCAAGTAACCAGCTCAGCAACATTTACCAGCACTGAAGCTGTAGACTCACAACGCACTGACTTTATTAATGTTGAAGCTTGTCGAGCAATTGATGGCGCCTGGCCATTACATTCTTTCTCGCTTGTTGGTACCGGAAATAACAGTAACGTTTTGGGTGCTGCTGGCTTTATTGATGATTTTAGTCAAACAGTCGTTAATAGCGACAATCAAGCTGTATGGCAACTCTCAGCTTTCGCCGCCATTGAACAAATTGGCTTAACTAAAAATCATCAGCCTTTTACAACACAACAATTATTTTTGGGGCAGGCGCATTTTTCAACAAAAGTTCTTGAAGATGATAACTCAGTTGATTTATTTAATAGCCATTTATACGTTTCAGAAACTGTTTATCAATCAAATGCAGAGGTTATTTTATCTGAAACTGATTCTGCTTTTGGTCAAATAAAAATATCGAGCCAGCATCAAGTTATTTCTTCAGCTTTCAACACTAGTTTTGCCTTAGCCGCGACGACTAAAAAACCAGATGTTGATGATATTTATTTCTCAGAGATTAAATCAGACTGGAGTTATGATTACAGTAATGTTGCTAATTATCCTTTGGCTATAATTACCGTCAATTATCAAGCTTACCACCCCGAACAAAATACACCTATGCCAGCTAAATGGACAAGTTATGGGCGAATTACTGGGCAATTACCCGTAACTACAGCTTTACCTGGTTATGAAGGTATTATTAATGATGAGACCCTTGTATTGGGTACCAGTACAGATTTGGTACAAAGTGAAGATACTGATAAATATGAAAATTATTTATTGTATTATCAAAATGAAAATAATAATTCTTTTGCTAATAATGTAAAAAATTATCACATATCAATAAAAAAATAAGTTTACTTTTATATAAAAACGGCGCTATAAAGCGCCGTTTTTTTATTCATACCCGTTTCTGTTAGCCATTAATCTACTGCTTGTTTCGCTCTAACAGGATTTGCATACATGGTTAATAACCAATGCTGTTGCTGTTCAGTTAAATCAGACATCCGGCTATTTAACTGATTCATTACGCTTTGCTTAATGTCATCTTGCTGGTGAAGCTGTGCATAAGCCGTTAAGTTGCTGTCATATAATTTATAGTTACTGATAATCTCTTTATCAATGGCTTTTGCAACGGCTTTACTATCGGCATAGTCGCCTTTAATCGCGTGGCAGAACTCAACATGAACACGACCTTTTTTCCCCATTAACCCTAGTGTAATACTATTTAAGTCTTCGTTTTCTTTCTTTTTATAACACCCCGTTGCTTCTCGTTCTGCAAGTTCGATGGCTTTATCTCTATCACAGGGATCAAATTCATACGAAATTGAAACAGGTACAATATTAATTTCATTTAAATAGTCTGCAAGCGGCGTTTGCTTGTCTTTGTTTAGTAATAACATTGAAATTAAAGCCGAGTTGGTTTTGTCTATCCCGTCTTTAGCACGACCTTCTCGCTGTGCTATCCAGATGTTTTGTTGGCGCTCATAAACTGTATGGTGAATATAGGCTGATAATTGCTTTGACGCATTGAGCATGGCACGTTTTGACTCTTCACTGCGTTTAACAATGAAGCTTTTGTTAATACGCATTAAGTCAGCAACCCAAGGTTGATGCAATAAGTTGTCGCCAACTGCTGCCTCAACGGTATTAATGCCACTGTTGTACAACGCCCAATTAATTAATGCGACATCAAGTACTATGTCTCTATGATTACTGATAAACAGCATAGGTTTACTTGTATCAATTTTCTCTAAGCCATGAAAAGTAAAACCATCGGTACTTTTTTTTACTAGGTGATGCAAGTACTTTGCTACTTCACGTTGAATGTCTTCAATGTTATGAAACTTACTCACGCGTAACTTTAACGTCCATTTTACCACTGAGCGACAAATTACCGGTAGAAGCTTGTACAGTCGAGGCATTTTAAAACTAGCAATAGAAGAAAGTAGCCCTTGGTCATTAATCAGTTTTCGGATCACAGTTGCAACCTCATCATCACGATAAGGGCGAATATCATCAAACATGTAAGGTCTCTTTACTGCTTAACAGCGATTAATTAACTTAAAAATTGGCGGATATTATAACCGCTTTTTAAATGAAAAGGCTCCTATTGTTTATGCTTTACTTTTTTAAGTAATATAATTTCATTAGCTTAGGGGTAAATAATAATAATAATATAAAAAATGAAGCAAAATCCAAATAAAATGTATAATTTTTGCTACAGTTAATTGTGTAAGCTCTTTTATGAATTAATTTCTATTTTTTTCATACTAAGGCCTTGCGTTTTTCGACTTTACCCTCAAGTCTTAAATAGAGCAATAAACAAAAGGAATACCTATGAAAATAAATCTTTCAGGTCACCACGTAGATGTTACCGATGGTGTAAAAGAACATATCGATGAAAAATTCTTAAAAATTTCTAACCATTTTCCAACGCTGATCTCATTAGACATTATTCTTTCAAAAGAGCATGGAAAATATGGTGCAGAAATAACAACAAATTATGAAGGTGGTCGTATTGCTGTATCAGCAGAAGACGATGTCATGTTTCCCGCAATTGCTAGTGTAGCCAAAAAGCTTGATGCCGCACTTAAACATAGAAAAGGCCAATTAAAAGCAAATTTACACAGTAAGCCTGTTTCAGTTACGCCTGAAATTGCCCACGAGAAAGTTCAAGAAATGAATTTGAACTAATTTAAAAGTAGTTATACTTAAATGTTTACGGGAGCTATTGCTCCCGTTTTAGTTTCTAGCTTATTATTATCATTATGAATGGTATACTTAACTTGTGAATAAATAAGGTAGTAGAAGTAAAATATGTTGGCCCTTTCAAATAATGTCTGGTTAGATCAAAATGAACTCGAGTTAACCGCTATTCGTGCACAAGGGGCGGGTGGACAAAATGTCAATAAAGTATCGTCAGCGATTCATTTACGTTTTGATATTAAGGCATCGTCTTTACCTGACTTTTATAAAGAACGTTTATTAGCATTAAAAGATAAACGTATCACTAAAGAGGGAATTTTAGTTCTCAAGGCGCAACAGTATAGAACACAAGAGAAAAATCGTGAATCTGCGCTTGAGCGTGTTGTTGAAGTGATTAAATCAGCAATGGTTATTCAAAAGGTTCGAAGAGAAACTAAACCATCAAAAAACTCCAAAAAAAGACGCTTAGCGGGTAAGTCTCACCGCGGCAATGTTAAAGCACTCCGCGGCAAGGTCACTGACTAGTTAACATCGGTTAAGATATTTTCATTTTACGTCGTAAGCCTACTAAAGATAATGCCAGTAATGCAAAGTAGGATAAGCTACCGCCACCGTCACCGTCACTATCACTTGAACTGCTCCCCTGATTAAGCAGCGTATTTTTTACCGGAGACAGGCTTTCAGCCGTTGTGGTTGAACTATTTGAAATGGTAACAGTACGTATGGTTACAAAATTCTCATCTGCAGGTACAAAATTACTATTAGCACATTGCTCGTTGGTATAGTCTGGCATTGGTATACTTTGACAAATGGGTAACTGGGCTATTTTATCAATATTATCCATACCTTCAATCACTTCACCGAATACGGTAAAACCACCATTTTGTCTATCTAAAATAGCGCTATTATCTTTATAATTAATAAACCACTGACTGGTTGCACTATTGGGACTGTTTGCTATTTTTGCCATCGCGATAGTTGCTCTAACATTTGAATACAATGGCTCATTTTTTACAGAACTATCGACATCAATGGCCGTTAATGGAAAGTTTCCGTTAAATTCAAAACCTCCCGCTTGCATAATAAAGTTAGGCACTAAACGATGAACAACAGTATTGTTGAAATCCCCGTCATTAATGTACTTTAAAAAATTTTCTACTGTTTTAGGTGTGGTTTGATCGTGTAAGTTAATTTTGAAATTCCCTTGAGAAGTTTCAAATTCAACAATTGTCGCATTACTCGATACTGATAATAGTGTCGCAACAGAAAATGCACCCGCTAGTACAAGTGATTTAGGAGAAGTTTTATACATAGTAACCTTAAATTTATTAGGGATAATAATAGTTGAATACAATGCTAGAGATACTAAAAGTATTAGTCTAAAACAACAAGAGCTTTTCTTACCTGTAAATTTGAGTTTGTGGTTGTAGCGTTTTTTTCAGCATATCAATGAGGCTATAAAAGCGGTGAGAGCTGATAACGTATATCGTTATTAACGACATACGTTAAATAAATACCAGTATATTTGAGATTAAAATAAAAAAAATCGTTTGAATTTACCTAATGTGATTTAAAATCTGAGCAAAAAGTACCAGTAGTTAACAAACATTTAAAGTGAATGAAAAAAACGATTAGTGCGTGGTAAAAAGTTATTATTGTAATCTAGAGAAAAAGCAACTTGACTAGATCTGCCAACAATTTCCTTCCTTGGCACTAAGCCAATTACCCGAGAATCTGCACTATTATCTCGGTTGTCGCCCAGAACTAGATACTGACCACTAGGCACTATAACTTGGTTGAAGTTATCCAATTGTGAAGCCAACTTACTGGTTCGAATAAAATGTGGCTGACCATTGATCGTCTCAATCTTGTCGTGGTAATTGTTTGATGGTGGGTTTGTTGTTGATTCTTTTTTGTAGTTAATCACTTGGTTGTTTATAATTAATTTATTGTTTCTCATGGTAACTGTATCACCTGGAACACCAATTACACGTTTTACTAAACGTTTATCTGAGACCACTGAATCAAAAATAATGATGTCATTGGTTTGTGGTTCTGAAAGTGTAACAAGAGAAATATGAGTGAAGGGTAAGCGAATATCATAAGCCATTTTATTAATAAAAATCCTATCGCCTTCAACAATTGTTGGTTTCATCGAACCTGTAGGTACGTCACTCCAGTCAGCAACAGCGCTACGAAAAACTAACATTAAACCAATAAAAATAAATAATAACTTATTTTCTTTCCATAGTTTTTTGAGACTATTTTTCATTTTCTTTCCTTTTAAATTTTGATGACACAGGTATAGCTATTGATAGAAAATCTTAGTTTATTATGACCATTATTTTTTGATTTGTTGCTTATGAAATGTAACGGATTATGACAACTTTACTGTTTGACAAGAAAAGAGCTCATGAATAATGCGTTATTAATAGCTTTGTATAATCTTCAAATAATAAATTTAGTTGGTCACTTTACTTGTTAGTGTGAAACTTATTTAGTGTTCATATCACTATAGGTTTTGAGCTTAAACTATGGGTCGCTAAGGTAGAACAGATAAAATGAAATGTTAACTGTAGAACAAATATAAATTATTATTTACTTGAGTTTTTTATTAAAGCTAAGGAGAATTCCTGTAGAATTTAGCTGTATTTGTAAAGTAACTAACCAAAACGATTATATTAATGACTAAAAAGATAAAAGTACCGTTAAAACATAAAAACGCTGAATCAGCTGAGATAACCTTAGGTTTAACCGATCCTAAAAGCCCAAGTAATGTTGGTGCTGTAATGCGCGCAGCAGGATGTTATCAAGTTGATAGCGTACTCTACAGTGGTGTTAGGTATGCAAGAGCCGCGAAATTTCATACCGACACACAAAGTGCCAGTAAAAAAATACCTTTAATTGGTGTTGAATCTTTGGTGGAAAGTTTACCCGAAGGGAGTAAGCTAATATGTGTTGATTTAATTGAAGGAGCGGTGCCATTGCCGGCCTTCATTCATCCTAAAAATGCTATGTATGTGTTTGGCCCTGAAGATGGCACTATTAGTCAGGCTGTTATCGATAAAGCTGATGCTGTGGTATATATTCCAACGAATGGTTGTATGAATTTGGCAGCAACAGTAAATGTTTTGCTTTATGACCGCTTAGCAAAGTCTGCAATAGCTATTGGTGACGATGAACTTATCCGAAATAGTCGAGACACAAATAACACGGTAAAAGTGAAACAGTAAAATGGCTTGTGGACAGTGTTAACCTTACGGTTTGTTCATAAAACAAACAAAGGAATTAATAAAGTCGATAAAAAACTTGACTCTTTCTGTCAACGATATACAATGCACGCAGCTAGAAAGTACTACCTATATTTATGTACCAAGTTTCGAAGTTATGTTAGTAGCTCGTCCTGTTTAATAAGTCATAGCAACACTCTCAGCATCATCGTTTTAGTGAATTAAATTTATTTAATGGCTAAAACAAAATTAAGATTAATTATATTAAACAAATAGGATACTATTATGTCTACAACTACTGGTACAGTAAAATGGTTCAACGAGTCTAAAGGTTTTGGTTTCATCGAGCAAGAATCTGGTCCTGACGTTTTCGCACATTTTTCTGCAATCTCTGGCGACGGTTTCAAAACTCTAGCTGAAGGCCAAAAAGTACAGTTTACTGTAACTCAAGGTCAGAAAGGTCCTCAAGCTGAGAACATTCAAGCTCTTTAATTTTGTATCTTGAGCTAACTTAAGTTACCTCATACAAATAAATTGCTAAAAAGGGTAAGACTTATGTCTCACCCTTTTTTTGTGGGAAAAATTTAGTTTAAACGTTTAAAACTTAAGATATGCTTTCTGCTTACCAAGCTCTATCTACTTCGAATAATTTTAAATACGATTATGCACAAGTTAATGCCGTCGCCAAACTTGATGATCTTTCTGAACAAATCTATCAACATGAGCGTAAATCTTGGCTTGCTAAACGACTGAAAAAATCGTCTGCTATTCGTGGTATTTATCTTTATGGAAGGGTCGGTCGTGGTAAAACCATGCTTATGGATCTCTTCTTTCAAAACTTAGCTGTTACTGCTAAAAAACGTATTCATTTTCATCGCTTTATTGAAGAAGTACATCAACAATTAAATTTATGTACAGGACAAAGTGATCCATTAACATTTATTGCTAAGCAATGGGCTAAAAAGATTAAAGTACTGTGTTTTGATGAGTTTTATGTTTCAGATATTGGTGACGCTATGTTGCTTTCTGGCTTATTTCAGGCGTTTTTTCAACAAGATATTATTTTAATCGCTACCTCTAACTGTCGACCCGAAGAACTTTATCGTAATGGGTTACAGCGTGAAAGATTTTTGCCAACCATAGATTTAATTAATCATTATTGCCAAGTGTTATCGGTTGATGGTGCTGTAGATCATCGCTTAGAGCATTATGATGAAACCGCAATTGCATATCGTGATTATACTTACCCATTAAATAACAAAACACTTAGACAAAGGTTTTTAGATATTACGGGCATTGTCGGTACTTCAGGTAATATAACGGTTAACCACCGAAAAATCCCTTTTCAAGCGAAAACAGACACTATTATACTTTTTGATTTTTATGCACTATGTTCAGGCCCTAGAAGCCAGCGAGACTACATTAGCCTAGCTGATCATTTTAAACTGGTATTGCTTGACCAAGTTCCTCAATTTGACGGAGAGCGCATAACGTCGGTTATATCGGGTGTAGAAGATGATTATCAACGCGACGGTAAATTGTTAAGCCAACTTTGCCATTTAGATGACGAAGCTCGGCGCTTTATTGCTGTTGTTGATGAATTTTATGATAGAAATATACGACTTATTATTAATGCCGAAGTTGATATAATTGATCTTTATCAAGGACAGCAATTAAGCTTTGAGTTTGCTCGCTGCCAATCCCGTCTCATTGAAATGCAACAATTAGCATATTAACCAAAAATGTGTTTATTTCACTAATAAATAGTATTAAATTTTCAGTTTTTTTTATAACTTTATTGTATCTTATTGAATTATATTGATTTTACTAGTTGGCACTAGTTTTGTAATGTCTATATTACGTTAGGCATTATTTAATCGATAACAATCGAAGGGCATAATATGAAAACACTCATCGCAACAGCACTTATATTGGCAAGCAGCACTACGTTCGCTTCCACCGCATCTTTTACAAATGACTCATGCAATGCAACAATATCTGGTGGTATTAAAATTACGCCAACCGTCATTGAATTCTCTAAAAGTAAACTGCCACTCTATAAAATAGTTGATAATGAACGACTATATGTCAATGGTGTTCAAGTTGACTTAACAGATAATCAGCAATCCTTGCTTCATGATTATTCGTCTGGCATTAGGGCAGCTGTTCCACAAGTAAAAAGTGTTGCCTTGGATGCTATCGATCTTGCGAATGACGGCATTAACTTAGCGTTTAATGAGTTACTAGGTCAAGATAATACGCTGAGTGCTGAAATTACTAGTCAACTTTCTGAGATACGTAAAGAAGTTGATCAGGGCTTAACCAGTGATAATGACATTTATTTTGATGAGGATGGTTTTTCAGGAGAAAACTTTTTCAATGAAGATTTTGAGCAACGTATTGAAAGTGCGATAGAAAAGACGGTGCAAAATTCGATTGGTAGTTTAATGATAGCGGTAGGGCAACAGATGCTTTTCTCTGGTGGCAATATGAACGATTTTGAATCTCGTATGGAGGATTTCGGTGACAAAATGGAAAGCGAAATGGAATTTCGTGGCGAACAAATTAAAAAAAGTAGTGAAGCACTTTGTCAATCTGTTGTCGACATCGATGCACTTGAAGACAGGTTAACTAACGAAATAATAGTGTTAAAAGACTTTAATTTATTAACCACTACTGTTTTATCTAAAAATACTAAAGATCTTATGTAACTTTAACTAAATACGGATAAACTTCTTTAGCGCCTATCATAGCATGGGCGTGCTATTTTCTAATCATTAACAATAAAAACGAGTAAAAATTTGGTTATTTGGTTATTTGTTTTTTGTCAATCGAACCATTGACTTAATTAACTGGCATTTGTCATTTGTGACTGCTCGTCAGCCCAAGAAAGTGCTTGGTTGTAATCTCTAATTACTTTTTCCTTTTCTATACCTAACTTCTTCATAACAATAATGGTTTCATCCCATTGTGCATGTTCAATGTACTCTAATAACTGGATTAACTCAGCCAATACACCTTTCTTAGTGAGTAAAGAAATCTTTATCTCTTGTGCAAGTGGTAACTTTTCTAAAACCGTTTCAAGTTTTTCATCTAAAATGGCATCAATTAATGATAATAAGCCCGTTAAGAAAGCAATAGATGAATCTATTGGAGCACTAATATCCTTTGAGACAAGTTCACAAAATTTAGCACGAGCCATCGCTGAATTAATTAACTCTGAAGGTTTGTCAGGGTTAACATTTATAGCAAACATCAAACCTAAAAATCGCTTTAGTTCTTGTGACCCTAGGGTTACAAGTGCTTGTTTTATTGTTGATATTTCATTTCGTCTGCGAAACATTGCCGAGTTAACATATCTTAATAGTTTATAAGAAAGCGTTACATCGCGTTCAAAGACTGAAGTAATACTGATTAAATCTAATTCGGGTTTTGATGTTTCATAAAGTAACTCAGCCATAGCAATCTGTGATGGAGAGAGACTTTTAGTTTTTATCATCTCAGGCTTAGCAAAGAAAAAGCCTTGGAATAGTTCAAAGCCTAATTCTAGTGCTTGATTATACTCGTCGTAAGTTTCAACTTTTTCTGCAAGTAACTTAATATCAGGGAAATTAGCAATCGCTTGTTTAACTTCTTTAATTTCTTCAATAGTGGATATTTTCCAATCTATTTTTATTATCTTGATATAAGGGAAAAAATGTATCCACACTTTTTGATGTTCATAATCATCTAGCGCTAATGTATAACCTTGTTCATAAAGGTCTTTGCAAATAGCTAATAGCTTTTTACCCGGCTTAACCGTTTCAAGGATTTCAACGACGACTTCATCAGTGGTCAGCATATTGGCGTAACCAAGACTTAATGTTTCAAGGGTAAAATTGATAAAGGCGGGCTTATTACCAGTAAACTCCCCTATACCTAAGTTAAATTTACTTGCTTCAATCATTTTTGTGGTGGCTTCATCGCCATCAATATCAGGAAAAACGTTGTCAATGCTGTCTCTAAATAGCAATTCATAGGCAAAAAGATTTTTGTCTTTATCTAAAATGGGTTGCCTGGCGGCATAAAAATACATAAAAACTCCTGATCTTTTCGTAACTATACTGAATATATTGGAAAAAGGACAAATTAGCATCAACTATTTTTACATATTAGTTACAGGCATAAAAATATTACATGGATAATACCTTTAATATAGTTGAAAACAATAAAAGTATAGTAATAGCAAAATATCTAGTCATACTAGCTTATTCTATTTTTTACTTAGTAACAGAACTTTTTAACATTTTTTTACTTAGTAAAAATATAATAATACTTTCGGAGGTTAATTTGGCATTTGGTACATTATTTTCTTTAGGTTTATATTTTATTGTCATGATCGGTATAGGTTTATATGCCTTTAAAAAATCGACCAGTGACGCAGCAGGTTATATGCTAGGAGGGCGTAACCTTAGTCCTTCAGTGACGGCTCTTTCCGCTGGGGCTTCTGACATGAGTGGTTGGATGCTAATGGGCATACCAGGTGCTATGTATGTGACAGGTTTAAGCAGTATTTGGATCGCCGTAGGTTTAGTGATAGGTGCTTATTTTAATTATTTAATTGTTGCGCCTCGTTTGAGGACTTATACCGAAGTAGCAAATGATTCGATAACTTTACCTGATTTCTTTGAAAACCGTTTTAATGACAAGCGCCATTTGCTACGCGTAGTTTCATCAATTGTTATTATTGTCTTTTTCACGCTTTATACTTCATCAGGTATCGTTGCTGGTGGTAAATTGTTTGAAAGCTCTTTCGGATTAAATTATGAAGTTGGGCTTTATGTTACCGCAGGTGTTGTTGTACTTTATACTATGTTTGGTGGTTTTTTAGCCGTAAGCTTAACCGATTTTGTGCAAGGGTGTATTATGTTCGTAGCACTTGTGCTGGTACCTTTTGTGGTCATAAGCGACATTGGTGGCGTACAAGCAATGAATGATGTAATTCATTCTATTGATGCTGAAAAGTTTAATATGTTTAACGGTGTTAGCGCGCTGGCGATTATTTCAGCGATGGCTTGGGGCTTAGGTTATTTTGGCCAGCCACATATCATCGTGCGCTTTATGGCAATCCGGTCAGTTAAAGATTTACCTGCTGCTCGTCGTATTGGTATGACTTGGATGATAGTTTCTATTTGTGGTGCTATGGCAACTGGTTTTGCTGGTATTGCTTATGTGGCGAAAACGGGAACAGAATTAACTGATCCAGAAACTATTTTTGTTTTATTTTCTCAGGTTTTATTTCACCCTCTCATTTCTGGCTTTTTATTAGCCGCTATTTTAGCTGCAATAATGAGCACCATTTCTTCTCAATTATTAGTGACATCAAGCTCATTAACCGGTGACTTTTATCAAGCGTTTCTAAATAAAGACGCTACTGATAAACAGCTTGTTTTTGTTGGCCGTTTATCTGTACTTCTAGTTGCTATTGTTGCGATATCTTTAGCTTATGACCGAAATAGCTCTATTTTAAGTTTGGTTAGTAATGCTTGGGCAGGATTTGGCGCCGCATTTGGACCACTAGTTATCTTAAGTCTCTACTGGAAAAAAATGAATAAACAAGGCGCTTTAGCAGGAATGTTAACGGGCGCTATAACCGTTCTTATTTGGATTTATGCCCCGATAACTGTCGGTGGTGAACTATTGAGTTCAGTGATGTATGAAATAGTTCCTGGCTTTATACTTTCAACAATAGCGATTGTTGTGGTGAGTAACTTTACCGCGGCACCTGATGAATCTGTTGAAAAAATGTTTGATGAGATGATAGAGCAGCACAATATCGATTAATGGTATTGTAAACTCGCTCAAATAAAGCCCGTTATTGATGTTCAATAACGGGCTTTTTATGTTCAGGATGAACGGTCATGATTTTTGTTCCTGACAAATTATAAGTACCTCCATCCATGGAGGCAATAGCGTGGTGCCAAGGATGGCAATGAACGTATATATTATTTTAATCTCTATTTTATTGAGGTCAGTACTAGATACTGAAACGAGTTCAGCATGACGATTTTGGTATCTGTGGTTTGAATTGAGATCAGTACTAGATACTGAAACGAGTTCAGCATGACGATTTTGGTATCTGTGGTTTGAACTGAGGTCAGTACTAGATACTGAAACGCGTTCAGCATGACGACTATGGTATCTGTTGCTTTAATTGAGGTCAGTACTAGATACTGAAACGAGTTCAGCATGACGACTTTAGCTTCTGTTGTTTGGGAGGTGAGTACTAGATACTGAAACGAGTTCAGCATGACGACTTTGGCTTCTGTTGTTTGGGAGGCGAGTACTAGATACTGAAACGAGTTCAGTATGACGACTTTAGCTTCTGTTGTTTGGGAGGTGAGTGCTAGATACTGAAACTGGTTCAGCATGACGACTATGGCTTCTGTGGTTTGAGAGGTGTGTACTCGATACTGAAACTAGTTCAGCATTGGAATTTTGGTATTAAGATGATGGTTTTAGTGCAAAAGGAATTGAGCTTTGATAAGAGGGGATTAAGAACTTCGTCGCCATGGTTTCATGTGCGACGAAGTTAACAGTAAAATATTTTTTTTATGGCTTAAATAGACCAACTAATATTTTTATCGATGGCTGTTTGCCACTGTGTCAGCGATTCACTTTTGTCAGCAACCACAATAATATTACTGTTTTTAAAGTGTTGGGATTTTCCTATTAATTTATCTGTTGAAAAATCAGCGGTAAATTCAAGCTCTTCATTATTTGGAACAATAAAAACAGTGACCATGCTTGTTGCACCTTGAAAAACTAAGTGCAGGCTTTTCATGCCATCAAACCGGCAATAATTAGCAAACATTAATTTGCCTATACTATCTGTAAAACTGCCATTAAACGTCGCCATTTTATCGTTAAGAGAGGCTAAGCTAACATTTGCAGTTGAAGTGTTAGAAAAATGTCCTTCTTCATGGGCAATATGAGCTATCGCATAATCCCCTAGGTTGTTATAGGCATTAGAAAACTGCATAAAATTAATCGTTAAACCCATCACAAAGGCAACAGACGCAGCTAAAGCTAAACGAACACGACTTTTACGTTTTTGTTGCTGATGACTGGCCATGGTTTGACGTAAAATAAGTTTATCGCTTAAGCCTGCAGGTACTTCAACATTTAACGCTTGAAAGAGTTTACTGTCTAAACTTTCAAGTTCTTGTGTAAAATTTTGCTTGGCAGGATCACTATGAATTGCAGCAAGCATATCTTCATCACGTGTATTTGGATCTGCATAAATACGACGTCTAAATTGCAAATCATCCATTGTACTGACCTCTAACTTTGGGAGTATTATCTAAAGCTTCTTTTAATTGATTACGCGCTCTAAACAACCTTGTCATCACGGTATTCTTATTTAAATCGAGCTGTTTAGCTATTTCTTCACCTGAAAAACCACCAATAATTTGTAATACTAATGGCTCACGGTATTCTTCTGGCATTTGTGCTATTTTTTCACGTAGCCAATAGTTTTCAATTTCTTGTTCGCTACTTGTTGATTTAGTATCGGTAATAGTGGCTTCTTCATATTCACTCATATCAAATCGTTTACGTTCGAAACGACGAGCATTTTCTCGTCGTAAAATTGTGATCAGCCATGACTTAGCCGCTTTTTCATCTTTTAATGAATCTAAAGCTCGCCATGCCCGTAAAAATGTCTCTTGCACTAAGTCTTCAGCCACATGTTTGTCGTGACATAGCCAATAAGCATAACGGAATAAATCGCCATGCAAAGCTTTAACGAGTGCTTCATATCTAACTTGTTTTGTTGCCATGTTGTAAGAGACCTGAGCTGACATTATTTTATTTCGCTTTTAAAAATATATTTCATTTTTATCTTGGATTCAGAGTTATAACCTTAGCTTCATTTGCTTTTAATCCTTGCTTATTAATAGCTTGAATTAAGCTTGTTAAGGCGTTTCCTTGCCAAGTTTTTTGCTCTTTCCCATAATAGCATTGTTGTAACAACTCAATTTCGTCCTGAAATTTATTATCATTAATCTCGATTAACGCATCATCAAGTGTTGCAGTTATTTTGTTACCTGCTTTTGCTTGTAAGGTATTTATCCATGGCGATATTAAAGCGAGCACTTCTAAGCCCTGATTTTTTTTACAGGCGGCTAATAAAGATAAGTAAGGATTATTATTTCTATTATCAATCTTCGTTGTTTTTACTGCCAATGGTCTAGAGCGTTTTGCACTGATAAACCACGCTAAAGCAGTAAGTAGCCATAAGGTTAAAAATAGCCATTGCAGCCAGGATGCCTGAGTAATAACAATTGTTTCTGTTGGAATAAGTGCTTTGTTTTGCTGATTTTTCATGACAGCTGGAGCTGCGTTAAGCTCGCTATTAGGTAAAACTGTAATTTTTTGAGCAGCAATTGTAGCGACTTGATAACGGTTAGTGACGGTGTTCCACCAAGGAACACTTATCTCCGGTAGTTGATATTCGCCAGGCTTACTGGCAACAATGGCAAAATTTCTAACTTTTTGGCTAACCAAGTGGCCACTGCTCATGCCTGTATGTAATTGAGCTTGGTCTGGATAGACTTTCAGGCCTTTGGGCACCGTCATCTCTAAAAGTGGCAATTGTTCTTCGGATAAACCTGCTGCGGTTAAGGTAATGATGCGCGTAATAGGCTCACCTACTTTGAACGTTGCTACATCAGGTTGCCAGTCTTGATGAATAGCGAGTAAATTACTCGGTAACCATGTGCCTTGAAATGTTTCAGGGATAGGACGAACAAATAGTTGAATTTCATCGCCAATGACACTAACAGGTTTAGTTTCTGAAAAGCTAAACATGTTATTTCTTCGCGTTGATGGCACTAAGATTTCGCCAGAGAATAGCGGTGACTTTAACGTAAATTCACCGCTATTTTTAGGACTTATTGCATAGGTTCTTTCAATAACTCGATAGCGACGGCCATTAATAATAGTATCTTCTTCTTTATCTTTTCCAATTTGAGTAATGCTGGCGCTTTCTAACGTTGGTTCGCTTAAACTGCCACGCTTTAATTCTGCAGCAAAGTGTAGCTTTACTGTTAAGGTTAATTGTTGTTGAACATAGACTTCTTTGGTCGATATTTCAGTGGTAATAAAGATGTCTTGTTGTTTGTCAGCAAGCGGATGATTTTCAGCTAATATCTGTACTTTTATGGCTTGAGAGTTTATGCCTGCAATGGTGAAAGGAGGAATAATATAATCACCTGCTGATTTACCTATTAGCAAAGTACTCCAGGTTGTTGTTTGTGTCGTTTTAAAATTAACCATACTAGTTTGCGAACTCACCGATGTTCTACCAACGACAAAGTCTTTTAATAACGCGGAGGTATTTAAAGCGTTGGTGTCGACATCGTCATCTATGGTGATTTTTAAAATAAAAGACTCATTAACCACGATAGGATTTTTATCAATAGTTGCACTAATCTGAGTTGCCGCAAACGCATTAGGGGTAAAAAGCGTATTACTGAGCAAAATAGTTAGTAGGGCTATTATTGTTTGGGTCATTATTTTTACCATTGTTTTTTTCCTTTTGCGCGACTACTTCGACTATTACGGCGCTTTTGATATTCGAGCTGCATTTTGTTTCTCAGTAACATATAGGGATCATCAGTTACTTTGTTGAGTAATTGTTGGTGTTTTTGTTCGGTCTCTTCTGCTAATTGTTCGGCGGCACGAAGCTGAGCAGGTGTTTGCTCGGGTTGGCTTGGGTCGTCTTCTTTACCTTCCTCTTCTTTAGCTTGCCTTTCTTGCTCGGCTTTATCTTTTTGTTCTTGCTGAGACTTTTCTTGTTCGGTCTGCTCTTTGTCAGTTGCTTCTTTTTGATCATCTTGTTGCTCAGATTCACTTGGCTGAGCTTGATCTTCACTGTCTTTCTGCTCTTGATCTTTCCCCTGATTTTCTTGCTTGTTTTGTTCTTGCTGGTCTTGCTGTTCTTGATTTTTGTCGTTGTTTTCTTCGTTGTTCTGTTCTTGGTTTTCTTGTTGCTGCTCTTGTTGTTTTTTTAACTCTTCAAGGTAAGCTTTATTGGCCTTTGCATCTTGATGCTGCGGATCTTTTAGTAACGCTTGTTCATACGCTTTAATTGCTTCATCAATACGTTTTAATTGCGCTAGAGAATTACCTTGGTTATACAGAGCTTCCGCAGTGTCTTGGCGTTGAAATGCCTTTAATGCTTGCTCGTAATTTCCTGAGCGATAATAAGAGCTCCCCTGCCAAGATGAATTCTCAAAACTAGTTGCTGCTTGCTCAAAAGCTTCACTGTTGAACTGTTGTTGTCCTTGTTGGTCTTTGGTTTGCCATAAATTTTTCCAAAAACTATCAGTTACCTGTTTATCTGGGACTGATTCTTTTGTTAGCACTGAATTGGGTTTTATAGTGCTTGGTAATGTTGTGCTTTGCGCATAGCTTTTATCAACGGGTGTCATTAATAATATTAACGGCACTATCGCTAATAAACGGCCTCGACGAAAGTAGGGTAATAACAAGGCTAAGACAAAAAATAATAGATAGGGACCGGCTTCTTGCCATTGATCACCCGTATTTGAAGATTCTTTTTGTTGTTGATCTTCAACATCACTGGGTCGTCGAAGTAATGCTTCAATATCACTATTATTGTTAGCAAGTGTTGCATAATAACCACTGCCTCTTTTTGCTGCGCCTTTTAAGGCTGATATTGATAATTTAGGGACGATAATAGAACCATTATTATCTTTCATCAGTTCACCATTATTAAGCTTTATTGGCGCTCCAGTTGTTGTGCCTATGCCTAAAATATTCAATCGATGATTATTGCTTCTACTCCAATCGGTGATGTCTTGTATATCATAATTATCGATACCATCAGTAAACCAATATATATCACCTTTGCTATGACCAGCATTAACCAGCATATCGTGAGCGAGCGTTAGCGCAGCTAGAGGGTTACTGCCAAGTTCTGGCATTAGCTCAGGGGACAAAGATGGTAATAACAATTTAATGTTATTAATGTCGTCTGTTAGAGGGCTAATCGTAAAAGCATCACCGGCATAGGCGATTAAGCCTATTTCACCTTCATTTAATTGTTCGAGTAAATCAATCGCTTTGTATCGCGATCTTGTTAATCGATTAGGCGCAATATCAGTAGCATACATAGAATACGACATGTCCATGATCAACACCGACCCGCGTGCTATTTGATAAACGGGTTGTGGCAGTTTTTTCCACGTAGGTCCGGCTAAAGCAACAATTGCTAATAAACCTATGATAAAAGGGAAAGTAAGCGACAACTTCTGCTGACTGTCTTGCTTATCAACCAAGACGCTTGCTAAATGTTTTGGAAGTAATTGTTGCCAGCCAGATTGGCTCAACCGGTATTTTTTGAGGAGTTTTAACGCAAAAAATAAGGCGATGATAGCTAATAACCACCAAGGACGAATAAAGTGAAAGTCAGCCATTTTAATTATTCGCTCCTTTTAATGTGATAGTGGGTAGGTTCACCCAAACTAGATAAAAAAATGATAATAATAATGCTATAGATAATGGCCAATAAAATAATGCTGTAAGTGGACGCATTTGTTGTTGGTCTTGCTCTATCGGTTCTAGCGCATCGAGTAATTGATATATCTCACTCATATCTTTACTGTCACGGGCACGAAAATAATAACCACCCGTTTCGCTAGCCAATTGTTGCAATGACTCTTCATCTAATTCGCTAGATGGGTTAATGCGACGTTTGCCAAAAATTGAATCTTGAATCATTACATCAGCGCCAATGCCTACTGAATAAATGGTAATGTTTTTTGCAACTGCGAGTTCTAATGCTTGTTCTGGGGTTATTTTACCCGCCGTATTTTGACCATCGGTTAACAGTAATAACACACGATTTGATTGTTTTTTTGCATCAAAGCGTTTTACTGCCAAGGCAATAGCATCTCCAATTGCGGTTTGTTTACCGACTAAACCTAATACGGCTTCATCAAGCATCTGCTGCACTGTTTTTCTATCAAAGGTCATTGGTGTTTGCATATAGGCATCATCACCAAAGAGAATAAGACCTAAACGATCACCGGTGCGACGTTCAATGAACTCGCCTAATAATACTTTTAACATATCTAGGCGGTTAACGGTGCTGCCATTTATTTGCATGTCTTCAACTTGCATACTGCCAGACAGATCTACAGCTATCATCATTTCGCGCCCTTCGGTGGGTACATTTACTGCTTCACCGAGCCATTGCGGCTGACTGGCAGATAGAACAATTAAGCTCCAAATCAGTAAAAACAAAATACGTGGCGACTTTTTAGTTTTAGCTGAAAAACCTTGACTAGAGGTATTTTGAATTAATATAGGCATCTTTAATGCTGCCGCTTGGTTTTGATTCTTTGCTGGCAATAGATACATTAATAAGGGTATTGGCAGCGCTAACAATACCCAAGGTAGTAGTAGATTAATCATGATTGTTTCTCATGTTTTGTTACCGAATTTTGCTTTTGTAACTGCGGTGGAAGCGCTTGACTGAGCCAAAGATGAGCGGCTTCCTTCAACGTTTCACTTCCTGAGTTTTTAGTGAGTTGATATTTATGACTAAATTGCTGTTCAGATAAGGTTAAAAATCTTTCTTGATGCTTAATTGCTAAGGTGTTTTTGAAAAAATCTTTTAATTGCTCTCCATGTAACGAGGCAATTTCCTTTCGTGGAAAGTACTGAAATGCAGCCCATTTTAATAAAGTGATTATTTCGTCATTATTATCGGTGCTTTGAAGTTTTGATAATGCTAATTTTTTAGCATGAGATAATTTTCGGCTTCTTTGCCATTTTACAATAACGAAAACGAGCGCTATTAATATAGACGCAAGTAAGATCCACCAGCCATAAGCGAATGGGTAATTATGAACCTGCTCTGGTAAGTGAATATCTTTTAATTGAGCTAATTGCTCAGACGGTTGTTTCAACGCTTCCATGAGGCAACTCCGTCCGTTAATTGTTGCTCTAAAGTTTGACCTGATGAGAAGTGCAATACTCGAGCGCCGGCTTTCAGTAATAAGTCTTTTTTCAATTGAACTCGTTCATTGGCTTGTTGATGATAATTTTCAGTTGCCTTTTCATCACCAATCAATAATTGCTGTCGTGAGTTTCCATCGGTCACCGTAACGTTCATTTTATGTTTACTATTAGGTAAGTCGTGCTCAAGCGGATCACTTATCAAACAGACAACTAGTTCACAATGACGGCTGATATGGGATAAGTGGCGGATAGTTTCTTGGCTAATATAATTACCATCGGTGATTAAATAAACCAAACTTCCTGGGCGAGCAAGTTGTCTTAGTCGTGCACAATTCTCTTCAAAAGCAGCATTGGCAGAATCATGCTGCTGCTCAATAGACAAATGTTCTAGGTGTTTTTGCTGTTCGATAGATAACGTATGCTGATGAGTTTCTACTAAACTGTGTAAATAATGAAGCACACCTTGTTTGCGACTGCGCGGTTTTAATTCACTATGTTTATGCTGATTAAAAACAATACCGCCGACTCTATCGCCTCGGCCTTTAGCATGCCAAGTCACTAATGCCGCTAAATGTGCAGCTTGTACTGATTTAAATAAAAACTGACTACCAAACAACATTGAATTACTGAGGTCGGTTACTACGAGTACAGGACGTTCAACTTCTTCACGAAAAATTTTAGTATGGGTTTTACCTGTTCGTGCTGTTACTCGCCAGTCGATGGCACGTATATCATCACCATTTTGATAATGACGTACTTCGTCAAATTCCATACCTCGCCCTTTACTACGAGATAAGTAATTACCTGACATTTGACCATGCTGACTTTTACGCGCAGCGAGATCAATGAGTTTAGTTTTGTTTTGGTATTGAATTAATTCATCGATTGATAATTCAATACCATTACTTAAAACACTACTAAGCAGATTTGCAACGTCTTGCTGGTTTTGTTCTTTTTTTTGATTAAGCCACATAAATTTACTTACAAGATTGATCGTTCATTATTTGATGTTGTTAAAGCAATTAATGCTATTTAAGCAACAGCGACTAAGCTTAGTAAGTGATCAAGAAGTTGATTACTGTTAATACCTTCAGCTTCAGCTTGGTAAGTCAGCAAAATGCGGTGACGTAATACATTATGGAATACGGCTTGTACATCTTCAGGGCTAACAAAATCACGGTTATGTAACCAAGCTCTAGCACGTGAACATCGGTCAAGTGCAATGGTTGCTCGGGGACTTGCGCCATAAGCGAGCCATTTTTTTAATTGGTCGTCATATTTTTCTGGAGTACGCGTCGCCATAATTAAATCAACAATATAATTTTCAATGGCCGGTGCCATATGAATTTCCATCACTTGGTCGCGAGCAGCAAAAATATCACTTTGCGATATTTCTTTTACCGGTTTTTTACTTTCTTTTCCATGTTGAAGTGCTTCGCCGCGGTTGAGCTTTAAAATAGCTAATTCACTTACAGCATCAGGATAATCAATTTCAATGTGCATTAAAAAGCGATCCAATTGTGCTTCAGGAAGAGGGTAAGTACCTTCTTGTTCAATAGGATTCTGTGTTGCCATCACTAAGAATAAGTCAGGAAGAGGATAAGTATTGCGTCCAACCGTAATTTGTCCCTCTGCCATCGCCTCTAATAAAGCGGATTGTACTTTTGCTGGCGCGCGGTTGATTTCATCAGCGAGTACTAAATTTCTAAAAAGAGGACCTGGCTGAAAAACAAAAGTACCATCTTCAGGGCGATAAATATCGGTGCCAGTTAAATCAGCAGGTAATAAATCAGGGGTAAATTGCACGCGGTGAAAATCAGCTTCAATACCTTCAGCTAATGCATTTACGGCACGAGTTTTTGCTAAGCCAGGAGGACCTTCTACAATTAGGTGACCATTGGCAAGCAATGCAATAAGTAAATTTTCAACAAGGGCGTGTTGACCTATAATTTGTTGAGATAAGTATTCTTTTAAAGATGAAAAATGTTCAATTGCCATGCTAACTACCACTTACTTGTTTTTATTGTTAAACCTATGGGTATATATATAAGGTTCAGGTACCATAAAACAAGGATTTTTTACAATTTGACATGATTTTTAACAATTTATTTTCGAATGAATAGCTCACATTTTAGCTGGGAGTTGTATTTATTTCATTTGAGGTTAGAATAAAGCAATCAACAAGTGGTCAGACCTCTTGGTTTGAAGACGATAAAATTAGATATTACGATAGAAGGGTAAAACATGACAAAAATGAATTTAACGACTCGAAACGGAGAACGCATCGCTGTAGTGGCTGGGTTGCGAACACCTTTTGCAAAACAAGCCACTGCTTTTCATGGTGTACCAGCAGTAGATTTAGGAAAAATTGTCGTTAATGAATTGCTAAAAAAGCATGATATTGACCCTACTATTATTGACCAATTAGTTTTTGGCCAAGTGGTACAAATGCCTGAAGCGCCAAACATTGCCCGCGAAATTGTTTTGGGTACCGGCATGAATGTAAATACCGACGCCTATAGTGTCTCAAGAGCTTGTGCAACAAGCTTTCAATCAACGGTTAATGTAACAGAAGCTATTATGGCCGGTTATGTTGATGTCGGTATTGCTGGTGGTGCTGATTCTTCATCAGTTGCGCCTATTGGTGTGTCAAAAAAGTTTGCTCGTATCTTACTTGATTTAAGTAAAGCGAGAAGCTTGGGGCAAAAAATATCACTTATTCGTCAGTTGGGCCTAAAAGATATTATGCCTGTTCCACCAGCTGTTGCTGAATACTCTACGGGTATATCGATGGGGCAGACTGCAGAGCAGATGGCAAAAACCCATAATATCTCTCGTGAAGCTCAAGATGAGTTAGCGCACCGTTCGCATACTTTAGCCACAAAAAGTTGGCAAGAAGGTAAGTTAGCCGGTGAGGTGATGACCGCTTACAGTGAACCTTATAAAAGTTTTATTGAAAAAGATAACTGTATTCGTGAGAACTCAGAACTTGCCAGTTATAAAAAATTACGTCCTTGTTTTGATAGAAAACACGGCACAGTGACTGCAGCAACAAGTACACCATTAACAGATGGTGCCTCTGCCATTATTTTAATGCGTGAAGGGCGTGCAAAAGAATTAGGTTATAAACCGCTTGGTTATATCAAAAGTTATGCTTTTGCTGCCATTGATGTTTGGCAAGATATGCTTATGGGGCCAAGTTATGCGACGCCATTAGCACTTAAGCGTGCAGGTATGGAATTAAAAGATTTAGATTTAATTGAAATGCATGAAGCCTTTGCAGCACAAGCACTTGCTAATATGAAAATGTTTGCCAGTACAAAATTTGCCCGTGAGCAATTAGGTCAAGATAAAGCGATTGGCGATATTGATATGGCTAAATTTAACGTGATGGGTGGGTCGTTAGCTTATGGTCATCCTTTTGCAGCAACAGGTACTCGTTTAATCGTACAAACCCTTAATGAGTTAAATCGTCGAGGTGGAGGTACGGGGTTAACTACCGCATGTGCCGCTGGTGGTTTAGGCGCTGCAATGATAGTGGAGACTGACTAATGACTGCACCTAATAACACTCAAGTAAACGATGAAGCGCTTAAACAAGAGAGTAACAATATGAGTACGTTTACATTAATTCGCCAAGACAATGGTATTGCTCATTTAGTGATGGACGTGATTGGCGAATCCATGAATACCTTAAAAGCTGAGTTTTCTGAAGAAATTGATACGGTATTAAAAGAAATACGTAATGACAATACGATTAAAGGTGTTGTCTTAATCAGTGGCAAAAAAGATTCTTTTGTTGCTGGCGCAGATATTAATATGCTGGCGAGCTGTCAAAGTGCGAGTGAAGCAACGGCTCTTTCTCGCAATGGGCAAATGATATTTGATCAAATTGAAAACCTCTCAATTCCTGTTGTTGCTGCTATTAATGGTGCTTGCCTAGGCGGCGGACTTGAACTTGCTATGGCGTGTCATGCTCGTATTTGTAGTGATAATGGCAAAACAGCCTTGGGTTTACCTGAAGTACAGTTAGGCTTATTACCGGGGAGCGGTGGTACGCAGCGTTTACCAAAATTGGTTGGTATTCAAAAAGCATTAGATATGATGCTAACAGGAAAACAATTACGCGCGAAACAAGCCTTGAAGATGGGCTTGGTTGTTGATGTTGTGCCAAACAGTATTTTAATTTCTGCTGCTGAAAACTTAGTGCTAGCGGCGCAAGGTAAAGCGAGTAAGATTAAAAAGAGTCAACGCAAAATCAGTGTTTTAGATAAGGCACTTGAAGGTAATGCGGTTGGCCGTAAAATAATTTTCAATCAGGCGACTAAATCTGTATTAGCTAAAACCAAAGGCAATTATCCTTCGCCCCTCAAAATTATTGACAGTGTACGCAGTGGTATCGAAAAATCATCGGTCAGTGGTTACCAAACTGAAGCCGATCATTTTGGTGAACTCGTTATGTCACCAGAATCAGCTCAATTAAGACAAATATTTTTTGCTACTACCGACATGAAAAAAGAGCAGGGCATCGAAGGCGTTAATGCTAAGCCGATTAGCCAAATTGGCGTTTTAGGTGGTGGCTTAATGGGCGGTGGTATTGCTTTTGTTAGTGCAACTAAAGCGAATGTTGATGTACGTATTAAAGATATTGCGCCGCAAGGTATCAGCCATGCGATGAAATATGGTTATGACATACTCAACAAAAAAGTTAAACGTCGCTTTATGTTGAAAAGTGAAATGCAAAAGCAATTGGCTAAAATTACGGGTTGTGTTGATTATAGCGGTTTTAAAAACGTTGATATGGTTATAGAAGCTGTTTTTGAAGACTTGTCATTAAAGCAAAAAATGGTTGATGACATGGAAAGTATTTGTGCTGAAGACACTATTTTTGCGAGTAATACCTCAAGTTTACCTATCGGACAAATAGCAGCAAAGGCTTTACGCCCTGAAAATGTCATTGGACTGCATTATTTTTCTCCGGTAGATAAAATGCCGTTAGCTGAAATTATTGCACATTCAAAAACCTCTGATCAAACTATTTCAACGACAGTTGCTTTTGCTAAAAAACAAGGTAAAACGCCGATAGTTGTTAAAGACAAAGCGGGTTTCTATGTTAATCGTATATTAGCGCCTTACATGAATGAAGCCGCCTTATTATTACTCGAAGGCGAATCGATTGGTAAGTTAGATAAAGCACTGGTTAAGTTTGGCTTCCCTGTTGGACCGATACAATTACTAGATGAAGTGGGTATTGATATAGGCGCTAAAATTGGTCCTATTTTACAAGCTGAATTAGGCGAGCGATTTGCTGCACCAGAAGCATTTAATAAACTTATTGCCAATAAACGTTTAGGTAAAAAAGTGCAGAAAGGCTTTTACCTCTATAAAGATAAAAATGGCAAAAAAGTCACCAAAAAACTTGTTGATGAATCTGTCTATCCATTATTAAATATCATCATTAAAGATCAAAAAACAAATGATGAACTTGTCCAGCGCTGTGTTTTTATGATGTTGAATGAAGCTGCTAGGTGTTTAGATGAAGGTATTATTCGTAATGCTAGAGACGGTGATATCGGCGCTATCTTCGGTATCGGATTTCCACCATTTTTAGGTGGACCATTCCATTATATCGATATGTTAGGTGCAGAAGTAATTGTTAATAAGTTGAACCTGTGGAGTAGTGAACTAGGCGAACGCTTCAAGCCTTGTCAGGCATTAATTACCATGGCTGAAACCGGTAATAAATATTATTAGTAACAGGCAATGTTATGCCACCTCGGTGGCAATTTAACGAAAAAGAGGCAATTTAATGCCTCTTTTTTTATGCTTTTTACCCTTTAAAAATAAGTTGAATAAATACTCTAAATTAGTTATATTTTGCTTATAAAGTTTTAGCCATTCTTTTAGTCAGTTTAGCGGTAAATATTATGTTGTTATTTTTAGCGGTTGTCAGTGTTGTTTGTTCGATGTTCTTTTACTGCCAGGCATTACGAAGTGGTTTAGGTTTGAAGCGTTGGGCATGTGCAGGATTAGTTTTTGGGCCTTTCATTTGGCCAATGTTCTGTATGAAGAAACGGATGAAAATGAATGAAATGTTTGGCTTCAACACACTAATTTTAAAAGCTTAGACGCTTTTAAAAGTAATTATTCTTTACCACTCTAGGTAAAATAAGACAGCTACATTCCTTGTAGCAAACAGTGCCTTTCTTCAAACTAACCATTGAAAATAGTGGTTCAATGATTATTACTTCCACCACTTACTGGCTGGCATCTCTTTAATTTCAATGCTAGCAGCAATAGGGTTTGCTTTAGTTGTTACAAATAGAGCTTTAAATAAGTTGATCATATTTATTTCCTATATACGAACTTCTGCTTTAGACTTTCCAATACGAACTTCTGCTTTAGACTTTCCAATACGAACTTCTGCTTTAGACTTTCCAATACGAACTTCTGCTTTAGACTTTCCAATACGAACTTCTGCTTTAGACTTTCCAATACGAACTTCTGCTTTAGACTTTCCAATACGAACTTCTGCTTTAGATTTTCCAATACGAACTTCTGCTTTAGATTTGCCAACTTCATTGAGTATTAATGAATTTGACTCAATAATTGGTGTTGGTGATGCTGACATTGCTAGAGATAAAATAAGTGAGCTAATCATTTAAAATTTCCTTAATTTATTATTATTAATTTCATAAATGATAAAGCACGTACTGTGCCAAAAAGTAAAAGCCTTATTAAATAAGGCTTTTAGGATGGTTTTTATGGCGACACATGCGTGTCAATATTTTGTAAGCTGCAGAGAGGTTACTTTAGTCTTCTAAGCTAAAATATGGCATTAAAATGACGGTTTGCCAAAACTTGTCGATGCCTTGGTAATTTGATAAGAAAGTAGGTATTTTTGAAAGTCGCCTTCGGGTAATGGTTTACTGTATAAATAACCTTGTAGTTGCTCACAACGTAAACCAGAGAGGAATTTAAGCTGTTGATTGGTTTCTACACCCTCTGCGACTACCTGCATACCTAAGTTATGTGCAATAGTTACTATAGTGGCAACCATATTACGACCTTGCTCTGACTCTTCAATATCATCCACAAAAGCTTTATCTATTTTTAAGGTATTAAGCGGAAACTTCTTTAAATAAGCGAGCGATGAGTAGCCAGTACCAAAATCATCTAACGATAAGTGAATACCCATAGCTCGAATTTGCAACATAATATCAATGGCTTTTTGGGGTGAGTCCATTACCGTACCTTCCGTTATTTCTAATTCAAGGTACTTTGCGGGTAATTGGCTTTCTTTGAGAATGTCAGCGATCATGCCCACTAAGTTAGGTTGTGTAAATTGCACCGCAGATAAATTAACCGCAACACGACCTGTAAATAAGCCGGCATCAACCCACTTTTTTGTGGCAAAACATGACTTTCTTAAAACCACTTCGCCAATGTCAATTATTTGGCCTGTTTCTTCCGATATAGGGATAAAAGTTATTGGACTAATGATGCCTTTTTTAGGGGTTTCGAAACGCACTAACGCTTCCATACCAGCCACTTTACCGGTAGAAATTTCAATCTTAGGTTGATAGAATACGGAGAAAGAATCTTCTTTTAAACCATGGCGTATTAAGCTTTCTACTTGTAAACGCTTCACGGCAGCTTTGTTCATTGAGTCACTAAAGAACTGATACTTATTACCACCATTATTTTTAGCATGGTACATGGCCGTATCGGCATTTTTCAGTAGCTCTTGCGGGGATATGCCATCTTCAGGGTAAAGTACAATACCTAAGCTACTAAAAAGAACCACTTCTTGATTTCTCAGTTTCAGCGGCTGTGCAATGGTCGTTAGCACATCTTTAGCAATACTGGTGATCGTATGGATATCGTTGGTGTTTTCAATAATAATACTAAATTCGTCACCACCTAAGCGGTAAACCGTATCTTGCTTTCTGCCAACAGCTTGCATTCTTTTTGCTACCTGACATAAAAGCACGTCACCAACTTCGTGCCCCATAGAGTCATTAATCTTTTTAAAATTATCTAAATCAAAAACCAGTAGAGCATGAGGGGCTTTTTTATTAACTAGCAGAGTTTGATTAGCTTGAAAATATGAACGATTAGGGAGGCCCGTTAAGGTATCACTATTGGCTAATTTACGCAGTTCGGCTTCGGTTTCTTTGCGTTTAGTTATATCAGAAAACACACCAACAAAGTGAGAAATACTCTTATTCTCATCAAGTATCACATCGATATTAAGGTCGGTTAAATACTCTTCGCCATTATCACGTTTACTTTCTATTTCATCGTGCCAACTGCCTTTGGTAATTAAGTGCTTTTTTACATCTTTGGTGAAACTTTTTGGATATTGGGCAAATTCTAAGGTTATACCAAGCATTTCTTTACGCGTTTTTTGTGTAATACGCTGGTAAGATTTATTGACATCAACAATATTAAAAGCACGATCGTATATAACAACCGCATCTGAAATATTTTCAATACACTTGGCAAATAACTTTAAACGTTCATCAGCTTTTTTTATGCGGCTTATATCCTTTAAAGTACCTGTCATACGCGTTGGGGTGCCTTTTTCATCACGTTCAACTATTTTTCCGCGATCAAGTACCCATATCCATTTATCATCTTTATTTTTAACACGATAGGTCGCTTCAAAATGGTCGGTATCGTTATCGAAATGGTCGTTTATTGCATCACGAACTCGCGCGATATCATGTTCGTTAATATTGGTTTTATCTGAGCCGACGTTACGTTTACCATCTTGTGGAAATTCTAAGATCCCCCAAATATTTGAGCGATATATCTTGCCAGTGATTATATTCCAATCCCACATTTCATCGCCACTTCCCCATAAGGAAAGTTTCAAACGCTCTTCACTTTTTTGAATTTGTAAGTGAAATAAACGCTTATGGCGTATTTGCTGAACCACATAACCAATCACTAAAAAGCAAAGCATGGTATAAATACTAATGGCGGTTTTTGATAACCACCAAGGAGCGAGAATATGGATGTTTAAGGTACTTTTTTGACTTGGAACAGTACCTAGTAAATCATAGACTTCAACTTCAAAGATATAATCACCGTGACTCAGGTTGGTATAGGTCGCTCGGTAGTTGTTTTTACCCGCATCAATCCAATTTTCTTCTAAATTTAATAAACGATATCGGTATCCTATTTGGTCAGGATATTTTGCATTGGGCGAAATAAATTCAATGGTAAAGGGTGATTGTTCATGTTTTAAGGTTAAGTTGGATAACTGACTTAGCTGTCTACTTAGATAAAAATCACCCTCTTTTGAAGAGGCTTCTTGATCGTTTACTTTGATTTTTTTATTGGCGATTAATAAATTTGTTAATACTGGAATATTTAATACTTGTGTTATTTGTATAACTTTTTGTGGCTGAAATTTAAAAACCCCTTTTTGACTACCGAAAATAAACTCATTGTTGATGGTTTTTAAAGCAGAAAATTCTATGAAATCTTTACCTGAAAGGTGTAGGTCTTTACCAAAATTTTTAACTTCTTTTGTAAAAGGGTTAATTAAAGTAATAGCTCCATTTGTCGCAAACCACGCATTTTCTTTATTATCTAAAAGAATGGCTTCAATAGCATTGCTCAATAATTTGTGACTATTATTAAAATAAGTAGTCGTCTTTCTTTCCTTATCATAGAGCAAAATACCTTGCTGAGAGGTTAACCAAATCCATGAATCAGAGACTTTTATAGAAGTTACCCCTATTGTTGACAAATATTTAATGTCGTTAATTTTATGATAGTTAAAACTATTTTTATTATAAGGTGGACTTGATAAGTCAATCGAGACTAATTGATTATCCGTTGATGTTGCCCAAAGAGTATTGTTTTCAATATCGATATCAAAAGTTTTCAAGCGCTTATTTGCTTTCAGATCATAACGGCTAAACTCATTTTTAGACATGAGGTATGTTGTTAGTTTGCCATTAATATCTATAAACCAAACTTTATTATTAAACACTTTGAAAGGATAACTCCTCCCATAAGCTGATTTTTCTTTCCAGTCTTTAATTTCTACCGTTTCTTCAGAGGTAACTTTATATACAAATAACTCGTTTGATTTAGTGCTCAGCCATAAGTTATTCTTATTATCTGCTTCGATATGGTAAATTTCTTTGTTTTCTGTGGCCTTTATATAATTACCTGATGTTTTGTTTCTTATATAGTTTATACCGACATCTACTTCATTAAACCAAATTTTACCATCAGTAGTTTCTACCAGTCGACTAATGTAAGCATTGAGGATTCCATTTGAATAATGCTGAAAATGAAGCGAGTCATTAAAAAATACATTTACCCCTTTTCCATATGTACCCAACCATAAATTCCCGGTCATATCCTTGATAATACTGTGAATGCTATTATTGGAAATACTGTTTGCATGATCTTTTTGATATGTTCTTACACTTTTTGATAGTGGATCAATAATATTTAATCCATTTTCGGTGCCAATCCAAATTGTTGAATCATCACTGAGCACTATACTTCTGACTTTATTGGAAATAAGTATATTGGTTGGATGAGTTGTATTGTAACTGTCGATTTGATTATAGTTTTCATCTAAAACATAAATACCATTGTCTGTACCTAACCAGTATTTACCATTAATTTCTTTTATATCAAATAATGATTTTGCTGAAATAGTTATATGGAACTTATTGTTTTCTTTTTGTAATGATGCAGCATAATTTAGATTTTCATTCACTAAAAAAATGCCCTTATCGTAGCTGCCAAACCAAAAGTTTCCTTTCAAATCTTGATAAATAGTTTTTATTTCTCTTAATTCATCTTCAAGCCCATGAATTTTTATTTGTTTAAAATTATTATTTGTTATGTCAAATTTATGAATGCTATCTGTGGTAGAAACCCAAATGTTATCAGCATTATCTTGATATATATCCCAAATCATATCGTCTTTTAATGATTCATTATTTCCGTCTTGATGGTAGAAACTCTCAAAATTATCAAGTAGTACATTATACTTGCTTAACCCTTTTGCAGTTCCCACCCAAAGCACACCATCCTTATCAACAAAAACCTTACGGATAAAGTTATTTGCAATGGAGTTAGGGTCTTCTAAGTTTTTTCGATAATGTACAAAGCTCTTGCCGTCATACCTATTAAGGCCATCTTCTGTCGCTATCCATATAAAACCATCAAGATCTTGGGCGATATCAAAAACATTATCTTTGCTTAAGCCGTCAGCAGATAGTAAATGCTTGAATTTTAAAGTGGCTTGGCTGGATAGTGAGGTGTTTTCTGCAATGAGATTTTCTGTTGTTTTTTGTTCAGCCAAAGCACTTTGGATACCAAATATTAACGTGAGAGTGAGTAAACATAAAATGCGGAAGAACTGTTGGGATTTTATAAAATGAGTTTTTGGAAAAAAATTAAGCACAAATACAACCTTGGATAGAAGCTTCAATTAGGCTTATTTACACCACTCATAATATAAAATAGAAGAAAAATATTTATAATGAATTATTTGACCGTTTGAACGGTATAAATTAAGCAAGCAATTTTATTATTTTTGTTATTTATATTGCATCAAGCCACATTAAAAATCATGGCTAGAGCTAAGTCAACTTATTTACCCTTATATGAATAAGATACTCAGATAAGTTAATATCATTAGCTCTAATATTTTATCGGCAGGTTTAGTATTTTCTTTGACAATTTTTTAATTTTTTTTCAATACTTTCATTGTGCTGCAATGTTTTCTCATCATTTTCCGCAATGTTTTCTTGGTAACTCGCTAAGGTTATCCTGTCGGTGTTGTTGTTAAATAAAAGTTGTTGAGTAAAGAAGCGGCTAATATCATCAATCGTCAATGACAAAATAACGTTGATCAATTGTTGTTTCTCATCGAAATTCGTTTCTTTATTACAAATAGCGGCCCAAAATCGTTGGCTCTTTATTCGTAAACTTGAGTCTTTTTCTTGTAATTGACTCGCCAAACCTTGTTGAATATGTTGCCAATCTTGCTCAGATAACAGTGTTAAATTGTCCTGTGCTCTATTAATAAACTCGTTTATTTCTTTTACTAAAACAATGGCGTCAACGTGCGGTGACTGTATATAGAAAGCGATACCTGGATAACGATTAATAGGAATGAAGCCAACCCCTACCAGATAACCAAATTGTTTTTCAGTGCGCATTTCTTGAAAAAATAGGGGTGACAATATTTGGCTGGCGATCATCGTTATCGCTATTGTTGTTAAATCTTTTCCTACGAACGGGTAATACACCACGGCAGCATGATCATGTTCTGGTAAATGCAAAGGAAGGTGAATGTCACCTTGGTCTTCAATATCAAGAACAGGTACATTAACGGCATACTTATTTGAATAATGATGACTAAATGCTGCCTTTAATTGTTCACTAAATTTCAACGCATGTTCAGGTAACCAGTTGCCATGCATTAACGCCTCAATAGTTATCTCATCAAACAAGTGTTTTCTAAAGGTGACAAACTCTTCAAAAGAAGTGTTTTCTAGCGCGTTAGCGAGTGAACTACTTGTTGGGTTTTTAGGTTGCATTGTTGAGCTAAGAATCGAAAATAATTGTGAAATAGATTTACTGGTTTGCGCGTTATGCCAGTGGTTAATCAATTGTTTTTTAAATAACTCAAACTTTTCTTCAATGAAATTCTCAGTGACTAGACTTATCAATAACTGTTCGAGTAACTTGTCTTGTTTAGTACTAACCCCTGATAGTTGTAAGGTAATACCACCTTGGTGCGAAAACAGATGGTAATGAATTCCAGCTAATTCAGCATCATAATGCTGTTCAATAACAGCATCGCTATATAAATCAACAAATAACCGTGTCATTGCTATATGTTTGCTGTCTTTTATCGTTAGGGGGGCATCAATACCTATGTAAATATAGCCCTTGGGGACAATAAAAGTACTGTCTTGTTTAAACCATACAGATAAACCATCAATTTTTTCAATTAATTTGGGGGTTTTATTACCCTGCTTAGCAACAGGTTTACACGGATATATTTTGGGCTCTTCGACAATATAAGGATTACTTAGCGGCAAAGAAAAATTAGCTGTTAATGCTTCATTTTCCCAAGTGTTAATTTGCAGTTGAGTTATTTTTTCAATACTGAAAGGGACTTGGTACCAAAAACTATTTTTATCAAATTCATTTTGCGCACTAATATGAATAATGCGCATATTACTTGCTGATAAATAGCCCAACAAGACATTGATTTCTTGTTGTTGCATACCATCCATTATGTAGTCACCGTAAATATAATCTTCGGATCCGTAATGCTGCATGTTAATAACTAACTGACAAACAGAATCTAATGGTTTTAGTTTTTCTTGGTAATTAAACGCTAAATTAGCGATTGCCTGCTTTTCTTGATAATAAAACTCATCAACAGGTTTGCTTTTCATTAAATTTAGATAAGAAAAAATACTGCTAATGATTTCGTTAATATGCTGCTCACCTAATTCAGTAAGCGAAATACTTAAATTGAAATCTTTAAAGTTTGAACCATTTACCCCTGAACCAGCGGTTAAGCTAAGTGCCCAACGCTGTTTTTTAAGATAAGACAATATACTGCCTTTACCCTCATGGCCCAGTAAATAGGTCAAAATAGATTCTGGTTTGTTACGGTAGTAAGGATCAATGCTAGGCATTGCAAAACTAACAATAAGTTGTCTGTCATTCTTTACCGGTTTTACATTGATTTTTATTTGTTGGTGTTCAGGTAAATAAAGCGGTATATCTATTGTTTTTGGGGTTGAGGTTGCGGCTTTTATATCGGTAAATTTATTCTTTGCTAATTGCGATAACTCATCAAGTGACTGTGGCCCCTCTAATACAAGTGTCATTATGTTGGCACGATAATGCTGTTGAAAAAAATCACGTATTTCGGTTGTTAGGTCGCTTTCTTTTCTGTCGGCTAGTGTATCAATTGAACCAACCGAGAATTTTGAAAAAGGATGGGCTTGATTAATAGTATCTTTGTGGACATCGTATAGACGACGAATATCGTCTTTAAGTTTAAGTTTAAATTCAGCATCAACATTTTGGCGTTCTTTTTCAACAAACTCTTGTGAGAGTAACGGGCTGATAAAAAACTGGCTAAATCGATCTAAAGCAAAGGTAAAATGTTGATGTTGAATATCGAAGAAAAAACAGGTGTGCTCAGTTGCTGTCCATGCATTATTACTGCCGCCATGTTGACTAATATATTTTTGATATTCACTGCCGTCAGGATAAGACTTAGTGCCTAAAAATAGCATGTGTTCTAGAAAATGGGCTAAACCTTCGCGGTTGCTAGGGTCGCTAAAGTGGCCAATATTTACCGCCAATGCTGCAGCTGATTTATTGGTTTGTTCATTATGAACTAATAGAACACGCAAGCCATTAGCTAATGTTAAGGTTTTATATTGCTTGTTGTCATTTGGGCTTTGTTTCAATATCGGCTCCGGCAAACACTGCAGCAACCTCATTTGTGACGAACACTGGAAAGGTAAGCGTTTGTTTCTAAGATTATTTTAATTATCTAGTTAAATTACCTGAAGCACTAACTAGAGTCTATTGTATTCTTAATTTATCTATTAATTATCTATACTATAGACTGAAATAAGCGCTAAAATGCCATCGATTTGAAAAAATGATGTTATTTGGAAAATTTATGCGAATATTTGTAATGCGACATGGTCAAGCCCAAGCAATGGCTCCTTCTGATAAAGGTCGTGAATTAACTGCCGTTGGTCAAGGTGAAGCTGAAATAATGGCAAAGAAATTGGTCCATCAAAAAGAGCACTTTGATGCTATTTTTGTTAGCCCTTATGTTCGTGCTCAACAAACCGCAAAAATTGTAAAAAACATCTTAGCAACTACAACAACTCTAACCACGCTTGAATTTATAACGCCAGAAGACTCAGCTCAACAAATGCATAATTATATTGATGTCACTTTCATCGATAATGCCCAGGCAAATGTACTTATTGTTTCACATATGCCTTTGGTCTGTTATTTAGTGGAAGAGTTTACCTGTGGTCAACATGCGCCGTTATTTGAAACCGCCTCTATTGCGGTTATTGATTATGATATAAGTACCGCGAAAGGGCGGTTAGTTTCGCATACGACACCCAACAGTCTTTAGTGCTTTGGTTAGATAATATCAGCGAAGCGATCATTAAGTTCAACTAAAACCAATAATGCGCCATTACCACCCCACTCAAGTGGTGCTTGATGAAAAGCCATTACGTCAGGGTGCTGTACTAGCCAATGTGGGACTTTATTCTTTAGTACCTGTGAACCTAAGCCATGTACAATACAGACACACTTCGCATGTTCTTTTTTACAAGCAAACATTAGCGCGGCAATTTCTAATTTGGCTGTTTTCTGGTCTAAACCATGTAAATCTAAAATTAAATCGGGTGCGTACTGACCGCGTCTTAAATTTTTAGCCTCAAAGCTGTCAACATCTTCACGCACATATTTCATCGGCCCTTGCTGATTCAGATTTGGTTCAAACTCATCAGAAAAATAGAACTCAGCATGTTGTTTTTTCTTCGCATCAGCTTTGTTTTTTCCAAGATGTAAAGATTGATTTTTGCTTTGCTTTTTTATAGGCGCAATTTTATCTTGCACAATTGGCTTTACTTTACCAATAGCTTGCATAAATAAATCTTTTTCATCGTGTGTCAATGCGTCTTTAAATTTCATCTTGGAAACTACATTCTTACTTTAAGAGGGAAAACAATTCAAATTCTAAAAACATCTGTGGGCAATAACAAGCAAAAGGTTATAATACTCAGTAAATTAACTCAATGATCAATGTTAATGCTCTAAATATCCAAAAACAGCGTTGCTTTTAATCACAATAGCCAGCTATTAGTCAATCAATCGTCTTGTTCTTGAAAATTTATCTTCATTTAAATTTGCACCATTAATTAATTTAATTGTTATAGTACCCCTTATAAAACTTGTTAAATAAAGAGAGTAAATGTGAACGAAGTTGATTTTTCACCGATTAAGGATGAACTGTTTACCATAGGTGATTATCTAAGGTTTGCCACCAGTGAATTTAATCAAGCCGAGCTTTTTTTTGGTCACGGTACTAATAATGCGTGGCATGAAGCTATAACTTTAGTGATGTTCGCTTTAAACTTGCCAGTAGAGCTAAATGAACAAGTGTTTAATTGTCGTTTAACATCCACTGAAAAATCAGCGGTATTGGCCTTAATTGAACGCCGTATCGTCGAACAACTGCCGGCTGCATACTTAACTAATCATGCTCAATTTGTTGGCTTACCTTTTTATGTTGATGAGCGGGTTTTAGTACCACGCTCCCCTATTGGTGAATTAATAGAGCAACACTTTTCGCCAAATTTTTCACCAGAAAATCCACCTAAACGTATTCTTGATTTATGTACGGGAAGCGGCTGTATTGCCATTGCTTGCGCGGTAGCATTTCCTGAATCCGAGGTTGATGCGCTCGATTTATCAATTGATGCATTAAATGTTGCGCAAATTAATATTGAAAATCATGGTTTAACAGAACAAGTTATTCCAATTCAATCTGACGTTTTTTCTGGGGTTGAGGGGCTAAGTTATGATTTAATCGTAACTAATCCACCTTATGTTGATCAAGAAGACGTTGACGCATTACCGCAAGAATACTTACATGAGCCAGAAATGGGCTTAGGTTCGGGTGTCGATGGTTTAGATATTGTTCGTGAAATTCTTGCTCAAGCGGCGAGTCATTTAAATGAGAACGGTGTTTTAATTTGTGAAGTAGGTAATTCTCAAATTCATGTTGAGCATGTTTATCCACAGGTGCCTTTTACGTGGTTAACCTTTAAAAATGGTGGTCATGGTGTGTTTATGTTGACTAAAGAACAGTTAACAAGCCATCAAAATAGTTTTACGCAAGCATTTGAACAAAAGTAATTTAGCTTATTTACCGTAATCGTGTATTCAAATAATAGAGAGAAGATATATTCATGTCAGGCAATACCTTTGGAAAATTATTTACCGTAACATCATTTGGTGAAAGCCATGGTTTAGGCTTAGGTGCAATTATTGATGGTTGTCCGCCAGGACTCGCTTTATCAGAAGCTGACTTACAAGATGATCTTGACCGTCGTCGTCCTGGCACTTCTCGTTATACTACGGCACGTCGTGAAGCCGATCAGGTTAAAATAATGTCGGGTGTTTTTGAAGGCAAAACCACAGGAACGCCTATTGGGCTGTTAATTGAAAATACCGATCAACGTTCAAAAGATTATGGAAATATCGCGCAGAGCTTTCGTCCAGGTCATGCCGATTATACCTATTGGCAAAAATATGGTATTCGTGACTATCGTGGCGGCGGAAGATCGTCAGCACGTGAAACCGCTATGCGAGTTGCCGCAGGCGCCGTAGCTAAAAAGTACTTAAAAGAAAAATTTAATGTTGAAATTCAGGGGTGTGTTACCCAAATAGGTGATGTTTGCGCAACTAACATTGATTGGGATATTGTAGAAAACAATCCATTTTTCTTTCCTGACGAAACTAAACTTGAAGCCTTAGACGAATTATTGCGTGGTATTATTCGTGAAAAGGATTCTATTGGCGCTAAAATTATGGTCCGAGCCACTAACGTTCCTGTTGGTTTAGGTGAACCTATCTTTGATCGAATGGACGCCGATATCGCTCATGCGCTTATGGGCATAAATGCTGTTAAAGGTGTTGAAATTGGTGATGGTTTTGCTGTCGTCAATCAAAGAGGCTCTGAGCACCGCGATGAGTTAACGCCTGAGGGGTTTGCAAGTAACCACAGTGGAGGCATTTTAGGCGGAATTTCATCAGGACAAAGTATTGTTGCAAATATTGCGATGAAACCAACTTCAAGTATTGGTGTTAGTGGTAAAACCATTGATTTAGATGGTAAAGCGACTGACCTAGTGACTAAAGGTCGCCACGACCCTTGTGTGGGTATTCGTGCGGTTCCTATTGCTGAAGCCATGTTAGCACTAACCTTGATGGATCATTTTTTACGTCATCGTGGACAAAATGCTGATGTCGTTTGTGTAACACCTGATATAGAAGCCTAAGTCGTCTTTATTATTAAAAACCAAAAGTGATGACATCAGTTAAGTTCGTCAGACTGTCTTCGAGTTACTTTTGGTATTTTGCTATATTAGGCTTGATCATTCCCTTCCTACCTGTTTTTCTTGATGCCAAAAGCTTTAGCTCAATTGAAATAGGTGAAATTCTGGCTATTATTACAGCCACTAAAATCATTGGTCCAACCTTTTGGGCTTTTGCCGCCGATAAATCAGGTAAACAATTAGCCATTATTCGCAGTGGTGCCTTGTTGGCATTATTGAGTTTTTCATTACTTTTTTGGCTAAACGGTTATTGGCCTGTTGTTTTTTGTTTAGCGATTTTTAGCTTGTTCTGGACCGCTGTTTTACCTCAGCTTGAAGTGCTTACTCTTAATTCTATTAGACGTAGTGCTAAAATTTATGCGCGTATACGCTTATGGGGTAGTATCGGTTTTATTTTCTTGGCTGTGATAGCTGGGGATTTAATTGAACGATATTCCGCAGATGCTTTTACTTATTTAGGTGTCATTGTGCTAGCGGGATTATTTCTTTCAAGCATGAAACTCACCCCTGCAAAAAAGGCTAAAAATCCTGTGCAGCAGATCGAAAAAATCAGCGATAAAATATTCAGTCGTTCATTTATATTCTTTTTTCTTGCTGGCCTGATGTTACAAATGAGTTTTGGTCCTTATTATGGTTTTTTTGCGCTTTACCTTCGAGAGCTCGCTTATCCGGGATTTGCGGTTGGTATCTTCATTACCATCTCGGTATTGGCTGAAATTCTTATTTTTATCTATGCGAGTATATTCTTTCGATACTTCCGACTAAAAACTTTGCTGGCCATCAGTATATTACTCACCTCGTTACGTTGGTTTATGACGGGTAGTTTTGCCGATGTCATTTGGGTACTTGTTTTAGTACAGTGCATACATGCGCTGAGTTTTGGTTTGTACCATAGTGTTTCTATCCAATTTATCCATCAACATTTTAATCACGACCAACAAAATCGTGGCCAAGCTATTTATGTCGGTGGTGTTTATGGTCTAGGTGGTGCGATTGGCGCTTATATTGCCGGTATCGTTTGGCAAGGAGGGCAAGGCAGTGAACTTGCCTATAATCTAGCGGCTTCTGCGGCATTTATTGGCTTTGTGTTAGTGTTATTCATGCAAGATAGGCAACAAATCAATATCAGTGGTTAAGCCTTAAACTCGCTGTCACCCTTTATATCTTTTTGTACTCAATATATTTGTCAGCCTAGTGGTTAATCACTAGACTGACATTCATCTTTCTTAATTAATTAATTAATTAACATTTAAAAGAATCGGCTCTCCTAACCCTAATCCTTTTAAACGTGGTAGTTGTGATTTTGCATCACCTACCACTAAGTAAATCATTTGTTGATGATGTAAATGTTGATTGGCTAAAGACTTGACGTTAGCCAGAGTTAAGCTTTCAACTGATTTTGCTCGTGCTAATACATAGTTTATTGGCAAGTTGTATTGGCTAATATTTTCTAACATGGTCAGTTTAGCGTTATATGTTTCGAATTTTCTCGCATTACTCTTTAAATAATAGCTTTGAGTGGTTGCTAAATCTTGCTCAGTAAAATCAGTTTGATAATTTTCTACCAGCGATTTTATTAATGCCATAGCCTCTAATGTGACATTGGTGCGCACACCACTGCTAATGATAAACTCGCCACTTGATTTACTGCCGCTAAAACTTGAACGCACGCCGTAGGTATAACCTTTTCCTTCACGTAATTCTTGGGTGAGTTTTGAAGCGAAACTACCACCGCCTAAAATATAATTCATCACTTGAGCACTATAGAAATCTTTATGCATAGCATTTAAGGCTGGGAAGCCAATTCTCAACTGTGATTGCTTAGCATCGGGCACATCATAGAAATATAGGGTTGATGTGGTGGGCAGCGCTGCCGGTAACATCTTAGGCAAAACAGCCTTAGTATTAAGCCAATTTTTTTCTAATTGTTTAAAAGCCGTTAATACGCTTGTTTCATCGATATCGCCAACAATATGAATATCCGTTAAATTTGGCGACAGTTTTGTTTGATAAAATATTTTTAAATCAGCTAAAGTGATTTCCTCAACGGACTGTAAAGTTCCTAATAAGTTATTCGATAAAATATCAGTTTTATCATAAAGTAATTTATTCATTTGGTTATTAGCCAACTGGTTGGGGTTAGTTTGCTGCTGTATTATTTGACTAATAATATCTTGTTTGGTGAGAGTAAACTCTTTTTCATCCCAGCGAGGCGCTAAGAGCATTTCTGTGATCAAGTCGACAGTTGCTTGATAGTTTCTTGCTAAAGTACTGGCTGACAGTTTTATTGACTCTTGAGTCGCATAAATACTAATGGTAGCGCCAAGTTTATTAATCGCTTCTTCTAGTTGTTGAGGACTTTTATACTTAGTCCCTTTATTCATCATTTCAGCGACCAAGTTGGCGACACCGACTTTTTGTATATCATCAAATAATAAGCCACCAGCAAACGTTATCTCAAGCTGTACTAAAGGGACTTCGCTATTTTTTATCCCGTAAAAATGTAGCCCATTGCTTAACTGACTTTGCCAAACGGTAGGTACCGATAGCGTTGGGGCTTCACCATATTTAGGTTCACTGGCTCGATCGAAACTTGAAGGCGTATTTACATAACGTGATTGCTGGTCAACATCAAAACTTTGCTCGGCATTAGCGACAATTTTTTCTTCAATAATTTGTGCTTTTATAGAGTTTTTTAATGCCAAGTTTTTTTGGCCTTTCGGTACAAAGCTGGTGGCAACAAAACTTTTGTCTTTAATATATTGATGATAAACACGTAAAACATCTGCTTTGTTGACGGCTAAAATATTTTTAGCTTCTTGGTTAATAAAACCAGGATCTTGAGTTAAGATATTATATTGTGCTAATTTAAAGCCCTTACCTAATACACTTGAAAGCCCACGATAGAAGGCTGTTTCTTGACCTGCCTTAATCGTAGCAAGATCTTCATCACTAAAACCTTTTGTTTCAAACTCGTTAAGTGCTTGACTAATTGCTTGGTCAATCTGGTTTAAATCAGTTTTCTCAAAGCCTCTTACCTTTACCATTAATTGGCCAGCCAACTCTGATTGGTAGTGATACATGGTTACTCGAGAGGTCAAGGTTAATTCATCAATTAGCTTTTTATTGAGTAAGGCTTTCTTGCCCTCACTTAGCAATTGAACTAAAACATTTAATGCGTAACTGTCTGAGTGATATTGTGGGACTGTTGGCCAAGTTAGGCTGAGTTCGGGTAACTTAGCAAAATTATCTTCATGATAAATTTTCTTGGTTATTGTTAGATTTGCAGCTTGCTTGGCAAGGGGCGTTATTTCATTACCCGCCTTAATCTCATCAAAATACTGATGTACCCAAGCTTTTGCTTGTGCTTCATCAAAGTCACCGGCAATAACCAAGGTAACATTATTGGGAACATACCAGCTTCTAAAGAAATCTTTAACATCTTGAAGTGTTGAGTTTTGTAAATCAGATAATGAACCAATCACTTGCCAGTTGTAAGGGTGACTCTCTGGATAAAGATTTTTATCAATAACATACTGTGTATGACCATAAGGTCGGTTGTCATAACTTTGTCTTTTTTCATTTTTAACCACTTGTTTTTCTTTGGCGAGTACTTCTTCGGTCACCGTATTGATAAAAAAACCTAGTTTGTCAGCTTCAGCCCAGATCATTTTTTCTAAAGCATCATTGGGGACAGTTTGATAGTAATTTGTTCTATCGCGGCTAGTGGAGCCGTTTGCACCCGAGCCGCCAATACGGGCACTCATTTTGTCTAATCCACCTTTACCCAGGTTTTCAGACTCAAGAAAAAGCAAATGTTCAAATAAATGAGCAAAGCCTGTTCGTCCTTGTGTTTCACGAGCGGATCCAACATGTGCCGTTAATGCAACAGCAACAACTGGGTCTGAGCGGTCTATATGAAGTACAACTTCTAAGCCGTTAGCTAAGACGAACTTGCTATATTCAATATTGATGGCGTTATCAACCACATTGGTCTGATCAGATTGTTGGCTGATTTTTACTGAATTAATTGATTTTTCTGCTGTATTACAGCCAGTGTTCGCAAGAACGGTTAATAATGAAAAGCTTAGCGCTGCCCACTTCATGAGAGAAACCTTATTTTAATGATTAAATAATATTGCTGATATTGTGCCTTTTATTTATCCAAACACCAATAAAAGTAACGTTACAAAGTAAATTTAATGTTAATAAGTATCACCAAGATATAAAAAAAGCGCCGTAAGCGCTTCTTTCAAATCTGTTTATCTAAACGGTGACTATTTATTTAACGCTTCACCTAAGTGAGGGCGGATATCTTTTAGAATAGTTTTTAATAAACGTGGACAAGCAGCAACAATATTACCTGAAACTGTATGGTTGTGATCGCCAACGAAATCAGTGACTAAACCACCGGCTTCAATAATTAATAATTCACCAGCAGCAGATTCCCAAGGTTTTAAACCAATTTGGAAATATCCGTCGACACGTCCGGCAGCGACATAAGCTAAATCTAAAGCTGGAGAGCCCGAGCTGCGAAGATCTGATGATTTAGTAAATAATGTTTTAAACATTTCTAAGTAAGCGTTGCTGTGTTGCTTGTGCTTAAATGGGAAACCTGTGGCAACAATGGCACCAGAGAGTTCTTTATGTTGTTTTACACGAATACGAAAGCCATTAAGTTGTGCGCCTTTACCACGACTAGCAGTAAAAAGTTCCCCGCGAGAAGGATCAAAGATGATGGCTTGATCTAATTTACCTTTGACTTTCAAAGCAATAGACACTGAAAAATGTGGAATGCCTTTAATAAAGTTCGTTGTACCGTTTATTGGATCAATAACCCACTGGAAGTCGTCATCTTTTCCTTTAATCACACCACATTCTTCACCAATAATTGTATGGTTAGGGTATGATTTTTTTAATGTTTCAATAATGGCTTCTTCAGCGCTTAGGTCAGCACTAGTGACAAAATCATTTGTCCCTTTTGCTTGAACTTCAACTTTATCTAATTGTTCGATGGCACGAACAATAACTTTACCTGCGTTACGCGCAGCGCGAATACCAATATTAAGCATAGGATGCATATAGAAACTACCTTTTACATATTTGTAAATAGAATTAAACAGTATAACAACTTTTATAAAGAACGAGGCTTGCCGCCGAGCGGATTTTCAAGCGCGAAAATTATAGCAAAGTTATCGGTAATTAGCGACATTGTTTTTTATATAAAATATCAAAGAAAAAATTTCATAGATGTTTAATAACTAACACATAATTTTTCGCACTAACCATTTTCAATAAATTTGATGATTTTTTCTCAGCACAAGGTTAATGTTCTATGGTAATATTATTATCAATTTTAGCCATCTAGATAGTTAATACCAGTAGGTATAATTTATTTTATAAATTAACTATAAATTGAGTAATTTAAGATAATGTCAGAGCAATCATCACTTTTAAGTAATGTTCGGATTGTATTAGTTAATACTTCCGATTGTCGTAATATTGGTTCAGCCGCACGCGCTATGAAAACAATGGGGTTAAGTGAACTTATATTAGTTGATCCCATTGAAATGCCAAATGGTCAAGCACAAGCTTTAGCAGCAGGGGCTACTGATGTATTAAAAAATGCCAAGGTAGTTACTACTTTAGCGGAAGCTATTAGTGATTGTGGTTTAGTCGTTGGTACCAGCGCACGTTCTCGTACTTTACCTTGGCCAATGTTGGAGCCAAGAGGCTGTGGAGAAAAACTTGTCGAAGAAGCTTATAACTTTCCAGTTGCTTTAGTTTTTGGTCGTGAGAGCAGTGGTTTAACTAACGACGAATTACAACTTTGTCATTTTCATGTGCAAATCCCAGCTAATCCTGATTACAGTTCATTGAACTTAGCGATGGCGGTTCAAACCTTAAGTTATGAAGTGCGGACCAGTTTTTTAATTGATCAACAAAAAGCATTTCAAACGAAAGGCGAAAATTTAAGTAAAAATTTACCCAAAAAGACGCTTGATGAAGACGAGTATCCGATTATGGACGAAACTGAGCGCTTTTATCAACATTTTGAAGATGCTTTAAAAGAAACCGGCTTTATAACGCCGAGTCATCCAGGTTTAGTGATGACTAAGTTACGCCGCTTATTCAATCGTGCCCGTCCCGATGTTAAAGAAGTCAAAATGATGCGTGGAATCTTAGCTTCAGTGCAAAGAGCCGCTAAAGCTAATGATAAAGAAGCAAACAAAGAATAATAAAAGTAAGCAATCATACCCGTTTCGATGCAAAGTGCCTTCTAAATTCTGCATGTTGACCGATAACGGGTATATATTGGTACTTGCCTTAACCAATATATAGAAGGATAGAAATATGTTCAGCCGTATCAGAGAAGATATTAAAAGTGTCTTTGATAGAGATCCCGCCGCTCGAAATACACTAGAAGTTCTCACCAATTATCCTGGTATGCATGCCATTTGGATCCATCGCTTGAGCCATAAGTTGTGGAAAAATAACTGGTATTTACTTGCGCGTAGCTTATCAACATTTTCACGTTGGTTAACTGGTGTTGAAATTCATCCAGGAGCAACACTCGGACGTCGTTTTTTTATTGACCATGGCATGGGGATCGTTATTGGTGAAACCGCTGAGATTGGCAACGATGTTACCTTGTATCACGGTGTTACTCTGGGAGGCACAAGCTGGAATGCCGGTAAACGTCATCCAACATTAGAAGACAACGTGGTTATCGGTGCAGGAGCTCAGGTCCTTGGCCCCATTACTATCGGTAAAGGCGGTAAAGTTGGCTCAAACTCTGTGGTGGTGAAAGATGTGCCTGCTAATGCAACAGCTGTTGGTATTCCGGCACGTATTGTTAATGAAAAAAGCCAGTCAGAAAAAGAACAACGTGACCAAGTGGCTAAAAAGTTTGGTTTCGATGCCTATGCGGTATCTTCGGATAATCCTGATCCTGTCGCCAAAGCTATTGGGCGAGTTCTTGATCATATGCACTTAATGGATAAAAAAGTCGCTGACTTATGTAAAGAAGTCAATCATCTTGGTGGTGAAGTGTGTCAAGAGGATCTACCCGAACTACGAGTTGGCGAATTTATTGAAGATGAAATAGCGGCAGCTAAACGTCGAGAAAAACGTGTAGAGTCATTTGATCCTGATATTTAATAGAAAATAATTGATGAGTTACCTGATGTTTGATCCCTATCAAACTTAGGTATCTGCTATTAATTGCTTATTTTTACAACAGGTGTAGAATACTTGAGTAAAACAGTCGGGTATTTAGTTGACTATTTTATAAGGTTATGTAAAATTGCTAACGATTCGATAGGGGCACACAATGAAACTGACTTCAAAAGGGCGTTACGCCGTAACTGCTATGTTAGATGTAGCAATACATGCAGTAACTGGACCCGTACCTTTAGCCGATATTTCAGAGCGACAGGGGATCTCGTTGTCATATTTAGAACAACTATTCTCTCGCTTAAGAAAATATGGCTTAGTAAATAGTATTAGAGGTCCTGGCGGAGGTTATCGCTTAGGGATGTGTTCTGCAAAAATTTCGATTGCTGATGTTATCAATGCTGTTGATGAATCTATTAAAGCGACGAGATGTGACGGTAAAGGTAATTGCCAAAACGGTGACGAATGCTTAACCCATACATTGTGGGAAGGTTTAAGTGACCGAATCGAAGATTTTTTAAAAAACATAACGTTGGCCGAACTTGTCGAGCAACGCAATGTGAAATTAGTGTCTAGACGACAAGACAAAGCGCATGCGCGAGCAAACAAAGTTATGCCGTCATTAGAAACATTAATTAAAACCAAGAATATTATGCACGACATGCACTAAATGCGTGTTGTCAAACTGGAGAACGTTAGCGAATGAAGCTTCCTATTTATTTTGATTACTCAGCTACAACACCTGTAGACAAACGTGTTGCAGAAAAAATGATGCAGTATATGACTACTGACGGTTTTTACGGTAACCCTGCATCTCGTTCACACAAATTTGGCTGGCAAGCTGAAGAAGCGGTTGATATTGCACGAAATCAAGTCGCAGAGCTTCTTAATGCCGATCCTCGTGAGATTGTTTTTACCTCAGGAGCTACCGAGTCAAATAACTTAGCCATTAAAGGCGCTGCCAACTTTTATCGTAAAAAAGGTAAGCACGTTATCACCTGTAAAACAGAACATAAGGCTGTTTTAGATACCTGTCGCGAACTAGAGCGTCAAGGCTTTGAGGTGACTTATTTAGATCCTGAGAGCAATGGCTTGATTGACCTTGATAAATTAGCAGCAGCTATGCGTGATGACACTGTATTAGTTAGCATTATGCATGTTAATAACGAAATTGGTGTTATTCAAGACGTTGCTGCAATAGGCGAAATGTGTCGCGCACGTAAAATTGTTTTCCATGTTGATGGTGCACAAAGTGTCGGCAAAATCGAAGTAGACATGGAAAAGTTGAAAATTGATTTAATGTCAATTTCAGCACATAAATTCTATGGTCCAAAAGGTATGGGCGCTATGTATGTGCGTCGTAAGCCTCGCATTCGTCTTGAAGCTCAAATGCATGGCGGCGGACACGAACGCGGTATGCGTAGTGGTACATTACCAACGCATCAAATCGTTGGTTTAGGTGAAGCTTGCCGTATTGCCAAAGAAGAAATTACTCAAGATATCGCTCACGTAACTGAAATGCGCGATCGTTTATGGGCTGGCTTGAACACCATGGAACAAGTTTTTGTTAACGGAGATTTTGATAATCGCTATCCGGGTAACTTAAACGTAAGTTTTAACTTTGTTGAAGGTGAGTCTTTGATTATGGCGCTTAAAGATTTAGCGGTTTCTTCTGGCTCTGCATGTACTTCAGCTAGTTTAGAGCCTTCGTATGTTCTACGTGCTTTAGGTTTAAATGACGAAATGGCACATAGTTCAATTCGTTTTAGCTTCGGCCGTTTTACCACGACTGAAGAAGTAGACTACGCAATTACACTTATTCAAAAATCAATTGGGCATTTACGTGATATGTCACCACTTTGGGAAATGTTCCAAGACGGTATTGATCTAGACTCAATTGAATGGGCTGCTCACTAAGAGCATCCCCACTAAAAACTTTACTGATGAGCGGGCATTTTGTTTCGTTCATCGCTATTAGGAGAGAAATCATGGCTTATTCAGAAAAAGTAATTGATCACTATGAAAACCCACGTAATGTTGGCTCAATGGATAAAAACGATCCACAAGTAGCAACAGGAATGGTTGGCGCACCGGCATGTGGTGACGTAATGAAGTTACAACTAAAAATCAACGCTGACGGTATTATTGAAGACGCTAAGTTTAAAACTTATGGTTGTGGTTCTGCTATTGCCTCAAGTTCATTAGTGACTGAATGGGTAAAAGGTAAGTCAATTGACGAAGCAGGGAAAATTAAAAATACTGCTATTGCCGAAGAGCTTGCTTTACCGCCTGTAAAAATTCATTGCTCTATTTTAGCTGAAGATGCTATTAAAGCAGCGATTGAAGATTACCGCAGTAAAACTGCTTAAACATCGGAGTTATTTATGAGTGTTACAATGACGAAAGACGCAGCAGACCGTGTTCAGTCATTTATTACCAATCGAGGCAAAGGTCTCGGTTTACGTCTTGGTATTAAAACAACGGGATGTTCTGGTTTAGCTTATGTGATGGAATTTGTTGATGAGTTAAATGAAGATGATACGTTGTTTTCAATCTCTGATGTGAATATCATTATCGATGGAAAAAGTTTAGTTTACCTTGATGGTATTGAAGTTGATTTTGTTAAGGAAGGTCTAAACGAAGGTTTTAAATTCACAAACCCGAATGCCAAAGGCGAGTGTGGTTGTGGTGAAAGCTTTAACGTTTAATACCAAGTCTCTAAGCCTTTTAAATATTGCTGAGTAGCAAGTAACTTAGTCGCAGTGGTATATATTTTGTGAACGACTTAATGTTAAGTCGTTCGCTGGAGTTTTTGTGAATTATTTTCAGATTTTCGGTTTTACAGAGCAATATGAACTCGATGTTCATAAATTAGCTGATATTTACCAAACACTACAAAAAAAAGTACATCCAGACAAGTTCGCTCATGCTTCTAGTCAAGAGCAATTAGTCGCCGTTAAAAGATCAACCTTAATTAATGATGCCTATCAAACACTAAAACACCCCTTGAAACGAGCACAATATCTATTAACATTGCGAGAAAGTGATCAGCCAAATGAACAAGCTTCATTTAGTGATAACAGTTTTTTAATGCGCCAAATGGAATTACATGAAATGCTTGACGATGTTAAGCATGCTGACGACCATGAAGCTGCCATTCTAAGTTATGCAGCAGTATTAAATACCGGCTTTGAAGAACTCGCTTTAGAGATGCATACCTTGCTTGATGAAAACTCCATCCAGTCAAACTTATTGGCGGGTGATAAATTACGAAAGTTAAAGTTTTATCAAAAGTTACGCGTCGATCTCGATAAATTAGAAGATCAACTTTTCAATGACGACTGATCGTTAGTTCATATGAATTTTAGTTTAATAAAATGACAGCAAATCGATGTTTTTTTATTTACAATGAAATATCATACCGCCCGTTAATCGTAATCGAATATAAAAGAGTCTAAAAATGGCGTTATTACAAATAGCTGAACCTGGCCAAAGCACGGTTCCTCATGAACATCGCCTCGCCGCAGGTATTGATTTAGGTACAACTAACTCTCTTATCGCCAGCGTTAAAAGTGGTTTATCTGAAACCTTAGTTGATGGCGAAGGTCGAGATATATTACCCTCAGTGGTGAGTTACCAAGCGAATGAAATACTAGTAGGCCATGCCGCTAAAGCACATTCGGTGAGTGATCCAGAAAATACTATTGTCTCAGCTAAACGTCTTATTGGTCGTTCATTAGCTGATATCCGTAAAAAATATCCTTCACTGCCATATTCCTTTTCAGGTGATGAAAGTCATCCGAGCATCACTACACGTACTGGTGAAGTAAACCCAGTGCAAGTATCGGCAGAGATATTAAAAAGCTTAAAGCAACGTGCAGAACATGCTTTAGGTGGTGAGTTGACCGGTGTTGTTATCACCGTGCCTGCTTACTTTGATGATGCCCAGCGCCACAGCACCAAAGATGCGGCAAAACTTGCCGATCTAAAAGTTTTACGTTTACTTAATGAGCCTACAGCCGCTGCGGTCGCTTATGGTTTAGACAGTGGCAAAGAAGGTATTATTGCTGTTTATGATTTAGGCGGGGGTACCTTTGATATTTCAGTATTACGTCTCAATAAAGGTGTCTTTGAAGTATTAGCGACCGGTGGTGATTCAGCGCTAGGTGGTGATGACTTTGACAATCTTCTTGTTGACCACATTATCGAACAGACGGGTTTGCAACGACCATTGTCAGCAACCATAGAGCGTCAATTGTTACAGCAAGCCTGTTACGTTAAAGAACAACTGACAGAAAATGAAGTTATTAGTTTCTCATTAACACTAGAAAATGGTGATGAAAAACATGGCGAAGTTAATCGTGTGATGTTTGAGTCTTTAATCAATACCCTAGTAACTAAAACATTACGTGCTTGTCGACGCGCATTAAAAGATGCCGATATTAGCGTTGATGAAGTCATTGAAGTGGTGATGGTTGGTGGTTCAACGCGTGTTCCTATGGTTCGCCAGCAGGTTGAAAAATATTTTAATCGCTTACCGTTAACGTCTATTGATCCCGATAAAGTGGTTGCCATTGGCGCTGCGATTCAAGCCGATATTTTGGCGGGTAATAAGCCCGACAGCGATATTTTGTTACTTGATGTTATTCCTCTATCACTTGGCCTAGAAACGATGGGCGGATTGGTTGAAAAAGTTATTCCTAGAAATACGACAATTCCCGTTGCTAAAGCACAAGAGTTTACGACCTTTAAAGATGGGCAAACGGCAATGGCTGTTCACGTGTTGCAAGGTGAGCGTGAGCTTGTTGAAGATTGTCGTTCGTTAGCTCGATTTGAATTGCGTGGCATTCCAGCGATGACTGCCGGTGCTGCTCATATTCGTGTTACGTTTAAAGTTGACGCTGACGGTTTATTAGAAGTGTCAGCCATGGAAAAGTCAACAGGGATTGAAACAGGTATCACAGTGAAGCCCTCCTTTGGTTTAGAAGAGCAAGAAATCACTCAAATGCTCAGAGATTCAATGAGCAATGCTCAGCAAGATATACAAGCGCGTATGTTGAAAGAACAACAAGTTGAAGCCTCACGAGTTATTGAATCAGTACAATCGGCACTGATTAATGACAGCGCATTACTAAATCATGACGAAATTACCACAATAAATAACGCAATAACCGCTTTAGCGAAGATTGCCCAAAGCACGGTTGCCGATGATATTGAAGCAGCTATTGAAATATTAAATGAAAGTACCGCTATTTTTGCTGAACGTCGTATGGATTCTTCGATAAAAACAGCACTAGCAGGACATTCAGTAGACGAAGTTTAAAAACTTTTAGGAGCTAAGAAAATGGCGAAAATTATATTCCTTCCTAACGAAGACTTATGCCCAGATGGTGCAGTGGTTGAGGCAGAAAAGGGTGAAAGTGTACTAAATGTTGCACTGCGTAATGATATTGGCGTTGAGCATGCTTGTGAAAAAGTATGTGCTTGTACCACTTGTCATATGATCATACGTGAAGGTTTTGATTCAATTGCAGAAAGTGATGAACTTGAAGATGACATGCTAGATAGAGCTTGGGGATTAGAACCAGAGTCTCGTTTAGGCTGTCAAGCGCTGGTTGGCGATGAAGACTTGGTTGTTGAAATCCCAAAATATACGGTCAATATGGTTTCTGAAAACCACTAGTTATTTTTGACAATTTGATAGATAGGGCAGTAACATGTTAATGTTACTGCCCTTTTTTGTTGTAGCACCGCTATAACTATTTTTTTAGAGGAGGACTTTAGTCAACCTTTCCGTACGGCTAAATCAACTGTATTACTGAGATAAATAGACAGGACATTAAAAATTTGCTTTACTCACCATAAATATTTACGTGTTGTAATCGCTTAATAATAGTGAATATATTTTAAAAATAACTTTAGGCATAATGAATTTGTCCGAACTATCTAAATCAGAAACGATAAAAAGCTTAACCATCACTAATCAGTTTGCGACTGATATATTGTTATTAAATACCCCAAGTGAGATTTGGCAATATTTAGCTCAAAATATTGTCGAAAAATTAGGTTTTGAAGATGCCGTTATTTACACCTTAGATTCAGGGGGTATGACGCTAAGTAGGATGTCGGGCTTTGACAAAAAAAAATCCTTCAATGAGGGGGAAATCACGACTAGTGCAATAAGAGATACTTCCTCTAATTCTATGACCATACCTTTTAATGAAGGCGTTATAGGGAAAGTTGCTGCGACCAAACAACCGATATTGGTAAAAGATACCCGTGAGTTTGAAAGCTATATTGTTGAGGATGAAACGACCTTATCTGAGTTAGCTGTTCCTATTTTATTTCAACAGCAATTATTAGGTGTTATTGATTCTGAACATGCCAGTGTTAATTTTTACACTGAGTTTCATTTGAAAACACTCACTGCGTTAGCAACAATTACCGCAATGAAAATTTCTCAAATTATTAAAGTCGATGACCTAGAAGAGGTCATAGAAAATTTAGAGTATGCTAATAAAATTCAAGATGCACTGTTTGAAATAGCAGAAATTATCTTTAAAACTAAAAATATTGATGAGTTTTATCAATATTTGCACCAGTGTATTGGCAGACTGACCTTGGCGAAAAACTTTTTTGTTGCGCTATTAAAAGATGATGGGCAAACAATAGATTTTCCTTATGCTATTGATGAGTTTGATGATAGCTCAACGTTTACTAGTATTAACATCGATCCTAATTTTTTAAGTATTACCGGTTATGCGTTAGCTAAAGATCAGCCTTTTCTACTTTATGAAGAAGATATCCAAAAGATGCTTGATGAAAAAGCCATCTATATTCGTGGTAACATCCCCAAAGCCTGGTTAGGGGTGCCTTTTGGTAGTGGGATAAATAAGGGTATAGTTGTCGTACAAAGTTATAGTACTGAATTCTTATTTCAAGAAAAAGACAAACAATTGTTAATGTTTGTGGCTAAACATATCAATAATGCCATCGAAAGAATGGAGGCTAAACAAAAGTTACAATTTTTAGCCTTACATGATCCTTTAACCAATTTACCGAACCGTTCGCTATTCAAAGACAGAACCCAACATGCATTTTTACATTGCCAGAATAATCGCCAAGACAATATAGCGATATTATTTATTGATGTAGACAGGTTTAAGCAAATTAATGATACCTATGGTCATCATGTTGGCGACAAATTACTGATTGGTATAGCTCAAGCAATAATGACTAGATTGAGAAATACGGATACGTTAGCTCGCTTAGGCGGCGATGAATTTGCCATACTACTTGATGGGAAAATTGATTATGAGACTATCTGCCGTATAACTGAAAGTATTCTTGTCGCTACGGCTTCTGCCTTCAATATCGACGGTTTGAATATCTTTAGCAGTGTCAGTATCGGTATCGCGACTTATAACAATTCAAGTGAAAGCGCCGAACAATTATTGATTGATGCTGATCATGCGATGTATCAAGCTAAGTTGAAAGGACGCAATCAGTATGTTTTCTTCGAAGCACTCGAAGAACAAAATAAATCAACCAATGTCAAAGTTGAGTATGATTTTGATAATGCGGTTAAAAATTCAGAGTTTATCGGTAATTACCAACCCTTGATTGATTTTGACAGTGGCAAGGTTATTGGTGCTGAAATACTCGTACGTTGGCAGCATCCTAAATTAGGACTTTTGTATCCCGATTTTTTTATTCCAATTTTAGAAAAATCAGGTCAGATAGTACAGCTTGATCTTTATATGCTCAAGCTTGCGGTTAGTAAATTAAATCTATGGACGGACTGGTTACCAAAACAATTTAAGTTGAGTGTTAACGTTTCAACATCAGGTTTTGCATCTAAAGACTTTATTGGCTATTTACAAGACCAGCACCTGATATCTGCCGATATTACTGATCGATTATGTGTAGAAATCACTGAAGAAAGCCTCATCCTAAACGTTGACGCGGTCAAAAACCATTTAGACATTTTGAAAAGTATTAATATCCCGGTCGCCTTAGATGATTTTGGAACCGGCTTTTCATCGTTAAGTTATTTACACCAATTTTCTTTAGACTTTTTAAAAATAGATAAAAGCTTTGTTGACGACTTAAATGCAGTCAATAGTAAGGTCTTGATACTGGAAGCTGTGGTTAATTTAGCTAAATCATTAAAGATTAAAACTACCGCAGAGGGGATTGAAACTGCGGAACAATATCAAAAGCTTAAAGAAATTGGTTGCGATTTAGGGCAAGGATATCATATTGCTAAACCATTACTTGAGAGCGACTTTAAACGCTTTTTTTTAAACAGAGTAAGCTAAGGTTTATGTGCTAATTATCATCCACCAGCTAAACGATATTAAGCCATGAACGAAGATTTGTTGTTAAATTAAAATATCCTGACTTTAAGCCTTTCTGTCAATTATAAATAATGTATAAAAAGATTAAAGTCAGGGTACTTTCAATCGATAGCGTTAAATAGGAAATAATATGAGTGATTTACCCTCGGCGGCTGATAAAGCAGCGGCTAAAGAAAAAAAGCATATTGAACGCCAAAAGAAAATTAAAGCTAACGTTGACCAACGAATTGCTCAAGCAACAGAAGAACGCGGTGTTTTTGTAGTAATAACGGGTAATGGCAAAGGTAAAAGTACCTCTGGTTTTGGTACGGTATTGCGTGCTATTGGTCACGGCCAAAAAGCTGGCGTGGTGCAGTTTATTAAAGGCACTCAATGGGAATGTGGCGAGATGAATATTCTCAAGCAATTTGCTGTTAAGCACCATGTTATGGGAACCGGCTTTACCTGGGAAACACAAAGTACCGAAACTGATGTAGCAGCAGCAAAAGTCGCTTGGCAAAAAAGTAAAGAAATGTTGAGTGATGAAACGCTTGATATTGTTTTACTTGATGAAATGACCTACATGGTGACTTATGGCTATATTGAACTAGACGAAGTCATTGAGGCATTGAATAATAGACCTAAAATGCAGCATGTACTTATAACAGGACGCGCTTGTCATCGCCGTTTAATCGAGTTAGCTGATACTGTATCTGAAGTTCAGCCAATTAAGCATGCTTTTAAAGCCGGCGTTAAAGCACAAAAAGGACTTGACTGGTAAAGTAGGTAATCTAGTAAAATCAAGAGTATTCTTATATTATCGACTCAATTAGATGCTATATGGAAACAATGAATCACGCTTTAGCAACTTAATCGGTTCACGAAACCCCTGTAGTATTATTAACAGTAAACTAAATCGTAATATACTCATGAACATCGAAATTAATATCAAAAATACCACAAAGCACTATGGCTGGGTTAGTATCTTTTTACACTGGTTCGTTGCATTAACCGTTATTGGGCTCTTTGCTTTGGGCTACTGGATGGTTGATCTCGATTATTACAATCCTTGGAATAAACAAGGCCCTGATCTTCATAAAAGTATTGGTATTCTTTTGTTTTTTGTAATGGTCTTTCGTTTGATTTGGCGCAGCGCTCAGATAAAACCAAAAGCGCTTAATTCACATAGCGATACAGAAAAAAAACTTGGACATTTTATGCATCTATTTTTGTATACTGCGCTGTTTATTTTAATGATCTGTGGTTATTTAATTTCTACGGCTGATGGACGTGCAATCGAAGTTTTTCAGTTGATATCAATAATGAGTTTTGGTGAACTGTTTACTAATCAAGAAGATCTTGCTGGTGCGGTGCATAAATATCTTGCTTACCTATTGATGTGTTCTGTTGTTTTACATGCATTAGCTGCACTAAAGCATCATTTTATCGATAAAGATAACACCTTAACAAGAATGCTTGGTTATCAGCGTTTAAACAATCAATAGACTTTATTCATACGATTAAATAAAAAAGGACTCACATGAAAAAATTATTACTTGCCTCAATATTTCCAACGTTACTTATGACATCTGCTTTTACACCAACAGTTAATGCAGCAGACTACATCGTAGATTACAAAGGCGCGCATGCCTCCGTTAACTTCAAAATTAAGCATTTGGGTTACAGTTGGTTAACGGGACGTTTTGATAAATTTAGTGGCAGTTTTAGTTATGATGCAGCTGATTTATCTACGGCTAAAATTGAAATGTTGGTGGATACCACCAGCTTAAATACTAACCATGGCGAACGTGATAAGCATGTTCGTAGTGATGACTTTCTTGATGTGGATAAGTTTGGTAGTGCAAAATTTGTCAGCACTAGCATTACTGATAATGGTCAAAATAAATTAGCAATTAACGGTGTTTTAACCTTACACGGTGTTAGTAAAGCCATTATTATTGACGCGATAAAAATTGGTGAGGGTAAAGATCCTTGGGGTGGTTACCGTGTTGGCTTTAGCGGTACAACAAAAATTGGTTTAGCTGATTTTGGTATTCCAGACACGTTAGGACCTGCTTCATCACATGTTGAATTAGAGCTCCATATTGAAGGTATAAAGAAGTAATAAGTGATTGTCTGGCTTACCAAGCCGGTTAATGTCGATTCATATCGTCCAAGTCTATACTTATAAACCAAAGCCAGCACTGATGCTGGCTTTTTTATAACAATATCTTTATTTTAGAGGTGAACGGTGACAAATAGTCGTCGCCTACTGGTTTTATGTCTTTGAGTCTGGTTTGGCTCTATGGGTAACATTATATAAATTTAGCTAAAATCACGTTTAGCTGTTAGAATTCGCGCGAATTTTTTAATGGCTGATTATTCGGCACTCACATTCAATTAAGGTGCTTTTATGTCTAAATTTTTTTATCGTGGTACTCCTGATGTTATGGGCACTCACGGCAGTGCAGGTTATAAACCTAATCGTGGCGTTAAGCTAGGTAGTGCAGCAAAACCATTAATGCTTGTTGTTGCATCAAAAGAAAGACAGCAAGAAATTATTGCTATTGTTACCGAGCACAATTTCATTGCTAAGATTGATATTAATGCTGATGTAAAAGAGAATATTGTTGAGCTGGAAGCGGCATTAAATGTCCCTAAAACACAGCGTTTTGATAAAACACCGAACAGAAACGATCCTTGTTCTTGTGGAAGTACTAAAAAATATAAAAAATGCTGTGGATAAATAAGTCATAGTTTTAATAAAAAAGGCTGAGAAATTATTTCTCGGCCTTTTTTATTAAAGCAATTATGGTAAAAAGAGTAAAATTGACAGATACTTACCCCTCAGTTGTTGTTAATAGGAGAGGATCATTAAGTGAAAAAAATCAGCTTAACGCAAGATGAAAATTTATCATTTAAAGTTAGCCAGCAATTATCACCACAAGAATCACAACGTTTTGATCTTTATTTTTCTATTCCCGAAGAAATGGGCATTAATGCTATTACCCTCAGTGAAGATAATTACTTTCACAGCAGTATCCGAAGCCATAGTGCTTACTTTTCTCGCCAAGTGCATTTACCTTTAGTTCGTAGCCGATTTATAAGTCAAAAAAAGGGTGATCAGGGCGACTATCGCAGTAACTTAAATTTATTTTCTTATCAATTTAGGGTCGCACTCGAAACAGATATCAAGCAAGCCCTACAAGAAAAAGATATCGAAATTTTTTATCAATATGCACTTGAATTGGTTGATCAAACACAAAGCTTGTTAAAAAAACTGCGCCGCTATACCCCTTTAGATCAAAAACTAAGTTCTTACTTTGAAAATGTCGATAATTATTTAAGCTGGTACACCGAACAGTCATTTCTTAATTTACTTGCCAATGGACCAAAAAGCTCAGAGCATTCAGAAACCCGAGAGGTGTTGTTTGCCTTGTGTCGCCAAGAAAATAATTACCGAACAGAGCGCCAGTATAATTCAAAAATTACGCTAGCAGACCCAAATCGTATCACTAACAAAATGCGCTTGTTGCAGCGATTAAGTGAATTTGGTGTGGTCTTTAAAAGAACCACTCATGACCTAGACAATAATCTAAGACGCTTAGTTCGTGGTAGTATTACCGCTGTCGTTATGGCGTTCGTGATGTCAATTGTGCTCAACGCTCGCTCAGCATTTAACGAAGTAACTTTAGTACTGATCACTTTTTTAGGGGTGATTTATGGTGTCCGTGAAATATTTAAGGATGATCTCACACGCTATCTTTGGCGAAAAATTCAGCGAGGACGACCCAAGTGGCAGCATGTATTTACCGATAGTATGTCTAAAAATAAAATGTCTATGCAAACCCTATGGCTTGATTATATTAAGAACAAAGACTTACCTGATATTGTTAATAAACATTTTCAACAACGCCGTCAACAAAACAAGCAAGCGGCACAACTTTTACATTTTCGCTGTAATTCAAAAGTTATTGCTAAAGAGTTTATCCCTGGCTTTAAAGAGATTCAGCACCAGATGTTTTTTAATTTAACACCTTTTGTGCGTTTTTTGAAAAAAGGAGAAGGGCGTTTATATGCTCTTGATGGCAGCAAGATATCTAATCAAGGTGTTGAACGACGTTATCAGATAAATTTAGCGGTCGTGCAAGAGCAAAAAATACCGGGTAATAAAACTAAACAATACATTCAGCGTTTTAAAATAACAATGAATCGTTCGAAAATCATTAACATCGAAGGGATGAAATCAGAACAAAATTTTGAAGGAAATCCACTTTAGTATAAGTTGGCCAGCTTATTTGCAAATATATTATTTGTCGTTGAACTGGCCGTAATAAAATTAGCGGTTAATCAATCGCTAAACTATCGAATTATCGGCCTTATAAACATCAAAATCAATCGTCTCTATTTTAACGGTTCTAAGCATACCGCCAATACCAACAAAGGCAATAACTTGAAAGTAGATACTGTTAATAATTATCTCCATATAACCTAGTTGATAAACATCAACTGCTGTATTTGCCATTAAAAATAAGCTTAAGAAAATACTCACTGAGCCCATTGATTGTAAAGCAAATTGAGTTTGACTACTTCTATCCTTCACGGCTTGGTGGGGATCTAAACGTTTGCCGGTAAGGTGCCAAACGGCTAAACCAATAAAGAGTGCATGTACCAAACTCAGCGTTACTATTTTAATCATGAAGTCACTGGTAATCGCAAAATCATGAATATATAAATCAAATAAAATATAAGAAAATAATAACACCGCAGCTGAAATAATCAATAAAGGTGAAACATAATTGAACAAGTGACGTGGGGTCAAATCTGCGGTACGACTGGTACGCTTATTGGCTTTTCTCATCAGTTTAAATTGTTTACACCCAGAGACTTCTAACAACATATAGGGGATAAACTGCACCATACCAAACATTAAGGGTAACCCTTCTGCAAATTTCTGCTGATCACTATAATCTTTTGACATCAAAACATAGAACCCCAGTAATATCAGACCAATAACCAGTATTATTTGATTAAGTAATCGATAACGAACCTTAGCTACGTTCACCTGTTCAGTTGACTCAGGGTAAAGTTTTGGATAACTCTCCGGCGGAAATTTTTTTAAAACCCCATCAATTTTTTTAATTATTTGCTTAGGGTAATAGTATGAAATGAGTATAATTTGGCTTAAAAATAATGTGTAAAATAAAATGTTAATAGACATCTTCTGCTCCTTAATTGTTTTTACTGTTCATTGCACTACTAAAAGCAATACGTATTTCTGAGTCGGTTACCCCTGCCGTTTTACAGGCAGAAATAGCATTATCTAACTGTGCTAAAACATCAGCATTTAAATCCATCTTACTATTTACGATTGCATCAGGGTGAACAAAGGTACCTCGATAACCTTTGCTTTGAATGACTAAGTCTCGTTCTAATAATTTGTAAGCTTTAGCAACAGTTTTACTGTTGAGCTCTAAATCATTAGCCAATTGTCTAATCGAAGGAAGTGGGTCTCCCGGTCTAACCTTATCGCTAATAACCGCTGATTTTATTTGTTCAACGAGTTGTGTAAATAACGGCATCGGATCTTCTATATTAATGGTAATTTCCATATTTCTTTGTCTGCTCCAGTTGTTCCGTGTGTGGTAATGGTACAACTATAACCTCGATCAAGGCAAGTAAAAATAGTTTGTTTTTTGAACTATTGAGGTGTTAAGAAAAGTGTTTGTGATTTATTTTAATAAAATCAAGTTCTTGCGTGGATGTGTGGGTACAGAGGTCGTATACAATAAAGCCTGAATATTTCGGTGATATCAGTGATATCGAGATATTCAGGCTTAAGGTTATTTACAAAGGGGATTACTTAACTTCTTCTCCTGCGGCTTGTTTATCAGCATGATAGCTTGAACGCACTAAAGGCCCACAGGCTGCATGGTTAAAGCCCATCTTAATAGCTTCAGCTTGATACATATCGAAAACATCAGGGTGAACGTAGCGTTCTACCGGTAAATGATGTTTACTCGGCTGTAAATACTGACCAATGGTAAGCATAGTGACGCCATGGCTTCGGAGGTCGCGCATAACTTGTAAAATTTCTTCGTCTGTTTCACCTAAGCCAACCATTAAACCTGACTTTGTCGGTACTTCTGGATTGGCTTCGCCAAATTTTTTCAGTAAATCTAACGACCATTGGTAGTTAGCGCCTGGACGTGCTTTGGTATAAAGACGTGGTGCTGTTTCTAAATTATGATTAAATACATGTGGAGGATTGGCATTTAAAATTTCTAAGGCACGGTCCATACGACCACGAAAATCAGGGACTAAAATCTCAACTTTAGTATTTGGTGCATGTATAGCTATTTCAGTAATACAATCAGCAAACTGTTGAGCGCCACCATCACGTAAATCATCACGGTCAACCGAAGTGATGACCACGTATTTCAGTTTCATATCTTTGAGTGTTAGTGCTAACTTTTTAGCCTCATCGACTTTAGGGGCTAAAGGTCGACCGTGGCCAACATCACAAAAAGGGCAACGGCGTGTACAGATATCACCTAAGATCATAAAAGTGGCGGTACCGTGGTTAAAGCACTCCGATAAGTTTGGACAAGAAGCTTCTTCACAGACCGAGTGTAAGTCATGTTTACGTAGCGCTGCTTTTATACTATCAATCCGTTCTGTCGTACGTGGTAGTTTAATACGTAACCATTTAGGCTTTCTAAGCATGGTTTCACGCTCTGAAGGCACAATTTGAATAGGGATATGCGCCATTTTTTCTGCATCACGCATTTTTGTGCCAGGGATAACTCGAGTTGTTTTAGTGGTCATTCATTTCGTCCCAACCAGTTTTATAACTGATATTATTGGTATTTAATAATTTAGCGAGGTGTTTTACTAAGGATTCACCTGCTTGAGCAGTATCTGTTAATTGACTGATATCGGCTGTTTGCACCATTTCTAGTCCTTGATAACCACAAGGATTTATCCGAAGAAAGGGTGATAAGTCCATATTTACATTCAGTGCCAAACCGTGAAAAGAGCAACCTTTACGCACTCGTAAACCTAACGATGCAATTTTCTTTTCGCCAACATAAACCCCTGGTGCGTCAGGTCTAGCTTTGGCGATAATGTTAAAATCAGCTAATGCGGCAATTAAGCCATTTTCAAGTAGTGTTACTAAATCACGCACGCCCATCTTTCGTCGACGTAAATTTATCATAAAGTAGATAACTTGTTGACCAGGGCCGTGATAAGTCACTTGTCCGCCACGATCTACTTTTACTACTTCTATATCACCCGGCATTAGCAAGTGTTCTTCTTTACCTGCTTGCCCTTGTGTGAAAACGGCTGGATGCTCGACTAACCAAAGTTCATCTTGAGTGTCTTCGTTACGATCATCGGTAAATTTTTGCATCCCTTGCCAAACCTTGGTGTAGTCCATAGTGGCAAGTTGTCGAATGATTAACGAATTTTTCAAGTTTATACTTCACTTAATTCTATTGATGTCGATTATATCCAAATAATAATGGGAATACACCGGACAAATACTAAGGTTATTATCGTTACGCAAAAGCGTCATTTTTTTAAAGAACGTAGCGGACGATATCAATAGCCGTTAATTCTGTATAAATTGTTTCGATATGCTCTTTACTGGTAACCGTCACCGCAATTGAAAGCGAATGGTAAGTCCCTTTCGAACTGGCTTTAATTTTAGGAGAGTAATCACCGGGTGCATGCTTTTGTAGTTCATTAATCACTAAATCAGGTAATTCGTCGCAAGCAACGCCCATAACTTTAAAGTTAAGTACGGTCGGAAATTCTAATAATTCATCAAACTTGGTTTTCATTTTCTCTCTCTAAATAGTACTTGGTCAATAGTCAATCTGGGGGTATTTTATCATTAATCAAATAAAATGTGATCATTGTATTTACCGCTTTTATTATTAATCACAATTTTGTCTTAATAATAAAAAACTCGGCATGAGCCGAGTTTAAAATGACACATTTTTTATTTGCTAACTAGTTCACAAATTGTAGTTTCACATAGTCGACTAACTTGCTGAACATGCCGCCTTCATTAACTTCTTGCAAAGTTACTAATGGGTATTCTGCAATGTCTTCGCCGTCTAAGCGTAAAAATAGTTTACCAACAACGGTTCCCTTAGCTAACGGTGCTTTTAATTGTTGGTCAAGTTCGATACTGGCTGCTAAATTTTTACGTTGACCACGCGGAACTGTAATAGGTGTATCGAGTAAAATACCCAAGTCGACTTCTTTTACATCGCCCATCCAAACTCTATTGGTAGCAAATTTATCACCCGCTTTATAAGGGGTATAGGTTTCGAAGAAGCGAAAGCCATAATTAAGTAACTTTTTACTCTCAACTTTTCTTGCTCGTTCGCTTTCCGTCCCCATAACGACACTAACTAAGCGCATTCCGCCTTTGGTAGCGGATGAAACTAAACTGTAACCTGCCTGAGCGGTATGACCGGTTTTTAAACCGTCAACATTCATGCTTTTATCCCATAATAAATTATTACGGTTGTATTGTTTAATATTGTTATAGCTAAAAACTTTTTGGCTATAAATTTTATATTCTTCTGGTACATCTCGAATAAGTGCCATTGCCAGTGTTGCCATATCACGGGGTGTTGTCTTGTGTTCTTGGCTGTCTAGACCGTGGCTGTTTTCAAAATAACTAGAACTCATTCCTAGTGCTGCCGCATGACCATTCATTAACTGAGCAAAGGCACCTTCGCTACCTGCAATATGTTCAGCCATAGCAACACAAGCATCATTACCTGAAGCGACAATAATCCCTTGATTTAATAACTCTACAGAAACTTCAGTACCAACTTCAATAAACATAAGCGATGAACCCGGGAAGTTCTTTGCCCAAGCTTTTTCACTGACTTTAACTAAGTCAGTGTTGTTGATATTGCCACTGGCTAATTCTTTACCTATGATATAACTGGTCATCATCTTTGTTAAGCTAGCTGGCGCTAACAAAGCATCGGCATTACTCTCTGCAAGAACTTTACCTGTATTGAAATCAATAAGGATATGACCTTTTGCTTTAACTTCTGGTGGTGAGGGAATAATGGTTAATGCTTGGGAAAAAGATGAAAAAGTTAAAGAAATTGCGCCTAAAAGGCAGAGAAGTTTTGTTGAGGTTTTAGCCGTTTTTTTAGCTAATGGGTAAGTCATAATATTCCTACGAAACTGAATGATAAAAGAAGAATTTTTCAGCAGTATACCATCTTTGTTACTGATTGCTATGGTGCTATCGTGGCAAATTGTTACGAATGATTACTTCAGACTGAATGCTTTTGGATAACCTGATTTTTTTAAACTGGTCAATAGGGTGTTTAACGCCTCTTCATCGTTGATTGGGCCCATTTGTACACGAAAAAGGCCATCATTCATTGGGATTATGGTATTTATTTGATATAAATTCTCTAGGGCTTGGGCTGTTTTATTGGCAAGCACTTCATTCTTAGTGGCGAAAACTTGAATATATTTACGTTGTTCACTATCTGTAGATAAGTTGTTTTCAGTCAGTTTTTCTTTTATCTCAGTAACAGAAAAATCAGTAATAGCAGTGATCGTTACATTAGCCACGCCTGTTTTCATCATACCCAGTTTATAAGCCGCACTGTACGATAAATCAATAATTCGGTTTTGATGAAAGGGTCCGCGGTCATTTACTCTAACAATTACTGATTGACTATTGGCGTTGTTAGTGACTTTTAAGTAAGTGGGTAGGGGTAAATTTTTATGAGCCGCACTCATAGCGTACATATTATAAATTTCACCATTTGAGGTTAAATGACCATGAAATTTTTCACCATACCAGGAAGCAATACCCGTTTGGCTAAAATTTTCAGCACTTTTTAATACCGAATAAGTTTTGCCGCGCACTTGATACTGGCTTCTATTACCGCCTCTACTATGGGGTTCTGCTCTTGGCGTAATATCAATAAGCTCACTTGCGGTAGGCGCTCGGCTGGGCATACTATCTTTGTGTTGTTGATAGCGTCCGGTATTGACACTGCAGGCAGAAATCGAGACTAAAAGCGTGATTATTAATAATTGTATTTTCACTGGCAGATTCTTTTTATGTTGTTAATCAATTTAAGCAATAAAACGCTTATGGGTACTAATCGCCATTAGCATGCCAAAACCTGCAAGTAATGTCACCATCGATGTTCCACCGTAACTGACTAAGGGCAAAGGAACGCCAACAACAGGCAATAATCCAGACACCATACCTATATTGACAAAAACATAAACGAAAAAGGTTAAAGTTATACTACCGGCTAAAAGTTTTGTGAATGCATGGTCGGCATGGACAGCAATCCATAAGCCTCGCATTACTATTATTAAATAGACACTGAGCAGTACGGCGACACCTACAAAGCCAAATTCTTCACTAAACACCGCGAAAATAAAGTCGGTATGGCGTTCAGGTAAAAATTCTAGTTGCGACTGTGTACCTTGTAACCAACCTTTGCCATGTAAACCACCTGAACCAATGGCTATTTTTGATTGAATGATATGATATCCAGAGCCAAGTGGGTCTTGCTCTGGGTCAAGAAAAGTTAATACACGCTGCTTCTGATAGGGCTTCATCAAAAACATCCAGAGAATGGGTGCAAATGCCGATGCTAAGCCAATACAAGCGATAATGAGTTTCCAGCTTGCTCCGGCAAGAAAAATCACAAAAACACCTGAACTGGCGATTAACAGTGACGTACCTAAATCAGGTTGCTTAGCAATTAATAAGGTTGGCAATAACACTAAAATAAATGCAATGGTGATGGTCGATATTTTAGCGGGTAAGTCATATTGGCTAACATACCAAGCGATCATAATGGGGACAATCAGTTTCATTATTTCAGAAGGCTGAAATTTCATAAAACCCAAGTCTAACCAACGCTGTGCGCCTTTACCTATATGACCGAATAAAAGTACGGCGATTAAGAGCAGCAAACCTAAAATAAATACGGGCACCGCCCATTTTTGATAGGAAAGGGGAGGGATTTGAGCAACGGCGAACATCACCAACAATGCTATACCTAAGCGGGTTATTTGACGGTAAACAATGGCAGTTTCTTGGCCACCTGCACTATAAACAACAAATAGCCCTAAGGTCATTAATGCTAAAATACCCAATAAAAGAGGCAAGTCAATATGAATTCTTTGCCAGAAACTTCGCTGCTTTTGTTGATCATGGCCAATATTACGCACTAGTTACGTCCTGTGTTTTTGTCAACACCATAAACATTATTGTGTTGTGGATGCTTACTTTTATCGGTACTAATAATGACTCTATCACCAAAATATTGATCCATAACTTGGCGCGCTACGGGCGCAGCATTAAAACCACCACCGCCTTCTAAAACATTTTCAACGACAACAGCAACCACTATTTCTGGATTCTCATAAGGAGCAAAAGCGACAAACATAGCATTGTTTCGCTGCCTTTCTTTAGTGGCTTCTGCATCATATTTTTCATCTTGTTTTTTTGCAATAAGTTGTGCTGTACCCGACTTTCCTGCGGCGTCATAGCGAGCACCTTTAAATGCAGGATATTTCTTTTGTGCCGTGTTATGCATAGCATCAAGCACTAAATCCCAGTGTTTATTGTCTTTTAAAATAATCGGAGGTTTATCATCATATTCTGCCATCTTAGTGACCATTTTATTGACAATATCAGCATCACGCTCAGCGGTGGTGATTTCCTCATTGATTTGAACTTCTTCCACGACTAACTCGGTAGTAGCACGTAAAAAATGTGGGATTTTAATGTCGCCTTTATTCGTTAAAATAGAAAAAGCTTGAGCTAGCTGTAACGGTGTTACTGTCCAATAGCCTTGACCAATACCAACCGCGATTGTATCGCCGGTATACCAAGGTTTATTGTATCGACTACGCTTGGTTTCTCTACCAGGCAAAATAGCGCGTTTATCTTCCCAGATATCAACACCCGTAAGATCGCCAAAACCAAATTTTTCCATCATGTCGGTAATCGTATCAATATCTAATTGATACGCTAAATTATAAAAGAAAACATTACATGAGTGTTCAATGGCTTGATTAAGATCTACCCAGCCATGACCGGGCGCCCACCAATCACGGTATTTACGTTCAAGACCTTTTAGCTGAAACCAGCCAGGGTCGTAGAAGCGTGATTTATTGGTGATTACACCTGCTTCTAATCCTGTTAATCCGAGCAAAGGTTTGACTGTTGAGGCGGGTGGGTAACCTTGTACACTTCGATTAAGTAATGGTCTGTCGTTTTTAGGATTAAGTAATTTACGATAGTTCTTACTGCTAATGCCATGAACAAATAAGTTTCCGTCATAACTTGGGTTTGAATACATTGCCAATATCTCACCACTTCGTGGATCAATTGCTACTACAGCGCCACGCTTACCAGCTAAGGCACGTTTAGCAATCATTTGTAATTCAATATCAATACTTAGGGTTAAGTTTTTGCCTGATATTGGGGGCGCATAATCAAGCGTTCTTATAATGCGACCTTGATTATTTATTTCAACTTCTTGATGACCAATAGTGCCATGAAGAATATTTTCATAATATTTTTCTAAACCAAGCTTACCTATGTTACGCGTTGCTGCATAATCTTCATCTAAATTTTCTTCGGCCAAACGAATTGAATCTTTAAGGTTAATGCGGGCAACATAACCCAAAGAGTGGGTCGTTAAATCACCAAATGGGTAGTATCTTTTAAGACGAGCATCAATAAAAAAACCAGGGAATTTGTGTTGATTGACAGAAAATAATGCAACTTGCTGTGCGCTTAACCGCGAGTGCAGTTCTACCGGTTTAAAGCGTCGTTTACTTTTTAGCGCTTCAAAAAGTTTTTGCTGCTTTTCTTCACTGATATCAAGCAACTCACTGACTTCTACAATGTGTTTCTTCAAATCAACCGTTTGCTCAGCAATAACCTCCAGTGAATAAACGGGTTTGTTATCAGCGAGTAGAATGCCATTACGATCGTAAATTAGTCCGCGATTAGGTGCAACGGGAAGGAGTTTTATTCGATTGGAATTAGAGCGAGTTTGATATTTTTCATAAGAATTAATTTCTAACTCGTAGATATTGCTAATTAAGGTTAACAATAAAGCGAGTATACCGATAAAAGCAATAAAGGTTCTGCGCGCAAATAAATTAGCTTCTGCCGAATGGTTTCGAATAGCAACACGTTTGTTCGATGCCATTATTACTCTCGGTGATACGGGTGGTTATTGTTAATGCTCCAAGCTCGATACAGACTTTCAGCAACAACAATACGCACCATTGGATGTGGCAAGGTTAATGGCGATAAAGACCATTTTTGTTCTGAAGCTTTAATACAAGCGGGGGCTAAACCTTCGGGGCCACCAATAAGTAAAGCCACATCGCGGCTGTCTAATTGCCAACGCTTAAGTTGTTGGGCAAGTTGTGGTGTTGTCCACGGTTTACCTTCCACTTCAAGCGTAACAATACGGTTACCTTTTGGGATTGCGTTTAGTAATAATTCGCCTTCTTTTTCTAGAATGCGAGCTATATCGGCGTTTTTACCACGCTTACCTGGCGGGATTTCTACTAAATGAAACGACATGTCGCGCGGAAATCGACGACAATATTCGTTAAAGCCTTGAGTAACCCATGCTGGCATTTTATTGCCAACAGCATATAAGGTAAGTCGCATAATAGTTTAGTTTACCTTCACTATTAGCTTAGTTCCACAATTCTTCTAACTGGTAACGGTCACGAATTTCGTCTGTCATTACGTGAACAATTAAATTGCCTAAATCAACTAACGCCCATTCGCCAACATCATTACCTTCAATACCTAACGGCTCAATACCTTTAGCGCGGCATTCGATGGCAACCGATTGTGCAATAGATTTAACATGGCGATTCGAGTTACCTGAACAGACAACCATATAATCAGCAAAGCCTGATTTTTTTCCGATGTCTAAAGTCGTGATGTCACGACCTTTCATTTCTTCGATTTTTTCAATAACAAATGCGTTTAACGCTTCAACTTGCAAGGGAATTACTCTTAGTGTAAATAATAATGCGCTATAATATCATCATTTTTTCTGCAGGTTAACTAGCAAATTATTTTTGATAGAGTTTTTTTTCAATAATGTAATGATGTACGCATTCTGTTAGGTGATTATTCTGTTTTTTATTGCTTAAAAGTTGTTGGCGTATTTCACTTGAAGAAATATTAAGCGACTGGTTTTGATGGAAAATAATGCCGCCAGCATCTTGTTGCTTTATTTCTGCTAGGTCATCTATTTGATGGTTTTTTAATAGTTGTTGAGTGGCGGTATTAATTTGATTTAATTGATAGCCAGGTCGAATATTGACGACAATATGACAGAGTGACAAAATAGTTTGCCATTGATGCCATAGAGTAAAGTTAAGGAACGAGTCCATCCCTATGATAAAAAAAACCCGACTGTTGGGTTGCTCTTGTTTTATTTCACGTAAACTTGTGACGGTATAAGAAGCGCTATGTCGTTTTAATTCGCGATTATCAAGCTGAAATAATGGCTGCTGTTGGCAAACAAGGTTCACCATAGCTGTTCGGTGCTTAGCGCTGGCTGTTGTGGTGTTTTTATGAGGCGGCAAATGGGCAGGTAAAAAGAAGAGTTGTTCAACATTAAGCCATGCTGCTGTTTCTTTTGCTGTTTCAATATGGCCATTATGGATAGGATCAAATGTTCCCCCCATTATGGCAATATCTTTCTTAATTTCGCTTACTCGCTTAGCCGAATTCATAATCTAAATTGAATTTTTTGGTGGTTTGCCCGTGATAGAGACTTATACAAACATCTGCCAGTAATATAAAAGGATTAAAGTCACTACTGGTTTTACTGATCAAGTCAGTTTGTGCTAAACGCGCTTGAGCTTGGTAAATATTGTCACGACTAATATGTTTAAGGGCATACTGATACAAAGGTTTCTTTTTATCCCATATTCGATATTTTTTATAAATACTATCGATACTCTCACCTTGTTCAATTTGCTCTAGCATAGTTGATAATTGCGCTATCTCTTTGTGAATAAACCAAATAAGCTGACCGATTGCGGCGCCTTCGTGTTGCAGTTGATCTAACATGCCAATACATTTTTGCAAGTCACCACTAAGTAAGGTATCAACCACCTGAAAAGGGTTAAATTTTGCTTGTTTAATGAGTAATTTTTCTGCGTCTTCAGCAACAATTAGTTGTGTACCAAACAACAATGAAAATTTTTGTAATTCTTGTTCTAAAGCCGGTAAGTTACCTTCAAAAAGCTCTATCATCAATGGGGTGACATCGTGATGAATATTTAATTTATGCTGTTTTATTTGTTGATTTAACCACTGTTGTAATTGACGACCTTCAATATCATAAAGCGGGACAAAACAACCTAACTGTTCTAATGATTTAAACCATTTTCGTTTTTGACCCGCACTGTCGATTTTAGGGCCATGAAAGATTAGCTGTACATCAGGATGAAAGTTTTCACTGAGTTTAAGTAGTATTTTACTGCCGGCGTCAGCTATTTTCCCGGTGACCAGTTCTATTTCAATGATGCGCTGTGCTGAAAATAGGCTCATCGCTTGATACTCTTCAACCAAAAGGTTCCAGTCAAATTTATCGTCAGCACTAAAACGGATAACTTCACTAAACCCCTGTTGCTGACAGTGCTGTTTTATTGCGGTTAAGCTGTTGTTCTTTTGCCAAGGCTCATCACCAAAAACTAACCAAACAGGCTTAAACCCCTGATTGAGGGTATTAGATAGCTGGTTATGATAGATCCGCATTAGATTTTAATCGTAGAGAGGTCGCGTAAGATTTTATTAGCCGCTTCTTTACGCATTTCACTTAACATTAATTCCAGTTCCCGACTTTTAGCAAGTGCAATATTGGGATCATCTTGATAATCGCGATTAAGTTCAAAAACAAAAGAGCGAACATCATTTTGTGAAAGTACTAGCTGATATCTAACGGTATAAATCAATTCGTATTCTGCCACTTGCCCATTTGGAAATACGGATAAAGTGCGACGATTTAGGCTGTCTTTTGAAAGTTTAAGTTGCGGGACATTCTCTGTAGCTTGACTCAGCAACTTTATTTTATTTATCGTTAAGTGCTGCTTAACTTGGCGAGTAAGTTCACCAAATTTATCAGCGGAACTTAAGTGCAAAGTTTGCAGTTGCGGCGATAATAAGTAATCACCGCGTAAAGCAAAGCCACAGCTTGATAAAAACAAGGTGAGTAACACCAAAGTAGCCGTGGCTACCCGTGTTTGGTGTTTTGTCTTTTTTTTGTGCATATGGCTCATTCTTATTACCTTGTAGGACTTTTTCGCGATTAGTTAGCAACAATGTTTAAAAGTTTACCCGGTATATAGATAACTTTACGAATTGTCTTATCATCAATAAAGCGGACCACTGTTTCATCACTTAAACCTAAGGCTTCAACTTCTTCTTTGCTGGCGTTGGCTGAAACGGTAATTTTTGCACGTACCTTACCGTTAACTTGCACGATAATTAACTTCTGGTCTTCAACCAAAGCACTCTCATCAACGATAGGCCAAGATGCTTCTTCAATCGAAGCATTATCGTTATTAGCGCCACCTAATGTTTTCCAAATTTCATGACACATATGTGGTGTAATTGGTGTCAACATTATAATGACCGCGCGAACGGCTTCTTGCATAACTGCTCTGTCTTCAACACTAACCAAACTTGCTTTCGATAAATGGTTCATTAATTCCATTATTGAAGCTATAGCGGTATTAAAGGTGTTTCTTCGGCCAATATCATCACTGACTTTTGCTATAGTTTTGTGCAACTCGCGGCGTAATGTTTTCTGCGCTGCATTTAAGGTTAATGTGCTCAGTAACGCCACTTCGCCATGTTCTTTGACTTGCTCGCTAAAGTCAAAGGCGAGTTTCCAAACACGCTTTAAGAAACGGTGTGCACCTTCAACACCTGAATCAGACCATTCAAGGGTTTGCTCTGGTGGTGAAGTAAACATAATAAATAAACGTACAGTATCTGCGCCATATTTACCGATAACTTCTTGTGGGTCGATGCCGTTATTTTTTGACTTTGACATTTTACTCATACCAGCAGAAATAACTGGTTTGCCGTCAAGCTTGCTAACAGCCGCAGTAACTTGTCCTTTTTCATCACGCTCAACGTCTACGTCTGTTGGTGAAATCCAATCTTGACCACCATTATCTGCTTCGCGGTAATAAGTATCTGCTAATACCATGCCCTGACATAATAACTTTTTAAACGGTTCATCACAGTTTACTAAACCGGCGTCACGCAATAACTTGTGGAAAAAACGTGCGTAAAGTAAATGTAAAATAGCATGCTCAATCCCGCCGATGTATTGATCAACAGGTAGCCAATAATTTGCCTTAGCGGGATCAATCATTTGGGTATCATCGTTCGGTGAACAGTAACGTGCGTAATACCAAGAGGATTCCATGAACGTATCAAAAGTATCAGTTTCACGGAATGCTTCTTCACCGTTATAAGTGGTTTTTGCCCACTCAGGATTGTCTTTAATCGGTGATGTAACGCCATTCATGATAACATCTTCAGGCAACTCAACGGGTAACTGGTCAAGAGGTACAGCGACAGATTCACCATTTGCTAGGTGCATCATAGGAATGGGAGTACCCCAATAACGCTGACGAGAAACGCCCCAGTCACGCAAACGGTAGTTAACTTTTACAGAGCCTTTGTTTTCACTGATTAATCTTTCTGATATCGCTTTAAAGGCCGCTTCAAAGTCTAAACCGTCGTATTCACCTGAATTAATTAACAAACCCTTTTCAGTAATTGCTGCTTTACTGAAATCGTCGTCTTTGCTACCAGCAATAACTTGGGTAATGTCCAAACCGTATTTAGTGGCAAATTCGAAGTCACGTTGATCGTGGCCAGGAACAGACATTACCGCACCTGAACCGTAATCCATTAAGACAAAGTTTGCTGCCCATACTGGAACGATGTTACCCGTTAGTGGGTGAATCGCTTTAAGACCGGTATCGGCACCTTTTTTCTCCATCGTTGCCATATCGGCTTCGGTAGATTTATTGGTTTTACATTCAGTAATAAAGTCACTCAAAGCTGGGTTGTTTTTTGCTGCAGCTAAAGCCAGTGGATGCTGCGCAGCAAGTGCTACGTAAGTAACTCCCATAAGTGTATCTGGACGTGTAGTGTAGATGTCAAAGCTTTCATCTGAATCTGCAACTTGGAAGGTCATTTCAATACCTTCGCTGCGGCCAATCCAATTACGTTGCATGGTCTTAACTTGTTCTGGCCATTCGGTAAGTTGGTCTAAATCTGTAAGTAACTCTTCAGCGTAATCAGTAATTTTAATAAACCACTGTGGAATTTCTTTACGTTCAACCGGTGCGCCTGAACGCCAACCGCGTCCGTCAATAACCTGTTCGTTTGCTAATACTGTTTGATCAACGGGATCCCAGTTGACCGTAGCATTTTTCTTATAAACTAAACCTTTTTCGTAAAGTTGCGTAAAGAACCATTGTTCCCATTTGTAATAGTCTTTTTTACACGTCGCTAATTCACGGCTCCAGTCGTAAGCAAAACCCAGTGATTGTAATTGGTTACGCATGTAATCAATATTTTCATAGGTCCATTTAGCCGGCGCTGTTTTGTTTTTAATTGCCGCATTTTCTGCAGGCAAACCAAATGCGTCCCAACCCATAGGTTGCATAACATTTTTGCCTTGCAGGCGTTGATAGCGAGAGATAACATCGCCTAAACTATAATTACGCACATGCCCCATATGTAAACGTCCACTTGGATAAGGGAACATAGCAAGACAGTAATATTTTTCTTGGCCGGGCTTTTCTTCGGCTTTAAAGGTATTGTTATCAGTCCAAAATTTTTGAACTTGCGCTTCGATAGCTTGGGGATTGTAAATGGATTCCATTAAAGATTTCTCAAACACTTTAGAATGTGGTGTTCATTAGCCAATCAATAGTAAATTGACCGCGATCATGAACGCATAAAAATAATGGCGATAGAATACCTTATATACCTGTCTCACATCAAGATACTGTTTTGAGCATATTGAAGTAAAGGAAGGATATGTTATAGTTTTTAGAAGTTTATTTGATTTGTTTTTTCTATAAAGCTATGACTAGCTATACTTAATCTATAAGTCGTCAAGGAATGTGTTATGAAATCAAAAAATAGTGTTTTTCAAGAGCTTTATCAAGCTTTAGTTACATGGGCTGAAGATGTTAACCAGCATGAGATAACTGATATTGTTAACAAAGTAGAGCAAAGTAAGCTTTACTTGCAAGCGGCAGAAAAATTACCTGAAGAGAAAGTTAAGCAGTTTGTTGATAATTTACGTTTTGATATCAACGAATTTATTACTCAAAATGAAGCACAAGCCAAACATTCCCTCTATTTAGGCTTACTCAATGAGTCTTTCTGGAAAAATATGCAAGCGATCACTGATAAGTCACAAGTGGAGTGGTCAGAGCTTGATGAAGATATTAAGCATCGTGGTCTATATAAAACGGGCGACTTTATTGGTTTTGGTTTGTTAGAGTGCCAGCATTGCCAAGAAAAAATAACATACAGTCATGCGGCGGATGTTGCTGATTGTTTTAATTGCGGCGGTAGTTCTTTTATAAGGTTACCCTTTGCTCCTTAAAACGAAGCTGGGACGCCACTAAAATTTACTAATTATTTAAAATGAGGGTACACTGGCAGTATTAAATTTATTAATTATTATACGCTTGTTTTTTAAGCGTTATCAGTGAGATATTGCATGCCTTCATCCGTTAAGTTAACTTCTTCAATTACTCGGTTACCTGTTGAAAAATTAACTGCTCAATTATCTGCTGAGCAGTTTTCTAATGCTGAAGTCACTCCTGATGTAGAGCAAATTATTATCGGTCATGCTCGCGCTAAAGAGGCGCTTGAATTTGGTTTGTCTATGGAAGCTCCTGGTTTTAATGTTTTTGCTATGGGAGAGCATGGTACGGGTAGACAAACCTTAATTAAGCAAATGTTAGCGACAACCGCTGGCAATCAAGAAACGCCTTATGAATGGTGTTATATCAATAATTTTGATGATGTTCATGCACCGCACAACCTCTATTTAAGTCCCGGAGATGGTAAACAATTATTGGCACGTATCAATACTTTTATTGATGAATTATTAGACGTGTTTCCTGAGATTTTTGATAACCCAAGTTATCAACGACAAAAGTCGGCGGTTGATCGCGCATTTAATAAAAAATATGATCAAGCCATCGCTGAAGTCGAAGAAAGTGCTTTAAAAGATAATGTTTTATTATTTGAAGAAAATGGAGAGATTGGTTTTTCACCGCTGGTTGAGGGAAAACCTTTAAATGATAAAGAATTTGCCGGTTTAGATGAAGGTAAACGTGCTGACTTTTATCTGTTGCTAGATAAATTAGAAAATTTTCTTTCTGAAAAATTGATTGAATTACCACAATGGAAACGCATCTCATCTGATAAATTACGTAAATTAAAAAATGAGACAGCAGAACAAGCTATTCGGCCGTTCCTAGAAGAATTAGAGCATGAGTTTGCCAGTAATATTGGTGTGTTAAAGTACTTGTCAAAAGTAAAAACCCATGTAGTCGATACTGTTTTAGAAATTCTTGTTGATGAAAGTGTTGAGAACAGAAACGATAAAGATGCGCGTAAACTTATGGTTGAACAATTTTTACCTAATTTACTCGTTTCTCAAAAACCTGATGCTGGCGCTCCTGTTATTTATGAGCAAAACCCAACCTTTCAAAACTTATTTGGCCATGTTGATTTCGCGAGCTTTCAAGGAAGCACCTATACCAGTTATCGATTAATTAGACCTGGAGCGTTACATAAGGCTAATGGCGGTTATTTAATTTTAGAGGCAGACAAGCTACTCAATCAACCCCTTGTCTGGGCACGTTTAAAATTAGCGCTTAAATCACAAGAAATTACCATTGAAAATCCTTACTCTGAATATAGTCAACCGGGCTCATTTAGCTTACAACCTGAAAAAATTCCATTAAACGTTAAAGTGATATTGCTCGGCGACCCCGAAATTTATTACATGTTGCAAGACTATGACCAAGAGTTCACCGAATTATTTAGGGTCTTAGCAGACTTTGATCAGTATCTTGAAAGTAACGAAGAAAATCTTAATGATTACGCTCATTTGATTCGCCAGCGTGCACATAAATACAACTATCCACATGTCAGTAATGAAGCTGTATTAGAGCTAGTGCGCTATGCATTGAGACGTGCAGAGCATCAACATAAGATTTCGGCTAATATTGTTCAAGTAAACGACTTACTTGATGAAGCTTTTTATTTGTGGAAAAAAACAGACAACAAAGGTCATTTAACTGCCAGCCATGTTGCTTTAGCGCTTGCAGCTAAACAGCGAAGAACTGGCCGAATGAGTGAGGCATGGTTAGGCGAAATAAAAGAAAAACAAGTATTGATTGACACCCAAGGGCACCATATCGGTAAAGTAAATGGTTTAACTGTCTTAGAAATAGGGGACAGTGTTTTTGGAACGCCTGCGCGCATCACAGCAACCGTTTATGCGGGAAGTGAAGGTGTCACTGATATAGAAAGAGAAGTAGACTTAGGTAAGTCTATTCACTCCAAAGGCGTGCTGTTATTAACCGGGTATTTAGGACATAAATACGGGCAAGGTTTTCCAGTGTCAATTTCTGCCAACCTTGCAATAGAACAGTCTTACGGACATATTGATGGTGACAGTGCGTCTATGGCGGAACTTTGTGCGCTTATTTCTGCTATTTCTTTACTGCCAATTAAACAAGGCTTTGCCATTACTGGTTCGATTAATCAGCACGGAGGTGTGCAATCAATTGGTGGCGTTAATGAAAAAATTGAAGGTTTTTATCGTTTATGTAAAGACGAAGGCTTGACGGGAAAGCAAGGGGTTATTATTCCGCGCACCAATGTTAATAATCTGATGTTAGCGGACGATGTTATTGAAGCGGTTAAAAACAATCAATTTGCCATTCACGCTGTTGAAGACATTGATCAAGCATTAGAGTTGCTGATGAATGAACCCGCCGGAGAAATTAGTCGAACGGGGCGCTACCCAAGAAAATCTATTCATGGTTTAGTTTTAAATAAACTTTCACTTTTTTCTGATTTGTTAACGGGTGCTGACGAGTAATTAAAATATTATCTACGTTTAAATGATTTTAATATAGGTCAGGCATATAAGCGTCTGGCCTTTTTTATATCAATGTCTAGATAAAATGACCGATATAGTTCAGACCACAGAGGATTACTTGTCAGTATTTATAATTTAACCCTAGCCGTTTCTTTTTATGGCTAATCTCATTACCCCTGTTATTTATCTTTATTGGTATTAAATACATTTTTCTGATTGTTTTTTGAACAAAATGATTTATATACCTTGAATAATAAATAAATGTCAGTATAATGCGCGCCTCGATAACAGTGATTCTGACTTGAATATTTTCTTTCACACTGGTTATACGAAATGAGTGGGGTTTTCCGCCCAATAGACTTCTTAGCTAATATTCTTTATTAGCCCTATGTTCTTTAGTGAACGTGCCTTAAGTCTTCCTGGTGGTTTCCTCGTATATAACGCGGAATGTTTTGGTTACTTTTAACCTATTCCGCCACAAGAGAAGACAAAATTTATGACTACTTCTAACGATGCTCCTGTGAGCTTTGACTCTTTAGGCTTGCCTGAAACTTTATTATCTGCTGTAAAATCTATCGGTTTCGAAAACTCAACTGATATTCAAGCAAAAACTATTCCGCCATTATTAGCGGGTAAAGATGTTTTAGGTGAAGCACAAACAGGTACAGGTAAAACTGCTGCCTTTGGTTTACCTGCATTGGCTAAAATTGATGTTTCATTGAAAAAGCCACAGTTAATGGTGTTAGCACCAACACGTGAATTAGCGATGCAAGTTGCTGAAGCCATTGAAAGCTTCGGTAAAAATATGAAAGGTTTATTGGTTGCTACTTTATACGGTGGTCAATCATACCAGCCACAATTTCAACAATTAGAGCGTGGCGCTCAAGTTGTTGTTGGCACACCTGGTCGTTTAATGGATCACTTACGTCGTAAGAGTCTAAAACTAGGTAACTTATCTTTTTGTGTACTTGATGAAGCTGATGAAATGCTTAACATGGGTTTCCTTGAAGACATTCAGTGGATACTTGACCATTTACCAGAAACGACGCAAATGGCTTTGTTCTCTGCAACTATGCCACCAGCAATTCGTAAAATTGCTAACCGTTTCTTAAAAGATCCAGAACATATTAAAATTGCTGCTGTTAAACAGTCAAAAGCAAATATTTCTCAATTTGCTTGGAAAGTTAGTGGCATTCGTAAAATTACCGCTTTAGAGCGTATAGCTGAAATCGTTGATTATGATGCGATGATAGTTTTCGTACGTACTCGTAGCGACACGGTAGAAGTTGCAGAACAATTAGAGCGAGCTGGTTACCCAGCATTAGCTTTAAACGGCGACATGAACCAAGCACAGCGTGAACGTTGTATCGAACAAATGAAATCAGGTAAGTCATCTATATTAGTGGCAACTGATGTTGTTGCTCGTGGTTTAGATATTCCACGTATTTCATTAGTGGTTAACTATGATTTACCAGGCGATAATGAAGCTTATGTTCACCGTATCGGTCGTACAGGTCGTGCAGGTCGTGAAGGTATGTCAATTGCATTTGTTCGTCCTCGCGAAATGCACTCTCTACGTCATTACGAACGTTTAACTTCAGGTGTTATTAACACTTATGAATTACCAAATATTGAAGAAATTGGTAAAAAACGTATTGAACGTACACGTGTTGAAATGGCACAAATTGTTGCAGATAAAGATTTAGTAAACATGCGTGAAATTGTTGAAGCAATGGCCAATGAATCAGAGCTTTCTATGACTGATTTAGCTGCAGCTTTATTGTTCCAAAAACAATTAAACCAGCCATTACAACCAAAAGAAGATCCTAAGCCTCGTCGTGAAACGCGTGAGCGTAGTGACCGTGATTCTAGAAGTGAGCGTGGTGGTCGTAACGAAAGTCGTGGCGGCAGAAATGAACGTGGTGGTGAACGTGGCGCTGAGCGTGGTGGCGAACGTGCTCCTCGTAAAGTTAAAGTTAACCGTACCGACGTTGATTGGCAGACATACCGTTTAGAAGTAGGTAAAGAGCATGGTGCACGTCCTGGTGATATCGTTGGCGCAATCGCTAACGAAATTTCGTTAGATAGTAGCTACATTGGTGCAATTAACTTACATGATAAACATACTTATGTTCAGTTACCAAAAGGCATGCCAGAGAAATCATTTGAGCAATTAAAGCGTGTTAAAATTCGTCGTCAATCATTAGAAATTACGGTTTCAGATGTTAAGACGGTTGAATCAACACCAACAACTGATCGTCCTCGTAAACGTCAAGAGCGTTCTAATCGTCCTAGCTAGTCGATAAATAAATAATAAAAAGGTACGTATATCGTACCTTTTTTTATGCCTGTAATTTACCAAAAAGCATGAATACTTTAGCGTTAATTAGTCATGTAAACATAACTGAACAGCTGTTGGCTAAGCACTATATGGCTTGTCTTGACGTCGAATACATTCCGCACAGATAGCACGTACATTTTCTGTTACGCTGCGATGTTTTATTAGATTTGCTTTGCGCTATCTCTTCATTGAAAACCTAGTAATAATGCACCCATTGATTCTTTAAGAGAGATAAACATGACTGATGTAAAAAATCCACTTAACCTTCGTGGTATAGAATTCACTGAATATGCGACACCCGATTCAGATTTTATGGAAAACGCTTTTTATGGTTTTGGTTTTTCAAAAACGAAAAAGTTTAAAGGTCGTGATATCGATTACTTTAATCAAAATGATATTCATTTTTTATTAAACAATGAAAAAGCAGGCTTTTCAAAAGAATTTGCTAAAAGCCATGGTCCTGCTATTTGCTCTATGGGCTGGCGTGTAGACGATGCTGATTTTGCTTTTGAAGAAGCGATTAAGCGTGGTGCTAAATCTGCGGCTAACGAAGACAACAAATTACCCTATCCAGCTATTTTTGGTATTGGTGACAGTTTAATTTATTTTATTGAGAAATTTGCAGCATCAACGACTAATCCGGGTTCTATCTACGAAGATGACTTTGAAGCGATTGACGCTCCGGTTATTAACGAAGATAAAGGTTTTTTACGTGTTGATCATTTAACGAACAATGTTCATCAAGGTACGATGGAGCATTGGGCTAATTTCTATAAAGATATTTTTGGCTTTACCGATGTGCGCTACTTTGATATCAAAGGTGAGAAAACTGCACTAATCTCATACGCGTTAGCGTCGCCTTGTGGCACTTTCTGCTTACCAATTAATGAAGGTAAGGGTAAGAAGAATAACCAAATCGATGAGTACTTAGATGAGTATAACGGTCCTGGTGTTCAGCATTTAGCCTTTATCAGTGATGACTTAGTTGGTTCTTTAGACAAGTTAGATAAAAATATTATTGATACCCTTGATATCGTCCCTGAGTATTATGATGACGTATTTAAACGCATTCCTTGGGTTAAAGAAGATCATAAACGCATTCAAGATCATCAAATTCTTGTCGATAGCCAAAAAGAAAACTCGTATTTATTACAAATTTTCACTAAAAATATTTTTGGCCCAATCTTTATCGAAATGATCCAACGTGTTGACGACCAAGGTTTTGGAGAAGGCAATTTTACCGCTTTGTTTAAATCTATTGAGCTTAACCAAATGGAAAAAGGTACCGTTTAATTTTTATAAATTAGCGGTATAATGATCAAAGGTCTGCTTATGCAGGCCTTTTTTATTGCTCTATTTGGCTCAGTTGCTTGAGTTATATCGAATAAACCTAAGTAGAACATAAACTGATAAAATTTATTTTAAGATTTTCTAGCTAGGATATAAGGGAAGAGTATTGTTCAATAATACGGTTAATCGATTGTTTCTCATTATCTTTTGCTGCCAGTAACAGACGCTTATAATGGCCAATGGTTTTCGCTAAATATTGTTGATGTGATTTAATCGACAAATCCCACATTTTATCACCGGTAGGTGATATTTTATTTAAAGGGTTATCAATATCGGCAGATGCACTAAACTGTTTTTTGACATGGATAATTTCATAGCAACGTTTGTTTTCAGTAACGATGCATTCATCCAGTAAAGAAAAATTATGAGCTATTAGGGTTTGTCTTACAGGGTAGTTGTAATGTACGGGGCAAACAATAAACTCTATTTCACTTGTTGGGGGGACGAGCGAGTTTTGCTGAAAATTAGTGATGATACTTTCAATAAAACTAATGAGTAGCTCTCCACCAACGCCAGCAATAATAACTAACTGTTTATTTTGTATTGCCAACGGTAGCTTTGCGACATCAATACAATGGACCTGCCAAGCTTGAATATAGTCGTCTGTACTAAAGTGCTTTTGTAATAATGACTCAAGATGCGTGGTTAATGAGGGAAGAATATCGACAAAATGAACGGTGTCAGCTGTTTGGCGCTTTAATAATGTTAGTCCCAGTAAACCATGATCACAGCAGCAATCCCAAATGCTTTGATAGTGAGTACTGACCATATCATCTATTTTTTGCAATCGTTGACTAATGTTTCTCATCTGCGTGCTTAAACCAAATTAAACCAATTTTTTTGCTGGCTTTCATCGAGAAAACTCCAAGCAATAAAACGACTGATTTTTTGTCCTTGCGCCATATCTACAACTTTTATTTGTTTGGCTTTCGACTTATTAAGCGTCTGCTTTAGTTGGCTAATGTGGTCTTTTTTTGACACTAAGCAGGTAAACCATAGCACTTGTTTTTGGATAGATTTACTTTCTTTTATCATCTGATTAATAAAGGCAAGCTCGCCACCTTCGCACCATAATTCCGCATTTTGACCGCCAAAATTTAACGGTACACTGGGGCTGGTTGTTAGGGAGGGGTTGAACGTTTTTTTATTTGCCGCTAAATTTTTGACTTTCCGAGCTGACCCTCTTGTTGCCTCAGCCAATGAACGATGAAAAGGTGGGTTACACATGGTTAATTCAAAGCGATCATCTTCTTCAATGATGCCATTAAATATTTGTGAAGAATTTGGCTGTAAGCGACAAGTAATCGATTTTTTAAACGACTTGTCAGCAGAGATTATTTGTTTGGCAACTTTAATGGACGTCGGGTCTATATCGGTGCAAGTAAACTGCCATTGATATTCACGTTGACCTAAAATAGCATAAATGCAACTTGCCCCGGCGCCTATATCAAGTACTGATACTTTGCTTTCCTTTAAGGTTGAAGTTGCTGGGAGTGATATTGCTAATAAATCAGCAAGATAATGAATATAGTCGACTCTGCCAGGAATAGGTGGACATAAATACCCCGTAGGTATATCCCATTGATTTACTTGATAGTGATATTTTAATAATGCCTGATTAAGTGCTTTTACCGCCTTTGCATTGGCAAAATCAATAGATAAATTCTGATATTTATTGGTATGAACAAAGGGTTTTAATGTCGGTAACGACTGGCACAATGCTAAAAAATCATAACCGTTGTTATGGCGGTTGCTTGGATGAAGGTTTTGTTTTAATGGCACGAATTTTCTCTACAAATAAATAACCCTGACATTTTAACATTTCCTTTATAGCCATGCCACATGATAATAAATGATAAGTTTGTCGTATATAAAGGTTATACGACAAACGTCAATAGCATCATCTTTACTTGAATGGTTTAAAGGTCATAACCTAGGTGCTGGTGTAAACGGATGACTAATTCTTCTTTCGAATTAACATAGCCTAGTTTTTCAGCCATAGAACGCAGTGCTTGTTCAACTAAATTAAGGAATTTACCATAGCCTTGACTCGTTTTATGCTCTTCTGTTGCTATGATAACAAATTGCATTGAATCAACTAAGCAATTGCCAGCAAAATGTAAGGTGAAGTTATTATTAGGCTCAAATGGGTTGAAGCTTAATTTTTGTAACTCACCCGCAGCTTTATGCTTTTCTTCCAAACGACTTCTGACGATAGGTATTAAACCATTGGCTAAAATAGCACCTTCGAATAAATGTTGCTTATTAGCCGACTCAATAAAAGCATGGCTGGTTAAATCATAGAGTGGTTGATAAGGTTGCTCTTTTGATTTATCAATATTAAGTAGTTCTTTGATGCGGCGGTTAATAGGTAAATCAGCCACTACATAGGTCAGTACATCTCTTTTGTCTGGCAAGCTAATATCATCAGCGGCATAGCGATTTTTTAAAGTACGTAATTTATGGGTTTGTGTACCCGTAACGCCTTTATCTTTAGAGAATAAATTATCAGAAGTATATGGATGTGCTCCTTGTCTACTTCAATCTCCTCAACTGAAAAGTCAGAACTATCTGATATGTCTAAAACAGCCTGCTTTACAAACTCTCCCATATCGCCAAAAAGTAGTTGCTTTCGATATTTAACCACGAGAATTAAATGCAGATCAATTAGGTGCTTACAATGTGAATTCGTTTGATATTCCACTTGACAATCTCGGTTTGTACAGTAGTCTATACAGTATATGAGAAAGACGCTCAGATACAATTATCGGCTCAAGCCGACGGCAGAACAAGAAGTCAAACTCATTGAGTTTGGAGCATACGCCCGTGGCGTATGGAACTTGTTGCTATCTGAAAATATGCGTCGATATCGGTACGATAAAACATTTCTTTTTTACAATGAAATGGCATCGCTGATAAAAGATTTAAAAATGTTCGATGAATTCTCATGGCTCAAAGATTTTGACTCTGTGGCTTCACAACAAGTGGCTCGTGACCTTGAAACAGCACTAAAGAATTCATTCAATAAAGGCAGGCTTCAAAAGTTTCCGACTTTCAAGGTCAGCTTTAAGCAGAAGAAACTTCACGATGATAGCTACCGCTCGGTCAATACGAATGAAAATATAAGACTGGAAAATAACGGCATCACTATTCCAAAAATTGGTACGGTTAAAATTGCACTTCATCGTAAACTTAAAAGTAAAATCAAGTCAGCAACCTTCAATATGAGGCACGGGAAGTGGTACGTTTCACTGACTCAAAAAGTCGAGTGCAAGAGTAAAAAGCAAGTGCTATCAACACTTGTGGGCTATGACATCAACAGCCAATATACGGTTGTTGGCTCAAATGGTCTGTACGTTGAAAACCCGAAAGTTTTTAAGAAGTCATCAACGAAATTAAAACAAATTCAAGTCCAGTTGAGCCGTCGTAAGAAAGGTTCGAATCGCTGGCACAAAACAAAATCACGTTTAAACAAAATTCACGGGAAAATCTCTAGCCAACGCCTAGCGTTCGCTCACGAAGTATCATGCTCGATAGCCAAGAGTAGCGATATTATCGTGTTTGAGGATTTAAACGTGAAAGGAATGCAGCAATTTAATGGCCAGATGGTGAATGATAATGTGATGGGAATGATCACTGAATTAACCAGGTATAAGGCTGAATTAAATGGCGTTGTTTACCATGAAATTGGTCGGTTTGTGAAATCTTCCGGCATTTGCTATGGATGTAAGTATGAGCATAAATTCGATTTGAGTGTGCGAGAATTTTCCTGTGAGAGCTGTGGATTAGTACAGTGCAGAGATTTAGCAGCAGCTAAATCTGTTGCAGACACAGGCGAAAAAGAGTTAATAGCTAATGGGATATTAGCTAGGGCGTTGCCCAAATTTCAGCAGAAATCACCTTCTAAAATGAAAGTCTTTGAGCAATCAAAGTTTGGTGTGGGATCTGAGAAAAAAGAAGCAGCCTAGTTATCAAAAGCTAGATTGCAGAAGCCCCGTGATCAGAGCGAAGCGAAGTCGCGGGGTAGTTCACGCTGATTATTACGAGAACGTGAGATAGGCATTTTATTTCCTTATTAAATAGAGTCATAAATCTTAAAGGCATTATAACAAGGAACGTCTGTATTCACATGATCTAAAACAAAAAATTGGTGTATGATCACTTTATCATATGGTGTAAAAATCTTAAAAAGTCAATGTTCTATTATTAAGCTCATCTTTTTTTATTAAGTAACGCATTTTGCAAATGAGCAACCGAATGCACAGGACTTAGTAGGTAAAATATACGGTGGGGCGCATTTATATCCATTGAGATAAATATATTTTGATAGACGTAATAATCATGATCAAAAGAGACAGTTAAGTAACTAGGGCGTTTCTAAACAAAACTCTTAGAAAAAAAAGTGATTTTTAATTGTTCTGAAGATTATTATTTAATGTCATTGGTACCAACTGAATAAAATGTAAATACCCGCGTTAGTAAACCGATTTTATCACTGAAATTTATTAATGAGTTGAATATTACTCGCTTGCCCAGTATGCTACGCGACCCCTTTTAGACTCAGTGGTATAAATAAACAATGATAGGTTTTGATTACGGCACTTCAAATTGTGCTGTCGCAGTAATGGAAAGTGGCCAGCCGAAGATATTATCTTTAGGCGAGCATGGTAAGTATATTCCTTCAACACTATACGCACCAAGTCGAGACATTATTTCTCATTGGTTATGTCAACAATTAAGTGAAGAGCAACAGCTGCTGTTCAAACAACAGCGGGTTGGTCCGTTACAAAAAGGTCAGAATGTATTACGAGAGCTAAAGCTCGATGGCATTCCTAGTGAATTATCGTTTGGCCAAGCCGCGCTGAATCTATACTTAGAAGATCCCGAAGAAGGTTATTACATTAAGTCACCAAAATCCTTTTTAGGGGCGAGTGGTTTGGTTGATAGCCAAATTAACTTGTTCGAAGATATTGTTGCTGCAATGATGAGCAACATAAAAACATTGGCTGAAGAAAACCAGCAAAAAGAAATAACGCAGACTGTTATTGGCAGACCGATTAATTTTCAAGGATTAAAAGGTGAAGAAAGTAATCGCCAAGCGTTAACGATATTAACTAATGCAGCTAAACGAGTCGGTTATAAGAGTGTAGAATTTCAATATGAGCCAGTTGCCGCCGGTTTTGAATATGAAGCAAGTTTGCAAGAAGAAACGAAAGTTTTAGTTGTTGATATAGGTGGTGGTACTACTGATTGCTCAATGTTATTGATGGGACCACAATTTAAAAGTAGTACATCAAGAGAGCAACATTTGCTTGCGCACACCGGTGTTCGTATTGGCGGTAATGATTTCGATATTCAATTAGCGCTCAAGGGAATAATGCCGAGCCTAGGGATGAATGATACGTTAAAAACGGGTAAACCTATGCCTGTTAATAGTTTTAATCAAGCTGTGGCCATTAATAATATTAACGAGCAAACTAATTTTTACAGTCAAGCCAATTATCGTTATTTGCAAACGCTGCAACGCGATGCTAAACAGCCTGAGGTATTTTCCCGTTTGTTAAAGGTTCACCAGCAAAAATTAAGTCACCTTATTGTTAATGGTGCAGAGCAAGCAAAAATAGGCTTAACCGAACAAGACTCTCAGTCAATATACCTAGATGAATTAGCTGATAATTTAAAAGTAGAAGTTAATCGTGCCTTGATGTTGAAAGCAAGCTCTTCACAATTGAAGCAAATTGCTCAATTGATGAATGAATGTGTTGTGCAAGCTAATTGCCAACCTGATGTGATTTTTGTTACTGGAGGCTCAGCAAAGTCACCGGTGCTAAACCAATTTTTACGTGAGCAAATGCCAAATACGCCGGTGATTGCTGGCGATCACTTTGGCAGTGTAACCGTTGGCTTAGCGCGCTGGGCAGAAAAAGTATTTCAATAGCATGACATTTCACTGCAATTATCTTGTAATAGTAGTGTCAACAATGTTAAAAACAATACTGTGGATTTGTGACTGGTTTTACATTTAAAAAGGAATTGATATGTGTATTAAAACATTAAGTTTTATTTGTTTTTTTTATAGTTTTTTCACCTTCAGTGGCCTAGCTAACAATTACCAACCGATAGTTGTTGGCGTTAATGAGAGCATTGCCGGTAAATCACTTGATCAATATGCGAATACTTGGTGGCAATGGACCAACACAATGAGCGATAAAAACTCTCCGGTGCGTGATAGTACGGGAGAGCTTTGTGGTGTTAATCAAAGTGGTAATGTTTGGTTTTTAGCCGGTGGTTATGGTACCTCGAAAATAAAGCGGCATTGCATTATTCCTTATGGTAAACATATCTTCTTTCCTATTATTAATATGGCGTACTGGCCAGAAAAAAATATCAGTAAAACCTGTGATGAAGTAAAACAAGAAGCGGCATTAAACAATGGCGAGTTGTATTTTGTTTATGCTGAACTGGATGGCCAATCTATTCCCAATATCCGTAATAATCGAATAAAATCAAAAGAATGTTTTGATTTACATGCATTACTTGCGAAAACACAAGCAACAGAAAAAGTTTATCCTTCTGCTACTGATGGCTATTGGTTAATGTTGCGCCCCTTGTCTAAAGGCATTCATTCTTTAAAGTTTAATGCCCAGTACCATCATGATAAGACAGTGCATGGACATATGATGCAGGACATTGAATATACGATTGAGGTCATTTAAATGCGTTAAGCCTCTGAAGCGCCTGTCATTATAGTTAAAGCTGCTTGATTTTGAAGCTTGGTCATTTATGGCCTTAGTAGTTCACATAGACATTGAACATATTTAAGCAGTATTTTACAATGGTTTATGTTTACTTTCATATTGCTTAATTATGTCCTCTGATACCTTAGGCGCAAGCCTTAATTACAAAGCTAAAGAAAAGGGTTATCGTGATCGTGCCCTCAAATTATTTCCTTGGGTCTGTGGCCGCTGTGCTCGAGAGTTTGTTTATTCAAACCTTATGGAGTTAACTGTGCATCATGTTGATCACGACCATACTAATAATCCAAATGATGGAAGTAATTGGGAACTGTTATGTATTTACTGTCACGATAACGAACACGCTAAATATACAGATCACGCTAAATATAAAACAGAAGTTATTGCCGGTGATACTAATCAAGATACGGCAACCTATAATCCATTTGCTGACTTGAAATCAATGCTTAAGAAATAATTTATTTATATTTCAATATGGTTACAATTTTTTTTCATTTTTTTACAAAATTACCATTGTGTTTTACCGAGATAACCCCGAGTATATTAAGTGAAGACAATTTTCTCTTAGTAAAAGGTAACATTATGAAAATAAATATTTCCGGTCACCATGTTGAAATTACTGAAGGTATCCAGCAGTCAATTGAGGACAAGTTTAAAAAAGTTGCTAAGCATTACCCAAGTCTCACTTCTATTAGCGCAATTATTACCGTCGAGCCTCATCAACAAAAATTAGAAGTTTCTACTCACTATGAAGGTAATGAGATCTCCGTAACGGCATCAGGAAAAGAGTTGTACGCTGCTATTGCAAGTGCCGCTAAAAAGATGGAAGCAGCCCTCGCTCACCGCAAAGGTGTCTTAGCTGCAAAATTACATAAAAAATATGAAGTTGAACAATCAGATGCATTTTTACCTGTGGAATAAATGTAATCGAATTAGTTTATTATCTTAACAAAGGTTGCTATGAGCAGCCTTTTTTATGTTCAGGAAAATGTTGATAACAGCTTTAGGCATCCTAGTCTTTGCTGCAATAGTGCTTGTTGCACGTTATTTTAGCTGCCGACAAATTTAGACCTTCCATTGTGGATGGTAAATAACGATGATGTCTATAACTGGCAGCGTAAACAGGGAGAAACCATTGGCCGGATCAAGTTTATTAACCTTACTCGATGATATTGCAACAGTACTTGATGATGTCGCTATCTTATCAAAAGTCGCAGCAAAGAAAACAGCTGGCGTATTAGGGGATGATTTAGCACTGAATGCTGAGCAGGTCTCAGGAGTTAAAGCTGAACGTGAATTACCGGTAGTTTGGGCTGTTGCTAAAGGGTCGCTGTTAAACAAACTTATCATTGTGCCTACCGCTTTAGTTATTAGTGCTTTTGCGCCGCCCTTAATTACTCTCTTGCTTGTTATTGGCGGGCTGTTTTTATGCTTTGAAGGTTTTGAAAAGGTCTTCCATAAATTCTTCCAACATAATGATAATTCATCTCAAGATCAAAAAGAGGCACATCAAAAAAAGTTGTTAGCTTTAGCCGATGAAAACGTAGATTTAGTCGCCTTTGAAGAGAAAAAAATTAAAGGTGCCATCCGTACTGATTTTATATTATCAGCAGAAATTGTTGTTATTGCTTTAGGCACAGTTCAAGAGGCTGCCTTTGAAGTTCAAGTTGCGGTCGTTTCTGGACTTGCCCTAGCAATAACCTTTGGTGTTTATGGGCTTGTTGCCGCTATCGTTAAACTTGACGACTTAGGCTTATACTTATTAAGAAAGTCTGTTTCGGGGCGCTTTAATGCCATTCAACGAGCTTTAGGGCGCGGTTTACTTATTTTTGCCCCGGCATTAATGAAAACGCTGACAGTGGTTGGTACTATTGCAATGTTCTTGGTAGGCGGTGGTATTTTGGTCCATAGTTTTTCATGGTTGCATAAGCAGGTACATCATCTGGTTGAATTTCTGGCGAACACTTTTGGGGCGATCGCTGAAATTATAGTACCGATATTAACCGAAGGTATCATAGGTATTATTGCCGGAGGCTTAGTGTTATTAGTCGTAACATTAGTAAAGTCACTTAAAAAAGCCCATTAATATGTTTTCTGTGGTTAGTTTAATGTAGCTGATGTTTAAAAATATTCAGCTACATGCTTGATTACTGATTACTGATTACTGATTACTGATTACTGATTACTGATTAAACCTTTCATATGTTCAACGACACTTCGTCCTAAAGCACTTAAAGCATAGCCCCCTTCAAGCATTGATATTATTCGACCTTCGCTGTACTTATCAGCAATGGTCTTAAGTTCATCCGTTACCCAACGGTAATCACACTCAGTCAGGCTAATTTGCGACATTTCATCTTCGATATGAGCGTCAAAACCAGCAGAAATGAAAATAATTTGCGGTTTAAATTTCTCTAAAGCCGGCAACCAATGCTTACTTATCGCCGCTCTAAACTCAGGGCCTTTGCAAGTGGCAGGTAAGGGGGTGTTGATAATAGGTGGCGTATCACTTTCTTGCATTTCAAAAGGATAAAAAGGGTACTGGTAGCTTGAACAAAATAAGTAACCTTGTTCTTTGCCATTAGCGGTGGCTCTTTTAATAATATCTTCGGTGCCATTACCATGATGTACGTCAAAATCTACGATCGCGACACGTTCTAGTTTATATTTTTTCTTTGCGTAAGCGGCTGCGATAGCAATATTATTAAAAAAACAAAACCCCATACCTTTATCATATTCAGCATGATGCCCAGGAGGGCGCGTAGCACAAAAAGCGGCCGTTAAGGTTTTATCCATCACTAAATCAACGGCATTAATCGCTGCACCAGCCGATAATAAGGCAGCTGGTAAGGTATCAGCATTCATGCTGGTATCATCATCAAGGCGAAAAATGGCATCTTGATCGCTTGTTTTTGGGGCATTATCAAAAATATATTGGATATACTTGTCATCGTGAGCAAGTGAAATGAGATCTCGGTCGATAGGTGTAGCATCATATTGGCGGATAACATATTCAAGACCACTGCGGATCAACTGATCTTGAATCGCCCCCAGTCTTTTTGGGCTTTCTGGATGATAATCCCCCATACTGTGCCCATTACATTTATGATGACCAATTACACCTACTGTCATGATTGTTCCTCTATTTCTGCTATTGTTGATGCTGTTAATTGTAATTCTAAATTGAGTTCGTCCATCTCTTCAGAATATTTTCGAAGAAATCCTGCTTTTTCAAAGACCTTTAACATTGGCGCATTATCTCGTCTTACACAGGCAATGAGCTTGTCTAGCTTACGTAGGGTAGCAATTTTTATTATTTCATCTAATAAGGTTTTTGCCATTCCTTTACCACGTTTATGCTCGCTGATAACGAAAGCTACTTCACCACAATTATGACTTTCGATGAAGTAGTAGCGACCAACGGCATGGATAACATCAGCTAAATTAGTGCGCTGAGTAAAGCACAAGGCTAAATCTTTATGTTGGTCGACACTGACTAACTTACAAGCGTTTTCACGGGTCATTTGTGTGGCATGATGGTTATAACGCATGATCAAGGTTTCTTTGGTATGCGAATAGAAAAACTCCTGTAAACGACGTTCGTCAGCGGGAGCTAAGGGGCGTAAATAATAATTAATGTCTTCAAAGGTAAATTTTTTGAGTTCTATTTCGCCTAATTCAGGTACTGAGGTTGGCGAGCTCTCTTGATATTCTGGCACCCAATAGTTTTTCCTGACATCTTTTAAAAGTTGCTCGCGAAATTTTGGATGAGCAATACGAATAAGTTCTAATGCCCGTTCACGGATACTTTTCCCTAATAATGAAGCAATACCATATTCAGTAACAACATAAGAGACATGACCGCGAGAAGTGACCACACCACCACCTTCGGTAATATGGGCAACAATACGAGAGGTTTTTCCATCTTTTGTTGTCGAGGGCAGCGCAATAATGGGTTTACCACCTTTACTCAATGACGCGCCACGTACAAAATCGACTTGACCACCAATACCACTATAAAATTGATAACCAATAGAATCTGAAACGACCTGACCAGTCAAATCTACTTCTATAGCGCTATTAATAGAAACCATATTATCATTTTTAGCAATATTTACCGGAGAGTTAACATGCTCTGAAGGATAGAATTCAACATGGGGGTTACCATCAACAAAATCGTAGAGTCGCTGCGTTCCCATACAAAAAGTTAACACGGCTTTTCCTTTGTGAAAGGTCTTTTTACGGTTGTTAATAACACCCGAACGTATTAAGTCGATTACGCCATCAGAGATCATCTCACTATGAATGCCTAAATCTTTATGGTTCGCTAAATAGCGTAAGACCGCTTCAGGAATTTTTCCTATACCTATTTGCAGGGTTGAGCCATCTTCAATGAGCATAGAAACATATTGACCTACTTGCTCTGCCACTCGGTCAATACTCGGTTGTGCTAAAACAGGAAGAGTTTGATCTGCCTCTAACCAAGCATGAATTTGATTAACATGAACAAAACTATGTCCATTCGTTCGTGGCATTTTTGAATTGATTTGTGCAATAACATATTTTGCTGATTTTACTGCCGACGACACTATGTCTACGCTCACGCCAAGTGAACAATAACCATATTCATCTGGCGGACTAACCATAATTAATGCCGCATCAAGTGGTAAAACATTTTCACGAAATAAACGGGGAATATCAGAAATAAAGCTCGGTGTATAGTCAGCTCTGCCTTCTGCGATGGCTTCGCGAATATTTTTACCACCAATAAATAGCGCATTTACTTTGAATAAATCTTTGTGCTCAGGTGTTGCCCACTTATTATCTGAAAGCGTTAATATATGAACCGTTTCAATGTCATGCAATTTTGCACTGTTGGCAATTAAATCGTCGATTAAGGCGTTTGGTACAGCGGCATTAGAGCCAATGAAAATGCGATTACCTGATTTTAAGAATTGTTCCCATTTTACTGTTTTCTTATCTTGGTCGAATAATGACATAGTAAGTGACTCTCATTAATGATGATAAATAAAGTATGCCGCAACAGCTAAAGGCTTTATTGATTAAAATCAAGGCAATTGAGTATAACGTAACGTTATTGTCTATGGTCTTATACCTTAGTCTTATACCTTAGTCTTATACCTTAGTCTTATACCTTAGTCTTAACGTGTGAATATTTTGTTGTTTATACTTAAATAAAAATTAAAGGGTTTTAACATTGAGATAGACACTTTTTGGTTATAAAAGTAATCAATTTATTTATCATCATTGACTGAAAAGAATAAAACCAATCCAGCTGATGACTAAAAGCAACCAAGGTAAGTAAAGTGCCCTTTTAGGTGGTATCTCTTGAGGGCAAGCTTCAGTGCTTTTTTCTTGATTGTTCTTTTCTCTCAGTAATGATTTTTTGGCCTTATCACGTATGCGAGATTTTTTACTCTGCTGCTTCTTATATTCAGCAATACCTTTCTCAATACCTTGGGCAATAAGTTTAGTTTGCTCCTTCGTTTGTTTAGGCTTTTGTATGCTTTTAGCTATTTTTATTGCTTGTTCTTGTACTTCAGGAGAGTGTTTATCTAACATTTTATTTATTATCGTCTAATATTAATATCATAAGGATGAATCTATAAGAACCTCACCTGTTGAGCAAGGCTTATCTTAACTTTTAAAAAGTGATAAACCATGCGTATGCCAGCGAAGGTAGTTGTTGAATTTTGGATGAAAATTTTTAATTGTATGGCCTTATTATTTAAAAGAGAATTACTTGTCTTACTTATCTTTATTAATGTCGATAGTTACGCATCTAATGAAAATCAAGTAAAAACCTTCGAACAGCAGCCACCTGGCATTCAGGTTGTATCTGAAATTTATCCACCTTACCAAGTTATCAATGAAAATGGTGAGCTTAGTGGGCTGTCTGCTGATAAAGTAAAATTGCTCTTTCATCATTCGTCTGTTGATTATCAGGTAAAGATATATCCGTGGGCACGGGCTTATCAACTAGCGTTAACGCAACCCAATACCTTTATATTTTCGCTATTAAGGACAAAAGAGCGGGAGTCTTTATTTCAGTGGATCGCATCATTATGTTCGATAGAATTTTCATTTTACCGATCAAAAAACAGGCCCGACATTCAAGTTAATTCATTAGCAGAAGCAAAGAATTATCTTATTGCTGCACAAAAAGGGCAAGCTTCAGCCGAGTATTTATTAAGACTAGGTTTTGAACCTGAAAAAAATCTATCCATTTCATATAATAACGATAATTTTATTCAAATGTTAGCCTTCGACCGTGTTGAGTTGGTCGTTCTCTCATCAACATACTTTGCATCGCTCATTGAAAGCAATTCACCCTATGCGGACAAGATAGAACCTATTTTTCCTATTGATTACTTAACGCGTAATTTATATTTAGCGAGTAGCCTTAATACCTCCTCCGATTTGATAAATAGACTTAATATATCCTATGATGAGTTAGCACCAAATTTTGACCATGACTGTAAAGAATAAACCTTGTTATTGCTTGATGGGTTGGTTGAATTACATGGATATTGGTTAAAAATACTAAATCATCATGTTTTATCTGTCTATTTATTACCGTGGATATGTAAGGTGTTGTAATTTAACATTATTATTAATGGTCTGTTTATTGCTTTCATTTTAATAATATTTTAACTGTTTAAAGGAATAATAATATGGCCGTTAACATTGCAGATAGACCTACCGACAAAGTAAGAGAAGAGGTGGTTGACCAATTAGTGATGAACTATAGTCACGGTGAACTTTCACATGAAGCTTTTGAAAGGCGATTAGATCAAGCAATGGCTTTTGAATCTAATGAAGACCTTGTTTCACTTGTTGCTGATTTAGACTTAAAAGTTGACGAAGAATATATCGAGAAGAAAAAAGAAGACTTTCGCTTTAATTATTCTTCAACGCCAACAGATGACAGTGATTTACTTATTAATATCTTTAGTGGAAGTGGCCGCAGTGGTGAATGGCGAGTCGCTAAAGAAATTAAATCAATAAGTGTCTTTGGTGGTTGTGATATTGACTTTAGTGAGGCTATTTTTACTCAGCGTGAAGTTACGGTGAAAGTTTTTTGTTTGTTTGGCGGAATTGATATATTCGTACCTGAAAATGTTAAAGTTGTTTCGAAAGCTTTTTGTATTTTTGGTGGCATTGACAATAAAGCGCCATCAACTGATTATATTGATGCACCAACAATATATGTTGAAGGTTTAGTTTTATTTGGTGCACTAGATATCAAGCTGAAACGTACCTTAAAAGAACGTTTTACCGCTTTTGCTAATGGGTTAAAAGATATATTTTATTAGCCTAGATGATGTTATTTCAACGCTAAATTAACGGCTTTATTCCTCAAGGAAAGTAAATTTAATTTTGGTAGAGAAACGTTTAATAAAGGCACTTGCGATAATCTCCTAATAGATAAATAAAAACGCTGACACATTACGTGTCAGCGTTTTTTTATTCGCTAATAAAATAGTTAGTCTGTAAAGGTAATTCTTGGTTTAGCACCCTTAGTAGAGTCTATTTTTGGTGAGCAAAGTAACAGCCTAGAAGAGGCGATGCCGTGCTCTTTTACCATATAATCTTTAAAAGCCTCAAGGCGCTGCCCAGAAATTTCAGCCAATTGTTTTATATCATCTATGTCGGTAATCTTAGTCCCTAACGGTTTATCAATGTCTTCTGGTGTTGCAATAGCACACAAGGTTAATTGTGTATCGAGCTTATCTGTCATCAGGGCTGAAAATTGAGCCAAAAATTGGCTTTGCTGAGCCGTTAATTGTGTTTCTTTTATTGGAAAGTTTAAATCATTAAAACGAACTTTTAATAAGTAATCACCCGCAGACATAGCAACAGTAACTACATTGGCGTAAGGCACAAAGGTAGTGATCAAATATTCTTTAGCAGCAGACATCGTTGCTTTTTTTACCAGTAAATTAATAAAACCACTCATGCCAAAAGAAGGATCATCAGTGCTACCTTTCAACGGAATATCTAGCTCTACGTTGCCATCACCATCTTTTAACATCCCTAAGGCAATGTTAAAAGGTATCGATGTTTGGCTTTTCACTGTGCCTGTTTCATGATCGTTTGCTGCACCTAGCTCCACACCTCTTAAAAATAACTTGGTCTTGCCAGCAATTTTTTTATCATCAACGGTTACATCTAGATTGACATCAAGCTGACCGCTTTTAAGTTCGTAGTTAAGTGCTTGCGCAATATAAGTCGATAATGAAGGCAAACTGACCTCTTTGAAGAAACCATTCAATTTATAATAGTCTTTTTTACTAAAAGGTTTAGCAACGGCAGATAAGTTGAAATTAGCGTATTTATCACTGTTACCGGTTAAGGTGAAATTACTTTCTTGCTGTGGTTTTTGGTTATCAAAAGGGCCAGCGTTAAACGTTGTGATATTAAATGATCTTTTGTAATACGGACTTGTGCTGCGATCAATAAAAGTAATACCGGCGGTATCACCAAATGAAAAAGAATTGAGTGACAATAAAAATAATTTTTCTTCGCTTCCTGCCTCTCCCTCAATGGTTTTTGGTGAATTAATTGTTTTGGCTATCGGCTCGGCAACAGGCGGTTGATCTTTTGGTGAAGTGGGTAAGCCAGTAATATTTTTTTCTTTGTCTAAGTTGGTATCAATAGTTAAACCTAAAAGGTTAATTGTATCGATGAATAGCCCCTGCTGCGACACAGTTACATCATTAATACTTAGGTTTTTGAATTGGGCTAAAGGAGGGAAATCATCTGTGGTATTTTCAGCAAATAGACTTTGCTCAATAATCAAATTTTTGATATTAGCGGTTATTAATGACTCTGTTGTAGTCACCGCAATATCATCAAGTTTGATTGCTGATATTTTAGCCAATAGTTGTGCGCCCTCACCTTCATAAGCCTTTAAATCATTAATATTTAGTGAAGCGGTACCGGTTATTTTAGGTGCTTGTTCATTAACAAGCGCCATAGAAAAGTTTTCTAAAGTTAGTGGGAAAATATTAAGTGCAACCGTTTTGTTTTTTTGTGTCGCTTTAAAGTCAGTTGCTTTTAACTCAAAGGTTTCAACGTTAATGTCGGTGACAGCAGAAGAGAGAGAAATAGACTGTTTGCTATTAATACTGATAGAACCTTGCATTGTTAGTGGTTCTTGCTCGGGGATATTAGCGGTTAGCAGCGGCTGTAATGGGGCGAGTGTTAATTCAGATAAGGTTATTTCAGAGCTTATTTTACGCTGTTCTGAAGTCAAATCGGCATTTAATTTTAGAAGCAAAGGGGCCTTATTAATTAAGGCATTAAGTACAAGCTCTGCTTGTTGTGTTTTTGTCGAGGCAAGTACATTTTTTATAACAAGTGAATTAATGATAAATTCTTGTTGGCTTTGTTCAATACCAACATTAAAAGTAGCATTGGAAAGGCTAAAATAGGGTAATGAAACTTGATAATTATTGGCAACCTCATTATTTGAATCTTTTGCTAAATCTGTTGTTTGTGCTGCAGGTGTTTCGACGGATGTTTTAGTCTCGTTTGAATTATTGGCAATAACAAAGCCACCAATAACGGGTGCCTCACCATTTAAATTAACATCTAGATATAAGCCATCAATAGCAAACTCTGAAACAAATAAAGTATCAGTTAATAGTTTAAACAAACTCAACGTAACGTTTAAAGATTTTAACGATATAAGGGGCTTGTCGCTATTTTCTACGCTTACTATTTCTAGTTCTCGTATATTTAAATTCGACCAAAAAGGGTTATAACGTATGGTTGTTTTATCAGCTAGGGTGAGCTGGTGCTCATTAAGGTATTTAGTTAGGTAATGTCGACTAACAAATGGCGAAGAGAGCCAGATAATTAGCAAAAGAGCAATAATAAATAAGCCGACAAACTTAATTGCTTTAGCTAAGGTTTTTATCGAAGAAGACATAAATTTCCTAATTTAGGGAGCAGTTGTTATTAAAATTATTATTCATTAAATAAAGCAGATGTTTAATACTTTTGCATCATGTTCTTGTTACACAAATGATGCTTAACGGCAATAATATTGTAAATTGGAGTAGGTTATTGACTTTTTAATCGACTGTCTAGTCTTATGGTTAGGATCTTGCCCGTAATCCAAGTGTTAAGTTATTTTTGTTGCTCAACAGTACCCAACACCGTATGCTGATTATCCACTGGTCTGACCTTTGTTTTTTTCTATTCACGAATATTTTAATAATCCTATGACAAATCAAGAATCTTTATTTTTATCTCATGGAGATCACCAACTTCATTTAAGGCATATTTGGCAAAAAAAGGGTGGGGCGCCTATTTTTATGCTGCATGGTGCGATTGAAAATGGCCTTATTTTCTATACTAAAAAAGGTAAAGGTCTAGCATGTTACTTAGCAGAACAGGGGTTTGATGTTTATGTCGCCGATTTACGTGGCCGTGGTGAAAGCACACCCCGTATTGATGAGCATGCTGTACATGGTCAATTTGAAGCGATCACTGAAGATATTCCCCGTTTTATAAATTATATTTTTCAAGTCACACAACAAAAAATTCATCTTGTTGCACATTCCTGGGGAGGGGTTTTATTGGCGAGTACGCTGGCCAGATTTCCTAAAATAATTGAACGTATACGTAGTAAAACTTGTTTTGGTACCAAGCGCATGGTGACAGTAAAAAGTTTAGAAAAAATGTTTAAAGTGAATATTGTTTGGAATAATGTCGCCCCTAAATTGGCAAGGAACAGAGGCTTTTTAGATGCTAAAAAGCATGGCATTGGCTCTGATAATGAAACCGAACAATCGTTAGCCGATAGCGTCGCTTGGGTTAAAAAAAGTGCTTGGCATGATACGACTGATGGTTTTGATTACTTTCAAGCAGCTAAGTCTGTTGATTGGCCCCCAACATGGCACTTTACTGGCAGTAAAGATAAAGTATTAGGACATGCCAGTGATGTTAATATTTTCATTCAAGAATATAATCCGAAAGCGAAATTTACTTTGCTGTCAAAATCTTCAGGGAATATGCAAAATTACGATCATATTAATATTCTTACTCATCCTAATGCTAGAATTGATCACTATCCGCAGTTAGTTAAATGGTTAAAGTCTCATTGACTGACTGACTGACTGACCGAACCGTTAGGGCGTTTTCTAAGTGGTTATACAAATAGCCTTTTACCCAAGACCTTATTAAACCAATAATGTTATTCATTCAGTGTAGATATTTAGCCTAATTTTAGTGCTTAAAAAGTTGCTGCAACCGCCTTTACTGAATGCTGCAAGGGTAAAGGGTAATGCTATTCTTCTCCCCTCCCACCGACAATATAAATGCGGCAATAAGAAAAACAACCAGGTTATCAATGAACAACCTTGTGGTAGGTATTTATCTAGTCTTGATCCTAAAAAGAATACTTTGTTGAATAATCCTAGTAAAAAATAAAATCAACATAACGACAAGTGCAACTCATCCTTATTTAATGATAGGTCAGGTAGTTCTCCTTTGTAAAAACAACCATTGTTACAATTTATTACTTGGTATTAGAGGATAATGCTATTAAATTTGAACTATGTTAATCATTTGTAATCAATATTAGTTCAATATCTTTGTGTTCACTTAGATGGGTATAAAGGCTAGCAATAAATCAGACACCAAAGGATTATTATGTCAAAGATAGCAACAATAACGATGGTTTTATTATTAACGACTTTAGCTTCTCCTCTACTTTTAGCAAAAGCTAATAAATTAAATTTTAATAAATCTCAGCAAAGTTCGCAACACAAAATAACAGGGAAGTTGCTGTATCTGAATGAGAAAGGTGGTGATGTTGATCTTCTTATTCATGATGATAACCGCTTTAGTTATTATCCCCGTATCAGTGAGGGTGGTTTAGTTGAACAAGCACAGATTATTGATATTCCTGAAAATGCACAGTTCTTTAATCAAGCAACATTGGCGAAGCAAGTAGGTGAAGTGATTGTTTACTTAACAACTAATGCGGTGATGTCTTACAATATAGAAAATAAAACCATCAGTAAATTGATAGATGTTGATACTTTATACAAATACCAAGGTATTTTTAAGGTAAACTTTGGTGATTTTGTTCAAGATTTTAATCAGGATGGCCTAAGCGATTTTATTACTCATAGTTTAGATACAACTCACATATATTTGCAAAGCGCTACGGGAGAATTTACTCATCAATCCTTCGCCATATCACCTCGTATTGAAAAGTCAGGACGTGGTCTGTCATTTACCCCTCAAAATTTTTACCATGCTGACTTTAATCACGATGACAAAAAAGATATCGCCTTCCAAATTGATGATCAATTGATGGTCTTTGCTCAAACGCCTGCTCAGTTATTTGATATTAATCCCATGGTTATTAACTTAAATGCACATTTAGAAAATAAGAATTCTAGGATAAAAAAACAGCAAGGCGAAAAAAGTGCTTCTGTAAACCTTGAAACCATTGAAGATATCAATGGTGATGGGCTCGTTGACATTGTCACTAAAGAGTCAGTACGAGAAGGCATGATGTCTAGAACTAATCACCTAATGATACGCTATGGGTCCATAGAAAATGGTCTGATGCACTACAAAAAGGAAGCTGATGGTCATGCGACTTTTGATGGTGAAGGTATGATAAAGTTTAAAGATGTTGATGGTGATGGCTTGAAAGATTATTACACCTTAAGTGTTGAAATGGGCATAGGTACTATGATGTCGGCAATGTCTGGTGCTATAGATATGGATTTACGCTTCTATAAGTTGGAAAAAAACGGTAAGTATGTAAAAAAGCCTATTTATGAAAATGAAGTTGAAATAGCAATTAATTCTGGCAGTGACGGTGAGGCACTAACCGATGTTAGCGACTTTAATGGTGATGGCATTAACGACCTGATCCTTAAAACAGATGATAAAGAATTTACCATCTACTCGGGGGCTAAAGGCAAACGTTTATTTGCTAAACGTGGCGCTGATTATGAAATCTCCTTACCTAAAAGTGTCCGTACTGAAATTAAAGATTTTAATAATGATGGTAAAGCAGACATCCTCTTTTTATATGGCACGCACTATGATGAAGATGAAGAGAAAGAAGTGGGTGAAAATAAACTGACATTATGGTTATCAGCGAGTTAATTAACACTAAAGTTCGTTATACTATCAAGGGTTAATGCCAATGTGATTTGCTACAAGCAAATCACAAGCCTTCCCTTTTTTTAGCAATGTCATGGTGCCATAAATAACACCATGACAATTTTTAAGGTCACATTATGCGCTTTTTATCCCGTAGATTGGTTCTTCCTAATGATTTAAACTATGCAAACTCACTTTTTGGTGGCCGTGCATTAGCCTGGATTGATGAAGAAGCTGCTATTTTTGCTATTTGTCAATTAGAGACTAACTGCTTAGTGACTAAACATATTGGTGCGATAAATTTTGAATCACCAGCCGTGCAGGGTGATGTAGTTGAGTTTGGTTTATCAACCAAAAGTGTGGGTAAAACTTCAATAACAATCACTTGCTTAATGCGTAATAAAATTACTAAAAAGACCATCTGTTTAGCTGATGATATTGTCTTTGTACAAGTCGACCCTGAAACTAAAGCACCTATCCCACATGGAAAAACCTTATTAGCTTTACAAGCTCAAGAAGCAGAATAAATCACGCCACTTTAGATTCGCATCAAAATATCCCTGTCATAATAAATCAATATTACCTGTTGATTTATTAGCTTTTTTTATTAATTTATTCCCCTAAAAAATCATTTTAAAATGTTTGCTTACATATGTAGATTCTTTTATCTAGATATTTTTCTTGTGTGTCGGTGTGTTGGTGGTGTATAACACCTGTATTGTTTTATTTAAGCATAAATCAGAGAACTTAAGCATAACTACCGCAAGGAAATATTATGACACCTCAGTGGGATAATGAAAAACCGATATACCTGCAGTTATACCAGCAAGTTGTTGCTCGTATTCTTGATGGTTATATCAAAGAAGGCGAAGCATTGCCATCAGTCCGAAAAGTGGCTGCAGAATATCAAGTGAATCCAATTACTATTTCTAAGGCGTATCAAATGTTACAGGATGAACAAGTTGTAGAAAAACAGCGTGGAAAAGGTTTATTTGTTAAATCAGGAGCGCAAGAGATAATGCTTGATCGAGAGCGCGAAACTTTCTTGGTTCAGCAATGGCCAGAAATATTAAAACAAATAACGCGATTAAAACTTTCTGCTGAGCAGTTGATAACAGGAGATAAGTTATGAATGAATTAATTTCTATAACGGGCTTAAACAAATCTTACGGTAAGAAACATGTTGTGTCTGATGTGAGCTTAAGTATTCATAAAGGACAAATTGTTGGTTTAGTTGGTCCTAATGGTGCCGGTAAAACCACATGTCTTCAATCGTTGCTAGGTTTAACTGAATTTGAAGGTGATATTAATGTTCTTGGCCATCATCCAAGAAAAGACCGTGAAAAGATGCTTAACGATGTCGCCTATATTTCAGATGTCGCTATATTGCCTAAATGGTTAAAAGTTACTCAAGCATTAAGCTATATGAATGATGTTCATCCTAATTTCGATATTGAAAAAGCACGTACATTTCTGGCAAAAACTAATATCGATATGAATGATAAAGTGAAGGCCTTGTCTAAAGGAATGGTTACTCAGTTACATTTATCTTTAGTGTTAGCTGTAGACGCTAAAGTGCTTGTTTTAGATGAACCAACGTTGGGTTTAGATATTTTAACCCGTAGACAGTTTTATACGCACTTATTAGAAGACTTTTACACGGAAGATAAATGTATTCTTATAACTACGCATCAGATTGAAGAAATTGAGCATATTTTAACAGATGTTGCCTTTATTCAAGAAGGTAAAATAGTTATAGCTGAAAGCACTGAAAATATTCGTGAACGTTTTACATTGTTAACCGTAACTCAGGACAATATCGAGCAAGCAAAGCAATTTAAACCGCTCTTTTCAAATAGTTTAATGGGCTTAACCACCATGCTTTTTGACAATCAAAAAAATGAGGACTTACAAGCGTTGGGTAAAATAAGCGTACCGAGTTTAGCTGACATTTTTGTTGGCGTGATGACCAAGGAGATATATTCATGAACACGAAAGTATTAACAACTTCAATTAAAAAAGAATTATGGGAATTTAGTAATATTCTAAAATGGCTGCCCATGATTATCGCTGCTTTGGTCATCGTGATGCCTCTCGCTATTTTTATGCAAAGTAATGAAAGTTTTAGTGACTTATTTCAGTTTTTAACGACATTCCCTGAACAGTTTTTTTCTGCTGAGCATGCGCCAATGATCCCTAAGTTATTCTTTGTAATGGCACTTTCTTTATTTGCACCCTTTTTAGTGGTGGCGTTAATTATTCAGCTTTATTACTTTACTGTCTGTCTATTTGATGAGCGCAGAGATTTATCTATTATGTTTTGGCGCTCGTTACCTGTTTCTGATGTCACCGCAATTATTGCCAAATTAATTACTGGAGCCTTGGCAATTCCAGCTATATTTTTAGGAGCAGCAACCGCTACTTTGTGCTTGATTCTTTTGTTAGCGTTTTTAGTTTGTATTATATTGTCGGTTGGTTACGATGTTAGCTTATGGGCATTGTGGGTTGATGCTGATATTTTAAGTGGTGTATCACTTATTTGGTTACACCTTATTCCCCTTGCTATTTGGATGTTACCTTTGTTTGCATGGTTAATGTTAGCGTCTATGTATGCGAAGAAAGCCCCATTTTTATGGGCAATATTACCTGTGGCCGTTGTTTTATTAGTGGAAGGTTTTGTCGTGCACTACTTCCATTTATCGCAATCCTATATAGGTAGCTTATTACTAGAGTATTTCTCACTTTCATCACAATTTGTTGAATCTGTGCAAGGGCAAGAAAATTTTGCCAGAACGGTACCATTACGGGCACTTATTACTAAATTAAATATAGGAAGTGTATTAGTGGGTATTTCATTACTTTATGGCACATATTGGTTAAGAAAGAATAAAGCTGAGGTGTAACATTATTTAAGCATATTAACTTAAACATATTAATTTCAGCCGCAACAAACTGCGCCATCAACATATTATATGTTGATGGCGCAGTTTTTTTTGTGGGTTAATAGCATTTACTTTAATACCGAACAATAACTAGGTGAACTTAGGCTGATATTATATTTGGCGAATGAATTAATAGTAGTTTGAATAGGAAAGTGTTTGGTAAACGCTATAGCAGAGTCTATAGCGTGATAAATAATTTAGACGATAACTTTCTTTGCAAATAAAGTTTCAATTTGTTGTCTTAAGCGATTTTTAACTTGTTTATTAAGGCCTAGCGTAAAAAGTATGCTTGAAATTGTGACTACGATAATCACTGTTTTATATAATTTTATCCCCGTAAACATAATTAATAGCATTAACAACAGTGCATAGGCTACTCCCATTACAGCAAGGCATAAACAGAGTCCTTGCAGCTCTTTATTTTGAAATAATTTCATAATTTAGCCTTTTTAACTTTCTTTGATTTTAATATAATAAGCTTAGCAAAGTTATCTTATTCGCTCTACATAGAAGCCAATCATAAATGTTACATTAGATTTCAAAAGGAAAAAATGGCTACCAACTTGGCCTTACAATCAGTTTTTTAGCTGTGCCACAGGTTTACTTATATAATGCTGGCCGATTTACGACTTTTTAGAATTCATAAAGGAAATACTATGCAATTAAATGACTTACTTAAACAGCTATCAACTAAACCTGAACAGATAGAATTTAGTGAAGTAATGGCGGTAATATCGGCTAACTATCACTATCAACCATGTGCCTTTAGTAATGATGACTTAATGAATGAATCAGGAACTAATGAAGGGTCGTGTAAAATATTTGCTTTTGCAAAGTTACATGATTTATCTGAACAGGCAACATTAGCGTGTTTCGGCGAATATTACCGAAAAGATGTACTGTTAAATCCTATGGGTGACGATCACAGCAATATTCGAACCTTTATAAAGCAAGGTTGGCAAGGTATTACGTTTGCAGGTGTCGCGCTTTCTTAATTAAATTTCGTCTGCGGATAAGTAACTCTGATAACCTTTTACGCCAAAATATCGAACAGATTTTTTTAGTTTGATCATTTTGGCGATAAGTGACTCTCCAAAATAAACTTTCACGACTTGTTTTTCGCCATTAGTGTCGCTTTGGTATTGATGGAGCGGATTGTTTCTTAAATTATCAAACGCTGTTTTCATAATTAATTTCAATGGCTTAATTTTCTTCTTTTAACGTGCTGGTATATTTACTGACTATAGCACTTATTTTTCCATTATTTATTAAGCGATTAATAGCTTGGTTTATAATAGGCACAATATGCGCTTTAGATTTATGTATACGTAACGGGCGTAGGGAATGTTCATGAACTTGACCTATAACAACGGTTAACTGATGACTTCTACTCAGGTAGTTAACTATGGTTCGATCGACAATGCCGACCGGTAACCTATTACCTTCAATAAGCTTTAATAATTTCAGTTCACTTTCTACATTATAGCGGGTGAAAATGGTATCAAAAGCGTAGCCAAAACCGTTGATCGTTGCAATGGTTTCGTCTGCTAACGGACCGATATTTCTTAATTTTCCTTGCGGAAATACATATACGTCTTCAGTTTTAAATAGCGGTTGGCTATAGACAGAAATGGCCGTTTCGTTTGCTCGCCACGCGCCAATAGGACAACATTCGATATCGACTTTACCGCCGGTAAAGCTAGAGCGTACTCGTGCAGAAGAGAGATAAACAAACTCTAATTGATAAGGGGTTAGTTTAAATATCTCTTGAAACACCTCGACATAAATACCGCGGTGCTCTTGCTCACCAAATGAATAAGGAGGGTTTCCATCGAAGGAAAGTGCCACCCTTATCGTTTCGGCTTGGGCGCTTAAGCTGATAAACAATAAAATACAAATCCACTTCATGCTATAAAAGACTCGTTGTTACGGTTTTCTTCTACTTTGATTATAACAAAAATAATAGTTTGTGCTTAAATTCTTATTTCTGATGAATTAATCGCTCGAGTTCTTGTTTGGACAAGTAGTTTTCCATGGTTGAACGCAGTAATTTGTATAATAAAATTGAGCCATCAATTTCTTCTTTACGGTTGGTTAAACTCTCAATATTTAACCCTAATGGTAAATCGTAGGGTAAAACAGCATCGAGTATTTGTTGTAAAGTATTTAAACAGATGCGAATAGATTCATATAGTGGTTTTTCCGCATTAAGAATACGTAGACTAGTCGCTTCAGGAACACTAACACCTAACCATTCAATAAATTCGAGTGTTTTTTTACTGCCACAAGGTGAAAATGTTAAAATTATCCGCTGAGGCTTTAATCCTTGCTGCTGACATTCAATCGCATAGCGCGTCAACATATCTATAGTGGCTTGTGGATTATAGATAGCTTGAGAAATAAAGAAATTGCAGCCCTGTTGATGTTTTTCTATCAACCGAGTATGTTCATTACCTTTATTTGCATGACGTTCTGCAATGGTGATCCCACCGATAAAGAAATCATTTTTATTATCAACTAAGGTTTTATAAGCACTGGCAAGTGGCAATGAAATCGTGTTTTTTTGCGAAGGGCTACCAACAAGAACAACGTCACGAATGCCATACGTGTGCCAAGCTTCATTTGCCCATTGATCAAAATCATCGTTACTTGACTGAACAACACTTTTATAAGTGATCACAGGTCGTTGAGATTGATTCTGCAGTAATGATGAATAATAACGGGGATCTAATGTTGATTTAAAAGGAAAAGGACGCGGTACATTGGTACGCGAATTTTCGTCTTGTATATCATAAACAATCAAACCATCAAAATCGATATCACTGACACGTTCAAGCAGCTTATTAGCAATAATTTCAATTTGTTCTGCTGGTGTATCACTTTTAGGGGGGGTTGTGCCAATAAAATAGACGCCGCGTGTATTATCGTTATAGCGAGCTCTTAATTCTGAACCTTTGTTCACTTTATTTATATACCGTAATTTTGATAAGACTGTGAGATTATAATACCTTCTTAGTAAAAATAAATCTTTGTGATATTCATATTTTATTGTTGATAAAAAAATAATTTGTATATATTGATAAATAATTAAAATTAATTGTAATAAATCTTAATTCTATAAGACTAACTGTTCTATAAACCACAAAACACTCACGCTTAAAGTTATATATTAAGGAAGATATGCCCCAATATTCAATTGAGCTTAATGCTCGCTTTAAATAGAAGACTTAGAATAGATTTTCAATTTTTAAATTTAACTATAAAAATAAACTAACAAAAGAGAACATTATGAAAATGTCTGCAAACCCATTTCAAGCGTGCTTGGACACAATACTTTCACCCACCGTAGCTTTTGACACGATTAAAGAAAAAAAAGGTTGGTCATGGTTACCATTTGTCTTACTGACGAGTTCAACATTCGTTTTATTCTTGTATTATTTTAATGTTGTTGATTTTGCTTGGCTTAAAGAAACTATGCTTAATCAGGCTGCCGCATCAAAACCAATGACTGATGACGAACTTAAAGCAATAGGGAGTTTCTATGAAAAAGACACTATGCTGTGGACAACGGCTATTGGTGGCACAATAGGTTTCATCGTTATAAATACACTTACCGCTATTTACTATCATATTGCTACTAAAGTAAGCGCAAGTAGTGAATATAAGTTTACTCAATGGTTTGCATTCACTTGGTGGGCAAGCTTTCCTGCTTTCGTATCGGTATTGCTCAGTGCACTTGTTATCTTTTTCTCTTCTGATGGCATGGTTTCAATGCAAGATTTACAACCTACAAGTTTAAATAGCTTATTATTTTCTGTAGAACCGAGCAACGCTTGGTACAGCTTTCTTGAAGCCATTAACTTATTTACATTTTGGATGATTGCCGTTACCAGTATTGGCCTTGGTTCTTGGCTAAATATTGACAGTAAAAAATCATTAATCATTGCAGCTGCACCGCAGATTTTTATCTTTGGCGGTTGGGCTTTATTCCTCCTGTTTACGGCTTAATAGAGAACTGATTGATGAAAAAAACACTGATTATAATTGCGGTCATTATTGGGCTAGTTAGTCTGGCTTATTTTAAAAAAACAGGTAAATCACAGACACTAGAAGTTAAAGTTCAGCAAGTTGCCGCTGAAAATATCAAACGTTCAATTTTGGCCTCAGGCACTTTAGTTTATAAAGAGCAGGTTCAGTTACGCTCTGAAGTTATTGGCCAAGTTAGTGAAATGTTAATAGAAGAAGGTGATGAGGTGACTAAAGGACAAGTATTAATGCGCCTTGAACCTCGCACTTTCCGTGCTGATGTCGAGCAACAAGCCGCTTTTGTTCGTATTCAAAAGATTGCCATCGAGCATCAAAGCAAGAAAATTGAAAACTTAAAATCTCAATGGCAGCGCAAACATGACTTATATCAGCGAAAAATTCTTGACCGTGACGCTTATGAACTTATCGACAATCAGTACGCGTTAGCAAAAATTGATTTACGTTCTCGTCAAGAATCTTTACTGCAAGCACAAGCTACACTTGATAAGGCACAAGAGCGTTTAGATAAAACCGTTTTTCGTTCTCCTATAAAGGGTATTGCGACGTCAGTTGATATTAAACAAGGCGAAACAGCCATCAGTGGCAGCACAAATATTTCAGGATCGAATTTAATTACTTTAGCTGATCCCTCTTCTATTCTCATTGAAGTAGAGGTCGACGAAGCTGATATTGCAAATATTCTTGTTGGACAGCAAGCCGATATCTTTGCGGTCGCCTTTCCGGATAAAGCACTTAAGGGGCAAGTTCAGAGCATTGCCACCACAGCTAAGCGCGCACAAGGACGACAAGGTTTAAGCTTCAAAGTTAAAATATTATTGTCTGACTCAAATACTATCGCCGTTCGACCTGGCATGAGTTGTCGCGCCGAAATATATACCCAGAGTAAAAGTAAAACGATAGCGGTACCCAGTGAGTCAGTCATTTTTGCTACACAAGGAAAGAGCGTTCAAGAAGACGATGAAAGCGATAACGAAGCGCTTGCAGATAATGTTGACCACGTATTTGTGCTTATTGATGGTAAGGCGGTAAAGCAGAATGTTGAGCTAGGTATCTCAAATGATCGCTTACAAGAAATCACTTCGGGCCTAAAAGTAGGTGATACAGTGATCACTGGACCCGCAAGAGCACTTGGTAAATTAAAAGATGCTCAGTCGGTGAAAGTGATCGATAAAGAGGCATAAATGATGTCTAACATTTCTCAAGAAAAAAAAGTGATCACGCCAATTATTTCATTAAGAAATATCGCTCGCCTTTATAAAATGGGTAATCAAGCGTTTTATGCACTCAATAATTTTGATCTCGATATTCAATATAATGACTTTATTGCTATTACCGGACAGTCGGGGTCAGGTAAGTCGACCTTGATGAATATTCTTGGCTGCTTAGATTATCCAACAAGTGGTGAATATAAACTTAAAGACAGAGATGTAGCTAAGCTTGATGAAACAACTCTGGCGGGCATTAGAAATTTAGAAATTGGCTTTATTTTTCAAAGTTTTAATTTATTACCCAGATCAAGTGCTTTACAAAATGTCATGCAACCATTGATATATCGAGGCATGCCAATCAAAGAACGCCGAATAAAGGCTAAGCTAGCCTTAACCCGCGTCGGTTTAAAGGACCGCATTGACCATTTACCGAACCAGTTGTCTGGTGGACAACGTCAGCGTGTCGCTATCGCTCGGGCATTAGTCACCGAACCGGCGATTTTATTAGCAGATGAACCTACCGGGAACTTAGATTCAGCGACCACAATGGAAATTATGGCACTGTTTGATGAGCTTTACCAAGATGGTCAAACCCTAATTATTGTTACCCATGAACAGGAAATAGCCGATCGTTGTCAGCGAGTAATACGCTTAACTGATGGCTGCTTAGTTGCTGATTCAGTAAATCCAAATATTGAACAGCACTATAAAGAGCAGCAACTGATAAAGGAGAGTGCTAATGTCTAGTGTTTTCTTTAAAGTTGTTGAGAGTACTCGTTCAGCTGCACATTCGGTTCGTGCTCACGGTTTTCGAAGTTTTTTAACAACCTTAGGTATTATTATTGGTGTTGCCTCAGTGATTGCTGTTGTCTCTGTCGTACAAGGATTAAGCAGCAGTATTACTTCGCAATTCGACGATATGGGCACTAATGTTGTCAGTATTAATGCTTTTACGCCGCTAAAAGAACGTCTTCAAGGCAAAGTTGCCAAATTAAGTTACCGTGACTTTTTAGAAATCCAGTATAAAGTTTCAGGCATTAGCCATATCACTCCAACAGTTGCCGCTACAGGTCCGAATGGCGTCGTTCAGTATAAAGGAGAGTCAACGGCAACACGTGTTGTAGGAACCGGTTCTAGTTATCAATCCCTATATGGCATCTTTCCTGAAACGGGGCGCTTTTTTAATATTAATGATGATAAGTCTCGACGTCGAGTAGCTGTGTTAGGGGACTCGATTATAGACAAACTTGAAATAAAAGGTTCTGCTGTTGGTCAGTATATTATGATTGGCGGTGAGTGGTTTAAAGTGATTGGCGTGTTAGAAAAGCGTGGTAAACTTTTTGGCTTTGATCAAGATGACTTTATTCTTTTACCATACACAACAACAAGAGCCTTGTTAGGCGGTGCTGAAGAGCCAGATATTAGTATTTCGTTGCAAGTAGACGATGCTAGTCAGCTTAATAGTATCAAGCAGCATATTAAAAACTTACTACGTCGAAATCATAATTTATCTAAAGATACGGGGGATGATTTTAAAATTAGTACCGCAGAACAAATGCTTGAAACAGTCAATGATATTACCTCGAATACCACTATGGTGCTTAGTGGCGTGGTTGGTATTTCGTTACTAGTGGGTGGCATCGGTATTATGAATATAATGTTGGTTTCTGTGACTGAACGTACGCGCGAAATAGGTATTCAAAAAGCACTTGGAGCAACGCGTGTAGATATACTTTTGCAGTTTCTTATAGAAGCTGTGTTCTTATGTTTACTGGGTGGTTTAATTGGTTTGGCATTAGGTTATGGTGCTGGTGCTTTGGTGAGTAGCCTTATTGATTTACCATCAGCAGAAGTACCTATGTGGGCTATAATGTTATCGTTTGGTTTTAGTGCAGGCGTTGGGCTGTTATTTGGTATTATTCCAGCAGCTAAAGCGGCTAATTTAGACCCTATTGATGCGCTACGTTATGAGTAGTTAACATGTGTTACAGCGATATAATTGTGTAATTAAAGAGCTTATTAACGTTTTATATTTTATACCTCTTAAACAAAAAAAAGCCCAGTCATAGACTGGGCAAAAAATATAAGGGAGAAACATAATCAATAAAAGTTTAGCTTTCGTTTGCTCCTATCGAATGGTTAGTACTTGAAGCAGCACGTGGTTGCAGTAAACTTTTACCATTTATCGCAATTTTTCTTGGTTTTAACGCTTCAGGTATTTCTCTCTCTAAATCTATATGTAGCAAACCATGCTCCATAAAAGCACCGATGACTTTGACATGTTCACCGAGTTGAAATTTACGTTCGAAGTTACGCTCAGCAATACCTTGATGTACAAAGTTTCTTGGTGAACCATTATCGTTGACAGGTTTGGTACCGGTAACGATTAAGGTGTTTTCTTTTGATTCAATTTCAAGATCTTCATCGGCAAAGCCAGCAATAGCCATAGTAATACGATATTGGTCTTCGGCAAGTAATTCTACATTGTAAGGGGGGTAAGATGATTGCTTGTCTGTACGAGACGCTTTTTCAATTAAACCCGCTAAGTGCTCAAAGCCAATAAATGAACGGTAAAGTGGGCTGATATCTGTTTGTATACGCATAATTCATATCCTATTAGTTATACCCATAATTGAGATGTAAGGGTATTAGCAATATGGTATCTCTTTTGAATATTTCTGTGCTTACTATAACCAACATAAAGTCGCGATATAGCTAGGCTGAAATTATTATTCTCAGAGATTTAAGGTGCCTTTCAATATTGAACAGGCGGTTAATGTAGTCCCGTTTATCTTGTGGCGACTACATTAATAAAGATGGGCGCGATGTTTTGTTTTTCAAGTTTTAAATTTAAATTAAAATTATTTTTAATTTAAATTGCTGAAATACAATGATTTATTATTTTTCATTATTCTCTTGAACCGTTTCCATATCTAGTGCTTCAATTGGGCTTAATGCTTGTATAGTCGAAAGCGCTAATTCATAATTAGGGTGCTTTGAAATATCAGCAACAATTTCCTTGTAAGCGATCACACCTGATGAATCAATAATAAATATCGCTCGCGTTAATAAGCCCATATCTTTAATGAGTAAGCCGTAATTACTGCCAAAGTTACGCCACACTGAATCAGATAAGACCGTTATTTTATCGATACTTTCTGCTTCACAAAAACGTTTTTGCGCAAAAGGTAAATCATTGCTAATCGTTAACACAACAATGTCTTGGGGTAATTTAGCCATTTCTTCGTTGAAACGTTTTGTTTGTAAGGCACAGACGCCAGTGTCTAAACTTGGTACCACAGAGATAAGAATATTTTTTCCTGAGAATGCTTCGAGAGTTACTGGCACAAAGCTGGCATTAACCACTTTAAAATTAGGAGCTTTTTGACCAACATCAACTTGTGTACCTAATAATGTGATGAATTTGTTATTTGCCTTAACTAAGTCAGTTGTTTGTTGTAAATTATCTTCAGCAAGTGGCTTTGCGGATGCCACAAAAATACTCAGGCTATTTAAAGTTAGAATCAGTGAAAAAGTAAGAAATACGGTTGAAAATTTCATAATGTTAAGCGCGCTTAAAAATTTTGGATAGAGAGATGTTAACTTTGGCGATAAAAAATAGCCATTATTTAGTGCTTTATTTCAAATATTATCTATTGTTATTTATAGATAAACAGTAAAATGTTGAAAAATCATCACCACAACTATTATCTGAGAATAGGAATAACGAAAATATGTCAATACCCTTGTTAATTTGTGATGACTCAAATATGGCGCGTAAGCAGGTAGCACGTTCTTTACCTGATGATTGGGATGTCGAGATAAGCTTTGCTACTAACGGCGAAGAAGGCATTCAAGCAATAAAAGCAGGTAAAGGTGATGTACTTTTACTTGATTTAAATATGCCTGTGATGGACGGTTACCAAGTCCTTGAAACTATTATTAAAGAAGACTTAAACACTATGGTGATTGTTATTTCTGGCGATATACAGCCAGAAGCACACCAACGTGTTACGAGCTTAGGTGCTCTAGACTTTATTCAAAAGCCAGTCAATAAAACCAAGCTAACAGAAATATTATTGGCTTACGGTATTTTTACCCAAGACAGCGAAGAAGAAAAATCTTTACCCGTTGAAATCGAAAAACCGCCGGTGATAGCTCCAGCTCCTAAACATAGTGAGTTGGCACCACTAACGCAGGCGGCAGAGACAGTTAGTACTGAAAGGGAACAATCAGATGAAGCGTTTTTCTTAGACCCTGAACTTCGAGACTGCTACCAAGAAATAGCCAACGTCGCTATGGGACAAGCAGGAGATTTATTAGCGCGTTTACTTGATGTATTTGTTGTTCTCCCCATTCCTAATGTCAATTTAATTGAAGTTAGTGAACTGAGTATGGCGCTCTCTGATGTAGAAGAACAAGAAAGTACTTCGGGAATTTGCCAAGGATTTATTGGCGCGGGTATCTCTGGTGAAGCACTACTTATTTTAAATGACTCCAGTTTTAAAGATGTTGCTTCATTAATGAATTATAAGTATGAAGTTGATGAAAGTACTGAGCTTGAATTATTAATGGATTTAGCCAATGTGCTTATTGGTGCTTGTTTAAATGGTGTTTCTGCCCAACTAGATATGCCTTTTAGCCAAGGCCACCCTGTTGTTTTAGGTCAACATAAAAAAATATCTGAGTTGATAGCGACCAACTCTAAAAAATGGAAGCGTACCTTAGCTATCGAAATTAGCTATAGTATTGAAGACTATTCAATCAAATGTGATTTACTCTTACTCTTTACCGAAGAGTCTATGCGTACACTCAATAATAAAATCTCTTACTTACTGGATTAACTATGTCATTAGAAACATCACAAATAAATGAATTACATTGGTTAATGGAAATGTTACACACCATCGATGTGGGATTGGTTGTACTAGATAGAGATTATAAAGTGCAAATATGGAATGGTTTTATGGAGAATCACAGCGGTCTGTTACCCCGTGAAGTGAAAGATAAAGTGCTATTCCCTTTGTTTGATGAAATACCTGAAGCATGGTTTAAGCGCAAAGCTGAATCCGTATTCTTACTAAAAAATAAAGCCTTTACAATTTGGGAACAACGTCCTTATTTGTTTAAGTTTCAAAATTATCGTCCTATCACAGGGGCGGCTGATTATATGTATCAAAATACGACTTTTATTCCTTTGATGTCAGCGACAGGAATAGTGACTCATTTATGTCTCATTATTTATGATGTAACTGATAATGCTTCTCATAAAAAAGACTTAGTTAAGGCGAATAAAGAATTAGCTATTTTGAGTCAAACTGATGGCCTAACAAAACTGTTTAATCGCACACACTGGGAGCATTGCTTGCAAGCGGAATACAAGCGTTGGATCCGTAGTCAAAACCCTAGTTGCTTAGTGATGGTTGATATTGATCATTTTAAAGTGGTTAACGATACCTATGGCCATGTTGTTGGTGACGAAGTTATTCGCCATATATCAGGACTTATTCGTCATCATGTGCGTGAAACCGATGTTTCGGGGCGCTACGGTGGTGAGGAATTTGTTATATTATTAGCGGATACACCGTTAGATAATGGTAAAGTATTTGCTGAACGATTAAGAGAAGAGATTGAAAAATCTGTGGTGAAATATAATGACATTGATGTTAACTACACGGTAAGTATGGGGATTGCTGAAATAGACATTAGTATTGAAAGTTATGAAGCTTGGATTGAGTGTGCTGATGCTGCTATGTACAGAGCAAAAGATAATGGCCGTAATCAAATAGGCTTGCACCCTAAGCAACTAGTTTAGTTCGTTACAAATACCTAATAAAAAAAGCCCTTACGGGCTTTTTTTATGTAAAGTATTTACTTTAATGAGCGTAAACTTTTTTTCCATTTACCCAAGTCGCTATGACTTTATTCTTCCAGATATCTTGTTGGTTTTCTGTAAAGTAATTACCTTCTAATAAAATAAAGTCAGCTTTTTTACCTTTTTCTAAGCTCCCTAAAATATTTTCTTGGTGTGCTGCATAAGCCGCGTCAATAGTAAAAGTTCTTAAGGCTTCTATGCGTGTCATACTTTCTTCACTGAACCAGCCATTTTTCGGTTGGTTCTGATGATCCTGACGGGTGACTGAAGAGTGCAAACCAAAAAATGGATTAGGAGATTCCACCGGAAAATCTGAGCCTGCGGCGATTATAGCTTTGGCATTCATCAATTTACGCCATGCATAAGCACCTAAAATACGTTCTTCACCAATTCGGTCAACAGCCATGTTTTTATCACTGGTTGCGTGTGTTGCTTGCATTGAAGCGATAATGTTGAGCTCAGCGAAGCGAGGAATATCACTTAATTGTAATATTTGTGCATGTTCAACTCTATGACGAAGCGTTTCGGTATTTGTTGCTTTTATTTGGTGTTGATATAAATCTAGAACCACTTTATTAGCATTATCACCAATGGCATGAGTATTAACCTGAAAACCTGCCTTCATCGCAGTATTCATATACAAGGTTAACTTTTCTTTATCATGTAACATCAAACCTTTATGACCAGCATGGTCTGAATAATCAGCAATTAAAGAGGCGCCACGACTACCCAAAGCCCCATCGGCTTGAATTTTCACACTATTAAAATTAAGCATGTTATCACGGCTAGTGAACGGTCCTTGCTTGAGTGTTTCCTGCCAATTTTCAGAGGGTAAATACAACATAGCGTTAACACGCATAGGGAGGGCATTTTCATTACTCAATTCTTTGAATAGCTCAAGATTATCAGTAAAAATCCCGGCATCATGAACACTGGTTAAACCAAAAGAGACCAATTTATTAAGCGCTTTTTTTAAGACTAATTTTTGTTCTTGCTTGGTCAAAGGGGCAATACTTTTAGTAATCAAATCCATGGCATTATCAATAAAAATACCTGTAGGTTGACCCGAGTTATCACGAATTATATCGCCACCTGTTGGACTTTGTGTCGCTGATGTTATACCGGCAAGCTCCATCGCTTTAGTATTGGCCCAGCCCGCATGTCCATCAACACGTCTTAAGAAAACGGGTTTGTTAGGAAAGTGTTTATCTAGAGATTTTGCTGTTGGAAATTGAGTGTTTTCCCATTGAGTTTGGTTCCAGCCTTGTCCTTGTACCCAAGTAATATCTGGGTTTGCCTTTGCATAATTTACGGCTTTCTTTACTGCTGATTCTTCTGAAAGTGAGCCAAGTAAATTTGCTTGCATCAAACTTAAGCCGTAACTTAATATATGACCATGAGCATCAATTAAGCCCGGAAGTAGTGTTTTACCTTGGCCATCGATAACAGTCATCTGTCCGGATTTAGGTAGTACTTCACCCTCGATAAAAAGTTTATCAATTTTATCATCGGTAAATTGAATAGCGGTAAACTGCTTCAATTGTTGGTCAGCTAAAGTATAGCCTTGAACATTGGTGATAAGAGTTGTTTGTGCGAAGGCGAAACTGGTAGAGGTTAGTAAAAATAAGGTTAAAGTGGACAGGTGTTTAGTCAATACTTTCATAAATAAATCCTAGGTACTATTGTTTTTTATGTTTTTTTATTGAGCATAGGATAAAGGCAGAAAAATAAAATTAATAGTATTAATGGTAATAACCAATGAATAAGTTGCCAATATTGACTATAAAAAGTCTTTCCTTGGACGAGTTCAAGGTCAGCTTTAAGCACAGCGTCGGTGAATTGTGGCAGTGTGGCTTGAATATTTCCTTGGTGGTCAACGATAGCGGTTACACCATTATTGGTGGCGCGTAGCAGGGGGCGACCAAATTCCAGAGCGCGCATGCGAGCAATGTCTAAATGTTGGTGAGGTCCATGTGAATCGCCAAACCAAGAGTCATTACTAACCGTGAGTAAAATGTCAGTTTTGTCGGTAAAGTTAGCAGCTAATTGCTCAGGAAAAGCAATTTCAAAACAAATAAGTGGTAATAGATGAACGCCTTTAGCAACAAGGTTGGGTTGAATATAGTCACCTCGGGTGAAAGAAGAATATTGTAAATTAAATATTGGCGCAATTTTTCTTAATATGTCACCAAAAGGTACAAATTCACCTATGGGTAGCAGGTGGTTTTTATAATAGCGGTTACTATGGTTATAACGGTAATGCCCAGTATCGTCGTTGCTTTCTTTTTTACCGATGACAATCAGTGAATTGAAATAGGTTTTTGATTGGTATTTGTAATCTAAAATACCGGTAATAATAGCACTATCATTGAGTGCGGCAGATCTATCGGCCATGCTGAGAAAGTCTTGTGCAGCGGGTTCTAATGCTGTTACTGCTGACTCCGGCCAAACAATTATGTCAGCATCATAATTTTCTCGGCTGTGATCTAGGTATTTTAATTGGATGGGCCACTCTTTTTCGGGCTGCCATTTCATTGATTGTTCAACATTACCTTGTACTAAAGCAGCGGTAATTGTTTTGCTGGTCGGTGTTACCCAAGCAACATTCGTTAATAAATAAGCAGAGAGTGACACAGCAATCAATAAGAGTATATGTGTCTTGCGATAGCTGTTATTTACAACATTTATAACCGCAATACTGATTACCAGCAGCAAAGCACTTATCCCTATTTCACCAATAAGTGGTGCAAAACTCGCTAGTGGACCATCGATTTGGCTATAGCCAATTGAAAGCCAGGGAAAACCAGTCAAGATGTTAGCACGTAAATATTCTGAAATAAGCCAGCAGGGTGGCAGTAACCACAGTGAGAATTGTTTCTTTGGCGCAAACCTCGTTGATAAATAACAAGCAAGTGCTGGATAAAGTGCCAAATAACAACACAATAACACCATCAATAATAGTGAGAAAAATAGTGGTAAACCACCAAATTGATCGATACTGACATGCACCCAACTAATACCGCTACCAAACCAACCAAGTGCAAAGATGAAACCTTGTTTAGTGGCTGTTTTTACATCAGTACCATTAATAGAATAGAGAAATAACGGCAGCACAATAAGCATCAGCCACCATAATGAAAATGGTGCGTAGGCCAGCACTAAGCTAAGCCCAGCAATGAAGCTGAGCCAGTTACGCTTATTAAATAAGTTGTCGCGTAGTCGCTTTAGTAGGCGAGTGCCTAGTGTTTTGATCGCCATTGAGGTTAGTCGACTATCTTTCCATTGATTTTATGGTCTTTTGGAATCGTAATATGTAAGCTTTGGATACGGCGATTATCGCCAGCGGTGACTTTAAATTCAAAATCACCAATCGTCATTATTTCACCTTTTTTAGGCATATGGCCAAATTGATGTAACACTACACCACCAATCGTATCGGCATCGTTGCCATCAAACTCAGTATTAAAATATTCATTGAAGTCATCAAGCTCTGTTAATGCCTTAACTTGATAAACATTACCGGCAAGATACTTAATATCTAGTTCAATTTCATCATCTGTTTCATCTTCAATTTCACCAACAATTAATTCAAGAATATCTTCAATGGTGACAACACCAGAAACGCCACCATATTCATCAACAACAATTGCCATATGATAACGCTGCGAACGAAACTCTTGTAATAACGGTTCAACTCTTTTACTTTCTGGAACAATAATCGATGGACGAATTATTTTGGCTATGATGCATTCTTCTTGTTGACCAAAGCCGTAAGCGAGCAGATCTTTAGCGAGTAAAATCCCCTCAATGTGATCAATATCGTCGTTAATAACAGGAAATCTAGAGTGACCAGACTCTAAGATGATCGGTAAAGAATGTTCAATCGGATCGTTGATATCAAGCGTGACCATTTGCGATCTTGGGATCATAATATCACGCACTCGCATATCAGAAACTTCTAATACACCTTGGATCATTAACTTGGTTTCTGGTTTTATTAAGTCGCGGTCTTCAGCGTCATTTAATACATCAACCAATTCGTCTTTACTTTTGGGCTCTCCGGTAAAGACCTGTACTATTTTATCAAGTATCGATCGATTTGCAGAGCCGTTGCTAGAGTGGGGGTGGTCATCGCTCATAGAGCTTATTTATTTCCTGTAAGGTTAACTTGTTGCTTATTTTCTAATCAATCGAAAGTAAATTCAAGTAGTAAGTGGTTATTTATCTATGAATTATAAAGGATAAATTTATTCATTTATAATATAAGGATCAGATATATCGAGTGCTTTAAGTAATTTTGTTTCCAGTGCTTCCATTTCTGTGGCTTCAACCTCATCAATATGATCGTAACCTAATAAATGTAAGCAGCCATGAATCACCATATGAGCCCAGTGATTATGCAGGGCTTTGTGCTGTTCATTGGCTTCTTGGGCGACGATGTCAGCACAAATCACTAAATCACCGAGTAAGTCTAGTTCAATTTCTGCTGGTACCTCAAAAGGAAATGATAAAACATTGGTCGGTTTATCTTTTCCACGATACTGTAAGTTCAGAGACTGGCTTTCTTTAACGTCAACGAGACGAATGGTAAGTTCAAAATCCGTTTTATCATTATTTAAAGCGATATTTACCCAAGATTGAAACTGTTCATTGCTGGGTAAATTTTTGGCATCACAAGCATGTTGAAGATCGAGTAGTGTTGCCACTATTGATTAGCCATAGCATCAAGTGCCGCTTTATTTCTTTTTTCATCTTTTAAACGTTTTTCTTTTTGTTCAAAAGCATCATATGCATCAACAATTCTTGCCACAACCGGGTGGCGGACAATATCTTTTGATTCAAAGTAGTTGAAACTAATGCCTGGAATATCGTCAAGTACTTCAATCGCGTGACGTAATCCTGATTTAGCACCACGTGGTAAATCTACTTGGGTGATATCACCGGTGATAACAGCACGGGCATTAAAGCCAATACGGGTTAAAAACATTTTCATTTGTTCTACGGTCGTATTTTGACTCTCATCAAGAATTATAAAAGCATCATTTAATGTTCTGCCGCGCATATAGGCAAGAGGAGCAATCTCAATGACATTGCGCTCGATAAGCTTTTCAACTTTTTCAAAACCCAGCATTTCAAAGAGTGCGTCGTATAATGGGCGCAGGTAAGGGTCCACTTTTTGTGATAAATCACCTGGAAGGAATCCCAATTTTTCACCCGCTTCAACGGCTGGGCGTGTTAACAGAATTCGTCTAACTTCTTGTTTTTCTAGAGCTTCAACAGCACAAGCAACGGCTAAATAGGTTTTACCCGTACCCGCAACACCAACGCCAAAGCTAATATCATTACTCATAATGTTATGTACATAACTTTGTTGGTTTGGATTACGAGGCTTGACGACACCACGTTTGGTTTTTATAGTCACTAACTTGTCGAAGTCAACATCAACTTTAGTGGGTTCTTGCTCAAGCACCTTAGCGTCTAAAATAGCAAGATGGACCATTTTTTCTGTGATCTCTTTTAGCTCATTTTTTACGGTTGCTGTTTCAATATATAAATTCTTAAGCAAGACAATGACGGCTTCACAATTTGCGGGTTCACCCATCACTTTAAATGCATTGCTGCTGTAACTTATTTTAACACCAAGGCGACGTTCAATGGTTTTCAAGTTATCGTCCATTGAACCGCATAAGTTCGCTAGGCGATTATTATCAAGCGGTGTTAAGTCAAATTGTTTGCTAATACTTGTAGTCAAATTTATATCCGTTTTTATAGGCTAAGGTTTTAATCATTAAGGCGTAAAACTACCAACACCTAACTCATCGATGTTACTACTTTTGCTCGTATGATGACTGTTGGCTAGGATGTCTTGTGGAGAATACGCAATGCGTAAGCCCATTTCACTTTCTTCGCGCACTAATTCACCGCGCAGCGAGTTAGCATAAACATCAGTAATTTTAATATCAACAAATTGACCAATGACCGTGTGAGGAGCAACAAAGTTAACTGTGCGGTTATTTTCTGTTTTACCGCGTAATTCCATCGGATTTTTCTTTGAAGGACCTTCAACAAGGATACGCTGTTCCGTATTCAACATTTGACGTGCAATACGTAATGCTTGATGGGTAATTTGGTCTTGAAGTACTTTTAAACGTTCTTTTTTAGTGATATCAGAAATATCATCAATCATATCTGCTGCTGGTGTACCAGGGCGCGCACTGTAAATAAAACTAAAGCTTAAATCGAAATCTACCGCTTTAATTAAATCCATTGTTGCTTGGAAATCAGCATCTGACTCACCAGGAAAACCAATAATGAAGTCTGAACTCATGCAAATATCTGGACGTGCTTTCTTTAATTTTCTAATTTGTGACTTATATTCTAATGCAGTATGACCACGTTTCATTTGCGTTAAAATTCTATCTGAGCCACTTTGTACCGGTAAATGTAGGTGACTCACTAACTCAGGAACGTCTTTGTAAACCTCAATGATATCATCGGTAAATTCAATCGGATGTGATGTTGTATAGCGAATACGGTCAATGCCATCAACAGTAGCAACCAAACGCAATAATTCTGAAAAGCGACAAATTTCATCATCGTGCGTAATACCACGATAGCCATTAACGTTTTGTCCTAATAAATTAACTTCACGTACACCTTGTGCAGCAAGTTGAGCTATTTCATATAATACATCGTCAAGTGGACGACTGACTTCTTCACCACGAGTGTAAGGTACAACACAGAAGGTACAGTATTTACTACAGCCTTCCATAATCGACACAAAAGCGCTAGCGCCATCAGCTTTAGGTTCAGGAAGACGATCAAACTTTTCAATTTCAGGAAAGCTAACATCAACAACAGGATTATGATCACCAGTAACTTGTTGGATCATTTCAGGCAGGCGGTGCAATGTTTGTGGACCAAATACCATATCAACATAAGGCGCACGCTGGCGAATAGCATCACCCTCTTGAGAAGCAACACAGCCACCAACACCAATTAATAAACCAGGTTTATTGTCTTTTAGATGTTTCCAACGCCCTAGCTGATGAAAAACCTTTTCTTGTGCCTTTTCGCGTATAGAACAAGTGTTTAATAAGATGACATCAGCATCTTCAGCTTCTTCAGCCAATACAAAACCATGCGTTGAGTCTAATAATTCCGCCATTTTCTGCGAGTCATACTCGTTCATTTGGCAACCCCAAGTTTTGATATATAGCTTTTTACTCATTAACTTTCCACTCATTAAATATTTAAAAATTTAGACACACTAACATGAAATTTATTGCTTCACAGTTAGTTCAATTTAAGGATGCATATTTTACTCCTTCTTGACGCTTGACGCCAGTACCCGATTCAACTTTAAGTGGCGCGGGTCTATCTGATTTCAATTATTGCCCGCAACCATTAATAATATTCGTATAACTGATATAGGTTGGTTAGAATAACTTTGAAGAATCATTAAATAAAAAGTGTAAATTTTATGAGCAATTTTGATTGTGTAGTTGTCGGTGGTGGTATGGTTGGCGCGGCTAGTGCGTTATCTTTGGCAAACTTAGGGTTAACTGTGGCTATTGTCGAATCAAAGCAACCCGTCTGTTTTAATGAAACACAAGCACTAGATTTACGTGTTTCAGCTATATCGCTTGCTTCTGAGCATTTGTTGACACAATTGGGCGCTTGGCCACAATTAAAACAATGGCGAATGTGTCCTTATAAACGATTAGGTGTTTGGGAAAATCAGGCAAGTTATACCGAGTTTAACGCCGATGACATTGGGCAATCTCATCTTGGCCATATTATTGAAAATCGCTTAGTTCAGCTTGCCTTATGGCAGCAAATTAAAACTCACAGCAAAGTGACTTTATTTGCACCAGCGAGATTAGAAAGCTTTATTGAACATCAAAATGAAATAGCAGTAAGCTTGGCAATTAAATCGGCTGAAAAAGAGTGTGGCGAAATAGAACAAATTACCACTCAATTATTAATTGCGGCTGATGGCGCTCATTCACAAGTAAGAAAACTAGCTAATATAGGTATAACGGGTTGGGATTATCAGCAATCAGCAATGCTTATTAATGTTGAAACTCAACATTTACAACAAGATATTACCTGGCAACAATTTTTTCAGACTGGCCCTATGGCTTTCTTACCCCTGCCAGGAGAAAGTCAATTAGGTGGTTATGCTTCCTTGGTTTGGTATCATCAAAAAAACGAGATAAAAAGGTTGTCGGCTTTATCTAATGAACAACTACAAAGTGAAATCATTGAAAAATTTCCACAACGAATAGGTCAAATAAAGGTTATTAATAAAGGGGCATTTCCACTGACTCGTCGACATGCTAATACCTATCAAAAAGATCGAGTATTATTATTAGGTGATGCAGCGCACACCATTAACCCCATGGCAGGGCAGGGAGTAAATCTTGGCTTTAAAGATGTTAAGGCCTTACAAACCGTCATAGCCAGTGCGATTGGTAATAATGAGTGTTGGCACTTGCCTGAGGTTTTATCACGTTACGAAGCTAAGCGACGAATAGACAATCTATTGATGATGACGACGATGGATTCACTGTATGCAACGTTTAGCCACCCATCACCAGCTATTAAACTCTTTCGAAACCTAGGGCTGACTATGGCTAATAAGATACCTTTTTTAAAAAATAAGGCTTTAGCTTACGCTTGTGGTGTATAAGTTGAAGTGTAAATGGGTCTTAAAAGAAATTTTTCAATGCAGTAAGAGATTAAGTCTCAAGATAATATGTATTGGGTGTTTAAAGTAAGATTTGAAAATAATGGCAGGGGTAAGAGGATTTGAACCTCTGAATGACTGGATCAAAACCAGCTGCCTTACCGCTTGGCTATACCCCTGTAATGTCACTTATTTTCTAACAACTATCATGATGATATCTGTTAATTAGAATGGTACGGGTCAAGAGACTTGAACTCTCACATCTTTCGATACTGGAACCTAAATCCAGCGCGTCTACCAATTCCGCCAAACCCGCATTACTTCTAACACTACTAAGCGTTAATAGCCTTGTAGATAAATCAAATAATTATTATGTCACTCAGTAATGTTTACTACTTTTTTAATAAAGATTAATTACTTTTAAAAAAAGGAATCTTAAACAATAAAGTGGCAGGGGTAAGAGGATTTGAACCTCTGAATGACTGGATCAAAACCAGCTGCCTTACCGCTTGGCTATACCCCTGTAGGTATTCTAAATAACAAGTAAATATGACACTTATTATGTTTAATATTAGTTTTAATAAAGACTGATTGAGTTTTAAAAAAGGAATGTTAAACAAGAAAGTGGCAGGGGTAAGAGGATTTGAACCTCTGAATGACTGGATCAAAACCAGCTGCCTTACCGCTTGGCTATACCCCTGCAATGTTACTTACTTTCTAACAAATATCATGATGATAAATGTTAGTTAGAATGGTACGGGTCAAGAGACTTGAACTCTCACATCTTTCGATACTGGAACCTAAATCCAGCGCGTCTACCAATTCCGCCAAACCCGCATTTCTTCTAATACTACGTTCACTACTAAGAGTTAAATGGTGGCTACACCGGGATTTGAACCTGGGACCCCATCATTATGAGTGATGTGCTCTAACCAGCTGAGCTATGTAGCCTTTCCGTATTGCCTCTCAGCAAGTGGCGCGTATTATGCAAATCTGCTTAGGCTACGTCAACCGTTTTTTTATAATAAATGCTAATTTCTTTCTGTTTGCTTGTTTAGTCTACAAATTGGGCGTTTAATATTCTAGGAAAGCGCAATCTCTTTAAAATAAAAACAAGAACGCTAAGTTCTTGCTTTATTTTAAAGAACCGTAGATATCAAATAATGATTATTTTACGCGTTCTTTTGCTTCTTCTTCTAAATGTTTTGAGTATTTACCAATCTCGGCGATATGTTTAGCCACTTCTTTTGAAGGAACTTTACCAATAATAAATTCACCTGTTTCTAAAGCGCTATTAGATGCAGCAAAAACTAATAAATTTTGGCCGTTACATTCGATACTACCAAAAAGTGTACGAATTTTTAATTTATTTTGTTTCATAAATGAACGTAAGCGGTTCTTATCATTGGCCGCAACGTATTCACAAATACGAAGAGATATATTATCGGCTTTAGTCACAGGGGCAAAAGTTACTGAAGCGGCAATTAAGCTAGCAAGTAGGAGTGTTTTTTTCATGGTCTGCCTTTTTATTGTTTATTAAAGTAATAGGTTGTTGGTCTGACGTTGATAATTTCAACTTATATCAGATTGGTATTATGATAATTGTGGTATATTTTAGAAATAAAACAAGATATTTTTAAATTTTTTAAATTAAGTAGTCTATTGTTTTCATTGTTTTTTATTTATATCTTTTTCTTTTGCAGTCATTCTTTTACATTTAAATGACGGGTAATAACTTATTTTGAAAGACAAAAAAGGAGCCGAAGCTCCTTTTACTATTTAATTTATTCGCGTTAAAGCGTAAACATTACACGTTAAATCTGAAGTGAACCACATCACCATCTTTAACACGGTACTCTTTACCTTCTAAACGCCATTTACCGGCCTCTTTAGCCCCTGACTCGCCATTAAATTCGATAAAGTGATCATAGGCGATAACTTCTGCGCGAATAAAGCCTTTTTCAAAGTCGGTATGAATAACACCCGCAGCTTGTGGAGCCGTAGCATTTTGCTTTACTGTCCATGCACGTACTTCCTTTACACCTGCCGTGAAATAGGTTTGTAAGTGAAGCAAAGAATAACCAGCATTAATAACACGATTAAGCCCAGGTTCTTCTAGTCCAAGGTCAGCCATAAATTCAACACGGTCTTCATCATCCATTTCAGACAATTCGCTTTCAATTTCAGCACAAACAGCAACAACAATAGCACCTTCGGCATCAGCAATTGCCTGAACTTGATCTAGGTAAGGATTATTTTCAAAACCATCATCATTCACATTCGCGATATACATGGTCGGTTTTAGTGTTAAAAAGTTTAAGTAGTCTACCGCGGCTTTTTCTTCTTTAGACAATGTTAAAGAACGTATCATATGTCCTTCTTCAACATGCTTTAATATCTTTTCTAATACCGGCATTTCAAATTTAGCGTCCGCATCGCCACCTTTGGCTTTCTTCGCTAAGCGAAAAATTGCTCGTTCTGCTGTGTCCATATCAGACAAAGCCAGCTCAGTATTGATCACTTCTATGTCATCACTAGGGCTAACCTTATTAGCAACATGAATAATGTTGTCATTATCAAAACAACGTACAACGTGACCAATGGCATCGGTTTCACGAATGTTAGCAAGAAATTTATTTCCTAAACCTTCACCTTTCGAAGCGCCAGCCACTAAACCTGCAATATCAACAAATTCCATGGTAGTTGCTAGAACGCGCTCAGGGTTTACAATTTTGGCTAATGCATCTAAACGAGGGTCTGGCACGGGTACTACACCCGTATTCGGCTCAATAGTACAAAATGGAAAATTAGCTGCTTCAATACCTGCTTTTGTTAATGCATTGAAAAGTGTTGATTTACCTACGTTGGGCAAGCCAACAATACCGCATTTGAATCCCATGATAATACCTTAATTGTGTTGCAAAATTGTTTTAAAAGTTTAGTTATAGCGGCTTGAATGAATGCAAACGATTTTGAGCTTTCTTTAAATCGTCTGTTTGCCAGATGTCGATACATCGGCTTGCTTCATCAATCGCTTGATCTATTTTGTCTTGGTCAATAGCTGGTGCTTTGCCAAGTACATGTCCGGTAACGCGATCTCTATGACCTGGGTGGCCTATACCAATGCGTAACCGATAAAATTCTTTGTTATTAGCCATACACGAAATAATATCGCGTAAGCCGTTATGTCCACCGTGTCCGCCACCCTTTTTAATTTTACAGACGCCCGGTTCCATGTCTAACTCATCATGAGCAACAAGGATATTATCGACGGGTATACGGAAAAAATTTGCAAGAGGCGCTACAGACTGACCACTTCTATTCATAAACGTTGTTGGAACAAGCAAATGAACAACTTCGTTACCTATTAGGCCTTTGCCGTAAAGTCCGAAATATTTTTTTTCTGGTCTGAGGGAGATGTTGTAGCGAGAAGCAAGTTCTTCGACGAACCAAACTCCGGCATTATGACGAGTTTTTGTATATTCGGGGCCTGGATTACCCAGGCCCACAACTAGTTGAATAGTCATTTAAGCTTATACTTAATGATTATTCAGTAGCTTCAATTTCTTCAGCTTCATCAGTTTCTTCACTTACGCCTTTCGGTGCATTTAATGAAACAACAGCTTGATCATGATCTTCGCCTTTTGCTAATTCGTCAGATGTTACGCCTTTAGGCAAAGTAACGTCTGATAAATGCAATGTTTGACCAACTTCTAAATCAGCAACATCAACTTCGATGAACTCTGGAATGTCAGCAGGTAAACAGCTAATCGCAATTTCGTTAATCTGGTGAGTAATGTTGCCACCTTTTTTCTCTGCTTCTTCTTCGTTAAGGAAGTGAATAGGAGCGTTAACGTGAACTGCATGAGATGCATCAATGCGTAAGAAATCTAAATGCATTACAAGTTGCTTGAACGGATGACGTTGCATGTCTTTTAAAAGACACTCAACTGGCTTACCGTCGATGTTTACAGTTAAAACGTGAGAGTAGAATGCTTCTTCTTGTTGTGCACGGTAAACATTTTTGTGCTCTAACGTTAAAGAAATCGGCTCTTGGCCTTCACCGTATAAAATTGCAGGAACTTTGTTTGCGTGACGTAGGCGGCGGCTCGCACCTTTCCCTAGGTCAGTACGAACTTCAGCTTCTAAAGTAAATAAATCAGTCATTTTTTAATACCTAATATTAAAGAGTTAGTTGAGTTGTTTTTTGCGACCAAAAACAACAGTGAACCTTTACAACAATAAAAATAATTCAATCATCATAAAAGGCGCGGCATAATAACACCTCAACTTAAACATATCCAACGTTAATATGATTAATAACCTATTAATCATGGCTGCTTATTATGGGTATCATTGGGCTAAATGGCCGTTATAGATAATTTTTTATTGAAATTTAGGTGTTAGACCCGTTACCATTCAAAATACACTCTAGCAACCTGCGTCCTGAAAATGAGCGGGTATATGTGCCTCATACTTCTAATGCCTAATGTCGATAAGAGAATTAACTATGACAATTACATCTTTCTATCCAACTCCTCGTACTTTAATGGGCCCCGGTCCTAGTGATGTTTCACCTCGTGTTTTATCTGCTTTAGGTCGTCCGACCATAGGTCATTTAGATCCAGAGTTTGTGCAGATGATGGACGAAATCAAATCATTACTACAATACGCATTTCAAACCAAGAATGAATTAACGATGGCGGTTTCAGCGCCAGGCTCGGCAGGTATGGAAACTTGTTTTGTTAACTTAGTGGAACCAGGCGAAAAAGTGATTGTTTGTGTAAATGGTGTTTTTGGTTCGCGTATGGTGGAAAATGTTCAACGCATCGGGGCTCAAGCCATCGTTATAAACGATGAGTGGGGAACGCCTGTCGATGTTAATAAAGTAAAACAAGCTTTTAAAGACAATAGCGATGTTAAATTTTTAGCCTTTGTTCATGCTGAAACATCTACCGGTGTATTGTCTGATGCAAAAGCCTTATGTGCCATAGCCCAAGAAAACTCAGCGCTTTCTATCGTCGATGCAGTGACCTCATTAGGCGGTGTTGAATTAAAGGTTGATGATTGGGGAATCGATGCTATTTATTCGGGTAGTCAAAAATGTTTATCGTGTGTGCCCGGCATATCACCAATTAGCTTCAGTACTAAAGCGGTTGAAAAATTAACAAGTAGAAAGTCTGCAGTACCCAGTTGGTTTTTAGATTTATCGTTGGTTATGGGCTATTGGGGCGGTACAGGTAAACGTAGTTATCATCATACGGCACCGGTAAATTCTCTCTATGCTTTGCATGAATCTTTAGTGATGTTACAAGATGAAGGTTTAGAAAATGCATGGCAACGCCATAAAAACCAACACCTTAAATTAAAAGCAGGATTAGAAAAACTAGGCGTAGCGTTTGTTGTTGATGAACAATACCGTTTACCACAATTAAATACGGTATTAATTCCTCAAGGCGTTGATGATGCAGCTGTTCGCGAAACCTTACTTAATGAATATAATTTAGAAATTGGCGCTGGCCTAGGTGGTTTTGCTGGTAAAGCATGGCGCATTGGTTTAATGGGCTATGCGGCAAGAACTGAAAATGTGACCTTATGTTTAGCGGCTTTAGCGGATGTTTTAGAGAAATAGTCAACGTCTGACAAAAAGAATTAAGCGACCGTAGCTCCAGTGTTGTGTTAAATAAAAAAGCCCCGAGTCAAAAGATGACTCGGGGCTTTATTATTTATGAAGTTGTTTTATCAGTAAATGCTTAACTGTCAAACATTGCTGAAATAGATTCTTCGTTACACACACGGCGAATCGCTTCAGACAACATACCGCTTAAAGTAAGTTGACGAACAATACCAAGCGCTTTAATTTCGTCGGTAAGTGGTATTGAATCTGTTACCACTAACTCATCAATAACAGAATCTCTTAGGTTTTGCGCAGCATTACCTGAAAGAACTGGATGAGTAGCATAAGCAATAACGCGTTTAGCGCCATGTGCTTTTAATGCTTCAGCCGCTTTTGCTAATGTGCCACCAGTATCTATCATGTCGTCGACAATGATACAGTCGCGGTCAGCAACATCACCAATAATGTGCATAACTTGTGCAACATTGGCTTTTGGACGACGCTTATCGATGATAGCAAGATCGGCTTCATTGAGTAATTTAGCTACGGCACGAGCGCGAACAACACCACCAATATCAGGAGAAACTACAATCGGGTTATCTAGATCACGAGAAAGCATATCTTCAAGTAAAATAGGTGTGCCAAATACGTTATCTACCGGTACATCGAAGAAACCCTGAATTTGCTCAGCGTGTAGGTCAACCGTTAATACTCGGTCAACACCAACACTTGATAAAAAGTCAGCGACAACTTTCGCAGTAATTGGTACACGAGCACTACGTACACGTCTATCTTGGCGAGCATAACCAAAGTATGGAATAACGGCAGTAATACGACCAGCAGATGCTCGTCGTAATGCGTCAATCATCACAATTAATTCCATTAGGTTATTATTGGTTGGCGCACAAGTTGATTGAATAATAAAAACATCCGCACCGCGCACGTTTTCGTTAATTTCAACACTGATTTCACCGTCGCTAAAACTACCGACTTTGGCATCGCCTAAAGTCATATACAAGCGATCAGCTACTTTCTTGGCCAGTTCAGGGGTGGCATTACCCGTAAATATTTTCATGTCAGGCACGGTCAGTTCCTCGGAAACTATTGACATTTTAAGTTACGCTATTAGTAAACCTTGAGTTTACTATCAGCAAATTATTAAATTTTTTCCAGTGGTTCTTGGCATTTTTATGAAAATAAATTCTCAATGGTATTAATATTCTGCATTTTCTGTTTGCAATGTTATTAAGTTGTTAATAGCATTGCGTAATGGAGATGTATTGACACCTTTTGCCACAAAAGAAATTATTCCATTAGGAAGTAATGACTGGATGCGACAAGCCTCTTGCTCAGTATCAAAACGAGAAAAAATACACGCTCCGGTACCAGTCATTCGAGACGGGGCGTATTCTACCAACCAAGCCAGTAACTTGGCAACCTCGGGATACTTTTTTATTACTAACGTCTGGCAGTCATTGTGGCATAAGTCTATGTCTAACTTACTAATATCATCATTTAAATTAACTTTTGCCGTATTGCGAGTTAAGTCAGCATCAGTAAAAATACTGGCAGTAGAAATACTGACATCAGGTTTACTGACTAAAAACCAGCTTTCTTGAGGATAAACAGCAGTGAGTTCTTCACCAACACCCTCAGCAAAAGCAGCAAAACCATGAATAAAAATCGGTACGTCAGCGCCCAGTGATAGGCCAAGTTTTGCTAGCTCTGTGTTAGACAAATTGGCCTGCCACAGAGTATTTAATGCCAATAAAATAGTGGCGGCGTTGGATGACCCGCCACCTAAGCCACCTCCCATAGGGAGAATTTTTGTTATTTTTATTTGTGCACCTAAATATACGTTATTAAAAGTAGTCGAACTTTTTAGTAGGTGGCTTTGCAGTAACCGAGCTGCTTTTACAATTAAGTTATCTTCATGTAATACACCATCAATCGGCGTGAGTAATTCAATATTATTATCCTGAGTCTTCCTTATTTCTATGGTGTCGCTGTGATCTAAAAATTGAAAAATAGTTTCTAACTGATGATAGCCGTCGTTGCGTTGACCAATAATATGGAGGAATAAATTAAGCTTTGCCGGTGCAGGAAAACTCTGAAATTGCTGGTTAGTCTGAGTCATTACTTGTCACGTCCCATTGATGAACATTAATTTTAATGGTGATGTTATCTTGTTTTATGGTGAACTTCGTTGCTAGTTGATATTGGTCTACTTGTTGATAGCCACTATACTTAATAAACCATTTTTTTTCATCAGAGTAGCTGGTCAGTGTTTGGGGTAATTTTGTTGTTTCATTATACGTTATTTTATTATTAGCTAAATATGGTAAGCCTTTTAACCAGAAAGTCATCGCGTGTGTCGGTAATGTAAAACCTGTTAGCGAAGCAAGCAGGGTGTTTAAATCAGGGCTTTGGTAGCGCTCACCATCGACATTAATAACATGCATATTATTGACCGACTCTAAAGTAAAAACTTGAATACCTAGCACTGTGGTTAAATTTAGCATCTGGCGATTTTTATCTCCTTGGTAATGCCAATTTAATGTTAAGCTATGACGCTCATTAGGGCTAATTATGCCCATTTTCCCTTTTATTTTCCAATTCGACATTGCTGTGAGCTTTTTAGTGCGCTCGGTAATGTTTTGATGTTCAGTAATTTGCTGATGGTTATTCGTTAAAGAACTACAACCAGATAGAAATATCAGTAAAAAACTGAAAAAGAGTGGCAGCGATAAGGTAATTTTATTCATATAAACCATTATTATTGAGTTAATCGCCATAATATTGCGTTATCGCGTATTTGATGCTTTTAATTTTCTGCGATTTTTCGTAAAATTAACATCATTATTTATCATAGATCATAGGTTTTTTATAAAACTTGATTAATAATGTCGTTAATAAAAAGATTAATGGAAAAAAAATTGCTATCGATAATTTTTATTTCTTATATTAATCGTCTTAAAAAGGCTGAATCGTTCCGTTATGTCTATAGTTGCTGTTGGAATCAATCACAAAACTGCCCCTGTTGCCGTGAGAGAAAAAATCTCTTTTAATCCCGACAATTTAAGTGTGGCATTAACTGAATTACTTGGAAACGTAGAATGTCGTGAAGCGGCTATTTTATCAACATGTAATCGTACAGAGCTGTATTTAGTTCAAGAAGGCGATGTAAGGGTTACCCAAGAAAAAGTTGTCCGCTGGTTAGAAAAACATCACAATGTTCCTGCTTCAACTATTACGCCAAGTTTATATTGGCATACTGATCAACAGGC